>NZ_KB904746.1 GCF_000380185.1 Thiofilum flexile DSM 14609
TCCCATTGGGGGATTGAGAACCGACTCCATTGGGTCTTGGATGTGCTGATGCAGGAGGATCGGGCGCGTAACCGTACCGGCGATGGGCCTCACAATTTCTCCCTCCTACGCCAGATGGCGACTAACTTACTTCGGTACAGCCAGACAAATAAGCATAGTCTCAAAGTACGGCGCAAGCAGGCCGCTTGGTCAACCGATTATCTCGCCGAACTCTTGGAGCCACTCATCCCTCTACAACAATAAAGATTCAAGCGATTGCCCTGATAAATAACCCCGGAAAATATACTATCCAATGGGTTCCTGCTAAAATAACTGCCAGTTCGACCTGGACTCCTGAAGATCAAGCTCGAAAGGATCGTGAATTCCAGATATTCCTTAGTCTTTTCAAACTAATCCCCCTCTTCCTAGCACAAATCAAAGGAAAAACTCCTGCCTAACTCCCTGATTTAACCAAGCACTAACCGCCCTATGACGGTTAGTTGCTAAGCAGAATTATCAAATATTAAAGCACAGATACTTCATTTCTAAGTATTCCTCTATCCCATGCCGCGAACCCTCACGTCCTAACCCTGAATACTTCACCCCACCAAAGGGTGCCACTTCGGTGGAAATCAAGCCGGTATTAATCCCCACCATACCATATTCCAAGGCTTCCGCTACTCGCCAGACTCGGCTCACATCTCGTGCATAAAAATAGGCAGCTAAACCAAATTCGGTCGCATTCGCCATCTGAATCACATCGGCTTCGGTGTCAAATTTAAATAAGGGTGCTAAAGGGCCAAAGGTTTCTTCCCGTGCGACCAACATATCCAGCGTTGCGCCAGTTAATACTGTTGGCTCGAAAAAGGTTTTACCCAAAGCATGGCGATGCCCACCTGTGACTAATGTTGCTCCTTTACTCAGCGCATCCTGTAAATGGCTTTCGACTTTTTGCACCGCGCGTTCATCAATCAAAGGCCCGGTGGTAATACCTGCCTCTAAACCATTGCCGACTTTGAGCTGCTCTACGGCCTGTGTTAGTTTTGCAGCGAATTGATCATAAATACCGGCTTGTACATAAATACGATTAGCGCACACACAGGTTTGTCCGGCATTACGGTATTTAGAAATAATCGCGCCCTGTACCGCTGCATCCACGTCCGCATCGTCAAATACAATAAACGGCGCATTCCCCCCTAATTCTAAAGAGAGCTTTTTGAGTGTAGGCGCACATTGAGCCATCAGCTTCATCCCGACTGCGGTAGAGCCAGTAAAGGATAATTTACGCACCACAGGGCTATTGCAGAGCACATTACCAATCTCAGAGGCTCCGCTCATACCTGCCGTGACAATATTAAACACGCCCGCCGGAATACCGGCTTGGGTAGCTAATTCGGCAAGGGCAAGCGCAGAAAACGGGGTTTGCGAGGCGGGTTTTAAGATCATAGTGCAGCCCGCAGCTAAGGCCGGAGCCGCTTTACGGGTAATCATGGCGGAGGGGAAATTCCACGGAGTAATCGCAGCCGCGACCCCTATCGGTTGTTTAATCACAACGAGACGTTTATCCGCCTGATGTCCGGGGATTGTTTCGCCATAAACACGCTTGGCTTCTTCTGCAAACCATTCGATAAATGAGGCCGCATAGGCAATTTCGCCTTTTGCCTCGGCTAAGGGTTTACCCTGCTCTAGGGTCATGATACGGGCTAGCTCGTCTTGGTTTTGCATCATGAGATTAAACCAAGTGCGAAGTTTACCGGCACGCTCTTTAGCCGTTAAGGCTCGCCAAGCGGGTAGTGCAACCTCAGCCGCTTGAATGGCTTGTTCGGTCTCCGCCGCTCCCATGGCAGGAACGGAGCCTAATTGCTCGCCGGTCGCAGGATTATGCACGGGGTAGGTGTGGTTAGAGTGAGCACTTACCCACTGTCCATTAATAAACGCTTGTTGTTTAAATAGATGACTAGTTGCTAATGACATTATGCTTCATCCTATGAGAGTAAAAATCTTAATTTATCATGATAAATACGATGATGCTTGCAGCCTAACACACTCATTACCTGCCTCATTAGTGATATAATGGATATATTTTCACTCACCATTATAAAGCGGCAAATACCCGTAACAACTACCTACTCCACGACCTAGCGGGTATACAATATTTGGTCTATATTGGGCAACGTGGTTTGGGCATGCAAAGCCAATTGCTGTTACCCAATCTGGATTATCGTTATCAAGTGCTGGATATGTATACAGTGGATTGTAGTCTGCTACTGGCACAAGATACCCCTGAAGCCTTAGTACTCGCCATTTTGTGTGACTTCAAACAGCGTCCTGTGCAGGAAGTGGTCAATTATATTGTCGTGCGTTTGCGCGAGTTAACCGGCGATGATGAAAAAGCCTTTCGTAATTATTATGAAATGTTAGAAACACTTGCCGATAATCGTAACCTACAAGCCAACCTAGATGAGGCCAAACATATGTTAACTCAAGTCGATATTACCCGTTTTTCTACCTATCGTTGGGGCTTTGAGAAAGGGATTGAGCAAGCGCGTGAAGAGCTTCAGCCCTTATTAGATGCGGAAAAACAACGCTTATTACAAGGGGTCAAGCAATTAATTAGTATGAACACCATGAGTCATCAGGCGATTGCTGATTTATTTCAGTTGTCACTAGCCGAAGTTGAGCAGATTGCGGGTTCCACTGCACCCACACAACACTGAAGAGGCAGGAAGCGATATCTTTGCCAATACGAAAACGGAAAACCAATGGAAGAAGTCGTTACCTTATACCGCCCTATTGGTCCTAAAGAATTAGAGTTAGTCAGGCAAAGTGGTTTTACAGCTTGGCCGCCGCGTTTACCCGAACAGCCGATCTTTTACCCCGTAACTAATGAAGAGTATGCGAAACAAATCGCTATTCAATGGAATATTAAAGACAGTGGAGTAGGATATGTGACGCGCTTTCAGGTGCAGAAAGCCTTTATGGAGCGCTACCCTATTCAAAAGGTAGGCGGTGCTATTCACACGGAATGGTGGATTCCAGCCGAAGATTTAGCAGAATTAAATGCTCATATCGTCGGGCTAATTGAGGTTATAGCGGAGTATCGCTAGTACGCACTTAGGGGACTAGTACTAAGTGCTGCATATCCAGTTCAAAATAAACGGTTTCCCCAATTTCGTACTGTTGATGACTAGGTGCTAAAGCCAAAATAGTCGTTTTTTGATCGCTCAATTGTAGCGTATATAAATACTCAGCCCCGCGAAACACTCGCGATATGACCACCGCTTTACGCTCCGCCTTAGCGACCAGACGAATATCATCAGGGCGAATCAATACCTGTAAGGGCATATGCGGGGTCGCCCCCACGGGCAAACTACCCGACACCACACCAACAGCCGTTTGAACGGTATAATTATCAAGTACTTCACCTGCAATCAGCACACCCTGCCCAATAAACTCCGCTACAAATGCATTAGCGGGGCGATGATACAGATGATAGGGATTATCCCATTGCTGCAAGCGCCCTGCTTTTAGCACCCCAATCTCATCGGCCATTGCAAAGGCCTCATGTTGATCATGGGTGACTAAAATGGCGGTCGTTTGCTCTTGTTTTAAAATATCCCGCACTTCTCGCGCCAGTATTTCCCGCAACTCCACATCCTGACTACCAAACGGCTCATCCAGCAGCATAAGCTTAGGTTTAGGTGCTAAAGCTCTAGCTAAGGCAATACGTTGCTGTTGTCCACCCGATAATTCATGTGGATAACGTTTTTGATAACCGGATAAATTAACTAACTCTAATAACTGCTCGATTCGTTTCGTTTGTGCCACTTTACTAAGCTGGCGAATGCCAAAACTAATATTATTAGCAATCGTTAAATGCGGAAATAACGCATAATCCTGAAATACCATCCCGATCTGACGTTTTTCAGGGGGGATATGAATTTGAGGTGAGCTAATAATGGTATCGCCTAAAGCAATTTGACCACTCGTTACCGCCTCAAATCCGGCAATAGCTCGTAATAAGGTCGTTTTACCACAACCACTAGGGCCTAATAAGCAGCCAATTTGCCCATGCTCGACTTGCAAAGACACGTCATGAATGACGACTTGTTGACCATATTGAATAACAATATTTTGAAGACTGAGTTGACTCATGAGCTTGAAGTACCTGCTCGTGAAGTGGCAATAGAACGACTTAATAAAATCACGGGTAAAATGCCTGCAGCCACAATCATTAAAGCAGGCAAACCCGCTTCAGCTAAACGCTCATCTGAGGCTAACTCATAGGCTTTTACCGCTAAGGTATTAAAATTAAAAGGACGCAGAATTAAGGTCGCGGGTAATTCTTTTAATACATCGACAAATACTAAAAGCAAAGCCGTGAGTAATGTTCCTTTCATTAAAGGTAGATGTAAATACCGCAAAACACCGACAGAGCCTAGCCCTAACGAACGCCCTGCATTATCAATCGTCGGTTTAATCTTACCCAGCCCTGCTTCTACGGTTTGTAGGGATACCGCTAAAAAACGTACATTATAGGCATAGAGTAAGGTCAATAAAGAGCCGCTGAAAATCAGACCTACCGAAGTACCCCATACATATTTAGCCAATATATTGAGCTGAGTATCTAACCACGCTAAGGGTATGAGTACCCCAATCGCAATCACAGTTCCGGGAATGGCATAGCCTAGAGCGGCAATGCGAGTGGCTGTTTTTACCATAGGGTCGGGATTAATACGCTTACCATAGCCCAAAATCAGCGCCAAGATTAAAGCAGACAAGGCGGCTAAAGCGGCCAAGATTAAGCTATTAAGCACTAACTCCCAAAAGCTACTATCCAAGGTCAAGTGAGCGGTACTAATACCCCAATACACTAATTGCGCGACAGGAATAATAAACCCTAACGCTAACGGTAAGGCACAGACTAGAAAAGCGCCTATAGCCCACCAACCCTTGAGTTGATATTTAGGAATACGAGAATATTTGCTAGAGGTATGGTGATAGCGGGCGCGTTGTCGTGACCAGAGTTCTAATAAAATCAATACCAACACCAAGGTCATGAGTAAGGCCGCTAATTGAGAAGCTGCTGCATGATCCCCTAAGCCAAACCACGTGCGAAAAATACCCGTAGTGAACGTACTCACCCCAAAGTATTGCACCGTACCAAAATCTGCTACTGTTTCCATGAGTGCCAGTGATAAGCCAGTAATCACCGCAGGACGGGCTAAGGGTAAAGCGACTCGGAAAAAACTTTGCCAACGATTCGCACCTAAGGTACGGCTGACCTCCAGCACACAAATGGATTGCTCCAAAAAGGCCGCACGGGCTAATAAATAGACATAGGGGAATAGGACTAAGGACAACATAGTAATCGCCCCCCCTAAAGAACGTACCTTAGGGAACCAATAATCACCATACCCCCATCCCGTGAGCGAGCGAATCAGGCTCTGTACAGGCCCCGCAAAATCCAACATGCCGGTATAGGTATAGGCAATAATATAGGCGGGCATGGCGAGGGGCAGTAATAAGGCCCACTCAAAAAAACGCTGTGCGGGAAAATCACACATACTCATTAGCCAAGCCGCCGGTATTCCTATGAGCAATACACCGACACTGACACCGAGCATCAGCCATAGGGTATTACTGATGTAGTCCACTAATACCGTGTCAAATAAATGCGCCCACACCTCTGGTGCAGGCACAAAGACATAGCTGAACACCGCAATAATCGGCAATGCGGTAAAGGTAGCCATCCCTATGATGAGGGTGCGCCAAATACCTTTGCTTATTTCCAATTCGCTTTATCCATGATCTTCACGGCTTCAGCATTATTTTTACCTAGCTCAGAAAGATTAAGGCTATCGGCTTTAAACTCCCCCCAACCTTTTAATAAGGCACTAGGACTAACGCCTGCTTTGACAGGGTACTCTTGATTATGCTCAGCATACCAATGCTGTGCTTCATCATGGGTCAAATATTCGAGTAGTTTTACCGCATTGTCTTTATTTTTTGCCGCTTTAGTGACCGCAGCACCACTGATATTAATATGGGTGCCACGTTGCCCCTCACCTTGATCTGGCCAGAAAATAGCAACTTTCTCAGCAGCAGCTTTGTCCTCAGCATTCTCACCACTGAGCATTTGCCCAAAGTAATAGGTATTAGCCAGCGCTAACTCGCATTGACCCGCAGCGGCAGCTTTGATTTGATCACGGTCGCCACCTTCGGGGGGACGCGCAAAATTCTGCACAAAACCAGTCACCCATTTTTCGGTAGCCTCAGCACCTGTGCTCGCAATCATAGAGCCTACGAGGGATTGATTGTAAATATTGTCCGAGCTACGCACGCAGATTTTCCCTTTCCATTTAGGATCGGCTAAATCGGCATAGGTAGAGAGCTGCTCAGGCTTTACCTTGTCTTTAACATAGAAAATAGGACGAGCGCGATAGGTTAAGCCAAACCAGTGATTTTCGGGGTCACGTAGATGCTCAGGAATATTTGCTTTTAGTGCATCTGATGCTATGGCTTGGGTTAATTCCATACTTTTAGCACGATATAGACGTCCCGCATCGGCGGTCATCAGTACATCAGCAGGAGAGTTTTCACCTTCTAACTTAAGGCGCTCAATCAGCGCATCATCTTTACCCGTGACGAGGTTGACTTTAATACCTGTGCTAGTGGTGAATTGATCTAGTATCGGTTTAATCAATTGCTCTTGACGGGAAGAGTAAACATTCACAGCGCCATCCGCCCAAACGGGTGTCGCTAAAACTAATCCCAATACACAACTGAATAGTTTACGCATTAATCCCATGCCTCGAATCGTAGTTAAAACTGAACATGATATTAATGATAACTATTATCATTTGCAACCTAACTTCGATTCATCAGTGGAATTAATTTTCAGCACTTTCTTGTTTGCTTCCCTATCCTACATTTATAGTTAGTTAGGTATACCAAAGTAGTCAGGTATTTCTGAAGCAGTCTTGGCGGCAGGGATGTATTCACAGCGGCTGCGGAAGAAATACCCGATTACCTTGGCTCAGATACTTATAGGCTCTCATCGCTCATATGCTCACCGGCAAACCATAAACGCAAACGTAAGCCCCAGCTCGTACTTAAGCCCACTTCACGAAAGCGAATCATGCCCTCACCATCAATAATATAATAGGTAGGTGTTGCTTTCACTGCGAATTGCCGATGGATATTGCCCTCTTCATCCATAATGGTGGGCCAGCTACTAATACCTTTTTCTTCCATGTAGGCGCGTAATTGCTCTTGATGACTCGCCTGCACTACCGTTAAAACAGAATGATTTTTAGCCAGATCACTAATAGTCGATTGCTGAAACTGACACATAGTACAGTCTGGATACCAAAAATAGAGTAAAAGGGGTTCACCTCGATAATCAATTAACTCTACCCGCTCACCGCTGGTCATTTCGGCCTTAACATTAGGAGCTGCTCCTGTAATTAATTCCGCTTGATTCCAAACCCTAATACCTAGCACGATGAGCAAAATAATCAGTAACTCTACTACCCACCACCAACGTGAGCGTTGTTTAGCAGGCTTAATAAGAGTAGATGAACGGCGCAGCAATAATGACAAATCCTAAAAACCATAATGGCCTCTAGCATAGCATAGGGGTTGTATAGGGAGGTGGGCAAAATATAGCTCATAAAAAGAACAAAGCCACTCTTAATAAGTGGCTTTGCCCTAACCTTAATAGCTATTACGTACTTAAGATAAATTAACTTTGAACATCCACATAAACAGTGGCTTGAGCAGTATTGCCATTTTTATCTTGTACGGTATAGGTAAAAGTATGGCTCTCACAGTAACCATGACGTAAGGTATAGCTGATTGACTTACCATCTTTACTAATCACCGCTGTACCATATTGTGGGGTACTGACATTAATAATAGTCAACCCATCGCCTGTGTCATTAGTCAAGACATTAATAGTTTTTGTATTAGTATCATTCAATACAACGCTAAAGGAGTCGTCTTTTACATTGATAGTACTGGTATTAGTATTACCTGCTACTCCACCTGTGCGATATGTATCAATAGAACGTTTGTGTTGAATATTGTTACGTAATGCACGTTCTACCCATCTTGGTGGTGTTTTAACCAACTCTTGACGCCATACTACCCGTGGAGCGGTACGTACTGTGGTCGTTTTAGTTTCATCAACAACCACGTTTTTATAGCTATTTTGATAGGTGAGATACTCAATATCAACCCGACGGTTCCGGTAACGATGTGCCTCATCATTAGGATACTTAGGATTAGCCTCACCCATACCTTCGGCAAGCAAGGTATTAGGATCAAAACCATTAGAAATGAAATACTCACGTACTGCATTGGCTCGTTTTTCTGAGAGGAATTTATTACTCTCTGCTGTACCTAAATCGCAAGTACTACCCACGATATGAATATTACCTTTTACCCCATTACGCATTTGCGCCATGATACTTTGTAGGCGTTGCTTAGCGGCAGGCAATAGTTCCCATTTACCCCGTGCGAAGAAGGTATCCCCTTCCAGCTCCATGGTGTTTTTCACCATTTTCTGTTCTATTTTTTTGCCCGGAGTCTGAACGACTTTAACCTCACCCGGTATCTCTACACGAACACGTTTATACATTTGATTCGGTTCGTATAAACCATTCGCGCCACCGAATTCATAACGATAACTTAGGCTACCGCGTGCATCATTTTTCTTCTCTTCCTCGGTACCACCCGATTTATTGAGTAACTCAATATTCGCACCGATGCTGTGGGGGGAATCCATAAAGAATTTTTCCACGCCACCCGATACAGTCACTTGAGTAGGACGCTTTTCGTTATCAGCATAGGTTTTACCAAACTCAAGATCCAAGCCACCTTGCACTTGCATCAATTGATTAGGTAAGAAAGTACCTACACGACCACCGACACCATAGTCATAGGGGCGTTCTATAATAGGGGTTTTACCAGAAGTCCCCACTACACGCTCATCGCCCTTAGCAAAACTCGCTTGGCCTGACCAGAACATATTCTGGGTTTCTTGACCATAACCTGCGGTAACTTTTTTATCTTTTTGCTCGTTTTGATCATAAGCACCAAAGACTTTGTGTACCCGACTCACACCGCCAGTGTCATTTTTTCCCACCCAGTTATGATTGATTTTAAGCCCTGCTCCCGTTAGTGCTTTTTCATCCTCATCCTCATTTGGTTTAGGGTTAAAACCAATCCAGCCCTCACCACTAGTGACCGAATCCTTGGTATCAGAAAAAACTTGTGTCCCATCCAAACGCAATTTGTATTGGCTATCAACACTAACGCCAATACGGGTATTTCCGCCCATATAGCTTTTACTACCCCCCGCAGTAGAGGTCGTTTGGGTCTCTAGAAAACCATTGCTATTATTGGCTAATGCTGTGGCTTGAGCCTTTGCATTAGGAGTCGTAGTTCTGATAGTAGTATTCGGGGTCTCTACATAATTATCTTCCAAAGTGAGTACCGAATTAGGCACTCCACCTGCAGCTAACTCATTTGCTAGTACGATAGAAGAACATGATAATAGGGGTAGCAACAGCCATTGTGAAAATGGGTAGCGCTTGGTAATTTTCATAGTTTTCTCGCTATAGTTTTATTATTTTTTTATTGTTATGGACTCAGGGCAGCGCCTATTCCCCTTAGTATAAGCAACTTTATCCCCTGACTTATACCGATTACCGACGAGCGCGGTGTGTTTTGTCTGCTATTCGATAAACGGAATCATCCCCTTAACATGACCGCTGCTCCGATCTCAATCTAACGTTAAGTGCCATATTCCTTTACAATGTTTGACTTGAACAGCTCACTTACTCCTAACGACTTAGCTCTATGAGTACCTAGGACTTGCTTACCCCATGTTGTTCATGGCACCAGAACCACTCATCTAGAGATAAAATATGCTTCGTTTACTGCCTTTTATGCCTCTATTCGGTATTCTGTTATTGATTTATTGGCTATGCGTACAGTTTGGTATTTTTCCCCGTGGCTTAAATATTATCCTTTTTAATATTACTTTACCTTCAGGGCATATTTGGCGGCCTACGTGGGGAGACTTTATGGTTTTGGCTGGTATACTAGTGTTATATATCGAGATATTTAAGTCCACTCGTACTTCAGAAACCACTATTATTGACCACTTACTGTCCACCATAGTATTGATTTTTTATTTAGTATGTTGGCTAATTTATCCGTGGGGAGGTAATTCCGTGTTTTTAATTCTTGCTTGTATGTCTTTTTTGGACGTTATAGCGGGCTTTACGATTACAATTTCCTCAGCACGACGTGACCTAACCATAGGTGGCAAATGACTCTGACCCTATTTTCCCAAACTCAGCGTGAGGTTTGACGCATGTATAAACTGATTACTGGAGTAACTCTGATCACTGCATTGGTAAGCACCGCCATCCATGCAGAAAATCAGTTGCCTAATCCGAATGCTTTACCCAAAGAAGGTATAGCCCCCTCGACTTCCCCGACCTCCCCTCCCAGTGATCTTAATACCAATGGTGTATTTGTTTATCCAATGACCTCCACCCAAGAAATGACTAATGGCGTGAGTGTAGGCCAAGGGAGTGCGGAAGGGGCGGTAGCACCTATGCCTTATGCGATTGGTGTGCCATTTTATCCGCCTTATTATGGCGATGGCTCCACCTCTCCTGATACGGCTCAAACCCCCAATACAGCCAATCCACAGGATACGACGACTACACCTATGTGGGTTCCGGCCTATCCTTATGGTGGCGGGGCATGGCCTACTGACACCATGAATCCCCAAGCTGTCCCCGCCGGTGCGATGTCATTAATGGGTGGACAAGCCACTACTCAAGCTCCACGCTCATCAGGCCTAGAGTTTTCATGGAATGACATTAAGGAAATCCAACAAAACCTCAGTGCTAAAGCTCAGCAAATTGGCGCATTACAGCAAGAATTAAAAACCACTAATGAGACGCTAAGCAATCTCAAGACTCAGCTCAGCAAAACCCAAACGGAGGCAACCGATCTAAGAAATCAATTAAACACCAAAGCCCAAGCGCTGAGTGAGTTACAAGGTTCGGTTGATGGTAAGACTGAAAGCCTCAATACTATTCTCAAGGAAAAAGATGCGGCTCTAGATGATCTGCACAAGGTACTGAGTGCGCAGGATAAAGAGCTTGATGAGCTTAAAACCTTAGTAGTCACTAAAGAAAAAGATATTGCTGATCTAAAGGCAAATTTGGCAACTAAAGAGCAAGAGTGGCTAACCCAGCAAAAAACCCTGAGCGATAGGGTCGCTACCCTTAATATGCAAGTGGGTACTATTCCTGAAATTGCGGCCCAATTTAGTCAAAGTAAGCAACAGCTCTTGGCTAGTCTCGATACCCTGAAAGGCTCAGAGTCACAATGGACGACCGAAAAACAAGACTTAAGTGAGCAAATCAGCGCCCTCACCGCTCAAGTTCATACGATTCCAGAGATTGCCGCTCAAATTACTAAGGTAAGTGAGGAAAAGCAGCAATTACAAACTAATCTGGAAGATATTGAAAAGCAATCCAGCGACCTGATGGCTCAACGTGCCGAACTAGAAAATACGCTTGCTAAGGAACGTGAACAACTCCAAACCCAAGTCAAAGCGCAAGAGCAAACCAGCCAAACGTGGCAACAAGAGCGGGATAAACTCTTAGCTGATTTAACTGAAAAAGATCAAAAGCTACAGGCGTGGACTACAGAAAAACAAGCCCTAACTGCACAGGTCGGTGCCGTTACAGAAGTCGCTAGCGAACTCAATAACTCTCAAACCGCGCAAAAGCAATTAGAGGAGCAGTTAAAACTAGCTGCCACTGAACAACAGCAACTTGCTGAGCAGCTCAAAGTGGCTACGACAGACTCTGATAGCGATTTAGTCGTCGATCCTCGTGATAAATGCCCTAATACCCCCGCCGGTGTACGGGTCGATGCGACGGGTTGTGAGCTAGACACCGATCAAGATGGCGTGGTGGATAGTCTGGATCAATGTGCTTTGACCCCTCAAGGCACTAAGGTGAATGATAAAGGTTGCGAGCTAGATGATGATCAGGATGGTGTAGCTAATAGCCAAGACGCCTGCCCTGAGACAGCAGCCGGTACAAAAGTCGATGCTCTCGGCTGTGAAGTCGATGAGGATAGTGATGGTGTCCCTGATAGTAAAGATCAGTGTTTAGGTACACCTAATACCGTACCTGTTGAGGCCAATGGTTGTGAGCTAGATACGGATAAAGACGGTGTGGTGAATAGCAAAGACCAATGCCCTGCGACTCCAGAGGGTATTAGAGTGGATGCTAAGGGTTGTGAGCCTGACTCTGACCAAGATGGCGTCGTCAATAGTAAGGATAGCTGTGCTGAGACTCCCGTTGGAGCCAAAGTCAATGATCAAGGCTGTGAACTCGATACCGATAAAGATGGTGTGGTCGATAGCAAAGATCAATGCTCAATGACTGCCCCTAATACCAAAGTGGATGAGAAAGGTTGCGACTTAGTATCAGACACGGATGCTGATGGGGTAGCGGATAATGACGATCTTTGCCCAGACACCGCAGCCGGTGCGGCAGTCAATCAGGTCGGTTGTGCTAAAGATGCTAATATTAATCTCAAAGGTGTCAACTTTGAGCGTGGTTCTGATCAATTAACCTCTGAATCCTTACCTATTCTGGACGATGCTGCAGAAGCATTGCGTAAATACCCTGAGCTGAAATTGGAAGTGGATGGACATACTGATAATGTAGGCAATGATGAGAGCAATATGACCCTTTCACAAGCCCGTGCTCAAGCAGTATTAAATTACTTAGTGAGCAAAGGCATTAATGCTGCTAACTTAACCGCTAAGGGCTATGGTGAAACTCAGCCCCTAGTACCCAATACCACTAGTGAAGGTCGAGCACAAAATCGTCGGGTAGAACTTAAAATCCTGCCTTAACTCTTTTCCTAGGGTTATTTATGGAAAATGGCGGGCGCTGAGTCCGCCATTTTTTTATTAGTATTTTTTAAATTAGAAGCCTATGAGCCATTATCAAAACCGCACCAAAAAGCGTTTTGGACAGCATTTCCTACAAGACACTTCGATTATTAATAGCTTAGTCCGTGCTATTTACCCCAAATCAGAACAACAGATTATTGAAATCGGCCCGGGTGGAGGTGCCTTGACGTTTCCACTGTTGGACTATGTTGATCATTTAGAGGTGGTAGAACTAGATCGGGATGTGATCGCATGGTGGCAATCACAAACTGATTTAAACGATAAACTCACTATTCACGCTCAAGATGCCTTAACGATTGATTTTAAAGCGCTTGCTCGCCATGACAAGATTCGTGTGGTAGGTAATCTGCCTTACAATATTTCGACCCCGCTTATTTTTCATTTACTGGAACAAGTGGATGTGATTGAAGATATGCACTTTATGCTGCAGAAGGAGGTGGTAGACCGCCTTGTGGCGGTAGCAGGTAATAAAGATCATGGGCGTATGGCGGTGATGGTGCAGTATTGGTGTGAGACGGAGTTTTTATTTGATGTACCACCGAGTGCCTTTAGCCCTCCCCCTAAAGTCGATTCTGCGGTAGTACGGTTAACACCGCGCCGTGTGATTAAAGACCCCGTACAAAATACGCAAAAGCTCTCTGAATTAGTCGCTCTCGCCTTTGCCCAGCGGCGTAAGACCTTGCGTAATAATCTTAAAAGCATTATTAGTGATGCGGGCTTTGAGGCTTTAGGGATTGATCCGAGTCGGCGGGCGGAAACATTAGAGGTGAGTGACTTTGTGCGGTTGACTAATTATTGGTTAGAGCAAACTGCACTCAGTAAAGCTACGGGCTAGTTATTTACTTTACCGGCCTAGTGGGGTAGGATTGCGAGCCTATCTGGAGAGGTGTCCGAGTGGTTGAAGGAGCACGCCTGGAAAGTGTGTATAGGTTAACCCCTATCAAGGGTTCGAATCCCTTCCTCTCCGCCAAGTATTACTATAAAAATAACGAAGAATAGTAAGAACCTGCATTATAGCGGGTTTTTTTATGCCTACCGTATTTGACTAAGATTTACTTAGTCATTGTCCTTGCTTTAAAATCTTTCTATTCGCGCCTTTAACCCTAGGTCTATTATGCCCACTCCCCTAGAGATTGCTTTAGAACGTATTGAAGCTTGCCGTCAAACCCAAGCCCTCAGCTTGGACTTGAGTGATCTACTATTAGATGAAATCCCGCCTAGTGTGTTTGAGCTGGATTGGTTAGAGGAATTAGACCTTTCCATGCCAATAGAGAAATTTAATAGGCCTAACAGGTTTATCGAGACTATTCCTACAGAAATTGCTCAATTAACTAAGTTGTTACGTTTAAACATAGCATGGCAACGCCTGAGTGATTTAATCCCTCTGCAATCACTCCACCAGTTACAAGAACTCGATTGCTGGAACAATCAGATCACCGACTTAAGCCCTCTGCATTCACTCCATCAGTTACAAATACTCGATTGTAGTTGTAATGAGATTACCGACTTAAGCCCTCTACATTCACTCCTCCAATTACAATCACTCGATTGTGGTGGCAATCAGATCACCGACTTCAGCCCTCTACAATCACTTCACCAGTTACAATCACTCCATTGCAATGACTATCAGATCACTGATTTAAGCCCCCTGCAATCACTCCTCCAGTTACAATCACTCGATTGTAGTTGTAATGAGATTACCGACTTAAGCCCTCTGCAATCACTCCTCCAGTTACAATCACTCAATTGCAGTTACAATCAGATCACCGACTTCAGCCCTCTACATTCACTCCTCCAGTTACAATCACTCGATTGTAGTTGTAATGAGATTACCGACTTAAGCCCTCTGCAATCACTCCTCCAGTTACAATCACTCGATTGTAGTAGGAATAAGATCACCGACTTAAGTCCTCTGCAATCACTCCACCAGTTACAATCACTCGATTGTAGTAGGAATAAGATCACCGACTTAAGTCCTCTGCAATCACTTCACCAGTTACAATCACTCGATTGTACTAACAATAAAATCAACAACTTAATCCATCTGCAATCACTCCACCAGTTAAAAAAACTCCATTGCAGTGGCAATCAGATCACCGACTTAAGTCCTTTTATTGAAACCCTGTTGTCTCCTCGATTCAAGCAACTAACCTTAGCCAAGAACCCCATTGCTTCTATTCCCTCTGTGCTGTTAGGAGACAACAACTACGACAACTGTTATGAAAACTTGCGTCATTACTACCTAGCCTTTCAACAAGGCTTTGAATGGCGGCGTCAACTCAAGATTCAATTCATCGGCAATGGTCGCGTCGGCAAAACTAGCCTAGCCTATGCCCTACAACACAATAAGGCCGCACCTCCGAATATGGAATCCACTCATGGGATTACCATTGAAACCTGCTCCCTCTCCTCTGAGAGTAGCGAGCCTATCACATGGCAACTATGGGACTTTGGTGGGCAAGAAATCTATCATGCTACTCACCGCCTCTTTTTAAGTGATGACTGTTTATATCTCTTAGTGTGGGCAGAGGAGACTGAAGAGCAACCCACAGAAATAAATCACCCTGTGAGCTATTGGCTAGAGGCTATCCATGATTTAGCGCCGAATAGTCCGGTGATTCTAGTCAAAAATCAGATAGATCGCTCAGACAAACACCCTACCCCATATCCTGCTGACTTCAACGCTGACATGCTTGGGGCTGATCAAATTCGCCAAGCCACTAAAATCTCTGCAATACAGTATAAAAATATTAAGGGCTTAAGGGGGATGATTGATGATGTGATTGAAGAACTCGAAGGGCGGGTCTATCTTCAATTACCGCGCTCATGGTTAGCTGTTGAAGAGGCGATTAACCGCTATAAACTCGCTCACCACAAAACTCTAAGTTTTGACACATTTATCACGCTGTGCCAACAGCATCAGATTGATTATGCGAAGTGGTTTGCAGACTACCTACATAAAATAGGAGTCGTGTTTTATCAGTCTAATACCTTTGAAAACCAACTTATCTTAGATCAAAACTGGATCATAGAAGCCGTCTATAAAGTTTTTGATCGTAAGACAGACAAGCGGCAATGGTTACTCAAAAAAGGGGGAAAATTCTCAGGTTTTGAAAGTCAATTGATTTGGCAAAACACCGATGAAGCTGAGCGGGAGGTTTATATTAATTTCATGCGCGATTGTCATATTTGCTATGAAGCAAACCGTGAGCGGGACACTCCCTTTGAAGAGCGCGAATACATTATTCCCGCCCTTTTACCTGAGAAAAATCCGACTGAGAAATTATGGGGCAACGCCCCTAAGGATTGGCAATACATCGTTCACTATGCTTTCTTGCACCATAGTATTATTGAGCGCTTGATTATTCGTCTAGGCGAAACCTATAAACATAATGTCCAACCGTGGCGCAAGGGCATTTACTGCGAAACAGAATGGGGACAAGTGTCCTTAGTGTGCCATACTCCTGACAAACCTCAATCAAATCAAGGCTATCTACAGTTTAGTCTACGCGGATTGTATCAAGAGGATTTACTGGATGCTTTGCGTCATGTAGTAAAACAAATTAGTCCCCACGCTCGTTATGAGGAATGGTTACAGCGTGGGCAAAAGGCGGCTAGTGCTTTACCTAGACTTGAGTAACCGTCAAGCCCTATGCCGCTGTGGACAGTCAAATAATAAACCCTTTTGTGATGGCACCCATGTTGCGGTCAAATATCAAGACGGCATTTCATAACTCTAAAGCGACCTCCTTCAAGCCGAATACCGACTCACAGGTTTGCTTAAACTATCTGTATTCCATTCAAAGCCCTGAGCGGGAAACCAACGATTTAGCACCACCACTAAGGGCGACATCAGCACTAAAGCATATAAAAACGCATTGGGCACATAGAGCTTAAATTGGATTAAAGCAGCCACAATTGCCACCCCTACCCCATACAGCAAACGGGCTAAGGCATGAGCCGGCGTGGTTTTAGGATCAGAGAGCATAAAAAAGGTAAACAACAATAGAGAACCATTATTCATCTGATGCTCTGGAATCGCCCACGGATCACCTAAATACCACGCACGACTAAATAACAAGGCCGCATAACTCAATAAAAAACTGATGGAGACTAACATGGTTTTGCCTCCCACCTGCGGGATGAGTCCTAGTCCTGCCACTAATAAAAATAACCATAACTCATGTCCCCACTTACCTGACGATACCCATACATTGTGCGTCAGTAACAGCACGACCACTATACCTATATTAGAAGGATTAAAAATATGTCGTCCTTCAAAGCGCAAGACAAACTTACTAACAATAGCAATAACGGCGGCTAAACCTAACCACCAAGGGTTTTGGGCAGTGAGTAATAATAAAATCGATAAACTGGTATTGAAGCTACTCAAATATACTGCAGGTAATTGCTTATAAGTCGTGCAAGCCCATTGAGCAATTAATGCACACCCTAATACAATAACAATATGTTGCCAAGCAATAGGAAATTGCAAAAAAACCATTCCCCAACCGAGCAAAGAAACCTGTACCACTAATTGATAATAACGCGGATCAAAGGCCAATAATTTTTGCATTGCACACCCAAGTGAAGCGCCGAATTTTCTTAGTTTAAGCCATCATAGGGAGTGTGACAGATGAATGTGCAAAATGTTTGGAGTATGCAACCTGATAAGTGCAGATAAACACCTTATCCGATTCGTTAGCGACTTTTAAGCCGGGGTTCTACACTCAATACAAGCTCATCTTAAATCATCAACAAAATAAAGGATAAGGATATCCATGCTTAAATTTATTATTATCGCGGCAGTTACTTTAGGCATGCTCGCCCCGCTCTCCCCTCTGCTTGCTAAGGAGCGCATTTATTTACTCGCCGGACAATCCAATATGATGGGGCACGGTAAAACCCATGAACTACCACCACGCTATAAAAGAACCCCACCCAATGTACATTTTTTCTACCAAGGACGCTTAAAGCCGTTAGCCCAGACGACCTACTTTGGCCCCGAAGTCACTTTTGCACATGAGGTTGCACGCGCCTTCCCCAATGACCAGCATATTTTGATCAAAATGGCAGCGACGGGTAGTTCTATTAAACAATGGCAATATGGTCAACCGCTATACTATGGTTTACTCCGCCACTTACAGCTTGCTTTGCCGGAGTATTTTTACCGAGCAACCCCTCCGGTTGAAGCCATTATTTGGATGCAAGGCGAACAAGATGCGCGCAAATGGGTCGATGCACGAAATTACCAAACGCTAGTGTGGCACTTTATTAGTCAGCTACGCAGTGATATTGCTGCACCTAAAAGCCTACTGATTATGGGGCGGGTGAATCCGCGCACGCCCTACTTTAAAATGGTAGGCATGGTACAAAATAGTCAAGCGCAATTAACCCGTACTCTGCCCTATACCCTATTAGTCAATACCGATGGCCTAGGCACCTTACGCGATCGTATTCACTACAGTGCTAAGGGGCAAATGGAACTAGGGCGACGCATGGCACGCGCCTATATTCGGTCGCGACGCTAGATGCTGCACCTATAGTAGACTAAGCCCTTAAGACGCTTAGTCTAGGTATTAAACCATTGATTATAGCGAGCTTGGGCTTGAGCCTTGACTTCATCATCAATATAACTAGCCACAAGACCTAGCGCGACGGTTAAGACACCCATATCATCCATATATCCTACGACGGGCGTAATATCCGGTACAAAATCAATCAAGCTAATAAAATATCCTAAGGCTCCATAGATAGTCGTTTTTGCCCACACAGGTAGATCTTTACGGCGTGAGGCATAAAATAACTGTAATACCTTTAAAATTAACTCGCGCCCCGCACCTTTGGCAAACTGCGCTAACTTACTCCATAAACCAGCCTCAGAATAATGCTGCTCAAACTGCTGATAGGGTTTGGGTAACATAAACACTCCCCTTTAAATGGTTGCAATACTTAGTCTAATGAGTATAAACCAAGGCTGATATAGGCTATGTAATTACCCCATTATGCTGTAGTTAGGCTCCTTAGCTGTGCAGCTCTCCATGGTTGAGTCTGCACAAAAAATCCAGCTTAGCCGGATATCTTTTGCAATTTTCAAAGTCAAAATAACTAGGTATACCCAAGTACTTAACAATAAGAATGAAGGAGTCGCTGTGAAAATATTCGGTCGTGCATTACGTCAAACTATACTGGGTTTATTACTCATACTTAGCCCTACGTTATGGGCGCTGAATCATTGGACGGATACTATTTTCACCCCACCACGCCGCCCTCTCTTACCCTATCATCAAGAACGGCTGAATAATCCCACCCACTTCGCTCTCAAAATCCAAAGCTATGGTTGCTTACAGGGTAAAGCGCCTTGTTTAATTGTTGAAAGCGATCCCCATTACATCAGCAATATTGGTAAACGAATTCGTCGACAGGTAGGCAATCAAAATCCAAACCTTGCACCGTATGGCAAAACGCTAGGAACAGTAGTGCTATTACACGGACGTAAAGGACGCAAAGAAGATTTATTACCCGTCGCGGAGCGTTTTGCTGCGTTAGGCTTACGGTGCTTGCTGATTGACCTACCCGCACATGGCGCTAGTCCTTTGCGAGAAACGTATTTTGGAGCAACTCCGTTTGAGCGCCAACTCCCCCGCTTAGCCTTTGAAGATGCGGCACGACAGTTTAATTGGCCTAAGCAGCCTGCATTCTTATGGGGCATATCCATGGGTGGGGCTTTTGCAGTAGCTGCTGCAAGTGAAACACCGAATTATTGGAATAGTTTAATTGTAGTCAGTAGCTTTGATCAGATGGAGCGTATTATGTTGGAGAAAATACCCCAGCGTTTACAGTTTGCGGGTATTTGGGCACGAGCCGCGATTGATCAAATTCGATACTTTAGGGGTAAAACGGTTGTCAGTACTATCACCCCCGCACAATGGGCGCAGCATATTCAAACACCAACCTTAGTGGTACATGGCGACCATGATCAACTCATTGGCGTCAAACAAGGGCAATCCCTTTATGAAGCGGTCGGCAGCTCACAAAAGCGCTGGGTCACGGTAGCAGGCGCGGGGCATCGATCCGTTTTATCAACCCCCATGCCGTTATATGCTGAAATGGGTAGCTGGTTACTTAAGCATCTTTAGGGGCTTGCATGACAAATACATCGCATTTGGCATGTTTGACAATGCTTTCGGCAGTAGATCCCATCATAAAACCGATTAAACCCTTTTTAGCACTATGTCCGGTGAGGATCAGGTCTACCTCATGGTCTGCTACATATTCCATAATACTGTCATAGGGCAAGCCTTCAGCAATTTCGAGCACTACCTCAGAACTTAACTCTAATTGCTTGGCTAAATCGGCTAATTGCTTTTGAGCATCATCAATTAGTTTGGCTTGCAGCTCAGGCTCAATCGTAATACTCGGCACATCACCAAAGGCTTGCGCAGTAAGGGGCAAATCCTGCACTACATGCAATAAGGTGAGACGGCTTTGATAGTGAGCGGCGAGTTCTTTACCACGATTAATCAAACGTGGGCTTACAGGGGAAAAGTCGACTGGAACTAAAACGTGCTGATACGCTTTCATGGCAATCTCCTTAGCTTGAGGGTAAGAATTATAGTTATCTTACCCTCATACTAACGCAATCTCAGCAAACTACCATGATAAATCTCTATTTACCCTTGAGGTTTCGGACAATTAGCATAAACAGCCCAAGAAACACTCAAATTTGAAAAAGGGATTTAATCAAAAAATCTTGCGAAACTGGCTACAGGTTCTCTAGGAGTACGATAGCTATTCACTAAAGCATCCATATCAGGATAGCCCAATGCCATACCTGCCAGGAGTATTTCATTATCACTATAACCCAATTGCTCTCTCACAATTTGCGGAAACTCACCTAAGGCGGCTTGTGGGCAAGTGGCTAAACCCTTTTCTAGAGCGGCTAACATAATGGATTGCAAAAACATACCGTAATCCATATAAGACCCGGTCTCCATCACTTTGTCCATGAAAAATAACAACATAACGGGAGCATCAAAGGCTCGATAATTAGCCGCCCACTGATCTAATTGGCGTTGCTTATCTTCGCGTTTAATCTCCAAAGTACTATACATTTGCAAACCACACGCTCTGCGCCGATCAATATAGGGAGAGACCCAGTTATCAGGATAATACTTATACTCCATAGTCTTAGGCTGATTAGTGCGGAATGCGGTTTCAATAGCGGACTGGAGTTTTATTTTAGACTCACCCGACACAACGGCTACACGCCACGGCTGAGTATTAGTACCTGAGGGTGCGGTAGAGGCTAAGGTTAAAATCTCTTCAATGACTGCCTTATCAACCGCTTGAGGCAAAAATGCACGAATCGATTGCCGTGTACGTAAAGCGTCTGCTACCTTCATTCCCTTGCTCCAGATTTTGTTGAGGTGTTAATCATACTAACGAATATCACTCCTCGCCATATCCTTTCTTAATGAACTAGTTTTAGCTAGCTACTTAATTAGTCTCATATTATTGACTCGGATGAAATTTTCCAAGCTATTTCATGGGTAGTAATTTTATTAGATATTGGGTTGCATGATTGAGGCAACTGGGTGGGATATTGTAAGAATCGACTAAGCACAACACACACCTGCAATATAGGTGTGGTTGGCTCTGTCATGAAAACTCCTCCTAGCGAGTTACCCTTACGTAAATGTCATAGTGACGTTTACGTAAGGGTAACTGGTGGGTATAAGATAATTAAAACCACCTGAACGGTCAACAAAAATTAGAAGAAATCCGAGAGTTTTAAGAGGATATTCGATAAGCTGCAAAGAAAAAGCCCTCTTGCGAGGGCTAATACGACATTCAGAAGAGAAAAGGAGGTTAAAACTTACAATTACATACGCTCTAAACGTTGTTGCATGTTTTTAATTTGCTCTTGCATACGTTGTTTACGCTCATTCTGTAGTGACTGAAATTTAGTCGCTTGATCCGGCGTCAACAGTTTCACTAAGCTATCTTTAGAGGCTTGGCGGAATTGATCCATTTGTGCTTGTTGATCCTTCATAATGGCTTGTACTTGAGTCACTTGCTCAGGTGTTAGTTTTAAGTCATCTGTTAAACGACTGACCATGCGATCACCACCTGCACCCGGCCCGCGTGGACCACCTTTGCCTGCGAAGTCAGGGCCGCCATGACCGCGTCCTTTATGTCCATCAAAACCATGTCCACCGTGACCACGACCTTCGTGATGTCCTCTGAACTCACCGCGACCACCTTTGCCCTCTGCCATGCGTTTTTCACGCTCTGCCCGACGTTGTTCCATTTTATCGGTCATTTCTTTAAACTTAGTAGCCTGATCCGCTGTCAAGATTTGAGCAATACGCGCTTGAGTAGCGGTATGCGCGGCATCCATTTGCTTACGTTGCTCATCACGCATGGTTTTTAATTGTTCCATTTGAGCGTCAGTTAAGCTCAGTTGTGACTGTAAATGTGACATCGGGCCACCTTTACCACCACGCGGGCCACCCATGCCATCACGATCTGCCATTACTGCTGAAGTACCTAAAGCTAATGCTACTAAAACGGTCATTACTAATTTTTTCATCATATTATCCTTTCGAGTAATTAAGTTTGTTTAAGTTAATGTTGTTCTTGTTTGTATGAGTGCATAGTACAGCTCAATTACGCAGCAAATCGGATACAAATGTGCAAATCTAAAGGAACTGATAAATTCGTGACTTATCCTAAAAAAATCTATCGATCACGATGAGTTAGCCGAATACTTTCACATGAAATAACTTGACTATAAATAGTATAACTATATGGTTTTTATTTATTTTTATAGCAAGAGGTGTAACTAAAAGGGTATTAAAGCGTTTCAGAATGACGGCTTACCTGCTAACTAGATGACTAATTAGGCAGGTGTTACCTTTCTTAGAATAATTAACTAGCCGGTGCAGACTCTAGTTGTCTAATACGTTCTTGAGATAATAAATCTTCTGCCATTTCTTCTCCCTTAGCACGGCGTGCAGCTTCACGCTTATTAATTTCAGCACGAAGCTTTTGAGCCTGTTCGGGATTACAAGTGACGTGTTCAATGACTAACACTTCTTTAATACGTTTAGGTTTAGCAACCGCGACCGTAGTCGTCTCAGTTGCTACAGCAGTAGTCGCCGGCTCTGGTGGTGGTGCAGACTCACAGCCTGTCAATAAGGCTGCACTCAATGCTAGGCCTATTAAATTAACTAGTTTAAACAAGGAATTTTGCGCCATTGTTATTGCTCTCGAATCGCGGAAATAAAACACACATGTTAACGGGTTTAAAGTCGATTGTTAAACCCCTTACTTAGCACAGGTAATCTTAACCCACTCAGCCGGTTTGCCATGCTCAAACTCTGCCCTATTAGCTATCGCTTGGCGTTGCTCAATGGTGGTTTGGCAATATGCTTGTAATGCCGCTGGTAGAATGACCTGATTCACTTGACCGTGATAGGGAATAGCCGCACCCGTAGGGTCTGCCATATCAATCACTAACTCACCCTTGAGGCGTAATGGAGAGGATAAAGGCTGCTTAAGTTTTAACACCAACTGCCCCTGTTGTAGGCTCAAGTCAGATTCACTGACCAGCTCACGTGGCAAAACAACACCATTAAAACGCAACTCAGTGAAATAGGCCAAGCCCGTCAAATCCTGCACCAGTTGCTCTTTTAAAGCATTCAACTCAGCAGGGCTACTCTGATCACTTAAACCTAAATCAGCGATTAAAATCGCCGAGGTGGGGCGATCATAACGCCATATTTGCTCAATAGCGCTTAGCTCCCCTGCGGCATTGAGAACTAAGCGACTTTGTACTTGAATTAAATATTGATAGCCATGCGCCCATAGCGTAATGCTAATAAGCATCCCGATGATTAGCCCTAAGCCCTTCCCCACTATGATTCGCATAAGTATACCTATTAGGTGCAGTCAATGGTGACTAACTGAACGGGATCACCATGCACATAGGTTGCCGCATTATTAGGATCTTGTTTTTTCTCTAGGGATACTCTGCACTGTGACTTTAATGCATCGGGTAAATTCACCGAGGCCGCACTAGCATGTCTTAAAATACCGGTTCCATCGGGGTCAGCCATATCAATCACTAATCGTTTACCTTTAATATCCACAGGCTCAGCAAAAGGATGGAACATTTGTAGTTCTAATTGCTTTTCAGAAGGCAGCAGAATGTCATAGTCCTCGACTTCACTGTGATTAATATCGGCACCATCGACTCTAAAATCGACAAAATACCCTAATTTCTTTAGATCCTTCATCATATCAAGACCTAACTCATCGAGTGACTGATCGGAGATCACGTCCATACTCTCTAGCATAATATTAGTAATTTCAGGTGCGTAGTCCCATACCTGACGCACGCCCATCACCTTACCTTCATTATCTAGCTCTAACTCACTCGTCACATCGATATCATAATGAAAACCATCCGCATAAGCCGGCATAGCCCCCCATAAAGCCGTTAGTAAAGCGGCATATAAAGCAATACGTTTCATTTTTTAATTCTCCCAATTAAATTATATCAACCAACTAAATCATTACTCGTAATCGACCGCACATCTCAACCAATGTTCAGCCTGAATACGCATCATTATCAGATTAACTATTAAATAGACTTAAAGCTTGAGCACTTTAGTCGCTGCTAACACCAAGACCATTAAAGCACTCGCGACAATCCATGACGCTACTGCTCGTACTAATACCCCCTCCCAAAAGCGCTTTAGCCCTACCGTAATGGCAATCACCCCCACTAGTATTAAAGCAGCACTACAGGCCACTCCGGCGAAAGTGCTATAAACCTTAAACCCAGCAAAACCGGGTAATAAAAAGGGTTTCACCATGACACCTACTGCTAAACCACTGAGTAAAGCCAGCATCGTGCTAATACTGATCGGTGGCTTTAAATACAGCACGGTACTCAATGCCATCCCGCCCGCAAGAGCCAAGCTAGCCTCCCCTGCATTAGCGGTGAATAGACGAGCACGTACTAACATCAGCCCTACTAATAGCGCTAGCACAAAAACGGGTAGCGTAAATTTGAGTACCCGTGTGGGTTGTTGCCCCAAAAAGAGTCCCAAAGCAACTAACACTAATAGAGCAATGGGGTCATTCAATACTTCCATTACACCATTCATAAAATAGGTCATTCACAGATACCCAGCTAAATTAAGAGGTGCTATAGCATACCCTATTCAAGGTGAGCAAAAAGCAAGTAGCTCCCTAAAAAATTTTTGGGTTTCATTAGTGCATACTTTGCGGTATTCTCGCCCCTCGTGAAACCTTGAGCCAATGCCACATTGGCTATTTGCAAGCAGTTTTTCTCTAGGGCAAACCCTAGGTTTCATCAATATCTTGTGCTTGACCCTAACCTAACACACATTCTATAGTGTTCTGTAATTAAAGTCGCATTTGTCTTTCCATACATTATTTTCATGATTTATCACGCTGCTCCAGCAGAGTGCTAGAGGATTTTTACGCATGTCAACAACACACATCACGGATAAAGAGTCTAGTCCTACTATCCAAGCCCCTGCATTACAACACCCTGAATGGCGCGTAATTCGTCGCACGGGCGAAGTGACTCAATTTGATGCGCGTAAAATTTATGTCGCTATGACCAAAGCCTTTTTAGATGTAGAAGGTAGTTCCGCCTCTGGCTCGGCCCGGATTCATGATGTTGTCACCAGTCTTACTGAAAGAGTGATCGAACAATTAAATCGTCGCACGGCTGAGGGTGCGAATATCCACATTGAAGAAATTCAAGATCAAGTCGAACTCGCCATGATGCGAGCGGGTGAGCATAAAGTAGCGCGGAGCTATGTGTTATATCGCGAAGATCGCGCCCGTCTACGTGCCGAAAAAGAAGCCAAAACCCGCAAAGGTAAGAAAAAAACCGAAACCACCATTAAAGTTAAATATGCCAATGGTGAGCTACGCCCCCTTGATGAAGACCGAATGAAACGCCTGATTGCGGAAGCCGTCGCCGGTTTAGAAGGGGTTGATGCGGAGCAGGTGTATAAAGACGCGCTGCGTAATTTATACGATGGCATTACTGAAAAAGAAGTGGCAACTGCGCTCATTATCAGTACCCGTATTTTAATTGATCGTGACCCCAATTATTCCTATGTAGCCTCGCGCATGTTGCTTGATACCTTACGTCGTGAGGTACTCACGCTATTAGAAGGTACTCACACCGAAGCGACTCAAGTCGAAATGCAAGGCCTCTATGCTGAAACCCTACAAAAAGCACTGCGTAAAGGGGTGGAGGTCAAACTGCTCAGTGATGAATTGTTGCGCTATGACTTGAACGCATTAGGTGCTGCCATTAAACCTGAGCGCGATTTGCAATTTACCTATTTAGGTTTGCAGACGCTGTATGATCGCTATTTCCTGCATCACAATGGGGTACGCTTTGAATTACCACAAGTATTCTTTATGCGGGTGGCCATGGGTCTTGCGATTAATGAAGTCGACCGTGAAGCGCGTACTATTGAATTTTATAACCTGCTCTCTAGTTTTGACTTTATGAGCAGCACCCCTACTCTGTTTAACTCTGGCACGCTACGCCCACAATTATCCTCTTGTTATTTAACAACTGTAGGGGATGACTTAGATGGTATCTATAATGCGATTAAAGATAATGCCCTACTCTCCAAATATGCCGGTGGCCTAGGTAATGACTGGACGCAAGTACGCGGTATGGGAGCACACATTCACGGCACCAATGGCAAATCGCAAGGTGTGGTTCCCTTCCTGAAAGTAGCCAATGATACTGCAGTAGCTGTCAATCAATGTTTTGCTCCTGAAACCCCATTATTTACAGCCAATGGCATTAAACCTATTAAAGAAATCAAAACAGGTGATTTAGTACTAGGTATTAGTGGTACTTACCGCGAAGTGAAGCAAACCATGGTGTATAACCAAACGGATGCTATGGTTGCCGTGGATATTAAACACTCCATCGCTCCGGTGCGTGTGACGGCAGGACACCCTATGTATGCCATTCAAGGCATTCCTTTAGGACAAGCGAATGAGCGCACTGCTGAATGGTTAGCTAAAGGCAAAGTCGCTCCGCAATGGGTAGAGGCGGGTCAACTACAAAAAGGTGATTTTGTTGCCCAAGTTATCCCGACTGAAACCGTCATGGTCGCGGGCTTCTTCGAAGACGATGCTCGTTTATATGGTATTTTACTCGGTGATGGTCATCTCTCTAAAGAGGGTACACAGTGGGGTGTTTCAGGTAATCCACAACAGGATACCCACCTTGAGTTTGTGCGTGCCTATCTCAGTGAAAGAGGTATTCACTCATGGGAAACCACACGTGGCGAAACCTATCTACAAATTCACTGGGCTAGCGGACGTGGTGCGCTACGGGATGGCAGCACCGGACGTATTGTAGGCGCAGGGGCTGCTACTCTGCCCTTTACTTATGACGACTTATACAATAGCAAAGGCGAAAAACGCATTGCGCGGCGCTTTAGCCACTTACCCAAAAATCAAACGCTTGCTCTCTTACAAGGCTTGCTTGAAACGGATGGTGGTATTAGTCGCGGCAAAGAAATTTATTTTACGAGTACCTCTCAAGAGCTAGCTGAGGGTGTGCGTTATCAATGTTTACGTCTAGGCGTTCCTACCGCAGGACAATATCGTGAGCGGGATAATAGCCATAGCGCTACACGCTCTGACGGCTCTAGCATCCAATTCCAAGGTATTACTAAAACCTACGATATTCGCATTCCAGCACTTGCCCCTTTGGCTGAACGAGTCAATTGCCAACCTTTAACTAAGCAAAACTGGTTTACCTATAATGGTTGCGTCTATAGCCGAGTACGTAGTGTAGAAGCTATCGAAGCCGTACCGTTTGTATTTGACCTCATTGTTGAAGGTGATGAGTCATACATGACTACCTCCGGCCTGAACCACAATGGTGGAAAAAGGAAGGGGGCGGTCTGTGCTTACTTAGAAACCTGGCATATTGATATTGAAGACTTTTTAGAGCTGCGCAAAAACACGGGGGATGAGCGCCGCCGTACTCATGATATGAATACCGCGAATTGGATTCCCGATTTGTTTATGAAACGGGTTGCGGCTGATCAAGAGTGGACACTTTTCTCACCAGATGAGGTTCCTGATCTACATGATCTGACCGGTAAAGCCTTTGAAGCGCGTTATACCGAGTATGAAGCGAAAGCGGCACGTGGTGAAATTAAACTACACCGGAAACTACCTGCTCAACAATTATGGCGCAAAATGCTAGGGATGCTGTTTGAAACAGGTCATCCTTGGATTACCTTCAAAGACCCTAGCAATATTCGTTATAGCAACCAGCATGTGGGTGTGGTGCACTCTAGTAATCTTTGCACTGAAATCGCCTTACACACTACCGATGCAGAAATTGCCGTTTGCTTTCCAGCGGGCACACAAATTCTAACTCGTGAGGGTCAACGTGCTATTGAAGACTGTGATGGTCGCGAGGTATTAGTACCTTTCTCTGAAAGCTTACAACAGCAAACTCGTTTCCTACCTGCTCGCTTAGTTTTACAAGGCGAGAAACCTGTTTATGAATTAACTACCAAAAATGGTTTAACCATTGAAGCAACAGAGGATCACCCTTTCTTAGTTCAAAATCCGGTTGATCGTGATAAACCTAAGACCTATCAATGGAAAAAGCTCAAAGAATTAACAGCGGGTGATTTTATTGCCACACCTTTGACTGAAAATATTTATCCTGAGTTAGGACAACAAGATACCGACTTTACTGCTGCGGGTTGGATGCTAGGTGATGGCTGGATGTCTAGTAGCTATGGAGCCTGTTTTGGTCCACACGAGCAATATGCACAAGACTTTGTCTTACCTATTTTGAATAAGTGGCATCAAAACTCTGAATTAGGCCATAACACGCCCCATCACTATGCCCCTGCCCCTTACACACAACCTAATGGGGTCGTTAATTGGCATACGCAACGCGCTGGTTTTATTCGCTATGTCGAAGAGCGCTTTGGTTTTAAAACAGCGACTGGCCCCGAAAAGCGTATAGGCCAACCCATTTGGCAAGCCAAGCCGGAACAAATCGCCAGTTTCTTATCGGGCTTATTCTCTGCTGATGGTTGTGTAATGGAGGATGCTCGTCGTACTAAAGGTGGTATTACGGTTTCCCTATCCTCTGCCAGTATTGAGCTGTTACGGGATGTGCAGTTACTGCTCAAACCTTTTGGGGTACATGGTCGCATTCGTGGTGGTCAAGTGAGCGGGCGTGAGGGTCGTTGGCAGGGTCAATTAGAAGTCAAAGGTGGAGCCTCCATAGTAAACTTTGCCGAGTTAATTGGTTTTAATTTAAGCCCAGTTAAACATGAAAAACTTCATAATTACCTTGCTAAACTAACCACCAAACCCGCACTACAACATAGTGCTGTAGTTAGTATTATGCCCAAAGGTATTAAACCTGTTTATGACTTAGCATTAACCGAAGATCATAGCTTTATTGCCAATGGCTTAGTGGTACATAACTGCAATCTTGGCTCCGTGAATCTACCCGCCCATACTAGCAATGGTAAACTCGACCTCGAAAAACTAGAGCGCACCATTACTACCGCCATGCGTATGCTGGATAATGTGATTGACTATAACTACTACAGCGTTCCTCAAGCGCGGCGCTCTAACCTTAAACATCGTCCCGTCGGTTTAGGGATCATGGGTTTCCAAGACGCTTTGTATGAAATGAATATGGCGTATAGCTCCACCGAAGCGCTGGAATTTGCCGATCGTAGTATGGAGGCGGTGTCTTATTTTGCCATTCGTGCCTCTAGCCAATTAGCAGCAGAACGGGGCAAATATGCTACCTATCAAGGCTCGCTCTGGAGTCGCGGGATTCTCCCCATTGACTCACTCGATTTACTCGCTGAAGAGCGTGGTGAGTATTTTAGTGTGGATAAAACACAAACCTTAGATTGGGATGGTTTACGTCAACTCATCAAAACCCAAGGGATGCGTAATTCCAATGTGATGGCTATCGCACCGACGGCGACCATTTCTAATATTTGTGGTGTATCGCAATCGATTGAGCCTACCTATCAAAACCTCTTTGTGAAATCGAATCTATCAGGTGAGTTTACGGTCATTAACCCCTATCTCGTGAAAGACCTGAAAGCGATGAGCATGTGGGATGAGGTGATGATGAATGATCTCAAGTATTTTGATGGTTCGGTGCAACGCCTAGATCGTGTACCGGAAGCCTTTAAAGCGAAATATGCCACGGCGTTTGAAATGGATGCACGTTGGTTAGTGGAGGCTGCCAGTCGCCGTCAAAAATGGATTGATCAAGGCCAGTCATTGAACCTGTATATGGCTGAACCTAATGGTCAGAAGCTTGATAATCTGTATAAACTGGCTTGGGTACGGGGTTTAAAAACGACCTATTACTTACGTACTTTAGGCGCTACGGGTGCAGAGAAGACCGGATCAGATGATATGCCTAGTGCAAAAGCAACCAGTAGTGCGCCTAGCAGCTCTAGCCTTCCGGCCTCCTCTGGAAAGCCTAACCTGCACTTAGTGTCGAAGAATCTAATCTCGGTAGGCTCAGAGGCTCCTAGCGCCTGCTCGCTGCTTGATCCAGATTGTGAAGCTTGTCAGTAAGCAATTTTTACCAAATAGTGAAGGTTAAGAGCTAGATTAGCTCTTAATCTTTTCAATTCATGCCTGTTCAAAAGCCCCTACAATTTAGTTGGCATTCAGGTATTGGGAGAGTACAATCATGACCCTAAATTGGGATGACCCACTGGCTACTGCACCAAAAGGTGCCAAAGTAGCCGATAAAACAGTTTCTAAACCCACCCAAGAGGTATGGTCGCATGAGCAGCGCGAGAGCCAAACTAGCGTTAAGCCGTCAGTTGCGCCAACGCCGTCGTCAAGCACGTCGGTAAGCCAAACCCCGGCGTACTGTGATCAGACGCCGGTTGAGTTTACCCCGATGCAACCCATTAACCCCGAAGACAAACGGGTGATTAATGGGATGGGCGATATTAATCAGCTTGCGCCGTTTAAATACCCTTGGGCTTGGGAATTTTTCCTCAATGCCAATAAAAATCATTGGACACCGCTCGACATTAATATGGCGCAGGATGTGCATGACTATCATCACAACCTCAAACCCTCCGAGCGCCATGTGTATGAAAATGTCCTCGCCTATCTCACCACCTCCGATATTTTAGCTATGCGTAATATTGGGCTGGCGGTGATGGAAAAAATGACCGCCCCCGAATTGCAAATCTATCAAGCTCGGCAAGTATACGAAGAGGCGTTGCATTGTTTTAAAGAAGGCACTGAAGTACTAACCCCACAGGGCTGGGTCGATTTTCGTAATCTAGTGGAGGGGCAAACTGTCGCGCAATATTGCGCAGACGGTACGATTGAGTTTATCCAGCCACTCGGTATCACGCGTGATTATTTTGAAGGGGATTTAATTCGTTTTAGTTCTAGCGTCTATGAATCTATTGTCACGCCAAATCATCGCTGTGTTGCGCTTGATATACGCAATGATAATAAACTAGTGATTCAAACCGCTGATAAAATTAGTGTTCATAATAAAAATATTCCGGTAGCGGGCAAATTAAATAATCCCCAAAGTATTACTCAACTATCTTGGTTAGAGCGTTTAGCTATTGCTTATCAAGCGGATGGCACCCTAATCAATAGCCATAGCAATGACTTTACCGGTACAGGCTATCGTTTCCATTTCAAACGTATTGATAAAATTGAACGTTTAGAAACCATCTTAAATCACTTAGATATTAAGTATTCAAAATATACCTGTGCAGATGAAAGTACTCGCTTTGATATTCCCAAACAAAATCTTGAATTAGTAAAAGACTTCTCATGGGTTTCGTTCAAAACCATATCTTATGAGTGGATTCGTGAGTTTATCGACGAACTTATGAATTGGGATGGCAGCCGTTCGAGTGATATGTTGCGTTATGTAACAACCAATCAGAGTTGCTATGATGTGGTTATGGCGTTGGGCGTTATGGCTAATTACCGTTGTGGGGTACATAAAGCTAAAACCTCCGCCGGTAATATGGCATGGACGATTAATTTTGTAGACCGCTCTTATGTGAGTGGGCGCACGATTGAAAAAACGACCGAAGCCTATTGTGGTTATGTTTATAGTGTGGGTGTACCGAGCACTATGCTAGTAGTGCGCTATAACGATAAAGTCACCGTGTCGGGCAATACTTGGACCTATCAACACTGCATTGAAACTATCGGTCTGGATCAAGGCGAAATTTATAATCGCTATCGAGTCGTCCCTGAAATTAATGCCAAAATTCAAATTGCGAATCGGCGTTTAAATGCGGTGATGCGTTCTGATTTAAATTTAAGAAACGCGGATGATTTACATCAATTCGTGTTGTCTTATGTATTTTTCTCCGGTGTATTTGAAGGCTGTTGGTTTTATAATGGCTTTTCGCCGGTTTTTGCCTTGCAGCGCCGTGGTTTAATGAAAGGTACTGCGGAGCAATTGCAATATATTATGCGCGATGAAGTATTGCATTGTTCCTTTGGTATTCGCGTGGCGCGGCAAATTATGCTGGAAGAAAATGTGCAATTAGACCCTGCCGCTTTGCGGTATATGTGGGATGAGGCGGAAGCAGCAGAAGCAGGCTATGCTAATTTCTTATTACCGAATCCAATTTTGGGCTATTCCAAAGAGGATCACAGCGAGCAATTCCGCTTTACCGCTAATCGGCGGGCGCGTCAGTTAGGATTAGATGAACCATTTCCGGGGGCTAAGAATGCTTTGCCGTGGCTTGATGAGCAATCGAATATGCGTAAGGAAAAGAACTTCTTTGAAACTCGCGTGACCGAATATCAAACAGGTGGCGCGTTAAAGTGGGATTAACTTAAAATCCCCGCAATAAAAGGCTAGTTTTAAACTGGCCTTTTTTATTGCTTATTAGAAAATCTTAATTGCCGCTTATATTAAAAAAGTAAAATTTTACTTTTTTGACACGCTGTTTTTCCATTAATGGCATTAACATTGCCTCCTATCCTCTCGCCGTTGCACATCCCCATAGCTTCCTTTATTAATTTGTTATTAAAAATACTATTACCCATACGGTACTTAATTTAGCACAATAAGGAAGACCCTTTATGAGCACTATTAATACGACTTCACCCCGTATCACTACCATTCGTCCAACTACTACTGTTGGCTCTACCGCTACTACAAATCGCTCTAGCTCCACCCCGACTACGCCGATACCTACCACACTGACCACACCGGTTCAGAATATTACCCAGCAAACGATGGCTCAAGTGGGGTTGACACCAACGCCCGCTCCTGTGTCTATATCTATGCCTACTCCGATCCCACCTCCTATCGGAGTGTGGATGACACCAACGCCTGTACCTACTGCGCCCACGCCTGCTCCCTCAGTAACCCCTACTCCTGTCCCACGCCCTATCGGATCTGTGGGAATGACACCCGTTCCAGTTGGTGTTATGGAGCCAGGTATCACCGTTTGGGGTTCTACTACTGCTACTGAAGCACGCCAACAACTCAGTGATGCACGTACACGCTGGGCTAATAAAGGCATCACAAACTACAGCCTACAAATCAATAGTCAAAATACTAGCGCCACTCCAACCACCATGATGGATCTGGGTAAATCGGCTACTGTAGATATTATCAATGGACAAGTGGTGGGTGCCTCGAATCCTTATTCCACTGAGCCTGCTGATACTGCTTTAGCTAAGCTCACCGTTAATGACTTATTCGATCTAGCCGAAAAAGCGATTAATGCGGGGAACTTCTCCGATATCTATTTTGATGAGCGTGGTATCCCTACCAATATTCATGTGGGTGATAAACAATACCAAGCCTATTTACAATCTGTGATCACTCCTGCCACCTCCGGTAATGATACAGTAACGATTGCGACCCCTAACTATCCCGGTATGGAGCCAGGTGTCACCTACCCGGCACCAGTCCCCGTTACTATTGGGACTCCGGCTTTAGAGAACAAAACCTATTGGGGTGGTGAGGGGCAAGATACAGCCGTACTTTCTGGTAAACTCAGTGACTACACCCTGCAAACCCAATCAGATGGCACGATTGTACTCACTCCGATCAATGGCCCCTCAGTTACCCTAAAAGCCTTTGAAACCTTCCAATTTGCTGACACCAGTTTGACTAAAGAGCAGATCACTGATCCCGCTCAAATGCTTAACTATCGCCGCCAACAATGGCAGTCACAGGGTTTGACTAACTATTCGCTCGGTGTGGGAAAATCAACGAATAATAATGATGGTCGTACTATTACTGCCGATGTAATGATGAATTACCAATCCGCCAAGATTGATGTGATTAATGGGCGCGTGGTCAATGCTGAAACCTCTGATATGGGTAATACAACGCTCAGCCCAGAACTAGCAAATATGACCATTGACTCCCTCTTTGACATGGCGCAACAAGCCATTAACCGTGGCGAGAAAGTTGATATTCAATACAGTAATACAGGCATCCCTCAGAGTGTGCGCATCGGTAGCACCCAATATCATGCCAATATTCACTCTAAAATCACGGCAGGTACGACAGGGAATGATACTTTCACCGCTCAATTTACGCCTTACTCTGCTACAACCCCGTATAGCCTCCCAGAAAATACTCGCTATGTGGGCGACAGCGGCGACGATACCTTAAAGATAAATGGGCGCTTACAGGATTTTCAAATAAACCAAAACTCTACGACCCAAAATGGCTCGTTTACTATTTATAACTCCAGTAATAATAGCCCCGCCATTTCAACCAGTGGCATAGAGCATTTGCAATTTAATGACACGACAATTGATGCGGCTCAACTTAAACCACAAATGCTCAATTATTATCAACAGCAATGGAATAATGCGCCCTTAAAAGACTATACCTTAGAGCTGACTAAAAATACGGCTCCCACTATCCCCACTGCTACTACTACCGTGACAACACCTACTTCTCCTATTGCCAACCCTGATAGTAATCGCCGTACCATTATTGAGGTTAAAAACGGACAAATTGCCTCAATAACAGCTAAAGATTATATGGGTAATACGCTCACACCTGATCCAGAGTTTGCTAATTTTACGGTGGAGAAACTATTTGATTTAGCCCAACAAGGTTTAGCGGCTAATGATAAAAGTACTGTTTACTATGACTCGAAAAAATCCTATCCGCAATCTATTCAAGTGGCGGGGAATAATGGTAATACCACCTATTACAATGCTCAAGTGAGAGTACCGGGCGAGCCTGAAAATATATTTGGCTATGCCACTACCACAGGTGGAATGGGTAGTTTTGGAACTGCGACGACAGGTACAACAGGTGGCATTATTCCAACTCCAGTACCAACGCCGACTACCCCTAGCATCGCTCCCCCCTCACAGGGAACTGCGACGGGAGCAACCCCGACTAGTGGCAGCATAGCTACCCCGACTCCTACGGCTAACGGTGCTACCTCTACTCATCAAGGTAGCAATAATGCTAATGCCAATCGCCCTAAAATCGATCCGCAGGTATTAACTCGCTTATTAACCGCGCTGATTCAGTTGATTAAAAACATGCAAGCTAATAATCAAACCAATACCGCGCATAATAATACGGTGAATAGCAACGCTTCTCAGCGTATTCGTAATTAACCTATCACTTCAGCCCAAATACCTAGCACTAAGGTATTTGGGCTGACTTGCTTACCAAAGCACTCATTAAATATTTTGATATATAAGCTATCAATTTTATAAAATATCGCTAACTATAAAGTTAGTACAGAGATTAAGCTAAGCCCTATTAACGAATCAGTCATTTAAAATAAGTTATTTATATTACCCATCAGAAATACTTAATTTACTTCTCTATTACAAAAGTAAAATTTTACTTTTTCCAAACGCTACTTTTCCATTAATGGTACTAACCTTACCTCCTATCCTTTAGCAATTGTGCAAATATTTAGACCTCTTTATTAATTAGCTATCAGGAATACTGTCATCCCAGCAGTACTTAAATCTAGCAAAATAAGGAAGACACTTTATGAGCACTATTAATACAACTCGTATCAATATCCCCCGTACTAACCCTACTACCGTAGCGGCTAGTAATAATGCGGCGACTAATCGCACGAGATCAACTACAACAGCCCCTATACCTACCACACTGAGCACACCCGTTCAGAACATTACCCAACAAACCACGGCTCAAGTAGGACAACTCACACCGACTCCCGTTGTACCCATCCGGCCTACCACCACTACAGGCGCTACAGGTTTCACTAGTAGTACTTCTGTACCCGTTGTACCCGGATCTGTTGGTATAGTAGGGCCTGGTGTTGTTTGGTCCACTGGCCCTGCTACTGCAGCCGAGGCACGCCAACAGCTCAGTGATGCACGGACACGTTGGGCAAACAAAGGGATTACTAATTACTCGTTAAGCCTCAATAATTTTAGTGAAGCCATAGGTACAGGAGGAAGTGCAACCGTCGATGTTATCAATGGGCAAGCTGTGAGTGCTTCTAATCCTTATTCAACGGTGCCTGTCGATACCGCCCTAGCCAAGTTGACCGTTAATGACCTATTCGACCTAGCCGAGAAAGCGATTAATGCGGGGAATTTCTCCAATCTCTATTTTGATGATCGTGGTATTCCTACCAATATTCGTATTGGTGATAAACAATATTCTGCGTATTTACAATCTATTATCATACCTGCGACCGCTGGTAATGATACCGTCACTATTGCGACCCCTAGTTATCAGAACCCTACCACAGGAGAGATGATTTTTAATCCTTCAGATAGCAAAACCTATTGGGGTGGTGAAGGGCAAGATACTGCCGTCTTTTCAGGTAAACTCAGCGATTACTCTATACAGACCCAATCGGATGGATCGATTATAGTAGCCCCCTTCAATGGTCAACCTGCCACGATTAAAGGCTTTGAAACGCTGCGTTTTGCTGATACCAGCATGACCAAAGAGCAGCTCACTGATCCCGCTCAAATGCTCAATTACCGCCGTCAACAATGGCAGTCACAGGGGTTGAATAACTATTCGCTCATTGTCTCAAAATCAACTGGTTCTGAGCCATCATCCATCTCTAGCACTACGCCCATCCCGATATTAGCGACAAACTTTCAAACCGCTCAGCTCGATATTGTCAATGGACGGGTATTAAATGCTAATGCGATGGAGAACAGTAATAACAACACTCCACTTAGCCCTGATTTGGCGAATATGACCGTTGATAACCTATTTGATATGGCACAACAAGCCATTAATCGGGGTGAGAAGGTTGATATTCAGTATGATTATAGAGGTATCCCTAATAGTGTGCGGATAGGTAGCACACACTATAGTGCACATATTCAATCCAAAATTGTAGCGGGCACCACAGGGGATGATAATTTCACTGCTCAATTCACCTCCTATCCTAGTACTATGATGCCCTATACAGAACTAGGAGAAACTCGCTATGTAGGGAATAGCGGCAATGACACTTTAAAGATTAATGGGCGTTTACAGGATTTTTATGTCTCTCAATCTCCTGCTCAAAACGGCTCATTTAATATTTTTAGCTCGACTAACAATGCTTTCCCCGTCTCTACTAGTAGCATAGAGCGTTTACAATTTAATGACGTGAGTATTGATAGCGCTCAATATAAATCGCAAATACTCAATTATTATCAACAACAATGGAATAATGCGCCTTTAAAAGACTATACCTTAGAGCTGACTAAAAACACCTCTGACCCAGTTAGTGCTTGGTCGTCCTCTTATCATGTTCCTGATTACAGTCGCACTATTATTGAGGTGAAAAATGGGCAAGTGGCCTCGGTAACAGCCAAAGATATGCAGGGCAATACCGCTACACCTGATCCTGAATTTGCCAACTTTACCGTGGATAAACTCTTTAGCTTAGCCCAACAAAGCATAGCCGCTAATGATAAAGCGGAAATTTTCTATAGCTCACGCAGACCCTACCCGCAATCGATTCAGACCACTGATAATAATGGTAAATCCACCTATTACAGTGCTCAAGTGAAAGTGGCGGGTGAGCCAGAAGAGATGAATGCTATCGCTTATGGTACGATAACAATAGGTGGAGGTGGTGCTATACCTACACCAGTAACACCCCCCACCGTTGCGGTGCCACCACGGGGTAATACAACGACTCCCACAACAGGCACAACGACCTCTGGTAGTACACCTACTCCAGTCAGTACCACCACAGGCCATACTAACTCGGCTTCTAATACAGCTAATGCCAATCGCCCTAAAATCGATCCGCAGGTATTAACTCGTTTATTAACCGCACTGATTCAATTGATTAAAAATATGCAAGCTAATAATCAAACCAATACCGCGCATAATAATGCAGCGAATAATAACGCCGCTCAACGTATCCGTAATTAACCTACCTTTTGCAGCTCAAATACTTAGCAAGGTATTTGGGCTGCTTATTTCATCAATCAAACCAACTAAATAAGTAATGATTTTAAAAAACATTCAATTGATAAAATACTTAGCTTGAAACTAGTATTTTTTATTCTTCATTAAAAATTTTTAATTAACCCTTCTCTGAAAAAAGTAAAATTTTACTTTTTTCAAAGGCTCATTTTCCATTAATGGCTATAACCTTACCTCCTATCCTTTAGTAATTGTGCAAGCATTTAGACTTCCTTATTAATTTAATATTTCGAGTGCAGTGATCCCAAGGTACTTAAGCTAGCAAAATAAGGTAGATATTTTATGAGCACTATTAATACAACCCGCCTCAATATCCCCCGTCCCCATCCAACTATTGTGGGGTCTCCTACTAACTCGCTGACTAATCGGTCTAGCCCCACTCCGAGTGCAACAATACCCGCCACACTGAGCACACCCGTCCAAAATATTAGCCAGCAAACTACCGCTCAAGTGCATCTACCTGTGTCAGGATATACCGGAGGTATCTTTGTACCAGGCTCCATAGGTCCAGGTGGTGGAACGTTAACTCCAACACAGGCACGCCAACAGCTCAGTGATGCACGTACTCGTTGGGCTAACCAAGGCCTCAATAGCTACACTTTAGCCCTCTCTACCGGATCGCTAGGTGATGAAACACTAGTGGATGTGGTTAATGGGCAAGTGGTTCATGCCGCTAATCGTTACACCGCTGACCCGGCTAACTCCACTTTAGCCCAACTCACAGTCAGTGACTTATTCGATTTAGCTGAGCAAGCGATTAATGAGGGGATGGGTTCTAGTCTGCGTTTTAGCGAACGGGGTATTCCTAGTAGTATTCGCGTTGGAGATAAGCACTATTCTGGTTATATAGAATCGGTTATTACGCCTGCCACGGCGGGCAATGATACGGTTGTTATCGCTACACCTTTGCCTGCGCCTATCTCTACTACAGCCCCTAGACCTTTCACGATTTCTATGGAGGAAATAGCCTACGGGAATAAAACGTACTGGGGAGGTGCAGGGCAAGATACCGCCGTCTTTGCAGGGAAATTGAGCGACTATTTCGTACAAACGCCACCGAATGGAGAGATTAAAGTCACACCCGCTAGCGAGTATGCGGCACTTCAGCCAGTGACTATTAAAGACTTTGAAGTCTTTCAATTTGCTGACATTAGCTTAAGCAAAGAGCAACTCAAGAATCCTGCAGCAACACTCGATTACCGTCGCCAACAATGGCAAGCTCAAGGCCTGAATAATTATTCGTTATCGGTTGAAAAATTCACTGATCCCAACCAAGTACCCAGAACAATAACCGCCTCCCCTGCCATGTGGGCAGATTACCAATCCGCACAACTCGATATCCTCAATGGGCGAGTGGTGCAGGCTAGTGGGACTAAGGATAATTCTACACTCAGCCCAGAGCTGGCTAATCTCACCATTGATGCTCTATTTGACTTAGCTCAGCAAGCTATTAATCGAGGGGAAAAGGTTGAGATTAACTATAATGCTAAAGGGATTCCAGCCAGTATTCTTATAGGAACCACACAATACCGTATTACTATGCAATCAGACATTATTGCAGGTAGCACTAGGGATGATCATTTTACGGCTCAATTCGCCACTGATCCTTCACTTCCCACAGGTACTATGAGCAATATGAAATCTACTCGTTATATAGGTGACACGGGCAATGACACTTTAACGATTAATGGACGCTTACGCGATTTTAATGTCACGCAGCCCTTGCCTAGTCATACAGGCTCATTTGATATTCAGCGCTCTAGTGGTGGCTCCTATCCCGTTTCCACCAGTGGCATAGAACACTTGCAATTTAGCGATGCCACTATTGAGGCTGCTGAACTCAAGCCTCAGATCCTCAATTACTATCAAAAACAATGGAATAACTTCGCCCCACAAGATTACATCTTAGACGTCATTAAATTTAATGATCAAGGCGTTTACCCTTATCGCAATGATACTCAAGCCTCTATTGAGGTTAAAAATGGGCAAATTGCCTCGGTGAGCGCAAAAGATATGCGCGGCAATGCCACCACACCCGATCCTGAGTTAGCCAATCTGACGGCTGATAAGCTGTTCACCTTAGCACAGCAGATGCTCACTGATAATCCTAAAACTGAGATTACCTATAACCGAGATAGGGGATACCCCGGCTTTATTCAACTCTCCGCTAATAACAGCCGTAGTGGATATAGTGCTCATTTGCGGCTACCAGGGGAGCCAGAAATACCTCAGGGGAGAACCAGTATAGGTGTAGGAAGTGTAAATATAACAGACACTGGAATCACTCCTTACAGCGGTGTTACCCCTGCCACTATAAGCCCTACTAGCGGGACTACCCCACTAACTCCAGCTACAATAGGCCATAGCAACACTAGCCCATCAACAGCGCAAAACACGGGGCGGATTCAAATCGATCCGCAGGTATTAACCCGTGTCTTAACCGTGCTAAGACAATTGATCAACACTATGCAAGCCAATCATTCATCCTCTGCTCAAGCTACACGATGAGCAGGACAACTTATTGTATATTAAGGAAAATTTATTATGAGTGCTATTAATTCTAGTCGTCTAACAGCCACACCATCCACCACTCGTGCGACAACTGCAACACCGGCTCGAAGCCTGACCCCAACACCCTTTGCAACCTCTAGCACACTTGCGCCAGTGACTAATCTCACCCAACAAACGACCTCTCAAATTAATATGGGTGGTACATCCTCTATCTCTTCCTCTGCCTCTGCCCCAGGCCCTGTACCTAATCAAGAAATCATTACGACTCAGGGGACTGAGGGGGATGATGTATTGCAGGCTAATGTGAGTACAACACAGGCAGCTACTCCTCCTAGGGGTTATCATGGCATTTATGGCAAAGGCGGAACGGATACTCTAGTTTTCCCCAAACGCTTGGCGGATTATCAAGTCAGTATCCCCGAACTCACAGCGGACCCCATCACTGGCACCCTTAGTCGCTCAGATGAAATCACCATTACCGACCGCAACACCAGCTCAATGACGGCCTCTCAACCCCCTCGCACGATTAGGGGCATTGAGCGTTTTCAATTTTCTGATGTGACTTTAGATAAAGCCGCACTCATTGATCCACTACAAGAACTCAAGTATTACAAACAACTCTGGGCGCGTGAGGGTAGCGATAACTATATCATACGCCTTTCACGTAATAGTCAGGGGATGCAATCCACCACTGTCTTAAATGGGGTTACGCATATTACACCAGAATCCTCTAGTGGCATGGCGGTAGTCGAAGTACAAAATGGTCAAGTTGTCTCTGCTTCACTCAATCAACTAGTAGGACATGCAGGCGTAGTACAGGGTACTTCTCCCGACCAAACCGTTGATCCACAATTAGCTAAATTTACAGTGGACTCTCTCTTTGACCTGATTGAGCGCTCCATAGCCGAAGGTAAAACAGTAAAGGTTCAATACAGTCCCGAAGGATTACCACGCGGTATCTACATTGGCAACGTTGCTAGAATTAACTACTTTGCCGATTTACTCTCAACCATCGTTCCGGCGACAGAGGGGGATGATAAAGTCAAGATAACCGTCAAACCCTCCTCCTATCTTTTTAGCCCTAACATAATAGGCTCTAATGACCCCAACTATATCAATACAGCCTATCGAGCAGGGGCAGGACAAGATACCGCCATACTCCCCGGAAAACTCAGTGATTATTATATTCGCCAAGTATTTAATGATGACAGCACCGTAGCGATTCGCCCCTACAAAGGGCAGCCTATTACGGCTAAAGACTTTGAAACCTTCCAATTTGATGATGTGACACTGACTAAAGCACAGCTTTTAGACCCCGCACAAACGCTAGACTATCATCGTCAGCAATGGCAAAACCAAGGCATCAATAGCTATTCGATGTACCTTAGTAAAGATAGCAGTGGCACCGGACAAAATCGGACTATGGTTCAATCCAATGTGGTCAATGGTCAGGTTAAGGAAGCGGTGGCATATGGTCCTAATACGACTACCAACTCCCAACCTGATGCTGAATTAGCTCAACTTACCATTGATAAGCTTTTTGATTTAGCAAAAGCCGCCGCTAATCGCGGGGAAAAGGTTGATGTTTACTACGATAGCCGGAGTATTCCGACACAATTTTTTATAGGTAATACCAGCTATATGATTAGCATCCCATCACTAGACAGCACAATGACACTCACCCCACCCAGTGCTCCTATTCCCATACCACAGCCAGTGACTACCACTACCCCCTCAACACGCCCAGAGAGACCCACGAATACAACTGAAACGATCCGACTCGACCAGCAAACATTAATCCGCTTATTAGTGGCACTCGTGCAATTACTGCAAACGATGAAAGCCCGTACCTAACCATCCCTTATAGCCCAAACGTTTACTCTAAAAACGTTTGGGTTTCATTATCGAGTCCGCAAACCGGATACCAGCCTTGTGACTTAGCTTTATACTAGAGGCATGAATACCCCTCCTCGAATGAAGTATTGCGAATGTATCAAGCCCTTAGGCCCAGCGATCTCCCTAAATTTTAAGTGGTTTTTTGCAAAAACCTCTTTATGGCATCACATTGGTATCAATATAGTTTGTGTATGAATGTAGCAAGGGTACATGGAGCCAATTTTTCACCCACGGTCAGGCTGCACCGCATACTGGCACGGTCTGTCTGGCATCATTTAATAGGCCAGAGGAGAATGAAAATGCTTAAGAAAGCGATAGCCCTAGTTCTCTTATTTTTAATGTCTGCTGTTTTCAATATCAGTTCCGCCGCCGAAATCACCGGCATAGGGGGCAAGTGCCTTGATGTGACTGATAATAGAACAGCCAATGATACACCGATCATTCTTTGGCAGTGTCATGGCGGCGCGAACCAAAGCTGGCAATTTGTGAATGGAACTGTCCGAGGAGCGGGAGGTAAATGTCTGGATGTGCAGAGTTTCAAAACTGCTAATGGAACACCGATTATTCTTTGGACTTGTCACGGAAGAGCCAACCAGCGTTGGTCGCTTGTGAATGGAACTCTCAGAGGGATTGGAGGCAAGTGTCTTGATGTGAGCACGGCTAATGGAAAATCAATCATTCTTTGGGAATGCCACGGAGGCGCTAATCAGCGCTGGCAGGTTCGGTAGATTCTGCATCAACGTATGGGCATACAACGACATAAGCTCAACCTATCAGATAGGTTGAGCTATTAAGTACTTCAGACTTATTTAGTGTAATTAAAGGCAGGCATTTTCTCTAATAATTGTTTTGTTGCCCCATCTAATACAATTTTATCACCTTGCATTTGGAAGAATTTAACCGGAATAGCAACTCGATGCTCACCCATTCCTAAAAATCCACCCACTTCTAAAACCGCATAAGAAAGAGCAGTATCAGGGGCAATAATTAAATCTTCAACTTCACCCACTTTATCATCTTTCTCATTTACCACTTTTTTATCTAGCAATGACTTTTTAACACTCCAACCATTCACCACATTCACAAACTCGGTCACAGACACCCCTGTCAATGAAGCACCCGCTACCGGTGGGGTCGTAGCAGCCGGTGCGGCTTCCGCTGAAGCAGCCTCTGCTGGAGCGACATCTACGGCTGCCGTTGCTGGAGTGGCCTCTGCTGTAGCAGCAGGGGTTTCATCTGCTGCAGTAGAGACTTGAACCAAACTAGTTGCCGCGAATAAAACAGCGCTCAATGCTAAAACAAAACGATAACTCATTGATAAACTCCTTTTATCAAAAATAGTTTAATTAACTTAATACTCTCCTTTTTCCATATCACACTCTTGCGTTTTTATATTGATAGTGGAGTCGTGAATGGCGGGGGATTTATGGCGTGAGAGATAAAAATAACCCCTAACAGCCCACCCCTATTCAAGTATAGAAGAGGGTTTATACTTTTTATGGAAAAAATGATCACTGTTAAACCTTTCGCAAAAATCGTAAGTGCTCAGGTATAGGATGCCCCAAAAGCAACTTGCCCACGCTCCACACAATACGCCATCATACTCACCTCTTTTCTGGGTGTTACTGACTATGGCTGTTGATTATTCTGAATTACGGACTATTTTGGATTTTATTCGCTGGGGAGCTAGTCGCTTTCGTGAGGCAGAACTCACCTTTGCGCATGGTATGGCTTCCCCTATTGATGAGGCGGCCTATTTGGTATTACATACCCTGCACCTACCGATTGATACCCCCTCACTGTACTTCCCTAGCACATTAACCTCTGTCGAGCGTGAGGCGGTGGCTGCCATTATTGAGGAGCGCATTAGTACCCGCAAACCAGCGGCGTATTTAACCCAAGAAGCTTGGTTTGCAGGCTTACCATTTTATGTAGATGAGCGTGTATTAGTGCCACGCTCACCTTTAGCCGAATGGATTGAAAAGCAATTTATACCGTGGCTTGATCCTGATCAGGTTACGCGCGTACTCGATCTATGTACGGGTAGCGGCTGCATTGGGATTGCCTGCTCCTATGCCTTCCCGAATGCGGAAGTAGATCTTAGTGATATTTCTTCAGATGCTTTAGCTGTGGCTCATATCAATATTGAGCGACATGGGATGGAGGGGCATGTGGCGGCTATCGAGTCTAATCTATTTGCCCAGTTACAAGGGCAACGTTACGACCTGATTATTAGTAATCCTCCTTATGTCGATGCGGAAGATATGGCAGTGCTTACACCGGAGTTTCAACATGAGCCAGCGTTGGGTTTAGCGGCGGGTGAGGATGGTTTGGAGATTGTGCATACCATTTTAGCCGAAGCGAGCCAACATTTAACTGAGCAAGGCATTTTGGTGGTTGAAGTGGGCAATAGCCAAGCCGCTTTAATAAATGCTTATCCCGATTTAGACTTTCATTGGTTAGAATTTGAACGTGGGGGTGGTGGAATATTTTTACTCACTGCGGAGCAATTAACTCATTATTTTTCCTCATAGTAAGGTGCTTTATAGACACATCTAGGTATTTTATTGGGGAGATTAGGTGTGTATAAACTTTAATCAATCGCTATACTTCTGCTCATTCCACTCTACACTCAATAAAATTTACGTGTAATGTAATGATGCAATGAATGCTTTAACTCAGGAACGGAGTACTTCTATATGACCGATACTAACCTGCAACGGATTGACGCTAAATTAGCTGAGTTTGCTCGCGACCCGATTGCTTTTATGAATACCCTCCCCCAGAAAATGGATGGTGATGGTAATCCTATTTTGGCACCTAGTTTATTTGATGCGGCAGCCATTGAAGCAGAAGACTATGTCAATGCCCGTGATACCCTACGCGCGGGTTTCTTACACGTTAATGATACTAGCCGTGCGCCTATTGCCTCGCATGATCGCCCCGAAAACTTAGTCGACTCAGTGCGCTATACCTCACTTCAAGCCATTGCAGACGCCAACCTGAGCAAAGGTCGCTTAAAAGAATCACCTTGGTCAGATGATTACTGGGCGATTTATAAGGGGATATTAGCGTGGCGTTATGCCGATCCTAATTTCCCAGAATCTACCGACTGGGATAAAAACCGCCAGTATAGTGTAAATAACCCAGCTAGCACGATTTTAGCCAGCGGTAATGCGAATGCGATTGATCTGCTTTCACCGGCTGAAAAATATGATGCCTTAGTCGGCGATACCACCTTTAGTTTAACTCAATACATGTGGCGCTCCGGGCGTAGCTATTATGAGCAATATGGCAAAGTAGAAACATGGATGGGAATTTGCCACGGTTGGGCACCCGCCGCTTTTATGCTGGCACGCCCCCAAAACGCCATTACGGTCAAAGCCCCCAATGGGGTTAATCTCAATTTTTACCCTGCCGATATTAAAGCTCTCGCCTCCTTATTATGGGCGAATGCTGCGGGAGATACGCGCTTTATTGGTGGACGTTGTAATGATAAAGATCCAGCAAAAGATCCTATTACCGGACGCTCTATCTCGTCTGACTGTTTTGATACGAATCCGGGGACTTGGCATTTAGCGGTTGTCAATCAGATAGGGGTTGCTCAACGTAGTTTTGTGTTGGATGTGACCTATGACTATGAAGTCTGGAATCAACCCTGCTTTAGCTACGAATATCGTTATTTCAATCCTCAAACCAATAAGAGCACGAATGTACTCTCTGACGCCATTGTAAAACTCACTGATTTTACACAGGATAAATTTAAAAAATATCGCAGCAGCAAAGCCACCCATTTGGTTGGGGTAGCCATGACGGTCAGCTATGTGGTGGAAACCAAACCCACTCATCGTGAAACCGATCAACCCCGCTTTGATGTGATTCAGTCGGTAGAGTATTTATATGATCTCGAACTAGACAGCAGCGGAAATATTATTGGTGGTGAGTGGTATCAAAACCGTCATCCTGACTTTTTATGGACAGCTCCGGTAAAAAGCCGCTCGACCACCACCTTTGACCGCCAAGCCACGGGAGAATGGGATACCGATCAAGTGATTCCGGCGACATGGCGAGCAGCGGCTAAGGCAGCCTCTCAATCTCAGGGTGCGCCTTTAGCAGCGATTGTGGAGCATTTAATTCGTTTTTCTAATGCTAGTATTCAACAGCCCACACCCGCGCCAACGCCTGTACCAAGTCCGGTTCCTAATCCAACCCCAACACCTGTTCCTGCTCCCGTACCGAATCCTACACCGCGCCCCGCGCCAACACCCACCCCTAGCCCAACTTCTAGTGGCTCATGGTTGATGGATTTCTTACGGCGCTTATTCGGACGCTAGGCATTAACTCATGCTTTATCATTAAGGCAGCTATTAGGCTGCTTTAATGAGATTCGCCATACTAGGCTCTCCATAACACTCAAACCCCAGCCACTCATTACCTTTTTGTCCGGCTACCACCCAAATGGTTTTCCGCGCTTCAAATACCGCTGCCCCTACCTCCTTATCCGCCGCTAAGGCTTGATAAAAACTGCGTAACCATATCTTACTCGCCTGTGGTATGAGCTTTTGTCGATTGACTACTAAAGTCTGCGCCCCTGCCTGCAACCACGCATAAATTAAAGGCGGTAGTAATACCTCTAATTCAGCCGTTTCATTGCTAAGCTCTAAGATAACTAAACTAGGTGCCTGACGTATTTGAGCAATATCACTCAGGCTCATAACCAACTCTTGAGACACAGCTAAGTAAGGTTGCTTAGCAGAACCTCCCACATGCCCCGTCCAATGCAGCATCGAGTAATCACCTGTATGTAAAGCACAAAAAATCTTTTCGGTGGCTTCTAGGCTTAGCTCATGGGCTACCCAATCATCCGGTAAGATATTACGCACGGTAAGCGCTTGCTCACTCTCGCCTATAGCCAGTAAACCTTGCTCCTTATTTACAGGCTCACCATCATGCCTAGGTATATCTATTAACTGCCGCACCACAGCGACTTGCAGCCCCAAAGCTAAGCTATTCGCCTCTTGTAAACGCTCCCACTGTACGCTCAAAGTACTTTGATCAAGCTGCACAATCACATTACTACCACTCAACCACTGGGCGCGAGCTGAGGTGGGTAATAAGCTCAAAGTAGGTAAGACTCGCTCCACGCCACTAGGCACGCGTGGCAAAGCACTAGCACTTAAATCCCAGCGCATCCACCAGCCTTGATTATTACTTGGCGGTTTAGTCACAGGGGTAGTACTCGGTAATTGCTGCAAATATTCAGCTAAAACAAATTCACTGGCATACTCGGCTTGCTTGGTTAATTTAAACAATAGATCACTGGCCTCTAAGGCACGCCATGGATCAATTTCAATGATTTCTATTTGCCAACGATGGGGTAATTGCTGCTCTTGTAAACGCTGACTCGCCGCACGAATACCTAGTAATAAACTACTCAGTACTTGCTCTAAGGTCAGCGTCGGCGCTTGAGCACCAATTAATAAAGTGCTTAATTGCCAAACTTGCTCTGTATTGGGTAATACCTCTGGATGGCGGGTGTAACGTAATAATCCTTGCGCATAGGTGCTGGCTAGCTCATGAGCATCTAATTGCCCCGCCGCCCCTAACCCTAACACTAAAGCCCCACAGGGTTTCAAGGAGCGGTCGATTACTAGGGTGCTGCTGCCTACGCTGCCCGCATAAATGCCTAATTGCTGCCATTGAGTGAGTTGCCCTTTGAGGCATTGATCGAGTATTGCCTCTGCCCCACTAATCACATCCTGCTGATAATGTCCTACCGCTACCGGATAAATACTCGTGCTAAGACTGCCTAAGCGTAGATAAATCTCACCCCGTAGAGTGGGCAGTAATCTAGCATCAAGAGTATGAGTAATTGGAGCGAGGGTGGGAGTATTTGCTAATGGCTCTAGCGCTGAGGGATCGGAGGTGGTGGTAGTGGGTATATCATTAGCGGTATGCTCTATCCTAGGTATAGTGGTTTCACTCGGATTAAGCGATATTTCATTTATTGGCACGCTATCGGGCACTATAGTAGTCTTGGGTTTGAGCCACTGACTGATACGTTGCCATAGCGTATCCATCCATGCATTAACTTGCATCTCGTTTACCCTTTTGTATTAAACGCCGCTCGCGAAAAAAGGCTTGTAATTGTGCGGCACATTGTTCTTGCATAAGCCCCCCTTGCACACTGATGCGATGATTATGTGCTTCATTTGGAATCAGTTGAAAAACCGATCCCGCTGCCCCCGTTTTAGGGTCAAATGCACCAAATACCACCCGCTCTACACGGGCATGAATCAAGGCACCCGCACACATCACACAAGGTTCTAAAGTGACATAAAGTGTAGTATAGGGGAGGCGATAATTTTGCCGTACTAAGCCTGCTGCACGTAATGCTACCATTTCAGCATGAGCACTCGGATCATGAGTACTGATGACTTGATTAAACCCGGTAGCTAGCAGTTGATTATCCGCTACCAATACCGCCCCGACGGGAACCTCACCTTGCGCTTGAGCCTGAGATGCCAGCTCATAGGCTAACTGCATCCAGCTCAAATCCTGCTCAAGCATGCGGCACTCCACAGACCCTACACTGCGGATTTTTAGGTAATACAATACTATGCCATTCCATAGCAAGTGCATCTAATAATAAAACACGCCCCACCAATCCCTTACCCGCGCCCGTGAGTAGCTTAATGACCTCTAAGGCTTGGGTACTACCAATCATACCCAGCAAAGGAGAGATAACCCCATTCACACTACAAGCCTGCTCAACCTCAGTGAGTTCACCATAAAAACAATGATAACAAGGGCTATCCGGCTTACGACTATCAAATACACTCACCTGCCCCTCCCAACGAATCGCAGCCCCCGAAACCAAAGGTTTTTGCGTCTGTACACAAGCACGATTAATCAAAAAGCGCGTGCTGAGATTATCGGTACAGTCCACCACAATATCAGCCTGTTGCGCTAACTGGATTAAGCCCTCTTCACTCAAAGCACGCGGAATCAGCTCTAGCTCCACCGTAGGATTTAAGGCCGTGAGTTGAATCGCGGCGGACTCGACCTTAAACATGCCAATACGCTCGGTGGTATGCACAATCTGACGTTGTAAATTAGTTAGCTCCACCTGATCGGGGTCGACCAAGATCAACCGCCCAATACCACTACTGGCTAAATACATCGAAACCACTGAACCTAAGCCACCTAAGCCAATAATAATCACAGTGGCTTTAAGCAATGCTTGTTGCCCTTTAATGTCAATTTGCGGCAGCATAATCTGGCGACTATAGCGCAGTAACTCTTCATCAGCACTCAGGCTATCAGCAGTAGGTAAATCGTGTGGCATGGCTAATCATCTACGTTAAAAGGTTAAGGAATACGATCATAGTACGCATCTTAATGGACTATTTTAACGCATCGCACAACAATAGGATGATTTTTATAGGTGGGAAATGAAGTCCCTTGTGAAAGTAGTAGCCCCCCTCTCGATCTCCCCCTTTGCAGAGGGAGAAGTCAAACTAGCCCCTCACCTCACTAGGAAGAAGCTCCCTCACCTACTAAGGAGAGAGCCGGGGTGGGGTCTAAATGCTTATTAGTTAACTTTAGGCGTTAACGCGCCTGAAGCATAACGCTTAAACATCGTTTCCAAAGAGACAGGCTTAATTTTAGAGGCCTGACCTGCACTACCAAAGGCTTCGTAACGTGCCTTACAAATCTCTTTCATGGCCTGAGTAGAGACTTTTAGGTATTTACGCGGGTCAAAATTTTTACGATCTTCCGCCAGCATACGTCGTATAGACCCAGTGGAAGCCATGCGTAAATCGGTATCAATATTGACCTTACGCACTCCATACTTAATGCCTTCGACAATTTCGTCGACTGGCACGCCATAGGTTTGCCCCATATCGCCGCCATAGTTATTAATAATTTCAAGCCACTCTTGGGGGACTGAAGAGGAGCCATGCATCACTAAATGTACACTAGGAATACGTTCGTGAATTTCTTTAACCCGATCAATGCGGAGTACTTTACCAGTTGGCTTTTGGGTGAATTTATAAGCCCCATGTGAAGTACCAATGGCAATGGCTAAAGCATCGACTCCGGTTTTTTTCACAAAATCAGCCGCTTCTTCGGGATCAGTTAACAGCATAGAATGATCCAGTTGCCCCTCAGCCCCATGACCATCCTCTTCTCCCATCATACCCGTCTCTAATGAGCCTAGGCAGCCTAGTTCCCCCTCCACCGACACGCCACAGGCATGGGCTAACTCCACCACCTTTCTAGTTACTTCGACATTATAGTCATAACTCGAAGGTGTCTTAGCATCCGCCATTAAAGAACCGTCCATCATCACAGACGAAAAGCCCGACTGAATAGAACGGAAACAAACCGCAGGCTCTGCACCATGATCCTGATGCATACACAAAGGAATATGTGGATACATTTCCATCGCCGCTAAGATCAAATGGCGCAGAAAAGGCTCGCCTGCATAAGAGCGTGCCCCTGCTGACCCTTGCAGAATAACGGGTGAATTGGTTTCATCCGCCGCCTGCATAATGGCCTGTACCTGCTCCATATTATTCACATTAAAGGCTGGCATACCGTAGCCATGCTCAGCCGCATGGTCTAGCAACTGACGCAATGAAATTAATGCCATGACGTGTCTCCTCAGACTAGTAGAGTATTAAACCTAGCTCATTGGAGTTTTAGCCATTCTCGTGCTCTCCAACGCGTAAAATTTTCAACTGATTAGTGCCACCTTGAGCACCCATTAAATCGCCTTTCGTGACAATGACTGCATCGCCATTATCGACCACACCCTGCTCGACTAAGAAGTCAACAGACTGGCGATTCGCAATCTTAGGATCAGTCACTGGCTCACGAGTTAACACGGGATAAACCCCACGATATAAACTCACCCGCCGTGCTGCTCGCTCATTGGTGGTAATAGCATAAATCGGAATCCCCGAACTAATGCGCGACATCCATAATGCAGTCGAACCGGATTCTGTTAAGGCCGCAATGGCACGGACATTCATATGGTTCGCGATATACATGGTCGCCATGGCAATCGCCTCATCTACCCGTCCGAATTGGTCATCCATACGATGCCCAGAGATGCGTACTTGCATGGATTGCTCGGCTTCCTCACAAATATTTGCCATCGTTGCTACGACTTTAGCAGGATGCTTACCCGTTGCGGTTTCACCTGAAAGCATGACCGCATCCGTGCCATCAAACACTGCATTAGCTACGTCGAATACTTCCGCCCGTGTCGGGATTGGGTTTTCGATCATGGTTTCCATCATCTGGGTTGCCGTAATGACCGCCCGATTTAAGGCACGTGCGCGGCTAATCAGATTCTTTTGTGTCAAAGGTAGCTTGGCATCACCAATCTCGACCCCTAAATCACCCCGCGCCACCATAATGGCATCCGAGGCAATAATAATGTCATCTAAGTCCGGTTGCTCAACCGCTTCAGCACGCTCAATTTTAGCCACTAAGGCTGCATTACTACGTGCTGCACGTAATAATTCTCGTGCTTCCATCATATCGGCGGCTGAACGTGGGAAAGAAACCGCGACAAAGTCCACCCCAATCATGGCAGCCGTTTTAATATCTTCTTTGTCTTTATCGGTTAGCGCCGCTGCGGATAAACCACCACCCCGACGATTCAGACCTTTATTATTAGAAAGTGGGCCGTCTGTAAGTACTTCAGTATAAATTTCTTTGCCTTTGACTTCTTTGACTAAGAGCACCATACGCCCATCATCAAGCCATAGCTCATCACCTGAAGTCACATCATAAATCAGCTCTTTATACCCTAAGCCTACACGCTCTTGTGTACCTGCCTTAGAGTCAAGTGCCGCATCTAGAATAAAACTATCACCACGCTTTAAATAAATTTTACTATCCACAAAGCGAGCAATACGTAGTTTAGGTCCCTGCAAGTCACCTAAAATACCGACTGTGCGCCCTGCGCGTTTTGCTGCGTCACGAATCATTTCCGCCCGCTTCAAATGGTCTTCTGGTTCGCCATGCGAAAAATTAAGACGCACTACATCCACACCGGCTCTTACAATCGCTTCAATCGTTTCAGGCGTATCGGTAGCTGGGCCTAACGTTGCCACAATTTTGGTTCTTCTCACAATTTCTTCCTAACAATGATGGTGGTAATCGAAGTAAGCCATGGTAACCATTGCTTACTTGGTATGTATCTTTACTCTTAGTATTCAGACTTTAGTTGTAAACTAAATTAGCTTTTAGCCCGCTTTTCTAACATCTCAACCGCAGGTAATACTTTGCCCTCTAGGTACTCTAAAAAGGCACCGCCTGCTGTAGAGATATAAGAAATATTGTCGTAAATGTCATATTTTTGAATCGCGGCAATGGTATCGCCCCCACCTGCTAGCGTGAAGGCTGGTGTTTCAGCAATCGCCAGTGCTAGCGTTTTAGTACCAGCGCCAAACTGTTCAAACTCAAATACACCTACGGGGCCATTCCAGACCACAGTGCCCGCCTTCATAATCATATCGGCCAGCACTTGAGCCGAGTCGGGGCCAATATCAAAAATCATGTCATCGTCTGCGACATCTTTAACATCTTTTAAAACGGCGGGTTCATTCGGGTCAAACTTTTTACCTACTACCACATCCGTTGGTAAGGGAATAGTCGCACCTCGTGCAGACATTTTTTCCATTAGCGCTTTTGCCGTAGGAATTAAATCTTTTTCAGCTAAAGACTGGCCGATATTATAACCTGCAGCAGCCAAGAAGGTATTAGCAATCCCGCCACCGACCACTAACTGATCTACTTTTTCAGCCAATGACTCTAGTACGGTTAATTTAGTAGAGACTTTAGAACCCCCCACAATCGCCATCATCGGGCGTGCAGGATTCGCTAAGGCTTTGGCTAGCGCATCTAACTCTTCGGTCATTAACATACCCGCCGCCGCAACCGGGGCAAACATACCCACACCATAGGTGGAGGCCTCCGCACGATGCGCTGTACCAAAAGCATCCATCACGAATACATCACATAATGCCGCATATTTTTTGGCAGTATCGTCGTTATTTTTCTTTTCGCCTTTATTAATGCGGCAATTTTCTAAAATGACGAGTTCCCCATCCGCTACGTCAAAACCACCATTCACCCAATCTTTAATCAGGCGCACCGGCTTACCTAAGCGAGCGGCAATATCATCAGCCACCGGCTTTAAGGAGGACTCTTCGGTCCACTCACCTTCGGTGGGACGCCCTAAGTGCGAGGTAACCATCACTTTTGCACCCGCCTTTAAAGCGTGCTCAATCGTAGGCATTGAGGCGGTAATCCGCGCATCAGAAGTTACTTTACCCTCAGCAACGGGAACATTGAGATCGGCACGAATAAACACCCGTTTACCCTTTAAATCCAGATCCGTCATTTTAATAAAAGAAGCCATTACACTACTCCGCGGTCAAATGAGTTAAGCATAAGGGCAAACCTAGACTCGCCCTTACTGAGCTATATCTCTAATAAAAAGTAAGTGTGCATCTCCTCCGCAGTCGCTGTAAATACATCCCTGTACGCTACAAGGCAGCGTCCTTGCCGCCAAGACTGCTCCAGAAATACCCACTTACTTCTTAGTTAGTTTTTTGCGACATGCTCAACGAAACGTAGCATATTGCAGGTATAACCATATTCATTGTCATACCAAGCCACTACTTTCACGAACGTGTCATCTAAAGCAATACCCGCATCCGCATCAAAGGTAGAAGGCGCTGTATGCCCTACGAAATCAGTAGAGACTACTTTCTCTTCGGTATAACCCAACACACCTTTTAACTCACCTTCAGAAGCTGCTTTCATCGCGGCACAAATAGCTTCGTAGGTCGCTGGTTTAGTTAATTCAACGGTTAAATCCACGACAGATACGTCAGATGTTGGAACACGGAAAGCCATACCGGTGAGCTTTTTATTTAACTCAGGCAGTACTTTACCGACCGCTTTAGCCGCACCGGTGGAGGAGGGAATAATATTTTCTAAAATACCACGGCCACCGCGCCAATCTTTATTTGAAGGGCCATCGACGGTTTTTTGAGTCGCTGTTGCCGCGTGTACGGTAGTCATTAAACCGCGTTTAATACCCCAGTTATCATGTAGTACTTTGGCAACTGGCGCTAAGCAATTGGTGGTGCAAGACGCGGCTGAAACAATCGCTTGACCGGCATAGGATTTATGATTCACACCATACACAAACATCGGCGTATCATCTTTAGAAGGTGCTGACTGCACTACTTTCTTAGCACCGGCTTGAATATGCTTTTGGCATGTTTCTTGAGTTAAGAATAAGCCTGTACATTCAATCACTAAATCCGCACCAATTTCATTCCATTTTAAATTGGCAGGATCTTTTTCTGCCGTGAGGCGAATGGTTTTACCATTAACAATGAGGTTTGTGCCCTCAACAGCAATATCACCTTTAAAACGACCGTGTACAGAATCGTATTTCAGCATATAAGCTAAATAATCAGGTTCTAATAGGTCATTAATACCGACGACCTGAAGCTCAGGAAAGTCCTGAGTAATCGCACGTAAAACCATACGTCCAATACGGCCGAAACCATTAATACCAACTTTAACTGCCATACTTATCTCTCCTAGATAAAAAACTGTGTGCTAGCCTTTCAATGGCTAGTGTGCGTGCGCTGTCAAGCATAACCCTAATGGTTCATAGTTGCATCATTTGCCACCATGAACCCTCATTCTAATTTTACCGGACTGTTAACTCAAAACACGTTTTACGGCGGCGACTACATTATCAACCGTAAACCCAAAGTATTTAAATAACTCACTCGCAGGAGCCGATTCGCCAAAACGATCCATACCCACCACTTCGCCATTTAAACCAACATATTTATACCAACCCGCACTCACAGCGGCTTCAACCGCGACGCGTGCTGTTACTGCTTTGGGTAACACGGATTCTTTATATTCGGCGGATTGCGCATCAAAGATATTAGTGGATGGCATAGACACCACGCGTACTTTACGGTCGGTCATTTGCGCCGCCGCTTTCATGGCTAAATCCACCTCTGACCCAGTCGCAATAATAATGGCATCTGGCGTACCCTCGGTATCCTTCAACACATAGCCACCTTTGGCGATATTGGCGATTTGCTCTGGGGTACGGGTTTGGAACGCTAGATTTTGGCGGGTAAAGATCAAGCAGGACGGCATGGTTTCAGACTCAATAGCAGCCTTCCACGCCACAATACTTTCCACCCCATCACAAGGACGCCAGACCTGCATATTGGGGATCATGCGTAGAGTGGGGATTTGCTCAACCGCTTGGTGGGTAGGGCCATCTTCACCTAAACCGATAGAGTCATGGGTGTAAACAAAAATCGAGCGGATTTTCATTAAAGCCGCCATGCGTAAGGCATTGCGTGCATACTCGGAGAACATTAAGAAGGTAGCACCATAGGGAATAAAGCCGCCATGCAAAGTCACACCATTCATAATGGCACTCATCCCAAACTCACGCACCCCGTAGGAAATATAGTTACCACTAAAATTCTGCTCAGGGCCATGAGTCGAGTTAATCGCTTTACTGACCTTATTAAAGGTATTGTTAGAAGGCGATAAATCCGCCGAACCGCCTAAAAACTCAGGCAATAAAGGCGCAAATTGGTCTAAGGCATTTTTAGAGGCTACACGAGTAGCGGGTGATTCAGCTTTAGCATTAATAGTTGCTATCGCAGCTTGTGAAGCTTCAGCCCAATTAGCGGGTAACTCGCCCTTCATACGACGTTGAAACTCAGCCGCTTCGGTAGGGTACTCTGCGGCATAGGCTGCAAAGGTTTTATTCCACTCTGACTCTAGCGCTTGGCCCTTTTCTTTAGCATCCCAACCTAAATAAACTTCTGCCGGAATCACAAAAGGCTCATAAGGCCAGTGCATCGCTTCACGCGCAGCAGCAATTTCTGCAGCCCCTAAGGGTGCGCCATGCACATCATGCCCACCTTGTTTATTCGGAGCGCCTTTACCAATGATGGTTTTGCAGCAAATTAGGCTGGGGCGTTCGGTTTCAGCTTGCGCTTGTTCAATGGCTTGTTTGATAGCATCTGGGTTATGACCATCGACATTAGCCACCACATGCCAACCATAGGCTTCAAAACGTTTCGGTGTATTATCCGCAAACCAGCCGATTACATCGCCATCAATCGAGATACCATTGTCATCATAGAACGCGATTAATTTACCTAATTTTAAAGTCCCTGCTAGTGAACACGCCTCATGAGAAATACCTTCCATGAGGCAACCATCACCTAAGAATACATAGGTGTAATGATCAACAATAGTGTGATTGGGTTTATTGAATTGAGCAGCTAATACTTTCTCAGCCAACGCCATACCGACCGCATTTGCAATACCTTGACCTAAGGGGCCGGTAGTGGTTTCAATGCCGGGCGCATAGCCATACTCAGGATGACCGGGGGTTTTAGAGTGGAGTTGACGGAAGGCTTTAAGATCATCAAGCGTCAGATCATAGCCGGTTAAATGCAGTACCGAGTAAGGCAGCATGGAGCCATGCCCATTGGACATGACAAACCGATCTCGATTCGCCCACTTAGGATTGGTCGGATTGTGGTGCATGAAATCGTTGTAGAGCACTTCGGCAATATCCGCCATACCCATAGGAGCACCGGGATGGCCTGAGTTTGCTTTTTGCACAGCATCCATTGCTAATACACGAATAGCATTAGCCAACTGTTGGCGGGTGGTCATAACAGAACTCCTTAAAATACAAATAATCGCAACTCAATGAAACATGCTGATAACACCTATAGCAGGGGTTATGAGGATGCATCATCAGACTTAGCCTTGTGTTGAATGGTGTACCGTGGCGCTAAGGGTGCCTATTATACCTAAGGATCATCGGTGTACTAACCTCTGATTGTGTATTGCATAGAAAGAGTGAGAAACACTTACCCGTTTGGAGGGTTCACAGTGGGCTAGGTGCAGCATAGCAAAGTAAGGTCTGATCTGGGATAGAGACCTTACTTTATACCGAAAAACCAGGCAGGGGTGAACTTAAAACTTAGTACTTTGCCTAACAGCAGCTTTTAACCTATCCCCCACTCGATTAAAAGCCTCAAGGATTTCATCAAATACCTCATAACCTGCAAAAGCAGCCCATAATGGCTCAGGGTAATAAGATCAGAGTTGTATAGAATACCACTACGAGTAACAACCTTAACCATAGTCACTATGTTACTATCATTTAGCTATTTTACTAAACTAATGCACCTACCATGGAAAAAGAATATCTTTCAGTCGCTGAGGTTGCTGATATGCTTTCAGTCTCCAAAGAAACCCTAAGGCGCTGGGATAAAAGTGGCAAACTTACCCCTCTACGTCATCCTATGAACAACTATCGGGTCTACCATCGCAGTCAGTTAGAGGTTTTTGAGCAAGCTCAACTCATGAAGAACTCTGCTTGGGAAGCGGAATATATTACCCAACCTTTACGTTCTTACACCTCTATAGAGTTATTTGCAGGTGCAGGGGGCCTAGGTCTAGGCTTAGAAAAAGCGGGCTTTGAGTCTGTTTTATTAAATGAAATTGATAAAACAGCTTGTGCAACACTTACTAAAAATCGCCCACATTGGAATGTGAAAAATAGCAGTATTACTGAGCTAGATTTTACTGAGTACCATAATAAAGTAGATTTAGTTTCTGGTGGTTTTCCCTGTCAGGCCTTCTCCTATGCAGGTAAAAAACTAGGCTTTGAAGATGTCAGGGGTACATTATTTTATGAGTTTGCTAGGTGTGTTAAGGAAGTTAATCCACCTGTATTTCTAGCTGAAAATGTTAGAGGGTTATTAAAGCATGATAATGGTAAAACGCTAGAGGCTATTAAAAGTATTATTGATGAACTAGGCTATGAGCTTATTGAGCCTAAAGTACTAAAGGCTATTTTTTATCAAGTACCACAAAAACGTGAACGCCTATTTCTAATTGGCATTAGAAAAGACTTAAAGCATTTTATTGACTCTTATCAATGGCCTGCCCCTTATAAACGCATACTTACCTTACGCGATGCTCTAAAAACAGGAATGCTTTATGATACTGATGCTCCAGAGTCTAAAGGCCAATCCTATCCTAAGCGCAAAAAAGAAATTATGGATTTAGTCCCACCCGGCGGCTATTGGCGTGATTTACCTCTAGAGATTCAAAAAGAGTATATGCTAAAAAGCTTTTATTTAGGTGGGGGTAAAACAGGAATGGCAAGACGCTTATCATGGGATGAACCGAGTTTAACACTCACCTGTGCGCCTGCCCAAAAACAAACTGAGCGCTGTCACCCTGAATTTACCCGACCACTGACCACTCGTGAATATGCACGGATTCAAACATTTCCTGATACTTGGGAGTTTGCCGGTACACCCACGAATATTTATAAACAAATTGGTAATGCCGTTCCGGTAAATTTAGCTTATGCCATGGCTCGTAGCTTAGTTAGATTATTTAATATCATTGAGCTAAATCAGCCTTTAGCTATACCTGTAAAAAGTGCAAATGATGACTTGATTTCTGATCAGCTTTCCTTAGCTTTATAGCCTTATTTACTTTTAAGGCTAGATAACATACGCCAAAATTTTTGTACTTTTGGCGTAGCTGAACTGGGTAAGTTTGTCTCATAATAGCGCTATTCATCCCTCTCAGAGATATACAATGAGCAACAAACTAAAAGTATTTATTGACGGACAACACGGCACCACTGGGTTACAAATCAGAGATAAATTAGAGCACCACAATCATGTGCAAGTGATTGAAATTGCAACCGAAGCACGTAAAGATATCAATGCGCGTAAAGCCTTGATGAATGAGGCTGACATTGTCTTTTTATGCTTACCGGATGCAGCCTCTAAGGAAATTGCGGCGGATCTGTATCACATGGATACCCGCGTGATTGATGCGAGTTCGGCGCATCGGGTGGATGAAAAATGGGTCTATGGTCTGCCTGAACTGCGTAAAGAACAACGTGCTCGAATTAAAAATGCTAAATATGTCTCGAATCCGGGCTGCTATGCCACAGGAGCCACGTTGCTACTAAACCCTTTAAGTGAGCAGGGTTTATTGGGCGATAATACCGCGATTCATATTAATGGTTATTCTGGCTATTCCGGTGGCGGTACTGCCATGATTAATACCTATGAATCGGGTGATACACCGCCTGCCTTAGCTTTATATGGTTTAGATTTCCAACATAAGCATATTGCTGAGATTATTAAACATAGCGGTCTTAAACGCCGCCCAAGCTTTATTCCTAGTGTAGTGCCGATTCGTCAAGGCATGATTGTATTAGTCGCCTTTGATAAAACTGAATTAAATAGCACGACTAAAGACATTAAACAGCTGTATCAAGCTAAATATCAGGGCGAACAGTTTGTACAAGTGAGAGAGCATGATCTTGAACAAGATAAATTTCTCAATATCTCGAATTTAGGTGGCTCTAATAACTGTGAGATTTATGTGTTTGAATCTGCTGATCAATCTCAAGTATTAGCAGTTGCCCGCTTAGATAATCTCGGCAAAGGTGCGAGTAGCGCTGCTATTCAAAATATGAATATTATGCTGGGGTTAGAGGAGTCATTAGGTATTTCCCAATAACTAATAGTTTATATCAAACTAAGCTCGATATTTTTGTTTGAAAATATCGAGCTGTTGATGATTAGTACATACCTCATTCGTTACTCTAGTTTCCACATCATTTGGTAATTCTATTTTATTAGTGTTATTTTTATTTAGTAACTCTGTAATCACCTTACCTAAAGCAGCCCCTAATAAGGGTGGAACTGCATTACCTACTTGAGTATATTGTGGTACTTCAAATTGGCGCATCTTACCACCTGTAGTAATTTTAGAGCGAAATACGAAATTATCAGGGAATGATTGAATTCGTGCCATTTCACGTACTGTTAAAGTACGTAACTCCTCAGGATGATAATGACAAATGTCATCCGCAATAGACATAGCTGCAGGTGCAGGCTTATCAGCAATCAACGCTTTTTGAGTTTGTTTTTTAGTTTGATGCTTAGTTAAATAACTCTCTAATTCATTCTTACTTTTAAACTTTATTAAACCACTACCATTTTCAGCTAGATACTCAAAATTTAATAACTCTAGAGCTACCTGATTGGACAATTGGTTAAGCTCACCTTTTAGCACTTGCTTTACCTCATTTAAAAGCCTCCTATCAACTTGATTTAGTATTTGATAAAGTCTAAACCGGCTTTTTACTAATAAACCATTACTACGTAATTCATGATTTTTTAAGATATTATTATTATCATTAAGCAGTAGCTTATTTATTTTTTTAACATAGCTAGATTTTACGATAGTAATTTCCGCATTAACTCTTAGGTCATCAATAGCATCTGATACCGTATGTAAATTATTTTTACAGCATACTAATTCTTTTAAAAAGGTATGATTAAAATAAATTTGCTGCTCTGATTTTTCAATATCAAAATACTTCAATTCACTATAATTAAACATTTGCTTATTTTTTAACTTTTCATGACAAGATTCTGATTGTGCAAACAATGCTTGCTCTAAAGTATTAAAATGGGGTTTTAGATTAAAATAAACATCCTGACGTAGTGCTAACATAATAAAACGTGGTCGGTTTTGGGCAACTCCGACATATTTAGCATTAATATGTAAACATAGTGGTATATAGTCAATACTCATAAAAGCCTTAGCAACTTCAAACCATGCATAATAGGATCGACCATCTGTTTTAAAAGGCTTTAATATACCTGATACATTTTCTAACAAAACAGCTTTGGGCTGTAAATACTTAACAAACTTAACAAACTCCCACGGTAAGGTATTACGCTCATTCGTTAATTGTCTCATACCTGCCATACTAAAACTTTGGCATGGTGGCCCGCCAGATACTAGATCTAACTCTCCCTGCCCAAAACTTTTTTTAAGTATTTCTAATTGCTCTTGATGTTGCTCTAGCCACTCATTGAGCTGTACAATACTACCAATAATTAATCCACCCTTAAAATCCTCAACACTATAAACTTCACTAAAGCCTTTGTTTAAAGATGGATAAGTACGGGGATTCTCGCGTAGGCGTTTATTTAAATCAGCAAGAGGGTAATTGCTACTCAACCATTTAGTTTTTAAGGGTATTTTTCCAGATAAAGTATCTGCTAAATTCTCTTGAAAAAAATTATACGCAAATGTTTCACCTGCCATTGCTGATAGCTCATTAGCAAAAACCAATTGAAAACCTACAGACTCCAAGCCTAAAGTTAGACCACCACAGCCAGCAAATAATTCAATATGATTCATAGCCATCCTATCTCAAGTGAAGCAAAACTCTATTTTAGAATAAACTTATACTAAAGTCCAGGGCTTTTCTTAATTTACTTGATAAACCCATTCTACTCGCTGTAGTCTTACTACTCTTAAAAACATCTCAAGCCCCTCTTCACTATGATAAGCAAAGTAATCTTAGACAATTCTAGTAATGTTCTTAACAACCGCGCTACTCTAGTAGAGTTGGGCATTGATTTTGCTATTTTTTGGCCTACTAAAACAGGTTTAGATAAAAGTATTTTAGATGCAACCAATCCGGTAAGAGCACTTTTCACAGCCATGAAATTGCATGATTACTCTAATCAAGCTCAAGGACCAGAAGCAAAGTGTAAATATACAGCCATTTTTGTAGCTAGCCCTGAATTAATTATTACAGAAATGACAGCATATCGCCCACAAACTAAAAAAGGTGATCCACGCATGTGGTTCAAGTACTTAAAGGACTTTGCTAATGCAGGTGATGCTATTGCTATTACTATTTATGATAAAACTCCATATCTATTTAATTTAAGTCAGATAACTTTAAGTATACATCAAAATACTAATGATCATATTGGTCAAATATTAAAACGTCTTGCTATTACTAATAATATTGCTCAAGATCTATTAAATAAATTACGTACTATCGCTAGAAGAGGAGCAATCACATCGCCTACTTCTGGAGATACGGCTATCGGAATTGCTATTGAGCTAGCATTAGGTATACCTACCAATAGTAGTAAAAAACCTGATTATTTTGGCATTGAAATAAAATCCGCACGTAGCTCTAAAAGTAGTAATCGATCAAACCTTTTTGCTCAAGTACCAAACTGGCAAAAGAGCATTTTAAAATCAAGTCGAGAGATCTTAGAGAAATATGGCTATCAGCGTAACAATGATCACAAGCTTTATTGCACCATACAGGCACTAAAACCTAATAGCCAAGGATTATACTTAACCCTAGCAGAAAATCAGGAAATTCTTTTTGAAAAGCATATAGACGATGGTGATGTAGTACTTTGGGAGGCTGAAACTTTACGACAACGATTAGTTGAAAAGCATACTGAAACTTTTTGGATTGAGGCAGATTCATCCTTTGATAAACAAGGCCAAGAGCTGTTTTACTTAAAGTCCATCACTCATACTAAAGCTCCTTTGCAAAGTCAATTAATGCCATTGTTGGCTGAGGGTATTATAACTGTTGATCATCTTATAAAACGTAAAGGCTCAAATGGACAAGTAAGTGAAAAAGGCCCTTTATTTAAGATAAACCCAGAACATTTAGCACTACTATTTCCACAACCGGTTAAGTATGAGCTTATTACCCCCTAAACAAATAGGTAACTATTACTACCAGAATTTAAATTGGGTAAATAATGAGGGCTGGAAAAACGACTCAATCTGTGATTCATAGTGTACTGCGATGAACCTCTACCACGGCAACAATGGCATCTTAGGTACATCGCGCATACGAAACAACATCACGCATTTTTCATCTTGAGCAGCAGTGTTCAAGTGTCGAACATCTATATTTCAACGTATGGGTGCTCTGTAAGGTTTTTACAGAACATCCTGCTTTACGTAGGTTAGCTACTACTGCAAACCAGCAAACATATCCGGGCCAAACACTTCATACTGAATACGTTCAGTCGGTATGCCATGTGCTTGTAACCATTGGCGTTGTGCTCTAATGAAGGCTAATGGTCCGCATAGGTAGTAAGTATTTTGACGTGATAAATCAAGCCCTGCTTTTTGCAAATCCATGAAACCTATGAATTCATTATTGGCTAAAGTCCCTTTCGCATTTTCATAGAAAAATACAGTTTTATAATCTGTCAGGTACTCATAGGCTCGCTGTACTTCATCATATAATGCTATATGTGAAGGCTCACGGGCGGCGTGAATGAAGCGTATCGGTAAACGAGAGCCTTGCTCGACTAGGCTATTTAAGATACTCACCATAGGGGTAATACCCACACCAGCACTCATCAGCACCACACCCTCCGCTTGTGGGGATAGAACAAAATCACCATAGGGTTTACCTACTTTAACCTTGTCCCCCACCGCTAGTGTATGGAGCCAATTAGACACTAATCCTGCAGGATGTGCGGGGGCAGATGTTTCACGTTTTACCGTAATGCGCCAATAAGGTTTAGCACTGGTATCGGACAAACTATACTGGCGAATTTGGCGATAAGTATCCGTTTCTAGTGCAACACTGACATATTGCCCCGCTACAAAGCTCGGCAAACTCTCTCCAGAGGCTGGAATAAGATACAAGGATTTAATATCCGGTGTTTCTTGTATAATGTGCTCAATTTGTAGATTTTGCCAAAATGACTCATCTAGGCGGACTTGTTGTTGGGTATATAAACTGGCTTCACGCGCCACTAATTCACAGGCTAATAGCCAGTAAGCTTCATCCCATGCCGCTAAGATTTCAGGGGTCGCCGCCTCACCTAATACCGACTTAATCGCAGCTAATAAATGCTTACCTACGAGAGTATATTGGGCTGGTTTAATCCCTAGGCTTGCGTGTTTATGGGCAATGCGCGAGAGAATTGGCTCAAGCGCTGTGGGGTTTTGTATATTAGCTGCATAAGCATAGACCGCACTAGCGAGTGCCTGTTGTTGCTCTCCGCTAGCCTGATTGCTCATATTAAATAGATTGGTTAATTCCGGATGAGCGGCAAATAAAGTGCTATAAAATTTACGGGTAATATCCGCACCATATTCTCTGACGACGCCCACGGTCGCTTGCACAATCGCTAGAGATTCTGCTGTGATCATAAAATAAATCCTTTTTAGGTGATATTGGCTAACTGACGGTTTAGATAAGCCTTTTTAGTGAGTAGCCCATTGCTGATGTAATTGCTGCAGGATGGATTGTGTTGGGTCACGCACGATATCCGCTAAGGTGTACTGGTCTAAGTATTGATAAAATTGATTAAGGCTCTCAGCAAGAATCCGTTGTAAATGACAGCTTCCTGTTAAAACACAGGCGGCTTTATCGCACTCAATTAAGGGCGTATGCCCCTCCAACGCTCGAATCAGCCTGCCTAAGTGTAATTGATGAGCAGGTATGCCTAACCGTAACCCACCATTACGCCCCCGTGTACTCTCAACCCAATTCAGCTTCACTAACTGATTTACCACTTTAATTAAGTGATTATGTGAGAGCTGAAACTGCTCAGCGAGTTCGGCTATCGTGACTAATGACTCACGTTGATGCTGGGTTAGATACATCAAAACCCGTAACCCAATATCGGTAAACTGTGTTAATTGCACTAGCCTTACTCGCTAACTGATCAAGAGAGATCGGCATCATATAAATATTGTATTTAAAATACAACTTATAGGGTATTTACCTACCTTGCCTGTTTAAGATCCCATTCCTCCATATCGATAACCTCTGTACAAACCTAAATTTTTTAGTATCATTGCTACCCCATAAAGCCATTAGGCTGAGAGCACAGATGTTGAGGAGCGTTGCAACAGAACTTTTCTGCCAGGCTCAACAGACTGTCAACATAACAAAACGGCGCTCAGTCATTAGTAATCAATTATCATAAAGGAGAACGTAATGGCTGAGACTCACCTGTTTACGTCTGAATCCGTATCTGAAGGCCATCCTGACAAAATGTGCGATCAAATTTCTGACGCCATTTTAGACGCTATTATCACTAAAGACCCTTATGCTCGTGTAGCCTGCGAAACCCTCGCTAAAACTGGCATGATCGTCTTAGCGGGCGAAATTACCACGACCGCTGATATTGACTACGAAGGTATTGTGCGTGGTGTGGTAAATGATATTGGCTATAACAATTCACGTATTGGTTTTGACGGCAATACTTGTGCGGTTATTAATGCCATTGGTAAGCAATCTCCTGATATTGCGATGGGTGTAGACCGCGCTCGTAGTGAAGACCAAGGTGCAGGCGATCAAGGCCTGATGTTTGGTTATGCTAGTAATGAAACCGATGTATTAATGCCTGCTGCATTAACCTTTGCGCATCGCTTAGTGAAAAAACAAGCTGAATTACGTAAAAATGGCATTCTGCCATGGTTACGTCCTGATGCTAAATCACAAGTCACCGTACGCTATGAAGACGGCAAAATCGTTGCCATTGATGCTGTTGTGCTTTCTACTCAACACGACCCTGAAATTAACCTCAGCAATTTACGTGATGCCGTACGTGAGCAGATTATTGAGCCAGTGTTACCGGCAGAATGGTTACATAAAGGTACTCAGCTACACATTAATCCTACCGGCAACTTTGTAATCGGTGGCCCAGTAGGTGACTGCGGTCTGACCGGACGTAAAATCATCGTCGATAGCTACGGTGGTATGGCACGTCATGGTGGTGGCGCATTCTCTGGTAAAGATCCCTCTAAAGTGGATCGCTCAGCCGCTTATGCGGGTCGTTATGTAGCGAAAAACATTGTAGCGGCAGGCTTAGCAGACCGTTGCGAGATTCAAGTATCTTACGCGATTGGTGTGGCTCAACCGACCTCTATTTCTGTTGAGACCTTTGGTACTAATAAAGTCGCCGAGTCTTTAATTGAAAAATTAGTGCGTGAGCATTTTGACCTACGTCCTTATGGTATTACCAAAATGTTAGATCTATTACGTCCGATCTATCGTAATACCGCCAGTTACGGTCACTTTGGTCGTGAAGATTTAGATTTACCTTGGGAAAAAACCGATAAAGCTGACGCCTTACGCGCAGCCGCCGGTTTATAATTCCCTTTTATTCACCTAGTCTATTATAGGCTAGGTGAAATTTCCGTCTAAGGAGCGCTGCAACGGCTACCTCATCCTAATTTTAATAAGGGGTAGATCCGCCAGGCTTAGGCAACCGTAATGACTAACGGCGCTCATTCAATTATCAACTAAACGGAGATTGAATGATGAGTTCGAGTCAATTCAATGATTATATTGTTGCTGACATAGGCCTTGCTGATTGGGGTCGTAAAGAAATTAAAATTGCCGAAACTGAAATGCCCGGTTTAATGGCGATTCGTGAAGAGTTTGCTAAAACTCAACCGCTCAAAGGTGCTCGTATTACCGGCTCCTTACACATGACCATTCAAACAGCCGTGTTAATTGAGACCTTAAAAGCATTAGGCGCTGACGTTCGTTGGGCTTCTTGTAATATTTTCTCTACTCAAGATCATGCTGCTGCTGCGATTGCTGCTGCCGGGATTCCAGTCTTTGCTTATAAAGGCGAATCACTCGAAGAGTATTGGGATTACACCCACAAAATCTTTGACTGGTCAGGTGAACAAGCCAATATGATTTTGGACGATGGTGGTGATGCTACCCTACTCCTACATTTAGGTGCACGTGCTGAGAAAGATATCAGTGTCGTTGCTAAACCGACCTCAGAAGAAGAAACCTTTTTATACGCTGCGATTCGTAAACGTTTAGCGACTGATCCTTCTTGGTATAGCACACGTTTAGCTCAAATCCGTGGTGTTACCGAAGAAACCACCACAGGTGTACATCGTTTATACCAAATGCATGCACGCGGTGACTTACGCTTCCCAGCAATCAATGTGAATGACTCGGTCACTAAGTCTAAATTCGACAATCTATATGGTTGCCGTGAGTCTTTAGTTGATGGGATTAAACGTGCGACTGACGTCATGATCGCGGGTAAAGTGGCTGTGGTTGCAGGCTATGGTGATGTGGGTAAAGGTTCTGCTCAAGCCCTACGTGCACTGTCTGCTCAAGTATGGGTGACTGAAATTGACCCGATTTGTGCGCTACAAGCCGCAATGGAAGGCTACCGCGTTGTCACTATGGACTATGCTGCTGATAAAGCAGATATTTTCGTAACGGCAACAGGTAATTACCATGTTATCACTCACGATCACATGGCTAAGATGAAAAACGAAGCGATCGTGTGCAATATCGGTCACTTTGATAATGAAATTGATGTTGCTAGCCTCGAAAAATATCAATGGGAAGAGATCAAACCACAAGTTGATCACATTATTTTCCCAGACGGTAAACGCATTACCTTATTAGCGCAAGGCCGCTTAGTAAATCTAGGTTGTGCGACAGGTCATCCTTCTTATGTAATGTCCTCCTCTTTTGCCAATCAAACGATTGCACAAATTGAACTCTGGACTGAACGTGATTCGGGTAAATATCCTGTTGGTGTGTATACCTTACCTAAACACTTAGATGAGAAAGTAGCTCGCTTACAATTGAAGAAATTAAACGCTCAATTGACCGAACTTACCGAACAACAAGCGGCCTATATTGATGTGCCAGTTAATGGCCCTTATAAAGCGGATCATTATCGCTACTAATCAGGAGTTGCTATGAGTACTCATGATCATACCCACGACCATGAACATGACGACCCTGGCCAGCGTGATGAATTAGCGTTTAGCTTTGAGTTTTTCCCACCCAAAACCGAACAGGGTGTGGAAAAACTGCGTGAAGTGCGTGCCGCCTTAGCTCCGTTAAAACCGCGATTTTTCTCGGTGACTTATGGAGCGGGTGGTTCAACACAAGAGCGCACCCTAGAGACAGTGCTGGATATTCAGCGCTCCTCTGGGATTGAAGCAGCACCGCATTTATCCTGTATTGGTTCGTCAGCCGACCAAGTTCGCCAGATTTTAAATCTGTACCGTGAGAGTGGTATTAAGCACATTGTCGCCCTGCGCGGTGATTTGCCTTCCGGTACGATGGATAGCGGCGAATTTCGTTATGCCAATGAATTAGTGGAGTTCATTCGTAAGGAAACCGGCGATCACTTCCATATTGAAGTGGCAGCCTATCCTGAGATGCACCCACAAGCTCAGAACTTTGAGCGCGATGTGGCTAACTTTGTGCGTAAAGTGCAAGCAGGAGCCGATAGTGCGATTACGCAGTATTTCTTTAATGCTGATGCGTATTGGCATTTTGTCGATACTTGCTTAAAAGCAGGTGTTACCGTCCCCATCGTACCCGGTATTATGCCGATTACGAATTACACCCAACTGGCTCGTTTTTCGGATATGTGTGGAGCAGAAATTCCACGCTGGGTACGAAAACAATTAGAAGCCTATGGGGATGATACGGCATCGATTACGGCATTTGGTGAAGAGTTTATAACACTCCTGTGTGAAAACTTACTCGATACCGGCGCACCTGGTTTGCACTTTTACACTATGAATCGTGCTGAACCAACGGTCACTATCTGGAATAATTTAGGCCTTTCCGCTTAAGTTTTTCAGCTCTCACAAGATACGGGTATTTTAATTTTACCCGTGTCTTTCCACAAACATGATATTTCCTTCAAGTTTATTGTTATTTTACAAATAACAGACTATAGATTTTATATCCCCATAATATGACCAATCATATCCAGTAAGATATAACACCCTCATATAAAATATACAGGAACTCATGATTAAATAATTTTTTTCATAAATAACTACTAATAACGAAAAATTTTGCTATCATTTTCCAATAGAGTTACATAGAAAGAGATATGATATGGAAAATTTAAGAAAATCCTTGATCACCCATCTAGCAGTAGAACTAGGCTCTAACTTTTTGCTCAATTTAGAGCAAGATATCACAGCAAAATACAAAGCTGCTTCAGATTACAATAATGCTCATGTATCTAAAGAAATGCGCCCATATCTTGAGGGAAATATGCAGCATGCACACTTAGTAGATGTAGTAGTAAGCTGTGCCAACAATACCGGTCTTAATGGTTCACGAACTCCTACCGACCCCAAGGGGTTTTATTATGCTAGAATTATCTCAGATAGATTTGTCATAAGCTGCATTAGAGATAAATCAACCAACTGGACACGTGCAAAACATAAGCAAGAGCTATCAAAACTTAATACTGTATTAGAACCAGTCATAGAAGATTTGTTTGAACCATCGACAAGAAGCAATGGTGTAACCAAAATATTTACTGTTATTTTAGTAACAGCAAACCCTTTAGATCAAAGTCTACCTGATATTTACTTTGCAATTCCCTACACTGATTTAAGTAATTTTCATATGAAAGCAAGCCTTAAGGAATTACAACTTGCATGTATTGAAAACTCTACCACCCAGCCTATATTAGACCCACTACCTTCCTTAAAGAAGCGTCTTGGGGATATCGAGGCTAAAAACTCTCAAAAATGAAGGTGATATTATGCGTACTGGTGTAACAGGCTTCAAAGGTCAACGCTTAGTACAAGCACGTACTGCACGTGGGTTAACCCAAACAGCTCTAAGTGCTATTAGTGGATGTTCTAAAGCGTCTATATCCAAATGGGAAAGAAATGAGCAATTACCTGAAGCTCCTGCTTTAGAGAAAATTGCATCCTCTTTAGGTTTACCACCGGAGTGGTTTTTAAGCTCTTTTCCGAATTATGGTGAAAGCTCTTATTTCTTTAGGTCAAGTACAGCATTAACTAAAGATGCTCGTAATATAGCAAAGGTACGTCTAGAGTGGGCTTATGAGTTATCAACTATATTACAAGAATGGGTGGACTGGCCAGCAGTCAACATACCTACTTGTTTAACCAGAGATCAAGCTCTTACTATTGTAGATAGCGAGATAGAGCAGCTCGCACAAGACACTAGAAAATATTGGGGTCTAGGATTAAATCCCATTGAAAATATTATCAAAGTAGTTGAAAGTGCTGGTATATTGGTAGTAAGAGAGTGCATAGGTCATAGCAAGATGGATGGCGTTTCAAGATGGTTTGATCTTGAAAATAGACCCTATATTTTTATTGCGGCAGATAAAGCAAATGCAGTACGTAGTAGATTTGATATTGCTCATGAGTTAGCTCACATTATTATGCATAGGAATCTAAAATCCTCAGATACTACAAAACTATATAATGAACTTGAACGACAAGCTCATTTATTTGCTAGCGCATTTTTGATGCCTGCAGAAAATATTTCATTAGAACTCTCTCATCCAACTTTAGATACATTGATCATTCTCAAGCGTCGTTGGAAAACATCTGTTGCCTCTTTAATTATGCGAGCAAAAAGTCTCAATCTTTTGAGTGAAGAATATTTAAGCCGACTATGGAAAAACTACAGCGCTAGAGGCTGGAAAACTAAGGAACCACTTGATGATGACTTAACACCAGAACAACCACTACTTTTAAATCGTGCCATCAAACTACTATTAGAAGATGGGGGATTTAATAAAAAACAAATATTAAAAACATTAACTCTAAATGCTACTGATGTCGAATCTTTGTGTAATCTACCAGATGGATTTTTTGATACTGAATATGGTGAGATTATACAGCTACCTATACTAAAGAATAAAATCAAACAAGAGATATCAGAAAATACAGAAGCTAATATATTAGCCTGGCCAAATAGATAGTTAATTTTTATTTTATTTACAACCAACTTGGCCTCACTAAATTTAGCATGATAATCAAAATTAATCCCTCAAAATAATTAGAGGGATTTTTTCACAATTAAAACAATATAACTATTAAATTTCATTACTCTATACAATGTCATTATTATTAATAAACTTCCTAAGCAATGAATAGTTATAAACACCTCTAAAATACTCATCAACTACCATTAGACCAAACATGAGTCCTACCGCTAGCAAAGTATTAAGAGAGTTTTGAGTCTGATAAATGATAAAAAAGCTCATTAGCCAGACGATATGGCACATAATAGAAACCATAGTAGATCTCCCAACATATTTTAATAATCTTAAAGCTGTAAGAGCAATTACATTTCTGACTCTAAAGAACTCTATCAAAGCCAAGCAAAGAAATACTATTATTAAGATATGCAGTGCCTGAGCATCACTATATAACTCCTTAAACGCTATACTTTGTATCAGTGTGAATATGGCTAGCATGATCAACAGACCTATACTAGAGAAAACTTTGCCCCAATTAATCAAACTAGCGACGGTTAATTCAAATTTATCCAACTGCTTTGCATTCCAGCAAAAGGCTAATTCTCGATTAGCATAGCCCACCCATGCAGCACTTAATGCACCGACCATTTGAAACCAAGGAATCAGCATAGTACGTGTTACAAAGGCAGCTTGACTAATATGAGAAAGCACGGCGATAAACACATAGGTCATTACAGTATAAGAACCTGCCTCTAATGAAGAGATAAATCCCGTCTTAATAATAATCCAATCGTTTTTCTTATCTTTTAATAAATCACGCCACTGTTTAAAACTGGTGGTTTTATTATTAACCATAATAGCAATCAAGCCAATAGGAACAATGACTTGACTAATAAAGGTAGATAAACCAATACCTAATAAATACCATTCATTGTTCTTGTTAAAAAACAATAAGTAGCATGCCACATTAAATATCACATTAAATACTACAATGATTAGGCTACTATAAAGATTGATACTAGCCATACGATAAATATTAAAAATCGCATTAATCCCTCGACGCAAGGCAACAAAAATAGCACCTAATAAAATAATGACGATGAAAACATAGTTTAAATGTTGATAGTTATTTTCTAGATTTACCACCGTTAATAAATAAGGGACTAACAGCAATATAAAACTTACATAAGCTATACCTGTCAGAAAGGTTAAAAGCAAAGTCTTATTAACCCAATAATGCTTCTGCTCTTCACTTAAATCTATATTCGTCAAATGGGCTGCTGTAATATTCGCAATAGTTTGGCTAGTGACAAAAACTATAATTAATAAACTATGGGTGATACCTAATACAGTCACAAACCTAGGCTCAACCAAAGCAATAAAAACAGTATCTAAAATCGCTAGAATAAATAAGACTGAAAACTCTAAATAATTAGGTATATAAATACTTAGAAAGGTTTTATCTTTTATGAGCAACATAATTAAATAATAGTTTAACCAGAGGTTTTTACGGTAGCGGCTTGAGCTTCGCGTTCACGCGCTTTAGCCAGTGCGGGACGTGCTTGTGTACGCTGTTGATAGGCTTTGAGATTATCGTGCTCTAAATCCATTTTTAGGCCGCGTGTAGCCCAAGTCAGTACATGGCTGAGTAAAATATCTGCTACGGTAAAAGACTCACCTAAAATAAAGGTTTTATCCCCCAACCCCTGCGCGAGTATTTTAAGCTGACGCTTGAACTCCCATTCTGCACTAGGAATCACCTCCGGGTGACGCTGCTCTGCGGGAAAAGCGAAACTATGCTTAGCGATTAGCCATAATGGCTGCTCTAGCTCGCTCACAGCAAAAAAGCACCATTGCTCATGCACCGCTCGCTCTCTAGTACCATAGGCAGGCACTAGGCCAGAATGAGGCACTTTATCCCCAATATAAATACAAATAGCTGCTGATTCGGTTAAAACTAGATCACCATCAACCAATACAGGGACTTTTCCTGCCGGATTAAGTGTAATCAGTGGTGGTTTAAAACTCTCACCTGCCCTCATATCAATAGCAGTATAGTCATAAGCCAAACCCGCCTCTTCTAATACCCATACCGCTCGCGTCGAACGTGTCATCGGACAACCATATAAATGCATATCAAAAATCCTGATGCTGTGCTTCAATAATAGTATCAAGGTTATGCCAGAAAATTTAAAGCCTTGCTATTTATCTAAATTACAGTGGATTCCAGCAAATTAGCTTTAAATACGATAAGCTAGAGATTAATCAATAACAAACGATAAGGAGCTCATGATGTTAGAATTTGCTTTAGGTGTGTTATTTTTTGGTATTGTGTTGTTATTTATGTCCGTCAAGACCGTTCCGCAAGGTTATAGTTATACTATTGAACGCTTTGGACGTTATGTACGTACTTTACAACCGGGGTTAGGGATAATTCTTCCTATAGTGAATCGAGTTGGGCATAAAGTGAATATGATGGAACAAGTGCTTGATATCGAACCACAACAAATTATTACCGCCGACAATGCCAATGTCACTGTGGATGGCGTGATCTTTTATCAAATTTTTGACGCCGCCAAAGCCTCCTATGAAGTCACTCACCTACCCACCGCGATTATGAATTTAAGCATGACTAATTTGCGCTCGGTGTGTGGTGCCTTTGAATTAGATTCCCTGTTGAGTAAGCGAGATGAAATCGGCTCACGCCTGCTCGCTATTATTGACCAAGCCACCAATGCGTGGGGGGTGAAGGTGCTGCGGGTTGAGATTAAAGATATTCAGCCCCCCGAAGAACTCGTGCGTGCTATGAATCTGCAAATGACGGCTGAACGCCAAAAACGTGCCCAAATCACCGAGGCACAAGGCAAAAAAGAAGCCCAAATCCTAGAAGCAGAAGGTGCTAAAACCGCCGCTGTCTTACTCGCCGAAGCCCGTGAACGTGAAGCCCAAGCCGAAGCTAAAGCCACGCAAATGGTGTCGGAAGCGGTCGCTCAAGGTGATCCACAAGCCCTAAATTATTTTATTGCCCAGAAATATGTGGCCGCCTTAAGTAAATTTGCTGAATCTCCTAATCAAAAAACCGTCTTTATGCCCCTAGAAACCTCCGGTTTATTAGGCTCGATTGGCAGCATTAATGAACTCTGGAAAGCAGCGCAAGATAACTTTAAGGTGCCAAGGGGACATTAAATGGAAATTGTTTATTGGTACTGGCTGACTTTAGGTGCGATTTTAATCGCCTTAGAGATCGTTATTCCGGGTGCTATTATTATGTGGTTTGGTTTTGGGGCAATTGTGACCGGATTAGTATTATTATTGATCCCCTCTTTTTCTCTCGCCGCCCAATTAATTTTATTTTCGCTATTATCTATTATTAGCTTATTAGTATGGCGAAAAACTCCCTGGTATAAAGTTGAAACAACCCCCTCTGATACTCCTGGCCTTAACAATCGTTTGAATATGCATGTGGGTAAGATTTATCCTTTAAACACTGCCATTATTAATGGACAGGGTACGATAGAGGTCGATGGTACTATTTGGCAGGCACAAGGAGCCGATTTGCCCGCTGGCACTCGTGTTAAGGTCGTGAGTTTGGATGGGACATTTTTTAATGTGGAAGCAGTCTCTTAGACCTAAACGCTAACACACCTCACCTAACAAAAGTAATTGAGTATTTCTGAAGCAGCCTCGGTAGCAGGGATGCTACCTGATAGCAAAAGAAATACTGGATTACTTTTACTCAATAACAGAAACCATAGACACACCTAACTGACCAAATCGACCTAAAAACTCGCGGGTGCGCTCTTCTTTGGGTGCCGAAAAAAACTGTTGCGTAGTATTAGTCTCGATGATCTTTCCTGCATCGATAAACACCACTTGATCAGCCACTTGGCGTGCGAACTCTAAATTATGGGTCACAATAATCATGGTGTTATGTTCGTGCGATAGGGATTGAATAACTTTCAATACCTCCAACTCCAGCTCTGGATCTAAGGCCGAGGTCGGTTCATCAAACAATAATACGCTAGGCTCCATGGCTAAGGCACGCGCAATAGCGACACGCTGTTTTTGTCCTCCCGATAATTGATGGGGGTATTTAGGGGCATGCTCTAGTAAACCTACTTTTGCTAATAAACTATGTGCTTGCTGAAGCGCTAACTGTTTATCCATCTTTTTAACAATAATAGGGCCTTCGGTAATATTTTGCTCCACAGTCATATGGGGAAATAGATTAAAACTCTGAAATACCATACCCGATTTACGGCGTAGATTTAATATGGTTTGTTTTGATAAGGGTTGCTTGGGGTCAAAATGATAAACCGTATCATCAAAACTAATCTGCCCTGAGGTAGGCATTTCTAATACATTTAAACAACGTAACAGTGTCGTTTTCCCTGATCCTGAAGGCCCTAAAATAGCGGTAGTTTTTCCTGTCGGAAACTGTACCGAAATATTATCTAAAATAACTTTATCATTAAAACTTTTAACAAGCTGTTTAACATCAATCATTGTTTATCCTTAAGCATGGAAGCGATTAAAATAGTTTTCTGTTTTACGCTGATAATAGGATAATACCGTACAAATCAATAAATAAATCAGCGCCGCTTCTATATATAACCATAATGGCTCATAGGTCGTAGCAGCCTCTTGCTGAGCACGCCGAAATAGTTCAACTACCGTTACAGTCGCTGCGAGAGAGGTGTCTTTTACCAAGCTAATAAAAGTACTAAACAAAGGAGGGGTTGAGACACGAGCGGCTTGAGGTAAAATAATCCGCCGCATGATTTGTGCATAGGTCATCCCAATGGTTTCCCCCGCTTCCCATTGCTCTTTAGGAATAGACTCTATGGCCGAGCGAATAATCTCTGAACCATAAGCGCCCACGCTTAAAGAAAAGGCGATAATAGCTGCCACATAGGCATTGAGCGTGATCCCTAGCGAAGGTAAACCATAGAAAATAATAAATAACTGTACTAATAAAGGGGTGCCGCGAATAATCCAGACATAAAACTGCGCCCCGCGCTTAGCAAAAGGATTCGCAGAAAGACGAGCTAATGCGGTAAAAAAAGCTAATAATAACCCTAAAATAAAAGAGATAATCGCCAGAGGAATCGTTACTTCAATGGCGGCTAGTGCAAAGGGAATTAAAGCATTAGTAAGAATATCAACAAGACGGTCATCCATGTAAAATCCTTAGTAAAATAAAAAAGCCTCTAAGCTTATAGAGGCTCTCAAAGTATATTGATTAACTTAAGGTTTAGACACATCTACACCAAAAAACTGCTCCGAGATTTTGGCATAAGTACCATCGGCTTTTATCTCATCTAACGCTTTATTAATGGCAGCCAGTAATGCTGGATTACCCTTTTTCACTAAAATGCCAGAGTCCGCAGCCTCAGTATCACTCGCTACGATTTTAACCGGAGCATCAGGTTTTTGCTTTTTAAAATCGAAGAAGGATAAGCGATCATTTAAAGTCACATCGGCACGTTTGGAGATTAACAAGTCAATGGCTTGAGCAAAACCATCTACAGATACCAATTCAGCACCTAAGGCTACGGCTTTTTTACCAAAATTACTGGTTAACGTTTGGGCTGCTTTTTTATCTTTAATATCGGAGAGTTGTTTAATGCTATCATTATCAGCATGGGTAATTAATACCATCGGTGCTGAAATATAAGGTTGGGAGAAGTCATATTTTTCTTGGCGCTCTGGCGTGATACCTACTTGATTGACCACCACATCATAACGACCCGCATCGACACCTGCGATCAGACCATCCCAAGGTGCTTCAACAAACTCAACCGTTTCAATGCCTAAGCGCTTAAATACCTCACGGGCTAATTCAACATCAAACCCCGTTAATAGATTATCTTTTTTAGTATCATGGAAACTAAAAGGCGCATAGGTGCCCTCCGTACCCACACGCACTACCTTATTCGTTTTCAGTTGATCGTATAAATCACTAGCAGGAGCCTCAGCCGCTTGAGCAGTGGCAATACTACCTGCGAGGAATAAAGGTAAAAGTAAATAGCGAGCCAAGTAATTCATGTGATGTCCTTTGGTTTTATTAGCGGTGGGATAGCCACCCTATATGATTTATGCACTAAAACGCTTGCGGCGTCATTATCAAAATTTAGGATAGCAAATGAAAACGATTAAAATAGGTTTCATTATCAGTATTTTAGATATAACTTGATTCAACTAGCTAAATTTATAGCAATATGGTGGAAATAGGTAAGGAGGACACTGGACAGACCAAAACACCCCCTACCTCCAAAGCTCCTTCCAATGCACAATTGATACAGTTACTGACTCAATTAATTCAGCAACTCTTGGCGCAATTTAAAACCATGAAATAGTGACCTGAGCCAGCTACATCGGCATTTCTAATTAAAACTATCTTGGCGGTTAGCCAGCCGCCAATGCATTGGCCTGTATTGACGCTTACCGTTTATCGTTTTCCTAGTCATCTCATCGGTAATTAGGCCACTTGTCCGTACAGTAAGAGGAGATTCAGAACTAAAAACTACACTGAGGGCATTAATAACAATAATAAGCCGACCCTTAAACCCATGAAGCGCCAGCCCATTTACAGTTTATTACTTTGCACTTACTTCATAAGCTTCAGTGCTCATAGCGCTCTTAAACAGGATTTTGCTCAGCTAGGCATTGAAAAAACCAGTGCTTATCAAGAGCAAATGCGGGGTTATAATGAATCACGTGGTTCGCTATTAACCGATCCCATCCCTCCTGCGCCACGTGCTTCTACTTGTTCTTTAGCCGATACTATGCGCGAAACTCAACAGTGCTTAGCACGCTCGGCGGCTATTCAAGAGGCGCTACACGAACAGGCTAAATATTTAAATCGTTTGCCACGCCATAAATTCCCTAACTCTTCTTTGCAATTAAGTATGGGGGAATTAGACCAAACGATTAAACGGTTACAATCGTGGAGTCGAGGTAATCCACAAAGTCTAGCGGATATGTTTTTTCTCCAAGAGCTTAACTTCGACCCTCAAGGGCGTGGAGCCAAATACACAGGCTATATTACCCCTGCGTTAAATGTTAAACGTACCCCAGACCGACGCTTTAGGTTTCCGATTTATACCAAGCCTAAAAATGGTAAATTACCCACTCATGCCGATATTAGCCGAGGTGCTTTAGCTGGTAAGGGTCTCGAAATTGCGTGGACGGATGATCCGATTGAACTCTATTTTGCCCAAATACAAGGGGCTGCCAATGCCGTTTTCCCTGATGGTAGTTTTGCGACCTTAAGCTATGCGGGTAATAATGGGCATCCCTATCGACAAGTAGCGGCTTATCTTAAGGCTAAGGGCTATAAAACCTCTGGCTTAGGCAACAACTCCATCAAAGAATGGCTAAGGGCTAACCCCCATAGAATCGCTGAAGTATTACTCTCTAATCCACGCTTTGTCTTTTTTAACCTAAAGCAAGGTCGCCCTAAAACCTCTATTGGTGCATCAGTAATCCCCTGGCATACCGTCGCGGTAGATGATAAGCACATTCCACTCGGTTCGGTATTACTGGCGGAACTACCCATTCTTGACCACTTAGGGCGGGAGCGTGGTAGACAATGGCATCTATTATTCGCGCAAGATCGTGGCAGTAATATTCAAGGCCATGCCCGTATTGATCTATACCTAGGTGCCGGTCATAACGGTGACATCATTGCACAAGGCATTACCGGTTATCGTCGCACCTTTTTATTACGCCCCAAAACATAGTTAAAACCTAATCCAGTTCAGATTAATGACTGGTTTGATACATTAAAATAATAAAAACCCCAAAAAAATAGGTCATCCATTATGCTTAATATCACTGACTGGACTATCATCGGCATCGCCTTAGCGGCTGCGACCATTGCCCTACTATTTTTACGTCCCCAAACTAATAGCCGTGATCTAAGTCGTTTGCGGGATTTACGCCTCCAAGCCGAACAAGAACAACGCCAAAGTGCCGAGTGGATCAGCACTCTAAAACAAGCCGCTGAACAAGCGGATACTTGGAGCGAACAAGCTAAACGCCATACCCAAAATATCGAATTATATGAAGCTAAATGCCAAGCGCATTGTGAGGAATCTAAAGAGCTACTAGAGCAATTACGAACTCAAGTCAGCACTATAGATCCCCTACACTCATCCTCTATGTCGAACCCACACCTAGATCAAGCACCTGCGAATCAAAGTGTGCAAGATGTAGCCGATGAAATCATTTATGGCGTGAAAGATGAGGTCATCCATAGCATTAAAAATTAACAACTCAGTTTCTCACCTTTTTAATGCTGTTCCTCGCGTTGTTGTAATTCCCAAAGGGCTGCGTAATGCCCTTTGAGTGCTAGCAGTGCTGGATGTGTCCCCTGTTCCACCACACGCCCCGCATCCAGCACCACAATCTGATCGGCATTCACAATAGTGGATAGACGATGCGCAATAATCAGCGTGGTATGATCCCCCGCGACCTCCTCTAAGGTACGCTGAATCGCCCGTTCCGTTGTGCTATCAAGCGAAGAAGTGGCTTCATCAAAAATTAAAATCGGTGGCTGTTTTAAAATCGCCCGCGCAATAGCGACTCGCTGCTTCTCGCCCCCCGATAGTTTCAAACCGCGCTCACCCACCACCGTATCCCAACCGTCCGGTAGCTTGGCAATAAATTCGGCTATATGTGCCATCCGTGCCGCTTGCTCTAGATCGGCCTGTGTCGCATCGGGTTTGCCGTATTGCAAATTAAACCGCAGGGTTTCATTAAAGAGCACCGTATCCTGTGGCACAATCCCAATAGCACGGCGCAAACTTTCCTGTGTGACTGCGCGAATATCTTGTCCATCAATGAAAATAGCGCCCCCTGTCACATCATAAAAACGATAGAGGAGCCGTGCCAAAGTCGACTTACCCGCGCCACTCTGCCCCACCACTGCCACAGTTTTTCCGGCGGGAATAGTGAGAGTTAGACCATGCAAAATTTGTCTATCCGCCTGATAGCCAAACTCCACCTGCTCAAAACGTATCTCGCCTTTTGCCACTTTTAAAGCTGGGGCATGGGGTAAATCTTGAATCTCCGGCTGTTGATCGAGGAGGCGAAAGACGGTATCCATATCTGCCAAGGTGTATTTCAATGAGCGATAAATCATCCCTAAGGAGTTTAAGGGGATAAAAAGCTGCAACATAAAGGCATTGACCATGACTAGGCTACCCAGACTCATTTGCCCCTGTAATACATCATTAGCCGCCACCCACATAATAATCGTCACCCCAACAGCTATAATCGCGGATTGCCCAAAGTTCAGCAGTGACATACTAGTCTGGCTTTTAACTGCATAGCCCTCCCATTCGTTTAAGGTTTTATCGTAGCGGGCTAGCTCTAGATGCTCATTATTAAAATACTTCACCGTTTCGTAATTGACGAGGCTATCGATAGCTTGATTATTGGCTTGGGAATCGAGGGTATTCATAGTGTGGCGATCATCCATGCGCCAATCGGCCATGCGTAGGGTAAACCACACATACACCGCTATGGTGCCAAAGGTAATCAGGGCAAAGATGGGGGGATACTCTTTGAGTAAGATAATCCCGACTAACAAAAACTCGACCATGATCGGGATAATGCTAAAGGTCATAAAATTCATGAGCGAGCTAACCGAGCGCGTGCCCCGCTCTAAATCGCGACTAATCGCACCGATTTTACGCTCTAAGTGAAAACGTAGGGATTGTGTATGTAAATGCTCTAATACCCGTAATGATAAGCGCCGCATCGCCCGATAACGCACCCGCGCAAACACCACATCGCGCAGCTCATTAAAGGCGGCACTTAATAAACGTAATAAGCCATAGCCTAATAATAAAGCGATGGGTAATACCACCACCTGCTCTGGCTTATGCTCTAAAGCATCTACAATACCCTTGAGCATGACCGGAACCCCTACGGTTGCCACTTTCGACAATACTAGGCAACTTAAGGCAAAAATCGCGCGACTACGAAAATCGAGTAAAAACGGTAGGACTGATTTTAAATTATCCCAATCACGTCGATCCGTGTGGGGGCGTTGTGTACGTGATGAACCCATACCAATCATTTATGAAAATCCTAATAGACAATGGCATAATACTACTTTTATTTTCCAGACCTTGCCCTGATGAAAGAACGTATTCAAAAATTACTAGCCCATGCAGGCTATGGTTCACGCCGTGAAATTGAACGCTGGATTGAAGCGGGCGAGGTGATGATTAATGGTAAACCCGCGACGTTAGGACAACTCATCGACGCTACCGAACAGATTAGTCTGAGGGGGCAGCGTATTCGTTTAGAAACACGTCTTGCAGCCACGCCAAAAGTGATTATGTATCACAAAAAAGCGGGGGAGATGTGTACCCGCTCCGACCCCGAAGGTCGCCCTACTGTGTTTCAAAGCCTGCCCCGCCTACAACAAGGGCGCTGGGTGATGGTGGGGCGTCTAGATGTGAATACCGATGGATTGCTACTCTTTACCACCGATGGCGAGCTGGCTAATCGCCTAATGCACCCCTCCTCTGAGGTAGAGCGTGAATATGCCGTGCGTGTATTAGGTGAAGTCACTCCTGAGATGATTCAACAGCTCGAAACTGGGGTTGAATTAGAAGATGGTCAAGCCAAATTTGACTCGGTGAAAGAGGCGGGCGGCGAAGGGGCTAATCATTGGTATCATGTGATTTTGCGTGAAGGACGTAACCGTGAAGTGCGTCGCCTGTGGGAGGCGATAGACGTAACGGTAAGCCGTTTAATTCGGGTGCGTTATGGGGTGATTAGTTTGCCGCGTTATTTACGCCAAGGTCATGCTGAGGAGTTGGATGTTAAAGCTTTGCGTAAATTGTATGAGTCTGTGGGTTTAAAATTTGAAGACGGCACCTTAGATGCACATAAACCCGTGCGTCGTACTAGCCCAGAGCGCGGTTCTGCGGCACCAAAACGTTTTGAACGCGAGTCTGTCCGCGATACAGAAGGCCGACGCTCTTCTAGACGCCCTAGTGCGAATGCGCCCACATCACGCACTTCAGCACCTAGACCGACAGGACGGCATCGGTAATCCCCCAAAAGGCTGGCTTTTGTAACCAGCCTTAGAAACCTAAATATTAAGCCCCAACACTAGTTGACTGTATATCTACCTATTGAACAATTTGACTTTGTGTAATACCACCTTTCTTTTGAGCATCAAGTAGAACCATTGATATTGATATATTTGGCAAAATCACCAAATATCACTTCAATTTTACTGGGATTGGTCTTCTCCTATACTCTAGGGATAGTTCGCATCTAACTAATGATAAATATTAAAATTAATATGGTAAAGATAGCAAATGAATCAATCGGAAATTGTTATACTGGCAAACTCAATTAAAAATGGGCAGCACTGTGTTGCTGGTAAGTGCTTCGGTACAAAAAGCTGGATTCGACCTGTTTCTAATGAACAGGGAGCTGAGCTAAGTGATAATCAAGTCAAATATAAAAATATTCATGGCATATATACGGTAAAACCACTTCAAAGAATCCGTATGGGGTTTTCTCGACATGTTCCACTATCTCATCAACCTGAAAATTTCTTAATTGATGGTAAATTATGGCAGCAAAATTACTCTATTGAAGCAGCAGAAATTAAAAACTATCTAGATACACCTATTGACTTATGGGGAACTGATAATAGAGTACAGTATGAAAAAATTTTCTTAGGGCTTTACAATATTAAGCAGTCACTTTACCTTGTACAAGTAGAAAATATAATGCTCTATTATAACAATAATAGAAGAAGGGCAAGCTTTTCTTATAATAATATTAGCTATGACTTTGCTGTCACTGACCCTAAGTTTGATGAACTATACTCAAATGATCAAAAACTTAAAAATATTCTTTGTATAAGTCTTGGAGGAGAGTATAAAGAATATTGTTACAAGCTTGTAGCTACAATTTTTTGAGGTTTATTATGAAAATTTATACTATAGGATTTACCAAAAAAAATGCAGAAACATTTTTTGGTTTTCTAAAAAAATCAGAAGTCAAAACACTTATTGATGTTCGTCTGAATAATGTATCTCAATTAGCAGGCTTTGCTAAAAAAGATGATTTAAAATTTTTTTTAAAAGAAATTTGCAAAACAGACTATATTCATATTCCAGAATTAACACCAACCAAAAATATTTTAGATGCTTATAAAAATGGAGATATATCATGGGAAGCTTACGAAGATAAATTTTTAAATATTATGGCTCAAAGAAATATAGAGAAATCAATAAAATCAAGCTTATTGAATCACAGCTGCTTATTATGTAGTGAACACGAGCCTCATTTTTGCCACAGGAGGCTTATTGTCGAATATCTAAATAAACACTCTGATTTTAACCTTGAAGTAAAGCATCTATATTAATGATTAAGCTATTGATTCTATATCCAAATCTTTTTAATTGCTATTCAAAATTCTCAAGGAAAATAGAAAAGATAACCTCTGGATTAGATAACGTTACTTTGATATATCCATCTGATCCAAATGAATTTATTAAAAAAATTTGTGATAACAACTCACATATTACATCATGCGAAAACTTAGTTAATTGGACGATTGATGATTTAACTCATGCAATCGTTTTTGATGATGGTAAAGAGTTTCCAAAAGAGACTGCTCTATTACAATCTAGCGGCAAACCAGTGAGGGTTATTAAAATTGCTATAACTAGAGTAATAAATATTAAGACTAAGAACTCAATAAAAAATTCTCTAAATTACGAGTATATAGGAAGGGGTTCATATTGGGGTAACCCTCATTCTATGTACGAGAAAGGTGATGAGCGAGATGAAGTTATACGAAAATATAAATATGACTTTGACTTTGATAAATTTCCAAATAAGAAGAAATCGGAAGTTTATAAACTTGCAGGTAAGCAACTGGGGTGTTTTTGCAAACCACAAACCTGTCATGGTGATATTTTGGCAGACTTCTTAAATGCCTGGGATGATGGCAAATAAATATTGACCAACCCAAAGGACTTTAAAGATATTCTACTAATAAAATCCATAATAACATTATCATAGATTTCAAATTAACATCTAGTTTATTTTGATATAAACTAGATGTTAACATAATTTAGCAAAAAATATAAAATCAATGACACTACCCAATCGCCAGCGGTTTATGATCTTTCAAATACCCCTTAGGTCGAATCGCTACGGTACAAAAAACTACCGTACATAAGCGATCATGTGCATCATATAAGCCATATTCAAAGGTTGGAGTACTACGTTTATGCTCTAATAACTCATCCCGAATTTTGCGTTCTAATTCGGGAGGAAAATCAAAACGCAACTCTAAATCCGTTAGCCCAGCACGGCGAAAATCAATTTCTAATTTACGCGTCCATACATCATAGTTCTTAAATACTTTAGCACAAGCCAGTGGCGCAATAGGATCAACGAGAGAAGCTTGAAAACCACCAAACATACCGCCTCCCATGTTTTTTGAAATCGCTGTGAGGGGGAGTTTAATACGAATATGTCGCCACTCATTTTCCATAGCAACCACTTTAATACGCATCATCCACCAAGCGGGATACCATTCCAATAATTTGGAATCGGACAAGAAACTAAAACTTTTTTGGATAAACTGAGCAATATTCAAAACGGGCTACTCGCTAATTAATTGAGATAGTAAAGAGGCTTTATTTTGTTGTTGTAATTTCATTCTTAAGCGCTGGCAGCGGAAAATACTCATTAAATCTTGCAGTGCCTCATCAAAATCATCATTGATTACCAAATAATCATATTCATTATAATGAGATAACTCGCGTTGAGCATCGCGCATGCGGCGTGCAATGATTTCATCACTATCTTGGCGGCGATTGCGTAAACGCTCCTCTAATGCCCGTTGACTCGGCGGCAAAATAAAAACACTAATCACATCATTAGTGCGTTGTCTGACCTGCTGCGCCCCTTGCCAATCAATTTCTAAAATCACATCGAAGCCAGATTTTAATTGCTCGTCTACGGTTTGACGCGAAGTGCCATAATAGTTATCAAATACCTGAGCATATTCGAGGAAATTATCCTCCTCAATTTGACGTTGAAACTCGCCCATAGACACAAAATGATAATGCTTACCCTGCTCCTCGCCCGGACGGGGTTGGCGGGTGGTGAGCGAAACGGAGACGACTGCCTGAGGTAATTCGAGTCGTAAGGCATTGAGTAGGCTGGTTTTACCCCCACCTGATGGTGCTGAAACAATATAAAGTTGTCCGGTCTTCACGCTATACTCCTAAGATAACTACCCAATACTGATCGAAAAACTGGGGTCTATTAAATAAATATGCGATTATACGGCTAAGGCGCAATAGTTAAAATCTCAAGAAGCAATAGGAGCAGAGATACCATGATCGAAGTGATACCAGTTCCAGCTTTTACTGATAATTATATTTGGTTTATCACGGATAAAGATGAGTCTAGCAATACCCTCTCCGCTATCACTGCATTGACCATTATTCAACAATCGACTGAAAAAGAAGGCAATTCTGAGCAAGCAATGGTCTCTATTTCCCATACCCGCCGCCCAGTAGCGATTGTTGATCCGGGGGATGCTGCAGTGGTATTCGCGGCCTTAGAGGAGCATCAATTAGAGCCTATTGCTATCTTAATCACCCATAGACATCGTGACCATGTGGGGGGGATTGAGGAAATTTTACAACGCTATCCACATATTCCTGTCTATGGCCCCGAAACGGAAGAAATTCCACACCGCACCCATGCCTTAAATGAGAGGGATATGATATCGCTAGCTCCATTGCATTTAGAGCTTAAAGTCTTAGATGTGCGTGGGCATACGGCGGGACATATTGCCTATTATGGGGCTAATCGTTTGTTTTGTGGGGATACCATTTTTGCCAATGGCTGCGGGCGGGTATTCGATAGTACCTTAGAAGAGTTATACCACTCTCTACAAAAAATCGCTCACCTACCCTCTGAAACACTCGTGTATTGTGCGCATGAATATACTGTGGACAATTTAGGTTTTGCGAAATGGGTAGAGCCGGATAATGAGGCTATTGATGCGCGTTTAGAAGCCTGTTGGGATTTAATTGATAATGGCAAGGGTACAGTGCCCTTTATTTTAGGCTATGAATTTAATACTAATCCCTTTTTACGCACTCATATTCCAGAGGTCATTAAAAAAGCCGAATCGGTAGCCGGGCGTGAATTAAAAACCCCCGAAGAGGTATTTGCCACCTTACGAATTTGGAAAGATACTGAGTATGATTAATTCTGAATGCTAGCAGCTAAAGGATGCTATTATGCCACTTGCCTATGATTTGCCCCCTATATCAGAGGATGACTATTTAGCGCGTGAGTTAGGTGCTAATGAGCGTCATGAGTATGTGGCTGGGCAAGTCTATTTAATGGCAGGCTCTAGTAAAAATCATAATCGTATTGCATTAAATATCGCTAGCTATTTTAATCAGCTTACGCGTGGCTCTAGTTGCCAAGTTTATGCCTCTGATATGAAAGTAAGGATTAAAGAGCGTAATAGCTATTACTATCCTGATGTAGTCGTGAGTTGTGATAATAATGACAATAACGACTACTTTTTAGATTATCCGTGCTTAATCATAGAAGTAACTTCGGACTCGACTCTACGCAAAGACTACTTAGAAAAGTCCTTAGCCTATCAAAGTATTAGTTCGCTACAAACCTATATCATCGTGGCGCAAGATAAATATCAAGTCGATATTTTAAGGCGCAATGCTAAGGGGTATTGGGATTTAAGCCAAATGACAGGGTTAGAGCAAAGCATTGAATTACCTTGTCCCATTAGTCATTTAAGCTTACAAGAGATTTATCAGGATATATCATTCAATACATAAGAAGAGCTTAATAATTATATTTTAAAGATTAAAATCTTACTCTACTCACACAATAAAAAGCCCCGATATGGGGCTTTTTATTTTCAGTGCGACAACATTACTTCATTGTCACAAGCTCTTCGGCACTCACAGGATGAATCGCAATCGTATCATCAAAGTCTTTCTTCGTAGCGCCCATTCTAATCGCTACGGCAAAACCTTGCATCATTTCATCCACACCTAAACCAATAGCATGACAGCCTACGATTTTTTCATCTTCACCGACCACGACTAACTTCATCGCAGTTTTAACTTTTTGCGTGGTGAAAGCATAATACATCGGTGTAAACTCAGTGCTATAAACCTTTACTGCATCACCATACTTTTCCCGTGCCGCTGCTTCAGATAAACCAATCGTGCCAATAGGTGGATGGGTAAACATCACGGTTGGAATTAAACTATAATCGACCTTACGATCTTTCATCCCACCAAATAAACGCTCACCTAAACGCCGCCCGGCAGCAATAGCCACTGGCGTTAATTGTACGCCGCGCATATTGATAATATCACCGATGGCATAAATACCTTTGACATTAGTTTCTTGGTATTCAGTAACATCTATTAAACCATTCGCTGCGGTTTTCACGCCTACTTTATCTAAAGCTAGCGTGTCTGTATTGGGTACTCGTCCAATTGCCCATACGACTTGATCTAAGCCTTCAAGTTTAGAGCCATCTTGATAATGAATCGTAATGGTAGCACCTACTTTTTCAAGGCTAGCAATTTTGCCATTATCATTAAAGATAATGCCATCGGACTCCATTTGCTTGCGTAAAGTGGTTTGCATGAGGCTATCAAAGCCAATTAATACCGGAAAGCCCTGATGCAGCATATGGGTTTCTGAGCCAAGCGCATTTAATACACCGGCTAGCTCTAGTGCAATATAGCCGCCCCCTACTACTGCGACCCTTTTAGGTTGTTCTTCTAATGCAAAAAAGCCATCGGAGGTAATACCTAGTTCAGCCCCCGGAATATCGTTGGGGAAAATCGGACGGCTACCCGTAGCAATAACAATATGGTCAGCCGTATAGATTTCGCCATTCACATCTAATGTATGAGCATCGACAAATTTTGCCGCCCCCACAATCATTTCAATATTATTTTCAGCTAGAAAACTATTTTCATACCAATCAGTAATACCACCAATCAGATTTTCACGCTTCATCACCAGCTTAGTCCAATTAAAGCCCTCGGTTTTCACATCAAAACCATAATCTTTAGCATGGTGCAAAGCATGAGCGAGGCTCGCTCCAAACCACATGACTTTTTTCGGTACACAGCCACGATTTACGCAAGTGCCACCGACATCACCGGATTCGATGACTGCACATTTAGCACCATATAATGCTGCTTTTTCTACGACCGATAAGCCACCACTACCTGCACCCATCGCGATTAAATCGAAATGCTTACTCATGCCTTACTCCTAAATTCTTATTAAAAGTACCCATCACAATGATGAGTACTTTTTTATGCTGATGCTTAAGCGTTAGTGGCTAACCAAGCTTCTAACTTATCAGATCCACCAATCAATTTTCCATTAACAAATACTTGTGGCACCGCATCCGCACCAGCGACAGCACGTAAAGTCACATTGCGGTAATCACGATTTAACACTAACTCATCAAACGCAATGCCTTTTTCTTTCAGCATACTTTTCGCTTTCGCACAGAATGGGCAGCCCGGACGGGTGAATACAGTGACATCCAATGGTTTTTTCGCATTAGGTGCAATGTAGTTCAGCATAGTATCTGCATCAGACACTTCAAACGGATCACCGTCTTTTTCTGGCTCGATGAACATTTTGGCGACTACACCATCTTTCACCAGCATAGAATAACGCCATGAGCGTTTACCAAAACCAAGGTTATCTTTATCTACCAATAAGCCCATGCCTGCAGTGAAATCACCATTACCGTCTGGAATGAAGGTAATTTTGTCGGCCTCTTGGGCGTCTTTCCACTCATTCATCACGAAGGTGTCATTCACAGACATACAGATAATGTCATCGACACCATTGGCTTTCAGAGCATCAGCTAATTGGTTATAGCGTGGCACATGCGTAGAAGAACAGGTGGGGGTAAAAGCCCCTGGTAAGGAGAAGACTACAACGGTTTTACCTTTGAATAATTCATCTGTGGTTACATCCACCCATTGTGAGTCCTTGCGAGTATGGAATGTAACATTGGGAACACGTTGACCTTCTTTATTAGGAAACATGACTATAGATCCTTTATGAAATGAACAAAAAACTTAATTTTACTAATGAAGGGCTGCATTGTTGGACACTGCTAACCCTTGACTGAGCTAACTATAAAACAAGCAGCTTTTAAATAAAAACAGAATGTCTGAATCAAAACGATCTATCAAATAGATGATAGCTCACACTCCCCTAGCAACAATTACTGACACTCCTGCCTCATAGACTATTAACTTATAAATGAAAACTAGCCCTACCTTATTTATCTTTATGCTGTCTTTTAAGCTTACAAATAACATACTGCGCTACTCACCTACTTTATTCTCCATTTTTAGTACATGCAGCACTTCATCGGTAATCTAAACTAGGTTATCTCTAGCTTGATTGTAGCTAACCGTCCTCATGCCCATACTCGAATCCATGGAATACCTGGCAAGGATAGGCAAGTATCATTAACGAGCACGACTCACTTAACAAAAATCCGCTCAATGTCAACCCCCTTGTTGCTCTAATACCCACCTAGTATTGCCATAGAAAAACTTAGTTTAAAATATAAGGTGATTGCTATGACTTTTGGACTCTTATCTGGATTATTCGGATCTAAAAATATCTCTATCGGTGGCAAAGGATCTGCTGACCTATCTGGTGGTTTGAATACTATTTTCCAGAAAAAAGGTAACTTTCTAACTTCTATGTTTCAAGGTTTAGCCCAGCCATTGTCCTCTTTGGCGTCTGGGTTAGTTGGAAACATTAGTATTGGTGGTCATGGTGGCGGCGGCGGTGGTCGCACTGATGGTCACACTGACTTTCATTCTAACAATGTAGTATCTATTCAAGGCTGGAATCCTCCTAAATCAGCTACACAAGTAGGAACAGGCGCAAATGCTAATATTCAAGCGCCTAGACCAGCACCCACTCCTGCTCCTACACCAGCACCAGTTCCAGCTCCAGCTACTATCCCTGCCGAAATCACTGGCATGATTAATAGCCTCATCGGTATGGGCATGAGCACTACTGATATTCGTAACACCCTAATCAATGGTGGTTTAAGTGCTGCTGATGTCGATGCAGTGCTTGCTACAGTAGGTGGTACAAACACAACGACAACAGGCTCTACAACGGCTATTCCTGCCGAAGTTACCAATATGATCAATAGCCTAATCGGTATGGGCATGAGCACTACGGATATTCGTAACACCTTGATCAATGGTGGTTTAAGTGCGGCTGATGTCGATGCTGTCCTTGCTGCTGTAGGCGGCAACACGGTTAGTGCTACAGGTAATGCTACTGCTACCGCTATTCCTGCTGAAGTTACTAATATGATCAATAGCTTAATCGGTATGGGCATGAGCACTACTGATATTCGCAACACCTTGATCAATGGTGGTTTAAGTGCTGCTGATGTGGACGCTGTCCTTGCTGCTGTAGGCGGCGGCACGGTCTCTGCAACTGGTAATGCTACGGCTGCCGGCACTACTACCGCTATTCCTGCCGAAGTTACCAATATGCTCAATAGCTTAATTGGTATGGGTATGAGTGCCTCTGATATCCGCACTACCCTGATCAATGGTGGTTTAAGTGCTGCTGATGTGGATGCAGTTCTTGCTGCTGTAGGGGGTAACACAGTTAGTGCTACAGGTAATGCTACTGCTGCCGGCACTAGTACAACAACTGCTGCTACCGCTATCCCTGCCGAAGTTACTAATATGATTAAGAGCTTAATCGGCATGGGCATGAGTGCCTCTGATATCCGCACTACCCTGATCAATGGTGGTTTAAGTGCCGCTGATGTGGATGCTGTCCTTGCTGCTGTAGGGGGTAACACCACTGCTGCTACACCTTCTACAGATACAATGTCAGTAGTAGCACCTACTACCACTGTAACAACTACAGACATTGCAACAGGCGTTACTACAGACCCAGTACCAGTAACCACAACTACTGATAATACAGCGACTGATACGACTGCCACAGCTACTACAACAGCAGGTGGTACTGATGCACAATTAGTGAAAACTATCGCTCAAATGATGAGCGTGAGTGAAACTGAAGCACAAAGCCTATTAGGTGAGCTAAGAACCAGCAATCCTGGGCTGATCGATAGCTTAACTGCTATGATGTAACTCATGAGCTAGCCAGCTTTATCAAAAACTGATGCAGCGAACCCCACTAAGTGTAAGCTTAGTGGGGTTTTATTTTCATTCTTTACTCCTGCATGCTAGCCTGCACCGTTTCACGAGATATAGAACATTCGTACATGATGCAAGCGATTCCCTTAGCCCTTTATATTCATATCCCTTGGTGTGTGCGTAAATGTCCTTATTGTGACTTTAACTCCCATGCAGCCCCGCAATCCCTCCCCGAATCCTTATATATTGATGCCCTATTAGCCGATTTAGCCCAAGAACTCCCTACTATCTGGGGGCGACGTTTAGAGAGTGTTTTTATTGGCGGCGGTACACCTAGTTTATTTTCTCCCGAAGCACTAGACAGACTCCTCTCAGGTATTCGAGCCTTACTACCTCTGCGCCCCTCATTAGAAATTACCTTAGAAGCTAATCCGGGGACTTTTGAGCAGGATAAATTTAAAGCTTACCGGGAGCTAGGTATCAATCGCCTATCTATCGGGATTCAAAGCTTTCACCCCGAACACTTACAAGTACTAGGTCGGATTCATAATCGTAATGAAGCCCTCCGTGCTGCGGAGATTGCTCGGATTGCAGGCTTTGATAATTTTAACTTAGACCTCATGTTTGCCCTCCCAGAGCAAACGCTGGAGCAAGCACTGGCTGATTTGAATCAAGCCATTGATTTACAACCCACTCATCTATCTTGGTATCAATTAACACTGGAGCCTAATACCTTATTTGCTAAATATCCGCCACATCTACCCGATGAGGATTTGAGTGCCGATATACAACAAGCGGGACAAGCCTTACTCGCCTCTGCGGGGTTTAATCAATATGAGGTATCTGCCTATGCTCAAACTGGCAGGGAGTGCCGCCATAATCGTAATTATTGGGAATTTGGTGACTATATTGGCATTGGAGCCGGCGCACATGGCAAGATTTCGCACTATGAGACCGACGGACAACTAACCATTACCCGTTATCAAAAAGCGCGGCAGCCTGACCTTTATATGCAAAGCACCCAAACAGCCTCCGCCCGTACTCAAGTGAGTATTTTAGCGCAGGAACACTTAGGCTTTGAGTTTATGCTAAATACCTTACGCTTGAAACAAGGATTTCGGCGCAGTCTATGGGAGGAGCGTACTGGCGTGAGCGATGCACTCATTCAGCCCCCATTGGCGCAAGCAGCAGAACAGGGTTTGATCCAATCAACGACTGACTGGATTAAACCCACCGAACTCGGTTGGCATTTTTTAAATAACGCCATGGAGCTATTCCTGCCTATTAATGACTAAAAACCTAAGCGACCTAATAGAGTAGAGCGACTTTTTGATTTTTTCTTACTCTTACTCTTAGTGGACTTGGCTTTAGTTTTAGTAGGTTCTGCAGAAGCCACCTCTATCTTGGGTGTCTCTGGTAGTGCGCGTGCAGCGACCTGTGTTACACCTTGTAAGAGATTAACCGCATCACGATGTCTTAAATTTTTAGCCAGTCCTAATGCCGTAAAACCATCTGAATTATAGGTATTAGGATTAGCCCCGACACTCAATAGATAGTCTATTACATTGCTACTGCCAAAACGTGCTGCATGGTGTAAAGGTGTCCACCCTTTACTAGTACTTGTATTAATATCTAAACCAAGCCCCAGCAGATACTTAGTCATTGGTAAGCGATCTGCAGCCGCCGCAATATGTAAATAGGTCGCGCCGGAAGCATTGGTTTGCTTAAAATCCCCGCCCATATCGCTTAATAATTGTGCCAATTCTACCCAGCCCGATTTCACCGCTAAATGCATCGGGGTCATACCAGAAGGGTCATCACGGTATTCAGGATCTGCCCCATTACTCAATAGCCATTTCACCTGCGCTAGATCGCCCTTACGAATGGTTTCCATTAAGCGAGCACTGTAAACGGGATTCACACGCTTAGCCGCAGGGGCTGCTTCTGGGGCTACGCTGTCCTCTTTCTCAGTATAAGTATCTGGCTCTTGAGCCGTCGTAGTAGAGGCAATAGCTTTAGTTTTTTTACTTTTAGTCGTAGCAGTGGCTTTAGTGGCTCCAGCATTACTATTATCTATATACCCCTCATTCGCATAGCCGCCATCGGCATAACCATCGCTGCTATACCCGGCATTCGCATAGCCCTCATCGGCATAGCTCCCGCTCGTATAGGCGACATTGCTATAGCCCTCATTAGCATACCCCTCACTCGCATAGCCGGCACTAGCCTCGCTAGTCACTGCTTCAGCAGGTATATCCCAAGCAGCAGGCTCGCTATTTGCCTGTACAGCATAGTCATAATCCGTATTAGCGGCATGGGTGGTGGTGGCAAAAAAGGCACTCGCCGATAAAACTAAATAAGCCAACGAGCGCTGTTTAAGCTGTTTAAAGGGTGAAAACTTCAAAATTGGTGAGTTCATGAGTGTTATACCTAATAATACAAACATCATCCTAGAGCTGTATTACGCATCAGTTTTTCAGAGGGTTCGTCCTAAGGTATACCCAAGCTAAGCTTTGACTATAAATTAGCTATATCTACAAATACAAATCCTCTCGATAAATGACTATTTTTAGCCATTGCGGTGACAAGACTTCATTTCGTAACACCTGCTACAATCAGCTACAATTATTACCATTACGCTTGATATGATTATTAATCGCTACCTTATCCAAGAAGTCGCGCAAAACTTTGCCGCCACACTCCTGATTCTTACTTTAATTATTGTGGGCAATACCTTTGTGCAGCTACTCTCTGCTGCAACCGCAGGCGAGTTACCGCTGGATTTACTCAGTGGCTTATTATGGTATGGGTCGCTAAAAAATGTGATTCGTCTCATGCCAGTGGCACTTATTATTGGCATGATGCTAGCGTTTGGACGTTTGACGGGTGACTCAGAGCTAATGGCGTTACGGGCAGCGGGCATGGCTCCGCGTCATTTCTATAAGGCTATTTACGGCCTAGTGTTACCGCTTACCTTAGTATTAGCCGTTTTAGTATTAATCGCCTCACCGCTGATTGAAAGCCAAAATGAAGAATTGCGCCGTGAAATCCAACAGCGCCCTGAAGCTGCGGGCATTCCAGCCGGTGAGTTTGTCACCTCTGGCAGCAGTGAACGCAATTACACCATTCTGGCGGAATCCCTAACCCAAGATAATACCGTAATGGAACGCTTTTTTGTGCGCCTACAAGATCGGGATACCGAAACGATTATCTGGGCACGCTCTGCCATTCTATTTGTCGATACCATTAATAAAGAGCGCTTTTTAGAAATCCGCGATGGTTATCGTTATGAAAATGATCCTAATAAAGGCTCATCGGTCATCCATTTTAGCGAACATGGCATTCGTATTCCCCTACGCAGTTTTGCCTCTAGTAGCAGCATTCAGGCGACCCCGACACTGGAACTACTCGCCATTGGAGGGCCTGCGGCTCAGGCTGAAATACAATGGCGTATTTCCATTATCTTATCCGCCCCCCTGATGGCTTTTTTAGCCTTTCCCATGAGCTATACCCGCCCCCGGCAAGGGCGCTATGGCAAGGTAGTATGGATGATTTTAATTTATCTGGTGTATGCCAATGTATTGGTTACCATTCGCGGATTATTAGAGCGTGAGGCTATTCCAGCTGCTATAGGGATGTGGTGGGTTCATGGCCTAATCCTGATTTTAGGCTTCTGGCTCCTGAAACGCTTTTATGGGAGTCCGCGCTAATGAATCTCTTAGAGCGTTATATTTGGAAGAGCGTTGCCCTCAGTATTGTTGGAACGTGGTTTTTATTAACCTTATTAGTCGCATTTTTTGCCTTCCTAGGCGAACTAGGCGATATCGATCCGAATACCAACTATGGCACGATACAGGCACTCATTTATATTGCCTATGGTATCCCTAAAACCTTATACGAATTTTTCCCTACCGCCACTTTAATTGGTACGTTATTAGGGCTAGGTAGCCTCAGTACCACTCATGAACTCACCGCAATGCGAGCGGCGGGTTTATCCATTGGGCAAATAGTGGGTATTACATTGCGCCTTGGTTTAGTGCTGGTGGTGATTACTATTATTTTAGGCGAGTGGATTACCCCTAAAGCCAATATCGCCGCTCAAACTTTTAAATCCGAGCAGTTACAACAAAAAGTCGCGGTGAATGCCAAAGGTATTTGGGTTAAACAAGGCGCACAGATGGTGAGAATTCAACAAGTGTGGTCAACAGACTTATTAGAAGGTGTCACCATCTACTCTATTGATTTAGCCAAAGGGCAACTCAGCCAAATTGAAACTATTGCCAAAGCCAGTTACCAACAAGGTGTCTGGCAATTTCAGGACATTCATACCCAACTGTTTAAAACCGATGCAGTGGAATATAGCCAAACGCCTGAGCGTCAAGTTAGTAATTTTATTAGCCCCGATACCCTCACCATTGCTACCCTACGCCCCCAACAATTAGCTGCCACCGAGTTAGCTGACTTCATTGCCCATCAACAAGCGAATGATCTTAATAGTGCGCCTTATGAGCTAGCGTACTGGACTCATTTCACCAATCCCTTTGCCACTTTAGTCATGATCTTACTCGCTGCCCCTTTAGTCTTTGGCTCGCAACGTAGCGCTGGTACCGGACAGCGAGTATTTATCGGCATTTTAATGGGACTGGGTTTTTACCTACTCAATCGTATTGCGGGGAATAGTAGCTTAGTCTATGGGCTACCTCCCCTCTTTGCAGCGGTAGCCCCTTTATTGGCATTTTTACTCCTAGGCTTATTGCTTTTGCGTCGGGTAAGGTGATAAAGGACGCTGATCTAATAACATCCGTAATCCCGATGTAATGATATAATTCATATTCTTACCGGGATTATTCTGATGCGTCACAATCGCACTCATGAGGGTATTGGTGTCATTATCGGGCCCAGAGAATAAGGTAATACCATTCATATCATAATCGGCAATATTATACTGCGAGATTTTATAATTCAGGCTAGACGTCTTATTCTCCCCCATCCGTAGCACTTGCTCTAGAATAGTATTCATATCATTACCCGGCCCACTGACAATAATACGACCATCTTGATTACCATCACCAGCGGACAACATACTGCGATTATTTTGAATAATCTGTGTATGCGCCTCTCCACTCAGATTCAATGCCGTGTCGGTGAAGTCTAAAGAGCTGACCGTGCCAGATAACCATACCGCTGGTTTGGTCACAATCGCAGCATGATTACGATGCCGTACCACCACATAGTAATACCCCTCTGGCAGTGGCGCGATTCTTAAGGTCGTGCTCGCGGTGATAGGATCAATCACATCTCCATTACGTAATACTAAAGCCGCACGATGCGAGACTAACGTTGCTTGCTCATCAGCTTTTCTAAACTCTAATAATACCCAGTCAACTGGCGCACTCGCATCAGTACGTTGTAATAAACTAGGGTCTAGGGCTTCTGTCCCTTCATACATACTATTGAGAATCGAACCATAGGGTTGCTTAAGTGGTATTAAGCCTAAGCGCCGTAAATCATCACGCATCAAATTAGTATTTGCATCATAAGCCCCTTGCAGCAGTACTCTAATCTGCATGGTAGCAGTGGGAATATTCACGCGAATACTGACGGGTTGTGTCGCGGTAGCGCCCTGACGGTCGGTTACTACGGCGGTCATTTGATACAGATTATTCTTATCCGCATCTAAAGGCTGATAATAATCAGGGGCGGATTTAAAGGTAATAACCCCATTCGCATCAACCGTAAAAAGGGCTGCATCCGCACCCGTTAAGGTATAGGTCAAACCATTATTCTCAGCATCCCGATCATCGCTCGCATATAAGTCCGTCAGAACACCCTTATAACCCGACATAAATTCCAGATCTGGGACAGCATTCATAACTGGAGCACGATTGCAGGCATCAAGTTGCGTGCTCACACTCGCTCCGTAATTAGAGACAAGCTGATTCGTCACCATCTTTGAACTAGTCTGACAGGTTAAGGTGCTGTGATAGCAAAACTGTGGCTTTTGATCACTGGTATACAATAAGGCAATTTTAGGCGGCACCCCATCACGCCAAGGAACAGTATCAACCGCCTCTCCTTGAGTCACTAACTCCAGACGATCAATCGCGGCGGAAATAAATGAAATATCCATTTCACCACTAGTATTGACGGCTTCCGTATCCCCAATCAATACAGCGCCTGTTCTGGCATTGAGTACTTTGATTTTTAAGGAATTAAACTCCGCACCAGCGGCTAGATTAGCATCTAAGATTTTAATTTTATCCCAACGTGCCGCAGAGCCTGTGTCTGCACAACTAGCGGGACTGAGACTAACCTGCATAACGCCCGATATCCGTCTACAAGGACTAACGCCGGTTTCGATATCCCAAGACAATAAAGTGCCCTCATCCCCAAAGGAATACGCGCAACTACCCTCAGCCGCTAAACCATAGGGCAAACCTGACACCCCTTGTCCGATAACTCCATTACTAAAAGCGGCCCCGGTACAAGGTGCAGACGTTGCCCAATCCCAACAACCCAGACTGTTTTCAGGATACATTTGCGGAAAGAGCACGCGCGAACCGTAGTAAACCTCATTTTGGGCATTAACCCCTGCCTGCACAGCATGCACCGCCGCGACTGGAACAGTGGTTGGCTGACTACCATTGAGATTATAACAAAGTGCATTTTGCTTATAGCCTGCGGCACACACCCCTGTTATCTGTCCACTAGCATTTAAACGTTTAAAAATACTGGTATAGCTGGCGGTGGTATTGAGCGGGTTTTGTACCCAATCGGAGCATTTACTAGCTGTATCCGCGTCAAAACAGGCTAGCTTTCCCTCGGTATTAGCGGCATAGATACGTGAGTTAATTACTAATAAATCATTACCGAATTCCCACCAGGTCTTAGAGTCGAGGGCATTCATACCCATAACGACCGGATTAAAACCTGCACAACGTTTTAAACCTAGCTGTGGATCATAGCAATCCATCATACCATTACGAGTCCAGACATAGAGCTTATTATTTACCTCAACCGGCCCTACATAGCCCCCACCTTCGACTACAGGGCTGTTACCACAATTATTATTGGTTTCAGTATCCCAGCAATAGATCTTTCCCACCTGTCCATAAGAGCTTCCCCCGGAATCATCACCAATATATAGCCGTAAGCCCTTACGCACTATCATAGGAGAGATACCATTAGCCGCCCCTAAGTTTCTCGGATAGCTAGGGCAAGCGGCACGAGTATTGAGGTCATAACACCATAAAACAGCATTCGCCAAATGATGATGAACCCCCATAATCTTGCCATTTGGCATTAATACCGGCGCAAAACCATCCCCACCGCCATCCATTTTGACACCACCCACTAAGGGCAAAGACAACAGACGCGCCTCACCCTCACCATTGGGTAATACATAGGGATTAGTTAACTTAATGGTATTAATGCCTGCAATAGAGCCATCATAACCATAGCTTTGCCCTTTATCCGTGGAATAGGCAATAGACCATTCAGCAGGAATCTTTAAACTATTGGGAACTAAGGTATGCCCGCCCTCCATACTATCAATCAACACAACATTGCTAAGGATTTGTGTTGATTGATTTTGGTAATTTATAATCCACTGCATATCAGAAGTTGAACTATTCACCGAGATAAGCTGACCTTGTTTGATCAGTACATCTGAATTAGCCAGCGCTAATGGGGCATATCCCATGATGAAAAAAATAATAAAGACGCAATACCCTAAACCGCAACGCAACACACACAGCATAAGCAGCCCTACTCTTATAATTTTGTTATTAATCTAGGCTTTAGACGATTTTTCTATTATAGCTATTAGTTTAATTGATCACAAGGTGATTAATTACTAGCCTCTATCATCGGTATTGACTCATAATTACAAGCGCTATGAGACTAGCTTGGACGGCGTAAAATCCCCTAGCGGTGTTAATTGCTTTGCGAAAAAGTTAAGGTATTAACCTCACTTTTCATAAGCCCAAAAGGTGACTAGATACTTTTTGTATCTAATCAACCCTATTCGCTTAAGCAGTATAAACCTGTGTACCCGTCTCACTCCCTAAAATCAATACATCCGCAGGACGATGAGCAAACAGCCCCACTGTGACTACACCGGGGATTTGATTAATTAAGGTTTCTAGCTCAAGCGGATTCAAAATCTCTAAGCCACTGACATCCAGAATCAGATTACCATTATCAGTCGTAAAGCCTGTACGTAATGCGGGTTGCCCACCCAACTTAACTAGCTGCCGCCCGACAAAAGAACGTGCCATCGGTATCACTTCGACAGGGAGCGGAAATTTACCTAACACTGGAACTAATTTAGTGTAATCGGCAATACAAATAAACTTCTCACTCGCCCCCACCACGATCTTTTCGCGGGTTAAAGCCCCACCGCCGCCTTTGATTAAATGCAGGTGCTTAGTCGCCTCATCCGCTCCATCGACATAAATAGCCAACTGCCCTACATCGTTTAAATCTAATACCGGGATATTATGCTTTTTCAAGCGTTCGGCTGTTGCTACAGAACTCGCCACTGCTCCATCAATTTTGCCCTTTACCCGCGCCAAAGCATCAATAAAATGATTCGCAGTCGATCCAGTGCCCACGCCCACAATCATTTCAAAATCAATATAATCTAGCGCTGCCTCCGCCGCTGCTTTTTTCATGTCGTCTTGAGTCATCCTATCCTCCGTCATCTCGCTACAGTAAACAAAGCTCACGATCATATCAGTTCGACCTAGTTTGCCCTATACTACCGGGCTACTATAAATTAGCTATTTGTGCCATGAATAAATCACTGTTAGAGCGCATCCTAAAAGCACGTGTCTATGATGTCGCCAAAAAAACCTCGCTAGATTATGCCCCTAATCTAAGCCAACGCTTAAATAATCAGGTCTATCTCAAACGTGAAGATAAGCAGCCGGTGTTTTCCTTTAAATTACGCGGTGCATTTAACAAAATTCACCAACTCACTCCCGAAGAACGCGCACGCGGGGTGGTAACTGCCTCGGCGGGTAATCACGCTCAGGGTGTGGCGTTCTCAGGAAACAAACTAGGCATTAAAACCACGATTGTTATGCCTAAAATTACGCCTGATATTAAGGTCAATAATGTGAAAGCCTTAGGCGGACATGCTATTTTACATGGTAATAATTTTGATGAAGCCTATGCATATGCGCGTGAACTAGAGCGCTCTGAAGGTATGACCTTTGTTCATCCTTTTGATGACTTAGATGTGATTGCTGGGCAAGGCACGGTGGCTATAGAAATCCTCCATCAGCATCCTGAACCCATCGATGCCGTATTCATGGCAGTAGGCGGAGGGGGATTAGTGGCGGGTGTGGGCAATTATATTAAATACCTCTACCCTAACACTAAGATTATCGCGGTAGAACATGAAGAAGCTCCTACCTTATATACTTCACTCCAAGCCGGTCAACGTACTCAACTCGATCAAGTAGGCACCTTTGCAGATGGCGCTGCAGTTAAGTTAATTGGGGAACAAACCTTTGAACTCGCCCGTGATGTGGTTGATGAGGTCATATTGGTCAACACGGACGAAACCTGTGCGGCGATTAAAGATATCTTTGAAGCTACACGTGCTGTGTTAGAGCCTGCGGGGGCTTTAGGAGTGGCGGGACTCAAAAAATATGTTGCCACTCATCACTGTAAAGATCAGCAGTTAATCGCTATCTGTAGTGGTGCCAATATTAGCTTTGATCGTTTGCGCCATGTTGCCGAACGTGCCGAGCTGGGTGAAGGACGAGAAATACTTCTAGCTGTCACGATTCCAGAGCGTCCGGGGAGTTTTAGGCAATTTTGCGAGGCGATTGCTAATCGCGCGGTGACTGAGTTTAACTACCGTTATGCCGATGCACGTCAGGCTCAAGTCTTTGCCGGTATTAAGATTTCTGGTGGTAAAACGGAGCGCCAAGAACTCATCACTAAGCTACAGGATCAATTTGGTCAAGTGATTGACCTCACCGACAATGAAGTGGCCAAAGTTCATTTACGCTACATGGTCGGGGGACATGCTCAAGGCCTAGCAGACGAACATTTATATCGCTTTATGTTTCCAGAACGTCCGGGGGCTTTACTGCATTTTCTGACGAGTATGAGTGCGGGTTGGAATATTAGCCTATTTCATTATCGCAATCATGGCTCTGATTTTGGGCGCGTCTTAGTAGGGATTCAGGTGCCTAAACAAGATCAAGTGGAGTTTCAAGCCTTTTTAGCTAATTTAGGCTATGACTATTGGGATGAAACCAACAATCCCGCCTATCATGCTTTTTTAAGCTAATATCATTCTGAACTAAAAGCCTTGGCACATGAGCTTGTATCATGTGTCGAGAGCCTACCAATTATCGACTGTTTAGAGCGTCTGTCCTTTCCCCCCCTACATATTGTCTCCAACTAGTTTAGTCTACTAGGCACACTTAGATTGAATAGCTTGTTGTTAACGTCAGAGTACCCGACTACTAATCTAATACAGTACTACTTACAACATCATGAGCCGGTAGCCTACTTATCTAGCGTTTCTAGCTGCAATCTAATCAATCCTTTACTCAGTAAAACTAAGGAGTAACCTTATGTCTCAAATTGCTTCAACGACCAGTGTAGTCACCCCAGTCACTACGGCCACTACCGATACCACTCGCTCTGCTCCCGTATCGAGTGAATTTATTCAACAACTGGCTAATTTGTTATTACAACTCATGCCTCAAGTACAAGCTAATGTAGCCCGTGATCAAGTAAGCCAAATTGGTAACGATACTCAAGCAGGTACTACTGCGACTATCGCAACACCTACAGCACCACTAAGAAGCATGTCTGCTTCTAATACCCCGTCAGAAGCGTTACCCGTGTCTACCGCTTCAGCAACCCCTAGTAATACAACAGATGCTGCGCTGCCTACGCCTGTTGCATTATTAGCTGATGCTAATGAAGTGACTGCACCTCGTGTTGCAGCAGCTCGTCCAGTTGCCGATGCGGATGCACCGCTTGTTGATGGTGAAGCGGAAGCCAGTACTGCTGCAACCACTAACCTCGTTAATCCAACTATCGTACAGCAAAACACTACAGCAGAAACTGAAGCGGCTATTGCACAAAACACCGCTAACCCACTCGAAACTTTAGTAGCTAGAGCCGATTAAGCCTAAGGGCTTTCCCTATAGGGGCGTGTCTAAAATTCGTCACGCTCCTCATCGCTCAATACTCGCCACTCTCCCACTGCTAATTCATTATCTAAGCCTAGCCCCCCTATCTGCTCACGATGCAAAGTAATCACTTGATTACCCACCGCTGCAAGCATACGTTTCACCTGATGATACATCCCCTCATAAATCGTCAAACGTAGCTGCTGCTCAGATACTAAAATCACCTGTGCAGGACTAGTAGGATGTTTTTCACCGTGTAATTGAATGCCCTGCCTTAATTGTTCAAGCGCCTCATCATTACAGGCCGCTGCTAGGGTAACTAAATAAGTTTTACCAATCTGTTTACGAGGTGAGGCAATACGATGTGACCAATCCCCATCACTGCTCAACAGCAATAAGCCTGTGGTGTCTTTATCCAAACGCCCCACGACATGCAAGGTATGTTTATGCGGATGTTGAATTAAATCCAATACAGTCCGCTGATGGGGATCGGTAGTTGCACTCACTACCCCCGCAGGTTTGTTCAGCATTAAATAAAGTGGTTGCGGTAAAGTAAGCAGAGTTTGCTCTAATTTAATTGGATCATGCGGTTTAATATGTTGGCTGGGATTTTTCAATAGCTGCTCATGTAAGGTCAAAGCACCTTGTCGAATCAGACTTTGAGCGTGTGAGCGTGATATCCCCATAGCCTGACTGACAAATTGATCCAAACGCATAGCCACCTCAACCTAAATAGAATGCACCACCATAATAAAAAGTTAGGACTAGAACAATGCTCATTTCAGACTATCTCCGTATTTTAGCGACTCATGATGGTTCAGATTTATATCTAACGGTAGGTGCGCCTCCGGCTGCTAAATTCCAAGGTGCCTTAAAACTTATTGCTAAAAACACGCTGACTCCTGAGGATCTCAAAAATATTGCCTATGAGGTTATGAATGAAGAGCAACGTAGTCAATTTGAGCACAAACCTGAGATGAATCTAGCCTTGCATGAGGAAGGCATAGGGCGCTTTCGGGTTAATATTTTTAAGCAACGCCACCATATTGCCATGGTGATTCGTTATATTCGCACCGACATTCCCTCTATAGCCACCTTGGGGCTGCCCCCGATTTTAAAAGATATTATTTGCGACAAACGCGGCTTAATCTTATTTGTCGGGGGTACAGGCTCCGGTAAATCCACCTCACTTGCAGCACTGATCGACCATCGTAATCAAACGACTAGTGGGCATATTATTACTATTGAAGATCCGATTGAGTTTGTGCATAGCCATAAGCGCTGCATCGTTAATCAGCGCGAAGTGGGGGTCGATACGGATAGTTATGAAGATGCTCTGAAAAATACCCTCCGCCAAGCGCCGGATGTGATTCTCATTGGCGAGATCCGAAGTCGAGAAACTATGGAACATGCCTTGGCTTTTGCTGAGACTGGACATCTATGTGTCTCCACACTACATGCTAATAACTCCAACCAAGCACTTGATCGTATTATTAACTTTTTCCCTGAAGAGCGCCGTCAGCAGCTTTTGATGGATTTATCACTGAATATTAAAGCCTTTGTTTCACAGCGCTTAGTGCCCTCAGCGAATGGTAAACGGGTCGCTGCGGTAGAAATTTTATTAGGCACCCCTATTGTGAAAGACCTAATTCTCAAAGGTGATATTCACTCGATCAAAGAGCAAATGGAAAAATCCGAAGAGTTAGGCATGCAAACCTTTGACTCGCACTTATTTAAACTATATAGCGCGGGCACTATTTCACTCGAAGAAGCGATTCGTAATGCGGACTCACCTAATAACTTAAAAGTTAAAATCAATCTTGCTAATAGTGGTACCAATGCTAAACAAGAAACCATTATCCCTGAGGTAGTAGAACCCGCCGCCGAACCCGAAGCGAAAAAGCATAAGCCCATGATTGAAAATGGCATACTGAATCCGCTCAACCATCCGCTCTTTGAAAATATTACCTTAGAGCCGATGGATGATGATGAGGACGAACTAGAAATACTCGCCCTCACCAAACCGAAACAGCCCTAGAGCTACATCCGCTCTAAGACTTGAATACCTAGTAGGCTCAGCCCAGTACGGATGGTATCCGACCCCAATTGCGCCCAAAGTAAACGGCTTTGGCGCACAGCGGGGTTTACCCCTTCTTTTAAAATCGGGCAAGCTTCATAAAAACTCATAATATTACCCGCCAATTCATATAAATATTGGCATAAATAATTGGGTAAACCTTCGCGTCCGACATTTTCTAATACATCATTAAACTGCAAAATCCGCACCGCTAAGGCACGCTCAGCGGGTTCGGTAATGAGTAAAGTAGCATTTGCATCAATATGATCCGCCTTACGCAAAATACTGCGACTGCGGGCATAGGAATACTGCAAATAGGGGGCGGTATTCCCCTGCAGACTCAGCATAGTATCCCAATCAAATACATAATCAGAGAGACGATTCTTGGCTAAATCGGAGTATTTTACCGCACCGATTCCCACCGTTTTAGCGACTTGTTGCTGCTCCTCAGCACTTAAATCCATGCTTTTTTCTTTTACGATCACCAAAGCACGTTCTTCGGCTTCATCCAGTAGATCCGCTAATTTAATCGTATCACCAGAGCGGGTTTTAAACGGCTTACCATCACTTCCTAACATCGTTCCAAACGGCATATGCTCCAATGACATCTCAGGGCGAGCAAAGCCTGCTTGCCGCGCTAAAGCAAACATCTGTTGGAAATGCAGCGATTGACGCGCATCGACTAAATATAACACCCGATCAGCATGTAAGACCTCTGAGCGATACCAAATGGAGGCTAGATCCGTCGTAGCATATAAATACCCACCATCCGCCTTTTGCACAATAATCGGCAATGGTTCGCCTTCTTTATTTTTAAAGCCTTCTAAAAATACCGTTTTCGCTCCATCGCTCTCACCTAATAAACCCCGCTCTGTTAAATACTCCACCACTTTCGGCAATTGGGGATTATAAGCACTCTCCGCCATGACATGCTCACGCTTTAACCCTACCCCTAGGCGCTCATACAACTCCTCACTATGACTCAACGAAATCTCGATAAATTGCTGCCATAGAGCCAAACATTCCGCATCGCCCGATTGCAGACGGACTACATAATTACGCGCTAGCTCATTAAATGCCGGTTCGCTATCAAAACGTACTTTAGCGGCACGATAGAAGTTCTCTAAATCTGCCAGCTCCATCGATAACTCGGCACCAGAGCTTTGCAACTCCTTCATATGCGCGATCAGCATACCGAATTGCGTACCCCAATCCCCCACATGGTTTTGGCGGATGACCTCATGCCCTAAGTACTCTAAAACACGCGCAATCGCATCGCCAATAATCGTGGAGCGCAAATGCCCCACATGCATTTCTTTGGCTAGATTAGGACTAGAGTAATCAATAACAATTTTTTGCTTAGCTACAGTCGTGCTAGGCACTGTATTAGTTAATAGCGTCTGCGCTTGGCTCACTAAGTAATCATCTTTAAGATGAATATTAATAAAACCAGGGCCTGCTACCTCTACTTTATCGGCATAGGGGCTTAAATCGACGGCCTCTAGCAAGCGGCTGGCTAGCTCGCGCGGATTGGTTTTTAATTGTTTTGCGGCGGCCATGACCCCATTGGCTTGAAAGTCGCCAAACTCCACGCGTGTAGAGGGTTTAACTAAGGCGCTAATGGTAGCGGGTACACCTAATTGGTGTAGACCTTGAGTAAGTTTTTCATCCAGTAACTGACGGATATTCATAATAGGAGGAGTCTTGCCAACTAAAAGGCAAGATTGTAAGCACGATCTGACCTTAAATCCAAGTATTGCTTATTTGCTTAAACTAGCGGTGACAAAGGATAGGGTTTTATTATCGCCTTGAAGCTTGAGGCGCTTTTGCGTTACCTCATAAAAAGCCATCTTAGTGAGGTATTGCGACATTTCCATATCCGCTTGCATACGTTCAGCTTCACAGGCCATTTCCGTACTAGTACTTAAATCCGGCACTTTAAAGCTACCATCCGTCCCTAGTAACACTTCACCCCCTAAACGATTACAACCACCTGTTAAAGCTAGCTGATTTTTACCCAACATGAGGCGAATATGATTAGCCGGAATACCTGCTTTAAGACGGGCGGAGGGGAGCGCACTGCCCTCTTGTATTGTCACCAGCTTCCAAGGGGCTTTCGTTAAAGTCAGTAAGGCTGTCTCACCGGCTAGGCTCGGCAAAGTGGTGGAGGTGGGGGTACTAGAGACAGAGCCGCAAGCTACCAAATAGAACGCGGCTAGATTTAATATGCCAACGTACTTTAGCGAGGAGAAGGTGAGCGGACTATTCACTTTGAACGACCTTTGTAGCAAAAAAATTTAATTTAGCTGGCCTACCCACCAACTTCAAGCACCATTATAAGAACGGCTACAAATGACCGAGCGGACGCTTGTTACCGGCTAAATCAATTGCTACATAAGTAAAATCGGCCTCAGTCACTTTAAAGGGCTGTCGTGATTCCGGCGAGCGCCAAATGGGAATCACCCACGTTTCTACATGTAGAGTGATGGAGGTGGTGCCAATACGTTTAATCTCACCATAACAGCACACCACATCGCCAACTTTAACTGGTTTAATAAACTTCATTGCATCGACTGCAATGGTGGCTACCCGTCCCTGAGAAATATCTTTTGCTAGAATGCCACCAGCTAAATCCATTTGCGATAAAATCCAGCCGCCAAAAATATCCCCATTAGGATTGGTATCGGCAGGCATCGCAACAGTACGAAGTAGTAAGGATTCATTAGGTGGTAGAGAAGTGAACTCGCTCATCATTTACGCCGCCTAGTACAAAATTAGAGTTTAGGGGGTTGCGGGCTTAAGATACAATCGAATTGTGGTATTAGGGGTACTCAATTTCTCAGTCACTTGATAATGCTGTAGAATTTGGCGGGTACTCTGGGTTAAAGGCGCATCTGGTGTATGTATTATTAGTATAGTGCCTTGCTTATCTAAATCTGAAACCTCCGTAACAGTAAAATGAACCGCCCTCAAATCACGTATTAGCCCTACCTTTGTTGTTTTTATATCCTCCACTAATAGTGTTTTGAGCGGAATCTGATCATTATTCTTATCATTAATGGGTTTAGGATTAGGTAAACCAACACTAGCATCACGGGTGACTTCTATCGTTACTGGCTCTGTTGACAGGGGCTGATGCTGCCACAGTAAACGCGCTCCTAATACCGCTATCAGTAGCATAGCTGCACTGGCTAACCACATGGGTTGCAGCACCGAACCCGAAAAGCCAAAACGCTCCCACCAAGTAGGCTTAGGTGCTTGCGTGACGGGTACTGTAGTAGTTTGCTCTGGCGGGGTAATCGCTAAGCGTTGATAAAATTGCTCTAGTATAGGCTCAACAGCCTGATCGGTTAGGGTATTCGCCTCCTCACAAGCCGCTTGCCATAATAAATACTGTTGTAAGGCGGTTTGCTCATCCTGAGAGAGTTTTGGCTCACCCCCCTCAGCTTGTAACCATGCTTGAAAGGATAAACGCTCACTAGCGGCAGGTTGAGGTTCTAACATAATTCCTCCCGCAATTGCTGCATCAATTTACGCAACTCAGACAACCGATTGGTAACAGCAGCCTTAGTACGCCCTACCTGTGCGGCTAATTCTGCATAATCCAATTCTTGGGCTACCCCTTGTAATAAACGCATATCGCTCTCACCTGCCTTACCGCGCCGAATGTGCTCAAATACCACTTCTAAACAATGCTCAATACTCAGCAAGATTTCGGGGCTTAATGCCTCTTCATCGCTTAGCTCTGCCACTGCATCCTCATTACCTGTTTCGACGGATGGAGTAGTAGCTTTATAAGGCTCAACACCCTTTTTTTTGCGTTGGCGCAGGCAATCAATACTGGCGTTATAGACAATAGTCCGTATCCATGCGGGGCAATGACCGTGCTGGGTATGGCCTGCCTGATAAAGCTTAATCAGCACCTCTTGGCTGACATCCTCAACCTCGGAATCAGTAAGCCGTACACTGTCATAATGAAACTGTTTAACAAGGGTTTTGACCAGTTTGGCTATTTGTACCGCACTGTAATGATCGCGAGCTAAAAACCCCTGTAACAAAGCACGGCAGTCCGCATTGGACGGCTTAATCATAACGGACACTCCCAAAAACAAATGCTAGCGACTGTAATTTCTGCGGACTAAATGAACCCCTAATTGTGGATGACTATAACAGGGAATATCATCGCCTAGTTTACTACACTGCTGCAAACGTTCTTTCTCTTCTTCTTGCCGATAAAAAGCCGCAATATAGGCAAATTCTTCCGGGGTTGGTAATTCATAAGAATGATCGGCTTGCATTAGGGTATACCAATTAGCATAAGCCTCACTATCATTTTTACTTAAACAGGATGCCATATAATTATCTGATAAATTCCAACGCAATGTCGCATTAAGCATAAATTGCTTATCTTGATACACCCAACACCCTCCATGTTTGTCTGAGTCCATCGTGCGTGGTTTGCTCATTAGCATCTCTCTAATATCAGCTTGATTAATAGCCGTACTGCTTAAAATCAATGGTGTGCTAATACATATATTATCTTTAATACATCCAGTAGGTAAAACCATAAACTCTTTAGCGGCAATAGTTTTACATCCTGCCAAACACACCGCACGACCTAATGAGTTATCTACCTCAGGTATTTGTTTGCCCTTTGTTTTTAACTCTGTGAGTGTAGCGGCTTCACTGGCTAAAGTTGCAATATTTTCATGAGGAAACTCTTTTAGCAATTGCGTCATTTTTTCAGTAAACGGGTTGTTATCACTTACTTTACTGCCTTTGGCAGCAGAATAAATAAACAACCCTTTTCTACTTTTTAAGTTAATTCCAAAATAAGACGGTGAAACATAGTTATAATAATTAAGCGGGTTATCTCTACAAGCATCTAGCCACACAATTATTTTTGCTGTTGGATTAGCTTCAGCTATTTTTTCTAATCGAGTATTGATTAATAAGCTACTAGTCGGAGTACTTCCATCATACTGTGGACTATCAGTCGCTAGTAAATAGGCAGCATTATTATGCTGTAATGCATGTCCAGCATAATAAATATAAATTTCTGTAGCTGTTTTAGCTCGCCGCTCTAACTCGTCAAACCACTGATTAAGATAGTTAATATCAAGATCAAGTAAATGTCCGCTATTAATTACATCAACACCATTAGACGTCAAGGTATCGAACATTAACTTCATATCTTTAGCTGCCTCTGGTAAGACAGTATGGAATTGATAGCTTTGATTCCCTATCACTAAAGCGATGCGCTCACCCGCTAGCGCATTAAGGGGTAATAGCAATACCCATAGCAACACCCACCAGAATTTTTTACGCTTCACACTCATCACCTCTTCTAGAACATACGAAGTCGCTGTCCAAGTCACAATCGCCTTGAAATTTTAGCAAGAATCGGGGGTGTAATGCGAGGAATGAATGAGGGGAAAAGCTAAGGGATTTAAGGTATTATTTAAACCCCTCAGGAATACTATGCTATTTAACCTATGTTGGCATTAGCGCCCACATTAGGATTAACACCTACGTTGGGATTAATATTGGGTAAGTTACCAGAAATATTGCCATTGCTTTGTCGACCGAAAGAATGAGAACTACCTCCACCAATAGGTGCAAACAGTGAGCCTATCCCGCCTATTAGTGAGCCTATCCCACCTATTAATGATCCCCATCCCCCCAGACCTGAAGAGCTAGAGTAACCACCCATCATAGGATAGCTAATCCCATAATTGGCAGGTTGGGCTGTATAATAATAGCCACCACCACTCATCGCAGGATAGCTAACCTGATAACTGGCAGGTTGAGTAGTATAATAGCTACCACCACTCATCCCAGGATAAGACGCGGAAGAACCAATGCTACCTAATAAACCTGAAGCAATATTGCTGATAGAAGAGCCTAAAGAACCTAGACCGCTCATACCACCTGAAAAGGGGCTATACCCACTATAAGAACTATAAGACCCTGTAGGTAAACAGTCTAAACCATTAAAGAAACCAGTACCGAATGTACTACCGCTACCGCCTATACCACTCATTAAATTAAAAGTCATATCATACTCCTGATGATGTTATGGTTATCCTTACTATTCCCTATGTGCGCTCACATTTTTTAGTTATGGAGTGTTTAAGCACTAACGGGTAATTGATCCAATTAATACCCATATAATTAAAAATATATTAACTAGATAGATAGATATACTAGTTAGATAAAATGCAAGATACGAGGCATTAGCCGACGAACCTAACAGTCATTAGGATAAACGGAATAATCTTTCGGATGGTCACAATTAAGATCCCCTACAACTTATAATGAAAAAAGGAGGCAAAATAAGGCCACTAGGATTACTCTCTAACATTAATTTGCAAACACACACCCATTCCATCGAGAATCTCAGCAATGCCTCACTCGCTAGTGCACTAAGGGGTAATTTAAATATCCAAATGCCTTGAAATTTTAGTAAAAATAAGAATGATAAAGTGAGGAATAAAAAAGAAGGATTAAGGGATTTAAAGTATTTTATAAATCCCTTAAAAAAACATATTATATGATACTCAATCTACTTATAGATTAAATAATATTTATGAAACTACCTAAGATACCACCTAATCCTATTCGAGATATCGAAACTGCCATCATCATCATAAATCTCTAATGAGTCAGTCAGACCCTATACCTTCGTCATAAATAGAGTGGGTTCTCTTCGGTGGCTAAAAGAAAGTTCACTGTCACTTGCAGAGAATCATTATTCACTAAAGTGTGTTCAAGAATAACTCACGCTATCATTAGCCATATAATAATAATTACTACCACTCATCGCGGGATAACTAGCTTCATAAGCGGTAGGCTGATAGCTAAGCTCGTAAGTGGCAGGCTGATAGCTAACCTCATAAGTGCTAGGTTGAGCGGTATAATTATCACTAGCACTCATCACAGGATAGCCAGCTTCACTAGCTTCATAAGCGGTCGGCTGATAGCTAAGCTCGTAAGTGGTAGGCTGATAGCTAACCTCATAAGTGGTAGGTTGAGCGGTATAATTATCACTAGCACTCATCACAGGATAGCTAGCTTCATAAGCGGTAGGCTGATAGCTAAGCTCGTAAGTGGCAGGCTGATAGCTAATTTCGTAAGTAGTCGGCTGATAGCTAACCTCATAACCGGCAGGTTGAGCTGTATAATAGTCACTAGCACTCATCGTGGGATAACTAGCTTCATAAGCGGTTGGCTGATAACTAACCTCGTAAGTGTTAGGCTGATAGCTAACCTCATAACCGGCAGGTTGAGCCGTATAATAATAGTTACTATTACTTGTCATGGGATAAGACAGGGTAGAACCAATATTACCTAATAAGCCCGAAGCAATATTGCCTATAGAAAAGCCTAAAGAGCCTAGACCGCTCATACCACCTGAAAAAGGGCTATACCCACTATAAGAACTATAAGACCCTGTAGGTAAACAGTCTAAACCATTAAAAAAACCAGTACCTAATGTACTACCACTACCGATTAGATTATTCATTAAATTAAAAGTCATATCATACTCCTGATGATGTTATATCCTTACTACTCCCTATATGCTCTCGCATTTTTAGTTGATTATTTAGTTATCAAGTGTTTAAGCACTAACAGGTTATTAATCCAATTAATACCTTGGTTACAAATATATTAACTGGATAGATAGATACTAGGTAGATAAAAGGATAAACACGAGGTTATAGCTGATAAAACCCTATATTTATTAGGATAAACGGAGTAACCCTCCGGACAGTCACAATTAAGATCCCCAGCGACTCACAAAGAAAAAAGGGGTTTAGTAATACTAAACCCCTTAGAGAAAAAATAATAAAATTTAGCCCATTATGGTTTAAATTTTGTTTAAGAAACTACCTAGAATACCACCGAATAACCCTGAAAGGCCGTCATCTTCTTCCACATAGACACCATCTATGCCATCCGAGTAAACCCCATCCTCATCGCTAAATAGTAAGTCCAAACCGACTTTATCAAGCAACGATCCTGCAAGACTCTGTAAGCCACCTTGTACTACGCCATCGACTATAGAATCGAATATTGAATCAGATTCTGAATCATCATTATGGTCGTCTACCACCTCATAACTCTCATCAGCAACATAATAAAGTGGACTATCCTCGGCACTCACCTCATAAGCTATTGCTGGTTCAGTGGTATAATACTCACCCCCAGTCATCACAGGATAAGCCACAGATGAACCTAGACCAATGCTATTTAATAAGCCCGTAGCAATATTGCCCACAGGAGAGCTTAAAGTACCTAGATGACTCATACCACTTGAAAAAGGACTGTTTGTCCCGCTATAAGCAACGGTAGGTAAATAGTCTGCACTATTTAAAAAACTAGTACCTGATGTATTACCCTTGCCTGCCAGACTGTTTATTAAACTAAAAGTCATATCATACTCCTGATGACATTGTGTGTATTCTCACCAATCCTTGTGTATTGCCCTATTCTTATTTATCGGCATTAACAAGTGATTACTCCAAATCACTCCAAGCCCTACGTTTGTTTGTAGTTACGAATGTATTAATTGGATCAATGGATATACTAGGCAGATAAAATGCCTAACACGAGGTACGAGATGACGAACCCAGCATTCATTAGGATAAACGGAATAATTTGTCAGACGGTCATAAGTACTCCCCTTTTATTCGTGTGAAAAAAGGGGAGCGGATGAGATGAATAGATTTAGAGCATTAATTCCCGTAATAGGGCAAATAACTCTCGACTACTTTTGGGGGGTTTAGCTTGGGCTAATTCTTTTTGGGCATTACGAATGAGTGTGCGGACACGTTGCGTATCCACCTCTGGATAGGCATCAATCAACTCGCCTAACACTTCCTCATCGGCTAGCAGGCGATCACGCCAACGCTCAATCATATGTAGCTTAGCCACTTGATTACGCGCACTACCCTCTAGGGCTTGTAGACGTGCCACAATCCCATCAGGATCTTCATCCTCGCGCATTAAACGCCCGATATATTGCCGCTGCCGCCGAATAGCACCATTACTAGTCAGACGCTTAGCCTCAATCACGGCATCATAAATCTCTTCGGGTAGCTCCAATTGCTTGAGCTGAGCCTCGCTTAATTTGATTAAGCGTTCACCTGCGTGCTGCCAAGCCTCGACCTCGTTTTTACGCTTTTGACGGCTAAACTCATCGGGGGCTTCATCTATTTCATTCACGCTTTACGCTCCAATTGGGTGACATCCCGTACTGCACCGTGAGAGGCTGAGGTTGTCATTGCGGCATACGCTTTTAAAGCGGCACTCACATAACGCTCACGATTAACAGGCTTCCACGCTTTGGCTCCTAATGAGTCCATCTCATCACGGCGAGCCGCTAATTCAGCAAAACTAACGCGCAATTCAATCTTACGATTAGGGATATCAATATCAATCATATCCCCTTCTCGTACCAATCCAATGGCACCACCCTCTGCAGCTTCTGGCGAAACGTGACCAATCGATAGCCCCGATGTCCCCCCCGAAAAGCGTCCATCGGTAATCAAGGCGCAAGCCTTACCTAGACCTTTGGATTTTAAATAAGAAGTCGGATATAGCATCTCTTGCATACCCGGCCCACCGCGTGGCCCTTCATAGCGAATCAATACCACATCACCGGCTTTAATTTTATCCCCCAAAATCGCCTCGACCGCGTCATCTTGGGATTCAAAAATCCGCGCGGGGCCTGAAAATTTTAAAATACTAGCATCGACACCGGCGGTTTTAACCACACAACCTTCTTCAGCAATATTGCCAAATAACACCGCTAAACCACCATCTTGGGAGTAAGCATGCTCTTTGCTACGAATACAGCCCTTAGCCCGATCATTATCTAAACTATCCCAACGCTTATTTTGGGAGAACGCTACTTGAGTTGGTACATTGCCGGGCGCTGCTTTATAAAATGTCGTCACAGCCTCAGAGGGGTTACGCATAATATCCCATTGATCTAAGGCATCGCCCATAGTAGGACTATGTACCGTTTTACACTCCCGATGAATCAATCCAGCGCGATCTAGCTCACCTAATAAGCCCATTACCCCACCGGCACGGTGTACGTCTTCCATATGATAGAGCTGAGTGGAAGGGGCTACTTTACTTAAATTGGGGACTTTACGGCTCAGACGATCAATATCTGCTACGGTAAAATGCACCTCTCCTTCACGCGCAGCGGCTAATAAATGCAGTACGGTGTTGGTCGAACCACCCATGGCAATATCTAAGCACATGGCATTTTCAAAGGCTTCAAAGGTCGCAATCGAACGCGGTAAGGCGGATTCATCGCCTTGCTCATAATAACGCTTGGCTAATTCAACCGCTAAACGTCCAGCACGTTTGAATAGCTCTTCACGATCCGCATGGGTCGCCAGTAACGAACCATTACCGGGCAAACTCAAACCTAATGCCTCGGTTAAACAGTTCATGGAGTTTGCAGTAAACATCCCCGAACAAGAACCACAGGTAGGACAAGCCGAGCGTTCCATTTTATTAACGTTTTCATCGCTTTCATTCGGATTAGCGGCTGAGACCATAGCATCCACTAGATCAAGCTTAACCATCTTACCTGAGATCAAAGCCTTGCCAGACTCCATCGGGCCGCCTGAAACAAACACTACAGGGATATTAAGGCGCATAGCGGCATTGAGCATGCCGGGGGTAATCTTGTCGCAGTTAGAAATACACACAATGGCATCGGCACAATGCGCATTGACCATATACTCTACCGCATCAGAAATGACTTCGCGTGAGGGTAGGGAATACAACATACCGCTGTGTCCCATGGCAATCCCATCATCCACGGCAATGGTATTAAACTCCTTAGCCACCCCACCGAAGGCTTCAATTTCACGCGCGACTAATTGGCCTAAGTCTTTTAAATGCACATGACCCGGCACAAACTGGGTAAAAGAATTCGCAATCGCAATAATCGGTTTACTAAAATCTTCATCTTTCATGCCAGTGGCACGCCAGAGCGCACGAGCGCCAGCCATATTGCGACCACCTGTTGAGGTGCGGGAACGGTAAACGGGCATGGAAAACTCCTAAAACCAATCGGTACAAAACACTAAAAATAGTATTCTAACCCGCCCTATGGTTATCGTCACATGCCTTTTTGTGCGTGGGTGTTTTGGCGCTGGGCTTGCAGACGCTCGTCATTCAATGGAATCCTCTATAAAAAAGATAGACCGCTTTTTTTGATGGCATAGACGGAGTCTGGACTAATATGTTATACAAGGATTCTGTCTAATAACCTGTTAGGTTTCGCCATACTCATGACTCGCACCGAAGAGGTACGCTTACTCACCGCTCTCATCAAACGGGCTGAGGACAGTCCAAGCGGATTACGTCGCGCACGCTTGCTTGCCTTCGCCAACTGGCTCTTGCTTGTCGCGGCAGGCATCGCCTTGCTTCAGATTGCTCCGTGTGGTGGCGCTGTCGTCTATATTGTGGCAGGTGTCGCTGTGGCGCTTGGATTCACAACAGGCTTTGTTTTTCTCTATCAACAATCATTCCAGCAATGGCCAGTGCTTGCTCCTTTCATCCGAACGGAAGAGGTCAGACGTCGACTCGAAGAGCTGACACGTGAAGGATAAAGTGCCAAGCCCATTCAACTGCGGCCGCACCGCTCAATTCAGATACTAGCGAATCAGCACACCAAATAAATAATAGGAGCCTTCCTGTCTGAAGAAATAAAGATTGCTCCTTTTAGCGAGATTCCGAACTCCAAAGGCGATCTCAACCTCGCGGTTGCTCAAGCACAGGAAATGACAGCCATTTTTGGTGCAATGGGGATTGAAAAAGCCACTTTCAAATCTGGAGTTGCCTTTCACCGTGATGAGAAAAACGACACCACACTTGCAACAAAGGACGTAATTGTTCAACAACGCCAGCACACCACAACTGTCACCTTCCGTAATGAGGGTAACAGTGAACGTCAAGCAATCGAAGAGCTAGCTGTACCTGTAACCGGATATACTGCCTATAAATTCTTAGCTTGAAGGAGCAACGACATGGACACCCTAAATCCTGCATTAATGTCGGTTGACTACTTTTCATTTTGCACCTTTATCCATTCGTACAGTGTACTCACTTTTCAAGGTGTCCGCTGCTAATGAGCCAGATCGGTGTTGGCGCTCAGCGTGGAGACGCTCGTCATTCATGCGCATCAATTGTAGGGTTAGGTATAATTTGGCAGGTAAGGATAAAAACAAACCACCTGCAATCAACCCCGCCACTAACATAATCCCCGCTACACCTTGTTTAATGGGAATATCTGTAAAGAGGATTAGGCTCACCCCTACCGCAATCATGACTAAACCTATGCCAATCACGAGATACATTATGCGGATCAGTGTTTTGCTACTCACGGGTCGCACCACCTGATATATTGAAATAGGTTTAGTATGCGACTGAAGGGTTAGTGCGCATTGCGTCTCATCAAAGCTATAGTAAAAGTTTTACTGGGCACAGCTACTAGCTAAAATAATTCAAGTCCTACTTTTGATTATTTTTTGTATATAAAGAGTCGATTATGGATGTCTGTCATGGCACATGGATACCCTCTCCTATCACCCCCCATGAGTTTGATAATAATGGGCAACTAGTAGTATGGGTCGAAACAGCGACTCGCTCAAAGCGTAAAAAACAGCCTCATGAACACCCGTTTCATTTAGCCCAACCTGATGAACTAAGAGAGTGGTTTACGAGTGAGCTTACGGTATATAAAGATCTGCTGTTACCCAACGTAGCACCCGCCCTGCGCTTTTATGCCACCCTACCTAGCATTACAGAAGACAAACAAGCGTCTCCTTTACCTAGTATGGAAATGGCTCAGCTCACCGGACATTATCCCCCTGATGACTACCATTGGCAAAGCTGGACTATTCAAGGGCTTAGCATCGCACAGCCCTTATATTTTCTGCGTGAATTACAATTTGCTATGCACTTTCTACCGACTGGGATACGGTTTGGAGCGGATCTATTGTTTTGGATTCAATACGCCCAACAATTGCGCAATGTAATACGGCAGCACCAATTCATCCCGATACTGCAATGTCCTCAAACTAATGCCCCCAAAAAAAGCAAAACGCCCCCAACTCATTTCAATTTTTATACTGGTTGGGCACCGGCTGAGGTGGGTATTTATGAACAAGGTTTAGTCGATTTCGCTAATGCCATGCCATTAGTATGCACCACCTATGACACTCAGCCGCCTCAATCCCACCCGCCTGCATCTCTCCAAGGCTGGGAACCTATCACGCTGTTGCGTCATTTTTCCGAACAGCAAATCAATCTGCTCGCCAAAAATACCCCCCTAACCCTAAAAGCCAGCAAGCAGCTTGCTGATACGTGGCTCTTCGATAACTTTGGCTCAACCCTGATACAGAGTGGCCTCAGTTTAGAGGAATGGCGACAGTGGCATGCTTGGCAACAAGCCTTACTGAGTAATAGCGCTCAAGGCCAAGACTTTATCCTCGGACTACGGCTACAAACCTCAGATGAAACGAGTCGCGATAGCACTTGGTGGCTAAACTTTTTTGTCGAATCTAGCCAAGACCCCTCATTGAAAATTGATCTAGCCGATTGGTGGGCTTTGTCTAGTACTGAACAAAAACAATGGTATAAACACTTCGGACAACAATTTGAGCGCAAGCTCCTCGTCAGTATGGGGCATGCTGCGCGTATGTGTCCGGTTTTATGGCAGGCCTTAGAATCCTCAAAACCCGATGGCTTACCATTAAATCTTGAGGGGGCATATGAATTTCTTAAAAATGATGCCCTCCTCTTAGAAGCTACAGGTTTTAAAATTGTACTACCTAGCTGGTGGACACCCCAAGGCCGTAAACGCGCCCGTTTACGCATAAAAGCAAGTGGTAAAACGAAAGCAGCCGCCGATCAAAACAGTGCTAAGGGTTATTTTTCACTACCTGATCTCGTGCAATACCGTTATGAACTATCGATTGGTGATGAAACCGTCAGTAAGCAAGAATGGCAAAACCTAGTCAATGCTAAAACCCCTCTCGTCCAGTTTCGCGGCGAATGGATGGAGCTAGATCGAGAGCATATGGATGAGTTACTGCAACTCATGCGCCAACAAGAGCAAGGTGAGATTACCCCTATCTCCCTCCAAGACATGCTCAAGCAACGCGCCGAAGCCAATGAGCAAATGACTGAATTTGTATTCGACGAAGCCCTAAACGATATACTCACCCGCCTACAGCAACCGCGTGCCACCGATCTACTAGACAACCCACAAGGATTACAAGGACAGCTTAGACCCTATCAAAAGCAAGGACTATCATGGCTCGCTACCCAAGAAGCATTAGGGCTCAATCCTTGTCTAGCCGATGATATGGGCTTAGGTAAAACTATTCAGGTGATTGCCCTATTACTACACGAACAGGCTCAGCGTAAACCCGAACAAAAATTAGCGCCTACTCTCTTGATTGCGCCGACTTCGGTCTTAAGTAACTGGCAAAAGGAATTACAAAAATTTGCCCCATCATTGAGTAGCCTGATTCATCATGGCAGTAAACGCAGCACAGTAGCGGCCGACTTTAAGGCTAATGTCGCGGCACATCAGGTGATTATTACCTCCTTTACCATTGCCCGCAAAGACAGTGAACTCCTCAAAAAGCAGCCTTGGCAACGCGTTATTATTGATGAGGCTCAAAACATTAAAAACCCTAAATCCGCCCAAGCCAAGGCGATTTATAGCCTCAATGCCCCCCATCGTATCGCTATGACCGGCACACCTATAGAAAACCGCCTCATGGATATGTGGTCTTTATTTCACTTTTTAAATCCGGGATATTTAGGGGCGGCCACTCAGTTTAAACGGGCTTATGAAACCCCAATTCAACGCGAGGGCGATATTCAACGCTCCCAACAATTACAACGCCTCGTGCAGCCTTTTATTTTACGGCGGCTTAAAACGGATAAATCCATTATTAGTGATCTACCCGATAAATTAGAACAAAACGTGTATTGTAATCTCACCCAAGAACAAGCCACGCTCTACCAAGCTACGGTGGATGAGGTACAACGTAAACTAGAAGAAGTTGAAGGGATGCAGCGTCGGGGCTTAATCCTATCTACACTGTTGCGCCTGAAACAAATCTGTAATCATCCCGCTCAATTCCTACAAGATGGGAGTGTTTTTAGTGCTGAGCGCTCGCATAAACTAGCACGGGTACAGGAGATGTTAGAGGAAGCATTAGAGGCGGGGGATAGTATGCTGCTATTTACTCAATTTACTGAAATAGGCAGCCAGCTCGAAAAAACCTTACGCGAAAAATACGCCTGCCCCATCTATTATCTGCACGGTGCGACCAGCCGCAAACAACGCGAGCAAATGATTGAAGCCTTCCAAGACCCCGATACCCCCGCCGGTATTTTTATCCTCTCGTTAAAAGCCGGTGGTGTCGGTATTACCCTCACCCGCGCTAATCATGTGTTTCATTTTGATCGCTGGTGGAACCCCGCAGTGGAAAATCAGGCTACTGATCGTGCCTATCGTATTGGGCAACAAAAAACGGTATTTGCTCACAAAATGGTAACGCTCGGCACGTTAGAGGAGCGCATTGATCAAATGATTACTGATAAAAAAGCACTCGCCGATAGCATTGTAGGCACTGATGAAACCTGGCTGACTGAAATGGATAATGCTGCCTTTTATCAACTAATTCAGCTCAATCGCACCACGATTATGGAGGCTTAACGATGGCAAGCTTAACTCGAACTTGGTGGGGTGAGAAATTCCTCAATGTGCTCTCCATTAGTATGGATAGCGGGCGCTTAGCGCGGGGGCGTAGTTATGCCGGGCCCAATCGTTTATTAACCTTTACGATTGAGGGCACTAAGATCACTGCCACCGTGCGCGGTAATGTGAACCCCTATTTCGGCGTTTACAAAGAGCCACAGTACAAAACCAGCGTACAACTCAAAACCTTCTCAGCCAAAGACTGGGAGCAGTTAGTAGCGTTGATTAGTGAGAATGCGGCGTGTTTGTCGCAATTATTATTAGGGGAAGTGCCGAATCATATTGAGGATATTTTTTCTCAAAAAGGGCTTGAGCTGTTACCTAAAAGGCGGGATGACCTGATTAGTGAATGCTCTTGTCCTGATTATGCCTCGCCTTGTAAGCATGTAGCGGGGGTCTATTATAAAATTGCCTCGCTCTTAGATCGTGACCCGCTCTTAGTTTTCCAATTACGCGGCATGGATATAACCAAACTGCAAGAAAAGCTCGCTCAATCCCCTTTAGGACAGGCTCTACTCGATCAACGTGCCGATCAGCAACTCCCACTGATCTATCACACCCAGCGCTATACCGCCCCCCAAACCGTTTCATTAAATAATCCCAGTTTAAAAACCTTTTGGCACGGGCAACAAGCACTACCACTAGTAAGCACCCAAACCCAAGCCGTCACTTCTGCGGTATTGTTGAAAAAGGCGGGAGATTATCCAGCTTTTTGGACCCGTAATAATTCATTTATTAGCGCGATGGAGGAGGTCTATGACTTGATGATCAAAAAAAATAAAGGAGTGTTTTAAGGCATTAAAGCCCTAGCGACCTTAGAAGCCGGTGAGCGACCTAAATAGTCTGCAATATACCGGCTAGCGAGGAGTAATTGGGTTAAATCCACACCTGTTTCAATACCCATACCATTGAGCATATAGAGCACATCTTCAGTCGCCACATTGCCACTCGCCCCCTTAGCATAGGGGCACCCCCCCAAACCAGCAATAGAGCTATCAATCACAGAGATACCGAGCTGCATCACTGCCAATAGGTTGGCGAGACCCTGCCCATAGGTATCATGAAAGTGTGCGGCTAAATGTTCTATGGGAATCTGTTGGGTAACTGCATCAATCATACGTTGCGCTTTTAAAGGCGTACCTACCCCAATCGTGTCCCCTAGTGATATTTCATAGCAGCCCATGTGATACAAAGCACTAGCGACTTCTACCACTTTGCTAACCGCAATATCCCCCTCATACGGACAGCCTAATACACACGATACATAGCCCCGCACTCTCACCTCATGGGCTTTAGCTTGCTCCATCACGACTTGAAAGCGCTCTAGACTCTCGCTAATGCTGCAATTAATATTTTTCTGGGTGAAGGTTTCTGAGGCAGCGGCAAAGATAGCGATATCTTTTACCCCCGCTGCCAGCGCTTCAGCCATACCCTTAGCATTGGGTACCAACATGGGATAACTCACACCCTCATGCTTTGGGATGCTGGTATACACCTCGCTACTACCCGTCATTTGCGGCACCCATTTAGGTGAGACAAAACTCCCCACTTCTACCACGGATAATCCGGCCTCGACCAGCTTTTCAACTAGGGCTATTTTGATCTCAATCGGTACTAGGGTAGGTTCATTTTGCAAACCATCGCGTGCACCAACTTCGACGATTTTGACATAGATGGGTAAACTCATCGTCTTACTCCAAGCTCAATAAGGTATCACCCTCTTTGACCTGATCACCGACTTGGAAATAAATGGCCTGCACGCTACCATCTTGTGGTGAGGTTATGGTGTGCTCCATTTTCATGGCAACCATGATCACTAATGCTGTCCCCGCTTTGACCGGATCACCCACTTTGACCAATAGCTCCAACACTACCCCCGGCATAGGAGCCGTTAACCCACCGCTCGGTATAGTGTGCTCATTGACTGCCTGTAGAGGATCATAGACATGCAACTGCCATACTCGCCCCTCCCAAAACACTAACCAAGCACTCTCCACAGGCACAATCCGAATACGATACGTTTTTTGCCCCAGTACGATTTGCCATTCATCACCCCCAATACACTCCCCGCGTAAAAGCTTTTCACCCGTAGCTAGCTGCACATAATAAGCCTCACTCCGTTTCACTCCCTGCATGGGGTAAAGTGCTTCACCGATTTGAAAGGTAAAGGTATCAATAGGTAATTGATTCACCCACCAAGCATCCGCTAGCGCCCAAGGGGAATGAGGGTCTAAGGTTTGGCTTTGTGTCTGTGATGATAGGGTTTGCCTATGAGCTAGCTCACGCACTACGGCTGCTGCCATGACTTCATCCGGTGGTGTACTAGGTGCAGGGAATAACTCTGCCCTATGCTGCTCAATAAAACCTGTATGGACGCTACCTGCCACAAAGTCTGGATTACGTGCAAGCTGGCCTAAAAACGCCAGATTAGTATTCAAGCCCCCCATATAGTAATGACTCAGTGCGGCTTGTAACCGTTGCAATGCCTGTGTGCGATCTGCCCCCCATACAATCAATTTAGCCAGCATAGGATCATAAAACAGACTGACCTCATCCCCCGCTCTGATACCCGTATCAATACGTACTGAGTGATTAGTGTCAGGGGTAATCAATACTTGTACGGTACCCGTTGAGGGTAAAAAATCGTGCTCCGGTGTTTCGGCATAAATACGCACTTCAAACGCATGACCGTTGATTTTTAATTGTTCTTGCGTCAAAGGGAGTGGCTCACCATTAGCCACACGTAATTGCCACTCAACCAAATCTTGCCCTGAAATCATTTCAGTCACGGGATGCTCAACCTGTAAACGGGTATTCATCTCCATAAAGAAAAACTCACCGCTTTGATCCAGCAAAAACTCCACGGTTCCAGCCCCCACATAAGCAATAGCCTTAGCCGCATTAATAGCCGCTTGTCCCATCGCATGACGTAGTGCTGGTTTCATATGCGGTGCAGGTGCCTCCTCCATGACTTTTTGATGGCGACGTTGAATGGAGCAATCACGCTCAAATAGATGGACAACATTACCCTGCGTATCGGCAAATACTTGCAGCTCTATATGGCGCGGATTTACCAAATAACGCTCAATGAGTACGGCATCATTACCAAACGATGCTATCGCTTCACGTTTAGCAGCGGCTAATGCAGCATCAAACTCGTCCAATGATTGGACTATGCGCATACCCTTACCGCCCCCACCGGCACTGGCTTTAATCAATTGGGGGTAGCCAATGGCTTGTGATTGCTCACGTAATAGCTCTGGGGATTGATCAGCACCGTGATAGCCCGGCACAAGCGGAACCTGTGCGTTTGCCATTAAGCGCTTGGACTCACTTTTTAACCCCATCGCAATAATCGCTGAGGTCGGAGGCCCGATGAATACCACACCGGCGGCTTGACACGCTTCAGCAAACTCGGCATTTTCAGACAAAAAACCATAGCCCGGATGTATAGCTTGCGCTCCTGTTATGTGAGCAATTTCTAAAATTTTATCCCCACGCAAATAGCTCTCAGTAGCTGCAGCTTCACCAATCCAATAGGCTTCATCGCAGACCTTAACGTGTTCAGCCCTAGCATCTGCTGTAGAGTAGACTGCAACGGTTTTTATCCCCAAGCGGCGAGCGGTGCGGGCAATACGACAGGCAATTTCACCACGATTAGCTATCAGGATTTTAGTAAACATGATGATCTCCTTACATCCTGAATACGCCAAAAGGCGTCTCTTCAATCGGGGCATTGAGGGCGGTAGATAAACCTAGTGCCAATACGCGACGGGTATCTTTGGGGTCAATAATCCCATCATCCCAGAGGCGAGCACTAGCATAATACGGGTGTCCTTGGTTTTCATATTGCTCACGTAGGGGGCGCTCAAATTCGGCTTGCTCTTCTGCACTCCAACTTTTACCTTGAGCCTCTAAGGTATCACTGCGTACTTGGCTCAATACTTTTGCGGCTTGCTCTCCACCCATGACTGAAATACGGGCATTCGGCCACATCCATAAAAATCGTGCCCCATAGGCTCGTCCACACATAGCATAGTTACCCGCTCCAAAACTCCCGCCAATAATCACGGTGAATTTAGGGACTTTGGCACAGGCTACTGCTGTCACCATTTTGGCACCGTCTTTAGCAATCCCACCCTGTTCGGCCTTCTTACCGACCATAAAACCGGTAATATTTTGTAAAAAAACCAGTGGGATTTTGCGCTGAGCGCACAGTTCGATGAAATGTGCTCCTTTGAGTGCTGACTCTGAAAACAAAATACCATTATTAGCTACTATCCCGACTGGATAGCCATGAATATGAGCAAAGCCACAGATCAGGGTACTACCATAGAGTTTTTTAAATTCATCAAACTCACTACCATCCACTAGGCGTGCAATCACCTCACGACTATCAAAGGGCTTACGGGCATCGGTAGGAATAAGGCCATATAACTCTGCTGATGAGTACAAGGGATCACGCGGCGGCTTTAGCGCTATAGTAGGCTTTTTGACCCGATTCAGATGAGTGACCATCTCACGCACCATAGAGAGTGCATGGGTATCATTTAAAGCATAATAATCAGCAACCCCTGAAATACGGGCATGGGTATCAGCACCCCCTAGCTCTTCGGCACTGACGACTTCCCCCGTTGCCGCGCGTACTAGCGGTGGGCCACCTAGAAAGATAGTCCCTTGCTCTTTGACAATAATGCTTTGATCACACATAGCAGGCACATAGGCACCTCCTGCCGTACAAGACCCCATCACGACCGCAATTTGTGGAATACCTAAAGCAGACATCGTGGCTTGATTATAAAAAATGCGCCCAAAGTGTTCTCGATCTGGAAAAACCTCATCTTGTAGGGGCAAAAAGGCCCCACCAGAATCGACCAAATAAATACAGGGTAAGTGATTTTCAAGGGCTATCGCTTGAGCACGTAAATGCTTTTTGACAGTCAAAGGGAAGTAAGTCCCACCTTTTACGGTGGCATCATTGGCTACCACCATACACTCTTGCCCACTTACACGGCCAATGCCGATAATAATACCCGCTGCGGGTACTTCATTATTGTATAAACCAAAAGCGGCGAATTGAGATAGTTCTAAAAACGGTGAGCCTTTATCGAGGAGTAGTTGGATACGTTCACGAGGTAATAACTTGCCGCGCTCTAGATGTTTTTGTCGCGCTTTTTCCCCGCCCCCTAAACTAAGCTGTGCAACCTTGGCATATAAATCATCTACCTGAGTTTGCATATGGGCGGCATTGAGACGGAATTCTTCGGAACGTGGATTCACTGTGCTGCTGAGTATAGCCATGATCTCCCCCCTTATAGTGTCACCCGTTAGTGGGTTTCATTAAATAACTCGCGCCCAATCAGCATACGCCGAATTTCGGAAGTCCCCGCACCTATTTCATAGAGCTTAGCATCACGCAATAGGCGTCCGGTCGGATAGTCATTCATATAACCATTTCCCCCCAGAATTTGAATGGCATCGAGCGCCATTTGAGTAGCCTTTTCAGCGGAATATAAGATCGCCCCTGCTGCATCTTTGCGGGTTGTTTCACCACGATCACAGGCTGCTCCGACTGCATACACATAGGCTTTGCAAGCATTGAGTGTGGTATACATATCCGCCAATTTGCCTTGAATGAGCTGAAACTCACCAATGCTTTGCCCAAACTGTTTACGCTCATGAATATAGGGAAGCACCACATCCATACAGGCTTGCATAATGCCTAAAGGCCCGCCCGCTAAAACGGCTCGCTCATAGTCAAGACCACTCATTAATACCGCTGCCCCGCGCCCCACTTGACCGAGTACATTGTCCTCAGGTACTTCAACATCCTCGAATACTAGCTCTCCCGTATTCGAGCCGCGCATGCCTAACTTGTCGAGCTTTTGTGCTACTGTAAAACCAAAGCTTTTTTCTACAATAAAGGCCGTCATACCCTTAGAGCCTGCTTGCGGATCGGTTTTGGCATACACCACAATGACATGCGCATCAGGGCCATTGGTAATCCACATTTTCGTGCCATTGAGGATATACTTATCCCCTCTTTTCTCAGCCCGCATCCGCATACTCACAACATCTGAACCCGCATTCGGCTCAGACATGGCTAAAGCACCAATATGCTCACCACTAATCAGTTTGGGTAGGTATTTTTGTTTTTGGGTTTCGGTGCCATGACGATTAATTTGATTCACGCAGAGATTAGAGTGTGCGCCATAGCTCAAACCGATGGACGCGGAGGCGCGGCTAATTTCTTCCATCGCCACAATATGAGCCAGATAACTCATACCACTGCCACCATACTCCTCAGGCGCAGTAATCCCTAATAAGCCCATTGCACCAAACTCAGGCCAAAGCTGATTAGGGAACTCATTCAAACGATCCACTTCTGCGGCAAGAGGGGCAATTTTAGCACTCGCAAAGTCACGTACTGCATCGCGCAATAGCTCTATCGTTCCCCCTAGAGCAAAGTTTAAAGTAGGATAATAACTCATGATTAACCTTCTCCTTCTCTAGCGTTACTAAGTACTTGAGCCAAAGTAATTGGGTATTTCTGGAGCAGTCTTGGCGGCATGAATGCCGCCTTGTAGCGTACAAGGATGTATTCACAGCGACTGCGTAAGAAATACCCAATTACTTTGATATACCTACTTACTATCATTTTTTTAGTTGAATTAAAAAGGTAGTTAGGCTGATTGATTTAACTATCAGTTAATCATCTTAGATTGCACTTACGTAAGCGTCAATTAAAATACAATCGCTAGGGTCGTTATTTATTGCATTTAAGTCTTTAGGTTAATGAAGTACCTGAAGAATCATCACCTTCTAGAATCTTTAAAGTAGCGGTTGCTCTATTATAAACACGCTCAATTTCAGCAATGGACATATCCACATCATAACGCTGTTGTTTCAGGGACTCTAAACGCTCGTCTAGTTTGGTCAATAAATATTTTAGCTGTTTGATCTCACCCGATTGATCATGTGGTAGATGAGCACCTAATTGATTAGAATCATAAAGATCAAATAGCTCTTTGGCCTCTGCAAGACTGATCCCAATACGCTTAGCTCGCAAAACTAAACGTAGGCGCACTCGATCTCGATCAGAATAAATACGTCGATTACCATCCCTTATGGGCGCTAATAAGCCGAGTTCTTCATATAACCGAATGGCTCGCGGAGTCACATCATATGTCTTAGCCAAATCCGAAATGGTATAGGTTTTTGGTTCCATGCTTGCACAACATCCGTGAATTTAACTAGGATGGTTAAACTAAATTTAAAAAATTTGACGCTTACGTTAACGTAAGATAATTTATAACAAACGATTGCATAGCGCAAATAGCACAGTTGACACTTGTTTAAACCACCTTCAACTTTTATATTTGCATACCTACCACCCAACGCTAGGGACAGCTGCTTACTATGTCGGTATTACCTACGGTTTTAGGTATTCACTCCCCACAAAATACCCTATCAAATATAAGACTTATCAAGGCATTAAGTGGGCTTGAATGCCCTATTGCACGAGTTACTGTATTAGGTGCTATGGAAACTGACTATCTGCGTGGTAAAATTAAAAATGAATCTATGTACTACTATGAGTATAAAAAATATGAGGGCAGTTTACCCACCGTTAGGGGTCATACTTTTACTAACCCTGTAGGGTTGGAAGCGTGTAAAACTGAATCGGCTTGCACCCATGATAGAGAAAAACAAAGTCAAATTAAACGTTTAGCTTATTCAGATTCTGCCTTAAATACTATTAAACAAGCGGTTATTGATAATCAAGAGATTTTTACGATGTTAGTCGCAGCAGCACTGCTCGCTAGGGCAACGTTCTCATGCCTTACACATCCTCAATGGTCAATAGCGTCGTAATATGTAGGAGCTAAACATGTCTATTAAAACTATCGGTGTTATTGGTTCGGGGACAATGGGTAATGGTATTGCTCAGGTGTTTGCTATGTATGGCTTTAAAGTAGTATTAAATGACCTCAATGAAACCATTATTAACCGAGGTCTAAAAACCATTGACACGGGCCTAGAGCGCCTTATTAAAAAAGAATCGATTACAACAGATCAAAAATCAAGCATATTAGCTAATATTAAGCCTACCACAGAATTAAAAGCCTTAGCTGATGTTGATATTGTGGTGGAGGCTGCTAGTGAGCGTTTGGAAATAAAAGCCGATTTATTCCGCCGTTTAGATAGTATTTGTAAACCCAGCACACTCTTGGCCTCTAATACCTCCTCTATTTCCTTAACACGTATTGCGCGTGAAACGAAGCGCCCCGATAAAGTAATCGGTATGCACTTTATGAATCCCGTTCCGATCATGAATTTGGTCGAGATTATTCGCGCTTTACAAACCAGTGAAATGACTTATCAAATCGTCACCGATTTAGCCAAAAGTATCGAAAAAACGCCTGTTACGGTGAATGATAGTGTGGGCTTTGTCTCTAATCGGATTTTAATGCCAATGATTAATGAGGCTATTTATACTTTATATGAAGGGGTGGCGACTGCTGAGGCCATTGATGAGATTATGAAACTAGGCATGGGTCATCCTATGGGGCCTTTAACACTGGCTGACTTAATCGGTTTAGATACTTGCCTAACGATTATGGAAATACTTCATGAGGGTTTTGGTCATGGTAAATATAATCCCTGCCCTTTACTGCGCCGTATGGTAGATGCCGGTTATCTAGGACGCAAAACAGGACGTGGTTTTTATGTCTATGAGCAGAAATAAGAGTAAGGGGTAGTATTTAACCCATCCTAATATCCATTTAGTTTGAGCAGATGTATTCTCCTAAGCGTCTAAGTCAAGTAACAGAAGTGATTGAAAAGGTAAAAATCATGAAACTTAAAACCTTTGCTGCTCTAGTAGCTCCCCTTGGCTTAGCCTTGTTTATGACGGGTTGTAACGATCCCTATCATGGCCCCGCCTATGCTAGTGTGACGGTCGCCACTCCGATCTATGGTCGTGGTCATCATCGTCCTTATTATGGCTATGGCCCGCGTTATTATAACCCGCGCTATGCCCGCCCCTTACCACCCCGTGGCGGCTGTTATGGTAAGGGCTGTCGCCCAATGCCACCCCGTCATTGGCGCTAACACAAAACTATAAGCTTAGAGACTCAATGGCTTATAGTTTGAGTTAACACTTCTGCCGCGCGGGTATTTAATGTGAGTACCTGCACGGCGGCATAAGCTCCGCTCGCCCTATCACGTTTAAAGCCTTTACGTATTAATGCAAAACCTAATTGTTCCCAAAACCGAATTAGCTCAGGTGTCGCAGCATAACTCACCCCCATATAATCCACTTGTTTTTGCCTTGCATAGTCAATTAAATAGCCCACTAAATACTGACCTAATCCCTGCCCCTGATATTGATCCAATACCGCAATACGCATAATGCGCTCACAGCTTAATTCAGCCGCTCGTGGAATTTTTGCATGCCAAGTTAAAGTTTGCGGCAACAAATGCCCTTGTGGTCGCCGTTTACCCTCTAATACCCACTGAGTCATTGCTGGGTCAAAACCACCTTCTCGTGATAATAAAGCTACTGCTAATACCTCATGATCCTGCATGAGAATATGTACTGAAACATTAGGTGCATCTAAGAGCTGGCGTAAATCAGAAGGGCGAGTTTGATAATGGGCGTTTACTAATAAAAGAAATATTTTTTGTAATAGTTGCTCATTATCTAATAACTCAGCTTGAGTCACGACTCGATAATATAAAGAGCGACTCTTATCATATGAAGCTTTATGCTCTTGTAAATTACTCTGCCCTAATAATAGTGAATTATTTAATAGTGCCTCTAAGTCATCATCACTAGCCCAGCGCACTGGCTGCTTCAGTGTAATCAATTGCCAATTTGCATGATGCTCTGCTAATCGTTTTTTAAATTTTAAAATAAAACCACGTCCACTGCCCTCATACCCTTGTACTGTCGTGGCATAAATGACTCGTGAATAGTGGTCGCACATTTGTAGTAAGAGCGGAATAGGAATACTCGCCGCCTCATCCACCATTAATACCTGACTAGGTGCTAAGGTTTGTAATAACTCATCTGGAGCTAAAAAATTGAGTGGGCTATTTTGTGTTTTATAATATTCTGTCTCTAAGGCTTGAATAGCACTTTTACGTGGGGCAGTAATTAAAACTTTTAACCCCTCACTAGTTAACTGAGCCGCTAATGCACCTAATACAGTGGATTTACCCCGCCCCCGATCAGCTAATATTAAACTAATCCCCTCGTGTGTTTTTAACTGCTTAAGTGCTTGCGTTTGATCCTGAGTGAATTGCCAGTTATTAATAACCATAGGGGCTGGATTTAATGGTGTAGGCAAAGGTGTACTTGTATCTAGCCAATTAATAGCAGCACAGGATTGCCAATAGGCTAGAAAACGCTGGATAAAACGCCCTTGTATAGGAGCTGTTTCAAATAGATAGGGAATAAAACGCTTATAGTCGGGGTCTGGAAAATTTGCCCACTCTTGCAAAGCGGGAGTGAGTACTATTAATACTCCACCACCACGAGTCGTACCCGCACTGAGGGCTAGCGCATTACTATCTAGTCCTTGATGGGCATCAAACACTAATGCATCTAAGGTTAGCCCTAAAACACTAGGCGCTTTGTGGATAGGTATCCATCTAATAGCCTTAGGATCATGAGTACTCAGTAAGTAGTGCGCGGTTTGTTGACACCAGTCATGTGTACCACTGAGCACCCAGATACGCCGCTGCATTTTACCCTAAACGGCATCCGCGCCTGCTTCACCCGTGCGAATACGAATAGCTTGATCCACGGGTAATACGAAAATTTTGCCATCTCCAATTTTGCTGGTCTGCGCAGCTTTTAAAATAGCATCAATCACTGCTTCAACTTTATCGTCGGTAGTCACAATTTCTAGTTTGATTTTTGGCAGAAAATCGACCACATACTCCGCTCCACGATAAAGCTCAGTATGGCCTTTTTGCCGTCCAAATCCTTTAACTTCAATGGCGGTCATCCCCGTGATCCCAATCTCGGTGAGTGCTTCACGTACATCATCGAGTTTAAAGGGCTTAATAATCGCTTGTATCAGTTTCATAGTCACTCCTCAATTAACTTTATCTTCTTTATACTAAAGGCAAATTACGTCGCCAACCTGAAGTCATGGGATAGCGCCAATCTTTACCAAAAGCTCGAACCGTAATCCGCACTCCGGGCGAGGCTTGGCGACGTTTATACTCATTCAATAACACTAAATTGACCACACGTCGAACAGTTTCGCGCTCAAACCCTGCGGCAACAATCGCCTCTAATGGCTCATTTAGCTCCATAAAGCGGCGTAAAATTTCATCTAATACATCATACGGCGGTAAAGAATCCTGATCTACCTGTCCGGGTGCTAATTCCGCAGAAGGGGGACGGGTAATCACCCGTTCGGGAATAATCGGTGTCGTGCCTAATGAATTGCGGTATTGCGCTAAACGATACACGAGGGTTTTATATACATCCTTTAAGGGGGAAAACGCCCCTGCCATATCGCCATATAGTGTGGCATACCCGACTGCTGTCTCGCTTTTATTACTAGTGGCTAATAATAAACTGCCGAATTTATTCGACATCGCCATTAACAATACCCCACGAATCCGCGCTTGTAGATTTTCCTCGGTCACATCCGCTTTTTTACCGGCAAACACAGGGGCAAGTGTGGCTTCAAAGGCTTTGAAAGTGTCTTCAATGGGTAAATTATGATATTCCACCCCCATGATTTGCGCTTGCTTAGCCGCATCTTCTTGACTCATAGCGGCGGTATAGCGAAAAGGCATCATAATGGCGGTCACATGTTCAGCCCCTAAGGCATCGGCGGCAATGGCGAGAGTTAATGCCGAATCAATCCCACCCGATAATCCTAATAAAACCTTTTTAAAGCCATTTTTACGCACATAATCCTGCACGCCCAGCACCAGAGCCTGATAAACCTGCTCCTCTACCGTATAAGGAAAGGGAGCCTCAGGTAAATCGGTGCGGGTAAACTCCCAATCAATGACCTCAAAATGGGGCTTGAGAATGGGCGCTTGATAAATCGTTTTGCCGCTAGGATCGGACAGCATAGAGGCACCATCAAATACCAGCTCATCTTGTCCGCCAACTAAATTGACATAGGCAAAGGGTAATTGAGTACGCTTAGCATGATTGATAAATAACTGCCGCCGCTCAAATTGCTTGTCATAACGAAAAGGTGAGGCATTTAGGCTTAAAATCACCTCAGCACCAGCTTGTTTTGCTTTATCAACAGGCTCATCGTGCCAAATATCTTCACAAATCAAAATACCCGCTTTAACACCGTCTATATCAATGACACAGGTCTCATCACCTTCAATAAACCAGCGCTTTTCATCAAAGACATGGTAATTAGGCAGTTTTTGCTTAAAGTATTCGTGGACAACCTCCCCCCCCTTTAACACACAGGCGGCATTCCGAATCTTGCCCTCACGCATTAAGGGTACACCTATAATCACCCAAAGCTCCGGCGCGATTTGTGCCAAAGCATGTACACTTTGCTCCATTTGCTGCATAAAATCGGGGCGCAACACTAAATCATCCTGTGCATAGCCTGCGAGGACTAATTCGGGTAACAGGAGTACTTGTGCTTGGGCGGCTTGGGCTTGCTGAATGGCTTCAGTGACGAGGGCGACATTGCCCTTAACATCGGCTACACAGACATTGAGCTGAGCAAGCGCAATACGTAGTTTAGGATTATTATTTTGCACGGTTCGATTCAGTAGTAGTATGAAGATCTTCAGACTATACCGGAATCTCCTTTAAACATCATGATAAGCCGTATCATTTTTATTATTGTTCTGCTGGCAGTTGGTTATCTATTGTTAAAATCATGGCAACGCAAGAAACTTATTCAAAAAAACACTCTGGATAAATCAGCTACTACTCAGCAAAAATCGCCACCTCAGCAGATGGTGCGCTGTACTTATTGTAGCTTGCATATTCCTGAGCCTGAGGCTGTTGCAGAGGGGGGCCGGTTCTTTTGTTGTCTGGAGCACGCACGTCTCATGAAGAGCCAGCAGTAGGTCATGAGCATATAGCACCTTTTTTTCTCCATGATGATCCGTGGAATTTACTACGTTTATATCATGTCTATCGTCTGGCGTTGGCAGGATTATTATTATTAACCGTCGTTACCGAACACAATGCCATTAAACTAGGCACCCATGATCCACACCTATTTTCGTGGCTGGCGGCAAGCTATTTGATTATTGCCATTATTAGCAATCTGAGCACTTACTTTGAATGGCCGGAGTTAGCCATTCAAGGCGTACTCTATGTGTTATTTGATATCGCTATTTTATTAGGTTTGCTCTATAGCAGTGGTGGGGTAAATGTTGGCTTAGGCGTGTTATTAGTCATTCCGGTACTCATTCCCTATATTTGTGTCCCCGGACATTACTCTATTTTGCTGGCGGCGATTACGGGCATTTGTTTAATCGGTATGGAGATTGTTTTAGCCTCTGATTTACATAAAAGTGATTCCTCCTCCTTGACACATAGTGGCATTTTGGCAGCCTTTATTTTATTAGCCAGTTGGTTGGGGAATCGCTGGATACGCAAGGCGAGTGAAATGGCCTCCCTAGCCCAACGCCGTGGGGTAGATTTGGCGAATCTCTCACAACTGAATCAGTCGATTTTAGATCGTCTTGAATCGGGTATTGTGGTGGTGGAGCATACCGGCGTGATTCGCCATATGAATGCAGCGGCTTGGGATTTATTAGGTAATCCGGGCAATTGGCGCAGTAAACCATTAGCCGTATTTGCACCAGAATTAAATCATCATCTGCAACATTGGCTCGAAAAAATCAGTCCCCGCCCAGCAAGTTTTGATATACGCCATCAACACACCACCGAATTACGCGCCCGCTTTACCCAAATGGGGAGTCAAGCACGACAAACCACGCTCATTAGTATTGAGGACACCAGCGAACAACGTGAAAAGCTACAAGGCGTTAAATTAGCATCTCTAGGTCAACTCACCGCGAGTATTGCCCATGAAATTCGCAATCCTTTAGGAGCAATTAGTCATGCTGCACAACTCATGGGTGAGTCTCCTCTCGATCTGGCGGATAAGCGTCTCTTACAAATTATTCAATCTAATGCTAAGCGCATGAATATTACCATTGAAAGTGTGCTGAACTTATCGCGCAAAAAACACCCTAAGCGGGAGCGCATCGCATTAAAGCCGTGGTTAAACGAATTTTTGCGGGATTTTTTAATTCAAAGCCAGTTGCAACGCGATCAAATTGCGCTTTTTATTGAGCCTGCGGATACCACTATTGAGTTTGACCCGGCACATCTGCATCAAGTGATGTGGAACCTATGCCGTAATGCCTTAAAGTATGCCCATGATACGCCTGCCAAATTACATTTAGATATACAAGGCGGTACACCGACTCATACACGGGATGTGATGTTAAATATTATTGATAATGGTCGCGGCATTCCTGAAGACTTGCGCCAACGCTTATTTGAACCTTTTTTTACCACTAGTACCAGAGGTACGGGATTAGGGTTGTTTATGTCGCGTGAATTGTGTTTAAGTAATGGTGCTAACTTGGAATATGTCGCCTTACCGACCGGAGGCAGTTGCTTTCGGATTGTTTTCTCCCGTGCGCATCGCTAATTGACGAATATTAAAATTATGACACCACAACGCGTACTCATTATTGATGACGAACCTGACATTCGTGAGTTACTCGAAATCACGCTATTACGGATGGGTTTGGATACGGTTACCGCAGGCAATGTCACTGAGGCACTAGAACACCTTAAGCAAACGCGCTTTGACCTCTGCCTCACCGATATGAAACTACCTGATGGCAGTGGCATTGATATTGTGCGCTTTATTCAAAAAGAGCAGCCACACTTGCCAGTTGCGGTGATTACTGCATTTGGTAGCATGGATACTGCGATTGAAGCATTAAAATCGGGGGCGTTCGACTTTGTCTCTAAACCCGTAAACTTGCCTAAACTGCGAGAGTTAATTCAAACCGCCCTGAAATTATCCGCTCAACAAAACACGTCCGAATCCATTACGCCGACTGCCGAAGTCGAGCCTGATACCGGTGAGCAAAGCCGCATTTTAGGGCGCTCTGAAGCTATGCAACAGCTCAAAGCCACCATTACCAAACTAGCCCGCAGCCAAGCACCCGTCTATATTCACGGCGAATCGGGCAGTGGTAAAGAGCTAGTCGCGCATCAAATCCACCTACAAAGCCCGCGCAAAGAGGCTCCTTTTGTTCCCGTCAACTGTGGTGCTATTCCTGAGAATCTGGTTGAAAGCGAATTCTTTGGGCATAAAAAAGGCAGCTTTACCGGAGCGATGACGGACAAAATTGGCCTCTTCCAAGCCGCGCATCAAGGCACACTCTTTCTCGATGAAGTAGCCGATTTACCCCTAACTATGCAGGTGAAATTACTACGGGCAATTCAAGAACGAGCGATAAAACCTGTCGGGGGTTTAGCTGAAATGCCGGTGGATGTACGTATTTTAAGTGCTACCCATAAAAGCCTTGAACATGAGGTAGCAGCCGGTCGCTTCCGGCAAGATTTATATTACCGTCTCAATGTCATTAAGCTTAAAGTGCCACCACTGCGTGAACGCGGGGATGATATTTTATTATTAGCTGATTATTTTTTACGAAAAATTGCGCAACGTTGGACTATGCCGCCGATTAAATTGGCAGCCTCTGCCCGTAAAGCCCTACAAAGTTATGACTTCCCCGGCAATGTGCGCGAGCTGGAAAATATCCTCGAACGGGCTTGTACTTTATGTGACAACAACACCATTGAACCGGAGGATTTACAACTACCACAAGCTATTCTGCCGAATCAAACCCATATCAGTGCTATCGCAGCGAGCTTAACTGCAAAACTTTCAAGCCATGAAGCGCTTTATGAGGATAATCAATCTCATACTACGGATATGGACTTAGACGAGAATGATGCTGATCCGAGTTTGCAATGGAATCCGGGCGGAAGCGAAGCCGATGAAAAGGCCATTATTCTAAAAGCATTAGATCAAACTCGTTGGAATCGCACGAAGGCAGCGGAATTATTAGGGATGAGTTTTAGGCAATTACGTTATCGCATTCAAAAGTATGATTTAGATGTTCGTTAAGGTTACGTTCTGACAAGGGTGACATAGAATTGTCATATAGTGACAAATGATTTTAATAAATAAAAACTAACCATTATAGGGGACTATTACAAATATAATATAAAACAACCATTTAGACTCTTCAAAAGAGTTGGCATGCTCTGTGCAATAGGGTAAATGTCTCTCAAAAATTTTAAGACTCTCAACAATAAATAATTCTAATTTGGGAATATAATGATGAAAAATGCACAAAAAGGTTTTACGTTAATCGAGTTAATGATTGTAGTTGCGATTATCGGTATTTTAGCAGCGATTGCTTTACCTGCTTACCAAGACTACACCAAACGCGCTCACGTATCAGAAGGCTTAAGCTTAGCAGGTGCCGCTAAGATGGCTGTTACTGAATATTATGCTGACAAAGGCTCTTGGCCTGCTGATAATGCTGCAGCCGGTTTAGCAGCAGACCCTGAAGATATTCATGGTAATGCTGTAACAAGTGTTGAGGTAGCAGATGGTATTATTACCATTACTTACAACCAAAAAATAACTGGTGATGAGACTAAGGTTGCAACCTTAATTCTTACCCCAACTGTCGATACAGATGTAACAAAGCAGGGTTCTATCACTTGGAGTTGTTCTGGTGATAAAAGTGGTGATCTTGATGTGAAATATCGCCCAGCTACTTGCCGTCCATAAGCTCTAGGCCTAGGCACTCAAAGGGGTTCTCAACTGAGAACCCTTTTTTATTTATTCAGCGTTCTAATGTGGCAATCTATCTAACAGCCAATTCTCAATCTTTAAACCCTCTACCCGTTCAAACTCCTGAGTATTATTAGTCACCAAGATCAAATCCAGAGCTAAAGCATGAGCCGCAATCCACATATCATTTCCACCGATAGGTAAACCTTGTTTTTCTAGGCGACTTCGTAACGTACCATAATGTTGAGCAACCTCAATCGACAAAGGTTGCACTGGCAAACGCTCACTCAGTAACCGCAAATTATGTAAGGCAGCTTCTGGCTGATTACTTTTTAATGCGCCATTGATCAACTCACCATAAGTAATCATAGAGATCACAATAGTGCCTTGTTTTAAGGTACGAAAACGTTCTGCAATCTGTGGAGGTCGCCTATTTTTTAAATAGATACACATATCCGTATCTAGTAAATAACACGCCTTCATTGTTCAAAATTCCGCTCTTGAGGAGGCACATCCTGTCGGCCTTCTGCCATAAAATCATCAGGAAAAGCGGCAAAAATATCCAACACATCACCTAAGGTATCTACTCGACGACGCAAAATAATTTCATCTCCTCGGCGAAAAATTTCTACCTCAGACTCCTCAAACTGAAATTCCTTAGGGATACGCACAGCTTGAGAATTACCGCTTTGAAATACACGAGTGATTAGCATAATCTCTCCTTTTTAAATATATACATTTAAGTATATACATTACAAAGTAAAATACAACTGCTACCTCACTAGCACTCTAACCATAAGCACACTAGACTGATTTGGCATATCATTCAGACCCAAGCAATATCCCTTCCCTTAGACTACATCCGAGCATTCAGGCAACTCTACTGTAGTGATAATAATAACCATATGGCTATCAAACCAACCGTATCCACCAGCACTAATTCGCCTAAACCGGCTATTCCGGGGTTTATTCGCCAACTGATTAAACTCAAAGCGACTACCGAAGAGCAAGCCCATGAGATAGTAAATACTGCACGCACTGAACATACCACCATTATGGCGCAGATGATTCGGATGCGGATTACCTCTCCTATTCTGCTTGCTAAAGCGGCTAGCCTTGAATACGGTTTAAGCTATGTCGATCTCGATGCGATTATTATTGCGCCCGATGTGATTAGCCTCATCAACGATGAGCAAAAGCAGCGCTTAAATCTCTTACCGCTCTATCGTATGGGGCAACGTTTATTCGTTGCTGTCGCCGATCCTGCTCATTTGCCGCATATGGATGATGTCAAATTCGCCACGGGTTTGACGCCTGATCCGGTATTCGTGGAATACAATAAGCTCAACTCCTATTTGCATCATAGTGAAAGCTTAGCCGCCGCTGCCGCTTCGGGGGATAATGCGATCATTGATACAGGGATGATGATCTCCAATGATGCGATTATTCAAAATATTGCCCTCGACACTCACGAATTACGCACCAAAAATGAAGGCGAAGAAGTCGAAATTGTCTCCTTTGTGGACAAGCTCCTCGTCCATGCCATCACCTCCAAAGTGTCCGATATTCATATCGAACCCTATGAAAAAACGCTGCGCATCCGCTTTCGCATTGATGGTATGTTGCAGGTTATCGCTACCCCGCCCATTGATATTGCCCATAAATTAGTCGCTCGCCTGAAAGTTATGGCACGGATGAATATTTCCGAGCGTCGCGTACCGCAGGACGGGCGTATTCGCATTACACTCAAAAGTGGCAAAGATATCGATTTTCGGGTGAATACCCTGCCCGTATTACATGGCGAAAAGGTGGTCATGAGGATTTTGGACTCATCAAACGCCACCCTTGGAGTAGATAAGCTCGGCTTTGATAACAAACAAAAAACGGACTTTATGAAAGCCTTGAGTAAACCCGATGGTATGATCCTAGTTACCGGCCCTACCGGAAGCGGTAAAACGGTCACGCTCTATACCGGCTTAGGCATTCTCAATACGCCCGAAAAAAATATCTCCACTGCGGAAGATCCGGCGGAGATTAATATGCCCGGTATTAATCAGGTCAATGTGAATCCTAAGGTAGGTTTAACCTTTGCCGATGCACTGCGCTCCTTCTTGCGTCAAGACCCTGACATCATCATGGTGGGGGAGATTCGGGATCTGGAGACGGCTGAAATTGCTATTAAAGCCGCCCAAACCGGACACTTAGTACTCTCGACCCTACACACCAATAGCGCCCCTGAAGCACTCACCCGCCTGATGAATATGGGGGTAGCACCGTTTAATATTGCCACCTCAGTGCATCTGATTATTGCCCAACGGCTCGCGCGGCGCTTATGCGATAAATGCAAACGTCCCCATGAACTCCCCCAAGACGTATTACTAGGCATGGGCTTTAAAGCAGAGGAGCTGAGTGTATTAAAGGTTTACAAAGCAGTCGGTTGTGATGCCTGCTCGAATGGCTATAAAGGGCGCGTAGGTATTTATCAGGTTATGCCGATTTCTCAATCAATGGCTCGGATCGTAATGGACGGCGGCAATTCCATGGATCTAGCAGCACAGGCACACAGCGAGGGCGTATTAGACCTACGCCAATCGGGACTCAATAAAATTCGCGCGGGCATGACTACTCTAGAAGAAATTGAACGGGTTACTAAAGACTAGTTCATGAAATCAATATAGTCCCGATCATCGATTCTAGAACACATTTTTACGGTCATTGTGTTAGGATACAACTTATTAATAAGAATAATAATGGCGACGTATGGCAACTCACACGAATCAAAAACTACCCGAACCGCGTGTCTTTGCTTGGGAAGGTACGAATAAAAATGGAGTTAAAATCAAGGGCGAAAGCCCTGCGCTGAATGCTAACCTGTTACGGGCTAATTTGCGTCGCCAAGGTATTAACCCTCTACGTATCTACAAAAAGCCCGTCCCGCTGATTCCACCTAGCATTAAATCACTCCATATCACTCAATTTGCTCGGCAAATGACGACGATGATGAGTTCGGGTGTACCTATGGTACAAGCGCTCGAAATGGTGGGGAATAGTGGCGATAATGTTGCTATGTCTAATTTAATCAAAAATATCAAACGCGATGTTGAGGGCGGATCTAGCTTTGGGGTCGCCTTAAGCCATCATCCTAAATATTTTGATTCTCTATTCGTAAATTTAGTCAAAGCCGGTGAGCAAGCAGGTACTTTAGAGACCATGCTAAATAAGGTAGCACTCTATAAAGAAAAAACAGAAAGCACCAAAGCTAAAGTCAAAAAAGCTTTAATGTACCCTATTATTGTTATTATAGCGGCTATTATTGTCACCGCGATTATGTTGATTTTTGTTATTCCACAGTTTAAAGATATTTTCGCGGGTTTTGGTGCAGAGTTACCTGCTTTTACTCTATGGGTAATTGGTTTATCGGAGTGGCTACAAGCGAATTGGTATTTCCCTCTGGGGGGGTTAATTATATTTGTGTATGGCTTTCTTGAAATGAAACGCCGCTCCCCTGCCTTCTCTGATAAAATAGATCATTTATTTTTAAAGTTCCCCATTGTAGGTAATATTCTTAATTTATCCGCTATTGCACGTTACTGTCGTACTTCGTCTACTATGTTTGCCGCCGGTGTCCCTGTAGTAGAGGCGATGGATGCAGTATCAGGTGCTACAGGTAATGCACTGTATCGCGATGCTACCTTAAGAATTAAAGATGATACCTCTAAAGGGGTGCAACTCAATACGGCAATGCAAACGGCTCAGGTCTTTCCGAGTTTAGTTTTGCAAATGACCAAAATTGGGGAAGAGTCAGGGCGTTTAGAAGAAATGCTCGGCAAAGCGGCTGACTATTATGAAGAGCAGGTTGATAATTTAGTAGACTCCTTAGCAAAACAAATTGAACCCCTTATTATGGCAGTATTAGGGGTATTAGTAGGCGGACTCATTATTGCTATGTACTTGCCTATTTTCCAATTAGGCTCCGTCATTTAATTAAAAATATTAGGGCTTCTGTATAAGGATTAGGATAGGGTATGGATTTTATTACTTTATTAAGTACTAATAGTGCTTGGCTATTAGTAACAGTAGGGCTATTTTCATTATTAATCGGTAGTTTTTTAAATGTGGTTATCTATCGCTTACCGATTATATTGGAACGACAATGGAAGCATGAATGTAAAGAGTTTTTAGGGGATAACAGTGATACGCTATATGACGCGCCTTTTAATTTAGTAGTACCCCGCTCACAATGCCCTAGTTGTGGTCATGCGATTAGTGCTTGGGAAAATATTCCGCTGATTAGCTATTTAGTTTTAAAAGGGCGCTGTATTAGTTGTAAAACGCCTATTTCTATTCAATACCCTATCATTGAAGCCATAACCGCCTTATTAGGTATTTTAGCCGCTTGGAAATTTGGCTACTCCATACAACTCATTGTTTTTCTTCCCTTTACTTGGGTATTAATCGCCTTATTTATGATTGATGCAAAAACTATGCTCTTACCCGACCATTTAACTTTACCCTTATTATGGGCGGGTATTTTAGTCAATTACTATGGGGTTTTTACCGATTTACACAGTAGCGTGATGGGAGCAATGATAGGCTATATATCGGTATGGAGTATTTTTTGGATTTTCAAACTCTTAACCGGTAAAGAAGGGATGGGCTATGGGGACTTTAAATTATTAGCGGCATTAGGCGCGTGGGGAGGCTGGGCCATTTTGCCTTTTGTCATTTTCAGCGCCTCTGCTTTTGGAGCTATTTTTGGCCTTGCTTGGATGCTGCTCAAACGCCAAGAGACTAGTACTCCTCTACCCTTTGGCCCTTGGTTGGTGGTAGCAGGCTGGGTTGCACTCTTTTGGCAACCCACCCTTACGACCTTGACTAGGAATTATTTTTTCCCTTAATAACCCTATAAATCGTTCCAGAACGGCAATGCACGTTCTGTGGAACCCGCCGGAGTGGGCTGTGCTAGTGGTCTATTAGGTGCCATAAAGCGTCTTACCGTTGCCTTAGGCGTCATCTGCGGCACTCTAACAAATTTGGGGGACACTCGCTTGACGTGCACGGTTGGCACTCTAACAAATTTGGGGGACACACGGGTTACTCGCACCGTTTGAGGATTAGGACGCGGTACAGGAGCTAAGCGGGATACTGGCTTAATAGGAGCAGGCATGAGATCAACGGTATCGGGTCTAGCTTGGCGTGCCTTAATGTAATTTGCCCATTTTGGTTTCATTTTTCCTAAATAAGCACTATTGGGTGGGGTAGCTTGGTAATAATCATCTAATACCGAAACGGCTCTTTCAGCGCTATAACTGGCACTACTCCAGCTCACTAAAACCAAACAAGCCGCTGCAATTACATGAGTAGATTTGAAGCTCATGATGTCATCCTTTTATTCAATTGCACAATACTAACCCCTTAATTGATAGCACACAGTCAGCCAAAACACACTCAATAAAGTCTATTTATTTAGCGAGTTAGCTAAAATTTTAGCAAAAAATGCCGGATTAGCTTATTACCCCTCCGCTAAATCCTGTTAAAATAGTCGCATAATTTATGCAGCCACGAGTCCATGATGGATAAACAAGATACTACCCATTTCGGGTTTCAACAGGTTCCCGTCACCGAGAAAGCTCAAAAAGTAGCCGGCGTATTTCATTCGGTTGCCGATAAATATGATGTGATGAATGATGTCATGTCCTTAGGCATTCATCGTTTATGGAAGCGTATTACCATCGATGAAGCCGGAGCACGTAAAGGGCAAAGGGTATTAGACTTAGCCGGAGGCACAGGAGATTTAGCGGCGAAGTTTGCGCAAATTGTAGGTGATACCGGCGAGGTTATACTCTCAGATATTAATGCTTCTATGCTGGCGAATGGTAAACGTCGCCTCATTGATATGGGTTTAGGGGGTAATATTCAATTCGTACAGGCTAATGCGGAATGCTTGCCCTTTGTGGATAATCACTTTGATATTATTACCATTGCCTTTGGTTTGCGTAATGTCACTGATAAAGACGCAGCCCTACGCTCTATGTTACGGGTACTAAAACCGGGTGGGCGCTTATTAGTATTAGAATTCTCTAAGCCAGTATTTCCCGGACTGGCTCCTATTTATGATCAGTATTCGTTTAAATTACTGCCGCTGATGGGTAAATTAATCGCCAATGATGCAGAGAGTTATCAATACTTAGCCGAATCGATTCGCATGCACCCTGATCAAGACACACTCAAAACCATGATGGAAGCAGCGGGCTTTGAGCGGGTCACTTATCGCAATATGACCGGAGGAATCGTCGCACTACATAAGGGCTTTAAGCTGTAGTTGTGAAGCAAACTCGCTATACTGTGACGCTTTGAGGCATTGAGAGCATTTTAAGGAGTAGCTATGGGCTTTCTAACAGGTAAACGGGTGTTAATTACAGGCATTGCCAGTGATCGTTCTATTGCATATGGCATTGCCCAAGCAATGCACCGCAAAGGGGCTGAATTAGCTTTTACCTATCAAAATGACAAACTAAAAAGTCGGGTCGAAAAAGTCGCGGAGGAATTAGGTTCTAGTATTGTCATTCCCTGCGATGTGGCAACGGATGAGCAAATTGCTGAAACCTTTACCCAACTTAAGCAACATTGGGATGGTTTAGATAGTGTGGTACATGCCATAGCCTTTGCCCCTAAAGAGCAATTAGAGGGCAGTATTGTCGACAATACCACTAAAGAAGGTTCAGCCTTAGCACATGATATTAGTGCTTACAGCTTCTTAGCCATGGCACGTTATGCCAAACCAATGATGGAAGGCCGTAATGGTTCACTCTTAGCCCTTACCTATTTAGGTGCAGTGGCGGCTATCCCTAATTACAATGTAATGGGTATGGCTAAAGCCAGTTTAGAGGCCGGAGTACGCTTTATGGCAGCCGATTTAGGCCCACAAGGGATTCGCGTCAATGCCATTTCAGCAGGCCCGATTCGTACCCTCGCTGCCTCAGGCATTACTGGTTTTCGTAAAATGCTCGATCATTTCGCCAAAAATGCGCCCCTACGCCGCAATGTGACTATTGAGGAAGTAGGCAATGTAGCAGCGTTTTTATGCTCTGATCTGGCCTCTGGTATTACCGGAGAAATCACCTATGTGGATGCTGGGTGGAATATTTTAGGTATGTCGGGGTTAGAAACAGCCTAATTCACCTATTAAAGGTGGGTATATATTACCCACCTTTAATATTAATGTAGCTAATCTAGTTATAAATCAATAACCTTATTTGTCTCATTTCGAGCCCTGATAATAGAACCATCCTCACGAAAGGTTGTATGACAAGATCGACAAATATAATGTTTTTGCTTGGAAAACCATTTGGTTAAGGTAGAACGCTGCCTTCTTGCCACGACTTTGCACTGACAGGATGGACAACTCAAAGACGTAGGGGCATCTGCCTTTATAGCTTTAGACTTGGACATAAACACACTCATTTGTTTGACAACACTCGATTAAATAGTTTAACACTTGATACATTAATAATCTTATTGAATGATCTGATCGTTTTAATCTGTTTAATTAATTAACTAATAAAACTTTAGATCGTGTAATTAAAGATTGCTAACTCCTCTGATCCTAGGTAATTTAATCGGGGTCAGATAATGACTTGATGATTGCATCCATGGATAAAGAAAAGAAAACCTTAAGCTTAAAACCAAAGTTAGCTTTAAATACTGATACCGATAGTGAAAGTACAGTAAAGCGCCCCAATAAACGACGTGTTATTCGTCGTGAAGATATTGTGGCGGAAAGACTAGCGACGGCTCGCCCCCCACGTAATGCCCCCCCTCGGAGGCCTGTTAAGAAACTAACCCCAGCGGAACAGCAAGCAGTAGATCTTACCGCCGAGCTTGCCGATAATTTCCCTATTTGGGAGCAACATAAGCCCTTGGCTATAGGTATTGAAGAAGCCTTACAACAGCACTTTGATCAGGTACAAATTCCTGTGTCTAAGCGCGTACTCCATCGTGTGCTGTGGCACCATACCCACCAAAAAGAGTACTTACAGCAGATATTAATTGAAAATCAGCGTTATAGCTTAGATGGTCAAGCAATGGGAGAGATTAAAGCCTCTGAAAAGGAACATGCTCAACGTACACTAGATGAAATTGCGCTAGCCCAAACCCCCAAAGCTCGCCGCCCAGGGCCTGCTAAACGCCCTAGTCCGCGTCCGCGTTACTAATAGCACCACAAGAGTCAGTGTCTAAATAATTCGCTCTTGTGGCACTTTAGCCCGAAAAACAGACTCTTGGTCTGGTAGTGCTCTCTTTTCCTAAGCTGCAACCTACACTTTAAGTACAGCATATTAAGTTATTGCGAGTACTTAGAGGGAGGTACATCATGCACATTAATAGATTGCCTAATACCACATTCACTGTGAATACCCCAGCTTTCAGACCCCGCTATTTCACACCTAACTACCCTGTGAATGCGAATATGGGCATTAATCAAAGCTATTTCACTCAGTTGATTCAACTACTACAAACCTTATTAGCGACCTTGCAAGGTACTAATCCTAATCAACCTACAACCCCAGTAACCCCAGAAACGGCACCTGCCTTGACAGTAAACCGAACTCAACAAGGTAATTTGCTAGAACTAATGGGCTATAGTCGTAATGCACCTTTTACGGTCACGATTAAAGATATGGATCAAAGTGGCGCTATTTCGCAAGGTGATATCGCAATTATCAAAGGAGGTTTCACTGGCGGAGAAATAACCCGGCGCACACTCAGTGCAGCGGATGTACAAGCTTTAAACCAAACATCCACCACCTCAGGCTCACAAACTCTACAGAGCAACCGAGCAAAGTGGAATGACTTAGCCAAGAGTGGTAACTATGATTTTACGGTCTCTAATAATGGCTTTATGATTAATGCCGGGCGTCCGATAAATATTAGTGTGCGCAATGGTGCCATCACGAATGCGGCCTATGCCGATACGGGTGAAGCAGCAGCCGATTATTCCCGCGTGACAATGAATGACTTATTTAAGACTATTCAAGATGCCTACGATGGTAATGCTGAACGGGTGAATGTCACCTATGACTCGAACACAGGTGCTCCCGCATCCATCTTCATTGATCGTAGCTCTATGATCGCGGATGAAGAAACTGCTTATACCGTTAGCAATATTAAAATCCTGCCGTAATTAGGCGCTAAAGCTTATAATAGAGATGAGAGCTAGATACTCTCACTCTATTTACAACCACATCAAACATTTAATAATAAATATTCCCGTTCCCATGAGCTAATCACTTGGAAAAAGGCGTTATACTCCATACGCTTAACCTTACAATACACCTCTACAAAACGCTCACCTAATAGCTCAACCACCGGCTCACAATTTTCCAAGGCTATTAAGGCATCCCGTAAATCTCGTGGTACACCAAACGGTAGATTATAAGCACTCGTTTCCATCGGTGCGGTGGGTTTTAATTCCTGACGCATACCCAATAAACCACAGGCAAATGAGGCCGCAAACATTAAATAGGGATTGACATCTGCGCCACTTAAACGGTTTTCCACCCGACGATTACTAGGATCAGAATGCGGTACACGTAAGCCCACCGTGCGATTATCATAACCCCACGCGGTATTAATAGGTGCGGCATTAAAACGGGCAATCCGTCGATAGCTATTCACATTAGGCGCTAAAATCGCCATGACGGCAGGTAAATACTTTTGTTGCCCGGCAATAAATTGCAAAAAGCGCTCACTCACTGAGCCATCTGGATTAGAAAAGATATTCAAGCCGGTCTGAGCATCCACAATACTTTGATGCACATGCATAGCGCTACCGGGTTCATTTTGCAGCGGTTTAGCCATAAAAGTCGCATACATATTATGGCGCAAGGCGGCTTCGCGCATAGTACGTTTAAAGACAAAAACCTGATCGGCTAAACTCAAAGGATCACCGTGGACAAAATTAAACTCCATTTGTCCCGCACCGGCTTCATGAATCAAGGTATCAATATCTAACTCTTGCGCCTCGCAATAGTCATAGACATCCTCAAACAAGGGGTCGAATTGATTCACTGCATCGATACTATAGGCTTGACGCCCAATCTCTTTGCGCCCTGACCGTCCAATTGGCGGCTCTAAGGGGTAATCAGGATCGGTGTTGATTTTGGTAATATAAAACTCGGCTTCTGGCGCAATAATGGGCTTTAAACCTAATAACTCATATTCTCGCAAAATACGTTTTAATACATTGCGCGGAGCTAAAGCACTGGGTGTACCATTGGACAAGGTACAATCATGAATCACTTGTGCGGTAGGCTGCGGTGCCCAAGGCAATAAACGCGCAGTAGAGGGGTCTGGAATTGCAATCATATCCACTTCTAAAGCATCATGACCATCATCCCCAATGGCCCAATCGCCTGTCACCGTCTGCATAAACATGGTTTCAGGCATACGCATGCCTTCGTCTTTGTAAAACTTTGCCGCCGGAATAATTTTACCGCGTGCATTGCCCGTAATATCAGGAATAAGACACTCTACCTCAGTTATTTGATGCTTATGCATCCACTTCTCTAACTCGCTGTTCATGTCCTACTCTCCTAAACATTTTGATATAAATTTGCTAGATACTGGACTGAGATTACTTTACCACTTGAACCTATTTATAAATAGCTAGCACAATATAAAAATGTGATCACAAAAATTAGGATAGGCTTTATGGAACACCCGCTTAGCAATCCCGCCGAACGTGCCGCCTCCTATTACCAAGCAAGCAGTAATCCTTTTCAACACCGCCCCCCCTTACAAGAACAGCTACAGGCGGATGTTGCAATTATTGGCGGAGGGATTAGTGGTTGCTCTGCTGCCCTGCATCTCGCTCAACGCGGCTATAAAGTGGTACAAATCGAGGCACGACAATTTGGGTTTGGTGCCTCTGGGCGCAGCGGTGGGCAGCTTATCTTTGGTCTAGCCTGTAGTAATGACACGATTAAACAACAATTGGGTAAGGAAGCCGCTCAAGCTATCTTTGCTATGAGTTTAGAGGCTTTAGACCTGACCCGACAGCTCATTCAAGCGCATCAGATTCAATGCGACTTACAAAGCGGTGTCGCCATTGCAGCCCTTAAAAATCGCCATGTCCGTGATTTAAAAGCATATCAACAGGAACTGACCGAAGAGTATGGCTATGATCACTTACAATGGATCGAAGGTGTCGAGCTACCGTCTTATATTCAAAGCAAACGCTATCAAGCCCTACTCCTAGACTCTCGTAGCGGGCATTTACACCCCCTAAATTATACGCTTGGTTTAGCGGATGCTGCGCAACGACATGGTGTCCTACAGTTTGAAAATACGCCAGCCCTCAGTATCACCCCACACTCCAAAATCAAAATAGCAACGCCTGAAGGTGCTATTACGGCTGACTCGGTTTTATTAGGAACGAATGCGTATATAGAACACTTAGGTGAACCCTTACAATCTTATATCATGCCGGTAGGTACTTATATTTTAGCCACCGAACCCTTAGACAGTGAGTTAGCTCAGAGCTTATTACCTCAGCATAATGCGATATTTGACTCACAGTTTGTGGTCGATTACTTCCGGCTCTCTGCGGATAATCGCTTACTATTTGGTGGTGGAGTCAGTTACTCACGCCTTCCGCCCCGTGATTTAGCAGCAACCATGCGTCAACGTATGCTCACCGTTTTCCCGCAATTAGCTAAGGTAAAAACGGAATTTTGCTGGGGTGGTTATGTGGCTATTACCCAAAATCGCGCCCCGCATTTTGGACGCTTAGCCCCCAATATCTATTTTACCCAAGGCTATTCGGGGCATGGTATGGCTTTAACGGGCTTGGCTGGAAAATTAGTCGCCGAGGCGATTAGTGGTCAAGCGGAACGCTTTGATTTATTTGCCAACATCAAACATCGGCGCTTTTGGGGGGGTAAATACTTAAAAACACCAGCTCTAGTCGCAGCGATGGGCTGGTATCGCATGCGGGATTGGCTGTAAGAATGTCTAGACGTTGATAGGTCTTATCCGACCTTCATATTTATGCGCGTTCGTGCCACACTGAATCATTTCTACTATTTGCTAATACCCCCTATGACAACTCAATACTCCATTCCCCTACAAGCCCGACTGAACCTTGAAACCGCACGCATCACTTGGCCTGAAATAGAGCGCTTTTTTGCTAGAGGGCGAGTGCTGCATATTGCTAGTAGCTTAGATCTATTAGCTGTTGCGGAGGCTTTAGTGGAGGATAATGTGGCTAAATTTGGTGAGTGGACACAAAACGGGCTAGTCAAACATCTAGAAGATACAACGGCTAAAAGCTGGGTAGCTGATGATTCTAAGCTGTGGGCGGTGGTAATAGCACCGTGGGTGTTAGTGCAAGAACGAGATTAAGCATAATCCCCAAAAAAAGCACCGAAATCTTTATTTCAGTGCTTCACTCCGTTCTCCACCTAGCTAATCGGTATTATTTATTCACCCGATTACCAATCAAATCATCTACGACTGTAGGATCGGCTAGGGTTGAAGTATCACCTAAATTCTCTAATTCATTAGCCGCGATTTTCCGTAAAATGCGGCGCATGATTTTACCAGAGCGAGTTTTGGGTAAGCCTGGCGACCATTGAATCAGATTGATTTTGGCAATCGGGCCAATTTCCTTACGCACTAAATCAACTAACTCTTTCTCAAGGGCAGCATTACCCTCTTCTCCGGTCATCAGCGTGACATAGGCATAGATACCTTGTCCGGTTAACTCATGTGGATAACCCACCACCGCCGCTTCAGCGACTTTAGGATGAAGAACAAGCGCGGATTCAATTTCAGCCGTACCAATACGGTGACCAGAGACGTTTAAGACGTCATCCACGCGCCCTGTAATCCAATAGTAACCATCTTCATCGCGGCGAGCGCCATCCCCTGTGAAGTAATACCCCGGATACATGGAGAAGTAAGCCTCCACAAAGCGCTCATGGTTTTTGTATAGGGTACGTGCCATAGCAGGCCATGGGAAACGAATACAGAGATTACCCTCGACGCCATTACCCTTCACTTCAACCCCTTTGTCATCAACCAATAAAGGTTGCACGCCAAAGAAAGGATTCGTTGCAGAGCCGGGTTTTAAAGGTGTTGCGCCCGGTAATGGTGTCAACATATGCGCACCCGTTTCGGTTTGCCACCAAGTGTCTACGATAGGGCAACGATCACGCCCTACTACGCGGTTATACCATTCCCACGCTTCTGGATTAATCGGCTCGCCTACTGTACCTAAAACTCGTAATTTATCGAGTTTGGCACGCTCAACAAATTTCTCACCCGCCCCCATTAACATACGGATTGCAGTAGGTGCGGTATAGAAGATCGACACATTGTGTTTATCACACACATCCCAGAAACGACCTGCATCGGGATAAGTGGGGATACCCTCAAACATTAAGGAGGTCGCGCCGTTAGTGAGAGGGCCATAGACGATATAAGAATGACCTGTTACCCAACCTACGTCCGCAGTACACCAATAAACCTCACCGTCTTTATAATCAAAAACTAGCTTGTGAGTCATGGCTGCTTGTAATAGATACCCACCCGTGGTGTGTTGAACCCCTTTAGGTTTACCCGTAGAACCAGAGGTATATAGAATAAATAAGGGGTCTTCGGCATCCATCGCTTCAGCAGGACAGTCGCTAGAAGCGCTTGCCATGGCTTCATGATACCACACATCATGGTCATGCCATTTTACCGGATCACCACCACGCTTAACCACAATACAGGTATGCACCGTTGGGCATTCGCTAATGGCTTTATCGGCATTATTCTTTAAAGGTACTCGTTTACCACCGCGCATGGACTGATCAGAGGTAATCACCACACCACACTCGGCATCTTGAATCCGATCCCGTAAGGCATCGGGTGAGAAGCCACCAAATACAATCGAGTGAATCGCACCAATCCGCGCACAAGCCAACATAGCTACCGCTGCCTCAGGAATCATGGGCAGATAAATAGAAACACGATCGCCTTTTTTAACCCCACGGCCTTTTAATACATTCGCAAATTTGCAAACTTCTTCATGCAGCTCACGATAGGTGATCTTGCGATCTTCATTCGGGCTATCCCCTTCCCAAATGATGGCGACCTGATCACCGCGCGTTGCTAAATGACGATCTAGGCAATTTTCAGCAACATTTAACTTGCCGCCTTGAAACCATGCAATGTGAACATCACCTTCAAAGTTCCAGTCTAAAACATTATCCCACTTCTTTTGCCAAGTCAGATACTTATCTGCCTGCTCCGCCCAAAACCCCTCAGGATCATCCACAGATTGTTGATACATGGCAGCATATTGCTCAGCATTCACATTAGCCTGAGCAGCAAATTCAGCTGGAACTGGATAGGTCTTTATAGACATGGATGTCGACTCCTCACTAGGGTATTAAATTTTACAAGCGGTGTGGTGGTGCTGGTATAAATGCCTACTAGGTTGCTGGCAACAGTAATTATCGGTGCGATACCGCTATTCTCTCTCCCCCTAAAGATTAAGGCAATTTTCCTGAAATGTCGACAATCTTAAACTTGCTCTATCCCTTCACGCATTAAAGGACGCATGGCGCTGAGCAAATTACGGTATAATTTGGGATGACTTTTTTCCTCGTTCAGCAGCAAAAGTTTAGTGTGGTGACGCTGAGTCGGCATGGCAAAACAAGCCGGGCAATTCTCAACAATGACGGGTAAACCACTAGCTTTAGCAAAATCGGCAGTTTGGCGTTCACGCACATAAACCAGCGGGCGAATCACGCGCAAATCCCCGGCCTCAATCCGATAATGTGCCTTCATGGTTTTAAGCTTACCCCCATGAAATGCCGACATTAAAAAGCTTTCTGCTAAATCATCCAGATGTTGAGCTAAGGCTAAGACGTTATAGCCATGCTCACGCGCAGTCTTATACATTAACCCCCGTTTCATCCGTGAGCAAAAGGCACAGTAGGAATCATTTTGCATATGGGTTTCTGCCAACTCTAAAATCGGCTCCTTCACATAGTGATAGGGGATACCCAATGAGGCTAGATAAGGGATTAAGGGGCTAGGATCGAATGCGCCGGATTGCGGATCAATAGTGACCGCTCCAAACTCAAATTGAATCGGTGCGTGACGCTGAAAATGATGTAGGCAATGCAGCAATGACAGCGAGTCTTTTCCACCCGATAAGCCTAATAAAATCCTATCCCCATCCCGAATTAAACCAAAATCCCCTATTGCCTTACCGATTAGGCGTAGTAAAGACTTGGGGGGTTTAACAAAGGCGGGAGTATTGAAATCATCTTGTTGGAATACGGCATTCATAATAGTCACATTTTAGTAGGTGAATTAATCTTGTCAGCCTAGCTACCTCCTTGGTACAACTAGGCGAAGATTAATTGTGAGTTAGTAGCTTATCGCTGATAGGCACAGTATTCTAAACTACTCCTACTAATAACCAAATACTGTTAGGGTAAGCGCTTATGCATGAATTTCCACAACAACACCGTGTTCCCTTCAAAAACTTTAAACTCAGTGACTACAGTACCCAACCACCCGCTAATACACCTAGTAAAGAAGAGCTGAAAAAACGCCTCGCCGACCTCACCGAAGAACTAGCAACGTTGCAAGAAAAACTTTATGCTGATAATCGTTATGGCCTTTTGTTAGTTTTTCAGGCCATGGATGCGGCTGGTAAAGATGGCACCATTGCCGCCGTCACTACGGGTGTCAATCCTGCTGGTTTTCAAATTAGCTCTTTTAAACAACCCTCAACCATTGAACTAGAACATGATTTCCTCTGGCGCACCGAATTACAGCTACCCGAACGGGGGCGTATTGGTATCTTTAATCGCAGTTACTATGAAGAAGTCTTAGTGGTGAAGGTGCATCCTGAATACTTAGCAGGACAACAGTTACCCGAAACGCCTAAAACCGAGGAAGCCTTACAAACCTTTTGGCAAGAGCGCTACGAATCCATCCGCGACCATGAAAAGCATCTAGCTAGAAATGGTTTTGTGGTACTCAAGTTTTTCCTCAATGTCTCAAAAGCCGAGCAAAAAAAACGTTTTCTAGATCGGCTCAATGATAAAGAAAAGCAATGGAAATTTTCCCTAGGTGACTTAGCCGAGCGCAAATATTGGGATCACTATATGCAAGCCTATGAAGATGCTCTGGATGAAACCTCGCACGAGTATGCGCCTTGGTATGCGATTCCAGCCGATAATAAACACTATATGCGGGTGGCTGTGGCTGAAATTATTACGGAGACTTTAAAAGCATTGCCCCTTGCTTATCCTAGCGTTTCAGACAAGGATAAAGCACTATTTGAGCAAGCCCGCCAAGACTTAGCACAGGAACAAGACTAATGAGCACTTTATTTCCTGCCATTCGTGAAAACTATCATTTCTATCTAGACGTAGGTGATGAGCATCAACTGTATGTTGAGGAGTGCGGCACACCCGAAGGTATTCCCGTGGTATTTTTGCACGGGGGGCCTGGATCAGGTTGCGAGGCTTGGCATCGGCAATTTTTTAATCCCGAACATTACCGCATTATTCTATTTGATCAACGCGGCTGTGGTCGCTCACGCCCGCATGCGTCATTAGAAAATAATACCACTTGGGATTTAGTCGCGGATATGGAAAAAATCCGTACTCATTTGGGTATTGAGCAATGGGTCGTCTTTGGCGGTTCGTGGGGATCAACACTAGGTCTAGCCTATGCTGAAACTCATCCTGAACGTGTGCTGCATTTAATTTTGCGCGGGATTTTTCTCTGTCGTCCTTATGATATTGAGTGGTTTTATGAGGATGTACAGGGTGCAAGTCGCATTTATCCTGATTATTGGAAGCATTACTTAGCCCCTATTCCCGTAGCTGAGCACGGTAATATGCTCAAAGCGTATTATCAGCGCCTCACGGGTGATAATGAAATTGCTCGCATGCAAGCCGCTAAAGCATGGTCAAACTGGGAGGGTTTAACAGCTAATCTTATTCCTAAAGATAGTACCGTGGAGCACTTCACTAATGCGCATACGGCTTTAAGCGTGGCACGGTTGGAGGCACATTATTTTATCAATAATGGTTTCCTTAAGCCCGATCAGCTCATTAATAATGCGGATAAAATTGCCGACATTAGCGGGGTCATTATTCACGGGCGCTACGATATGATTTGCCCACTAGACCAAGCTTTTGAATTGCAAAAGGCTTGGCCTAAAGCGCAATTGCAGATTATTCAAGCCTGCGGACATGCCGCTAGCGAACCCGCCATTCAATCCGCGCTAATACAAGCGACCGAGCGCTATCGGTTAGGGTGCCAGCTCAGCTAATGATTTTTTTAGTACTCAAACTATTCGATACTAGGCGCTGCCCTAGTATCGCTTAGATCAAAAACGTTGCACTTGTTCTACCGATAATCCGGTTAACTCCGCTACCAGCTCAACCGTCATGCCTTTGGCTAACATACGGCGAGCTGTTTCACGTTTACCCTCTTCTAGCCCTTCTTGCTTCCCTAGCTCTTTACCTTCTTCTAAACCCTCTTGCTTCCCTAATTCCTTGCCTTTCTCCAATCCTAACTCAAAACCCTCTTCTATCCCCTCCGAGTGAGCGGTATCAGTGGCATTTTTAAGGTCGCGGTAATGTTTTAAGCTGTCTTCATAGGCGGTGCGTTCCTCGACACTGAATTGTGAGAGTTGGGCAATATCGAACATGCGTTGAAACACACTCTCTTGTAGTTCTGCTGGGATGGTTTCCAATTCATGCAGATTGTTTAAAGGCATAGTTGATTTTTTGCCATAACTGTCCGAGGAGCCAGATCCTTCATAATCACCCCTTGCTAATTGATTTAATTTTAAGAGAATAGACTATAAAATCGGGGGTGGAGTCGGTTTCGTTAAATGTGCTTCCAGTGCTTGATTACTTTGTGCTACCAATTTATAGAGTCTGGCGTTTTCCTCACCTAAATTGCGGATCAGCCAATCGAGGCTTCTAATCACAAATTCTAATAAATTAGTGGCAATATAAGACTCATCCACACGCATACGATTAAAACGCTGGCGATTAATTTCTAATAATATCGCTCCCTCTTCGTAAGCTCTCAGGCGAATCGTGCGGGGTTTACGATCAAAAAAGGACATCTCCCCCACCAATCCCCCTGCCTTGACCGAACCGACCTCGAACTCTTTATCACCTTCGACCTGATAAAGGTGAACGCCCCCTTGAATAATCAAAAAGAACGAATCATTAATCGCACCAATATCCGAAATAATAACGTTCCCACCCATTACCCTCTCCTGTGTATAGGTGACGAAACGTTGTATCTCATCTGGAGTTAATGCTTTACAAAAATCTACACATGTCTCACGTATCGCTTTGACCATATCCATCTCACTCTCTCCCTTACACCCATGCCTACGAATAAGAATTCTGCGATTTTGAGTCTAGAAACTCAAATTATTGACTCGACCTAGGTATACTCAGCTTTTGTTCAGGAGTCAGGCACAAAATGAGCATCACTAATGACGAAGTTCAGGCGCTAATTCAAACCAACCTGCCCGATGCAACGGTCATCGTGACAGGAGACGGTTATAAATATGAAGCCCGTATTATCAGTGCCAGTTTTAATGGCTTAAATAAAGTAAAACGCCACCAACGCGTTTATGCGGCTCTCTCTGAGGTAATAACGTCGGGACAACTCCATGCGTTGACACTTTACACCGAAACGCCAGCCGAGGCAGCTCAATCCTAAACTTCTTACTCAATAACTTAAGGAATAATAACAATGGATAAACTAAATCGAGCGAATCATCCGGTATTAAAACCTATCAATGATCAAGAGCTGGCTCGCGAAAGTTGGAAGATTTTCCAAATTATGGGGGAATTCGTAGAGGGTTTTGAACGCTTAGCGCGGATTAGTCCCTCGGTGAGTATTTTCGGCTCGGCACGTACTAAACCGGATGATCCGCTCTATCAATTGACAGAGGAAATTGCCCAGAAGCTGTCTAATGCAGGTTTTGCCGTAGTCAGTGGTGGAGGGCCTGGTTTAATGGAGGCGGCGAATAAAGGCGCTTTTGCGGGTAAATCGCCGAGCATTGGGTTAAATATCCAACTCCCTCATGAGCAACAAGCCAATGCCTATCAGGATATATCGCTCTATTTTCGCCACTTTTTCTCACGTAAAGTGATGTTTGTGAAACATGCCTCGGCTTATGTCGTGATGCCCGGTGGCTTTGGGACTTTGGATGAGTTGGCGGAAATTCTGACCTTAGTACAGACGCAAAAAACGCAGCGCATTCCTATTGTTTTAGTCCATACCCCCTTTTGGTCGGGATTACTGCAATGGTTCAGGGACACATTGGTTACTCAGGGTACAATTTCCCCTCAAGACATGGACTTATTTGTGCTCCTTGATGAGGCGGATGCCATTGTCGACTATATTTTCCAACATTATGAACGTGCGATTGCGGGTCCTAGCAGTGAAGAACGTGATCGTTACATGGAGCTTTAAACTATGCGCCTCCTTATTGCCTTAGTCAGTCTACTGAGTGCTACGGCCTATGCTGATAATACTAATGCCACGTTTGGTTCTACTCCACCTGCTGAATCTGTCACCATAGTTGATAGCAATTCCATGCCTGAACCCGTGCTCTCTGCTACAACAGTCACCACAACGACAATGCCATTAGGCCGAACACGTACTATAAATATCTCTACACCGGATCGTTTTGGCACTATTGAGGAATCGATTACACCGGCTATTCACTCTGAGGCTCGCTATGTTACACGGGGCGGGAGTGGCTATGTATTAGTCGGAAGTAATCAGCATCGAAGTAATGAACACCAAAACGAACAACTCATGATTCCTAGTTGGAAAGTATTTTCTTGGTAAGTTTATGTCGGTCTATACCAGTATTACTCGTGACGAATTAATAGCGTTTTTAGATCAGTATGCGGTCGGTACATTGATAGATTATCAAGGTATCTTGTCTGGCATTGAAAATACCAACTATTTCGTCACGACCTCGCAAGGTGCTTTCGTACTCACGCTATTTGAGCAACACCCTGCACACCAACTAGAGTACTTTTTACAGCTCATGCAGTTTTGGGCTGAGCGTGGTATTCCAACTGCTCGCCCATTTCCTACGCATCAAGGCCAGCTACTGTCTCACCTTAAAATGAAACCGGCTGCGTTAGTGCAACGCTTATCAGGTACTACCATTCAAACGCCTAGCAATCAACAATGCTATGAATTAGGGCAGTGGTTAGCACGGATGCACCTTAGCGCTCAACACTTTCCCCTCTATCGCGCACCCGATCGAGGGCATCAGTGGCGCATGCAGACAGGTTTAGCCCTGCTTAATGATTTTCCCAAACCTGAGCGAGAGATTTTACAAGCCGAACTGCGCTATCAAGCACAATTAGATTGGAGCGCTTTACCACAGGGTACGATTCATGCGGATCTATTCCGTGATAATGCCTTAGGGATAGACAATCACTTAACTGGCATTATTGATTTATACTATGCCTGCTATGACGCTTGGATATATGACCTAGCGATTATTATTAATGACTGGTGCTATGACAACGATCAACTCCAGCCCCAACGATTCAGTGCTTGCCTTAAAGGCTATCAAAGTGTGCGTCAACTCATCCCCATTGAGCGCCGCACTATAGTAGGAGCCATGCGAGCTGCCGCCTTACGTTTTTGGTTATCGCGTACCCTCTCCCAGCGCTCTCCCCCAGCGGGAGCTTTAACTTTTTTAAAAGATCCTAATGAATTTAAAATTAAACTCCTGAGCATCATTGAAGCTACCCCACGACTTGAGGCACACTGGCGAACTTTATAAACCTTACATGAATAGGTTGTTATGTCTACGCCTGCTGAAATTATTGTTGATGCCCGTCGCTTGCTTTGCCCCTTACCCGTCATTCGCACTCAAGATGCCATCGCCCCACTACCCGCTGAACAAATCATTAAGGTATTATGCACCGATCCGGGGGCATTGCATGATATTCCAGCATGGGCACGCATTCATGGTCATACGGTTATTAATACGGAAACCGTTGAAGGTGAATATCACATTACCCTCATCACCGGACAAAAGACTTAAGGGCATCGATAGTAGGCACTATTACTGCCCTACTCAGCTTAGATTAAGCCTAAAAGCACTTATAGTGTGCATCACATTGTAATAATGCACTTATAATGTGCTTCGTTTAATTGAGTATCATGCTCAAGCATTTGATTAGCGACTTTCAGTGCTTGGCATATATATTGCTTTAATTCGTTATTGTGATTAAGGCAGCCTAATAAAAAGTCACAGCAAGCTTGCTCTGTGCCTTATAAAAGGGCTTTGGATCGAACTGTCAGTTCTTTATTTGTTATTTAGATTGCTCTAGTTTAGGAGAGACCAGCATGGCTAAAACGGCTCAAGACGTCATGAACCTGATTAAGGAAAGTGATGCGAAGTACGTTGATTTTCGTTTTACGGATACCCGTGGTAAAGAACACCATGTGACTGCACCCGTTCATCAAGTCAGTGAAGATACCTTCGTTGACGGCAAAATGTTCGATGGTTCCTCTATTGCTGGTTGGAAAGGCATTAATGAATCCGACATGATTCTGATGCCAGATCCCAACAGTGCATTCATTGATCCTTTCTTCCAAGATGTGACCATTAACCTGACTTGCACGATCGTTGATCCTGCTACCATGTCGGGTTATGAGCGTGACCCACGTTCTATCGCACAACGCGCAGAAGCTTACTTAAAATCAACCGGTATTGCTGATACTGCATACTTTGGTCCAGAACCTGAATTCTTCATTTTCGATGATGTCCGTTGGGGCACCGATATGAGCGGCACCTTCGTCAAAATCGACTCTGTTGAAGCCGCATGGAACTCAGCTAAAAAATACCCAGAAGGCAATATGGGTCACCGTCCGGTCGTAAAAGGCGGTTACTTCCCAGTGCCACCTGTTGATTCTTTCCAAGATATTCGCGCGACTATGTGTAATATCCTTGAAGAAGTCGGCGTTCCGGTTGAAGTTCATCACCACGAAGTAGCTAATGCCGGTCAATGCGAGATTGGTACACGCTTCACCACTATGGTAGAACGCGCTGACTGGACTCAACGTCAAAAATACGTCATTCATAACGTTGCCCATCAATATGGCAAAACAGCAACCTTCATGCCTAAACCTATCGTAGGTGATAATGGTTCTGGTATGCACGTTCATATGTCTTTAGCGAAAGATGGTGTGAACACCTTCGCAGGCGACGAGTACGCAGGTTTATCTGAAACTGCACTGTATTATATCGGTGGGGTTATTAAACACGCTAAAGCGTTAAATGCATTCTGTAATCCAGGCACCAACTCTTACAAACGTTTAGTACCCGGCTTTGAAGCCCCTGTTATGTTAGCTTACTCAGCACGTAACCGTTCTGCGTCTATCCGTATTCCTTTCGTCTCTAGCCCTAAAGGTCGCCGTATTGAAGTACGTTTCCCAGATCCTAGTGCTAATCCTTATCTCGCTTTCGCTGCCTTAATGATGGCGGGTGTGGATGGTATTAAAAACAAAATCCATCCGGGTGAGGCAATGGACAAAGATCTATACGATCTCCCACCAGAAGAAGACAAACTCATTCCTAAAGTGTGCCACTCTTTAGATATGGCATTAGATGCTTTAGATAAAGATCGTGAGTTCTTAACAGCCGGTGGCGTATTCTCTAACGAAATGATTGATGCCTATATTGAACTGAAAATGGCTGAAGTGACTCGTTTCCGTATGACTACGGCTCCGGTTGAGTTTGAAATGTACTATAGCTGCTAATGCACTTTAGCTTTTCAGCTCCTTAATAAAAAACCCCGCTTTAATTGCGGGGTTTTTTATTGCTGGGGTATTTCAAACCCTGCGTATTTTAAAGATTAGCAGAATCTGCCACCTCTAATCCCGCCACCCCAACCACCATGACTACCTGGGAAGGATACTTGGATATTAAAACCCCAGCCCATACCACCACCCCAGCCGCCATGGCCTCTGCCCCAATGACCACCATGTGAACCTCTACCACCACCGTCGACCGGAACGTTACCACCGATAGGAGCATTACCATTCACTGGGGGATTAACACCCACTGGTGGATTAGCACTCACTGGAGGATTAGCACTTACTGGAGGATTAGCACTTACTGGAGGATTAGCAGCCACTGGAGGGTTAGCACTCACTGGAGGGTTAGCACTCACTGGAGGGTTAGCATTCACTGGCATATTACCCCCAATAGGAGCATTACCATTCACCGAGCTATTGGGCACCCCTGTTCCACTAGTAGAACCAGTTGCACCATTAGCAGAGTTTAAAAGACTCATTAAGCTATTCATGGCATTCACATCACCCGATGCTAAACCATTGACTAGACTATTAATAGTATTGCTATCAATACCAAGGGCGCTCAATAAGCTACTTAAACCATTTACCCCACCAACACTACTTAATAGGGCATTTAGCTCGCCTGTACCTGTTCCAGCGTTAGTAGCAGCTGTGCCTGCTCCTGTTCCAGTTGCAGTAGTAGTTGAACCTGTTCCAGCAGTCCCTGTAGTTGTACCTACACCTGCTGTACCAGTAGCTGTGCTACTAGTGCCACTTAAGATATTCATTAAGGAATTAATCGCATTGGCATCACCTGATGCAATACCATTAACCAAACTGTCAACAGTGGCACTATCGATACCTAAAGCACTTAACATGCTTTTTAGGCCATTTACACCACCGACACTACCTAAAAGTGCATCTAACTGACCTGTAGAACTAGTAGCAGTTGCCCCTGTGCCTGTACCTGCTCCAGTGGTTGTCGTATTAGAGGCTACAGGATTTGTCAAAGTACTAGTTGCTGTAGGATTAGCTGCACTCAAGAGAACAGCATCTGTTGTTGTAACCGGCGCACTAGAAACAGGCATATCCTGATTAGCAGCGGCTGCCGCTGTCGTAGCACCTGCTGCGGTTGCTGCTGCAGTATCTGCCGCTGCAGTTGTCCCTGTAGCAGTTGTACCAGTCCCGCCAGCCTGAGCCGCCATAGTGGCTAAGGTGTTAGGATCAATACCGGCTTGCTGAGCCATACTCATCACTTGTTGTAAGGTAGCTGACTCTTCACCACTTAATGCCGAAGCATCTGCAGGCATACCCATTGCTGTTAAAAACTGTGACACATCTGTAGAACTAGGTGTCGCTGTTGTTGTACCACCCGTACCCGTAGTAGTAGGGGTAGTCGCATTGAGGGTAGTTAGACCGGTAGTTGTATCCATTTTCTGTATCCTATAACCGCTGATTATTTATTAACCTTTAAATAATTTAAACCCAACGCACACTCTATACGCCAAGCTTATGGTTATGAGGCTAGAAGAAAATAAAATAAATACCCGAATCTAAGGGAAATAACCGATTAATGCTCTACTACACAAGATAAACGGCAAAAGCGTATTAACCTCCTCAACCTAGCCAGTCTTATCACTAACCCATCACTCCTCAATACCTAATTCTTTTAATTTACGGGTTAAGGTATTACGCCCCCACCCTAATAGTTCGGCTGCTTCAATTTTGCGCCCGCCGGTTTTATTTAATGCCGCTTGTAATAAGACGCGTTCGAAAACAGGGGATAATTCATCTAATAACGCTTTTGAACCATTATTTAAGCGATGCTCAGCATAATGTGCTAGGGCTTTACTCCAATCAGCGGGAATTTCTACATTTTGATTCGGGGGATCAATGTAGCGCAGCTCAGTAGGTAGATCATCCATGACGACCTCTTGACCCGAAGCCATAACGGTCAACCAGCGACAGGTATTTTCTAATTGGCGCACATTGCCAGGCCATGGCAAGGTCTGCATATACTCACAGACGGCGGTAGAGAGCGTTTTCGTCTCCACCTGTAACTCTTCTGCGGCTCGATGGAGGCAATTCACCAGCAATAGGGGAATATCATCGCGTCGCTCACGCAAGGGCGGATTATGAATTCGGATCACATTCAAGCGATGAAATAAATCCTCCCGAAAGATGCCCTTACGGACTAACTCTTCTAGCTTTTGGTGGGTTGCAGCAATAATCCTTACATCGACCTGTACTGGCGTATGCCCACCGACGCGATAAAAGGTGCCCTCAGCTAATACCCGCAATAAGCGTGTCTGTAACTCGGCAGGCATATCACCGATTTCATCTAAGAATAAAGTCCCGCCATCAGCCTGTTCAAAGCGCCCTTTACGCTGGGCATAGGCTCCGGTAAAAGCCCCCTTTTCATGCCCAAAGAGTTCTGACTCTAATAATTCGCGCGGAATCGCAGCCGTATTGAGGGCAATAAAGGGCTTATTCGCACGCGGGCTATGGGTATGTAGTGCCTTCGCGACTAACTCCTTACCTGTCCCGGACTCCCCTGTAATCAATACCGTAATACTGGATTTAGATAAGCGCCCGATAGCCCGAAATACATCCTGCATCGCGGGTGATTGACCAATAATATCGCGCGATACCAACATGTCATTATCAATAGGCTTAGGTACGGCCTTATCATAGACATGGCTCGCCCGGCGTACTAAATCGACCGCTTCATTGACATCAAAGGGCTTGGGTAAATACTCAAAAGCGCCTCCTTGATAAGCCGATACCGCACTATCGAGATCGGAATGCGCGGTCATAATAATGACGGGGATATTGGGATAGTCACGCTGCATACGTTCTAATAAACCAATGCCATCCAAACCGGGCATACGAATATCGGTCAATAGCGCAATGGGTTGTTGTTGGCGCAGGGCTGCGAGTACTTGATCACCACTTTCAAAGCTGCGTACTTTCATATCCGCACGCTGTAGGGCACGTTCTAATACCCAACGGATCGAGCGATCATCATCGGCAATCCAAATCATGTTTTCGGGCATAAGGCTTTCTCCTTGCCGTATGAGTAAGGGATTAAGATAGAAAACCAGGTATTGCCCGGCTCTGATTCGTGGTGAATAACTCCACCGTATTGACGCATAATGGATTGCGCGATAGATAAACCCAGCCCCGTCCCATCGGCATAGCCACTGACCATCGGCAAAAATAATTTATCGCGTAAATGTTCAGATATGCCCTCACCATCGTCACCAATCTCAACTTTCAGAACTAGACGATGGCGTTCTTGACGAATGGTAAATTGACGTATGACACGCGTACGTAACCACACTGTCCCTTTATAGTGCGTGGCACGCACCGCATTATTCACTATATTGAGGCATACCTGAATAAGCTGCCCGCGATCAATCATGACATCGGGAATACTCGGATCATAATCCAGCTCAAACTGCACTTGATTAGTGCTATCGCTGCTGACTAGATGACGCACATGCTCTAACACCTCATGAATATTCACCCACTCCATATTCGGGATCTGACGAGGACCGAGCATATTATTGACTAAGCGTTTCAAGCGATCGGCTTCGGTAATAATGATCTGGGTATATTCTTTTAAGGCGGGATCGGGTAGCTCGCTTTCTAATAATTGAGCAGCACCTCTTAATCCACCTAAGGGGTTTTTAATTTCATGGGCAATCCCTCTGATCATTTCATGGATGGCTTGCTGCTGAGTAAGTAGCTGTTTTTCACGTACAATTCTAAGCTGGCGATCAACGCGCCATAGCTCTAGAAGCAGCTCACCCTCGTCGGCATCCAAGAGTGGGGTCACAATACAATCGACGGTAATATTTTCTAAACCGATTAAATCAACCGCACACTCACGGATCACATGAGGTTCGCGCAGACCACGGGCTAACTGTAATTGCTCAGCAAAGGCGTCACCCTTTACTAACTGTAAGAAGGGGTGCTTCAAAGAACGTTGGACACTTTGTCCTAATAATACTTCTGCTGATTGATTCATGTAGGTGATATGCAGATTATGATCTAAGACCACAATAGCGCTGGTCATAATATTCAGCAGATCATTGATTACTCTCATTAAGGACTTACCTATTTTAAGTATGCATTAGCTAGGTGATTTTGCCTTATCCGATGCAAGTATCACGCCATATCTCAGATCTTATAACTATGCTAAGCGTTATAAGCTTGCTCTATCAAAGTTTAGCCCTAGTAGAGCACTCTTTTTGAGCATTACTATCTCATTTTGCATACCCACGATCTGCTCCATTTATCAAGCTATCATAACCCTATGTTAAACATACAAATAATTATCACTAAAGTACGACTCTCACCGCGCACTCATTTTTTTCTATCTTATAATTAATAAAAAGTATTCAGACCCACACCGCTTTGTTGGGCTTTTTGAGGGACATTAGTAACTTTCACCGATGCAAGGATGGATAGCATGAGTGATTTGCAGCTTTGGATATACATTATCGTTGGGATTAGTTTTGGCTTGTATTTGGCGATTGCCATTTGGGCGCGTGCTGGGACAACGAGCGAATTTTATGTGGCTAATAAGGGTATTCACCCCATAGCTAATGGCATGGCAACCGCCGCCGACTGGATGTCAATTGCCTCTTTTATTTCTATGGCAGGTATTTTAGCTTTTAGTGGTTATCAGGGTTCAGCGTTTATTATGGGCTGGACGGGAGGCTATGTCTTACTTGCCTTATTAATTGTGCCTTATTTACGTAAACTAGGACAGTTTACCGTTCCGGGTTTTATTGGGTTGCGCTATTACTCCAATACTGCACGCTTAATTACTGTAGTTTGCCTATTAACTATTTCTATTATCTATGTTATAGGGCAAATGAAAGGGGTCGGTGTGATCTTTGCTCGCTTTTTAGATTTATCTGTTGAGCAAGGATTATTAATAGGTATGGCTATTATCTTTATTTATGCTGTAATGGGAGGTATGAAGGGGATTACCTATACTCAAATTGCTCAATATGTCGTGTTAATTTTTGCTTATACTATTCCTGCTATTTTTCTTTCTATTCAACTCACCGGGCAAGTAATACCTCAACTAGGTCTAGCCAGCCATTTAAGCAGCGATCCTTCTCTGTATGTGCTCGATAAACTAGACCAAGCTATTACGGATCTCGGTTTTAAAGCCTATACCAGTACTGATGTTAATAAATTTAATATGGTGTTATTAACTTTGACACTAATGATGGGTACCGCCGGATTACCGCATATCATTGTGCGCTTTTTTACTGTTCCCACGGTACGCGGGACACGTAGTTCAGTGGGTTGGACTTTATTGTTTACTGCCATTCTCTATACCACTATTCCTGCGGTAGGCGCTATGGCACGGCTTGATATTACTGATGCGATTCAACTTAAACCACCTAGTCAGCCAGAGGCTAATTTAGTGTATGACTATAGACCCAATTGGATGTTTACTTGGGAGCAGATCGGCCTCATTGAGTTTGATGATAAAAATCAGGATGGCCTCGTTCAATATTATGATGATAAGGGCTTAAGTCAAAATGAAGCCAAACTTAAACAAATTAGCGCTTCTGGCACGGAGACCCAAATTGCTCAAGCCAAAGCCAATTTAATCGCCTCCCAACAAGCACATGAGCAAAGCCCCTTCCCACAGTATGGCTGGAAAGGTAATGAGCTAGTGTTGCCTAACGATATGATTATGTTAGCAACTCCTGAAATTGCGGCGATGCCCAATTGGTTAGTCGCTCTCACGGTTGCTGGAGCGATTGCAGCGGCTCTCTCGACGGCGGCGGGTTTATTGCTCACTATTGCCGCAGCCATCTCCCATGACCTAGTTAAATCGGTGCTCAAGCCAGATTTGAGTGAAAAAGCTGAGCTAATGATTGGGCGCATTGCCATGACGCTGGCTATTCTTATGGCAGGTTATTGGGGACTCAAACCGCCCGGCTTTGCGGCAGAGGTGGTAGCCTTTGCCTTTGGTTTAGCGGCAGCTTCCCTCTTTCCTACCCTATGGCTGGGTATCTTTTTCAAACGAATCAATAAATATGGCGCGATTAGCGGCATGCTTGCCGGATTTGTGGTAATTGTTGCCTATATTATTTGGTTTAAAGGCTGGGGATTTATTCCCGAAACCGCCATGGCACCTAATACGGCTCAATATTGGTTATGGGGTATTGCACCAGAGGCCTTTGGCGTGGTGGGTGCTGTAATTAATATTGCGGTAGCCTTCACCGTATCCGCTCTGACTCCCCCTATTCCACAAGGAACCCAGCATCTTATTGATGAAATGCACGCCCCAGCACGATAGCTAGTCCTATGACAAAATAAGGGCTTAATCTGTAGGAGTCATTTAGCTAGCATGGTTAAATGACTCCCGTAAATTCCTTTTGAGTTATCTCCCTAGAGCTATTAAAATTCTAATTCTCAGGAGGAGATAGATAACATGCAGATGCCCATTACATTTTACTATCAAAACACTCACACCTCAGCTTATGAGCTGCTTTTACACGCTATTCAACAATCTGCTTGTCATGCCTTAACCCAATACTATGATGCTTTTACTATTGATGTGTATGCCTTACTAGATAAGCCACGCTCAAAAATTGTAGCGATTGATTGGGATAATACCATCACCGCTGACCTAGTATTTTATCGACAACTCATTGATACCTATCAACAATATGGCTGGACTCCCATCATCTGTACCCTACGCTCTCCCAGCCTAGATAACCTGACCGAAATACGCCACGCCCTAGAGCGCCATGACATCTCTATCTATGCCACCGATGGGTATGCCAAACAAGCCTTTCTCAAACGCCATAAAATCGATGTACACTTATGGCTTGATGATTATTTCCCAGCAATCTGCAAAGAAGGCTGCGCGTTATTGAGGCAAAATGGCATCACCTATAACAATCCCCACTGAGGGCTTATTAGAACGTTTTTTAGCAAATGACTTTGAGCAGATCTTTTGCGAAAAATGTATGAATACTTTTCTGACTAATGTTTATGATCATGGCGATTATGTCATTCTAGAAAAATTCTCCCTAGGTTTAGAATACTATCGCGATGCTATTAAACATAAACATATTCAAAGCACTCCCGCTTTTACCTTATTAGGTGTATTAGACGGTTTCAAAAACGAAGTGCTTAATCCTGATATTATTCAACTCCGCACCCATGAAGAACCAGATTATCGCTTAATCTATATCATGGAAAAACTCACTCATCTCTCCGAAGCAGACGAGCAATTTTTTACTAATCGGGTGCATGGGTTAAATTGGCTCGATGAGGCAAAACGTCATCTCACCCTTGAGTGGATCGAAGAGAAATATGGTCTGGTACTCGCACAAGATATTCGTCAACTATGTCGCTATTTTCGTGAAAACCAAGATTATATTGAGTGGGACTTACATGGCGATAATCTCATGCGTCGTCCCCAAACTCAGGAGCTGGTCATTTTAGACCCTTATACACTCAACCAAACGGATGATTACGACTATAGACTAGAAGACGACTACCAACATCCTTCTTAAATCACCCCCTTTTTAGCGCTCTGTATATAGACAAATACCTAAAAATAGTAGCTTTATACTGGCCTAATAGGGATTCTGACATAATAATACCCTGTTACTATCACGGGAGTTTATTATGCTGTTATCGCTTGCAGCAATTGTCTTAGGATTGATTATTTTAGTGTGGAGTGCTGACCGCTTTGTGGATGGCGCTGCTAACACGGCTAAATACATGGGTATGTCACCCTTATTAATTGGCATGTTAATTGTGGGGTTTGGCACTTCTGCCCCCGAAATGGTGGTGTCAGCTATTGCCGCACTCGATGGTAGTCCGGGATTAGCATTAGGTAATGCCTATGGCTCTAATATTTTTAATATTGCCGCTATTCTGGGTATTACCGCCTTAATCGCTCCTATTATGGTTAATTCTAGTATTATTCGCAAAGAGTTACCTGTTTTATTAATAGTGACTTTATTAAGCGGATGGATCATTTCGGATGGTAATATTAGCCGTTTAGATGCTGGCTTATTATTAGTTATCTTTGCCGGATTAATCGGTTGGTCTATTTATCTAGATCGTAATAAAACCTCAGATGAGTTAGCGCTTGATACCGAACACCAGCTTGAAAATCAAACCATGAGCAAAAAACAAGCTTGGGTATGGTTAATTATAGGGCTACTCTTATTAATTATTAGCTCGCGTTTATTAGTATGGGGTGCTGTTAATATCGCGCAGCAATTAGGGGTTAGTGATCTTATTATCGGTCTGACCATTGTTGCATTAGGTACGTCCCTCCCTGAGTTAGCCACCTCGATTATTGCCGCACGTAAAAATGAACATGATATTGCTGTGGGTAATATAGTAGGGTCTAACTTATTTAATACCTTAGGTGTCGTCGGTATTGCTGGGGCTATTCACCCGATTACTGTAGCGAGTGAAGTGCTGACTCGTGATTGGACATTAATGTTGGGATTAACGATTTTATTGTTTATTTTTGGTTATGGTGTGCATAAACGTGGACAAATTAATCGTATCGAGGGTGGAGTTTTACTAGCGATTTACCTGATTTATACCGGCTGGCTGATTAAATCGGTACTGTAGGTTTATTAAGCTGATTAGCGCTTCATACACAGTAGCAGATATGCAGATTGAGTACGGTATTACTGTACTCAATCTGACAGAGACAGGGTGCTTTTGGCTGATAACTAACGCTCACTAAGCTGGCGTTACTATCACTAAACCCGCATCGGGTACAGCATCTACTAGCGCATAAGGCGCACCGACATAAGTAATGACCTGTACTGGTATTATTTTACCATTTTGCACGGCTTTAAGATTTGTGCCCCATGAGGTATCTAAACGGATTTTAATCGTGAGGGGGAAGTTAAACCACCCATCATACATTTGATCTGTGACTTCAAAGCGGATTTGCTTATTTTGCACGGTTAAATTGCTAATTTTTGCAGTTGCATACTGTTGAGCGTATTTAGCGATTTGAGTAAAAGTACCCACCCAAACATCGGCTGACTTCTTTTTTAAATGTTGGAATACTTGACGCATATAATCTTTAGTCGCTTGATCCGGCAAATGGTGCATATGACCACAATACCAAGCGCGATAATTGATTTTATTATTCACATCAAAAATACTATCAAAATAAGCAAAAGTCGTTGTGCTATTAAAAAAGTTGCGTAAATTACTAATCGAAGGGACAGCCATAAAATCAACTTTATTAATAGCCGCAATCGCTCCAATTACATCACGTGCTGCTAGGAAATATTTGGCAGCCTCAGCACGATCATTGAGTGTTTTAATACACTCGCACCTTGAACCGACTTTATTAGTTTTAAACCCAAAGGGATAAGCGTGTGTTACCACCTGAGCATCTTTTAAATTATCCATCATGACTTCAACCGACTGCCTATACTCACGCTGGATATAAAACATCGCATCGCATAGATGGCTATAACCATGTGATTGAATATCATGCCCTGCATTTAATAACGCTTGCCAATTCGCCCAACTTTCATTTTGCCAGCTAACCTGATTGCCAATAACAAACCAAGTGGCCTTAAAGCCAAACTCATCGCAGAGTTGTGTCCAAAACGGATGATCTTGTATATGGTTATCATCAATCGTCAGACTAAAAGCGGCTAACTTATCGTCCTTCCACATACAAATACTGGCTTCACCAAGATTATTAGGCCAGACGCGCCCCGTAATAGTATAACGTGCAATACCTTTAGGGTCGGGTAGGTTTAATAGCTGCCCGGGACGACTGATAGGGAGAGGTACAGCCCGCAGAGTAGGAGCCTCCGCCGAACGCAAGGTGCTTTCTGTAACACTCGTCTCAGCAGCCGTTGGTTCTCTATTAGACTCGTTATCAAATACCACATTAAGGCTATTTCTTAAGTCCTCATAGGCTTGAGCCTCTTCTGGACTTAGGGCTGCTGTGTCAGCCGTGTTTGAGGGTTGCGGTGAAGTAACAGGTTGTATTCCTAACTTGCCGAGTAATATTTGCCACCAACTTCCACTTTGATCTGCCATGCTCACTTCCTTGGATTTAATAGAACTATCTCTATTGCTAATAGACTATGGACAATGTTTATTCAAACCGTTTCAATCACTTTTATAGCAGGAGGTAAGCGCTATGTTAGTACTCAGCGAGATATTATTACGCTCAGGTGATGAAATTCTGACCTTTGCCGTATTAAAACAAACGATTCAGGCCATGGCTATAGCAACAGGTCAATTACACTTTCAAATTGATATAGAACCACCAGCCTATCACGATCGTCCAGAGGATTGGTATGAACAATTAGAACAAGCTTTTATGGAGGCAGGGCGCTAATAATGTTTTGGCAAGAAGAAGATACAAAACCCCAACCGCATACGGTGTCTGATGAAGTTGTTGATCTAGGGTTTACCATGCAGTGTAAACAGCTCCCTATTGATCATGCTTGGGCATTACAAACCGCGTTACTAACCATATTACCTTGGCTTGCCGAGGAGCCTCTAGCTCGTATTCACTCGATTCATGTAGCCGAGAGTAGTAATGGCTGGATGCGCCCTGATCACCATCAGGAACAAGTCCTTATTCCCTCACATCGTACGAAACTCTATTTGCGCCTACCCAACACGCGCCTCGCACAAGCCCAGCAACTAACCGGACAGACCCTTCTGTTAGACTCTTATACCCTCACCCTAGGGGCAGCCAAGGTGCGGCACTTACAGCATCAAGCGGTCGTCTTTGCGCGTTATATTGCTTGTTTACCGAATGAAACAGAGGAGCAATTGCTACAACGGATGGCAGATGAGATTCAACAACTTACGGGGGTTAACATAAAAAAAATGCTCTGCGGTAAATCCCATTATCTATACCACCCTCAACACCCGCTGCTCACGCGGCAATTAATGCTCGCCGACCTAGATCACGCTACCTCAATTAAATTACAGCAATATGGCCTAGGCACAGAGCGCCTCATGGGCTGTGGGATCCTCCTGCCGCATAAAGGTATTCAAGCTCAGAATAGCTAAATCCCTCCTGCGTTAAACAGATTACCCTATCCCCATTGAGGAGTAGGCATAGCGGTATATGCGATTTATGCTGCTAGGTAGTCTATCACTAAGAGATTAACGACAATGAGCACACGCAAACAAGAATTGATTCAAGAAATGCTAGCTATGCAGTCTAAATTCATTGCTTACGAACACTCAGGTGAATTTAATGCTGAAGACTATTATGTAGGTGAGTGGCAAACCTATCGAGAACGCTATACCCAATTAGCCGCTGAAGTACGTGAGCTTGCTTCACAAGAAGCGAATTTCTGGAAATAAGTCCCTACATCCTGTCGAAGCATACAAAAGCAAGCATAGGCGGGTATTTCTGGAGCAGTCTTGGCGGCAGGGATGCCGCCTTGTAGCGTACAGGGAGGTATTCACAGCGGCTGCGGAAGAAATACCCGCCTACGCTTGCTCAAGGGCGACACCACCGTTTCAATCCTCGCTCACATAACTCATGGCTTGCATCACCACGCGAATATCCGCCTCTTTTTTATGCGCCTGCTCACTAATATGGCGTCTAAAACGTTTAGCACCTGCCAAACCTTGAAAGAGTCCTAAAATAGGTTTAGTCAAATGTTGTAAAGGCACTCCTAGGCTAAGTTGTTGCTCGATGTAGTCTAGATAGGCCGTTAGCACCTGCTTACGCTTAGTAAATCTTGCAGGTACTGCATACAGGAGCGGGTCAACTTGTGCTAATAGCCACGGATTATGATATGCCTCCCGCCCTATCATAACGCCATCAACATAGTTTAAATGCTCCAGACACTGTTCTAAGGTTGTGATACCGCCATTAATAATAATGTCTAGTTCGGGTAAATCTTGTTTTAGTTGATAGACTAACTCATAGCGTAAGGGAGGAATTTCCCGGTTTTCTTTTGGGCTTAGCCCCTTTAGCCATGCTTTGCGGGCATGGACAATAAAAGTTTTACAACCTGCTGCCGCCACGGTTTGTACAAAGTGGTGCATAGCTGCATAGTCTTCTTGATCATCAATACCAATACGATGTTTGACGGTAATAGGTAGGGTAGTAGCGGCCTGCATCGCTTGTACATTGGCGGCAATCAGTTCAGGCTCTGCCATGAGGCAAGCCCCAAAAGCCCCTTTCTGTACGCGCTCACTCGGGCAACCCACATTGATATTAACCTCATAGTAGCCGGCTTGCTCTGCTAGTTGAGCACATTGTGCCATTAGGGCAGGCTCACTCCCCCCTAACTGTAAAGCTAGCGGATGTTCTGCCCGATCAAACTGTAAATGGCGCTGAGTATCACCGTGAATGAGCGCACCTGTTGTCACCATTTCGGTATACAGCACCGCCTGAGTGGTTAATAAGCGGTGAAAATAACGACAATGGCGATCTGTCCAGTCCAACATCGGGGCAACAGTAAAACGATGGTTCATACTTAATCAGCAATAGAATCACTAAAAAAGGCCATACTGTAGGAGGAATGCTAAATAAGGTCTAGCACTAATCTTCCATTCAGGATCATGGCGCTAAGGTAACCGCCATAGATTCTACATAACAAACAATCATAATTAGGATTAGATTATGGGTGATTTAACTTATTATCTCATTGGGCTAATAGTCATTGCATTGCCCTGTCTTATTTTTTATCGTGTTGGTGTCGATGTCGGAATGCAACGAGGTATTAAGCGGCAAATGATGCGCCAATTAATTTCACGGGGTATTATTGATCCCTCGCATAGTTAAACCCGTTATAACGGTTGACAGTGAGGGCAGTACCAGCTTGAGCGTTGCCCTTGCTTAATCTGTACGATAGGTGTCTTACACTGCACACAGGGTTGTCCTTTACGCCCGTAAACATTGAGTGCCAATTGAAAGTACCCACTTTGCCCTTCTTCGCGCACAAAATCCTTTAAAGTCGTTCCACCCTGAGTAATCGCGGCAGTTAGGACTTGTTTAATATATGTGCATAAACGCTCATAGGCAGCTTTTGCAAGCGTTCCAGCAACGGTTTGAGGGTTAATACCGGCTAAGAATAGCGCCTCATTAGCATAGATATTACCCACTCCTACGACTATATGAGCATCCATAATAAAGGCTTTAATGCTAACTTTTTTACCTTGCGCCCGTGTCCATAAATAGTCAGCGGTAAAACCAGCCTCTAACGGTTCAATACCTAATTTAGCTAATAAGGGATGCTTTGCTGGTGGCTCCGTTGTCCACAATACCGCGCCAAAACGCCTTGGATCGTGAAAGCGCAATACTTTGCCATTGGCTAGCACAAAATCGATATGGTCATGCTTACGAGGTGGGGTATCTAAAGTGCAAATACGTAAACTACCCGACATGCCTAAATGGATCATTAGGGTGCCGCGTAGGGTATGAATGAGAATATATTTAGCCCGCCGCTCAATCGTTTGAATGGTTTGCCCGACTATTTGAGGCAATTGCTCCGATACCGGCCAGCGTAACCGAGGCTGGCGTACTTCAACCGCAATAATCTGACTAGACTGCAAATAGGGGGCAATACCTCGACAGGTCGTCTCGACCTCTGGTAATTCTGGCATAAAACCTAGAGCAAGGCGCTATACAGGAATTTGAGAGCTATTGACAATTTTATTGAGGCCTTTCAGCACATCTAAGCGTGTAATAACGCCGACGACTCGATTATCATCAATCACAGGATAGCGGCGATAGTTATCGGACATAAACATTTTCGCAACATTAATAATATTATCGGTGGTCTCAACGACTCGCACATCACGCGACATAAGTTCGCCAACGGTACCGCGCCAACCGCTATTATAGCCTGAGTTCATCGCGACATGAATGCAATCTGATACCGAGACAATACCGACTAGATTACCAATATTATTTAATACTACCGCACTAAAGACATTATACTGGGTAAAAACCTCCACTGCTTCACGCACATTTTGATCTTCACGCAAGGTCGCTACTTTCGACGACATATAATCACGAACCAAAGTAGGTACTTTAGACATAATTGATCACACTCCTTTTAAGTCACTTGGGTCAGGGGATATTACTCTATCTTGCTTAATCTATTAAACGATTAATTACTTGTGAAGATGGAGTTGACGATGATGGTTCAGATGCCTCAGCCGCTAAACGTTTCAAACGCTTTTCACAGGGCTTTGAACAAGAACAACTCGATTTTTCAAAGCCTGGTACTGAGGATAAACCACCACAGCTACCTTTAATAGATTTTTGACTAAAAATCCAGCCAATTGAAAGTGCAGCGACGGCTAGGGTGAAGATAATGAAAGTAACGAGGAAGGTAAGCATAATCAAGAGACTCCCACAACATGGGTTGTATAAAAAAAATACAAAAATATTGACAAAAATGATTTGCTGCAATGCAATAAAAGCGCTATTATAACTCTTGATTAGATCAGTCTAATCACTCCTCCTAGCGGTTGGGGCGAATACAACGTTCGCCCCTTTTAAAATTCTCCTCCTAGAACCTACCCCTCCTAACGGGTCAATTCTTGATCTGCTGCTACCTAGCGTTATACATGCCAGATCGTACTATACTCACTTTTGAAAGCCAACTGAATTTACCATTAAGAACCCTACTAATGGTCTGAAAAAACCATTAGCAGGTAGTGATGGAAACTAACTAACCACCAAAATCATCCAACATAATATTTTCACGCTCAACACCAAGATCTACTAACATATTGATCACGGCGGAGTTCATCATAGGTGGCCCACATAGATAGAACTCACATTCCTCAGGTGCAGGGTGATCCTTGAGATAATGATCATATAAGACATTATGGATAAAGCCGGTATAACCTTTCCAATTATCTTCCGGTAAAGGATCAGACAAGCCCATATGCCAAGTAAAGTTAGGATTCTCAGCCGCAAGTTGATCAAACTCACCCACATAGAATGCTTCACGCAGGCTACGTGCGCCATACCAGAAAGACATTTTGCGATCCGTCTTAATACGCCGTAATTGATCATAAATATGTGAGCGCATCGGTGCCATTCCTGCACCACCACCCACAAAAATCATTTCATTATTCGTTTTACGGGCAAAGAACTCACCAAATGGCCCTGAAACTACGACCTTATCGCCCGGTTTCAGATTGAAGATAAAGGATGACATTTTACCAGGTGGAAGATCGTTACGTCCGCCGGGTGCTGTAGCAATCCGCACATTCAACATGACGATATTATTCTCTTCAGGATAATTCGCCATCGAGTAAGCACGTAGCACCGGCTCGGTTACCACCGACTTAGTATCCCAAAGCTTATATTTATCCCAATCATCCCGAAACTTCGTTGGAATATCAAAGCTGGAGAAGTCTACTTCATAAGGTGGACACTCGATTTGAATATAACCACCTGCGCGGAAATCGATGGTTTCGCCTTCGGGTAACTCTAAGACTAGCTCTTTAATAAAAGTAGCGCGATTTTCATTAGAGCGTACAGTACAAAGCCATTTCTTAACCCCAAATACTTCGTCAGGCACATCGACTTTCATATCTTGTTTAACGGCTACTTGGCAGGCTAAACGCTCACCACAAGCTGCTTCACGACGATTAATATGTGCCTCTTCTGTTGGTAGCAGTGTGCCACCGCCTTCGAGTACTTTGACTTTACACTGTCCGCATGTACCACCACCGCCACAGGCAGAGGATACAAACAGACCTTTATCCGCTAACGCGCCTAGCAATTTCATGCCCGGCTTAACCACTAAATCCTTCTCATTATTCACTAAAATATGCACATCGCCGGAAGCTACTAATTTAGAGCGGGCGTATAAAATAATGAACACCAATGCAATAATAATGGCGGTAAAGAGAATAATACCTATACTAACGGTTTCCATGTATTCCCCTTATAATTGAATGCCAGAGAAGGACATAAAGCCTAATGACATTAGCCCTACTGTAATGAAAATAATACCCAAACCTTGCAACCCGGCAGGTACATCACTGTATTTCAAGCGCTCACGCACCCCGGCTAATATTACAATAGCCAACATCCAGCTAAATCCACTACCCACACCATAGACCACACTTTCCACAAAGGTGTAATCGCGTTGCACCATAAAGAGCGTCCCCCCTAAGATGGCACAATTAACGGTGATCAGTGGTAAGTAGACCCCTAATGCCTGATACAAGGCGGGAACATAACGATCTAAAAACATTTCAAGGATTTGTACAATCGCCGCAATCACCGCGATATAAGAGATCAAACCCAAGAAGCGTAAATCAACACCCTCAATCAGAGCATTCTCTTTCAGTAGGTTAAAGACTAAATTATTCACCGGCAGGGTAATGGTTTGCACAATAACAACCGCAATACCTAAGCCAATCGCTGTTTCGATTTTTTTGGAGATGGCAATGAACGTACACATTCCTAAGAAGAATGTAAGCGCCATATTCTCAATAAAAACCGCCTTAACAAACAAACTCAATAGTGCTTCCATAATTATCTATGTCCTAAAGCTTGTTTATCATGAATACGGAAGTCCGCTTTTTCTTGTTGTGCCGGGTATTTGGTACGAATCGCCCAAATCATTAAACCAATTAAGAAAAAGGCACTTGGAGGCAGCAATAATAAGCCATTAGGTACATACCAACCGCCCTTGCTCACTACCTCTAAAATAGGTACTCCCATTAACGTTCCCGCACCAAATAGCTCACGCACGATGGCTAGGCTTATCAAAATCAAGCTATAGCCTAAGCCCTGACCCACACCATCTAAAAAGCTCATGACGGGTGGATTTTGCATGGCATACGCTTCAGCACGACCCATAACAATACAGTTGGTAATAATTAACCCTATGAATACAGAGAGCTTTTTGGCAGTATCAAACGCATAGGCGGTCAGTACTTGATCAACGATAATAACCAAAGAGGCAATAATCGTCATTTGGACAATAATACGAATACTATTAGGGATTTGGGTACGCACCATACTAATAAACATATTAGAAAAGGCGGTTACCGTGGTCAAAGCTAATGACATCAGTAAAGCTGATTTTAGTGAGCCTGTGACTGCTAACGCTGAACAAATCCCTAAAATTTGAAAAGTAATGGGATTAGTAGTAATTAAAGGATCGATTAGTACTTTACGTACTTCGGAATTCCATCCTGCTGTTATTGATGCACTCATGCACCACCTCCATTACGTAGTTTTTGGAGATAAGGACCAAAACCATCCTTACCTAACCAAAAATGTAATAAATTATTAACACCATTACTCGTTAAGGTTGCACCTGATAAGGCATCAACCTGATGTTTAGACCGAGGATCATCCGCAGGTGCTACCGTCTTAGTTACTTGAATAACTAAATTACCCTGCTCATCATACAAAGTCTTGCCCGGCCATTTAGCCTTCCACATCGGATTATCGACCTCGCCACCTAACCCTGCAGTTTCAGCTTGCTCATAAAAGCCTAAACCCACTACGGTATTTAGATCGCCCTCTAGAGCAAGAAAACCATATAAGGTTGACCAAAGACCATAACCAGATACCGGTAAAATAACCTTTTTAAGCTGATCATTTTCTTTTACCAAATACACGGTTGCATATTTAGCACGGCGTTTAATAGAGGCTATATCCTGCTCACGGGTTAATACCACATTTTGCTTAGGATCTATGGCAGCCGCCCGCGCATCAAATTTTTCTGGGTCAATATCATTCACATACTCACCCGTTTGCAGATCAACGACTTTTGCCTCTACATTTTTAAAGGCTTCGTCGATAGGCGTTCCCGGCGGTGCTAATTGACCAATGTCTATAATATTCTGTTTACGATTGAGTGTTTTATTAACATCTTGAATCGGTTTGAGTGCAACGGCAGTGGTAGATACCGCGACCGCACACACTAAACACAAGGCTAAAGCAACGCCTACGGTTTTTTTAGTGCTATCATTCGGCAGTGCTAAAAACTCATCTATTTTAGCTTTAATACTCATACTTTCAGCCCCTTAGGTTGTTGGCGCTGCTCACGACGCTTAATATTAAGCTTCATCACACCATAATCGATCAGTGGTGAAAACATATTGGCAAAAAGAATGGCTAGCATCATGCCCTCAGGGAAAGCAGGATTGACCACACGAATCAAGACCACCATCACCCCAATTAAAATGCCAAACCACAAGCGTCCGATATCGGTATGAGCCGCCGTGACGGGATCGGTTGCCATAAAGATCATACCAAAGGCAAAACCACCCATGACTAGATGCCAATACCACGATACCCCAAACATATGATTGGTGGAGCTACCGATTAGGTTTAATAAAGTCGACATTAATACCATACCGACAAAAACCCCGGTCACAATACGCCAGCTAGCAATTCGAGTATAGAGTAAGAATGCCCCACCGAGGAAAATCGCTAACACCGAAGTCTCGCCAAGTGAGCCTGGTTCAAAGCCTATGAAAGCATCCCACCAGCTCAAGCCTGTGGTAGTTACCGCATTAATCCCACCCGCAGCAGCTACTGCTAAGGGTGTAGCACCCGAATAGCCATCTACCGCAACCCAAACCGTATCACCTGACATATAAGCAGGATAGGCAAAGAATAGGAAGGCTCGTCCAGCAAGCGCTGGATTGACGAAATTCTTACCTGTACCACCGAATACTTCTTTGCCTAAGATGACCCCAAATAGAATACCTAAACCCACCATCCATAGAGGTGTAGTCGGTGGTAGGGTTAAAGAGTATAAAATCGAAGTAACAAAAAAGCCTTCATTCACTTCATGCCCACGTACTAAGGCAAAAATGACCTCAGCAATACCACCTACAATAAAGGTAGTCATATAAATGGGTACGAAATAGAGAAAACCATGAAAGAGGTTATTAAAGAAACTATCAACATGATAGCCAAATAGACTCATAATCGCATGACGCCAGCCTTCTTGATTAGCCAGCAGCGCGGGGTTGTCATGTAAGACTAAATTAGCTTGATAGCCCGTGTTATAACAGGCCATAAACATCACGGGAAAGGTGGCTAACCATACATAGCCCATCACCCGTTTTAAATCTAAGGCATCGCGCACATGCGGTGCGCCAATAGTTTTATTAGGTGGGCTATAGAGTAAGGTATCCACCATCTCAAATAAGCCATAGTACTTATGGAATCGCCCACCATCCGCAAACATAGGCTCAATACGATCTAGTAAATTACGTAATGCTTTCACTACCTAGTCCCCTCTTTCAATCATACGCAGGCACTCACGTAGTGCTGGGCCATATTCGTATTTGCTATGACACACAAAAGTACAAAGCGCTAAATCTTCCTCATCTAGCTCTAAGGCACCCAATGCTTGAGCCATTACCGTATCGCGCACTAATAAAGAACGTAGTAATTGCGTCGGCAAAATATCTAACGGCATCACCTGCTCATAATTCCCTATCGGAACCATGGCGCGATGACTACCATTTTGCGAGGCGGTCATAGAAAACTGTTCATGACGCACTTTGGGATTAAGGAAGACATTAATCGCTGAGAATTGATTGAGCCAAGGATTCAGCCAATGTAAAAATAAACGCGGTTGCTCTTCTTTAATCACCGACACTTGTTCGTGATAGCGTCCTTGATAGGCACTATTACCCGCAGCACGATGTCCTGCGAGTACCGACCCCGAAATGACCCGGCAATCCTCTTTGGTATTGAGCTCATTCATGACAAAGTCATTGGTATTCGCGCCAATACGAGTACGTATCAGACGAGGTTTGCTAATCACAGGGCCTGCAAGAGAAATAATGCGTTCTACCCACACCTTTCCCGTGGTGAAGAGTTTGCCCATAGCAATCACTTCTTGGGCGCTGAGATAGAAAACGGTCTTACTATCACTAACTGGCTCTAGATAATGGATATGCGTCCCTGGCAAACCGGCGGGATGCGGGCCTGAAAAGGATTCATAGCGAATATTATCGAATGTGACCTTAGGGATATTCGACCCCTCGGCATAACACACATATACCACCGGGGCTAGACGCGAGAGCACTGCTAAGCCGTTTTTAAAGTCCGCACTATACTGCTGTATAACGACGGCGGGATCAGCCGCTAATGGGCGGGTATCCATGGCTGTTACAAAAATAGCACTTGGTTTAATGTCAGCCGCAGGTACTTTACTATAGGGTCGGGTTCTAAACCCTATCCATGCACCTGAACTTTGTAGCTCATCACGAATCGCCTGCTCATCTAGAGTCAAGAGTTGCTCAGGCGTATAAGCCGGAAATTCAACACTTTCCTCGTTTTCATCTAGTTCGATGACTACCGAGTTTAACACCCGTTGAGCACCACGATTAATGGCTTTAATAACACCAGCGCCCGGAGCGGTAAAATTAATGAGGGGATTTTTACGATCAGTGAATACGACTTGTCCTATCTTAACATGGTCTCCTACTTGTACCTGCATAGCAGGTCGTAAGTCATGGAAATCACGCCCAAGAATAGCAACTTCTCGTGTTGGCTGATGGCTGTATATTTTCTGCTCAGGTTTACCAACCAGAGGCAGATCCAGACCTTTGCTAATTTTCATTGCGTTAATTCAATGCCTGTTTTCTACAAAAATGGTAGTCAAAGCGTGGAGTTAGATTGTAAAACCTCCAGCGTTTTCAAAGCTCGCAAGACAAACACCCGTACACGAGACCGTGCTAACTGTTGGAACAGGAATCCTTCGATGATGGGTTTAAAAGAAGAGCTGTGCAAGCTGTCTGGCTAGAGATTATGGCAGCATTTTTGCCGTTAACACAAGCTAAAAAACCCGTTCAATCCGTATAATACCTGATTACATCACTCATAATTTACGGATTGGATAAGGCCGGTAACAATTTGCTAGCCCAATTTGCGGGTAGACGATAAGTTAAACCCATTTCTCGATTAGTAAGTTTCAAATCCTGCTCTGTGCGCTCTATCTGAAAACGGATAGGTTGATTATCTTTGAGCTTAAGCTCCACTACAGGTAGATCAGGCGCTACATTTGCCACACTTTCTACCCCAATCGCACTCGCCGATTGCCAATCAGAACGTAGATCAAAATTAGTTGAACGCGTGCCATTAGGAAAAATAACTTCCTGCACCTCGGTATGTGAAGGTATTAAAGTGCGTGCAACTAAATCTAAGGTACTGCCGCTTAAAAGCCCAGAAATGACTTCCGATACTAATACAAGCTGATTATTTACTAATAAATAACGCTGGGTAGTCACCGGATTGCTTTTTCCAAACCCAATCAATTGACCATTAAAGATTAACTGAGTTTTAAGTGGATTTAAATCAAAACTAGCTAAATCCAATGATTCTACCGCATAGCTTGTTATAATAGGCTCTTGTATCAAGGTAATTAATTGCGTGATTTTTACCGGATTCGCCTCTACTGCATAGGGTTTCGCCATAAGCCAAGTTTTACCCTGCTTGTTAAACTCAATACGCTCTGGATTATTCGTATCAAGATAACGCTCTACTACAATAGTATTCAGCTCTGCAGGTTTAATAGTTAATAATGTATTACTCTCCTTGCTAGTCTGCAAAGATTGCGAAGCCCAATAGCCCCCGATGCCTAATACTAAAAGCAAAATAGCTAGTGCAATATTTAGCCAAAGCCGTTGACTCATACTACTCATAAACGCCGCCTCTTTAACCAAACTCGCACCCCTATTCCTATGAGAATTAATGGCAAGCCTAATAAGAAAAACAATGCCAAAATCACGCCCATACGTGGCTCTAGATTAAAGGTTAAATCCGGTGCAGGATTCATTTTTATGCCTACTAAACTATCATCACGACTTAACCAATTAAAGATTTGTACTGCTAAATCTAAATTCCCCCCCTCACCTATAAAACCATTAGTCATGAAATCACTGTCCCCAATCACCACAATACGTTGTTGTTTATTAGCAGCACTATCTTTATCTGACTCCATACTACGCACAAGACTTAAGCCAATAGTAATCGGCCCTATGATATCACCCTTAGTATCATCATAAACCACCTTGGCTTGTAATGGATCAACCTCTAACCAGCTTTGTGGTAGAGTTTTTAAAAACTCTTCTACTTTCCAAGTTATCGCTGCATTTTTAGCTTCATTAGGGTTCGACCTTATCATGGTAGAAAAAGGAAATAGCGTTTGAATTTTTAAATTTTTGGTTAATTGGGAGCGTGGATCGTAATCGATCACGGGGACAACGGCTGGATGCTTTATGCCTAACATAGCTTGTAGGCGTTCATTGGCATCGACTACTGTCCCTATAGGTATTTGAATAGTAAGTAAATCTTCTAAAGGAGTTAAGCCCTTTAGCTCGCCTGGATCCTGTAGCCATAATAAATTCCCACCCTGCTGAATATATTCTTCTAGTAGTTTTACCTCCGCCGCTAATAGCTCACTTTGAGGTGCTGCTAATACTACTAAACTAGCATTAGTGGGAATAGATTGGGTTCTTAATAAATTATGTGGTTGAATTTTAAAACCGCTTTTTTCTAATAAATCGGTTAAACGTGATAGCCCATTTGATTCTGTCCATAAGGGTTGCCGCTCCCCATGCCCTTCAATAAATACGACTATACGTTCTGATGAGCGTGTCATACGGATTAAAGCACTCACTATTTCGGACTCATTAGCAGAAGTTAGTAACTCTTTTTGTTGATTTGGAGCCTCGCCTAACTTTAAAACTAACTGACCACTATATTGAACACCATCCTCAGCCGCTTGCTTAGGTGCTAAATCAGGGTTTAATGCGGTAAATTTGATATCTGGCTTAATACGCTGGTATTTTTTTATAACTTTTTCAACTTTTGTTCTTAAATCATCATCATTGGGCAAATAAGCGACTACCTCTAATGGCTTATTAATTGTTTTTAATAGCTGCTCAGTATTTGTGCTCAGGCTATTACGATTACCATAAGTCCAATCAAACTCATAGGAGAATAATGTACTAACAAAGGCTATGCCACCGATAATAGCTAATAAGATGATATAAAAAAACAAGCTATTTAACTGCAGGTGCCGATGTGTTGATTTTGTCATTTTCATATTACTTATCCCTGCAAGCGATCACTATCTAATTTATGAATAGTGAGCACTAAAAATCCTACTATAAATAATAGATAATAAATTAAATCGGTGGTATTAAAAATACCCTCTAAAAATGCACTAAAATGACCGAAATGTGATAAGTAAACAAATAATGAACTAGCTGAATTAGCGGAACTACCCGAAATATAAATAACCACTAAAAAGAGGAGTAAACCAAAAGTACTCATTGCTGCAATAATAGGTTGTTTCGTTAGAGAAGATAAAAACAATCCCGCAGCGGCAAAAGAAGCTAATAATAATACTAAACCGAGCACAGCGGCACTAAATTTCCCCCAATCTAGATTAGCACCTAATGCTAGAGAAAATGGCATTAAAGAAATCATAAAAATAATAATTAAGATAAAAATCATTAAGCCTAAATACTTACCTAATACAATTTGAGTACTTGATATAGGTGCTGACTTTAATAATACTAACGTTTTATTCATACGCTCTTCGGCGAGTAAACGCATAGTCAGCAGCGGCATAACCGCTAACATAATAACACCCGCCCATAAATAAAGGCTGGCAATAACAATATCAGTAAGTCCGGGGGCATTATCTTGTCCCGCTAAAGCAGGTTGTAATACATTAATATATTGATCTAGAGTATAGAGAAAAATAAAAGCTAAGATCGCTTGTAAAATAGCTAAAATAATCCAAGCCATGGGTGAGTAAAACATGCGCTTTAACTCATTGCTAGCCACCATAAACATCCTATTAGCTCCTAATTTAATCCTGACTCTTGATGAACTAAGCTCATAAATACCTGCTCTAATGAGTACGTTGTCGGAGTTAAGCTTTTAATTTTTATATTATTTTTCACACAAAGCTCAGCCAATAGTGGCGCTACATTCACCCCCCGCTCATGGCTTAACTCATACTTAGCATAGCCTTTCATTTGCACCGCTTGTATTTGGGGCAAGCTCTGTAGTAATTCAGTCGGAATTTCTGATTCACACTCTAGTGTTATTAGTTTATCTAACTCACCTGTTAGATTTACTAAACTATCATTGAAAACCGATTTGCCTTTATCAATCATTTGTACCCGATCACAAATGGCTTGTACTTCTGGCAAAATATGAGTCGATAGAATCACCGCATGACTATCACCTAATTCACGAATCAGGGTGCGAATTTCCCGAATTTGAATAGGATCTAGCCCTACAGTAGGCTCATCTAGAATAACCACCTCAGGTTGGTGTAGAATAGCTTGAGCAATACCAATTCTTTGTTGGTAACCTTTAGATAGATTATTAATGAGTCTATGCTTGACATCCTCTAAATAACAGCGTCTACAGGCTTGCGTAACTAATGCCTTGCGTTCTTTGGGCTTAATCTGATGCAGTTGAGCACAATACTCTAGGTATTCATTGACCGTCAAATCACGATATAAGGGAGGATTTTCCGGTAAATACCCTATAAATCGCTTAGCTATTTTAGGTTGATCAACCAAATCAATCCCTTTAATAGTAATCTGCCCCTCAGTGGGTGATAAGTTACCGGTTAACATTTGCAGGGTAGTTGATTTACCTGCACCATTAGGCCCTAATAACCCCAATACCTCTCCTTGTTTTAATTGGAGGGACAAATCGTGTACAACTTTATACCCCCTAAATTCACGTGTTAATCCAACAGCTTGGAGCAAGACATTGACTTCCATACCTTCGTTTCCTTTTATTTATTATCACATGCCATTTATCTTCGATTAATTTGACGAATATCAATCTTCTTTCTAGTATTAACGCCATTATGGGCTGAGGAAAATCATAACATGATGAAGGAATCTGCTAAACAGTGGTATTTACTCACCAGTAAACCTCATAAGGATGCCTTAGCTGAGCATCATTTAGTTAATCAAGGCTATAGTGTCTACCGCCCCCTCGCACAGCGCTTACGTACTCGTCGAGGTAAGCAAGAAACCGTTGTTGAGTCGCTATTTCCACGCTATCTTTTTATTGAACTCAATCGTATTGATGATAATTGGGCACCAATTCGCTCTACGGTAGGCGTACAAGGCTTTGTGCGTTTTGGTGATATGCCAGCCCCTGTCCCTTCCCATTTAATCGAGTACTTACATCTACATGAGTCCACCTTAAGCGCACGTGCCATTGATCTGGATCGCTTTCATACAGGTGACTCGGTCATCATTAAAGACGGCCCCTTTCGAGGACTTATCGGTATTTTTCAACAATATGATGGTGAGCAACGTGCCATTATCTTATTAGAAATCCTCCACAAAGCGACCCCGCTTAAAGTCAACCCCGCACAAGTCATGGCTGCCTGATTTTAATAGCGTATTAATAATTCAATAAACGCCCCCCCTCGACGGCAATAATTTGCCCGGTGATGTAGTGCGCGTCTTGAATTAAAAAGCTGATGGCTTTAGCGATGTCTTCCGGTGTACCCGCTCGCTTTAAAGCGGTGCGGGACAGGGTATGCTCTTGATGCTCAGCAGAAACTCCTTGTTCAGGCCATAAAATGGCTCCGGGTGCTACTCCATTGACTCGAATCTCTGCCCCTAATTCGCGAGCTAATAACTGTGTCGCCATCACCAAACCCGCCTTGGCTACCCCATAAGCTATATACCCGCTATGGGGACGCATGCCATGAATATCGACCATATTCACGATACAGCCTTGTGTTTGTTTCAGATACGGCGCTACCGCTTGGGCTAGAAAAATGGGAGCCGTTAAATTCACCCCTAGCAGATCATGCCATTGGGTGAGCGTTAAACTCTCTAATGGGGTGGCATAGTAGGTCGAAGCATTATTGATCAGAACATCCAAGCATCCGGTATGAGCGACAGCCTGTGTGACTATATCCTTTAAACTCTCCGTTACTAATAAATCACCCTGTACTAAGGCACAGGATAAAGGACGTTTAGCATTTAATTCTTGCGCTAATTGTTGTGCTTCACTTTCCGCTTGATGGTAATGGATAATGACAGTAGCCCCCTGAGCGTGTAAAAAACGGGCGGTAACCGCACCAATACGTTTTGCCGCTCCGGTGAGTAGTACCGTTTTACCCTGTAAAGTATCCGCTCCCAATGGTCACCCCTAGAATTAAGTATTAATCATATGCAACGAATGCCTTTGCCCTTACCTAGTCAGGAAGAGTTAGCTCATAGTCAATTACTGCACGCTCATATCCTGCAGCATATTCAAGCTAGCCCATCTCATTCCATCAGCTTTTATGACTATATGAATAAGGCCTTGTATGAGCCTTATTTAGGTTATTATGTAGCGGGCAAAACCTGTATTGGTACAGAAGGCGATTTTATAACCGCGCCGGAATTATCCGACTTATTCTCTATGAGCATAGCTCAGCACTGTCTATCTTTTTTGCAAAATGAACCCCATAGCACGGTACTAGAGCTAGGAGCCGGTAGTGGCAAAATGGCTGCCACCTTGCTCTCGTATTGGGAAGCTCATCATGTATTACCAGCACATTATTACATATTAGAGCCTAGCCCCACGCTCAAAGCCCAACAATTCACCACTCTAAGTACCACACTCCCCCATCTTATAGCTAGAGTTACTTGGCTAGAGCATTTACCAGAATCAGGTTTTACTGGGATTATTGTAGGCAATGAAGTACTCGATGCTATGCCCATTGAGTTACTGCGGTATGAGCACGGTCAGTATCAACAAGTACAGGTAACCGAGCAAAACCAGCAACTCAGCCTAATCACCCAGCCCTTGCCTTCCTATCTGCAACCCTTAGTAGCTCAACTGCCGCTGCCTAATATAGAGGGCTATACTACCGAACTTAACCCACAGCTCAATGCTTGGGTCAATGCCTTAGGTGCATTACTCACACAGGGGTTTTTATTACTCATTGATTATGGCTACGCACAGTCAGACTACTATCACCCTGACCGCAGCAGCGGCACCCTGCAATGCTTTTATCGTCACCATGTACATGACAACCCGCTACTCTATCCGGGCTTACAAGATATTACCGCCAGTGTTGACTTTGATGCCCTCACGGAAGCGGCCTTAAAAGCAGGCTTTCACACAGCGGATTGGACTACACAGGCGCATTTTCTACTACAAAACGGCTTAGCTGAACATTTCCAACAGTGCCTAAACGAATCTCCCACACAAAGCTATGCCCTAGCCCAACAAATACGAATTCTCACTCTACCTGCTGAAATGGGCGAGCGCTTTAAGGTCTTTCGGGCGGATAAAGGTTTTGAGGTTAAATAACTTAGGACTAAGGCTAGGCTTATAAAACCCAGCCTTAATCACTAAAGTGGCTCTTTTACTGTGAAGTAGCCGGTTGAGTACAATATTTACCATTAATATCTGGAATACAGTATTGGGTACTATATTCAGCAACAGGTAGTTTACTAATCTGTTGCCCTGCGGCTGTTAGTTTTTCCACATAGTCCACGAAAGACTGAGCATAATCGAGATAGGTATTGGTTTTTAGGCTATCATCGATATCAGCAAAGGTTAGATAACCATCCTGACCACTCGCGGTGAAGCTATTAGTCACTACTTTATAACTCTTAGTGAGATCAATAGCGCTCCACTCCCCTGCTACGCGTGAATTAACCTCTAAATTAGAAATACGTGACCCTTTAGCTTCCGATAAATTCACCGTCCAACGTAAACCTGCTGCATAAGGATAAGAACCCGTAGAGCCTGACATAGTCGCATCCATCGCATCTTCCAACACCGCTTTAATCTGCTGTCCTGTCATAGTAATTTCAGTCAAGGTATTAGCAAAGGGCAAGAGGGTATAGGCGGTTTCCACACTGACATTGCCGGCTGGCACATCAATGCGCACGCCCCCGCCATTTTGGATACAAACATCGGAGCTTTTGCTCATTTCAAGGAAACCTTTGGCTACAATATTGCTGATATCGCTCCCGCGCTGCCAAGTCAGGTCTTTACAACCTGCAATCGTACTGCGCCCCTGCCCCGGTACTCGTTCAAAACAAAGATTTTCACTCGCTACCCCAATAATCTTGTTAGCAAAATTAGTCTTTTGATCTTGGAAAGGTTTTAACACCGCATTCGTTGCGGCATCAGGTGTTACAAGGGAAAAAGGAGCTTGCTGTAAAGCGGTCATCACCGTTTGTACCGCTGTAACACTAGAACTACCCGCTTTAATAGCGGCAGCATCAGCATTTACGGTAGTACTATCAACGGTTTTTAATTGGCTAACTAATAAGTGCGGTATACCTGAGCAAGCCACTACCTCACCATCATCATTAAATTTAACATCCAATTCGCCGATAATTTGTGAGTATTGCCAAGCTTGTGCCACACACACGCGCTTACCTTCAGCATCACGCGCAAAGGAGGGGTAATCACCTTCAGGACTCAAACTGACATCATTATAAGCATTGCCTAACAAACTGTGCGAATCACCACCCACAATCACATCCACACCCGTAAGTTTAGCGGCTAGCGCTAAGTCACGGTCATAGCCATGATGAGACAGTATCACAATCTTATTTACACCGAGTCCTTTAAGCTCATTAATATACTTTTGCGCTGTGCTAGCTTCATCTAAAAATACCGTAGTTGCATCGGGGCTAGAGGACGCTTTCGTTTTATCCGCAACAGTAATACCAATAATACCAACCTTCTGACCACCCAGTGTTTTGATGGTATACGGCTTTAAATAATCCGTTGCACTAGTTGAAGTTAAGGGTGAAGTCCCTACTTGAGGTTGAGTATTCGCACTTAATGCTACAGGTGGACAACTACCTGCCTTGAGATAATCTAAAAACTTCACTAAGCCTGCATCACCACTATCAAACTCATGATTCCCCATTGTTATCGCATCAAAGCACGCTTGGTTTAGTGCTGCTGCATCGGACTCACCCTTAGTCAAACTAAAGTACACCGTGCCGGTAATCGCATCCCCCGCATGTAGTTTTAAAACAGGCACAGTTGCCGCCGCACTCAGCTCTTTTAACCCTGCCACCACATTAGCAAACCCGCCAGTGGTTAAAGTCGCTATACTGTCACCAATAGCGACTGTGGTGCTATCAGGATCGGTATGGGAGTGGTGATCATTAATATGCAAAATCTTAAATTGAAAACTACCTGTCACGGCAGCTAATGCTTGTTGTAAAGCCGTTATAGTCGTGGCAGTGCTGGCTAGATTGGTTAATTGACAGGCTGTTAGCGCATCATCGGTGCTAAATCCACAAGCAGTAGGCAATGTTGTCGCCGCCGCACTAATATCTAAACCATTCGCGACATTATTATCGGCATCAAGGCTGTGTAATAAACGTGCTAAACGCACCGATTTGGCGTCAGTCAGCCCTGTTTCACCGGTAAAATCATTCGGTAAAATCACCGGAGCCGCCTTAACCGTCAGGGTAGTACTAGGCGGTAAGGTAAAAGTCACCGTCTGACCTTCATAATAAAAATATTCGCCTTGAGCATTGGTAATACAACTAGATTCACAAGCAGCAGAGGTATAAGCCAACCCTTGTACCGGGGCGCTACTAATGACCTTACCCACAAAACGCTCAGTCATCGTGACCGTAGTATTAGAACTAGAATCACCACCGCAACCGCTCACCAAAATACCCATACTCAGAGCCATCATGAGCACTAATGGAGTTTTTACCTTCATATATTGAGCCTATATCATTAGTAATAAAGAAAACCGACCTATCATAAAAATCTATTGTGACAAACTTATTAAGCCCACTGAGTGCTAAACTTGGTTAACCTACTCCATTCCTTAACCGTGATACGAGACTACCGATGTGGCTGCGATTGAAACCAAGCTCAAGCAATGGCTAGAAGCCAATCTCATTAATACTGAACAATATCAGGCCATTGAGCACTTTGAAGCTGAGCATAATCCGCCGCGCCGCTTATGGATCTCCGTCATGCTCTTAGGGGTGGCGGTGATGGGGCTAGGGATTATTTCACTCATTGCAGCTAATTGGGCATTTATCCCATTATTAGCTAAATTATTCCTAGCACTAACTACCTTACTTTCAGTAGGGATTAGTGTTTGGGTCTTAGACCAACATCAGCACCCACTAGGGTTTGAAACAGCGCTCACCGGCTTTTTAATTGGTTGCCTCGCCATGATTGGGTTAACCTCACAGCTCTTTCATTTAGGCGGTCAGTGGTATCACGCCTTATTCGCTTGGGGGGTTATGACTCTGCCCCTAGTATTATTTGCTCGACGTTTATTTGCACGCTTTTTGTGGGTCAGTATTAGCTTAACTGGACTCATATGGACTGTTTTAGCACTCCCCTCACCCGACATACCTTTTGAAGTTATTTTACAAGTATTACCCATACTAAGCTTTTTAATGGCGGTTATTACTTACTATGCCACTGTTTTGCTTAAACCCCTCACTAACTTAAGTAGCAGCACCTTATTTTGGATGCAGTTTAGTGGCTTAGTCGCACTCGGTTATATTGATGGTTTACGCACCTTAGGAGAGCAGACTGATTTAGCGAGTTACTGGTATATTACTGTTTTAATATTAAGTGCTTTAGTAGGGATTGGCATTGTTTTAAACCGAAAATATTCACTCTTAAATCGCATCTTATTAATTAGTTGCTTACTATTATTATTAATCTACTATCACCCCACCCTATTCTTTAATGGTATAACGTATTACAACTATTTCTGGTCGAGTAATACTACAACTGCATGGTGGCAGGCCGATGATATTCGTGCCCCTATTTTAACCCTCATGATCTTAGCGCTCTATGCCACTCATGTGGGTAATCAGGGCTTAACCACTAGCTTTACGATTGTTACCTTATTAATCGGGGTACGATTTATTATTCTCTATTTTCAGGCATTAGGTGGATTAGCCGCAACGGGGCTAGGACTCATTGTGTCAGGAGCCTTATTAATTGCGATTGCATGGGCTTGGCAACACTATCGTAAATCACTACAACAATGGACTCAGGAGTTAAGCCTATGAAGCGTGCGCAACAACTCGCTCTAGCCATTGCCCTACCTTTAGCATTATTAACCAGCAATGCTGCGTGGCATGTTTATCAATTAAATCAAGGTGTAGAGATTCATTTACCCATTCAAGGCTTTGATCCGCGCGATTTACTAGCGGGACATTATCTAACCTATCAGGTGGATTATGGCTTAGGCGATTTTTGCCCTAGGGAAGCTATCAATGCAGCAAGACAACGCCACACCCTATGTTTACACCCCAAACAAAGTACCGCTACCGCAGACTGCACTTTGCCCCTAGAAGGATTTTGCAATCAAGAAGGATTTAAGGCAGGGATTGAGCGTTTTTATATTCCAGAACAATATGCCGATGATCTAGATAAAGCTATTCGCGGACAAAAAGGCGAAATTGTGATTATGGTTAAAAGTGGCAAAGCTACACTAAAAAGCCTACTCATCGAACATAAACCTTGGCTGGAGTTTATTCAAAGGAACATCACTAAATGAGCCTTAAACTATTCATAGATACAAATAGTCTCATAGCATCATCGGTCATTGGCTCAAAAAACTCGAAATGCTGATAAAATTGTAATGCAGAGTCGTCCAATGCGTCTAAAATAACTCCATAAGCGGGTAAGCCCTGTTGAGCTAATTGTACTGCATGGCGTAAAGCACTAATTAATACTTTTGCTCCTAATCCCTTACCTTGATGCTGTTTGGCAATAGCTAATCTCGCTAACATAATCACCGGAATAGGATAGCTAGGTAAAGATTGTTGAGTAGGGATACTTGCGCGACTCACTGTTACACCGGCTAGCGTATAATAAGCCGCAATAGGTTGCTTTATCTCGGTACTTTCTTCTACTAATACCCAGGTGCTACTTAAACCTAATTCAGCATGCTTGACAGCAAATCGATTTAAAAACTGATTCATAGCCAACTGACCACAATCAAAACTCTTCAAATCGTGGCAAGTCTTATCCAAAGGAACTATGGTTTGAATAAAAGCCACTGTCTAAAAACCTTCAGTATCTAAGCGCTTAATAGCTTTTAAAATACGTGGACTAGGTGCTTTTGTTTGTTTACATAGTTCAGCAAAGCGATCAAATTGGGTATTAGTCAATACCATATTAGTATTGCCCGCTAATACTTTAGGCGCATCATCTTGAATTAAACGCACTAAATATTCTGTAACCGTAACACCTAAAGCACTTGCAGCGCGTTCTGCTAATAATTTGACTTGTTCATTGACACGCATATCAATACGTTGAGCGGATACACTCATGACTACTACTTCCATACTTATGAGTATGCTCATCATATTGTACGGAAATAATTCGTACAAATTATATTTTCTTAACCCAGCTCAGGTACATCAATCACTAAATCGGAGCGGGCATAGCCGACACAGACCAAACCTTTACCTGCCATTTTATCTTCCTCGAATAAGGCCAATGGCTCACTTTTATATACCATTTTACCGGAGACCATATGGCTTAAGCACACCCCACACAGTCCGCCCCCACATCCCCAAGGTATGGGAATTTTTTGCCTTAAAGCGGCTTGTAAAATGGTTTCATGCGCTAGAGCTTCAAAGGTGTGAGCGGTACGAGCCAAGGTGATTTTATAGCTCATCATGGCAAATCAAACTGATAATAGGTCTGGTTGAGATAGAGTGTGACTTGTTGAATTTCTTCATCAAATAAACGCGCTGATAGATTAGCATCACACCGTCGCACCTGAGCAAGGAGTTCGGAGTAATTATTTATACGACGCTCTAAACGAGTATAGACTGAGCTATCGTGACAACTAATACAGTTTTTATCATGAATCGCTTTACCGGCCTGAATTTGTGCATCACTGACCTCTATCGTTGAGGAAGTTGGGCGTGAGACACGTGTATCTTCTTTGTTATCGCAACCAACTAACCATAAGGCCAGCACTAGTAAACTAATATAGTTAACCCTTTCCATGTTTTATCTCATCAATCCATTGCATTAAGCGCTTAACCACGCCTCGATGCGGTTGTAGCCAATTCAACCCTGCCTGCCCTGCTTGTCTGCGCTGTTCAGGATACTCCAACCAAGTGCTAACTTGCTGCTCTAATCCTTGCGCCGCTGTGACTAATACGGCTCCCCCCACTTCAATCAAAGGGGGATAAATATCCGCAAAATTATGAACGTGATTACCACTAACCACTGGCACACTAAGCGCAATAGCCTCTAATGGATTATGCCCACCCTGTGGAATCAAACTGCCACCCACAAAGGCACTATCAGCCGCCGCATACCAGTACAATAACTCACCCATCGTATCCCCAACAATAATATCGGTTTGCCCCGTAAAAGCAGCGGCAGTACTACGTCGCACCACGGAGAATGGCGTATGTTGTGCCAACTCTGCTACAGCATTAAAACGTTCAGGATGACGGGGGACAATTACTAATAATAAGGCAGGGAACTTCATTTTAAGTGCATGGAACACCTGAAGAATAATTTCATCTTCTCCTGCATGGGTACTAGCCGCTACCCAAACCGGACGCTCCATACCCCAACTTTGGCGCAACATACTTCCTCGCTCGGCTAAATCCGGAGGTAAATTAAGATCGAATTTAATATTGCCCGCGACCTTTAGCACTATAGGATTGGCACCTAATAACTTAAAGTATTCAGCATCTTGGGGACTGCGGGCAGCGATTAAACTAACCGCTTGTAGGGTAGGCTGGACTAATGTTTGAAACTTTTGATACCCCTTGAAGGACTTAGGGGATAAACGCGCATTTAATAAGGCTATGGGAATAGAGCGCTTAGCACATTGAGCATAAAGATTAGCCCATAGCTCGGTTTCCATGATCAGCACGATATTAGGCTTAACTCGCTGCAAAAAACGGCTGACGGCATCAGGTAAATCATAGGGGATATAACTAGTTAATACTCGACCTTGAAAGAGACGTTGTACGGTTTGCGAGCCGGTTAATGTGGTTGAGGTAATCCACACATCATGCTCAGGATAAGTCGTAAGCAAAGCCTCAATCAATGGTTTAGCGGCTATCGTTTCCCCTACCGAGACTGCATGTAGCCAAATACATGGGCGTATAGATTCACGTTTTGGCACAAAACCTAAACGCTCAGCAAGACGCTCACGCTGCTGGGGTTGTTTAATACTGCGCCACAACACTCTACCTAGCAAAAATGGAGTCAAAGCATATAGCAGGGCACTATAAACCCCTCGTGCTACCTTCATACCCCTAATACCGCTTTAGCTACTTGCACATTATGGCGTAAATGCTCTGGATTAATCGTACCTAGCACCACACTGGTGACGGCTGCTTGGGCAAAGATAAAACTCAACGCTTGCTCCACAGGATCAGCGCCCCCGATTTTATCGAGATGACCACTCGCAAAAGCCTTTTTAATCAAGACCGCTTTTTGTTGTTTAGCCGCCGCTTCCAGTACAGGTAATTCATCGGTATAGGTCGGGTTATAGCTTGCCATTACCGCATCACAACCTAGCTCATAAGCCAGCAGCGCTCCCGCTACTGTCTTAGAGGAAATACCGACCGCACGAATATAGCCCTGTTGCTTCATGAGCATCAGAGTATCCAGCGCACCCTCTTCACGCAAAATACGCTCGTCATTACCATCGGAGTGAATTAGGACTAAATCTAAGTAGTCAGTTTTCAAATACCGCAGGCTACGCTCCACGCTTAAACGCACACCGTCACTACTAAAATCAAAGCTAGATTCACCGTCGATAAACGACTCACCTACTTTGGTTTCTAATACCCATTCATGACGGTGACGTAAATGCTTGCCTAGGCGTTCCTCACTCAGGCCATAGGCGGGTGCGGTATCAATAAGATTAATCCCCAACTCAAAGGCCAAACCCAGTAATTCATCTAGCTGTTTATCACTGGGCAGCTCAAAGCTTTGAGGATATTTAACCCCTTGATTTCGACCGAATTTAACCGTACCCAATCCTAAAGGACTGACTTGAATATCTGATAGTAATGCTCGTTTTTCCATGCGCCTAGTGTAACTGAAAGCTCACGGATTTGGCTTAGTGGAGATAAAAATTTCTGTATAGGCACGGTATAGCGCTAAAACGGTTATCGGCAATAACACTAATAACCCTAATCCAAAGGGTAATAAGGCCAAAAGTGTGAGCATGGTTTGAATAAACAAGAAAAATAATAATGCCCCTTTATTCAACCAAAAAGCACGCAAACTAGATTTCACCGCCAACCAAGCCGGTACTTTACGAAACAGCGCTAAAGCAGGAGCAAATAATAAAGCAATGGCAGCAAAGCAAACTGCTGCTATTTGAATTAAACTATTGAGTAAGGTGGTAAAAAAGGAATGCCCAACCTCCATACCGCGTTGTGCTTGGGCGAGCTCTGCTAACGTATAATTTAATACGGCAGGAGGCTGTAAAATTCGCCCACTAAAGCTGACTAGCAGCATTAAAACGGCTAAACCCAAACCTATCCATAGGAGTTGAGTGCGCTGCTCCGTTAATCCCAAAATAAAGGCAAATTGTTCCAACCCCGGTTCATACCCTTGTACGGCTCTACGCGCCATATAGAGTAAAGCGGCTATTACTAAGGGGAGTACGACATACATCAGCCAGTTTACCCCCGGAATCACTGCCACACCCAATAACATTAATGAACACACTAGGCTAACGAGTAGCCATTGCCATTTATAGCGATACCATAACTCATAGCCAAACTGATACCACTGCATCACTTGGGCTAGCGCAACTGTCTTAATTCTCATAATTGATTAAAGTCCCTTTATACGAGGATAGTCTTTACTAATTCTAGTGAAAATCAAGATCAGCTACTGCTAATTTTATGGCTTAAACTGAAGACTAAGCAGACAGGCGTGAAATTTAGAATACCTGCTCCCAAATAGGTTTAGCACTAGCAGGAGTTGCCATAGAAACTGTCTTTACAAAAGCGCTAGAGTGGGGTTTTAGTGTTGGCTCTAAGCGCTGGACTAACTCCTGCGCTAACATAGGTGCAAAGGCGAGTTTAGTCGACCAAGCTACTGTTACATTAGCCACCGTCCGCAAACTAGGCTTATCGGGTCGTGCCCCGCCTACCTGTGCAGCTTCGGCTCGATCCACATTCCACGTTCCCCAGTGTAAATGATTGAGATCTAGCCACGGTAATAAACTCTGTAATTCTTGTTGAGTTTCTTGAATCAATTGCTTCGGCGCTTTACCCACACCCAGCTCTGCTGGTTGCCCCCCCATATACCAAACCACTTGCCCATCATGGCTCAGATGCGAGGTTATTGTAATGCGTGGCTTGTCACTCATCCCCAAAGCATGAGCATAAATACGCGGTAAATCCCCCTTAGCTAATACCATTTGCAAAGGACGTAATTGCTGCACCGTCTCATTTTTGGGCAACAAGGGCCTCAATAATGCGCCATTACCCGCTCCAGCGGTGACAATAATATGTTGTGCTTGAATTAAAACCTTACCGCATTGAGCCAAAGCAGCTAAATAGTGATACTGCCCCTGCTCCTCGATCAAACTCGACTCACTACTATCCACAGCGATTAAATAATCAGCATAGTTTTGCTGAAAACTCGCTAAAACAGAGGGTATATCTAAGACTGGCTCATCTAATTGATAGAGCGCCCCTTTAAATTGAGCGGTCTGAAATAAATCGGGGTAATGGCCTTTATCTAGAGCTACCATACGGCTTTTCATAGCATGGCTGGCAAAAAAACCTGTTAAGCGCGAACCAATGCCGCCACTGGTCCATAATAATTGATGCTCAGTGAGTACCTGAGCTTGGGATAAATCCACCGCCCCCTCACCTTTTAGAGCTTTACGCCATAAGGCTGGCATATCCCCGATGGCTAAAGTGGCCTGACTTACTTGTCCGGTTAGAGCATATTTAGTGCCGCCATGAATAATCCCTTGTGAGGCAATGGTTTGCCCTTTACCTAACTCGTCAGTGACTAAAATAGCCTCATAGCCACGGCTACGCCATTCGGCTAAAGCCCATAGCCCTGCAATACCACCGCCCACTATTAATATATCGACTACCAAAACGTTATTTCCCTGCTCCATATTTTAATCCCATAATCGTATGACCTAATGCGATCCATTGAATAAATCGCCCAGTAGTGAGATAGGTATACACGATAAATACCGCAATACCAAAGGCTATTAAAGGTGAGAGATCCATGCCTAACCCCACCCAAAATAAAGCCATTGCCAAATTAATATAAAATGCCAATAGTACCCGTATGAATTTAGCTACCCGTCTTAAAAATGAAGCATCGGTCTTGGCTTCAATAGACTCACTAGCAAATGTGCTATTTTCTTCTTTATTCGTACTCAAATCCAGATAATTAAATACGGCATTCAAATAAACCTCTGGAAAAATATCGCGTAAATACTGCCAAGAACGCTCCCACTCTAACAAACTATCTAAATAACTTAACACTACTGGCTTTATATAGAGTGTATTTGCAGCCAACTCTGTATTATTAAGTGATTTATAATTAACACTAGCTATTTTTTCAAATACATAGGTACTGACTTTAATGCGCCACTCTAAATCCTGTAATAAGGGGCTGCGCTTTAGAAAACTCCAATTAGCGACCTGATTAACCTCCTCAGGAGTTGCCAAAAGCTGCTCTAGCCAGTTCTCAGTACGCAACCACTCTTGTTCTAATTGCTGCTCAATTGTAGGTAAATTATGGCTTTTATTAGCAGAATCCACATCTATCTTATCCTCATCCTGCATTTCCTTAGGATTAGGAACTATCGGAGCAAGGACGACTTCGGTTGGTGTCTCTTTAGACTCTAACTCTACTGGGGATATAGCAGAGAGTGGACATACGGTTGAAGTCACTACTGTTATTTCAGGCGCTACTGTAGGCTGCTCAAAACTAGTGGTTTCGGCAGGCTCAGCCTTTTCTTCCTCTGCCTGATCTTGATAATCTTTAGAATAATCTGCCGCACTCAGTGCCTGTTGATAGGCCTCATAAAGTGCCTGAAAAGCGGCTGCATTTTCCTCTGGGCGTGTTACTTTCAACCGTTGGGCATAGGCTTTTTTAATTAGCTTTTTATCATTTGTGGCTGCAATGCCTAGCTCATCCCAAGGTGACATTTAAAAGAGTCGATCCTGTTCAAATTGGGATAAAAATTCATCAAACTGTTCGCGTGCTTCGAGTGCAGCTTGAGGATCTTGGTGCTCTAACACCGCTTCAAACTGTTGCAACGCTTGAGCAATCAGTTGACGCTCATACTCCAAACGTCCTTCATAGAGGCGCTCGGCACGCGCTAATAATACTTTATTAGCCTCATCCTCCCGTGGGTGAAACTTCAAATGTCCCAAACGTTCTTGACTGGCCTTAAGCTCGGTATCCGATAATTGCCCAGGAGTATTTTGAATGAGAGCGTGATATTCCTGCCCAGTGGATAACACTTTAATATCCACCTCTAAGACCCCATTAGTATCGTAACTAAAACGCACGGCAATACTTTCCTCGCCTTTGCGTTTACGGGGTACTTTGACCGTTACTGCACCTAGCTTAATATTATTTTTAACTAAGCGACTTTCGCCTTGATAAATATCGATTTCAACCTCCGTTTGATTATCTTTAGAGGTAGTATAAAGCTGGACTCGACTAGCGGGAACGACGGTATTACGCTCAATAATGGGACTAAATAAAAACCCCTGTTGCCCATCGTAATCATTATTATTGACCACTCCAGTTCCTAACGAATAGGGGCAAACATCAGTCAACACTATATCGTCTAATGCAGCATCACGGGCTTTTAAACCGGCTTGAATAGAAGCTCCCATTGCTACGACTAAATCAGGATCGAGATTCGCCGAGGGCATGCGCCGAAATAATTTAGCTACCATGGTACGGAAGAACTGCATACGCGTAGCGCCGCCCACTAGAATCACATCATCGAGTTCAGAGGGCTTGAGTTTAGCGTCCCGTAAAGCGGTCTCAATCGGAAAACGAATGCGCTGTAATAAGGTTTCGCAATGGGTAATATAGTCCTCACGCTTAATGCTAATACGCTCGGATACTTGCGCTAAGAAGGGTTCTATATGTACTAACTCAGCACTATTAAACTGGCGCTTAGCTTGTTCTAGATGAGCATAGAGGGTTTGTAAGCTGTGGGAATCGAGTTGATTTTTAGTCAGTTTAGCCTGCTGTAAATACAGTCCTAGCAATATCTCTAAAAAGTCCTCGCCTCCTAGGAAATTATCGCCTGCCGAGGCATGTACTTCGAGCACACCCTCAAAGTATTCCATAATGGATACATCAAACGTCCCGCCCCCTAAGTCTAAGACCATAAATTGAGTGGATTCTGGTTTTTCATGCAAACCATAAGCGATAGCAGCGGCGGTTGGCTCATTAATGAGGCGCTCTACCCGTAAATGAGCTAATTGCGCTGCTAATAAAGTGGCTTTACGCTGATTATTATTAAAATAGGCGGGCACACTAATCACCGCCTCAGTGATCGGCTCGCCTAGATAAATCTCAGCATCTTCTTTAAGGCTACGTAGTACACAAGCGGATAATTCGGGTGCGGTATACTGTTTGCCACCAATCAGCAGTCGATCCGTGCCCATATAACGTTTAAAGACCGCAGCGGTTTGATTAGCATGTGTCAAAAGCCGCTCTTGGGCAACCTTACCGACGAGTATCATCCCCTTGCTATCAATATGCACCACTGATGGTGTTAAATACTCCCCTAAACGATTAGGAATCATCTCTACCTGTCCATTACGCCAGACCGCACATGCGCTATTAGTAGTACCTAAATCAATGCCGATGATACCCATAATGTCTCTACTTCATAATTTAATTAGCTGGCTTGCATGAGGTATCTGTCACTATTTGCAATTATCTTGAGTCACTAAAAATCACTTTTTGACAAAAGATATTGAAATAAAATTAACAAAATAACTTGATAAACACCGCTATGAATTGGATGCTCGCTGAAACTAAGCACTAGATACTTCAAACCAGTAATACACTCACCCGTATAAAACCATTGAACAGCCAAATGAATGTATAAAACCTTAACTGTAGCAAGACTAGATTTACATTTGATTACATTTTTAGTATTTTTGTAAAAAATAATCTCAGTATTTAAAATAATATATCTGTCTCTAGTGCTTTAATTATTATTAGCTCACTAATACTCACTAGATTCACTTATAAATTTTAGATTTAAATTAAAATACTTTTATCTATTTATATATGTTTTGCTCTTTTATTTAATGATAGTTTAGCACTATCTTTCATTTTTCTTTTTCCATGGTTTGAATTTTGGCAATAGTACGGGTCGTTGATACCCCATCTTTAAAGCTCAGTACCACCACCTCACCACCATTATCCCAGACACAACGGTTACCCGGAATTTTATGCGGATCATTATCGCCCCCTTTCACCAAATAATCGGGCTTAACTGCGCAGATTAGGCGCTCTGGTGTTTCCTCACTAAAGGAGACTACCCAATCGACAGCACCTAAAGCGGCCAATACCGTCATGCGATTCTCCATGGTATTGACGGGACGGGTTGGCCCTTTTAAACGGCGCACCGACTCATCGGTATTGACCGCGACAATGAGACGATCGCCTAATTGTTTGGCCTCAGTTAAATAAGTCACATGCCCCGCATGTAATAAATCAAAACAGCCATTAGTCATCACTACTGTTTCACCATGTAGACGAGCTTGCTGTACCGCTTCTAATAGCTCCGCCTCGGATACCACACCCTTACGGGGCACGGGATGAGCATGTAAAGCCTTATGTAACTCAGCCACAGTTACGGTCGCGGTTCCTACCTTAGCAACCACAATACCCGCTGCTAGATTCGCTAGCGCCATCGACTGCTCTAATGCTAATCCGGTAGCCATGGCTGCGGCTAGCACCGCTACCACCGTATCCCCAGCACCTGTGACATCAAACACTTCACGCGCACGGGTGGGTAAATTAATGGGAGCCTGTTGACCACTTAATAAGGTCATTCCTTGTTCACTGCGCGTAATCAGTAAATGCTCCAAATCACAACGCTGCATTAAAGCACGGCCTTTTTGAATCAGCTCCTCTTCGGTTTTCCAACTTCCTGCAGCAGCACTGAATTCACTTAAATTAGGCGTAATGACCGTAGCCCCTTGATAATCACTAAAATCAGCACTTTTAGGATCGACCACTACAGGCTTACCCGCCGCTTTTGCTCGTTGAATCAGCTCACGTGCGCGTTCTAAGGTTCCTTTGCGATAGTCAGAAATAATCACAACATCGTGTTCTGCTAATACCGCAGCAAAGTTATCGACTAATTGACTATGATCTTGCCCGGCAAAACCTTGCTCAAAATCAAGACGCAGCAATTGTTGATTACGGCTTAAGACCCGTAGTTTGGTGATCGTTGGTGTATTCGGGAGCGCCGTAAAATGCGTATTCACCCCTTTGGCCTGTAAGGAGCGCTCTAATGACTGCCCTGCTTCATCCTGACCAATATAGCCCATTAAAGTCGCTTTAGCGCCTAAGGTCGCAATATTGAGTGCCACATTCGCCGCGCCCCCCGGACGCTCTTCACTAGCCTGCACATGCACCACTGGCACCGGAGCTTCAGGAGAAATGCGTGAAGTCCCACCCGACCAATAACGATCCAGCATACAATCACCAATGACTAATACACGGGCACGCTCAAAAACAGGAATAGATAAGCTCATGACTCAAACTCTTATGTAATTATTGTTGGGTCTCAACAGCAGGTTAAAATGATAAATTAGCTTAACATGCTCACCCCTGCAGCGGCTACTATCCATCTAATATTCTAATAGGCGCTATCACTGTGCATAATGCTTTTCTTTGGCACTAAAATAATACATTTACTGCGCTAAATAAGTGCTTAAAAAGCTATTAAGCTCTAAAAGAGTGCTTAAAAAGCTATGATTTTGCTTTGGTTTGATTTTTTATTGCATCCTGAACAAAAGAGCAGTGCTTAGAGCTAGTCAGTACGTAAGATATGACTATGATTAGCGCTACTTTTCAGGTGCGACTAAGAGGCTAAGCGGATGGAGCAATTAATACTCGCTCTCAATACATTGTTCGTGTTAATCGGTGCTGTGATGGTGCTGGCTATGCATGCTGGATTTGCCTTTTTAGAGGTGGGTACAGTACGGCATAAAAATCAAGTGAATGCTTTAGTTAAAATTATTGTCGACTTTGCTGTTTCTACTATTGCCTATTTTTTTATCGGCTACTACATCGCTTATCAAGTGGGCTTTTTTGAAAGCGCTAGCGTGTTGGCTGAAAAAAGTGGTTTTGAACTGGTAAAATTCTTCTTCTTACTCACTTTTGCCGCCGCCATTCCGGCAATTATTTCCGGTGGTATTGCTGAGCGGGCGCGGTTTTATCCACAGCTAATCGCTACTTTTATTATTGTAGCCTTGGTGTATCCCTTCTTTGAGGGTATTGCTTGGAATGGGGCTTATGGGGTGCAAGCGTGGTTAGAAAGTACTTTTGGTGCCAAATTCCATGATTTTGCTGGCTCCGTGGTAGTACACGCAATGGGCGGCTGGATTGCACTAGGTGCGGTCATTATGTTAGGCGCTCGTTATGGACGTTATAATAAACAAGGCCAGCCCATGTCGGCTCACCCCCCTTCAAGTATTCCTTTTCTAGCATTAGGCTCATGGGTATTAGCGGTAGGTTGGTTTGGTTTTAATGTGATGTCAGCGCAAGCGATTGAGGGGATTAGTGGCTTGGTAGCGATTAACTCTTTAATGGCGATGGTGGGTGGTATTTTAGCCGCTTTAGTGCTCGGTAAAAATGACCCCGGTTTCGTTCATAATGGCCCCTTGGCTGGCTTAGTGGCGGTCTGTGCTGGCTCGGATATTATGCACCCCCTCAGCTCTTTAATCGTCGGCGGGGTAGCGGGTGCTTTATTTGTAGTAACCTTTACCCTAGCGCAAAACAAATGGCGCATTGATGATGTGCTCGGTGTGTGGCCCTTGCACGGTTTATGTGGCGTATGGGGCGGGATCGCTGCCGGTATCTTTGGTTCGACGGCGCTAGGGGGCATGGGTGGTGTTAGTTTCATGTCACAATTAATCGGCACCGGATTAGGCATTATTATTGCCTTAGTCGCCGGTTTTGCGGTCTATGGCCTACTCAAAACCACCATAGGTATTCGTCTCACCCAAGAGGAAGAATATAATGGTGCGGATCTCAGTATCCACAAAATCCAAGCTAATCCCAATGTATAGTTATCATTCATAGCTCCTTGCACACAGACTAGCTAATACTAACTAGTCTGTGTTGGCTAGCCGATCACGGCAGGCTGCCCCGTATTTTCCCGTACACTAAACCATAACTCACCATGTGGATTGACCTTATGGCTTTTACCCGCCAGCATATGAATCGGTACATGCGTAATGCGTCCATTCCAATTGCCAAGTAGCATCCCCGTTTTACCTGCCATCGCTGCATGCACCGCCGCACGGGCGAGCTGATCACAATAGAGCTGATCTGAAGCAGTAGGAGGTGCAGAGCGAATTAAATAGCTTGGCTCAATATATTTAATCCCGACATTGAGTGGGCTGTCTTTGAAGTATTCGGTAATTTTTTGCTTTAAGTACAAGCCAATATCTCCTAACTTCGCATTACCAGAGGCGTCAAATCCCTCGCCCTGCACTAAATCCTGCCCCGCCCCCTCTGCTACCACAATTACCGCATGATGGCGGGCTTTTAAGCGGCGCTCGATGAGAGCCAAGACACCATTCTCGCCTTGTAATGAAAAGGGAACTTCTGGAATCAGACATAAATTAGCATTCCCCGATGCGACACATGCGGTTGCTGTAATAAAGCCAGCATGTCGCCCCATTAGTTTGACAATCCCAATACCATTAGGCATGCCTTTAGCTTCGATTTCAGCCACATTAATCGCTTTCACCGCCTCGGCTACAGCCGTATCAAAACCAAACGAACGCCTCACCCATGGGATATCATTATCAATCGTCTTAGGGATACCGATAATGCCAATGTTTAACCCCCGGCGGCGAATCTCTTCCCATAAGGCTTGAGCACCACGCATCGTGCCATCCCCGCCAATGGTGAAAAGCATATTAATATTACGCCGCACTAAGGTATCGACTAATTCGCTCGTTGGCGGAGTACCACGTGATGAACCTAATAAAGTACCCCCTACCTCTTTTAAACCAGACACTAGATCGGGAGTAAGCTGAAAGGGTTCTTCGCCTTGTAGTCCTAAACCCTGATAACCATAGCGTATCCCCTCAATGCATTGACAACCATATAAATGCCAAAGCTGCATCACCAAGCCACGAATCACCGCATTGAGTCCGGGGCACAAGCCACCACAAGTCACCAGTGCTGCTTTGACTTGTGGTGGATCAAAAAATAGCTTCTCTCGCGGGCCTGCGAGTTCTAAGGTTAATTGGGTATTTAATGGTAAATCGTTTTCAAGCACACTAAGCTCTGGTTGCACTAACAGGCGCTCTGGGTCACAACGAAAATTGATAGTTGATTGTCGACTTAAGGGATTGGGTATATTACAGGGATGAAATTGATCAATGATTAAGTTTTGCATAAAGACTCCTAAATATTCGAGCTACGTAATACTATGACACTATCTACACAGGTCGTGAATGAGCTAGAGTCCTATCAAGGTATTTTGGTGGGAATTGGCATTGGCTCTTTAGGCTTATTTATTATTTCGCTACTGCTGCTACCTTGGCTGATTAGGCGCATTCCGGCTGATTATTTTAAGCGTCCCGAACCCGAAGGTTGGGCTTTATTAGTGCGCCCACAAACCATGTTGCGTAATTTGATCGGAGTACTGATTATTATCGCGGGTTTCATTATGTTAGTACTCCCCGGACAAGGCATTCTTACTATTTTAATTGGTATTGCGATTATGCAATTCCCCGGCAAGCGCGCGGTAGAACGTTGGCTGATTATGCGTCCGGGAGTATTAAAAGCAATGAATTGGATTCGCACCCAAGCTAATATCCAACCTCTTCAATTCTAATATGCCACTAACAAAAGGTAGACCATGCGTATTCCACGCTTTTATTGCCCAATCCCCTTACAAGCGCCTGCTACCCTAGAACTGCCCGAAGCCACCTATCACCATGCCATTCAAGTATTACGCTTAAATGTGGGAGAGGAGCTAATTTTATTCAATGGGCAAACAGCCGGTGAATATCTAGCCGTGATCGAAAGCCTGTCACGCCGCTCGGCTACCGTGCGTATTCAATCTTATCAAGCCGTAGAGCGCGAATCCCCCCTACCTATGGTCTTAGCCCTAGCCATTATTAAACCGGATAAAATGGATTTTGCGCTGCAAAAGGCGGTTGAATTAGGAGTCACAGCGATTCAACCCTTACTAACCGAGCGCTCGGTTATTCGTGTGCTTAAAGATAAGCAAGATAAAAAATTGCAACATTGGGAGGGCGTTTTAATGGCGGCTTGTGAACAATCAGGGCGCACTACCCTGCCCTTATTAAAACCACCACTCTCTTTAAATGACTATCTGGCTCAAACTACACCCTATGAACGCCTGATTTTATCGCCCACCGCTACGAATACTTTTAGTAGTCATTCTAAAAAGTCGGGAGTCGAAGTTATTATTGGTCCCGAAGGCGGATTCACCGAAGAAGAAGTCGCCCTCTGCACCCAAACTGGTGTATCCGCTATTAGCCTAGGGCCCCGTATTTTACGCGCCGAAACGGCTTGTATTAGTGCTCTAACCCTTATTCAGCATTATTATGGTGACTTAGCCGAGCCTAATGCTTCACGAGCTTGCTGCATATAATCTGATTGCGATAAGGTAGGCAACAGGCGCATATCCCAAGCACGTACACTACGATTAAAATCTAATTCACTCACCGAGTTAGCTTGTATAGTCCAGTCATCAATTAAATTCGTCAGTTGAAACACTATAATAGGCATACTAAATAATAAGGCCCAGCTCAATGCTGCTTTCTTACTAGTATGATAAAGCTGATAAATGCACAAAAATAATAATAAAGGTAATACTAAAAATTGATTAGTCAATATTAAGACATTACTAGGCCAGTTAGCTGTTACAAAATAACTCCACCAATGGCCTATTTCTGACAACACCGGGGGTATTAATACAAATAAAGAAGCAATCGATATCGAAGGCCATATTTGCCAGCGCTGAGTAACAGCACGATTAATCCCCAAAGCCAAGAGTGCTAAGACTAATAAAAACCAGATAGATGGAATAACTTTGCTAATATAATTATTAAAAGTCCCTACGAACTCCGTACTAAGATAGTTTTCTAATAAAATTACAATAAAGGTAAATGCCAGTAATAAACCTGCTGCAATGGGCTGGCAAAATAATGCTAATCTACCTTTACCAGAATTGATAGTAGTGCTCTCAATTGGTGTATCAGGCTTTAATAAGCGGATGGAGCGTTGAGCTAGCATTAGTTTAGCGGGTAAACTAACACTTGTTGCTTGTTTTAAGGCTAGTTTTTTATTATTTAAGCTAGCACCATTTTCATTCGACAGATTCTCTACTATTATACCTGTGTCATTTTGATCAATTACTAGATGATGTGGAGAAATAGTGTTATCTGAGATAATAATATCATTATCAAAAGCACGACCAATAGTGACTGGATATTTTTCTATAATATGGTACTGATTCAAAGAGCGATCTTGTACTTCTAAAATTATTTTTTCCATTCAAATGCTCCTATTAATGCTTCTACCACCTTCAAACTATAATCAAATTCGGTACCAACCATATCCAGATTGAAAATAAACCCTTGAGTCTTTTCGCCTACTAATACCCCATTCACCACTACATCGCTCAAACCTTCATAATTAAGATAATTACGCCGACAAATACTAACCTTAAAGGGTCGATCAGCAATTTTCACAAAATTAGTAAAGCATTGAAAAGCGGTTACATCTTTAGTAGTTAGCTTATTATTTAAGGCCTCTACCCCATTTTTCCCTTCATATAAACGATAAAAATGAGTCGACCAGAGACCATTTCCCTCAAACCAATCATATTGATACTGAAACTGTCCAACATCCATACCTTCTTTTAAAAAGATACTGCGTTCATTGGAGCATTGCGTAAAATAATTAACTAATAAACTACCATTCTCTTTTGACTCACTGCCATCCCAACAGCGCACAGTTGAATTCATTTCAGTAGGTACTTTAAGCTGCCCTATATGAGTATAATTCCACTGATTATCTTGCTTACTCTTAAGTAGCTCTTGCAAATAGCTACGCATATTCTCTATGAGCTGCTGGCTAATATAAGTATTCAAATCTTGCACTGGGGTATAATTACGTAATTTTAAGCGATCTAAGATAACCCCTAAATGCCGTGCTGCAACTAAGAAACTGATTTCATTACCTGAAGTCGCTACATTGATACCAACCACTAAGCCTTGCTCATCTAACGTAGGCCCTCCACTCATTCCCGCATTTAGGCTACCCGAAAATAAAATATTTTGATCCGTGCTATATTCTAATACTCCATTATTAGTTCCTTCTACAATGGATAGCCCCAAATCTAAAGGATTACCAATAGAGTATAAATTAGCACCTTTACGCGGCACTTTACCTAATCCTAGTGGTTTACCTAAGGGTTGGCTTGCTTTTAATACTGCCAAATCATGTACAATATCCAGATCTAGGAGGGTCAATTCACCCGTTTTACCGGATTTTGATAAATAGTCTAGAGTATAATTATTAATATCATTCACATAACTACTAACCACATGATAATTAGTAGCAACAATATCTTCACGACCGACAACAAAACCGGAGCCTATTGTAATTTTCTTACCTGTTTGTTTATTAATAACTCTAATTTGATAGACTGATTTTTCTACATCGGTATATAGGTTAGTGGTAATATTAGCCCCATAGCTGGAAATAGGTATGCTTAAGTTTATCAATACGAAAGCTAGCCATAGACTCACTACTCTCCATTGTAATAGTTTTTGCATAATGGTGATCACGGTTAAAATAATTAAATTACTAAGGTGTAAGTAGCTATATACCAACTATTCAGTATTGTCTGCTCAGTCATTATGACTACTTTTCTAGATGACTAAGCAGCTTCTCAATAAGTTCCTCCAAAGTACCTATATTATTCTCAGGTACTTTGGATTTTACTGCTGAACCAACGTCTCTACGTTTGAAAAAATATTACCTATTTTAGAGTTCCGCAAAAGCTTGTGCTGCTATTTGAATGGTTGCTTGAATATCGGCATCGGTATGGGCTGTCGATACAAATCCTGCTTCATAGGCAGAAGGTGCTAAATAGACACCATGATCCAACATAAAATGAAAAAAGCGATTAAACCGCGCGGTATCGCATTGGGTTGCTTGGGCATAAGTATCAATACGAGGCTGCTCGGTAAAATAAATACCAAACATACCGCCCACATTGATTACCGTAAAAGGAATACCAGCTTTATCGGCTTCAGACTTTAGCCCTTGTACTAAAGTCGTACACACTTCATTAATGCGCTCATAGAAACCCGCACGGGAAATAATCTGCATCATCATTAATCCGGCACTCATAGCAATCGGATTACCTGATAATGTCCCTGCTTGATAGACCGCACCTAATGGGGATAAATGCGCCATAATATCGCGCCGTCCACCAAAAGCACCGACGGGCATACCGCCGCCAATGATTTTGCCTAGGGTCGTCAAATCGGGTTTGACACCATAATAGGCTTGTGCTCCCCCTAATGCGACGCGAAACCCGGTCATGACCTCATCAAAAATCAAGACGGCTCCTGATTGATCACACACTTCGCGCAAAGTTTCTAAAAAGCCCGGTACTGGCGGAATGCAATTCATATTGCCCGCAACCGGCTCTACAATTACACAGGCAATTTCATGCCCACGCTCAGCAAATACTTCGCGTACTTGTTCGCTATTATTAAAATCGAGCGTCAGGGTAAATTGGGCTAATTCGGGTGGTACACCAGGGGAACTGGGTTGACCAAACGTTAATGCGCCTGAGCCTGCTTTGACTAGTAAAGAATCACTATGACCATGATAGCAACCTTCAAATTTAACAATCACCTTGCGTCCGGTAAAACCCCGCGCCAAACGAATGGCAGACATGGTCGCTTCCGTGCCGGAGCTTACCATGCGCACCATTTCAATCGAGGGAATCAGCTCACAAATAGTGGCTGCCATTTCGCCCTCTAGTGCAGTTGGTGCGCCGTAGCTTAGACCTTTTAACGCGGCTTCTCGCACCGCCTCAATCACCTCAGGATGGGCGTGCCCCGCAATCATAGGCCCCCATGAGCCAATATAATCAATGTAACGCTTGCCATCGACATCCCATAAATAGGCTCCCTCCGCGCGGTCAATAAAACGGGGAGTACCACCAACACCACGAAAGGCACGTACCGGCGAATTGACGCCACCAGGAATAACAGCTTGGGCTTGTTGGAATAAAGATTCAGAACGGGTCATACTGACCTACCTCTATCTATCAGAAAAATCAGCTATCTATAGTAATAGCATGAATGAATTATGTTGAATGGCCTACTTTCATTGTTCGGGTTTTATACTGCTGGGGGCAACCAATACAATCGATTTGGCACCCGAAATCCCTGCCCTATTGCGCGTCCTGCCTCTAAGGTATTCCAGGTATAGCTTTGAGCCTGCATTAAAGCCTGCATTAAATCTGTACCCTGCGCCAATAAGGCCGCACAGGCTGCCGTCAAGGTACAACCCGATCCACTATAGTGGTGTGGTAAACGTTCCCAAGCCCAAACCTTAGTAAGCTCTCCCTCTTGATAGAGGGCATTTTCTAGCTGCACGGTTGGCTCATTGGCTCCCGTCACTAGAATAGCTTTACAGCCATAGTCTAATAAGGCCTGTGCCTGCTCTTGAGCATTCGCTGCTGGCAATTGTGCTAAACGCGCCAGCTCGTGATTGTTTAGGGTTAATAACGTCACCAGCGGTAATAAATCGGTACAAATAGCATGCTCGACTTCGGGGCTACCTTGCCTGCCAATACCGACACTTAAAGAGGGATCAAGTACAATGGGGATATTTTGTGGAGCCTCTCGAATCAAAGTACGAACCGCTTTGACCGCCTCCACCGTATGTAATAGCCCTACTTTAATGGCGGAAATATTCATATCGGGCATCAGGGCTTCCGCTTGTTGTAGGATGAGATAATCGGGTAGGGGCTCTACACGATACACATCTTGCGTATCTTGCACGGTGATACAGGTAATGACCGAGACCGCATGACAACCATGACTACCAATCGCTTCAATATCAGCCGACACCCCCGCGCCCCCGACGGGATCATGTCCAGAGATAGTCATTACGATTGGGGTCGTCATCGCCACATCCTCTTCAGCAGTATTTGCCTTATAACCAATAGCACCTTATTATGCTGCATCGCACAATGAGACGCAATAAAAATGCCACATAGCCTTAGTTTGAAAGAATTTATTATTCTTATCGCCCTGTTAACTTCCTTGCCCGCACTGGCTATTGACGCCATGTTACCCGCTTTTCAGCAAATGGGTATTGATTTAAAAGTAACCCATGCCAATGATATTCAGCTTGTTATTCCCGTATTATTTCTAGGTCTAAGCATCGGTCAATTAGTGTTTGGCCCCCTCTCGGATAGTTGGGGACGTAAATTGATTACTTATTGGGGACTTGGCATTTTTATGCTAGGTAGCGCTATCTCTCTCTTTGCCCAAGATTTTAATACCATGTTAGTAGGACGCTTCCTACAAGGATTAGGGGCTGCTGCCCCCCGGGTTGTTAGTATTGCCATTGTCCGCGATCTCTATTCTGGGCGGCAAATGGCGCAGATTATGTCCTTTACTATGACCGTATTTATTTTAGTGCCCGCCATTGCACCTTTATTAGGTCAAGGTATTCTAGTATTTGCTAGTTGGCATGCTATTTTTGCTTTATTTTTAGTCACTGCGCTTATTGTTACCCTTTGGTACGGCCTACGCTTAGAAGAAACACTAAAGGTAGAAAATCGTCGCCCTTTTTCGATGGCGAGTTTATGGCAAGCTGCTAAAGAAGTCTTTACGAATAAAGTAGCCATGGGTTATACCCTAGGCAGTGGTTTGATTTTTGGTGCCTTTATGGGATATATCAATTCATCCCCACAAATCTTCCAACAGCAATATAATCTCGGTGAACAATTCCCGTTTTACTTTGGTGCTTTAGCCTTATCGTTAGGGGCTGCCTCGTTGTTAAATGCTAAATTAGTGATGAAGTATGGTATGCGGTTACTGTCCACCATCGCGATTCGGAGTTTTACCATACTAGCACTGATTTTTGTGGTCATAGCCTATTTATACAATGGACATCCCCCTTTATGGCAACTCATGACCTATTTGCTCTTAAGCTTTTTTAGCGTGGGTTTATTATTTGGTAATCTAAACTCTTTAGCCATGGAACCCTTAGGGCATATTGCTGGTATCGGTGCTGCTATTATTGGCTCGGTATCATCTTTATTTGCTATTCCTTTGGGCACGATCATTGGACAAAGCTATAATGGCACCGTTCTCCCTATCGTCATTGGATTCAGTGTATTGGGATTATTAACTGCTTTAACTTTACGCTGGACCAGATCTCATACTAAAGCGTAAACTAATCCTTATGGTTTTTGGTCTAGCAACGCTTGGCGTTTATTACGCTCGGCAGCTAGATCAATAATCGTTCCCTCTGCCGTATCCATCTGAATTTGCTCCAAACGATTACCCAACATAAACACCCTCCCATGTTGGCGCTGCACACCTTCTTGGCTATAGTCAAAGCCATAGATACGTTTCCAAGTCATATTGCCCGCCGGATAGCGTCCGGGCTTTAAACTTTCTAATGCCACACTTTGATCTAGAAACTGTACTTCATAACGCTCGCAGGTGCGTTTGGCTATTACAATGGCTTGCTCGCGGGCTTGTAGGGTACTGATCCAAAACCACACCATCAGCCCCAAGGCTCCTAAAATAAATAAACCGGTCATAGTGTTCCTATCATTATTGCTTTAGTCTTGACCCCAGTATAATGCGACTATTATTCATCAGGCGACTTTATAGTTATGCACAATTTATCAACCGCTACTAGGGATACTCTACAATTGTCTCAACAAAAATTAACCATTGCCTTTATTGGTTCTGGCAATATGGCGCGTAGTTTAATCTTGGGCTTACTACGTGATAACTCAAGCCCTATTGCCATTCGTGTATCGGATCCCGACCCAAATCAACTAGCCGCTATCCAGCAGCATTGGCCTGAAATCACCACCTCTACCTCGAATGAAACGATTGTTCAAGGGGCTGATATTGTAGTGCTAGCGGTTAAACCCCAAGTGATGCGCGAAGTAGCTCAAGCCTTAGCCGCGAGTTGTCAAACGACCCGTCCCTTGATTATATCGATAGCCGCAGGCATCACGATAGACTCCCTACAGCAATGGCTAGGTGGACAACTGCCTATTGTGCGCTGTATGCCCAACACGCCGGCTTTGGTTCAGGCGGGTGCGACGGGTTTATACGCCAATCCTTTAGTCAGTGAGCCACAGCGTAATCAAGCAGAGAGTATTTTACGCAGTGTCGGCATCACCCTATGGTTTGAAGAGGAAGCCGCCTTAAATGCTGTCACTGCGGTGTCAGGCAGTGGGCCGGCCTATTTCTTTTTAGTCATGGAAGCGATGCAAGCCGCCGCTCAGCACTTAGGTTTACCTACAAAAGAAGCTGGTTTGCTCGTGGTGCAAACCGCTTTAGGAGCCGCTAAGCTAGCATTAGAAAGCCAAGAGTCACCCGCCGAATTACGGCGTAAAGTCACCTCTAAAGGTGGAACAACGGCGGCGGCAATCGATATACTTCAAGAGAAACAATTAGCTGCTATTTTTTTAGAGGCGATGCAAGCTGCTACTAAACGCTCTGAAACCCTCGCGGCTGAAAATAGTTAAGGATTACTTTTATGGTTATACAACAAATTTTGGTCTTTTTATTTTCGACCTTATTTTCATTTTATATCGGGGCAATACTAATTCGCTTCTTATTAGCTTGGTCACGTGCCGATTTTTACAATCCCTTTTCACAATTTCTGGTCAAAATCACTAACCCGCCTTTAGTAAAATTAAGACGTATTATTCCCGCATTAGGTAAATTAGATACAGCATCCCTAGTATTAGCGTTAGTGCTACAAATCGCTTTGATTATACTACTCGTGATTATCCAAGGGGCGAATGGGAAAATTAGCGCTAATATTTTCTATATTATATTTCTAGCTATGACGGAGCTGATTCGCACGGTGATCTGGATTTATATTATTGCTTTAATTGTTCAGGCAGTTTTGAGCTGGACTAATAATCTACACGGCAATCCATTAGCGGGATTATTGGATAGCCTAACTAGACCCTTATTAAAACCCGTGCAAAAATATATACCACTTGTTTCAGGAATTGATATGTCACCGATGGTGGTTATGATGGGGTTATATATTATTTTAATTATTTTAGGACCTTCACCACTCTAAGAGAAGGAGAAGGCGGTAACTAAGAGTGCAGTGATAGACTCACTGCACTCTAGTATCAGTGATTAGTAATCACGACGACGAGGTGCTGAGCGTGAATCACCACGGTCACCGCGATCACCACCGCGTGGAGCATCGCCACGGGGTTTAAAGTCACGACGAGGTCTCTCTTCACGAGGCTTGGCTTCATTAACTTTAATATTACGACCACCAAAGCTATGCTCGTTTAGACCGCTGATTGCATTAGCGGCATCGCTTGCGTCTGCCATCTCTACAAAGCCGAAGCCTTTAGATTGACCAGTCATCTTGTCTTTAATCAGACTGACGCTAACGACTTCACCATATTCTGCAAACAGGTCACGAAGATCGTCATCACTTATCTTATAGGGAAGATTCCCAACATAAATATTCACTATTTTAATCTCATATATATATATCGTACCCTGTTCGAGAAACATTAGGAGGCAACCAGGACTACACATTACCCACCAATGATCAGGCCGAAGCCTAACTGCAACAGAACACCCGCCACCTCTCTCCATTGGCTTTAAGCGACAGGCATCCTCACTAGTAGCTGGCACACGCACCGCTAAACGTAAAACTATCGACTAACAGTAGTCCCTTAGATCGTACGTAACAACTCATCGACGATTAAATCATAGAATCGATTCTAGTGTCTCATTGAAATAGTGCTCCAGAAATTCATCAAAAGCAATATTATTCTCAGTTTCTAGTAATTTTTGTTGTTGTAATGATTGTAAAGCCAGAGCTGTCCAGTCATTTTCTAGTGCTTCAGGCAAGTTTCGGTTCATAAATAAACTTTTATGACGCTGCGATTGTTCATTTGCGAACTCAAAAAAGCTCCCTGCTGCCATTATTTCCGTTAATACTCGCGCAGAAGGGGTTAACTCTGGCTCTTGCACCAAAATGGTGTGTGCATTTAATGCTTGTGTATAACGGGTTTCATTATGGGTTTGATCTAATAACTGTGCTACACCTTGCATAGCCTGTATTAATTCATTCGCCCATTCAGATAGTAAAATTTTACTATTTAAGCGGTTTAAATATAATTGTGGATCACGACCATAGTGAGCGACGGCTAATTGATTCGCATTGGTCATTTCACGTTCGGTTTTGTCAATTAAGGGGCTTTCTTGCAATAAACAAAAGTGCATAAAAACCTCAATGAATGCCATTTGCTCCGTAGTAAGCCCAGCCGGATCAAAAGGATTGATATCCAGAGAACGCAGCTCTACATAGCCTATTCCACGGCGGGTTAAAGCGGTGATAGGTTTCTCAAAGCCCTTTAAAGGCTGCTTAGGACGCACGGTGCTGTAGTATTCATTTTCAATTTGTAAAATATTCGCGTTAAGCTGCCGATACTCGCCGTCTACTTTTACCCCAATCTTGGCATACTCTGCACTGGGGGTACTAATTGCATGGCGCAAACTAGCCACATAACTCTCTAAGGTGTTGTAGCAAACCTTAACACCACTATCATGCTCTTTGGTATTAGTATAGCCAATATTACCCATACGCAATGAGGTACCATAAGGCTCATATAGGGTAAACTCCTTAAACGCCTTAAAACCTTCTGCAGGCGCACGACCATTTAAGAAGCTCTTACAAATCGCTGGCGATGCACCAAATAAGTAAATAATTAACCAACCATAGCGCTGAATATTGCGAATCATGCGGATATAGGCGCGATCCTTAAAGCTACGTAAATCCGTAGCCCCTTCTGGTTCCATAGCAAACCATACCGGCCAGAAATCCTCTGAAATCGAATAGTTATAATGGATACCGGCAATCACTTGCATGATTTTACCATAGCGCCACGCTAACCCCTGACGGTAAACATGCTTCATTTTCCCTGCATTAGATGAGCCATATTCCGCAATACGTACATCCGCCTCACCGCGTAAGACGCAAGGCATGCTATTCGTCCACAATAGCTCATTACCTAGACGCTGATAGACAAAGGTTTCTAGATCTAATAAATAATCTAATGCCTGTGTCGCTCGCGCTTGTGGGGGGGTGATCAGCTCTAATAAAGCCTCCGAGTAATCGGTGGTAATCCACGGATTCGTGAGTGCTGAACCTAATACCTGTGGGTGATTGGTTTGAGCAATATGTCCCGCTGAATTAACACGCAAACTTTCCTTTTCAAGCCCCGTTTTAGCATAACGCAAATAAGTATGTAGATTGGAGGCTTGAATACTGCGTAGACGTTGTTCGAGTACTTGATACACAATAGAACTTCCGGGGTTCACTAATAAAGGGCGCTCATTACACCACACTCCCCCCATAATGCAAATGAACACAGCTCGTGGGACTGCTTAACCCAACTGTTATCAGGGGTATTACACTCTTTGATAAATCAAGTCCCAAACCCCATGACCTAGGCGCTGCCCGCGCTGCTCAAATTTAGTTAAAGGTCGATGCGCAGGGCGCTCCACAAAGGGAGAGTCGGCCTGTAAGCGTTTTAACTGAGGGTTAGCGTCTAAGACCTCAGCCATATGTTGCGCATAAGGCTCCCAATCGGTTGCTAAATGAATCAGACCATTCGTAGTCAAACGGGATACTAATAACTCAACAAACTCTGTTTGAATAATACGACGCTTATGGTGGCGTTTTTTATGCCAAGGATCAGGGAAAAATATCTGTACCCGCTCAAGTGATTGGGGCGCAATGCGTTGTTTTAAAATTTCCACCGCATCGGTATTGATCACTCGTACATTGTTGAGCTGATCCCGTTGCAGCAAATGCAATAGGTGTCCCACGCCGGGGGTATGGACTTCTACCCCAATGAAATTGTATTCCGGCATGGCTTTAGCCATTTGTGCCAAAGTTTCACCATTACCAAAACCAATTTCAAAAACCACGGGCGCGGTACGCTGAAAGAGTGCCTGATAATCTAGGGTACTCGTTCCTTCATCAATTCCCAACGTTGACCAGCCGGTTTCAATGGCTTGTTCTTGGCCTTTTGTCAGCCGTCCAGTACGTAATACAAAGCTACGGATAGTACGGTGATGGGTATTTTCGGGAGCGGGTGTCGTCATAAGTCAAAGTCCAAAATCATCGCGCAGGCATTCTGCCATCACTTCGGCCTAGTGTCAGCTACTTTGGCAGGTATTGCGACCAATCGTGGAATTCGCTACCCATCACAAAAAACTGGGGATTTAACAGCGAATCTTTAGTGTTATAACGCAAAGGTTCATTCGTGGTTGTCACCATATGCCCCCCCGCTTCGGTAACTATAATTTGTGCTGCTGCGGTATCCCACTCTGAAGTAGGCCCTAAACGGGGATATAGATCTGCATCACCTTCGGCGACACGACAAGCTTTAATAATACTCCCCACCGTTTGATAAACATGTTCTCCCACATTAGCTAAAAAAACCGGCATAATCTCATCACGATGTGAATTGCTACCAATAATCACGGGTGGGGTCGCCAAGGGGCGGGTATGTATAGGCACTAGCTCCTCCCCTATGAGTTTATAGGCACCATTCCCTAAACTCGCTACCCATAGCTCTTGTAATGCAGGTGCATAGACCACGCCTAACACCGGCTCATGCTCATGAATGAGCGCAATTAAAATAGCAAACTGATCATTGCGCTTAATAAACTCGCGGGTGCCATCTAAAGGATCGACTAACCAATAGGTATCCCACTCCTGACGCTCAGTAAAGGGGACTTGTACAGACTCTTCCGACAAAATCGGATAATCAGGGGTAAGCTGTCTTAGCCCTTCCACAATATGATGATGAGAGGCTAAATCTGCCGCTGTGAGAGGGGAATTATCCAATTTATCATTCACAACAAAATCAGCTTGGTTATAAATCGCTAAAATTTTATCGCCTGCTTCCAGCGCGATTTGTATCACGGCGTAGGATAGGGTTTCTAAATTCATAATAGGCCTCAGGTGTTAAATACATTCCGACCAAGCGCCCCCGCTTTGCCGATTGTCGGCTGCTTAGTTATGTACATCATAAAATTTTGGGTGCTTTCATATAGCTGTGCTGTGATGAGCCTACTATAACCCTAATTGTGATCATCATGGCTATAATACGCGTCCTGCTGAATTATTTCCTAGTAGCAAGCTTAAGCGTGTTGGGTATGAGTTTAGCAAAGGCCGAGCCTGATACACGCACTCATACCATTCGTGGTTGGAGCATTCACTACAATGCACAATTGGCTAAGCAAGAGACTAAAACGCTACTACGCACCTTTATACTACTTGATGATAAATTAGAGCAAATCAGTGCCTTACTACCCAAAGCGGCATTGGAGCATCTGAAGCAAGTACCCATTTGGATTAGTAAAGGACAAGGTTCTGGATTAGCCTACCATGCCTCACCGACTTGGCTTTTAACGCATGGACGTGATCCGCAATTAGCCGCGAGTATTGAATTACAACTTGATGACTTTGCTACATGGTCAGAAAACCAGCCACTGGTATTATTACATGAGTTAGCTCATGCCTTACACCATCAGGTCTTTCATTATAAAAATGCCTTGATCACGGAGGCGTTTCAAAATGCTAAAGCTACTCGGCTCTATCAATCGGTACAGCGCTATGATGGTAGTGAAGCCAAGGCGTATGCTTTAGAAAATGAGCGTGAATACTTTGCTGAACTGACGGAAAGCTATTTTGGACTCAATGACTATTACCCTTTTAATCGCCAACAGTTAAAAGCTTATGATCCAGTCGGTTATCATATGATTGAAACCTTGTGGTATAGCGACTTTCCCTCTGATGATAGCTAATAACCTCATGTTAAGAACGCAACTGTCGTGCCCTCACCCAATCACGCACCATAAACAAAGCTAAAATACTACGTCCCTCACTCAGCTCATCACGTGCTATTAGCTCATCCAGTTCACTGAGTTTACAAGGTACAACTTCCAAAGGTTCTGGCTCATCACCTTCTGCTGTTGCAGGATACAGCTCAGTAGCTAATACAATATTCGTTTTATGTCCCATATAGCCGGGTGAAAGGGTGATTCGTTTTAATAATTCTAACTGTCTTGCACCATGCCCCACCTCCTCCATTAACTCGCGATTTGCGGCTATTAATAAATCCTCCCCCATTTCCACCGCCCCCTTTGGAAAGGCTAACTCATAGCGCTCGGTTCCCGCCGAATACTCCCGAATCATGAGCACCGTGTCATAATCCGCCAGCAAAGGCACAATCAATACCCCACCAATACCCCGTGAAGCTAACCGTTCATAAGTACGGGTGACACCATTACTAAAAGTTAAATCCAGCTCTTCAATACGAAAGATGCGACTACTGGCAACTAAGCGTTTTTCGTGTATGGTAGGTAAATTCGACATTATGAATCCTAATAGGTGTTTTAGATGAATACGCCATACCTACCGCAAATTGCCCTTGATTGGAAGCACATTGATACGGTTTTCCTTGATATGGATGGGACATTATTAGACTTACATTTTGACAATTATTTTTGGTTAGAGCATCTGCCCACCCGTTATGCAGAAGTCCATGGCATCACACGCGAACAAGCAGTGAGCTATCTCAATCAACATCATCAAAATACGTATGGCTCATTAAATTGGTATTGTTTAGATCATTGGCAAGCCATCACTCAGACCGACATTGTAGCGTTAAAACAAGAGATTGCCCATAAAATTCAATGGCGCTCCGAGGCTGAAGCCTTTTTGCACTTTCTTCGTAGCCTAAATAAGCGTGTGGTATTGCTGACCAATGCCCATCAAAAAAGTGTCGAACTCAAATTTAACCATATCCCCTTACAGGATTATTTGGATGATATTTTAATTTCGCATTCTTTCCAGTTACCCAAAGAGCACGAACAATTCTGGTCAACCTTAGAGCAACATTATCCCGTACATAAACAGCGCAGCTTATTTATTGATGATAATGTGAAAGTATTACAAACCGCACGGGAGCATGGGGTAGAGCATTTACTCTTAGTCCAACAGCCCGACTCGACTAGAGAACCTAATCTGGCTCATCCTGAATTCGTGAATCTATTAAGTTATAGCCAATTAATGGCGTAACTCATGGAATTCTATAGCCTTACCGCCCTTTAGCATCCAAAAATTACCGCTCAGACTTATCCCTCTCCCCAGAGAGTGCAGCTATACCTCACACTAATAGCAGCATTGCTATGGCTATGAATCATGCTCTGGCATGAGACACAGTATAAGCATCCACCCTTTCCACCCCACAGCACTGACTCAGGCATTAGGTTCTTTCATGAGGGTATTTGTGCGGTAAAACCATTGAGGTTAGGTGCATGAATCAAGAAATTCGCTCTGTATTACGCAAAATCGTTCAACGTCATGGCCGTGATTTAGTCAAACATCCCAGTCTATGTGATGCCTATTTAGCGGATTTCTTGCCAATGCATCCGCAAGTCCGGCGCTATCTAGTCAAAGCCTTGCAATCCGGTATTGTAAACCAAATGTTACCTGAACCGGATCCGAACAATTTTATGGCTTTAAGTAAACAACTAGCACAACTAACGGCATTACAGCCTGCTGAAGCACATAGCATTATTCAATACTGGGGCTATGCCTTAGCCACTGACCCAGAGCAAGTATTAGCATCTCAGGCTAATAGCTCCACTAAAAAACCACTGTTAGCTCTGCTTGCAGGTATTATTGGCCTAGGCGTAATAGGTCTATTATGGGGTATTAATCACTGGCAAACTCAGGCCGATACTCTACCTATACTGGCAGATAGCAGCGAGCTGATGAGTGGCGCTAAACCCGTTTTTATTGAAGCCGTTGAAATTGCTAATAATACAAATAGCAATACTGCCAGCCCTATGCAAACTGCCTCTAATTTTGCGCTATCCCCTTTGACCCAAGCCACTTGGGCCATGGCATCCAATACAGCTCAGGCACAATCCGCTCCTGCAAACTCAGCTACCCTACCTGCGGCTAACTTAGCAGAGCCTGTCTTACCCACCGAGATTACCACTTTAGCGCCAGAGCAATTACAACGCTTTCAGCAAGTACAACGTGCTCAACAACTCAATCAGGATGCTCTAAATGCCCTACAGCATTTTCTAGAGGCTCAACAACGCTATACCCAAAAACAACAAGCACTCCAAACGCTTAATGTCATGTTTGCCAGTACGCAAGAATCGTATTACCGCCAACAGCAACAAGCGATGGTGGGTCAAATTCAACAGTTAGAGCAGCAATTGGATGAGAGTTTAAAACGCTATAATAGTGCGCTACAGGGATTATGCAGCGTGATTGATGGTGATGTGTTGTTACTAGATACCCTAGCAGGTACGGCACTCCAAACCTTAATTCAACGACAAGTGAGCCAGTGCCATGCTAATCAAGTTTTGAGCCTGCAACGTGATCAATTAATACAAAGCCTTCAAGCACTACAAGCCCAGCCATAATCCGCTGTGCTCCAGCCTCATGTTAGCTAACACCTGTGTAAACTCATCTGATAGCGAGGCATTTAATACCAACGGCTGTTCAGTATAGGGGTGAATGAGTGTCAAACGTGCCGCATGGAGCAATAGGCGCTGACAAGCGAATTCTTGCCGAATGAATTGATTATGCTTGCCATCTCCATGCGTAGTATCCCCCAGAATAGGGTGAAAAATATGCTTCATGTGGCGACGCAATTGATGTTTCCGCCCCGTGAGCGGCTTTAAGGCTACTAGTGAATAACGCGCTGTTGCATAGCGTCCTACTGCAAACGGTAATTCTGTTTGTGCTAGGGTATGGTAATGGGTAATAGCCTCCTGAGCAGGCTTATTCGGATCAGCTAGTGCATCAGCGAGTCGATCTAATTGCTCTTGCAAGGGATAATCAATGACACCATGAGGCGCACAATGCCCGCGTACTATCGCTAGATACTGTTTGCTGATGTTGCCTTGGGTAAATTGCTCGGTAAGCTTACGCGCTATATCACTACTCAAAGCAAATAACAAAACTCCAGAGGTCGGTTTATCAAGGCGATGTACGGGATATACCTTTTGCCCGATCTGATCGCGGAGGAGTTGCAGTGCAAAACGGGTTTCATGTTTATCAATAGGACTGCGATGCACTAATAACCCCTCTGGCTTATTAATCGCTATCACATAATCATCCTGATAAATCACCTCTAACACTATTCACACCCCTCGGCTACGATAAATTTGGCCTCTATCATACCTCAGCTACCGACAAGGAGCAGCTAACCTTACACTTACACTAAAATACCTGCCGTTTTTTCCTTTGCGCTTTATTTTTTTATCTGCATGGCCTGTATTAGACCTTGTCTTAATCTACACTAGGCAAATAGTTAAATAATAGGCTTTTACCATGAATGAAAACGAACCTGCCTTTGATACAGCGCCCTCATCAGAGCTGCCACCACAAGCAGCAACGCCTAGCTTTAGCCTAGACACCCGATTTATTCCCTTTCAATTCACAGGGAGTGGTAGTGAATACTTTAAAATTTGGATTGTTAATATTTTATTATCAATAGTGACCCTCGGTATTTACTCAGCTTGGGCAACCGTGCGTACTAAACGCTATTTTTATGGCAATACCATCTTTGATCAAGCGAGCTTTGAATACCATGCTACCCCGATTCAAATTCTAAAAGGGCGTATTATTGCCATAGTCTTAGTAATTGCCTATGTAGTTTTAACGCAAATAAGCCCTGAATTAGCGGGTATTTTAATACTGTTATTGGGCTTTCTATCACCTTGGATAGTCTGGAGTGGCTTACGTTTTAATGCTCGAATGAGCAGCTATCGTAATGTCCGATTTGGCTTTAGCGGAAAACTTAAACGCCTCATTTATATTATGCTCATACTACCTTTTATACCAGTTATTATTGGCTTTGCATTAGTCGCCATATTAATGAGCATTGGCCTTGTTTTTGATACGGGAAGTTATGCAAACTCCTTTGTTGTTGTTATTTTCACACTAGCCGCTATCGGCTTTTATGCTATCGCTCCTTATGCACATAAACTTTATACGGAATATTATTTTAATCATTTTCATTATGGACAAGGGCAATTTAATACACAGCTAGAAACAAAAAATTATTATAAAATATACTTAAAAATGTTATTAATTACTATAGGAGTATATATAGTTGTAGCTATTGCTATTGGCTTCTTAGTAATACCACTGATAGGTGCTACAGCATCTCTTGGTAATGATGATCCTAGTATTGGAAGTACTATTTCTCTATCTATCATAGTGGGACTATTTTATTTTTTAATAATAGTAATAGGCATGTTTTTAAATGCTTATTTAAAAGCGAGAATCCGTAATTACTCCTATAATGAAACTCAACTCGATCAGGTGTTACGTTTACACTCTGATACCTCGGTGCTTACATTATGGAAGATTTATGTGCTTAACCTCTTTTTACTCGTGATTACCCTAGGTTTAGCTCATCCTTGGAATAAGGTACGTTTAGCTCGTTATGAAACACAAACCCTCAAGGCTGAGGTAGCAGGCACCCTCGATCACTACATCAATCAACGTCAGTCTGAGCAATCATCTTTAGGTGATCAAATCGGGGATGTATTCGATTTACCCATTGGTTCAGGATTAGGTTTATAATGCAAGGATTTTGGTATGCACCCCATAGCTCAGCCCGTTTACCGGCTGAGCTAACCTTTAAACAAGAGCGTTATATTCTCATTGTGGAAGGGCAAGCGCCTAAAACAGCGAGTGCACATGATTTAAAATTTAGTGATCGGATCGGCAATATTGCCCGTAAGGTTACTTTTAATGATGGCTCATTATTTGAAACTAATGATAATGTGGCTATGGATGCGTGGCTGGATCAGATTGAACATAAAGATAATCGCAGCCAAGTCTTGCACGTTTTAGAGTCACGTTGGCGCTGGATTGGCTTAGCACTCATTGCCACGATTGTTATTGTATGGGCCAGTATTCGTTTTGGTTTACCATGGGGCAGTGAGAAATTAGCCTACGCCTTACCCGATAAAGCCAATCAATGGATTGCGGAGGGTGCGATGGACAGCTTAGATGAAGTGATGTTTGAGCCTAGTCAATTATCAACCGCCAAGCAAGCTGAACTTCAACAACACTTCCAAACTAAATTAGTACCCTTACAAGACGGACAATATAAGTATAAATTATTATTTCGCTATATGCCCGAAAGAGATATTGTAGATATATTAAATGATTTAGATATTTTCAATGAGGAAGAAAATAAGGATGAGGACGAAAATAATACTAAGCATGAAGAAAAGATAGAAGCAATTAAAAAATCCAAGCCCCCCGTTGACCCTAATAATCCCGGTATTGCTAATGCCTTTGCTTTACCGTCAGGTGAAATAGTGGTTACTGATGGCTTAGTTGCCTTAGCTAAAAATCAAGCTGAAATTGACTCTGTATTACTACATGAAATGGGGCATGTTGAATATCGTCATAGCTTACGTCAACTAATAGAGTCCTCCGCTTTATCCCTAGGGGTTTTATTAGTCGTAGGAGATCCATCTGCGCTAAATAGTTTACTAATCGGCCTCCCTACTTTTCTAGTCAATAATCATTACTCTCGCGCTCATGAGTCTGAAGCTGATGATTATGCGTTTAATAAAATGACTAAAGCTAAAATGGATCCTATAGCGTTTAGTAATATTATGGATCGCTTGGAAAAACAGGGCTTAACCGAGGCTGAGATTAAAGACCGTGAGGCAGGAGGAGAATCTAAACTTGGGAAGTATTTATCTAGCCATCCTAATACTACCGAACGTATGGAAAAATCTAAGCATTATTCAGATATTTATAAGCAGCAAACGGCTCACTAGGCATAAGACTCAACCAAGCAAACCTAGATTAGGTTTGCTTGTATATCTAATTGACCTGAGCAATTTAAGTTGTTAAAGGCGCTAATTCAGGGTGAATTTTGCCATAGGCTTGTAAGAGGCGTTGATGCATAGCACAACCATTTAGCGCTAAGGTCGGTGAAGGTACACCCCAAAAACGTAGCGTACCATTAATTAAATCCTCGGCTTTTGCCACGGTTTCACGCCCAAATAGCCCCACGATACCCTTACTATAACGGCTAGTATCATCCATGCCTAACAGCACCTCAATACAACGATAAACGCGGCGGCGCTCAGGATCGAGCTGTTCAAAATGGCGAATCCAATCGCATCCTTCTAGCACTGCCTCTTCATCCTCAATCGCTAAGGCTAATAAGGTTTTTAGCTCACCCACGCGCATATCCGCCCAAAGTGTTCCTGCATCCGGTGCTAAACCAATCAATGCCGTTATAGGTTGCATATTATCCAAACCTAACTCTTCGAGCGCATCATAAAGCTCGCCTAGCTCATCATCTTCTAGCTCAGCTAGGGTTAAAATAGACTCACGTAACGCATTGCCCGTATTATTATTATCCCATTCTAAATCCTCTACGGGATAAATCTCTGACATAGAGGGCACTACAATCCGGCACGCATACATGCCTAAGTGCTCATAATCCATAATATAAATATCGCACTCTTCATCATGGATTAAATCACAGAGGTATTTATATTCTTGCTCAGTTGTTCCAGCATAATCCCAATCAGCAAAATTATAATCGGTTTTATAACTTAAGAAATCCCAGTGAATAATCCCACTTGAATCAATAAAGTGCGTTTCTAGATTATGCGGATGCGCAATTTCTTCTAAGTTAAAATCAGGCTCGGCAAAACCGGCTAATTTATCTAAGGCACGCCCTTGCAATAATTCGGTTAGCGCTCGCTCTAGTGCTACCTCAAAACGCGGATGAGCGCCAAAGCTAGCATAACAGCCTTGATCCTGTGGATTAAGCAGGGTGACATTCATGACTGGATAGCGCCCACCTAAGGAGGCATCTTTCACTACAATACCAAACCCAGCTTCACGCAGTGCGGTTACACCCTCTTGAATCTTAGGGTAACGAGCAATCACCTCTTCCGGCACATCCGGTAAACATAAGCCTTCGGCAATAATTTTAAATTTAATATAGCGCTCGAATATTTCAGATAAGGCTTGGACACGAGCCTCTGCTTTAGTATTACCCGCTGACATGCCATTACTGACATATAAATTGCCAATAATATTCACCGGAAACCAAACGGTCTGCCCATCTCGCACGCGCTGATAAGGCAGCGCACACACACCACGCTCCTCATTGCCCGAATTAATATCCACTAAATCGAAAAGTTCTAACGTACCTTGTGGATTATAAAATTGGAGTAAGTCTGGGGTCAGCAGATCCTCAGGCCACTCCCCTTCGGGGGTATCAAACCAACGTTCTGTGGGGTAATGTACGAAAGCGGCATTAGCTATTGTCTCGCCTAAGTAGTAATCTGCCCAAAAATAATTGCAACTTAGGCGTTCCAAAAACTCACCCAAAGCACTCGCTAAGGCAGCAAGACGACTAGCTCCTTTACCATTGGTAAATAACAGTGGACAGTCACGGTCACGAATATGAACTGACCACACATTAGCGACGGGATTGAGCCATTGATGCTCTTCGATATGAAACCCTAATTCGGTTAGGCGTTGCTGCATGCGCTCAATCGATAGTTCAAGTGCTGCGTCTTTGCCGGGGATAAAACTCTCAGTCATGATGCTCTCGCGGTAAGGGGAGTGGCAATATTTTAGCGCATATTGGCGCAGTACTGGCATTAAATATCTATACTCCTATTTTAATTTTAAAGTTAGTCCGCATAGTCGCGGCTAGTACGGGTAATTCCGTGTTAATGGCAAGGTATTAATGATGGATGGTAAGAAACAAAACTGGATTTGGCTGTTATTAACGCTAGGAGTCTTAGGTGGCGCTGCGTGGTATTGGTGGGGAGGGACATTAAGCCCCGTTAATCAAACGCAAGCGATGTTACGTCTAGAATCTTTAAAGCAGCTCCCCGATAGCAAAACGATAGGCCTGTTACGCACGTTGAACCCCTCGGTCAAAAATATAGAGGGCGAACTGGTATGGGCTAACTCTAAGCAAGAGGGATCTTTATATATTAGCCACTTACCCAAGCCCGCTAGTAATAGTTTTTATCAAACATGGGTCTATGATACCCGTGGCACGGGTAAACCGATTGCACTAGGGCAGCTAACCTCTAACGCGTGGCAAAACGAGAATTATATCCCCTTAAAAGCCGACGTGATGGTAGCAGAACCCTATAAATTTGTGCTGACCTTAGAGCAAGACGATGATGATATACCAGAACAAATCTTAGCGATGGCTCAGCCTTAACGAGTTTCACTGAGCGGGACGCTTACCCTAATACGTCCCGCTTCAACCGTAACCACATAAGTCTGTAAAGCCACCTCTACAGGTTCTGTTAAAGGTGCGCCCGTTTTTACACAAAACTCCCCTCCATGTAAGGAACAATGGACTCGCTCGCCTTTTAAACAGCCTAGATACAACGAAGCATCCTCATGTGTACAACGATCACTGACTGCAAAAAAAGTACCATTCACATTACAAAGCAACACCGCTCCTTTATCATGTTTAAGGCGTTTCGTTTTCCCTAGTGGAATATCTGTCACCAGTCCACCATCAAGGATTAAAGAGGTTTGCTTCATGTCAGTCTCCCAACAAACAATTTGGATTATGGGTTGTGGCGATATCGGTCGCCGTGTTGCTCGCTTATATCAAAATCAGGGTATAGGGGCTATAGGCTGGGTGAGAAGTACGGAGTCCATAGCACTAGGTCAAGCACAAGGTATTGCAATGCAGCAAGGTGATATGGATGCAGAGGCTGTTTTCACCCGCGATACTTTTGAAGGATGTGATATTTTCTGGTTTGCGCCCCCACCTAGTGATGGCTTAACTGATAGCCGTCTGCGGCGATTTTTACAAGCAGTACAATCAGCTCCTCGACGCATCGTATTAATTAGCACCACCGGCGTATATGGTAATTCTCAGGGTGCTTGGATTGATGAAACGGCGCAGACTCAACCCAACAATGAACGTTCTATCCGTCGCCTCGATGCAGAAAATGCCCTACAAGCGTGGATGCAGCACTATCAGGGCGATGGTGTGATTTTGCGTGTACCGGGGATTTATGCCTTAGATCGTTTACCTTTAGAGCGCATAAAACGTGGCGAACCCGTCGTGAGCGCAGCCGAAGCCCCTTGGACGAATCGGATTCATGCCGATGATTTAGCCATGATTGCTAAAGCCGCTATGGAGAGAGCACCACAGGGAGCCATTTATAATGCCACCGATGGCAATCCCTCTACCATGACGGACTATTTTAATCAGATTGCTGATTATGCCGGTTTACCACGCCCGCCTCAGATGAGTTTAGAGCAGGCTCGACAGGTTTTGAGTGCGGGTATGGTGTCATACCTACAAGAATCACGCCGCATTCGTAATGATAAGCTATTGAAAGAACTCAATATTACCTTAAATTATCCTAACTTAGCCGCTGCTCTGCTCTAAATAACTAGGTTTACTGACAAGCCTGATTTTTAGTGTCTTCTAAGCGGGGGACGCGGACAAGCAAACGCATCATTACTAGAATAGACCGCATAATGATTAGGCTTGTTATCGAGACGAATTAATTCAACACGATAAGTCCCCGCTTTACCCGTTACATCAAATGCAATGGAGCGGTTCAATAACTTAGTATTCAACTCAGCCAATTCAGATAGTGATCCATAAATTATTTCTTTACCAGGTATACTTCCCGCTTCATGAATTAGACGTGTTAAATCCTGAGGTACACCTTGATTAGGGGCGATAGTAGGACTATTAGGATCTAAGCGCACAGGGGCTGTAGTGCCATCAGGAAAAGGTAAACGTATAATAGCAGCGCGATTTTTGGTGTTATGAATATAAGCCCAAAATGCTTTTTCATTGATTTCAAATAGACGATACTGCTTAACTAGAGGTAGACTATTGATTGAAAGCTTTTTATCTTTGCAACTCGCTATAGTCACATTTTGCTTAATAAGCCCCTTATCCTTCCATGTTAAATCTGTGCTTGCTGCCTGCCCTACCGCTATTGTTGCTTGCTTTTGTTTATAAGCTTTTATAGCCTTCAAATACTTATCTTTCTCCACTACCCCTTTGCTAAACACCCCCGGAAAAGGTGGTTGAAAATTATCACCTTTTAGTAACAGTAAAAATGGATCCTGTTTACCTGAATGTGCTGTTTTAATTTGACCCAAAGTAAAATGCATAAAGGGATCAAGAGGTACTTTTAACACCGGCGGTACTTTTTTTGCGTTAGTTAAGGCAACACTATCTACTTTAACTATCAGTCTAATGGTATTAGTCAGGCCCGGCCCCGTGCGGGTATTTGGGTTGGTAATAGCTTTGCCGCTCTTATCGATCATATCCACTCCAACCACGCGACCAATAATTAAATGATCGGTATTTTGTATTAGCTTCTCATCAGAAACTCGAATAGGTAATGAAGCGGAGGCAATAGTATTCATCACTAATAATAAGCATATGATTAGATATTTCATGTCTTTTCTCTGTATCGTTTAGCAAGTGAAAGTTGGTTGTTTTATTAAATCTATCTAAACACTCATTAAAATACCGTGAGATATTCACCTTTTATTAAAGCTTACTATCTTTTAAATGCTATGCCTTAATTATAACAACATACAGGAGTGAGGGATTTTATGGACGCAGTGCTGCTTCGGCTGCCATACGTGCATGAATAGCCGTGGTATCAAATAGTGGAACCATTGCATCTTGCTGATTCACCAATAGCGAAATCTCGGTACACCCTAGAATAATCGCTTGTGCTCCTTGAGCTATCAGCTCATCCATGATTTTTTGGTATTGAATACGAGACTCCGGCTTGATAATGCCGAGGCATAACTCTTCATAGATAATACGATGGATAATATGTCGGTCTTCTAAGGGCGGGACGATGACTTGCAGACCATGATGCTCACTCAATCGGGTGCGGTAGAAGGCTTCTTCCATAGTAAAACGCGTCCCCAATAAGCCAACGGTCGAATAGCCCGCTTGCTTAATTTCCAACGCGGTGGGGTCAGCAATATGATAGAGCGGTATTGCCACAGCCGCTTCAATACTAGCGGCTACCTTGTGCATGGTATTAGTACACAAAATCAAAAAGTCAGCACCCGCCCGCTCCAAAGAGCGAGCAGCATGCGCTAAAATAGCACCCGCTGCTTCCCAATCGCCCACTCGTTGAAGCTGCTCAATGTCATGAAAATCTACGCTATAAAGAATAATTTTTGCTGAGTGCAAAGCACCTAAACGTTCTTTAATCGTTTCATTAATCTGGCGGTAGTAAGGAATCGTTGATTCCCAACTCATACCACCAATAAGACCGATAGTTTTCATACAGCGAACAACTTATTCCAATTGATGCGAGGCAAAGATTCCAATAAAAATCATCATCGCTGCTCCAACCGTAATGGCAATATCGGCTATGTTAAAAGTAGCGAAATGATAATTTTGCATCCAAAACGGAATATCAAAATAGACATCAATAAAATCCACTACCTTACCGTGCAGAATACGATCAATAAAATTACCCACCGCCCCGCCTAAAATCAGGGCTAGCGCACTCGCCACCCACGGACGATCAGCAGGTAATTTATGCAACCAGCGAATAATCACCCCACTGACTATCACCGCCAGAGCGGCAAACATCCATACTTGCCACCCTTCGTGATTCGCTAAAAAGCCAAATGCAGCACCTTTGTTATAGGCCAAGGTCATATTCAAATGCGGAAAAACAGGCACCGGCTGTGCTTCTAGCAAATTAGATTCGGCCATCCATTTCGTTAGTTGATCGACGGCGATAATCACCGCCGCCAACCATAGCCAGTGCAGCATACCTATGGATGAACGCTCATTAGAGGCTACATTATGCATACTGACGCAGCTCCCCTGCTCCTTCGATATTATCAATGCAACGCCCACAGAGTTCAGGATGCGCTGCATGAGTTCCTACATCCGCCCGCTGATGCCAGCAACGATCACATTTAGCATAGGTTGATGGATAAGCATAAATTGCTAACCCACTACCTACCTCGACCGCATCACTCGGCTTTTGGTTATAGGGGTAGAGATGAGTCGCTGAAGTAATAAATACAAAGCGTAACTCATCACTCGCATTTAGACTCGCTAGCGCACTATTGGCCTCAGCATCCGTATAGATAGCCACTTCAGCGGCTAAACCAGCCCCAATTTTACCCGCCACCCGCAATACTTCTAATTGCTTAGAGACCGCTTCACGTAGGGCAAAAATCTGCTCCCAATCGGCTGCTGTTAGCGTGCTATTGGCATCTAAAGGCGCTAAACCTTGATACCAGGTGGTGAATAATACCGATTCTGGTGCATTTTGCTGCGGTAATGCTTGCCAAATTTCCTCCGCCGTAAAACTCAAAATCGGATATAACCAGCGCACCATCGCCTGCAGAATATGATAAGCCGCCGTTTGTGCGGAGCGTCGACCTTGGCTATTCGCCTGCATGGTGTACTGGCGATCTTTGGTAATATCGAGGAATAAGCTACCCATTTCATGCGTACAGAAGTTTTGCACTTCTTGCACCACCCGATGGAATTGGTAATCACTATAAGCCTTGATCACGCGCTGTTGGACTTGATAAGCCTGATCGAGTGCCCACCGATCTAAGGGCAGCATCTGCTCCACAAGCACTAGATTCTGCTCAGGATTAAAGTCACTCAGATTAGCCAATAAAAAGCGCGAGGTATTACGCATGCGCCGATAGGCATCCGCCGTGCGCTTGAGAATGTCTTTAGAGACACTGATCTCGCCACTATAGTCCGTACTAGCGACCCATAGGCGTAAAATATCCGCGCCCAGATCATCCGTCACCTCTTGCGGCGCGATAATATTACCGAGGGACTTAGACATTTTCTGTCCCTTCTCATCCACGGTAAAACCATGCGTCAATACCGCGCGATAGGGCGCTACTTCATTCATCGCAATCGAAGTTAACAAGGAAGAGTGGAACCACCCCCGATGCTGATCCGAACCCTCTAAATACATAGCCGCAGGGAAACGTAGAGCAGGGTCTGTCTCCAAGACTGAGTAGTGCGTCGTTCCTGAGTCAAACCAGACGTCTAGAGTATCCGTGGTTTTGTCATAGTGTTCGGCATCCGTATCTAATAGCTCAGCCTTATCCAAAGCAAACCACGCATCAATGCCCTCTCTTTCAATCCGCTGTGCCACTTCCTCAAACAATATTTCAGTCCGGGGATGTAGCTCTCCGGTTTCCTTGTGAATGAATAAGGTAATCGGCACACCCCAAGTCCGTTGACGTGAAATACACCAATCCGGGCGATTCGCAATCATGCCCTCAATTCGAGCTTGCCCCCATTCAGGCACCCATTGCACATCCTTTTGGATTGCATTTAAGGCTTTAGCACGCAAACCTTCTTTATCCATACTGATAAACCATTGCGGGGTCGCACGGAAAATCAACGGCGTTTTATGCCGCCAACAATGGGGGTAACTATGATTGAGTTTACCTTGAGCTAATAAGGCGTGATGCTCCTTAAGCACCTCTAGGATATGTGGCCCTACTTTATGCACAGATTCGCCTGCAAAATACTGCACGGACGGCAAAAAGTTACCATCCCCACCAACAGGGTTATTGACGGGTAAACCGTATTGCTTTCCGACCACAAAGTCCTCTTGACCATGCGCCGGAGCGGTATGTACGGCTCCTGTACCAGCCTCGAGCGTCACATGCTCACCTAATATCACCGGTACTTGGCGGGTATAGAAAGGATGTTGTAATTTTAAACCTTCCAGCACTTGACCTTTGAAGGTGGTCAATACGGTCACATTCTCCAATTTAGCCCGTTTAAGGACGTCCTCAGACAAACCCTCGGCGACGATTAAGCGCTCGGTGCCCGTATCTAAGACCACATAATCTAAGTCTTTATTTAAAGCCACCGCCTCATTCGCTGGTAATGTCCACGGGGTAGTTGTCCAGATGACAATAGAGGCTGTTCCATGCCCCGCTGCTTGCGGTACACGTTGTAGGAGGTCAGCCTCATCTATTACTGCAAAGCGTACATCAATCGAGTAAGAATACTTATCCTGATACTCCACCTCTGCCTCAGCGAGTGCCGAGCCGCAATCCGTACACCAATGCACCGGCTTAAAGCCTTTATAGACATGCCCCTGAGCCACGATCTTGCCCAATGCCCGTACAATATTGGCTTCAGTCTTAAAGTTCATGGTCAGATAAGGATTATCCCAATCCCCTAAGACGCCTAAGCGAATAAAGTCCTTGCGTTGTAAATCGATTTGCTCTTTAGCAAATTCACGGCAAGCCTTACGAAAGGTAAAGGGATCGACCACTACACCGGCTCGCCCAATCGTATCTTCTACTTTTTTCTCAATGGGCAAACCATGGCAATCCCAGCCCGGTACATAGGGGGAATCATAGCCATCTAAGGTTTTAGATTTAACAATAATATCTTTAAGGATTTTATTAACCGCATGACCGATGTGGATTATGCCATTGGCATAAGGGGGGCCATCGTGTAAAACAAATTTGGGACGTCCAGCCGCTAAAATACGCAACTTCTGGTAGAGCTGGCGCTCTGTCCAATCTTTTAACATCCCCGGTTCGCGTTTAGCGAGATCGCCACGCATAGGAAAAGAAGTTGTCGGCAAATTTAGCGTGTGTTTGTAATCCGTCATCATGCTATCCTGTTAATGTTCTGGCTCACTAGCCACCTTAAGGGGCGAAGAATAGCAAGTTTTCCTTTAAAAACCGATAACTTCATCTATGACTTGGTAATTTTCGTGATTTCGGGCTAATGTAGGGGCTAGGAATGACACAGGGATGTCACTCATTTTAAATTAAAAACTTTACTGGCTCCCGATAAGTTGATCTTAGGATTAAATAATGAAACTAAAATATATTGGCTATCTTACTGTATTCGGTCTAGGGCTTTTAACATCCAATCTTTATGCTGCTGCAAGCCCTACAAGCACCTCAGCTAAAAGTAACGCCAGCACGAGTGCTGAAATATTGGGGGGTGACGATAAGTCGACACAGGATCAGCGCCGCCTAATTAAGGATGCGGTGGTTCATGTTTATGTGGTCAAACACGCTTACGATACCTTATCCCCTTGGAACTCAGACACGCAAAAAGGCTCTGGTTCGGGTTTAATTATCGAGGGGGGCTTGATTCTTACCAATGCCCATGTTGCCGCTGATGCGACTTTTATTGAAGTTCAACGCCACGGTGAAACAGAGCGTCATGAGGCAGAGGTTGTGAATATCTCGCATGAGGCTGATCTGGCTTTATTACGTCCGAAAGATAAAACTATCTATAAGGATGTTAAACCCTTAGAGCTAGGCGACTTACCCAAAATGCAGCAGCCAATTGAAGTCTATGGCTTTCCTATTGGGGGTAATACCTTAAGCGTTACCCGTGGGGTAGTATCACGCATCGAAAAACAAGATTACGTGCATACTGGCGAAAACCTCTTAGCTGCTCAAGTCGATGCTGCGATTAACTTTGGTAATAGTGGCGGCCCCGTAGTCTCTAATGGCAAAGTGGTAGGGGTAGCCATGCAATCGGGGTTTTTAACCGAAAATATTGGTTATATGATCCCCACTCCGATCATTCGTCACTTTTTAGATGATATAAAAGATAAAAAAGTGAATGGCTTTGGTTTTCCGGGGTTTTTAGTACAGTCCATGGAAAACCCATCCATGCGTCGTAAATATAACTTAACACCAGAGCAAACGGGTGTATTAGTGTATAAGGTGTATTCTGATACGCCGGCGGCTAAAGATAATTTAATCCGCGAGGGCGATATTATTACCCAAGTCGATGGCTACTCTATCCAAAATAATGGCACCGTCGAATTTCGTCCGGGGGAGTATATTGATTATACTCACTATGTAGATCTACATCAGCTCGGTGAAGTGGTTAAATTCACGCTCTTACGCGACGCTAAACCTCAAGAGATTACTTTACTATTAGATCGTCCGGGCAAAGACTATTTGTTAGTCAAACCTCGGCAATACGATTTTCAGCCTACTTATGTGATTTATGGCGGCTTTGTGTTTATGCCTTTGAATCATAATATACTCCGTGCTCTAGACCCCGTACCCGTAGGACTTTCAGCACTCTCTCAAGAGCCACCCACTAAAGATCGCTCTGAGGTGGTGTTAATGACCAAAGTACTACCCGCAGATATTAATAAAGATTACCATCAGGCTAATAATGTAGTGATTACTAAAGTCAATGGTAAACCCATTAAAAACTTCCGTGAATTCTATGAGCAAATGGAAGCAAGTAATGATGAGTTTATTAAATTACAAGCCGATGATGGATTTCAGATCGTGATTGAGCGGGCTGAGGCAAAACGTAAGCAACCCGATATTTTATTGCGTTATGGTGTTAATGCTGATCGCTCTAAGGACTTGCTAAGTATAAAAGCTCCGACTAGCATGGCAGATACCAAGGCTGTCACGAGCGAAGCGCAAGTGACACCTCCCGAAAAAACCCCTGATAGCAAACCTAAGATCTAAATGACGATACGGCAACTACCTCCTCACTTAATCAATCAAATTGCAGCAGGTGAGGTGGTAGAGCGCCCTGCCTCTGTTATTAAAGAACTCGTCGAAAATGCCCTTGATGCTCACTCTACTCAGATCGATATTGATATTGAACAAGGTGGCCTTAAGCGGATTCGGGTACGTGATAATGGCTCCGGTATTCCTAAAGAGGAACTAGCCCTTGCACTAAGTCGCCATGCCACCAGTAAAATTTTTACTCTGGACGATTTAGAGCATATCCAAAGCCTCGGTTTTCGCGGTGAGGCTCTGCCTAGTATTGCCTCCGTATCGCGTTTAACCTTGCGCTCTAACTTTAACGAGGCGAATGAAGGCTGGCAAATCCAAGGGGATGGGCATGATATACTACAAGCCCCCGAACCCGCGCCGCATGCGGTAGGCACAACGGTTGATGTGGTGGATTTATTTTTTAATGTGCCCGCACGCCGTAAGTTCCTTAAAACCGAAGCTACTGAATTTCGTCATATTGAGGATATGGTCAAAAAGCTGGCGATGAGTCGTTTTGATATTGGCTTTCACCTGACCCATAACCAGAAAACTATTCTGCGTATTAAAGCCAGCGATGATGAAACGCCTCCAATAAAACGAATTAGTGAGTTATGTGGTTCACCTTTTGCCGAGCAAAGCCTCTATTTTGATCATGAGTTAGCAGGTTCACGTTTACGCCTTTGGGGTTGGTTAGGTTTGCCCACTTTTTCGCGTTCTCAAACCGATTTGCAATATCTGTATGTGAATGGGCGCTATATTCGGGATAAGTATGTCAATCATGCGATTAAACAAGCTTACCAAGATGTGCTCTATCATGGGCGTCATCCGGCTTATGTCTTATTCCTAGAATTAGAGCCGCAATGGGTAGATGTGAATGCCCACCCTACTAAACAAGAGGTGCGTTTTCGGGAGGGACGTTTAGTCCATGATTTTGTCCAGCAAACGATTAGCCAAGCCTTAGCCGATATTCGCCCCCAACATCAAACCCAACCGCAATGGAACACGCTAGACACCACGCAAGAGTCCGTCCCTTTACCGCAATCCTTAGCTGATTATGGTATTAATAGCGACAATAGTGACCCTGCTCATAGCTCCTATGACAAAACAGATTATGCGTCATATTCAGCGTCACCTCGCGCCTCACACAGCTCTAATCCGCCCTCCTTTGCTTATACGCCTACTTACTCCAGACAAGAGCGCCTAAGCCTACCTGTAAAAGAAACCATGCAGGCTTATCAACATTGGTTTCAGGACAGCGCGGAAACAGAGCTTAGCCATGAACAGACTACTATCAATCCCACTACTGCTACTTATGATGCGCTCAACTCCACTACCGCTGTGACTAATCTAGAGGATATACCTCCTTTAGGCTATGCCATTGCCCAATTACAAGGTATTTACATTCTGGCGCAAAATGCTCAAGGCCTGGTGATTGTAGATATGCATGCTGCTCACGAGCGTATTACCTATGAGCGCTTGAAACACAGTATGGGGCAAGACTCGATACGTTCCCAACCCTTGCTTGTACCTTTAAGCTTTAATGTGAGCAAAGCTGATGCTGATTTAGCTGATCAATATACGACCTTACTACAGGAATTAGGCTTTGAGATTAGTGTCATGGGGGTGGAAAAATTAGTCGTCCGCGCAGTACCAAGTTTACTAAAAGACAGCGACATTGAGCGCTTAGTGTGTGATGTGCTAGCTGATCTCAATACCTATGGCAATACAGTCCGAGTACAACAGGCGATTAATGAACTATTAGCAACCATGGCCTGTCACGGTGCGGTACGAGCTAATCGTGTCTTGACTCTCCCCGAAATGAATGCCTTACTGCGTGATATGGAACAGACCGAACGTAGTGGACAATGTAATCACGGGCGTCCTACTTGGACGCAAATGAGTTTGGCACAGATTGATAAATTATTTATGCGTGGACAATGACAACTCTCACCTCACCTCCAGCTATTTTTTTAATGGGGCCTACCGGCACAGGAAAAACGGATTTAGCCGTGGCGCTACGCCAACAACTACCCGTTGAAATTATTAGCGTTGACTCCGCACTGATTTATCAGGGTATGGATATTGGAACTGCCAAGCCGGATGCCGCCACACTTGTCCAAGCACCGCATCGTTTGATCGATTTTTTAGATCCCTCTCAGCCCTATTCCGCTGCTCAGTTTCGTGAAGATGCGCTGCGTGAAATGCAGGACATTACGGCTGCTGGACGTATTCCGCTGCTGGTAGGCGGTACAATGCTGTATTTTCGGGCTTTAGAGCATGGTTTATCCATATTGCCCGATGCTGATCCTGACATTCGCGCTCAACTTTTAGCTGAGGCGGAACAATTAGGTTGGCAAGCTTTACATAATCAATTGCGAACGATTGACCCGATTGCCGCCGCACGCATTCACCCCAATGATCCACAACGCTTACAACGAGCGCTTGAGGTATATCGTATTACAGGGAAATCTTTGACCGAGTTACAAAAGGCTACTCAACAGGATAAATGCCCGTATCGACTGCTTAAATTGGCACTTTTACCAAAAAATCGTGAATGGTTGCATGAACGGCTTGCACAAAGGTTCGACATCATGTTAGAAAACGGTTTATTAATCGAGGTTGAAAAGCTTTTTCGGCGTGGCGACTTAAGTTCTGCCCTGCCTGCTATACGTTCAGTGGGTTATCGTCAAATTTGGGAGCATCTTGAAGGTAAAATGGACTATAACACGATGCGCAATCGTGCTATTGTAGCCACGCGGCAGCTTGCAAAACGTCAAATAACTTGGTTACGCTCAGAGACTAATTTATATACTTACAGTCCTGAACAACCTAGCCTTCCATCGATTATTTATAACGTTTCGACGTTTATTGATAGATAAATGGATATGTCGGATAGACTGATGTTTTTACCCATCCTCAAAACTGGTAAGCTTTTAACCGTCGAAGCAATAAACGACTGGCTAATGTCTCCTGTTGACATTAGACCATAACAACCACAAACCCGAAGAAGACTTTAGGAGAAAAGCATGTCGAAAGGGCACACTTTACAAGAACCCTTCCTGAACGCACTGAGAAAGGAACGGATTCCGGTGTCTATTTACCTCGTGAATGGAATTAAATTACAGGGGCACGTCGAGTCATTTGATCAATTTGTAGTGCTTTTGGGTAACACTGTAAACCAACTGGTTTACAAGCACGCTATTTCAACCATTGTTCCTGCTCGTCCTATCAAACTTAATTTGGCTACCGAATAATAAATATGACGGCTTAATTTATAGTGGAATTATTTGAACGTCCTAGTGTGGGTGAGAATGCCATACTAGTTCAAATTAAATTATCCTCTGTTCAGCAGGCTCCTGACCCGCAGGAGTTTGCTGAGCTGGCTAGGTCTGCTGGTGCGGAGGTAATTACTATTCTCACCGGCTCCCGCCCTATGCCAGATCGGCGTTATTTTATTGGTGAAGGTAAAGCTGAGGAATTAAAAGCCTTAGTAACACTTCATCAAGCGGATTTAGTTATCTTTGATCACTCCCTCTATCCTGCTCAAGAGCGCAATTTAGAACGTTTATTGCAATGTCGGGTATTGGATCGCACGGGATTGATTTTAGACATATTTGCCCAGCGTGCGCGTAGTCATGATGGCAAATTACAAGTCGAACTCGCACAGCTCAAATACATGTCTACTCGCCTAGTTCGGGGTTGGACGCATCTTGAGCGGCAAAAAGGCGGGATTGGCTTACGAGGCCCTGGTGAAACACAGCTCGAAACGGATCGCCGTTTATTAGCTGAGCGTATTAAGCAAATTAATAAACGCCTAGAAAAAGTCCAAAATCAACGGGAGCAAGGACGTCAATCACGACGTAAAGCTTCGGTACCTACTGTGTCATTGGTTGGCTATACCAATGCGGGTAAATCGACTTTATTCAATACCTTAACCAAAGCCGATGTGTATGCAGCGGATCAACTCTTCGCCACACTAGACCCTACTCTACGCAGCTTAGTCTTACCTAATCAACAAGATATTATTTTAGTTGATACCGTGGGTTTTATTCGCAATCTGCCGCATGATTTAGTCGTCGCATTCCGCTCTACCTTACAAGAAACGGTTGAAGCTGATTTACTCTTACATGTAATTGATAGTCATGATGAACAGCGCGATATTTTTATTGAGCAAGTGAATCACGTCATTAAAGAAATCGGCGCGGAACACGTCCCTCAAATTGAAATCTATAATAAAATTGATTTAGCTAATCAAACACCTAGAATTGAGCCTGCGGATGGGATCAATCCGGTGCGAATTTTTATTTCAGCACAGCAAAACTTAGGTATTGATTTATTACTGGATTACTTGGGTAATTATTTTGCGACTCAAATCTTTACTGGTACGATTCACTTAGAAGCTCGCTATGCTAAATTACGCGCCCAATTATATAAAGAAGAGGCTGTAATCACCGAAACCATTAATAGCTTAGGTGATTATATATTAACACTAAAAATCGATCAGCCTTTATTAGATAGATTGCTTAAAGAGGCGGAATTAGATTTAACCGAGTTATTAGCAGAATAAAAAAGGCGCATGGAGCGCCTTTTTCACAGGTGCTCTTAGTCTATTAATTACGGCGCATGGTATCAAAAAACTCACTATTGACCTTAGTCTTAGAGAGTCTCTCAAATAAGAACTCCATTGCTTCCAATTCATCCATACTGTGTAAGAATTTACGCAAAATCCATAAGTTTTGTAATTCATCGGGCGTAGTTAATAGCTCTTCACGGCGCGTACCGGAGCGATTAATATTAATAGCAGGGAAAACACGTTTTTCAGCAATACGGCGATCTAAGTGAACCTCCATATTACCCGTACCTTTAAACTCCTCATAAATGACATCATCCATTTTAGAGCCGGTATCAATTAAGGCCGTCGCAATAATGGTAAGGCTTCCACCCTCTTCAATATTACGTGCCGCACCAAAGAAACGTTTAGGACGGTGTAAAGCATTAGCATCCACCCCGCCCGTCAATACCTTACCTGAGGAAGGTACAACCGTATTGTAGGCACGGGCTAGACGAGTAATGGAGTCTAGTAGAATCACGACATCCATTTTATGTTCGACTAAACGCTTAGCTTTTTCAATCACCATTTCCGCCACTTGTACGTGACGTGTTGCCGGCTCATCAAAGGTGGAAGAAACGACTTCACCCTGCACCATGCGCGACATTTCAGTCACCTCTTCAGGGCGCTCGTCGATGAGGAGTACAATGAGATAACAATCGGGGTAATTAGAGGTAATACTTTGGGCGATATTTTGTAGCATTAGGGTCTTACCCGCTTTGGGGGGGGCTATAATCAGACCACGCTGACCTTTACCAATGGGCGCTACAATATCAATCACCCGTGCTGTAATGTCCTCACTACTACCATTACCCCGCTCCATGCGGATTCGGTCCGTTGGGTGTAACGGGGTTAGGTTTTCAAAGAGGATTTTATTACGTGCATGCTCAGGAGCTTCCATATTAATGGTGTCTACTTTGAGCAAGGCAAAATAACGTTCACCCTCTTTAGGGGGACGTATTTTCCCCGTAACTGTATCACCCGTGCGTAAACCAAAGCGGCGAATTTGACTAGGTGATACGTAAATATCATCTGCCCCCGCCAAATAGCTTGAATCTTGAGAGCGCAGGAAACCAAACCCATCCTGCAATATTTCTAATACCCCATCGCCATAAATGTCCTCTCCATTTTGTGCGTGTGCTTTCAAAATGGCGAAGATAATATCTTGCTTACGTGCGCGGGAAACGCTGTCAAGCCCCATGGATTGAGCTAATTCAAAAAGCTCTGATGTAGGTGTCTTTTTTAATTCAGATAAGTTCATAGATGGAATAGATACGCTGAAGGCATATAAATTTAAGGGAGTACTTGTCCCCTGCTCAAGCTACTACTTAATTTAGTGAAGTAGAAATTTAATCAGAGTCTCAGTGAGCCTTACTATGCAATAGTAGTCTTGTAAGGTATAGGCACTATAAGAGAGCTTGGGACAAAACTGAAGAAAATAACCCAAGAAAAGGCTATTTGTCTAACGCTAACACGATTATCTATCGATGTCTAGTCAATTTATTGCAGAGGCAGAAATACCTAAAAGTATTTCTTGCCTCTTTAATCGTCATTATAAGTTTTGATTCAAAAATGCGACTAATTGCGTTTTAGATAAAGCGCCCATTTTAGTAGCCTCTACCTGCCCGTCTTTAAATAGCATTAAAGTAGGAATACCTCGAACACCATAACGACTAGGCGTGCTAGGATTACTGTCTATATCCAGTTTAGCTACCTTCATACGTCCCTGAAAATCTACGGCTATTTCATCTAAAACGGGGGCAATTGCTTTACAAGGCCCACACCACTCTGCCCAATAGTCCACTAAAACCGGAATATCAGACTTTAATACATCTTGCTCAAACGAAGCATCCGAAAGATGTACAATATGTTCATTTTCACCCACTGCTCATTCTCCATCTTGAGTTACACGCTCGTGTTAGCACCTTAAGTCTAGACTAGACTAGTTATATAGCACTCAGGTTATCTAACTGTCAGTACTATCTATTGATGATACACCCATTCAGCGACTCGTACTCGTCTATTGAACTATGACTTTCAACGATAGTCTAATACTATCATAAGGCCAAAAACCAAGGATATGCTACTATGCTAAGACCCCATTATTACTACGGTCTACTATTATTAAGTTTAAGCATCTACAGTACCCCTACCCTAGCAGAGCTAAGGTCGTATCAAGCTAGCTATCAAGTCGTTAAATCGGGACTTACCCTAGGGACTATGAATGCACAAGTCAATATCTCTGGGCCAAACTACACCTATACTCGCCAAACGCAAGCCAATGGTTTAGCAGCCGTATTAAGTGGTGATCGTTTAACCGAACAAGCCCAAGGCACCATAAAAGGCGCACAACTTCTACCCAAAAGCTATTTATATGATCATAAAAATAGACGCAAAGAACGGCGTGATCAGTTTCGGTTTACGTCGCCCACGGCTGTCGCCGGACAAAAGGATGGTAGTGCTTATCAATTAACGGTTCCTGCTGGCACCTTAGATCCATCGAGTATGGAGCTTAAATTGATGGATGATGTAGCGGCTAATCGCCCACTGAACTACCGTGTTACGGAAAAAGGTGGACTCAAAAACTATCAAATACAAAAACTGGGCAACGAAACCATCTCCGTACCTGCGGGACAGTTTAATACTGTTAAGGTACAAGTTGCTCGCAGTGGCAGTGAGCGCCAGACTACTTTTTGGTTAGCTCCAACATTAAATTATGCTCCCGTTAAAATGCTGCACAATGAAGAAGGCGATGTGATCGAAACGCAATTACTCAATTACAACGGACGTTAGATTAAGCTCGTCATCCCAACTAACTCCTAAAGGCTGATATAATATCCCTAGTTGAGGTAGGCGCAGGGGTCGTGTAACCTCTCCTGTTTAATATGCAACCTTTTTTATTTGTAGGAGTTAAATTTATGTTTGGTGAATCACATAACTTGGCAGATGAACTACCAGAGTTCAAAGATAAAATTTCTCAACTGAAAACCGAAAATAATCATTTTACTAAATTATTTGGTGAGTATGATGAGGTAGTACATCAACTACATCGAGTGGAGCAAGGCATTGAAGTCCATGCGGATGCAGTGGTGGAAGAGCTGAAACTGAAACGCTTACATTTAAAAGATGCGTTATACGATATGCTGAAAAAAGCTTAATCAGGTTTCAGCTAATAAGTAGATATGCCAAAGTAATCGAGTATTTCTGAAGCAGTCTTGGCGGCAAGGATGCCGCCTTGTAGCGTACAGGGATGTATTCACAGTGGCTGCGGAGGAAATACTCGGTTACTTTGGTTCAAGCACTTACACAATTAAGTCCTTTAGTGTTTTAAGCTAAAGGGCTTAATCATAATCAGGTCAACATTACAATCTTAATCAATAACCTGTGGGACTAAATACAAGCCATCCTCTACTTCTGGAGCAATCTTTTGGTATTCAGCCCGATGATTCGTTTCAGTGACCACGTCCTCACGTAGGCGTTGCAGCGCATCATGTGGATTAGCCAAGGGCAAAATCCCTGTGGTATCTACCGCCTCTAATTGATCCGCTAATACTAAAATATTGGATAAACTGTTGGCATACTCAGAGACTTTATCCTCTGATACCGCTAAACGGGCTAAATTAGCGACCTTTTTAACTTCATCAATTGAAATAGACATACATTACCCCGCCAATTTTTGCTTTAGAATATCATTGAGAGTCGCTGGGTTCGCTTTACCTTTTGACGCTTTCATGGCTTGTCCTACAAAGAAGCCAAAGACCTTGTCCTTACCGCTGCGATACTGTGCGACTTGTTCGGGATTGGCAGCAATGATTTCATCAATAATGGCTTCAATCGCGCTATTATCGGTAATCTGCTTTAAACCTTTCGCTTCAATCACACTATCGGCATCACCCTCGCCTTGCCACATAGCCTCTAATACATCTTTAGCCATTTTGCCGGAAATCGTATTGTCCTGAATGCGTTTTAGTAACCCTACCAATGCCTCTGCACTAATCGGTAGCTGCTCAAACGCTAGCTCAGCACGATTGAGCCGCGCGGCAACCTCACCATTCATCCAGTTAGCTGTCAGTTTGGCATCCCCTGAACCTTTAGCAACGGCTTCAAAGTACTCACCCTCCTCACGACTTTGTACTAAGAGTCCTGCATCATAAGCACTCAAACCATACTCGCTCATAAAACGCGCTTTTTTAGCATCCGGTAATTCCGGCAAGTCGGCACGCACCGCATCAATATCCGCATCGGTGATAAGAATAGGTAATAAATCAGGATCAGGGAAATAGCGGTAGTCGTTGACATCCTCTTTAGAACGCATAGAACGCGTTTCACCCTTATCAGGGTCAAACAGGCGTGTTTCCTGCACTAATAAATGCCCTTTACCCGCTTCAATTAAATCAATATGCCGGGCTACTTCGTGATGAATCGCGCGCTCAATAAAACGGAAGGAATTGAGGTTTTTAATCTCTACCCGCGTACCGAACGGTGTACCGGGTTTATGTACTGACACATTCACATCACAACGGAAGGAGCCTTCTTGCATATTGCCATCGCAAATACCTAAATAGCGTACTAGAGAGTGCATTTTTTTCACATAGGCGACGGCTTCTTTAGCACTGCGAATATCTGGCTCGGAGACAATTTCCAGCAGTGGTGTACTAGCACGATTTAAATCAATACCCGACTGATTAACAAAACCTTCATGTACCGATTTACCTGCATCTTCCTCTAAGTGAGCGCGTGTAATGCCAATGCGCTTAACCGTACCATCCTCCAGCTCAATATCTAACTGCCCTTTACCGACAATCGGGAATTCATACTGGCTGATTTGATAGCCTTTGGGTAAATCGGGATAGAAATAGTTTTTACGCGCAAATACCGAGTGCTTACCAATCTCTGCTCCTAAAGCCAGACCTAATTTAATACCAAACTCAACCGCTTTTTTATTGAGTACGGGCAAGGTGCCGGGCATCGCTAGATCTAGCAGGCTAGCTTGAGTATTGGGTTCGGCTCCGTAAGCGGTCGATGAACCCGAAAAAATCTTGCTATTGGTGGCTAATTGAGCATGAATCTCTAAGCCAATAACGGTTTCCCATTCCATGACTACCCCTCCTTATGCAAACTGTGCAGGCATACGGGTATGCCAATCAGTTAATTGTTGATATTGATGGGCAATGTTTAGGAGTCGTGCTTCATCAAAATAATTACCCACTAATTGCATCCCTACCGGCAAACCGCTTTGGGTAAAGCCCACCGGAATACTCATACCGGGCAAGCCTGCGAGACTCACCGGAATGGTATATAAATCCTCTAAATACATAGCGACGGGATCATTAACTTTTTCACCTAGCTTAAACGCAGCGGTAGGCGCACACGGCCCCATAATCACATCCACATCGTTAAAGGCTTGGACGAAATCATTTTTAATTAAACGCCGTACCTGCTGAGCTTTAATGTAATAGGCATCATAGTAGCCTGCGGACAAGGCATACGTACCAATCATAATCCGGCGCTTCACTTCCTCGCCAAAGCCTTCCGCGCGGGTGCGTTTATACATATCCGTTAAGTCTTGCGGATTATCACAACGAGCGCCATAACGCACTCCATCAAAACGGGATAGATTAGAAGAAGCTTCCGCTGGAGCAATAATGTAATACACCGGAACCGCTAAATGGCTATTGGGTAAATCGATTTCTTTGACCGTAGCGCCTTGTAACTCAAACGCTTTAATCGCCGCTTGAATAATGGTTGCGACCTCATTATTCAAACCTTCTGCAAAAAATTGCTTAGGCACACCAATGCGTAAACCTGTCAAAGGCTGATTTAAGGTAGCCGTATAATCGGGAACAGGCTCCGTGCTACAGGTCGAGTCGCGCTCATCCAAGCCCGCAATCGCATTTAAGGTTAGGGCGCAGTCCTCTGCACTCACCGCCATAGGGCCGCATTGATCAAGGCTAGAAGCAAAGGCAATCATGCCATAGCGTGAGACACGTCCGTAGGTCGGTTTAATGCCGGTAATACCGCAAAAAGAAGCTGGTTGACGAATCGAGCCTCCGGTATCACTCCCTAAGACCATAGGTGCTAATCGTGCCGCTACCGCCGCCGCACCGCCCCCTGATGAGCCACCAGGTACATACTCTGGATTCCACGGATTGCGTACACAACCATAAGCTGAGGACTCATTGGATGACCCCATGGCGAACTCATCCATATTATTCTTACCCAATAAAACGCCGCCGGCTTTTTTAAGCTGGGTGGTGACATGAGCATCGTAGGGAGAAATAAAATTATGCAGAATTTTCGAGCCGGAGGTCGTGAGTACACCCTCAGTGCAATATAAATCTTTTAAGGCATAGGGAATGCCTGCTAGCGGATTGCTCAGCTCACCCGCCCGAATACGATTATCAATAGTCACTGCACTGGCTAAAGCAGACTCTTTAGTGACCGTAATATAGGCATTAATTTCTGGCTCGAAGCGTTCAATACGCTCTAAGTAGGCTTGAGTCACTTCCATGACAGAAAACTGCCCCGAAGTAATCCCCTGATGTAGCGCCTTAATTGACAAGCTTGTCAATGCACCAGAGGTTGAGTCGGTATGAGACATGAATTTCTCCGTTGAGCGGGATGATGTTAGTTATACGATCAGGCGATTATTGTGATTAGCATGCCTGACTGCAATAGGATAAAGGTGAGGGATTATAACAGATGGGCAGTGGCTGCCACTAGATTAGACTTAATGACAATCAAACATACAGATCACCTAATTTTACCTACCTTACAATTAATTTTTCTCAAAGTTTACACGCTGCTATACTCTATTGTACCCGCAAAACGTAGTAAAAATCATGCACACTATTAGTATTCGTGAAATGCGCAATAATCCTTCTTATTTGACGCAATCCCTAGAACAAGATGAATATGTATTCATCACCAAACATGGTAAGCCTATTGGTATTGCCATCCCTCTCTCCGATGCAAACTTAACAATAGGACTCACCAAAGCGACCGCTCTACAAGCATGGCGTAGAGGCGATATTTCACTTGGTAAATTTGCCGAACTCGTGGAAATGAATAAAAACACACTGCGCCAAGTACTGACTCAGATGAATCTACCCACTATTGATTATAGTGAGCAGGAAGCATTACAAGAAGCCGACTTTCTACTAAGTGAGCAGTCGTAATGAGCCGTATTATTATCGCTGATAGCTCACCCTTAATAGCTCTGCTTAATATCGATCAGTTCCCTTTGCTCGAATATTTATTTGAGCAAATTATTATTCTTCAACAAGTCGCTGATGAGATTACGCGTGGAGAGAGTGAAAACTCGATTTGGTTTAATAAATTACAATCAGGTTATGTTCGGATAGAACCTTTAAAACCGGATGCACGCCTAGCTATTTTACTATTGCAAATTGACCCAGGTGAATCAGAAGCTATTTTATTGGCTGATCAACTCAAATTACCCTTGCTAATTGATGACCTCGCGGGGCGTAAAATGGCTCAAGACTTAGGGATCACTATCACCGGATTGGTAGGTGTTTTATTAGCGTTAAAACGCAAAAATGTACTACTCAATAAGCCTATGTTAGAGATAGTAGCTGATTTAGAGCAGGTTAACTTTAGAATTAGTAAACCATTAAAGCAGTTATTGCTATAAGTACTAGGCAACAGTAATCGGGTATTTCTATGTCAGGCTTGGCAGCAGGGATGCAATCTCTCCCTGTGCCTCTGCTCGTGTCTCACTTAGCCTTTAACAACACATACACCGCTCCCGTTCCCCCATCTACCGGACGTGCTGAGTGATAGGCCAGTACGCGATCATGTTGATGTAACCACCGGCTGATTTTGATTTTTAATACCGGGCCTTGATTGGTGGAGCGATTGCCTTTGCCATGAATAATGCGTACACATTCACCTTGGCGTGGGTGTGCGGTTTGTAAGAAAAAGTATAAGTACTGTCGGGCTTGCTCTACATTAAAGCCGTGTAGATCGATTTCACTCGCTACCCGATAGCCACCGCGCTTGAGTTTTAAAAATACGCGCTGCTGAATCCCACCTCGGCAATAGCTCAATACATCACCGGGCTGCATATCACTAGGGTCATACTCATCAGAAAACATATCAATCAATACTTGTTTTTCATCCTCAATGCTTTTCATCGGTATTGGGCGCGGTTTTTTTGTATAATGAACCACTTGATTAGTAGCTTGTAAGGGTGTGACATCTTTCACCCACTCACGAAAAAGGGCTATATCATCAGCACTGTCGGGCTGAGGTTTGGGTTTTAGACTAAACATCTACGTGGCTCCCGACTGATTAGTGGCCTATGGGCCTATATAAACATTAATAAAACGCTTAGTACCTATGAATATTCTACTTAGTAATGATGATGGTTTTTTAGCACCCGGCATTAACTTATTACGTAAGGCCTTAATGGAGACTCATCATGTCATCACCGTGGCACCTGATCGAGATCGTAGTGGTGCTAGTAATTCTCTCACACTGGAAAATCCCCTGCGTTTAACCCGTCAAAGTGTGGATTTTTACAGTTTAAACGGTACACCTACTGATTGTGTTCATTTGGCTTTAACCGGATTATATACAGATCCACCAGATATTGTGATTTCTGGTATTAATGCCGGAGCCAATCTAGGCGATGATGTCTTATATTCTGGCACCGTAGCGGCTGCGATGGAGGGGCGTTATTTGGGGTATCCCTCGATTGCCGTTTCTATGGCACATCATCAGCCTAAATATTTTGAAACAGCGGTTCAAGCTGTATTGGCATTACTGCCCAAAATACCCGACTATCCAGAGGACTGTATGATTCTGAATGTGAATGTACCCGATTTACCATGGGCACAAATTAAGGGATTTCAAGTTACGCGTCTGGGTCAACGCCATCGCGCAGAGCCTGTGATCCATTTACAAGACCCCCGTGGACGCGATATTTATTGGATTGGCCCTCCGGGTAAAGAACAAGACGCCGGTGAAGGCACTGACTTTTATGCAGTACGCAATGGTTATATTTCGATTACGCCCTTGCACAGTGATCTCACCCGCCATCGTGCCTTAGTGGGTACAGAACAATGGCTAAACACTTAATAGGCTCTAGGAGAGGGCATGTATAATCGTAACCTTGATATAAAAGGCAGTGGTATGACTTCACAGCGTACCCGCAACCGTTTGGTACAACTATTACGAAACAAGGGTATCGAGGATGAGGCGGTCTTACATATGATTAGTAAAGTACCGCGTCATTTGTTTGTAGATGAAGCCCTCTCTATTCGAGCCTATGAAAATAACGCGCTCCCGATTGGTTATGGTCAGACGATTTCTCAACCTTATATTGTGGCGCGGATGACTGAGCTGGCTCTAAAAACTGAGTTGCCATTGAATAAAGTTTTAGAAGTAGGGACAGGCTCTGGTTATCAAGCGGCCGTATTAGCCCCCTTTGTGAAAGAGTTACATACAGTAGAGCGTATTCAACCTTTATACATGAGTACTAAACAACTGCTACGCGAATTAGGCTATCGTAATATTCGGGCAGTACTCAGTGATGGCAGTTGGGGCTTAGCTAAAGAAGCGCCTTTTGATGCTATTGTAGTGACGGCGGCTCCCGAACAGGTGCCAGCGGCCTTATTGGAACAATTAGCCGAAAAAGGACGCTTAATTATTCCTGTAGGCCAGCAAGGTTCCGCCCAAGCATTGCAGGTGATTACCCGCCATACCGAGCAAGACTATGAAACTCATATTTATGAACCCGTGCAGTTTGTACCCTTAATTCGTGATACGAGTACATCATCCTCTACAACTTCTTAAGAAAGCTATAAAAATCGAACTTTTTGCCATTTTACTGGCCTATGTATAGCAGCTTAATTCAGGCCAACTTCAGCTAAATTGGTAGATGGTATAGTTTTTAGTCATTGTGGCTAAATCAGTGTTAGCTGAATAAATCCACCTAGGGAATGCTTGATTCCAAAACCTAGAGCAGACATTATCATGGCTCAAAGGCGAATTAAGTTTGATGGGCGCTTAATAGATTGGGAATTTGATTAGAAGTCGGATAAGGCTGTTGGTGTTTTTACCGATTTTGCAACCTAGCTACTGCTTAGTTAGCGGGTCATTTGTATCTAACGGGCTGTTAAAGTATCAATCACTTCTTGCTGTAGTCGCCACTCCCTATTCCTTGATTTTATTATTACAGGTATCATCCATGAACAGACAACTCAAAGCAACAATTACAGTGTCACTAGCGGGTATAGTGAGCGCGGCATGTGCCCCTCAAAATGATAGCTATTTGGTGACTTCCAATGCACCTCCACCTAAAGTCTATAGCTATACCGCTGCAGCAGCTCAGAGTGATAAAACACCTGTCACCCACTCACATAGTGGTAAGGTACATACTCATCTATTACCGCCTAGTGGTATTATTCATACTCATGTGGCTCCCGTGCGTACTAGTGCTCCAACGGCGGTGACTCGTACTAATGCGACAGTTGTTCAACCTGTTTATCGTCCTGCACCTGTCGTTCAATATTACCCAACGCCTACTCCTGCACCACGCTATGCGCCGGCACCCGTACCGCGTTACACACCTGCTCCAGCACCACGTTATACACCTGCTCCAGCACCGCGTTATACGCCAGCTCCTGCACCACGTTATACGCCAGCACCGCCTCCAGCACCACGCTATACGCCAACACCGGCACCACGTTATACGCCAGCACCGCGTTATACGCCTCCAGCACCTCAGCCTAGTTACAACTATACTCCCGCTCCGCAACCCACCGCTGATACCTATACCGGATCTACTGCTACTTATGATTACAGTGGGGTAGGTGACTACAACAGCACTAGTTCTACTACGACCTCTGCGAGTACTAATTACAGCAGCACCTTACCGGCTACTACGGCTAGCAATACGAATGATAGCTACTACTCTTATGGTAGTACGGCCTCTAGTGACGATTACTACAACTACACCAAACCTAAGGCTCAGCCGCAATCTAGCACCACGCCGAGTTATGCTTATGACTATAGCACTGGCAGTGCATCCTCTAGCTCTGGCAGCTATAGCGACTACAGCATTAGCCCGCTAAAAGGCAACACAACCTCGTCTAGTTCTGCAGGTGGCAGCGGTTATACCGTACAGCGCGGCGATACCGTATTCCAAGTGATGCGTAATACTGGGGTTTACTGGAAGGATATTATTCGTCTTAACAATCTACAAGGGCCTGATTATACAATTAAACCCGGTCAGACCTTGGTATTAAAATAAGAGCTTGGAGCATGAATGAGACTCAGCTAGCGGGACTAGCTGAGTTAAGACTTAAGGTAATGAATTACCTATTACTCAGATAGCGTTGTAACTGCTGTGCGGTGATTGCGCCCATATGAGTATCCACAATTTCCCCCTTAGGCGAAATAATATAAGTGGTGGGAACGCCATAGATTAATCCTAATGCAAACATGGTGCTATCTTGTGTCGGTGCAACCAGATAGTTAATACCCCGTTGACGCACAAACTGTTTCATTTGCGCTATGGGCGTTTCACCTACATCTAATCCTAATACCACGGCTGTATTGCGATAACGCTGTGCAACACCCTTTAGTACCGGAATTTCTTGTATACAAGGACTACAGTCCTTAGACCAATAATTTACAATCACCCATTTGCCACGATAATCAGATAAACGATGCGGTTTACCATCTAGATCTTGAAAGGAAAAATCGGCTGCTACTTGCCCCGCTGCATTTACTACAGAACAAAACATTAATACTAAACAACCTACAACCCATTTCATTTTATTCATTCTGAATCCTCAATCTAATGCGATACACCACTGCATTTCAACTACTACGGTCACAAACCGACTGTATGTACCTGAAGCAACCCAGTAGACAGCAGTGTCCTAACGAGTTTTGCCAACAGCAAAGGCTGAATGCTCTAGCAGAGTAGGCTAAATTTAGCGTTCTTGGATTGCAAGTGGTATTTAAACGACAAGCACCATAATGGCACTTGTCGTTTTTCTTTTATGATCAATATTTTATCAGTCAAACTAATTTTTTGATCTCAGACGCACTAACGCTAAGCCACCTAAAATCAGCGACAGTAAAATTTGACCCCATTGCGATAAAGTAGGTACGGGTTTTAAGGTGCCATCGGGTTGAATGGTTCCTTGTAGATAATCAGGAATACCATTTTTATCACTATCCAAGGCATCTGTTGGACTACCATCGCCATTAGGATCAGGAGACTCCTGTTTAGTAGGCGTACCATCATTATCATCGTCTGGATCTAAGTAGTCAGGTATGCCATCACCATCGGTATCATCATCCTCTGGAGTACCCTTATTATAATTTTCGTACTTAGTTAAGACGCTGTCATTATCATCATCATTATCCAGTGCATTGATTTTGCCATCACCATCCGTATCAATAGGGGCACCTGGATTGGGGCCTACTTCTGCCTTATCCCCAATACCATCACCATCACTGTCTGGATTATTAGGGTCGGTTCCTATTAGAGCCTCTTCCTTATCGGTTAAGCCGTCCTTATCACTATCGGTATCGTCTGGCGTATCGTCTTTAGGATCCAGATAATCCGGTATACCATCACCATCCTTATCTTTGGCATCACTTGGATTACCATCGCCATTAGGATCAGGATTTTCTGAAGTAGTGGCTAGGCCATCACCATCATCATCCGTATCTAAGTAGTCAGGTTTACCATCACCATCCGTATCATCATCGGCAGGTGTACCACCATTATAATTTTCATTCTTAGTCAAGATGCCGTCATTGTCGTCATCAGGATCTAGCGCATCGATATTACCATCACCATCGGTATCAGTAGGTGTATTTAGATTAGGACCTACCTCTGCCTTATCCCCAATACCATCGCCATCACTGTCTGGATTATTAGGATCGGTTCCTATTAGAGCCTCTTCCTTATCGGTTAAGCCATCTTTATCAGTATCAAGATTACTATCATCTGTAGCATCTAGATAATCAGGAACACCATCTTTATCACTATCCAAGGCATCTGTTGGACTACCATCGCCATTAAGATCAGGGGACTCCTGATTAGTAAGCTTGCTATCACCATCATCGTCGGTATCTAGGTAATCAGGCTTACCATCACCATCGGTGTCATCATTTTCGGGTGTGCCACCATTATAGTTTTCGTACTTAGTCAACACGCCATCATTATCATCGTCCGTGTCTAAGTAGTCAGGCTTACCATCACCATCGGTGTCATCATTTTCGGGTGTGCCGCCATTATAATTTTCGTTCTTGGTCAATACGCCATCATTATCATCGTCCGTGTCTAAGTAGTCAGGCTTACCATCACCATCGGTGTCATCATTTTCGGGTGTGCCGCCATTATAATTTTCGTTCTTGGTCAATACGCCATCATTATCATCGTCCGTGTCTAAGTAGTCAGGCTTACCATCACCATCGGTATCATTAGAAATCGGCGAGCCACCATTATAATTCTCATTTTTCGTTAGGATGGTGTCATTATCATCATCATCATCTAAGGCATTGATAATGCCATCACCATCACTATCAATAGGATTATTCAGATCTGGTCCGACCTCATCCTTATCATTAATACCATCACCATCACTATCGGGATTATTAGGATTAGTGCCTAACTTTTTCTCCTCAGAATCTTTTAGGCCGTCACCATCCGTATCGGGATCGGAAGTAGGTACACACACAGAAGGTTTAACAATAGGACAACCATAATTACCCGCATAGTTATTATCGCTATAGGTTCCCCAACCTAGATTGGTAAACTGGTTACCAGGTCCTGTATTTGCGGAATTGGGTAATTGATTAAATAAGTCATCATTCTCCATGAGCTGGATCGCACCCACCTCACAGCTACCTGAATTCTTAAAGCTAAAGACCTCTATAGGCTTATTCGCTTGCCAAGGGAAAGACTGGTTATCAGTCGTATTAAAGGTCAAAGAAAAATAATCACTAGTCGGTACTTCGGTAGGGCTTCTTATTGTAGAACCTACGACCCATTCCACATTAGCTATCGCAGACTGTAGATCACTAATAGCAAATTGATCAACTGCTTGAGCAGCATGAGGTACTTTTAAAGTAACCTGACCAGTGAGACTTAAATTATTCGGAGTAGGCGTACTGCCCGGATACATATACACCCGATACCGGCTGGCTGACTCATCATAATCAACTCGATAATACAACGAGTTAGCAGCGACCGTCGTCGGTGCGGTAGGGCAAGAACCTACAGAATTATCAATGGTTACATAAACAGTAGCGGTCGCACTTCCACCCTTACCATCTGAAATAGTATAAGTGAAAGAATCCGATGTAGCTGATGTAGAACCTGGCGTATAAATTAAATTATTGCCATTTTGAGTGACTGTCCCTGAAGCACCTTGAGTAAACTGTGAAATAGTCAAAGTATCTCCATCAGGATCAGTGTCATTCACCAATACACTAATAGTACCTGGCTCACCCGGTTTAACCGTTAAACTATCATCCATAGCACTGGGGGTTTTATTGGGATTGGTATTACCATTATCACAAATGGCGGCCGTACCATAATTCCCCAAATAACTATTATCAATGACTTCAGGATCGGCTAACCAACCAATATTGGCAAATTGGTTACCCGGATTCGTCCCTACTGAGTTACCACCATTGGGTGCATTGAAAGGATCGGTATTATTATTCATTAACTCAACCGCGCCCAAACAAGCGCCGGAGTTTTTGAAATTAAATACTTCTAACTCTTGACCTGCTACCCAAGAAAAAGCTTGTGGGTTGGTAATCGTGGCAGTGAAAGATAGATAATCAATATCTGTCGCTTCGCTTGGCGCACGCACCGTAGAGCTATTCGACCAGAAAATGCCCGATACCGTAGAGGTTACATTCGCAGGAGCAAAACGTTCGGTTGTACTCGAAGAATGTGGCGCTCTAATAGTAACTTGTGAAGACAAAGTCAAGTTCCGACTAGGAATCGTAGTAGGACGCATAATAACACGATATAACTGAGCTGTACTGTCCCAACGGATAGTATACTCCACACCCTCAGTAGTAGTCCCCGCAAATGCCATACTGCTGACTTGGGTCAGCATTAGCAAAACAAAACCTCTTATTACAGCGTGGCCATTTATTTTTTTCATTATTAATTACCGCTTTTTTCTTAGCCATTCAAACTCAAAGAAGGGAGGGCAGCTCCTTAGCTGCCCCCCCCTTTCGTCATTACTTCGGCAATTGCTCGTTAATGACATAGTTAGCACTGAAGGTAGAGTTACCTGGGTGCATCAGAACGTTACCTAAGAGTAAGTTAACATCGTTACTTGGACCTGCGAAGATGGTAATACCATCCATAGTCAGATCACCTAACCGATAACCATTTAGGCGATAGTTCGTACTCACCGTAGTATTACCTGCTGCTAACAGCACATTACCTAAGATGCTACTGGTATCATTATCAGGACCTTGTGCAATGATAGCGTAGGCACTATTAGCGTGATCATTGGCATTACCCGCCCACATTAGAGCTGTACTACCTGAGGTGATACGCGCATTAGCACCATACGTAATCATTGCAGGATCAGTGAAGTCTACCAGCGTTGGTGTTACTGATAAGCCAATACCGGTATTAGTCATGATACCCATGTGGTTACGATGACGTACTGCGACATAGTAGCCTGCACTAGGTACACCACTCATACGTAATACATCGGAACCAGTAGCAGCATCGACCACATCACCATCACGTTGTACTAAACCTGCAATCGTTTTAATCACAGTTTTAGGTTGTGTGAAGTCACGTAACTCAACGAGTACCCAATCCACTACTGCATCATTGCCAGATACCGCCAATACAGAAGGTGCTGCTACTTCAGTACCACTGTGGCGATAAGACAGGTTGCCATATGGTTGGTTGCTTGGCACCAAGGACAATGTCCTTAATGTATCCGCCATCATACTGTCGGCACTACTATAGGCACCTTGCAGCATCACTTTGACTTTAAGAGCTACAGAGTCTGCTACGGCATCCAAGTAGTCTGGTATACCATCACCATCACTATCTAGAGCATCTGAAGGATTGCCATCACCATTCGCATCTGGTGATTCATTGATAGTCAATATCTTATCATTGTCATCATCAGGATCTAAGTAGTCTGGTATACCATCCTTATCACTATCATCATCTACGGGGGTACCACCATTGTAGTTCTCATTTTTAGTGAGGATACCGTCATTATCATCATCAGTATCTAAGACGTCTGGTGTACCATCTTTATCAGTATCAAGTGGTGCGGCTGGATTAGCGCCAACTTCTGTACCATCCGGCACACCATCACCATCCGTATCTGGATTTAATGGATTAGAACCAATAGCCGTTTCATCTTTAGTCAGTACACCGTCTTGATCATC
>NZ_KB904747.1 GCF_000380185.1 Thiofilum flexile DSM 14609
GATCCTTACTCACCACCCCTTTCACAATCTCTATCTCAAAGGCTTGGCAGGTTTGACGGATCAGCTCCCGTACCCGCAAGCCCACATCGCCCTTTAGAATCGGATAACGATATTTCGTCACAAATACAAAGTGGTACTCGATTCGGTATACTGTATGACTGCCATACCGATACTCCATTTCTCCAGTCCTCTGCTTGACTTCTATTGGGTGAGTATCGCAGATAAATCTGACCGTCTAAAGACGGTGGTTTTAACCTTAGAAGACGGACTAATAAAAGATATTGATAGAGTACAAGAGCAATTGACTCAGACTAAAACCAGTATTATGAGGGTTCTAACACAGCTTAGCACCAAGCCGGAGGGTATGGACTGCGCCACTAATACTTGGCGGATATTGGCCCAACTCGAACAACATGAATAACACGCAGACCACCTTCCTCATCTTAGCACCACAAAGCTCTACTATTACGCTCAAAGTTATCCAAGTTTATCGCACTAGCCGATAGTAAATTCATCACAACATAGAGTTTTATAATTAAACCCCTGAATAATTGGGATTGCCATGCATAGCCATAATCTGCTTATATTAGGCATGGCTATCCGCCTACTATGCGTAACGTGAATCAAACAACTCTAGGAGACCGTCTCATGATCGTGGGTAAATTAAAAAAAATCGTTCCACTGACGATATTAGTTGCAGGGTTACTTTCGGGTGCGGCTGTCTTTGCGGCAGATGCAATTAAAATTGGTGTGGCAGGTCCGCATACGGGTGCAAATGCGGCTTTTGGTGAGCAATTTTGGAAAGGTGCTGAGGCTGCGGCTAAAGATATTAATGATGCTGGCGGTATTAATGGCTCCATGATCGAATTGGTAAAAGCTGATGATGCTTGTGAGCCAAAGCAAGCAGTAGCTGTAGCCAATCGCCTAGTCGATAATGATAAAGTGGTCGCCGTAGTGGGTCACTTCTGCTCCTCCTCTACTATTCCAGCTAGTGAGATTTATGCCGAGGCGAATATTCTGGAAATTACTCCAGCCTCTACCAATCCTAAAGTCACTGATCGTGATTTAAAAAATGTCATGCGGATGTGTGGTCGTGATGATCAACAAGGTACGGTAGCCGGTGACTATATTATTGATAAATTAAAAGCCACTAAGGTTGCTATCATTCACGATAAAGATACTTATGGTCAGGGCTTAGCGGATGCAACTAAAGCTCGCCTCAATGAAAAAGATATCAAAGAAGTCTTATATGAGGGGTTAACCCGTGGTGAAAAAGACTTCAATGCCTTAGTCACCAAAATCAAAGCAGCCGATGCTGAGGTGGTCTATTTCGGTGGTCTACATACCGAAGCGGGCGCTTTAATTCGCCAATTACGTGAGCAAGGTTCTAAAGCGGTCTTTATCTCTGGTGATGGTATCGTCTCTGAGCAATTAGTAACGGCTGCGGGTGGACCACAATTTGTCGAAGGAGTACGTCATACCTTCGGTCGTGATCCATTAACGATTCCTGACAGTAAAGAAGTGGCTGAAAAAATCCAAGCTAACGGTTACAAACCTGAAGGCTATACCCTTTATGCCTACGCGACTACCCAAGCCATTGCTGAAGCACTCAAAAATGCTAAAACTACTGACGGTGACAAACTCGCCGATTGGTTAAAAGCCAATGGTGCTAACACCGTATTAGGCAAAAAAGAGTGGGATGAAAAAGGCGATATTAAAGTCTCTGACTACACCATGTATGTCTGGGATAAAGATGGTAAGTACAAAATGGAAGAGTAAGCGCCCGCTTACTTAAGTCTCAGATTCTGCCATACCTACTGTGGCAGAATCCCAACCCCCTTCTTTCTCACCTAACCACAGCAAGGCGGTTACCATGGAATTTCATATTTTAGGTCAGCAACTCGTAAATGGTTTAGCACTTGGCTCCATTTATGGTCTTATCGCAGTAGGCTACACAATGGTGTATGGGATTATAGGCATGATCAACTTCGCCCATGGCGATGTCTATATGATCTCGGCTTATATCACGGCTATCTGTATCGCGATTTTATCCTTCTTTGGCATTAGCTCTGCTGCCTTTCTCATCATTATTACTCTGATTGTTACGATCGTGATTGTCTCCTTATACGGTTGGAGCATTGAGCGTATTGCTTATAAACCCTTACGTAATTCTCCACGACTAGCCCCTCTCATTTCAGCTATCGGTGTGTCGCTAGTGTTGCAGAATTATGTACAAGTCAGCCAAGGCGCTAAAACACAGGCGGTTCCCACCATTCTCCCCGGCGTGTTTCGTTTTGGTACTGAAACCGACTTTTTCCAAATCACCTATATTCAAGTCCTGCTGGTTGTCGTGTCGTTTGCTAGCATGGCTTTACTCACCTATATCATTCAAAAGACCTCCTTAGGTCGCCAATGCCGTGCGGTACAACAAGACCCTAAGATGGCTGCCATATTAGGCATTAATACAGATCGGATTATTTCCACCGTGTTTATTTTAGGGGCGGCTATGGCTGCTATTGCAGGTGTATTAGTCACGCTGAATTATGGCTCGTTTGATTTTTCAGTCGGCTTTATTACCGGCGTTAAAGCCTTCACAGCAGCGGTTTTAGGTGGAATCGGCTCATTACCCGGAGCGATGTTAGGCGGTATTATTTTGGGGATGTCCGAGTCCTTATTCTCTGGCTTTGTTAATACGGACTATAAGGATGTATTCGCTTTTTCACTCTTGGTGCTGGTATTGATTTTCCGTCCTAGTGGTTTATTGGGCAAGCCCTTAGTGGAGAAAGTGTAATGTTTAGTAAACCTAATGACCCGCCCATGCTCACTGCCTTCAAGGATTCTTCTTTAGTAGGCATGATTGCTCTACTTATTTTCAGTCCTATCTCCGGTATTATCCTTAACGGTTATGGTTTTAATACTCACCCGCAAACACCGATAATGTTAGCTTTCATTGTCTTTATCGGGCGCTTTGCCTATCAGCTCGCTGCCTTGACACCGTGGGGGCAGCGACTGATTCAAAAATTTATGTTGAGCAAAGGTAAACGGGGTGTATACGTTGCTAGCCCCGGTGACCAAAGGTATTTATGGATCATTCTCGCTATTCTATTTATTGCCGGGCTGGTATTACCCTTTTATCTCAGCAAGTATTATCTCACCGTGGCTATTCTCGCCTTGATTTATGTATTACTCGGTTTAGGTCTTAATATTGTAGTGGGACTCGCTGGGTTACTGGATTTGGGATTTGTGGCCTTTTACGCGGTAGGAGCCTATACCTTTGCCTTAGGGTCACAATATTGGGGTTTAGGGTTTTGGAGTGCGATTCCTTTAGCGGCTGCCTTTGCGGCTCTCTTAGGGGGTATATTAGGTTTTCCAGTCTTACGTATGCATGGTGATTATCTGGCTATTGTTACCCTAGGCTTTGGGGAAATTATTCGCTTAGTGCTGAATAACTGGATGTCTTTCACGGGCGGCCCTAATGGGGCTAAAGCTGCTGAACCCTCACTGTTTGGCCTAGAATTCACCCGTACTGCAAAAACAGATGGGCATATACCTTTTCATGAGTTTTTTGGGACAACCTATAGCCCTAATACCAAATTTATCTTTATCTATTTGGTCGTGTTTCTAGTCGCCTGCCTCATGATTTTTTTCTTTAGCCGTTTACGCACTATGCCTATGGGACGAGCTTGGGAAGCTTTACGTGAAGATGAAATTGCCTGTCGCTCTTTAGGTATGAATCATGTCACGATCAAGCTCAGTGCCTTTATGATGGGCGCTATGACGGGAGGTATTGGCGGGGTGTTTTTCGCGGCACAACAAGGCGGCTTTGTGAACCCTACTTCATTTACCTTCTTTGAATCTGCCTTAATCCTTGCCATTGTGGTATTAGGGGGCATGGGTTCTGTCGTCGGGGTTGTGGTTGCGGCATTAGTACTTACTATCCTACCTGAAATGTTACGCGACTTTGCAGATTATCGTGTATTAATATTCGGCATACTCATGGTATTCATGATGCTATGGAAACCGCGTGGTTTCTTACCCATTCGCCGTCCTTACTTCACTAAGGAGGGGCAAGCATGAGTGATGTAGCAAGCCCCACTCCACCCTCTCCGCTCTTAAGTGTACAAGGCCTAACCATGCGTTTTGGCGGTATCTTGGCCTTGAATAATGTCAATTTTGAGGTACAAAAAAACTCCATTACCGCTCTGATTGGGCCTAATGGCGCGGGTAAAACCACCGTTTTTAACTGTGTCACTGGCTTTTATAAAGCGACTGAGGGACAGGTCATTCTCAATGACAATGGTAAAACGACCAACCTACGCAAAGTACTCGGTGAAAAGTTTCAGTGGAGCGATTATGTCAATCCACCAGCCTTTTTGGAGCGCCTCTATTATAAAACTTTTGGCGGCTCCCATCGGGTCAATCAAGCCGGTGTCGCTCGTACTTTCCAAAATATCCGTTTGTTTCGTGAAATGACGGTGATGGAAAATCTGCTGGTCGCTCAGCATAATCACTTAGATCGCAATCTGATTCGCGGTATGTTGAATACTAAACATTATCGCGCCTCGGAAAAACGCGCTCTAGAGACTGCTTATTATTGGTTGGAGGTAGTAAATCTTACCGAAGATGCGAATCGTCTTGCAGGGGATTTGCCTTATGGGAATCAGCGCCGTTTAGAAATTGCCCGCGCCATGTGTACTGAACCTAAATTAGTATGCTTGGATGAACCGGCGGCGGGCTTGAATCCGCGTGAAACGGTAGAGCTGAGTACGCTCATTCGCCATCTGCGTGATAAGCATAATGTCACGGTGCTACTGATAGAGCATGATATGGGACTAGTCATGGGTATTTCAGAGCACATTGTGGTATTAGATTATGGGCAGGTGATTGCCGCAGGCACTCCCGCAGAAATCGAGGTCAATCCTAAAGTCTTAGCGGCCTATTTAGGTACAGAAGAAGGAGACGCATCATGAGTGACTATATGTTAGAAATTCATCAAATTGATGCATCTTATGGCCCGATTCAAGCCCTGCGTAATGTGAGTATGAATGTTTCAGAAGGTGAAATTGTGACCCTAATTGGGGCTAATGGAGCCGGTAAATCAACCCTACTCATGACTATTTTTGGCTCCCCTCGCGCATCCAAAGGTTATATTAAATATCAAGGTCGGGATATTACTAATATCGCCATGCATGAAGTCGGACGCTTAGGTATTGCTCAAGTCCCAGAAGGACGACGGATTTTCCCTGCTATGACTGTAGAAGAAAATCTCATTATGGGTACGCTTCCAATTGGCGATGAGCATATGGAAGAAGATCGAGAAAAAATGTTTGTTATGTTTCCACGCCTAAAGGAGCGGCGCAATCAACGTGCCGGGACTTTATCCGGCGGGGAACAGCAAATGTTAGCGATTGGTCGCGCTTTAATGAGTCGCCCTAAATTGCTGCTATTAGATGAGCCGAGTCTGGGCTTAGCCCCCTTGATTGTGAAGCAAATTCTAAACTCACTGCGCGATATAGCTGCTCAAGGAACCACTATCTTCCTCGTCGAGCAAAATGCTAATCACGCTCTGCGCCTTGCAGATCGGGGTTATGTATTGGTCAATGGTGAAATTCGCTTATCGGGTACGGGTGAGGAGTTACTCGTTAATCCTGAAGTGCGTGCGGCGTATTTAGGCGGGCATTAACTAAAAAAGCCGCTAGAGTTTATGCTCCAGCGGCTTTGCTTAGCTATGTTTAACGTGAAACATTCGTATTCTATTCTGCTTAAGTATGCTGTGCGCCATGATAGAGATTAACCACATGGCGAGCCTCAGCGAAAAATAGCCAGCGCTCTGCTGTAATCCCTGCAAACATCGCGAACACTCCCACTAAAGCAACCCAACCGCTCGACCACGCTAAGATCATAAATGCTAGTAATGCTATAGGCAGGACAAAGCCTAAAGCAAACACGACTATGCGTAATTGAGTGAGTAGACTATGTTGCGCTTGATAACTAAATTCTCGTGTCAGGAAAGTACCGGCTGTGTGTCCCGTATCCAATAGGCGCACTTTGCCCTGTGTGAAACCCGTGGCGGTATTAATCGTTGGCCCTATTACGGTTCTGATCCAAAAGTAATAAATCGCCTTAGTCATCGCCCCCAAAGCTAGTAATGCTATAGCAATACCTGCCATCGTTTTACTATCTTTTCCCGCAAACGCCAATATCAACACGAGCAAGACACTACCTGTTGCAAGGGCTAATACTATGTAATTCGTTGGTGTTAAAGCGGTGTTCCATTGTCTAATGGTTTTCAAGCAGCCATAAATCATACCTGTACTAAACACGGTTGCTAACGCTATGACAACTGCACTTAAGCCCACAAATGCCACTAGTCCATTGGCTTGGGCATCATTCACATAGACCCCGATGAGATACAGTAAGGCCAGTGGATAAAACACCAGCGCAAACACGCCTTCACGTGATAACCATGAGGTTTTAAAACGGAAAAAGGCTCGCCATGCCTGTTTAGGATTCGCTAAATGCAAAGTCGAAGACAATAAGCCACCAGAAATCAATACCAGAGCGAGAAGCCCGGCACTTAAGGCCACAGGTACATCAATATCCGCAAACCCATAAACCTCTGCCAAGACTAATAAAATAAATAAACCATATCCCGCTCCAGAGGCTACGGTAAATCCAATAACAGAAAACGCTGGATGCATAAGGTAACCTCTTAACGCTCAACCATTTTATTGACCCACTCTTTGACCGAGCTGATCAATGACTTTTTGCTCACATCTTCCGTCGGTATGAGGCGTGTGACTCGTGGGGGTAAATAGCGATTGGTAGGGCTATAGCCCAGCTCAGGCATGAGTTGATAGCCGCCCCGCTCCCGCACTAGCTGGCTCACATTAGAATCAGGGTCATCAAAATCACCAAAATGACGGGCATGTGCGGGACAAGTGATCACACAAGAGGGTTGACGATCGACCTCCTCTAAGCGCTCGTCATAAATCCGATCAAGGCATAAGGTACATTTTTTCATCGTACCTGTAGAGCGATCTAATTCACGCGCACCATAGGGACAAGCCCATGAGCAGTAGTTACAACCCATACACTTATCCTGGTCAATCAAGACAATGCCATCCTCTACGCGCTTATAGCTTGCACCTGTGGGGCATACATCCACACAATCAGCTTGCTCGCAGTGCATACAGGACATTGGGAAATTAATCGTTTTATTCTGCGGATAATCACCTACCTCATAGCTCCGCACACGGTTAAACCATACTCCACTCGGATCTTCACCATAGGGGTTATAATCCGTCAGTGCGCCGCTCATACCGGAGGTATTCCATTGCTTGCAGGATACCGCACACGCATGACAGCCCACACACACATCTAAATCAACGACTAAACCTAGTTTCATACCGTTTTACTCCCAGATGTTCCTCGATTGCCATCATGGACACTACCGCGCTCTAATACATCCTCCATTGAGCGCACTACATTCACCGCCGCATGGGTTTGATAACGTAGTAAATCGGGAGACTCTTGAGCATGGGGTAAGGGTTTAATAGTAGAGAACAGAGGCCAAGTACCAGTCTCAGCAGCGGGATAGATTTTGACTTTAAGGTCATACCAAGCGGCCTGTCCGGTAATCGGGTCTGAATTGGTTACACCATCTAGTGCATCATTTTGCTGCGGTAATAGCTCAGAAATCAGGTGATTCATCAAGAAACCTTTGGTGTTTTCATTAGCCCCTGCTTTCAAGCCCCAGGCACCGGCCTGTTTAGCAATCGCATTCCACGTCCATACCGTATCGGCTTGGCAACCCTCGATTAGCTTTAACTGCACCCGAATCTTGCCATGATGGGACTCCACCCATACCCACGATAAATCAGCTAGACCTAGGCTCTCACCACGTTGGCGATTCATATATAAGTAATTTTGAGCACAGATCTGGCGTAACCACGCATTTTGCGAATCCCACGAATGATACATAAACATTGGGCGTTGATTCACCGCATAGAAAGGGTATTCATCCTCATCAATACGGCATTGCTCTAGCGGCTTATAGTAGAACGGTAAGGGATTAAAATACTGGCTCAGACGTTCTTTATGATGAGCTTCAGTGGGCATTGGCCCTGCATATAAGCCTTGCCCTGCGAGCTTAAAGCGTTGTTGGGTTTCTGAATAGAGTTCTATCACAATTTGCTTAGTGGAACCTACCCACCCAGCACTTTTGGCAAGTTCTAAGTAGTCCTTATTGGCATGGCGGTAGTAGCGGGTATTTTCTGGTAAGTGATAGGCAAAAAAAGCACCTTCTTCAGCATAGCGCTCCCATTGTTTAGGATTAGGCTTGCCCCGCAAAGGTACTTCATTACCCTCCTCATCTAAGCGCCATCCTGCCAAAAAGCCAATGCCCGGCTCTCGTTCCCAGTTAATAATAAAGTCTTGATAGTCTTTATATTTACGCGAACCATCTGGATTCGTCAGAGCGGGAAAACCTAAACGCAGTCCTAATTCGACTTGCACCTCTTGCCACGGCATTACCTCCCGCTCAGGTTTAATAATCGGCTGCCTAATGGCATCACACGCCGCATGTGGCTCGGAAATAGGGCGATCCAGCATAGAGATAGTATCCCAACGCTCTAGATAGGTGGTATCGGGAATAATCAAATCGGCAAAGTTAACCATTTCAGAATGATAGGCATCCGATACCACAATAAAGGGGATTTTATACTCACCATTATCATGCTTTTCGACTAGCATCTGCTGAGTCTCGGCGGTATTCATGCTGGAATTCCACGCCATATTCGCCATGAAAATCATCAGCGTATCAATATAATAGGGATCACCCTTTACCGCATTACTAATCACCATGTGCATCAGGCCATGATTAGACAGGGGCGCATCCCATGAATAGGCTTTGTCAATGCGCTTGGGTTTACCGTTTTCGTCTAAAACTAAATCCTCTGGACTGGTTGGAAAACCTAAGGGCGGCGTTCTAAGTGGGGTATTAGGCGCACAATCTTTGGCAGGTTTAACCGCAGGCGGAATATGTTTAGGGTAAGGAGGCTTAGCTAAATGTCCGCCCGGAACATCCACAGTGCCTAACATAATTTGTAAAAAGTGAATCGCACGGCAGGTCTGAAAACCATTGGAATGTGCTGAAATCCCACGCATTGCATGCATCGATACCGGACGACCGATAAATTTATAATGCTTACGCCCTGCCCAATCGATCCAACCTTCGGGTACATCGACCTCAATACTTTCTTTAAACGCAATATGCGCCATTTCCAATGCTAAACGCTCAATTTGCTCAGCCGGTACACCACAAATCTCCGATGCTTTAGCCGGCGAGTATTGTTCATCTAAATACGCCTCAGCAATCAGCACCATGACGGATTTAACGGGCTGACCTTGCACTTCACCTTCAAAAAATAAAGCAGGTGAGATATTCGGCTGCGTGCCATCAAGCGCCATCCCTTTCACCTGATCCCATACCAAAGGATTACCCGCCTCATCACGCAGGAGTAAGCCATGCCCTATTTGCCCCGGAGTATGAACGACTAAATAGGCAGCATTGGTATAGCGAATTAAAAACTCCCAATCAAACTGATCGTTTTTGAGCAGCACATGCAACATAGACAGGGCTAGCATGGCATCTGTTCCAGGACGAATCCCCACCCACTCATCCGCAATCGCTTGATAGCCCGTGCGTGCCGGATTAATCGCTACAAATTTGCCACCATTACGTTTGAGTTTTTCTAGGCCGATTTTAATCGGATTAGAGGCATGATCATCCGCCACACCCCAGAGCATAAAATATTTAGTGTTATCCCAATCAGGATCACCAAACTCCCAAAAAGCATATCCCGTCGTGTAAAGCCCCGCTGCTGCCATATTCACCGAGCAAAAGCCGCCGTGTGCCGCCCAGTTTAAAGTGCCAAATTGCGAGGCCCAAAAGCCGGTCAGGGCTTGCATCTGATCGCGTCCGGTAAAATAAGCCAGTTTTAAGGGATCTGTACTACGAATATGACGTAAGCGAGCCTCTAAAATATCCAAAGCCCGATCCATTGAAATGACCTCAAACTCACCTGCACCCCGCTCAGTACCCGCTTTACGTAAGAGGGGAGCATGGAGTTTAGCAGGGGAATTTTGCTTCATAATGCCGGCATTACCCTTAGCACAGAGCACGCCTTTATTAATCGGGTGATCCCGATTGCCCTGAATATAGCGGATATTATTATTTTCAACCGTTACCTTAATGCCGCAGCGACAAGCACACATATAACAAGTGGTTGCCTTGACCTCTTGTTGGCTACGCTTTTCAAACTCCGGTAATGCCTTCATATGTACCTCGGAATATACTAATACAGTAATATACTGAACCGCTTAATACTGCGACATAATCTAACTTAAAACAATAAGATAGTTTATTTGCTACTATAAGTATTTCTAATATAAAGAATGCTAATGGCTAAAAAATCACTATCTTATTGATTTATCTGATAAGGGGTAGAGTTTTAATGATAGGTAACAAGGCTTAAACCCCGTTTCAAGTCTATAGTTAATACTGCTTGGGCATCGAGGTCTTGCTGCATTCTCTGCCAGCGGATGGACGCTTACTGAAGACAACTAAAGGACATCTTATGAAACATTACCTACCCTATCTCCCAGCAGGTTTAGTGCTATTAGCTAGTACTAATGCAATGGCGGGTCAATATGACAATTTGTTTAGCACAGGTGTTGAACGTATTACCACCTCTGATAACAAAACCACCCATGACAGTGTTTCAGCACAATACAAACGAGTAAATCGTGCCACGGGTACTAGTTATGGTTTACGAGTGGAAAAACACCGCTTTAAAAATCCACAATATCGCCATACCGGTCGCAGTGTTTATCTTCAAGGCGCGACTCATCTCTCACCTAATATCCAGCTTAGTGCCGGGGCAGGCTCAATGGAAATTAAGCGTGTAGGGAATCAATATGCCAAGAAAACCTTTACACCTTACCATGTCGGTCTACAGGCTCAAATGGGGTCACGAGTCCAAGTGGGTGTACGTCAAGAACGCAGTCCTGCTTATATGCGTCATGCCTTAAATGACAAAAAAGGCAATATTTTGACTGAAGATATGACTACAGCCGAAATTAGAACCAAACCTACTCAGCGCACACGCTTTAATGCCCAACATCAAAACATTCGCCTCAGTGATGGTAATCGTGGACGTCGCACTATGGTAGGTGCGTACTACGGCATAACCCCAAATGTATGGTTAGGTGTTGAAGGATCACGCAAACGTTATGATCGTTCAGATTTAGGCTATAAAGCGCCTAAAAATGAGCGTAACTATGCAGTTACCCTCGATGCTGATGTACCTTTAGGTCAAAATGCCAAACTATATGGCTCAGTAAAAGCGGGACGCAGCAAAGAAGCAGGCTACTCTGGTAAAGCCAAGACACTCTATGCTTCTTTAGGTGCTGAATTCGCGGTAGGACGTAATACCACCTTATCTGCCAATGTCTATCAAGACGAAACACGCTATCAAGGCCGTCGTGATCGTGAACGCGGTGCGATGTTAAACCTCACCTATCGTTGGGGCTAATCAGCAACTTATCGAGTCTGTGCAGTACTTGAGTGTTCAAGTACTGCATTGTGTTCTTGTTTAACCCTGCTTTCATGAGTTTTTGCACCAATAATTCATAATCACATGCTATAAAATCGATTCACGCTTAGTATTAAGTTAACTACTGGAATCCAATACTCATGTATGAATTATTAAAATCAATCCACCTTAGTGTTCAAACTAATCCACGTTATCTTTATAGCTTCAGGGCTTTCTGTATCGGCCTGTTAGTGTTTGGAGTATTTTTTGCTTTAAGCCGCACCCCATTGCCAATTGAAGGGATTGAGATGGGCGATAAGATAGTACATGCAGGTGCCTTTTTCGTCTTTGCGGCCTTGTTTCATTTGGCTTGGTCACGCTCTTTTTGGCTTTATGTATTTTTGCCTTTATTCATCTATGGTGGCTCGATTGAATTGCTACAAGGCATGACCACTTGGCGTTCTATGTCGTGGGGTGATGTAGTCGCCGATGCTGTTGGCATTTTGCTCTATTATGCGGTTTATAAAACTATTAGCGCTCGTCAAACTAAAGTCTTAGCTAATACTTAGCTCCTCTACTGCTAAAAGACACCTGTACATTGCTGGAACTTTAAAATTGTTTGCCGTAAAGTCTTTAGCATTCATTGATTAGGCTTTCAGACATATGGCTCACATTATTCGCATTGCGACCCGCACTAGCCCCTTAGCACTTTGGCAGGCTGAACACGTTGCCGCTCAACTTCAACACCATCACCCTGATCTACAGATTGAATTAGTTGGCATGGTGACACGTGGAGATAAAATTTTAGATAGCCCCCTCTCTAAAATTGGTGGTAAGGGCTTGTTTGTAAAGGAGTTAGAGGCGGGTATGCTGGAGGGGAGTGCCGATATTGCAGTCCACTCAATGAAAGATGTGCCGATGGACTTTCCAGCAGGCTTACATTTACCAATCATTATGGAGCGTGAAGATCCGCGCGATGCCTTTGTTTCGCAGCGTTATCAATCTTTAGCTGAGCTGCCTGAAGGGGCGGTGGTTGGTACTTCGAGCTTACGCCGCCAAACCCAATTACGCGCACGGTTTCCGCATTTAGTGATCAAAGACTTACGGGGTAATGTTAATACCCGTCTGAGTAAACTAGATCAGGGAGAATATGATGCAATTATTCTCGCCGCCGCAGGGTTGATTCGTTTAGGTTTTCAAGCCCGTATTACCGCCTATTTAAGCACCGAAGAGAGTTTACCAGCGATTGGACAAGGTGCTATTGGCATTGAGTGCCGGGAGGGTGATACTCGTATTGAATCCTTACTTGCCCCCCTTAATCATCCTGATACTGCCTTACGGATACGAGCCGAGCGTGCGATGAATAAGCGTTTAAATGGCGGCTGTCAAATTCCGGTAGCTGGTTTTGCGGAGTTATCAGGCAATAGTATTCATATGCGGGGACTAATAGGCTATCCCGATGGTTCACAAACCTTTACTGATCAGCAGTCTGGCAGTATTAATGAACCGGAGGCATTAGGTATTGCTATCGCGGAAAATTTACTGCAGCAAGGTGGTGATAAAGTGCTTAGCCTCTTAGGGGTTGATGTGACGCTATGAGTGCCCACTCAGCACCGAGTTTAACAGGTCAAACTTTAGTCATTACCCGCCCCGCTCATCAAGCGATTAAGCTTACCCAGCGCCTACAACAAGCAGGCGCTACGGTTATTGCCTGCCCTCTGCTCGCTATTGAGGCATTGCCCTGTGAATTACTCCTTCATGAGGCAAACTTGCACGCTTATCAACTCGCTCTGTTTACTAGCCCGAATGCCGTTGAATACTTTTTCAAACAATTAACGCACCCTTATCTTCCTAGCCATTTCAAAATTGCTGCGATTGGTAATGCTACCTCTCAGACCTTGGCAAATTATGGTATTCAGGTTGATTACGCACCTGATACTCATTTCACCAGTGAAGAACTGCTCGCCTTACCTGCTTTCGCTGCCTTATCTCCACAAAAAATCTTGCTGGTTAAAGGTTCAGGAGGGCGTACCCTATTAGCTGATACCTTACGGGCACGAAACATGCAGGTAATATCCTGTGAGGTTTACCAGCGCATTACCCAACCCTTACCTACATTGAATATTCAGTGGGAGGCCGTCAGTTGGGTTATGATAACGAGTTTGGAAGCCTTGCAGCACTTAGTTACCTGCTGGGGCGGGGCTGTTAATCCTGCTCATGTCCCCTTATTAGTCGGTAGTGAGCGCATTGCTCAAGCAGCTCAACAACTCAATTTTAAGCGTATTCATACCGCCCATAATCCTAGTGATACTGCGATGTGGGAGGCTTTGCATAGGGTTTGGAATAACCATAATGATAGATAAATCTTCACGACCTGATTTAGATCTTGACCTTTTTCAACCACCGCCACCCTCTTGGAGTGGTCGCTTTGCCGTATTTTTGGCAGCACTCGCGTTTCTTTTTACCCTGATTGGTATTGGGGCAGGTTATCGGCACTGGCAGCGGATGAATGTTAAAGTCGTCGCCACACAAACCCAATTACAACAACAACAGCAACACCTGACCCAAGTTCCCACAGATACAAAAATCAAACGCTTAGAAAGCGAACTAGAACAAACCTTAGCGGCACAACAGCAGGCTATGAATGAGCGCTTTAAAACGATTCAAGAACTAGAACAACAAACCCGCCAATTTGCCCTAACCGTTGCGAAACAAACAGAGCAGATCACGCGTATTCAAGGCCAACTACAAGAAAATATTAAACCCTCTAATCCCTCAGAGTGGCAAATAGCGGAAGTACAGTTTTTATTAAAACTGGCTAATCGTGAATGGCAAATTACCCAAAATAAAACAGCGGCCTTAGCGGCTCTAAAAGAAGCCGATCAAGTATTAATGAATTTAGCCATTGTGGAATATATTCCCACACGCCAGCAAATTATTCGGGATCGCAAAACACTAGAGGCCTATCAAGGGCTAGATGCTCCCTTTATTACCGAGCAAATCCAACAAATACGGCAAACACTGCACGCGCCTAAGCCTTTAACCCCCGCTCTAGAGGCACAATTAAAGCCTAAACAACCGGATCGCCCTTTAACTTGGTGGGAACGTTATTCAAGTGAAGCAAAAGCGCTATGGGGTGAATCATTCACTATTCGCCCCGTAGATCAGCCTTTACCCGTGATTTTAGATGCTGAAAATAGCCAACAGATTTATCAATTAGCACTATTACGTCTAGAAACACTGCAATTATTATTATTACAAGGCAATACTGAAGCAGCGCAAAGCCAAATCCAACTATTAATAGATACTTTTAACGACTACTATCCTGCGCAACAAGCAGAGGAATTGATTAGCGCTTTAAATACCTTAAAAAAATTAACGACTGACAGCCAACGCCCTGAGCTAGCAAGCCTTAAAGTATTTAATAATGTGACTATTAATTCTAAGCAATCCTCCGAGGTAAACCCCTAATGCGTTACTTAATCGGTTTAGGCTTAGTATTAATAATATTTTTGGGCTTACTCTATTGGTCTATTAATAATCCTGGCATGACTTTAGTCAGTTGGAATGAAAACCCTACTTATATTATGCAGGGACGTACTGCTGCCTTTATTTTATATTTAGTGCTAGGATTTTTTACCTTACATTTTGCCTTAAATGCATTTTATCGCCTCTTGCATTTACGTCAGATCATTAAAGATCGCTATGCCGCTCGTACCTTTGCACGGGGTTTATTAAAGCTCACAGAGGGTAATTGGAATCGAGCAGAAAAGCTCTTGCTCTATCAAGCCGATGAAACTGAAATGCCCGTGCTTAGCTATATTGCCGCTGCACGCGCCGCTCATATGCAAGAAGCTTATGATCGCCGTGATGAGTGGCTAAGACGCGCCTTATTACATAATCAAGGCTCACGTTTAGCTGTAGGGGTATCACAAGCGGATATGCAAATTACGGCTAATCAATTAGAGCAAGCACATGCTACCTTAAGAAGTTTACAGCCCTTAGCCCCTAAACATCCTTATGTTTTAAGATTACTTGCTCGTGTTTTATATCAACAAGAAAACTGGGATGAGTTAGTTGATTTATTACCTGAATTAATTACCCAAAAAATCCTTAAAGCCGAAGATATGCAGAAAATAGAAGTAGCGGCTTTAACAGGGTTATTTGAGCAACAACTTAAACAAGGTGGCATTATTAAATTAAAAGCCATGTGGCAACGTTTGCCTACAGCAGTCACCACTCAGCCTGAAGCGGTTTATATCTATACTAAAATACTGCTAAAGATAGAGGATTATGAAACTAGCGCTCAGATGATTGAAACCACCTTAAATCAAACATGGCATGATGGTTTAGCAGAGCTATATGGACGAACGCCACAAAGGGATATTGAGCAGGCATTAGCTAATGCTAAGCAATGGCAAACTCATCAAGCTAATAATCCGGTTTTATTATTAATGCTAGCGCGGCTTTATCGCCAACAACAAAATTGGCTCTTAGCCAAACATTATTATGAGTCTAGTGTGAATCAAGCACCCAATGCGGAGGCTTATTTAGAGCTAGCAGAGTTATTAGAATATTTAGGCGAAACCGAAAACGCCCAGCATAGTTATCAAGTGGGTTTACGCTATAGCATTTATCGCAAAGGCGAGCGCTTGATTTTAAAACCGATATCTAATACTTAAAAATGCTAACTCATAGGGCAATCACATACTATTGCCCTATTCATGCTCAAGACCAGACTACTAGCTTAAACGCGCGACTCCTGAAGCAATTGCTGCTTGCGCAATTACCGCAGGAATACGCTCCGGTAAACGCGGATCTAAGGGTTTAGGAATAAAATAATCTTTACCAAACTCCATAGACTTTAAGTTATAAGCATCCAATACTTCCTGAGGTACAGGCTCACGTGCTAATTGGGCAAGAGCATGTACGGCTGCCATGAGCATTTCGGTATTAATGCATTTTGCGCGTACATCTAAAGCACCCCTAAACAAGAATGGGAAGCCTAAGACATTATTAATTTGATTCGGATAATCACTGCGCCCGGTCGCCATAATTAAATCATCGCGGGTTTGCAGCGCTACATCACGAGCAATTTCAGGATTAGGATTAGATAGGGCAAACACAATCGGATTGGCTGCCATAGACGCTAGCATGTCTGCGCTTAGTAAATTAGGGCCTGATAAACCGATAAAGACATCCGCACCCTTACAGGCATCTGCTAAGGTACGTAGCGAAGTGGTCTGAGCATAGGCTGCTTTATATTCATTTAGGTCATTGCGCTCGGTATGAATAATCCCTTTGCTATCCACCACAAATAGGTTTTCTTTCTTAGCACCGAGTGCAGTGAGCAAATTCATGGAAGCAATACCAGCGGCTCCTGCCCCTAGACATACTATTCTTGCTTGCTCAATCGTTTTACCTTGTAGTTCTAAGGCATTCAACAAACCTGCTGCAATAATCGCTGCGGTGCCATGTTGATCATCATGAAATACCGGAATATCCAGCATCGCTTGCAAACGTTTTTCAATTTCAAAGCAACGCGGCGCACTAATATCCTCAAGATTAATACCGCCAAAGGTTCCAGCAATATTTTTTACTACCGTAATAAATTCTTCGACATCTTGGGTAGCCACCTCAATATCAAATACATCAATATCAGCAAAGCGTTTAAAGAGTACGCCTTTACCCTCCATCACGGGCTTACTTGCCAAAGCCCCTAAATTACCTAGTCCTAAAATAGCGGAGCCATCACTAATGACAGCCACTAAATTACCTTTACTGGTATAGGCATAGGCATCTTCTGGATTCGCCGCAATCGCTTTAACAGGTTCGGCGACGCCAGGGGTATAGGCCAGCGATAAGTCACGCTGTGTATTGGTAGGTTTGGTGATTTGTAAGGCGATTTTACCGGGTTTAGGCTCAGCATGATACTGCAAGGCCTCTTGGCGTAAATCTTTAATCATGAATCTCTCTCCTATTGGCTCAAAACACTAGGGTTAGTTTGAGCTATTTTTTGCTACGGGTGCTAATAAAAAATCTAACTACCCCAAATAGCATTTAGATTTTCTGTTCGCCCTATCCTTACAAGCCTGTTGAATGGGTTAATGTCTAGCTAGTAGATTAGAGTCATGAGTGTATCACTGCATTAAAAAGTTGTAATCCCAATTGCAGCACTTAGCCTTTTTTTATCTACAAATAAAAAAAGCACTCCTAAAGAGTGCTTTTTTAGCGCAAGGCGGGAAAGTAAAATTAACCGCGTTGATAACGGCGATTGAATTTATCAATCTGACCAGCCGTAGCGAGAGCGCTGGCTTGTTTCCCTGTATAGAAAGGATGAGATTGACTAGAAATCTCAACCTTCACTAGGGGATACTCTTTCCCTTCAAATACGGTTGTATCTCTAGTTTCCGCCGTGGAGCGAGTCAAAAACGTGAAGCCGCTAGTTAGATCCTGGAATACGACTTCTCTATAATTTGGATGAATACCGGGCTTCATGTTGAAGTTCCTCAAAGTGTGGTATATCGAATTTACGAAAGGGCGGTATGCTAGCAAAATCTACCCCACTCTCGCAATCTCTATTTTGCTGATAACTCAATCTCTGCCGCGACATCGACTCTTAAAGTCTGTTTTCCCGCCTCTAAAGCCGGCGCTGGAGCCGCATCCATGGTAGCAGCTTTCATCATGGCAATAGGCGCTCTAGGCATAAAAACTTGCTGACCTGACTGAATATTCAGCATTACGACGCGATATTCTGAACGCCCCATATTGCTTTGAACTTGAGCAGCACGACGTTTAACATTACCTAAAGCTTCTGCAATTAGCTCATCTTCAATCGCTTTTTGTACCTTAGGCGAGACGGCATAATTGACGGACTCGATACGTAATTGCTCTTGTAGCTTGCCCAGCAAAGTACTCATGGCATTAATTTCAGTGCTTTTGACCTGTAAGGTTTGGCGTACCTGCCAACCAATGATTTTGCCCTTATCATCATAACTAGGGTAAGTGGTATAACTTAAAGTGCGTGCTTCCACACCATCGATCTTTTTAGCCTCAGCTACCCCCCACGTAATCGCACTATTCACCTTTGCAGACAATGAGGTGCTATCCTGCCCTTCTTCAGCGGCATATAACACGGCAATAGCGGTATCATTCTCGACCTCACGCTCGGCATTGGCACTGAAAGCCACGCGATCATATTTTTGTGCCTCCTCCGCGTGTACCGTAGCACTTACCATAGCAGAAGCCAACATTAGACCTATTAACCAACGTTTCATAACAACATAGCCTTTTAAAATAGCGTTATATTAAAAATTTCAGCTTACTCAGTAGCCGTATACAAAATACCGCTACTGATGATTTTGATTAGCGTTATGTGGTTAGGTATTAAAAATACCATTATGTTCCAAGCAGAGTTAAAAAGACTCGGTGGAGGTAAATAAACCTACCCGCAAATCCTTAGCCGTGTAGATCTCGCGCCCATCCACCTCTAGACTACCATCGGCAATTCCCATCACTAATTTACGGGTAATTACCCGCTTTAAATCCACTTTGTAGACGACCTTTTTAGCCTTAGGGAGGACTTGACCAAAGAATTTAACCTCGCCCACCCCTAATGCGCGTCCATGTCCGGGATTACCCAGCCAAGCTAAATAAAATCCCACCATTTGCCACATAGCATCCAAACCTAAGCAGCCGGGCATCACAGGATCACCCGGAAAATGACAGGCAAAAAACCATAAATCAGGATTGATATCCAGCTCAGCAATAATATTGCCCTTGCCGTGTGGCCCACCGTTATCGGTAATTTCTATAATACGATCCATCATGAGCATATTCGGTACTGGCAACTGAGCATTCCCAGGCCCAAACATCTGCCCATGACCGCATTGTAAGAGTTCTTCACGATTAAAACTGGCTTGTCTAGACATCCTCGCCCCACAGCAATTAGCAAAAGACGGATTATAGGGGTGCAGGCAAGAGATAATCCAGACTTAAGCCTAGAAACACCGCTAAACCAAACCAATTATTGTTGAGAAACGCCTGAAAACAGGGTAAACGCTCACGCTTTCTAATCAAATATTGCTCATAAAGCGCAAATCCTGCGGCTACGACTAAACCACCATAATAAAATACCCCTAGTTCAGCGAGCTGCCCCACCCAAATCAGTAATGCCAAGGTTAGTATTTGCAATATACCAATCACTAACTTGTCATAGTGCCCAAAGAATATAGCGGATGATTTAACCCCAATTTTTACATCATCCTCTCGATCACTCATGGCATACATGGTGTCATAGGCCACCGTCCAACACAGAGAAGCGGCAAATAAGACCCAAGCCAGTAAAGGAGGCCACTCATCAGTGGTCGCAGTAAAAGCCATAGGAATCCCCCACGCAAAGGCTACTCCTAAATGGGCTTGGGGTAGGGAGTGAATACGCTTCATAAAGGGATAGGTTAGCGCTAAAAACACCGCCCCTAAGGATAAAATAAGGGTTTTAGTATTGAGCTGTAGTACGAGGATAAAAGCAGTTAGGCACAATACTCCGCACACGAGCAAAGCCTCACGTGCCGAAATATGCCCCGCCGCAAGAGGACGATTGCGAGTACGTTCGACATGAGGGTCAATATCACGATCAGCATAGTCATTAATAGCACAGCCTGCCGAACGCATTAAAACCACGCCTAGCACAAAGATAAGTACTAATGACAGGGATGGGTGCCCCTCAGCAGCAATCCATAATGCCCAAAGGGTAGGCCACAATAATAAATAAATACCAATAGGGCGATCTAAACGCACTAACTGTGCATAATATTTAAGGCGCTGCATCATGGAGTTTGGTCGACCATCAAGCGTTTAACAGGTTGACCATTTTTCAAATGGCTTTCAATGATTTCATCGAGATCAGATTCATCAACATAGCTGTACCAAATCGCCTCTGGATACACCACCATCACAGGGCCAAAATCACAGCGATCTAAACAACCCGCATTATTGATACGTACCTTACCTACACCATTTAGACCTAAGGCTTTACAACGCTGTTTGGTATAATCACGTAGTGCACTAGCATTATAATTAGCACAGCAATTTTCACCATTAGCGCGTTGGTTAGTACAAAAGAACACATGATATTTGAAGTGAGAGTCAGACATGATAGATCCTACCTAAGCGTCAAGCTAAACAGCTATCATGCCAGAAAAAAATAGGACGGAAAATCCGCCCTATTTTTCTTAATAACTAAGCCGTTATTATTGTGGTGTCGCTGGGTCAGCAGGAGCTGCTGCTGGAGCCGTAGCCGCTGGTGCTGCTGCAGGAGCCGTAGCAGCCGGTGCTGCCGCAGGAGCCGCTGCTGGTTCAGCCGCTTTCTCGTCTTTACCACCACAAGCAGTTAAAACTAAAGCAGTTAATAAAGTAGCTAATACTAAACGTAATTGAGTCATTGTTAATCTCCGCAAATAAATAATAAACACATAAAAACACGAAGCCCGATCAAGTTAACTAGGCTATCTAAAGTGACATCCTAGTTACCTCTTATAATCTAGTTAACTTGGTATATATCTTATTACATTATAGCGCGAGTACAGTAAATTTTTTACACTAACTACTTTAAACTTAGTAAATTTAAAAAGCCTCTGGCTTACCCAAAGCCATCAAGCTGCCATTGATAGTAGCCCCTTGCTCAACCTTAATTTCTGAGTAGTGAATATTGCCTGTTACTTCGGCACTAGAGGTGAGCGTAATACGCACAGAGGCAAAAATATCACCTGCAACTTTTCCCGCCACAATAATGGTAGGCGCTCGAATCTCACCCGCTACTTCACTGTTTTCTTGTAAATGTAAAGAAGCATTCGACTCTACGGGTGCCACAATATTGCCGCTTACGCGTCCTTGTAGATAAAGGGTGCCACGAAATGAAATATCACCAATTACCTCAATATCAGTATCAAGCTGAGAGGTATGTAAAGAAGAAGGGTTGCCAGACATCGATTTTATTGTTCCTATTGCTAATTAAAAAGATTCAACGTGCTGCTCGCAGTTGTGCTAGCTCACGTTCTAAGGCTGATATTGTATCATCGCGCCATTGCAAGTCTTGCAGTAATGCCCTGACTTGATCTTCGGTCGCTTGCAAACGCACGACCAAATCCGTATTGCCGCCGACGGCATCTAGCTGAGAGCGTAGCTTCACTAGATGATCTTCTTTTTCTTTCAAATCACGGCGTAAATCGGCATTGTCTCGATGACATTGTTCTAATCGAAAACGTGCCTCAAAGGGATCGGTGGTTAAAGGTAAAGTATTGCCAGGTAATTTGGGCTGACGCAAACCGCGCCCCCACCACCCCAAGAGCACCCCACCAAGGGTAGCAATAACTAAGAATACAGTTATTTGGCTCATCAAATACCACATTGAACTTCCTCGCTGACCTACTTTACCAATTATTATAGAATTTAATATGGCTCAGAACTTATGTTAGACCACACTGCCCCTACCTGGCTAATGATTGTACGCTAAAATTTATCGCTGATAATTAAAAAAACTTCTGTTGAAAACCACTTCGCACACTATAAACTAAATAAAGCCCGCTATGTAATCGACAGAGTTTATGTTAGAAAATTTATTTAGTGCTGAAAAATCAGGACGTTTGCCCCAGGTTGATCTAGTTTTCAGAGTGCCCGATGTGAAATCTCTGCAGTTTGATGAGAGTTTTGACCCCTTGACCACATGGCATTATTTTACACATCATATTCGACGCTACCCTCACGATCTGCGTGCTCACACGCAGAGGGTATTATTAGCAACCCGTCCTGTCTTACATAGTAAGTTAGCGGGTACTTTACAAGATTTATTTATTGCATTAGGGACATCTGGGCAGGCTTTACGTGAGGAACTCTTGGAGGTAGCACAACCTTATCTTTCTAATATAGATAATGCCTATTTTGAAAGCTGGCTCAAAACACCTGTACTCGACTCACCGTGGCGTGAGGGTTCTATTTTAGTATCCGGTAATACGACTAAACCGAAGGTACTGGTTCAATTACAAAAAACGACGACAATTCAACAATATGCCTCGGTATTAGAAGAGGTTTATGATTGTTTAGAATATGGTCAAGTAGAGCGGGCGCGTGAATTACTTGAGGCTGAGTGTTTACGCCCTGCTCATGATCCGATATTTGACCAAGAATTATTAAATATTTATCAGTATACCCGCGATCAGGGGCGCTTAAATCAAATGATTAATACGATGCAAAAAATGGGGTTCATTGTACCCGACTCATGGTTTGACAAAAGGCAGGAAGCCGTACAATGGTAATACAGTCATGGAATGGGAGTCTCGATGATGATGCAGAATGACATCTTGAAAGCAAGCATGCTAACCATCAGTCCGCATAATCGAGCTATCTTAGAGTTTTTCTTCGCAGGAGCCGGTAAAAATTTATTTCGTATCACCCCAGCGCATGAGGCTGAAACATTTATTATTGATTACGATCACCCCGGCGCACATGAAGAATGGGAAAGGATTCACTTGAGCCAGTCTCAACCTTGCATCATTATTTCTATTCGAGATATTGATTTGCCTAATAGTATTTGGGTAGCTAAACCCTTGACCACTAAAGCTTTGGCTGATGCGGCGCAACGGGTACAACTCTTATTACAAAACCACAATAAAAAAATGGTAGTTCCTGCCTCTGCTGCAGCCTCATCCTCTGCATCAACACTTAAACCTGTAGGAACACCTATACCCTCCACACGTGACTTTGCCCAGCCTGCTTTGGATCCTGTCCTTACACCTAAAGTCAGCTCTATACCTGCTTCAGCACCGCAATCTTTCCTGTCGGAAGACATATCGGTTACTACCCTCAGAACACCGTTTGAGGCGGCTCCTAAAACCAATACTAATCCTAGTAGTACGCGTAATCCTAAGCTCTTATTAGTGCGGGATACGGTTACCCCTATGGTTGAGCCGACTAGTAATAGGGATTCAGTGAAGCAGCAACAACGCTGGTCTTTATTGTGTGGCACGCTACCTGATACTACCCCCGAAAATTTACAGCGTGACCGGCATATTTTTGATGCCAATCAATACTTACTCGGCTCGCTCATGGAGGCTACTCAACAAGCTAAAAAAACGGGGCAAGTGTTTCAGGTATTTATCACTCGTCAACACTATATCTTGTTGCTACCTCAACCCAACTATGCTTTTAGCTCGTTGGATATTCATGGTGCTGAGTTTGCAGATTTATGTACCTACCCCATCACTAGCAATCAAGTACATATTCATATCCCAACGGCTGTAGAACAGGCTCAATTAGATGCCTATGTGCAACAGCATCCGACCCATCTCTATGATTTAGATGCCTGTCTTTGGACAACCACCTTATTAACCTCTGGCGGACGTCTACACCAATTATACGATCCTAATAAAACCTATCGGCTCAAACATTGGCCTAATCTTACTCGTATGGAATCCATCCCTCATGTCATGAGTATTGCGGCATTGTGGACTCAACAAGCAGCAACCCCTTTTGACATAGCCAAACAGCTAGGTATTCCACAACGCTATGTGTTTGCCTTTCATAGTGCCAGCAGTTACCTCCTGCTGTTACATCAGGAGCAAGCGGCTCCAACATCTAACTCAATAACCGAGCCTAAGAAAAACCGTGGACTCTTCTCGCGTTTATTGAAGCGTCTACTCGGAGGAGGAGCAAAGTAACTGTATGAGTGTAACCAATAAAAAAATCATTTTCACAGGTCCTGTCGGCTCGGGAAAAACCACGGCTATTAATGCCATTAGCGATATTCGCACCGTTACGACAGATGCGCTCGCCTCAGATATGACTCAAAGTCGCAAACCACAAACCACCGTGGCGATGGACTATGGTTTGATTACACTAGAGGGAGATGAACGTATTCATTTATATGGAACCCCAGGACAAGAGCGCTTTGACTTTATGTGGAATATTCTGATTAAAGGAGGAATCGGCCTAATACTGTTATTAGACAATACACGCACAGATCCCTTTCAGGATCTAAAATTTTATACTCATGCATTTCGTGAATTTATTGAACAACAACAAATGGTAGTGGGTATTACCAGAATGGATTTGCAGCGTAGGCCAGGCATTGCTGAATACCATCAATGGTTAGAGCAATTAGGCTTAAATGCCCCAGTCTTTGAGATTGATGCCCGTAATCGTAAGGATGTTATAACGCTCATACAAGCGCTGCTTTACTCACTAGATCCGGGGGTTTCTGTCGATGAGTGAATATGTATTAAGTGATAATTTATATCTCGGCGTAACACCCGGCGGCGTTTATTATACAGTCCAAGATAATCATGAAGAACCGGGTCGGCTCTTTTTGCATCGTTTATTACAAGAAAGTCAAACCCCGCTATTTAATACTGAAATAGCGTGTCAGCTCAGTGGTATGAAACGTCAAAGAGCGCTGGAATTTGTGCATTGGCTGCAAGAAGCGGGTTTAATTACCGGTTTAGAGCACCCCGAACAAGCCCCACATGAGTCCTTAGAGCGCCTATTACCGAGTTTATTACGCGCACTTTCAGATGAAGGTAAAGCCGTTTTGGCTGAAAGTCGTGGGCTATATTTAGGCAGTGCGGGATTTCCTCATGAGGCGGCGGAGGAGTTAGCCGCATTAAGTGCGAATTTAACTGCGGTCTATGCACGACATAAAGCATTATTGCAAGGAAATCTCCGCTATAATCAGCGAGCCTGGGGCTTAGTAGATGCTACCGGGAACAGTGAGTTAGGGTTTTGGCCTGTTTATATCGGCAATAATCGTTTTACCCTCATCATTGGTGGAATCCCTCAATTTAACCAACCCATATTCAAGCAACTGGTTTGGGCATTGGAATTACGCTACGGCACTACTAAGCCGGAATCACTATAAACCAACTATAAATCGACATCATCGTTACGATGAATCATCGCAAGGAGACAATAATATGCGATCCGAAATGCTTAGCTCGATCCTGAGCGATTTGAATGGGTCATCTGCTGATATTGAAGCATCAGCAGTGTTATCAACGGACGGGTTAATGATCGCCTCTATGCTACCGAGTGGTATGGATGAAGATCGCGTCGGTGCTATGAGTGCCGCTATGTTATCGCTCGGTGATCGCACCTCTGAGGAGTTAGCCCGTGGTGCATTAGAACAAGTACTGATTAAAGGAGATCATGGTTATATCTTAATGACTCATGCTGGGAAAGATGCGGTCATCACTGTATTGGCAAAGCCTAATGCACGTCTAGGTTTGATTTTTCTAGATGTTCGTAGAGCTGCCGAAAATATTGCTAAAATTATTTAAGCAACTTGCTCGATTCCTAGCGGCAATCACACGGATCAGCCGCAATAGGAAACCGTCATTGTGTATTTATTTCAACTGAAAAGTAGTCGTTATAATGACCTCACGCACCCCTATTAAACCCCTAACACATTCTCTAGCATTTTTATCTAAAGTGGGTTTACTTTGCTTAGCTGCTACAGCTACTGCTGAAGCAAAAACTATTACTATCCAACCTAACGACACCTTAAGCGATATTATTTATACGCACTATCCTAATGCCAATAATCCACTAGAGATGATGCGTAGGGTACATGCGAATAATCCTGATGCCTTTGTCGCTAATAATCCTAATCGCCTCATTGTCGGCAAGCCTTTAGTGCTAGAGGATACAGCACCGTTAGACCAAGAAGCGCATACCCGTTTTGAACTACTCCGTACTGAAAAACAATCCTTAAGCACCCAATTGCAAGCGATTGAAAAAGAAAATATTGAACTAAAACGCTTGCTGAAACGCTTTGAAACAGAACAAAGTCAATACAACACCACTAGCCAACCACTTGAAGGTAAAGTCACCACACTGGATGAAAAAGTAGCGGCTACCTCGACTGATTCAATCCCAACTACTAGCACTGATAATGAGTTAAATACTCAACTCAGCAATGAGCTTAAAAAAGTTCAAGCAGACTATGCAGCCTTGCAACTCCAATTAAAAGCGGCACAAGAGCTAACGACCGAACACGATCAGCAATTATCGCTTGTTAAAACCCAGCTAGCTGCCCAACAAACTACGAATAAAGAGCTGAGTCAAGCCCTGCAAGAAGCGCGGGAGCTAAATGGTCAACTCACCTTAGAGCTACAAAGTAAACAACAAAACTCTAATTTACCTTGGATTTTAGGCGGTGGAGCGGCGTTATTATTATTCCCTCTGCTATGGTGGGTACGTCGTCGCCCAGTGGCTAGTCTATCTACCCCAGATACTAGCTCAGTAACAGCAACCCAAAACCCACCGGATACGCTCAAAGTAGATACGAATCTTGGTGAGCCTTTATATCGACAAGGAGCATTGGGTTTTAATGAAGGACGTTTAAAACTTAATATCGCACGGGCTTATCTGGATAAGCGCGATACTAAGGCCGCCGCCGAGTTATTACAGGAAGTATTGCGCGAAGGCGATGACACTCAAAAACAACAAGCTCGCGAAATCCTCTCGTTCATTAACTGACAATAACAATACTCCCTGTAAACGCATTTGGTCAGAAACCTAGAAACGAATATCCTTAGTGTTCTAGTTAACTCTGTTCAGTACTTCATAATGACCTGCCATAAGAGCATTAAAGCTAATGGCAGGTAGACAGGAAGTCTCTATTTTATTGATTAATTTTAAACTGCATCAGGGAGAAGCAGTGTCATGAGCCTTTCTAAACGGACTTGGAACCCTATGTTAATGTTTGGTGTAACAACCATGCTATTTATTGTCTGTTTAACAGCCATTACGCTCAGTTGGAAACAAAACAGTATTGAGGTCGACCTCACTCAACGTACGCGTCAAGCACTAGATCTCTTAGGTTTTCTAGAAACACCCGTACAGTTTAGTGGTCGAGATGGAACGTTACTACTTAGCACCACAGAAGCAGAACGTATCAAACCCTATCTAGCACAACTCAGCCAGATTGAAGGAGTACATCAACTCACTACTAGCATCCAACCGAGTCAGGCAACATCGGTGCTTGATTTTAATGCCAACATGAATGATCTTGACGAGAACGGTCTGTATATCCCCTCACAAGCTCATCCATTAGAACAGATTAATCTAGCTAGTATTCACTTTGATTACGCACAAGTCACCTTAACTTCTGAGAGTTTTGGTGTACTGAATAAATTGGCTCATGATATTAAACAGTATCCTGATATTAAAATTGAAATATCGGGGCATACTGATAATACAGGCACGGCATTGGGTAATTTAGCGCTGAGCAAAATTCGAGCACAAGCCGTGGTGGACTACTTAGTGAAGAACGGGATTAATCCCCAACAATTGGTGGCGGTTGGCTATGGCTCTACTCATCCAATTGCCACTAATACAACCCGTTCAGGGCGAGAAACTAATCAACGTATTGCCCTGACAGTGTTACAGGATAAACACTAATCATGTTGGATATTTCATTATCAACTATTATTTTAAGCATAAGTGCTCTAGCACTGGGAATAGGCATTGGTTGGTGGATTAGCACTGTACGCCGTATCCAGCAAGATACCCTTACTCATCAAGAACTGCGCGGTTTACGCCATCAATATGATTGTGCAGTGGAAGAAAACAACCGTCTACGTCAACAAATCAAACAGGTGGAAGAAAATCGTGCCAAAGCAGTGAGTTTGCTGGATGCAACCAATGATTACGGCTATTTTCTAGAAACCCGTAAAGCCCTAGAGGACAGCCGCAAGCGTTCTGAGTCCCATCTCAAAAAACTGCAAGAGCAAGAGCAGCATATTGTTAAATTGACTTCTATTATTCAGTCTATTCAATCAGAGCATGATGCTAAAATTGGTCGAGGTCTAAATTTACCTACACCTACCCCCATCGAATCTGCTCGCCGCTCTTAAAACTTAAGCTGCCATGGTGCCAAATAATTACGGGGATTTTGGATCTATGGGGGTATTAACCAATAGATAGCCTCGTTGCAACTCAGCATTGTAAACCAGACTCAATGTTTGCCCACCTGATAGCCCTGTAAAATAAGTTTGCCGTGTTAATTCGGTGGGTCGCCACCAATCCACAGGAGGCTTATGAGCCAAAAAGCGCTGTTGCATAACCTCTGCTGTTAAGTCCATTTGCTTTAGCCCCATAGCACGAATGAACTGCTCAACAGGCTTACGCTCAATATCAAATTTAAACCAAGCCGTTTTTTGTTCGGGCGTTATATATTGAATGGCTTCAGGGTATTTGACTTCATTAGGATGTACATTAAACCAATTGGCTAACGCTTCTTGCGCCTCTGGGGCAGGTGCGCGGCGATAACCTGTGGTTTTAGCGGGTATTAAATAATCCGCTACCCAAGGGGTTGCCGTTAGTACCACACCGAATAAAATTAACACCCCCATCAACAGAGGGAAAAAGTATTTTTTCATAGTTTAAACAAGTCTTTGGCATTAGCAGTAGTCATATATTCAATGGTCGACAAGGACTCTTGGCGTAGCTCGGCAAGTTGTTGAGCAATCACTGGCAAGCGACTGAGGTCATTACGTTTACCGCGCCATTGACTATCGGGTTGATCAGGGGCATCGGTTTCTAGTACTAAACGTTCTAAAGGCATCGCTTGAATCGCTGTGCGGAGGCGTTGAGCACGCTCATAAGTAATCGTCCCGCCTACACCTAAATAAAACCCTTGTTTTACAAAGGACTCGGCTTGTTGGGTACTACCCGCAAAACTATGAATTACTCCTCTAGCACTGGGAAAACGCTTTAAATACTTCAGCACCGCATCCGCTGAGCGTCTAGCATGAATAATCAGGGGTAAATCTAACTCACAAGCCACTCGAATTTGCGCTACAAACCATTCCTCTTGCAATTTTACCTCTAAATGAGGTAAATAAAAATCCAGCCCACACTCGCCTACTGCAACGGCATGATGTTTTAATAACCAAGGCTTTAATTCACTCAGTTGTGGAGCTTGATGTTGTGCTAAATAAAGAGGATGGAAACCAAAACTAGCATAGCATTGAGGATGATGCTGTTGCAGGTGTACAACGGCAGGCCATTCTGAATAATAAACGGCGGGAAGGATTAAGGCTTGAATGTTATGAGTTTGCATCTGAGCCAGTATAGTAGTTCGATCTGCATCAAACTCCGGCGCATCTAAATGGCAATGGGTATCAATCCAAGGCATGTTTTTTACCTAATCCGTCAATTGACCACTACACTGTATCGAAAATCACAGCAGCTTACTTAAAAAAGCTTTATAACAGGTATAATGCCCTAAGGGATAGTTTAATTATGACCGAAACACCTCTTGTTCAGCTCCTCCAAATTACTGACACTCACTGTTATGCTAGTGACAGTAGCCGTTTAGAATGGACTACTGAGCCATTACTACCTAATCTACAACTCCAACAGGTATTACAATACTTAAGCTCTCATTATCGGGATTATAATGCGCTCTTAGTCACGGGGGATCTTGCCCAGCAAGAAGTCCCTGAAACCTATCAACGTTTAAATCAGCGCTTAAAAGCCTTTCCCATACCGGTGCATGTTATTCCGGGTAATCATGATACCGTATCACTAGCGCATACTTATCTAGAGGAGCGCTTCTGGGCACCTAGCTTTATGCAGTATGGGGCTTGGCATATTTTAATGCTGGATACGAGTCGAGCTAATAAGCCGGATGGTCATTTAAGTAGCGAGCAATATCAAAAGCTCGCTGAGTATTTAGCTCAGATACCAGAGGATGAGTTTGCGGTCATTGTCATGCATCACCATCCTATGATTATTCATAGTGCGTGGATGGATGGGATGGGTCTACAAAATGCCGCCTATTTTTGGCAGTGGGTGGAGCAATACCCCTGTATTCAAGCGATATTACATGGACATATTCATCAAGAATTTAATGCTCATTATCACTATCCATCGGGACGTGGGGTCGCTGTTTATGGCACACCCTCTACTAGCGTGCAATTAAAACCCCTAACCCCTAACATAGTCATTGATCACTCCAATCCCGCGTGGCGTACCTTACAGCTCCATCCTAATGGCTCTATTAGTACCCGTGTACACTATCTACCTATTTAGGCGACCCGCCGCCAATTTTGCTGCTGATACCAGTCACGGACGACTTGAGCAGCGAAGGGCACATCAGGAAAGGGATGTTGATACATTAAATCGGGTCTGACTTCCGTTACTTCCGCTAACTCATGATTAAGCGCTAGAGTACCCTCTGCCTCTAAATGAAACGCTAAAATCAAGGCATTCATGGCAAAAAAGGAATAATGCCCAATAAAACCCCGAATGCTGGCATCTAAACCTAATTCCTCTTGAATCTCGCGCACTATGCCTTGCTCCGGTGTTTCATCACACTCTAAATAACCCGTCACCAAAGAGAAACTTCCCTGAGGCCATTTGGCATTTCGCACCAAGAGTATTTTACCATTATATTCAACGATACCCGCCACGGCTGGAACAGGATTCCCCCAATGGACAAAAGAACAATGAGCACAAGCAATACGCTGTGTGCCATTAATAACACGCCATGCCAAAGGACTGGCACAATGAGGACAATACTTCATAATAGTACTCGAATCTGAAAAATTATAATTAACGAGCGCACGCTACATTAGTCGTGCTGAGCTATTTATGATCAAATTATGGCTAGCCCGTCGTCTATTATAGCAGCAAATAGGGGCTAGCGGTTTACGCAATTAGCTAAACGCCATGAGCTAAAAACTGCATCTCTCCATCTGCATGAACTAGTACTCGCGTTAAGGTGGCGTAATCCAAATAAATTTTCAACGTTTTGGCATAGGGAATCTGCAATACATCGGCAAGGATGACTCGTATCACCGTAGCATGGGTTAAAACCAATACTCGCCCCCCCTGATAGGTCGCGCGTAAAGCCTCCCAGTCAACCCGTACTCGCTGTACAAAGCGATCCATTGACTCCCCTTGTGGAGCACTAAAACGCAAAGGTTGTTGATACCAGTGTTGCAATAAATCAGGGTCGCGCTCCCAAACCTGATCCGGTGTTAGACCCACCCAAGCACCAAAATTTAATTCATCCAAGCCCTCTGCCAAGGTCAATTCACAATCCAAACGCTGAGCCAGATAACGGGCAAAATCATAACAGCGCCGACTCGGAGAGGTGACAATAGCATCCCAACGTTGTTCTTGAGTAACGCGATCGAGCTGCTTCCAACCGATAGAACCCAAAGGTTCCTCATGAGCGGCACTGAATAAGCCCACCGTTGCCACCTGTCCATGGCGTAAAAAATCAAAAAGCGTCGATCCCTGTTCGCTCACACTTAGCCCCCTAAATAATGGCTACCACGGCTAAGATCACCCCAATAATAGCTACCAAGCCAATCGCTATTATCGACAGTACCCCCATGATCAATGAAAAAGGATTGATCAAAGTAGCAATCCCCACATAAGAACCTAATAAGCCTTTAGCCTCACTCAGCATAGAACCAATAGACCATAGCCCTTTAGCAGAGCCTAAAAACCCCACCTTTTTAATATTACCGGCTTTGACTTCATTTACCGTATCGACTAACCCCGCTTTTGCATCACCTACCATATTGTTGAGAATCGATGGTAAATCTTTTAACTCTTCTAGTGACCACCAAAAGCGTAAAATAATCAGCAAAGGTATAGCACCTATACCCACCACTACCGCCGCAACCCCTAAACTAAAACCTTTAATCCCCACCAACCACACTGCAATCCATGCCAGCATCGCTACCCCAATGATGAGTGCCCAACGTAACTTACTGGCAATGCCATAAACTAGTGGTAACACTTTTTGGAATAAGCTAATCAGTTGCTGCACATTACTAGGCGAGGCATCCGGAGCATTATTAGGGGGTGTTACTTCTGACATATTAATCCTTTGAGATAATAGCCTTCTGGAAAAGCTAAACGAGTAGGATGATCCGTGGCTTGATCCATTTTGCGAATAATACGCGCATCACACCCAGCATCCACCGCTGCATCCGCCACAATTTTCTGGAATAGATTACTATCCATTAAGCCTGAACACGAGAACGTAAACAATAATCCACCGGGTCGCAGTAGCTTAAAACCGAGTAGGTTAATATCTTTATAGCCCCGCGCTGCTTTCTCTAATTGGCTTTTATTTTCGGCAAATTTAGGCGGATCGAGTACGACTATATCAAATTGTCGCCCTTCATCTCGATACTGGCGCAGCAGTTTAAATACATCCGCATTAATATTTTCCATTTGCGCCGTAGTAAAGCCATTGAGTTCGGCGGATTGTGTCGCTAAATCGAGCGCTGGCTGTGAGGCATCAATATTAATCGCCTGCTTTGCTCCGCCCTTTAGCGCTGCAATCGCAAACCCACCCGTATAGGAAAAGCAATTCAGTACCGTTTTATCCTGAGCATAGGACTGCAAGAGCGAGCGATTATCGCGCTGATCTAAGTAAAATCCAGTTTTATGTCCAGTCAGCACATCCACGCGGTAATGCCGCCCTTCTTCTACAATATCAATATAGGGAGGGGGAGTCTCACCACGTAATACGCCTACCGTCGGGTCTAGCCCTTCTTTATGGCGCACCTCGACATCCGAACGCTCGTAAACGCCCTTACTGTGTAGCTCAGCCAGTAACACATCAGCGAGTTGATATTTCCAACGTTCAGCCCCTGCCGTGAGTGCCTGCATAATTAGCCAATCACCCACCACATCCACAGTAAAGCCGGGCAAGCCATCCGATTCGGCATTAATCAAACGGTAGGCCGTATTCCGCTGTGGAATACCCAACGCTTGTCGATACTGCAGGGCGGCTCGTACTTTGCTATGAAAAAAGGCTTCATCCAATTCGCATACCGTAAATGACCACAGGCGTACTTGAATCTGCGACTCAGGCGACCATGCCCCGATACCTAGTATTTGCCCTTCAGCACTCTCTACTAAGACGGTATCCCCTAATTGCGGCTTACCATTGACCTTATGAATAGCACCCGAAAAGACCCAAGGGTGATGGGCACGAATATTTTTATCCCGTTTAGGTTTGAGAATAACTTGAGCTACCATATGGCCTACTATGCATGGAGGGGGTTGTTATTATCTCATTTGAAGCTCGACTCCAGCAAGCCTCGAACATCACAATAAAGGCCGTTGTTATGCTAGCCTAAGCTATAGATATTCACGACTTAGCGCTTTTGTTTGTTGGGTAATCCGTATAAGTAAGAATGTATCGCTTCTACATCAAACCTCCTCCACCTCAAACACCAATACATTTCGCGATACCCTACTAAACTCCACGCCTATTAAATAAATCGGCTGATTCAGTACTTGATATTTATTGGCATAACCCCGCTCTTTGATCTGCTTTAATGCCTCACCTTTTGGTGTCATTTCTACCACCTTAAACTCAAAAATATAGACCTGATGATTAAATTTCAGGGTCATATCGATGCGTCCGAGGTTGGTACAATCCTCCACTATTACTTCTAAACCTAAGGAGGCAAAATAGGAATAAAATACACTCGCATAAAACCCTTCATACTCCTGAATATCATTATTGTTATACCAATGATACGGAATACTAGAGAAAAAGCCTTGAAATAGGTTTTTTAAGCCGTCAAAGTCATTTTGGAGTAGCAATTCATAGAGTTGAATACGCTGTGATACCTGAGCGTTAGGGTTATTTACTAGTCGCTGAAGAATAGCACTATTGAGGCTTTGATAGACCTCACGATTCGGATAGCCTAACTCATAAAATAGGCTACCTCCTAAAGTTTTAGTATCCTTAATCGTCAAATAGCCGGTCTGGAACATCACCGCTTCTAGTGGCATATAATCAATATCAAAGCTCGATAATAACTCCTCATCACTATTGCGCCGTGCGAGATTAGGAGTGGCGATTTGTCGCGCTCGAATCAGGTCGATTAAAAAGGTAGGTGTGCCCGTTTCAAACCAATAGTTTTTAAATTGGCGTTTATCAAATAATAGTAGTACATCAAATGGGTTATAAACCGGATCACCCATCCAATGATAGCCATTATACCAAGCTCGTATTTCCTGTCGATCTAAACCGACTAACTCTGGCGCAAACACACTATCAATATCATGATCTGTATAACCACAAATCGTCGCATAACGTGAGTCCATAGTAATATCTTTCAAGTTATTTAAACCTGAAAACAAACTCACCTTAGAAAACTTACTGACTCCAGTAAAAAAGGCAAGTTTAATATGAGCATCATAGTCCTTAATAGTGCTATAAAAACCTCTAAGGACATCTCGATTATCTCTAGCTACTTCTGGTTTATGGATAGCATCAAGAATGGGTTTATCGTACTCATCAATTAAGATGACAACAGGCTGCTCAAACTGCTTTTTAACATGAAGAATTAACTCTTTAAAACGCCCTGCACTAGTCTCGCTGGTTGAGGTAAACTGCCAAGCTATTTCAAAGGCATGCAATTGCTCGGAAATATCCTGTTTAAGTTGCCCTACTGTAGTATAAGAATTCCCGCCGAAACTAAAGCGTATTACCGGATATTGTACTGACCAATCCCAATGTTCGTGTACTGCTAAGCCCTGGAATAAACGCTCATTGCCCTCAAATAGCTCTTTGAGTGTGTCCAAAAATAGACTTTTACCAAACCGACGCGGACGAGAGAGAAAGTAGTATGTACCATTACGAGTCAAGTCCAATGCTAGCTGGGTTTTGTCAACATAATAGTAATTATCTTCACGAATTTTGGCGAAGGTCTGAATGCCAATAGGTAAGCGTTTGCGTTGTGTCATATAGCCTCCGGCGCGAATTGCGAACAGAGTTTAAGTCTAGTACAAAAGGGGTATGAGTACGCTATAACAACCACTCCGCTAAAGGCTCAATCGCAGGACTTACTGTAATCTCTACCGCTTCCTGTCCGGGAATGGCATAACGACAAATAACTTCCGGTAATTGTTTCCCCTGACTAAAACGAGCGGTTAATTGTGCTGCGAGCTGAATATCCTCTTCCGTAATATTTTGCCCATCTAATAAGGTCAAAGGCCCTGAACAATTCACCGTTTTAATCCAAACGAATTGCTTTTTATAGCCTTCTAGAAAATTAGTCTCGCCCTCTTCACGCGAAATAATCATTTTAAAATGAGGACGCGGGCGCACATGCCGTCCAATTTTCAACAGCATAATATCATCTAGCTCATAATCTCGTTCTGGGCGATGAGCAAATAAATCTTTGATCTTCGCCGAGTAATTAGCATCGGTTAGAAAACAACAGCCCCCTGCAGGTTGAGCATACTCTTCAATACCCCATTGCTGGGCGAGTGCCATTTGTGGCTTGCGACTGCGTCCACTAAAGGCAAATAGCTTTTCCCGCTCAATCCACCCTTCACGCTCTGGCAAAGTGGCTGGTAATTTTTGCGCACATAAGGGGCGTACAATCCGATCCTCGGCTCCCGACTCTTTCGCAATCACAGGCATAGTAAACACCCGTTGCGACATAGGACGTTGCCCTACCACCTCGCCGGTAATAATAAAATCAAAACCGTGTTGCTCCATCCACTCATGGGCTTTTCTGACCATAAAGATTTTACAATCAAGGCACGGATTCATATGAGCGCCATAGCCGTGCTTGGGGTTAAGCACCACTTGTTTGTATTCTTCAACAATATCAATAATGTGAAGTTTAATACCTAACTGCTCCGCTACCCACAGCGAATTATTGCGTTTAACTTTATCGCTATTTTGGCGGCGAATAGCGTGAGTATGCCCCTCGACACAAAAGCCGGTGAAAAAATTAATGCCTTCAACATGAATACCTTGTTCAAGGATGGCTTTAGTTGCCAACATGGAATCGAGGCCGCCAGAAATGAGAGCGACGGCTTTACGTGGTTGCGCCATAATCTAGGTTCTATAACTTATTGAGTAAAATCGGCCTTGATTATACGTGATTAAGCCATAAAACGGGTATTCAATCAGATCACTCTATCCCTTAATCCTTACTCTTACACCATTCTTCACCTCTTCCCCCTCAAGTTGCTACGCCCCCTCCTTAAGTTGCAGTATAATCCCTGCCCATTCATGGCAAACAATGATCATACCAACATGGCAAATTACGACCTTTCAACCTTTCAAGGGCTGATCCAAGCACTGCAAGCCTACTGGGCCGCACAGGGCTGTGTGATTGTCCAACCTTATGATATGGAAATGGGCGCTGGCACTTTCCACCCGTCTACCTTCTTACGTGCGATAGGCCCTGAGCCTTGGCGTTCGGCTTATGTACAACCCTCACGTCGCCCCACCGACGGGCGTTATGGCGAAAACCCGAATCGTCTTCAGCACTATTATCAGTTTCAGGTCATACTCAAGCCCTCTCCCGACAATATTCAAGAGTTATATCTTGGCTCCTTGAAACTATTGGGCTTTGATCCCTTGGAACATGATATTCGCTTTGTAGAGGATAACTGGGAATCACCGACTTTAGGTGCTTGGGGTTTAGGTTGGGAAATTTGGCTCAATGGTATGGAAGTCACTCAATTTACCTACTTCCAACAAGTCGGTGGCTTAGATTGCCGTCCGGTATCCGGTGAAATCACCTATGGTCTAGAGCGTCTAGCCATGTATATGCAAGGTGTTGAAAGCGTATATGACCTCGTATGGGCTAAAGGGCCGCAAGGGATTGTGACCTATGGCGATGTCTATCATCAAAACGAAGTCGAGCAATCCACCTATAACTTTGAACATGCCAATGTCGAAGCGCTATTTCATCAATTCAATGTGTGCGAACAAGAAAGCCAACGACTCATTGAATTAGGTTTAGCACTACCAGCCTATGAGCAAATGCTGAAAGCCTCTCACACCTTTAATCTACTCGATGCCCGTAAAGCGATTTCTGTCACTGAACGTCAGCGTTATATCTTACGGGTACGTACTTTAGCGCGAGCTGTCGCAGAAGGTTATTATGCTACCCGCGAAAAATTAGGCTTCCCTATGCTGCAAAATACTAACAAAGAGGCGGTATAACTCATGGATTTATTAGTCGAAATTGGTACCGAAGAATTACCGCCAAAAGCCTTACCGAGCCTATCTGAAGCCTTTACTCAAGGTATCCAGCAAGGTTTTAGTGATGCGGGCTTAGCCGCCGAACAATTGATTGCTTATGCTGCCCCCCGTCGTTTAGCCGTATGGGTGAAAGGGATTGCCGCTCAACAACCCGATCAAATTATTGAAAAGCGCGGCCCTGCTTTACAGGCAGCCTTTGATAAAGAAGGTAAACCGAGTAAGGCCGCTGAAGGTTTTGCTCGCTCCTGTGGAGTCGCGTTTGAGCAATTAGAGCGTTTAGAAACGGATAAAGGCTCATGGCTGGTCTTCAAACAACACCAAGCTGGACAGCAAACGAAAGACCTATTCCCTGCCATTGTCGATAAATCATTAGCGGCATTACCCATCCCGAAACGGATGCGTTGGGGAGCAGGTTCGGCTGAATTCGTGCGCCCGATTCATTGGATAGTGATGCTAGCTGATAGTGACGTGATTCCGGCTGAGCTATTAAGTATTAAAACCGGCAATCAGTCGCGGGGGCATCGTTTCCATCATCCTGACCCTGTGACCATTACGGCACCGCATAGCTATGCTGAGCAATTAAAAGCGGCTTATGTCTGGGCAGATTTTGCCGAGCGTCGCGCGAATATTAACCGTCAAGTACTCGCCATTGCCCAATCCTTTGGGGCAAAGGCCATTATGCCAGATAGTCTATTAGATGAAGTGACGGCCTTAGTAGAGTACCCGAATGCGATTGTAGGTAAGTTTGAGGAGCGCTTCCTCGCTGTGCCACAAGAAGCCTTGATCGATACCATGCAGGGCAATCAAAAGTATTTTGGTCTCACCGATACTAACGGCAAACTACTCCCTACCTTCATTACCATCAGCAATATTAAAAGCTCGAATCCCGCTAGTGTGAGTCTGGGGAATGAGCGGGTGATTCGTCCACGCTTTACCGATGCGGCCTTTTTCTGGGAACAGGACAAAAAACACAAGCTCGAATCACGGCGTGACAAACTTAAAACCGTGGTTTTCCAACAGCAACTGGGTACGCTCTTTGATAAGTCCACTCGCGTGGCTCAACTAGCCGATACTATCGCGCAACAACTAGGGGCGGATAGGCAGTTAGCAGTACGTGCTGCAGAGCTAGGTAAATGTGATCTGATGACCAATATGGTTTTTGAGTTCACCGATTTACAAGGGATTATGGGCACCTACTACGCGCGTCTAGATGGCGAGGCGGAAGAGGTCGCGCTGGCACTCAATGAGCAATATCAACCGCGTTTTGCAGGTGATGAATTACCACGCACTCAAACCGGGCGGATTTTGGCGCTTGCCGAACGGATTGATACCTTAGTGGGTATTTTTGCCATTGGACAAAAACCAACCGGCACCAAAGACCCGTTTAGTTTACGCCGTGCTGCGGTAGGTTTATTGCGGATTATTATTGAGCAGCGTCTGCCCCTCGATTTAGTGCAATTGCTAGAGATTGCTGCCGAGAATCTGAGCAGTACCTTAGGTAAAAAACCAGCTATTGATGAAGTGCGTGATTATATCTTTGAACGTCTACGCGCTTACTATCAAGAGCAAGGGATTAATGCCGAATTAGTCGAGGCGGTGGCGGCCTTAAAACCCACTCAACCCCTCGATTTTGATCAGCGCGTCAAAGCCGTTGCCGCGTTTAAAGGTTTACCGGAGGCGGATAGTTTAGCGGCGGCGAATAAGCGGATTTCTAATATTCTGCGGAAAGTCGAGACGTCTATTCCAGCTGCGGTGAATACCACGCTATTAAAAGAGCCTGCCGAGCAAGCGCTATTTAAAGCGGTATCCGAGCAACAAACTATCGTCCAACCCTTATTTGCTCAGGGTAACTATGAAAAAGCATTGACCTCCCTAGCGGCCTTACGAGCGCCTGTGGATCAATTCTTTGATGATGTAATGGTCATGGATGAGAATGAGCAGCTACGTGATAATCGTTTGGCCTTATTGAATCAGTTGCGCGGGTTATTCCTGCAAGTGGCTGATTTATCGGTGCTGTAGACTAGTATTTTTGTTGAGGTTGAATAGAAAAGCCGGAGTAATCCGGCTTTTTTGTTTTTGGGGCAAGTAATATCCCTGACGGCCTTAGCGGCGACCCGCCCCTGCGACCAGACAGTAACAAAAGAAGCGACCTCAAGGAAGTCTCACTGCCTTAGCGGCGACCCGCCCCTGCGACGAAAATAATGAATTTTTTAGTGATAATGATAGTCTCACTGCCTTAGCGGCGACCCGCCCCTGCGACAAGTAATTATGAGCAAATCAGTAGCATCGTTCAGTCTCACTGCCTTAGCGGCGACCCGCCCCTGCGACTAATAGCGGTGGTATTGATCCACCTATTTGTAGAGTCTCACTGCCTTAGCGGCGACCCGCCCCTGCGACGATAGTAATAAAGGAGTTCGTCAGAAATAACGGAGTCTCACTGCCTTAGCGGCGACCCGCCCCTGCGACTAGCAGAAATGCTACTATACCAAGCTTTTGTAGAGTCTCACTGCCTTAGCGGCGACCCGCCCCTGCGACTGCACCCATTTTTCTACCTTTAAAATCAATCATTTGCAAAGCAAATGGGAGAGTCTCCAGGCAGCATTGAAAAATCAGTACAATTTGCATACAAAAAGGGCTTCTAAAATATCTTAACTTGTTGATTTAAAAGACTTGGTGACGGATTGTTAAAGTCAATTCACGAAAAATTGCCTAAACGGCTAAAAAACAAGGACTTTTTCATCGCATGTTTAATGTGAATATTTATTGATCAATAGACTCACCAAGTTCAAATTTATCAACTACTTGCTGATTTTTAATCAAATCAGCCTTTCTCACCGACCGCAGAGGCGGAAGCCTCATTATACATCATTAACCCAAGACTAACCATCACCCTTTCAGCGACCTTGCCTGTCGCTCACCCAGCCATACCCACCAACATTGCACTAGGATAGGGGCTGCACTCTCGGTTTCCGTACCGAAGCGGCTAGCCACCCCAGCACAGCCTCCACCACCGGATCACCGTAAAAAATAGCTCGCAAACATTCCGCTAACCGCTCCCGCTTCACGCTATCAAACAAATCGCGCACATCCCCCTCATACCTCCAGCAAAAACCCTCGCGCCACGCGGCCTCAAGTGCCTGACTCGTTGTGATACATGCACCACCTGTTCTGAAATCAGCCATCAACGGCTCCAGTGCCTCCACCAGCACCTGCTGCACAGCACGCTGTAACACCCGATCAAACAGAGGAGGCAGCGCCAAACACCACCCATCACCCTTAGTTTTCGGAATCAGATAGCCACACAACGCCGGAACCTGATACTGCCCCCACAGCATTTGCTCCAATCTATCCTGTAAACGCTCGACCGGACACAGCTCCTGCAAAAGGGGGGCTATATCCTCCAGATCATTCACCGCCGTATCCGCCCACTCTGCCGGTATATCTCGCCCCGCCAACACATAGCGCCAAGCACGGGTAAGATTATCCTCCTCCTGTGCCAACACCAGCAGCGACTGCGCAGGGAATACCCGCCGGATACTTTGCGCCCCCTCGCTATCCTTGAGCACATAACGCCCCCAGCCAAAGCTAGTACGCTGTCCCACGCCCAAATACTGCCCCAGCACCAACAACTGCCACCAGAACAGCGGCAATCCCTGTGGCAGCGCTAGCCGCACCCGACCACTCACGCCTCCCATATCCTTAGCCGCACCCGAACGGCCTCGGTATTGCACATCAAGCCAAAACAGATGAGCCTCCACCAACACGACCGGCGGCGTTTCCAGCACAGGAGCTGTAACCACCCCCCGCGCACGTAATAGAGCCGCCAGACCATGCCAGACCCGCAACGGCAACAGGCTACCCTCCAGATCAACCTGATCTCGCACAAACCTATCCGCATCAGCTTGCCCACGCGTAGCCTTATCCTTCAGCACCCGCGCCGGAGCTACCCACTGCCAGTCGAGCTGACGACAATCGCCCCACAGTTCGGCCTCCCGCTCCAGACTCTCGCGCTCATATACGCTCAACTGCTCCAGAGCACATACAGGCTCCCCGGAAAACATATCCTGCACCGATACCAGTCGCCAGTTAGCACCAAAGGCTAATCCATCCTTTGGTTTGGGCGCACTAGCGGGCAATAGTGCTAACTGCTGTAGCAAACGATCCAGCAGTCTTTCACTACCTGCCAAGCCCAATAATAGAAAGCGGTAATAATCCCCTTTGTGGTAACGCACCCGCCCAGACTCAGGCGCATCAATGCGGATGAGGTGTTCATAGCCCTCCGGCGATCCCGCTAAAAAACGCAAAAAGGCTGAGAGTGCAGGTTGATGAAAAAAACTCATGCGGGCTGAAGTCGTACAAGCCAATGTCACCACCGCCCCGCGCAACGGTAACAGAGAGTCTAGCGCGACATCTAGCGATGTCTCCGTCATGGCATGCCCCTGTTACACCAGTACCAGTGGGGGAAAAGCAATATCTCACCTTGCTGTCTACAGTCATCAGGGATACCGAAGCAGGTGAGGTAGGTGTGCATAGGTCAACGATTTTTGTTCAGGCGATTTTTTTGCAGTGCCTCAACTTTGCTGTTCTTGACCGGACTGAGTGCCTGATTTTTTGGATTACCATACTTTTGGTCTGCATTGTTCCCAAACCAGACAAAGCCCTCTGTTTCATCTGTCTGATCCATCGCTTTGGGATAATGAACAGGTATATGCTTTTGCAGCCTACTAGGGATACCTACTGCCAGCAGATTTGCTTTTGCAGTCTGGTCTACTAAAGTATTCTCCCAAGAATAATGCTTTATATCTTTGGATTCAGCCCCATCAACAGCACTCAGCAATACTGTATCTTGTGCTAACCATATTTCTGAATAACGCGGTTCTGCTAGGCTGTCTACCGCATAACGCTTATCCCGTTTCAGCAAGCAAAGTCCCTTGATGGCAACCTTAACACTACCCAACCCCAGCGGCTTACCCATACCTAGTTTGTGAATAAAATCATTTTCTGGCTCTAGCGCTGCTCTCAGCAGACCTAACTCAGCTTTGCTCAAGTTCTCGAACTCGATAGTAAACTCAAATTCCTGTCCAACTTTCAAAGGTTTGATCTGAACTTTCTGATCTGCATTTTCAGTTGGCTTGTCAGTTTTCCAAGTAGTCTGGCTGAAATCCTGCTGCTTATACTGATGCAAATAGGCTTTGCGACCATTAGGCTGATGTTCTCCTGCTTTCAAAGCAGTCTTCTCGATCAATCCACCTTTTTTTGGATCGTGGAAATACATAGCGGGTGATGGTGGTTTGGGGCTACTGAGGATTTTCAGAGCAATGACTTCCCGCTCTACCTGCTGGCTAGGTATTTCGACATGCATGGGAACTGCATCATGAAAGCGCAGGCGCGAAGCCAGATTACGACTATTCTCCTGCTCAGCCTTTTCACTCTGTACTACTCCCCACAAAGCCTCTGCTGGAGACAACCAGTCACGCATTGAGCGTTTGACTCCCCACGGCAATAAGTCATTGTCGAAATATTGATAGGTTGTACCCACTGATTTACGCCAGATACTACTGAGACTGACTTCAGAAATTTTTTTGTTCTCGTCAATATCGAAATAGAATAGTTTGTGCTGGTCGAAATCAGCATCCTTGTAACCCTTCAACAGTATTGGCATTGCCTCATCACGCTTCTTTGACTCTGCAATCAGCTCCAAATAACGATCCTCTACAAACTGCGGGATAGGCTTTAGATTAGGGCTATTCTCGTCTGGCCAAGGAATGAAAATTTCATGCTTTTTACCCCTTGGCATTTGTTGCTCATGGGTTAGGACATCCAATGCTCTGATGATGCCTTTGGTATAGACTTGCTTATCCTCTGGAGAGGTCAATTCGTCAAACTCTACTTTGCTCAGAATATCTGGTTTCTCTTCAGCGGATAGCAATATTTTCTGCCCAATCAGAAAACCTCCTGAAAAATGCAAGTTGCTTCGCATTATAAAAGACTCAGTTGCATCAATCTCTGCAAGCTCAGGATCCAATCTGGCATAGAAAAAAACACTCCCACCCTCTGGCTTGACAGGATAAGCACAAGGCCTTTGTCGGCCTAAAAAAGAACCGCACTCATAACCCCACTCCGATACCTTTTTACCATTGACCGTTCTATCAAAAGCCCTATAGCCATTCAGATAAGCAGGGAGTACTTGCTGTAATGTCCTACCCTTAAAATAAGAGTGCCATTCTTTAGGCATCTGATAGCTATCTGAGCTTTTTTCCCATTTTACAGAAAGGGTCAAGGGTTGCATGGCATAGATTGAACGACCACTAACAGGTTTGGCTTTTATCAAGCGCCCTAGCGCAGATAAAGATTCTCTCATCCCCTTACGTACTGATAATGGTTTGTCCTCCAGTACCCGCAAGGCCGACTGACTCAGAATCTCAGCCACATTCCCCACCATACCGCGCAAGCTATTGCCGGGAATGCTGTAAAACTTTTTACCATTGAATAGAGCTTGATAACCCTCAATCAGCTTCGGATGCCCCGCCCGCTGCTCGGTTGCAGCCTGATTACCAACAAAAGTGGGGGATTCAATCTTAAGACTGCAAATCAACTTCCCAGATAATCCATCCTTACGCCAGAAATCATGCCTTGCAAAACTACCGGCTTGTTTCAAATCCTCAATCTGGCTGAAGGGTATCTGATTCTCTTTTTTACATGCCTTGACTGGAATAAACTGGTACGGATTATAAAATTTCTCGCTCATTTACCGTTCTCCTGCTCTAACTCAGTCAACAACTCATTTTCCCAATCTGCCAATTGCCCCCGACAGCTTTCAATCCACGCTGTCGTACCCCCATGATCTGATAGCAGTTGCAGGCATCCATATCCTCTGGCCTTGCCCCAGCCCAGCACTAGATCACCCTCTTCAGCATCTCTCCAAGCAAACAACAACAATAGCTGCATCCAGCCCTTAAGCTTTTTCTTGTGATACATCACGCCTCCCTCAAAAGAACGATCCTCCGGCAAGGACAACGCCTTGACGGTATACAACGCTCCATCCTTCACCCCACCTGTGAAGCGATCCACAGCAGTGAAGGTCTGAATATGCTCATCCGCCTGAAAAAAGGTGACTTTGGCATCCATAAACCGGATCAAACTGGCACTGCTTTTGGAGCCGAACAACTGACCCAGCATCCCGTCCACCGTTGTTTCTCGCGCTCCCTGATTCAGGGTCAACAGGATTTTGCGGCAACGAGCCAGAAACCAGCCTTTGAGGGTGGAGCCGGGGATAATAGCTGTGAAGCTACCTGTTTCCTTGTCTGGGTAGTGACTAAATACCAACTTGGGTGTACCTTCCTTATCCTCCACTAAATGTGGATCATTGATGAGGATCGGGGAGCGGGCGATGAGTTTGAAGTCTTCCGTAATCCAGCCCGTGCTCCCACCCAGTGCGATGTCTCTGAATGATAAGTTCTGATAAAAACCCCTAATTTCTTTCGGCTCATCACCCTCTAGTGATGCCTGCAACCAACGTTGTAGGCTGGTATCGGACAGGGCAGAAACGCCATCTGAATCAAGCTCCCACTCCAGCAGCCCTTGCCCAACACTTTTACCTGTCCCGATCTGCTCACCATTCAGCCGTTGCAGAAGGGTAAGCAAGGCCTGAATATCAGCATCAGTGATTAGCTCAGCACTTTCATCGGGTCGAGTATCAAAACCAATCTCAACCTTAAATTTCGCGCCCGCATTGACTCGTTGATGAGTAGCTAGTTGGTGCTGGGCGGCTGTGCCTGTTACCGGCTCAATTGATGTGCGACTCATGAAATGGGTTGCTGCCTCACCTTCTAGGGTCGCGTCATATACCCGCAAGGCTCCCATCTCTCCATGATCCTCCTTATGACCGCGTGGATCACCGAACCAACGTCGGTACTGTGGTGATTTAGGAGGAGTCAGACTCGCCAACAACCCACGCAGGCTAGAGCCGGGGATATAGGGCTTACCACTCACATCTAGGGCAATAGCACTGACTTCATGCTGCTCAAGCTGTCCCGTTTCTGGATTTTTGCGCCCCTCATAGAAATACACACCTCCTGTCCCGATATGCAGGTCACTTTTCAATGTCAGCACACCCCTGATAATCACGCGCCGGTATTTTGTATCACTCATGCTCAACTCCTCCCGCTGCTGATTTCAGCCAGTCGCCGTTTATGACAATTTCCCCATAGCCATGCTCTGGCAGATAAGAGGAATGTTGCCAAGTGAATGCTGTTTCATTTGGTATTCGCTCCAGTATGGGTAATCCTTGCCGTAGCCAGCTTTCTAGTTTCTCTTGTGCAGTATTGGCATTTACAACTTTCAGTACAAACACACTACCCGCCACTGTCAGCCACTCTGGTGCATATTTTGCGTCCGAAGCACCTTTATGTTGAAAATGATAATAGTGATAGGCTCCCCCTTTACGCTCTTGCTGGGCAAAGAAATTTACCAGCTCCAGTGATCCTCCCGAAACCTGTTGCCAATAATAGTGGTACAGTGTTTTTGCGGTCTGTGTGGCAGCCTCTGAATTTCGCTCCCAGCCCAACCGGAATAATCGAGCCGGTGTGAGTAGCATCAGGGTAATAGTATCCCCCGCCTGCCAGCGTGATGTATTGATCTGCTCATTCTGATGAGTTGGAAAGGGTTGTGGATGCAATTTGAGATCGCTCAGAGCCGCTTTGGTCTTGCCCATCCCGTATAATCCCTCCTGCATTACCTTATGCAAATCCTGCCGAGCCGCTGCTTGTTTATCTTCTGGCACTAGAGAGAGATCAATATTACCCCGCCACACAAATCCCTCAGGCTCTACACATTCCATACTAAATAGCTGCCCCTGAGCTGCGGTTTGAGTGGAGCTGTTGATAGCGGTGCGTACTAATAGCTTGCGCTTGGGTTGCTTGGGGTTGATGCCTAGTTGAGCATTGAGCGCATCATAATCTTCACTTTTCCAATCTGGCTGAAACTTTGGCGCTTCATTCGATTGCTCAAGTAGGGTCTCTGCATCCACTTGGCTCAGGTCACGATAAACACCTGTTTTACCAGCAGCAGTAGTAATATCACCCACTCTGGCAATACTCAGAGGAATGACACTATGCCGACGGGCTGAATCCTCCTTTTGCATAGGCAAACAATGGGATACTTGCCAGCGGTCAAATTCCAGCGCCGTTAGTCGCTCTTGCTGTTCGGCTTCAGTGGGCATATTTAGGGTTAATGCCTTTGCTAATAATGCTTTGATCACATTGCCAGTGATAATGTCATCTGAAATAATCCGGTTACTGTCCGGTGTACGGGGTTTACCCATACAGAAGGCACGATCTGGAACAAAGGAAAAACCGACATGGTTCTCTTGTCCGCTCAGGTCGTCTGTAATGATAGAGGTATCAGATGCAGACTTATCAGGTACTAGCTCGGCCTTTAACAGTTTGCCAAAACCAATACCCTTGAAACTACCCATCGCGGGGATGTAATCCAGTGCCATCGTTATCAGGCGATCGAATAAGGCGGCCTCATCAGCATCCTTGAATTGCGCTCGAATCCGACCACAAAACACGGGTTCTGTCCCCAGCGGGAAACAATCTTCAATCACTTGCAAAGCTCCGTCCTCTACCTTGCCTGTGCTATCAATCTTGATGCGAGTGCGTACCCGATTGTGAGCATAGTCCCCTTGTAGCTGCCAAAACAGATCAAACTGTACCGAGCCGGGGTCTGGAGTGAATCCACTTGTTTCATTTTTATTACTAGATGCCTGACCGAACCAACGCCTAATCTGTTTATAGATTTTTTCACTCCGGTTCGGATCGACTTCTTGCAGACGCAGGGCAAACAGTGTCAGGGTTTCGCGAATATTACCTCGAATCAAGCTCCCACCGAGTATTGGTTTGCCATCTTGGTCTCGTAGCATGGCACTATCAATGCCGAGAGCCAATGTCCCTGAAGCTTGGGACAACAGTGGCCCCTTGAAGGTCAGTTTCAGGTGATAGGTATGAATATCCATTACTGTCCCTCCTGCGCTTTTTCATTTTGGCGGGGTATAAGGTAGTCCCATAGCTCCAACAGATGTATCCAGCACCAAGCTCTTTGTTGCGGATTGTCAAAATCCTCTATTCCGAACCAGACTTTGGCCTTGTCCGGCAAGCTGCTTTGCAGAAAAGCCTTATCTTCGCTGACCTCAAACATACGATGCTCAGCCTGTGCTTGTGGGTGAGCAAGCAGCGCTTTTTCCTCTAGCCGGATCACTGCTGCCCATGAATGCGAGTTACTTTCTCCAGCACCTTCACCCTTGTCAGGATGGTAGGACAGTTTGATCGCCTGCACGATCTGATATAACTGACCACGGGAAATGGCGTTTCCAGACAGAAAATCGTCTAGTTCTACTTTCTGCTGTTCCCAGTCTGGAGTCGCGGGTAGCAATCCTTTGCGGCACTTTGCCAGTATCTCGCCATAGCGCTCTTTAAAATAACCGGATAGGCTTTCATTGGTTGGATAATCCACTGATTCGAGCACTAGATAATCCCAGCCATTCTCCTTGCGACTAATGTCCTTCACCCCGTCTGCTAGTTCCCGTGCTAACTTTTGGATGATACGAATAGGGGTATTAGCCTGACAGAATACGATTCCGGCGGCGTGGGTAAGTGTTGTATCCCCACCTATCTCGCCATTTGCCAAATGCCAGTTGAAAGCAAAGAAGCGTTGCAGAAAATCAAAGCCTTCCCATGCAGGCATGACCAGCAACATTTCATCGCCTCCCCAGAGTAGGGTTTCAAGGCGGATCATATCGTTCCATTGTTTCGGCAATAGATAGCGCAATGTTTCGGTCAAAAACTGTTTACGTTGTGCTTGAATAGTGTCATCAAATGCTTTTTGGTTAGTGATCTGCTGATGCACTTCACCACCGGCACTCTCAAGGAATTTTCGCTGACGCGCACTGAATCCATTTCCATCGAGATAAACAACAGCCATCTTATTATTCAGTTTCTGAGCATCCACCTTGCATAGGGTGTCAATATCCTCTGCGAAGCCGAAGTGATCCAGCCAAGATTGCAGCTCTGTATCATTCACCTGCTGGGCATAATAATTTTTTTTACTGTCGCGCCCGTAATTCCAGCGTTGAAATATAGAGGCTGACAAGGTTTTTTTATTATCACTCTGAATAGTCTTTTCATAGCTTGCTGCAATGCGTGAGCCACTCAAACCACAGGGAATAGTGCTGAACTGACCTTTTCCCGTTGTCTCTCGGTCTGGCTGTAAGGTCAGGGACTGCAATTGTCCAAGGCGGAGCTGGGTATATAGCTGTTCTTTGGCGGCTAATAAATCATTGGCCTTGGTATGAACCACCATAAAGGTGAGTAGGTGAAAGGGTTGGTTTGAATCTGGTGTGGTGAGTTTACTTTTAATGGCAGCAACGGTCTGGGCAGCATCGCCCCCTTTTAACAGAAACAGGCCGGATGAGGCACCGCTGCTGATACATACTACGTGGTCTTTGAATGACTCTTTGATGGTCTCAATAGCATCTTTATATAAAAAACTGCTGCCACGAATGACGCTGAGCTGGTCGGTATCGTAGATATTGGCGTAAAGATTGACGCCCTCCACCAGAATGAAGTGATGTAAATCAGACATGCTTCGCCCTTGATTGTGGGAATGGGGTTGTGGGTATACCGATTGGGTACGGAGAAATACCCACAGAGCTAAGCAGGAATATAACGGAAAGAATGAAGTTGAGCCAGCAATAGTTAACTACTTATTAACTATTAAAAAATCGAGGGGCTGTGTCTCACTGCCTTAGCGGCAACACGCCCCTGCAACTAACCTATGGAGACATCACATGAAGAACGCTATTGTCTCACTGCCTTAGCGGCAACACGCCCCTGCAACTGGATATAGAAATTGGCACCAATGCCCTTGAGGTCTCACTGCCTTAGCGGCAACACGCCCCTGCAACGCGCCCGCTGTTCCGGGGCCGACGTGCCCTGTACGTCTCACTGCCTTAGCGGCAACACGCCCCTGCAACTTATGTCTTGATCTCAAGGAGATAAAATATGAAAGGTCTCACTGCCTTAGCGGCAACACGCCCCTGCAACTGGTGTGTTCACAACTCCCGGCGAAACTTCGTCGTCTCACTGCCTTAGCGGCAACACGCCCCTGCAACGGCACCCATTTTTCTGCTTTTATAATCAATCACTTGCAAGGCAATTGGGAGGGTCTCACCCTCAACCGGAAAAAGTAGTGCGGTTTTCATACAAAAGCATCCTCTGATAAAGCCTAACTCATTGATTTAAAAGAGTTGGTGGGGCATTTTTAATGTAACCTATTAACTTTCAATGCTAAACCATTGAAAAATAAGATCATCCATTTTACTTCCGTTAGCCGGTTGAATTATCCCTAGGAGACCCACCAAGTCCTTTATTTCAATTACTTGCTGTTTTTCAATCAAAACGACATCTCACAACAAGTTACAGGGGCATGAGGAAAGTATAGGCTAATCGCCGCCATGGAAAAACTTATTTTTTATCCAACTGGCTGCTGCTGGAATACACAAGTAAGCAGCGCCAACTAACAAACCAAGTATAAGCAATAGGCCTATCCGAATACCTAAACTGATCGAGCATTTAGGAGGATCAGCCTCCAGTCCTGCCGAGGTACAACTATCCCCAAACCAACTTGCCAGACCTTGCCACATCGATGGCTCGACCTTAAACACATCATTGATGACTGATAGCGCCGCAAATACCGCTAAAAAAAGCGCCACAACAGCGAGCTTATTGGCTCGTTTGCCTGCTTTATTGGCCTCATCAGCTAGACGATTTGCTTCATCTGCCGCCCTGTTTTCATACAGTACCTGTAGATAATCATTGGTGCGTGTAATCTCGTCCTGTAACTGCTGATAATACTCATCAATGCCCACCCCCTGATACTGCAGTCGAAAAATCATCTTGCCCTGCATCTGATTACTAACCTCTCGAAACCAATACTGATTAGTAAAACGAATAAAATCAGCCCGTTGCTCTTGGATTTGCTTATTCGCCTTTTCCTCATCTTTCTCACTCAACAAGGCAGTGGTTCTTTGAGTAATTTGATGATCATAATGGCGCAAGGATGCCTGATAAAATAAAGCTTGCAGTAACATACGGTCATAAATATAGGGTATATGCTTCGGAGCAATAACATCCCGAAAAAAAGACCCATTATAGAGATAGGCATTCACCATATCGTTAAAAACATAATACCCCCCCATATCCGTCCAAAAGCCAAACTCGGAATCCTTCAGATACTCATCAACCGCCTCTTTTGAATAGGCATACCCCTGCATAGCATCCCAAGTATCAGCAAAGCGATCGGTGGTGGCTAATAAGGCTCTCACCTGATGCAGATCATCATACTTTTTCCCTGCCAAACCATAAGCCACACTCACAAACATACGATCATCAAATAGGCGGATACTCTCTTTCAGCGGCTGTTCTATTGGCTTGGTAAAAAACTGCTGCACCAAATGCACGATAATGGGCGAGATATGTTCAGCAACCTTCGGCAATTGCCGTGGAACTTCATCTTCTAAGGCTGAAGTTTTTTTTTCTGGTGTGATCAACTCCAGCGGTGCAACCTTGTTTTCATCTCCCTGCTCAGTAAAACTCGGATATAACTGCCGCGCCAGACGAGTAAAGCGCAGCCAAGCTTCAAGCTGTAACTCAGTATATAAAGATCGGTGCGGATCATTTGACTCCACACTCTCCCAATTATTAGGAACCAGTGTTTCATCTGGATCACCAAACAGACTGACATTGTCAGACTTGCGCAACGCCACCAATGCCTGTGGCTCTACCGTAAAGGCCAGCAGATAAATCCCATTGAAATAACGATACAAGCGAACTGAGGTGAAAACTGCTTCTTGATGAAAGAGTGGTTTTTTTTCTGGAGCTGCTGCAATATCCTCGCTTTGCCACTTCGAGGGATGCAAAACTAAACGCCAATTTTCCAGTTGTACTTGTTTTTCCAGCCGCCACTCCCGAACCGGAATCAATTGATCTGGATTACCACTGACTTTTCCATGCAGTCGATGCTTATCCTCACTCAGAGAAATATTCCCTCGATCAAAAATAATATCCCGCAAGGTTGGGGTTAAATAATAAAACGCCTGTGCATCCTCTGCAGTCAAAGGTTGGTCATAAGGATAAATCTGGCGCAATGCCTCACGCGGCTCTAATCCCTCACCAAAGCCCAACAACGGCAAAAAAAACGTACAGTGATAATAATCCAACAAACTAGACGCGCGGGGTTTACTGGGATCGATTGGATTGATTGGCTCACTCATACTATCAGGACTCAGAAAGCTAAAAAATATAGCTTAACACCAATAACACACCCTATTAATAAAAACTCATAGATCTAAATGAATGCCTAGTTCAAACCAATATTCTAAGCAAAGTCATACCCCTAACCCAGCAGCTCTAAAAAATCCTAGCTCATCGCTACCGCTATTACATTTCCGACTAATTGGGCAAAAAGTGGATTAATTGGTGTTGCTTTCAGACTAGTGGTTAGTTAGCTCTGACCAAAAACCCGTTGATATCCCCCCATGCCTATTTATCTAGATTACAATTGCAGGGGCTGGTTTAGAAAGACCCAGCTTAAATGCTAATACTTAAAAGGAATTTGGACTATGGATATCAATGGAATTAACCCGTCCCACCGGATGGGTCAGGCTACAGCATTTGCAAAAAACCCACTTATGACCCCCTCCTCAACTCCCCATATTAATGCTTTTAATCACGCCTTACATGGTAATCAAAAATCACATGGCATGAAAAACAATCCTATGATCTCCGCCGGAGCACAGCAACTGGCTCAATTGCAACAGCAACAACAACTAATGCAAATGTTGCAAGGAGCGACTACTAATACTAACTCGCTGAATAACAACACTACTCTTCTAGGTGCTAGTATCAATAACACTACTCAGGGGAGTAGCACCTCTATACCCGGTAACGAGGCTTATCAAATAATCGATGCAGGATCGGGCGACAGTGTGAGTAATAGCGGACTCATTCCCAAACCAATCGCAGATATCCAAACTTTAAATCTAGGGGGTAAAAGCCTCAAAATTGGTGGAGATGGTACTTGTACTGCCGAGGAAGTGGCTGCAACCACGAAGGAAATCCAAAATCTATATGATAAAAGCCCTACTTTCAAAACTATGATCGATAGGTCAGCCAATTCTGCTCTTGAAGTTTCGGTCGGTCGCCGTGCTGATAATATTAGTTGGGGTGATAGTGAGGGACGGGTATTCATGAATATTAATAATGTCACGCCCGGTAACAGTGACAGATTCCAAGCTCTTATGGGGCACGAATTTGCGCATGCTACCATCGATATACCACATGGTAGTGTTCTAGAACAGATTCAAAACGCAGTGGCACAAGAAGCCTGACCCCTCGCTGGGCCGGAGTTCTGTTCCGGTCCCGCTGTCCTATGCTAGGTTAAACTCAGCTCATCTGCTGCATTAAACTTAAACTACTTGCCAATACAAAACGAACTAAAAATCACACCTAGCAAATCATCCGAAGTAAACTTCCCTGTAATCTGCCCTAAGGCTTCTTGCGCGATACGTAACTCTTCAGCCATCAGCTCACCTGCATTAAACACCCGCAACTGATACTCCGCACGTTCTACTGCTTGTTGCGTAGCCTCTAAAGCCTGCAAATGACGCCGCCGTGCAATAAAGGTATCCTCTTGCTCCCCTTGAAACCCCATGCGGGCTTTCAGTTCGGCTTTTAAGGCATCAATCCCTAGCCCTTGTTTAGCCGAGATATAGAGTTGCCCGTCCTGCTTACCGGCTACTTTACCGCTCAAATCCACCTTATTATGCACGGTTAAACGCGGCAAACGTTCGGGTAAACGCGCCACAATAGCCTCATTTTCAGGGTCATTAGCTTGTGTATCATCCACCAGTACTAATACCAAATCAGCCTTTTCCACCTCGCGCCACGCCCGCTCAATCCCAATACGCTCGACAGGATCATTGCTTTCACGTAAACCCGCCGTATCTACTAGGTGCAGTGGCATACCCTCTAGATTAATGCGCTCACGTAATACATCACGAGTTGTACCCGCAATATCCGTCACAATCGCCGTCTCCTGCCCCGCTAATGCATTTAATAGGCTCGACTTACCCGCATTAGGCCGCCCCACAATGACCAAATGCATACCCTCACGCAGCAGACTACCCTGGCGTGCTTTTTGAAAAATAGTATTCAGTTGGGATTTAATCCGTTCTAGTCGATCCGTCACCGCTTGATCCGCGAGAAAATCAATTTCTTCTTCGGGAAAATCGAGTGCAGCCTCCACATATACCCGTAACTCAATGAGTTCTTGCAATAGCCTATTAACCGCTTGGGAAAACTCCCCCTGTAGGGAGCGTAAGGCAGAACGAGCTGCTTGCTCTGAACTAGAATCAATCAGGTCTGCAATGGCTTCGGCTTGGGCTAAATCAAGTTTATCATTTAAAAAGGCACGCTCCGAAAACTCCCCCGGGCGCGCTAAACGTGCACCTAACTCGATGCAACGTTTAAGCAGCATATCCAATACCACCATTCCTCCATGACCTTGGAGTTCGAGGATATCTTCGCCTGTAAAGGAATGAGGAGCGGGAAAATACAATGCAATCCCATCATCCAGTGTGGATTGATCCGCTGCTAAAAAGCGGCGATGGGTAGCAAAACGCGGTTTAGGCAATGAACCTAAGATGGCACTCGCAATAGTAGGAACACGCGAGCCAGAGAGCCGGACTATTCCGACCCCACCGCGCCCAGGCGCTGTTGCAATGGCGACGATGGTGTCAGAATGATTCATGTCTATATCTCGTTAATTAAGCGTGTCCAATAATCTTATTATTAATAAACCACTGTTGGGCTATCGACAATACGTTATTGACTACCCAATACAAGACTAAGCCCGCTGGGAAGAATAAGAATAAGACAGTAAAGATGATTGGCATAAATTGGAAAATCTTTTGCTGCATAGGATCAGTAGGGGGTGGATTGAGCTTTTGTTGCACAAACATACTAATGCCCATGAGCAATGGCAGAATAAAGAAAGGATCCATCACAGATAAGTCTTTATACCAGAAAATCCAAGGCGCTTGACGTAACTCAACACTCTCGACCAATACCCAATACAACCCCATAAAGACAGGGATCTGAATCAGAATCGGTAAACAACCACCTAAGGGATTAATTTTCTCTTTACGATACAGCTCCATCATGGCTTTTTGCTTGGCTTGCGGATCATTGGCGTGGCGCTCATTGATCTCTTTCATGCGAGGAGCAAAGGCTTTCATCTTAGCCATAGACTTATAGCTAGCGGCGGAGGGATAAAAGAATAGAATTTTAATAAACAGGGTCAATAGGATAATTGTCCAACCCCAGTTACCAACAGCGCTATGAATGTGCTGCATGAGCCAGAAAATAGGCTTAGAAACAAAGGCAAACACGCCATAGTCAACCGTCAGATCTAAACCTTTAGCTAACTTTTCTAGGTTATCTTGATCCTTAGGGCCGACATAAAATTGAGAGGAAAAGGTATCCTTCGCGCCGGGTGCAACTTGATGGACGGGGCCTGTGGCACCTAGGATATAAGCTTTATTCCCTAATTGGGTTACACCCCTACTAGAGTAACTAGTCTGCTCAGTTTGATTCGGAATCCAAGCACTCACAAAGTAGTGTTGTAATACAGCGACCCAGCCACCTGTGGTTTTTAGATCAATGGGTTCGCTTTCCATATTCGCAAAGGCAATTTTAGTGTACTTATCCTGATAGTAGTAAGCCCCACCATTATACGCCTGTATACCTCCTAACATAGAGCCAGCGGCAATGGCTGGACCATGTTTAATTTGGCGGTATTCTGAGCCTGACCAGAGTTGGTTAGAGTTATTTTGTACTTCGTGCTGCACCTGTAAATTAAAATCACCACGTTTTAAAACATAACGTTTAGTGACTTGTACACCATTAGCACCTGTCCAAGTCAGAGGAACTACTAATTCATTTTGCCCATCGGCTAAGGTATAAGCGGTTTGTGCTGCACTATACAAGGCTTGATGATTAGGTGCTAAACCTTCGGTATTTTGCCCAGCAATTGTGGTATGTAATAACCCTGATTGAGCCACATAGTTGCGACCGTTCTGGTCTAAAATCTGAGTGGGTTGGTCTTTTTGCTCTAGACTAATGGGATAGGTAGGTAAACCCGCTTCAATAATATCACCACCTTGGGTGCTGATTTTGAGATGAAGCACATCGGTCTTAATCGTAATGACTTGAGCCTGACTATTAGTAGCTACCGTGTTATTAGCGGTATTAAGTGCTGTATTAGGAACCTCACCTGCTGCACTAGCGGTGGTGGTATTAGTTGCCGTACTGGTGACACCATTAGGGGCAGGCACTGGTTTAGGGGCGTGTTGAGTTTGCCAAGCACTCCATAACATAAAGCCTAAAAAAATTAGGGTCAGATACAGAAGGGGGCGTTGAGTATCCATACTATCCTCATACTGAGTAGTAGATATTAATTAAGACGGGGTCGATTCGAATACTGGCGCTGCACCTGTTGCCAAAGGAGATCAAGCTGTTGGGATATATCAGAATTGGGCATACCCAAGAGTGAGGGCTGGCTTAGTATCACAATATCAACCGCAGGGAGTTTAGATTGATAATGGCGAAAACTTTCCCGTGCAAGCCGTTTTACCAAATTACGATCAACTGCACGGCGTAAGTTACGTTTGGAAATCGCTAAACCTAACCGTGCATATTGAACATCATTTTCGCGGACTCGAACCATTAAGCCCTGCCCACTGAGTCTACGGTGTCGACCGCGCTCAAAAACGTGTTGAAATTCGCCCGGACGTGTCAGCCGCAAATGGCGCGGAAAATCCATCACAGTCGATGATCAACCTGTTATTAAATTAAGGAATTAATAGTGCACGGCCTTTAGCGCGACGAGCACTTAATACTTTACGCCCATCCGCAGTTTTCATGCGAGCGCGAAAACCGTGGGTACGAGCACGGCGCAGATTACTAGGTTGAAATGTTCTTTTCATGACAATGCTACCAAACTTAGAGTGTTATATGGGGCGCATCTGCACCTACAGATACCCATAAAAAGGCAAAGAAAAATACTTGATCACCTTAGTAATGTCAACTTTTGTTTTCTGGTCAGACCTATCTTAGTGCCTGTGGATAACTTGTGGATAACTTGCCGCAAAGGCTATACTTATCCACAGGAATGTCCCTCCTCTCCATCCCGATTGACTCATACAGGCCCTTTGTCATTATGCTTTGGCAACATTGCTTACAGCAACTCGAACACGAATTCCCCCATCAAGAAATTAATACTTGGTTACGTAGTCTTTATGCCGTAGAACAAGAAGGTGCTTTATATCTATTGGCACCCAATCCTATTGTCTTACAACAAATTCATGATAATTACCTACCCCGTATTGTTTATCATGTACGCCTATTATCAGGTAATCAAAATTTTGATGTAATGTTACAAATAGGCTCGCGCCAAACAGCAATACCCCAAGCCCCAGAAAAGGCTAATATTGCAGTTACTCTACCCTCAAATACTCTACCTAACCATGCTAGTAATAGTGATAATTTAGCCTCTAATCAAACTAAAACAGAAGCTATTGTTACTGCCAGCTCCGCTAATCAGACCGTTACCCCTTTAAACACTGATCGCTTTATTAGCTCATTAAATAGCAAAATGACCTTTTATAATTATGTCGAGGGTAAGTCTAATCAATTAGCTTGTGCAGCGGCTCAACAAGTCTCCGAAAACCCTGGCAAGTCCTATAATCCATTATTTATTTACGGTGGTGTCGGTTTAGGGAAAACCCATTTAATGCATGCCATTGGCAATAAAATTCTAGAATATAAAGCAGATGCACGCGTTATTTATGTTTATGCAGAACGTTTTGTTAATGACATGATTAATGGTTTACGTACTTCACGTATTGAAGACTTTAAGCAATATTATCGTAGTGCTGATGCCTTATTAATTGATGATATTCAATTCTTTGCTAATAAAGAGCGCTCTATGGAAGAGTTTTTCCATACTTTCAATGCACTTTTGGAGCATCAAAAGCAAATTATTATTGCCAGTGATCGATTCCCCGGTGATGTTGAAGGTATTGATGATCGTTTACGCTCACGCTTTGGTTGGGGATTAACGGTTTCAGTGGAACCACCCGATTTAGAAACTCGTGTCGCTATTCTACGTAAAAAGGCTGAGGATAGTCAGTTAATTATTCCTAGCGATGCTGCTTTTTTTATTGCTAAACGCTTTAGAACCAATATTCGTGATTTAGAAGGTGCATTACAGCGGGTTATAGCGAGTATGAGACTACGTTGTGTACATACTCTCACCTTAGAGTTTGTAGAAAGCGCACTAAGAGATCAAATTGCTCATTTTGATAAATTAGTTTCAGTGACCAATATTAAAAAAGTTGTTGCACAATATTATAATATTCGTGTAGCAGATTTAGATTCACAGCAACGTAATCGTGTTATAGCACGGCCTCGGCAAATTGCTATGGCGCTAGCTAAAGAACTGACAACCTCTAGCTTGCCAGAGATCGGGCAGGAGTTTGGAGGACGAGATCATACGACCGTACTACATGCCACACGGAAAGTTGCAGAGCTGAAGGAGGGTGATAGCCAGATCGAAGAAGACTATCGAATTTTAGTCAAATTGCTTACAAATTAGGCAATTTGCCTGTGGATAAGTCTGTGGATAAGCCTGTGGATATCCTGTGGATATCCTGTGGATAACATGTGGATAACTCTGTTATCCCTACTTATCCACAATTTGTCCACAGCTTATCCACAGCTTATCCACAGACTTATCCACAGGCAAAAAGATAAGTAAAACAAATGTTTAAACCACTTATCCACAGATTTTGTGCTTGCCTATTATTATTATTATCTAATATATATTTAAGAAGTATTATTAATGAAGTTCACACATTCACGCGAAACTTTACTCGAAGCTCTACAAGCTACACTGAGTGCTATCGAGAAAAAACAAACAGCTCCTATCTTGGAAAATGTGCTTATTCAAGTCCGTGATGGAGCTATCCATTGGCGTGGTACTAACCTCGAACTAGAGGTTGCTATCAGTACACCCATCATTGATGCCACATTAGGTGAAGTAACTTTACCAGCTCGTAAATTATTTGATATTTGTAAATCACTTCCACCTGAAAGTATGATTGAGTTTAATATTGAAGATAATCGAGCTAAAATCAGTTGTGGACGAAGTCGCTTTGAGTTAATTGCTTTACCAGCGAGTGAATTTCCTGATTTAGAAGATATTCAAATCAATCATGAGTTCATGATTCCAGAAAATATCTTTAAGCAATTATTTGATAGCGTTAGTTTTGCTATGGCTAACCAAGATGTACGTTATTATTTGAATGGTTTGCTATTAGAACTTATACCTACTCATGTTCGTTCAGTTGCAACCGATGGGCATCGTTTATCTTTATACACTTACCAAATGCCGACTCATGTGAGTGATAAAATTCAGATTATTGTTCCACGCAAAAGTATTTTAGAGCTGACAAAGTTATTACGTTCGGATAATCAAACTAATATTAAAATACAACTAAGCAATAACCATCTACGCGTACAATTAGATCATTTACGTTTTACCACTAAATTAGTGGATGGTCGTTATCCTGATTATCAAGCAGCAGTTCCTCCTCAAGGTAAAATTCGAGTTGAAATAGATCGCAAAGAGTTGAAAGAGGTATTAGCACGGGTAGCTATTCTATCAAATGAAAAATTTAGAGGTGTTAGATTAGAGCTAGATAATAATAAACTCAGAGTTCAATCTAATAATCCAGAGCAAGAGTCAGCTCAGGATGAAATTGATGTTTTATATCAGGGTGAAGAGTTTAGTATTGGCTTTAATGTAAATTATTTATTAGATGCAGTAAATCACTTAGATAGTGATTCCATGTATATGAACTTTAACTCACCCGAAAGTAGTGCCTTAATTACTGACCCACATAATGATAATATTCGTAATGTAGTCATGCCCATTCGTTTGTAATGTAAATGTCTAGGTTATTATTGTGTACTTAGAGCAGATTACGATAGAAAATTGTCGCTCGATTCGACAGGCTACTTTAGGCTTATCGCCTCGGGTTAATTTTATTCGTGGTAATAATGCTGCGGGAAAATCTAGTATCTTAGAGGCTATACATATTTTATCCACTGGGCGCTCATTTAGAACGCCCCGGATACAAGAAGTAATCCAACAAGGTAAAAACCATGTTTTAGTAGCCGCAAAACTAATTTCAGAGAGTTATTCACAAACTTATCCACAGGGTTATCCACTAGGGATTCAAAAAACACCTCGTACTACCCATATTCGCATTAATCATCAGGATGTGAAGCAACAGGCAGAGCTGACCCGTCATTTACCCTTTGCGATTATTCATCCTGAGACTTTGAGTTTGATTACCGGGGGGCCTGCGATACGGCGGGCGTTGGTGGATTGGATTGCGTTTTATCGTGATGCGGAGTTTCATGAACTTTGGCGACAATATCAGCGGGTGTTGCAACAACGAAATGCGTGCTTACGAGACAGTGCTCAACGCTATGCTTTAGGTTACTGGACAGAGCAGCTTATAAAACTAGTGCCTATCCTTCACCAGAAGCGTTTTGACGCATTAAAATGGTTAGGGCTAGGGGTAGAGCACTATAAACATTTAATCGCGTCTATGGGCCTTATAGAGCTAAAACTATCAACGGGCTTTCCTGCGTATTTAGATACTACCCAGCCACAAGAAATGCTATACTTTCTGCAGTCCAAACAACAGCAGGAAATGGCACAAGGATTTAGCTTGTACGGTGCTCATCGGGTTGACTTACATATCCAGTTAGCGGGTCAGTTAGCCGAGCGTGTAGCCTCTAGGGGTGAGTTAAAATTATTAAGTATTGCTTTTTTATTAGCCAAAAGTTACGCCATTGCTGATCAAGCACCAGAACGTGGACTGATTGGTGTTGATGATTTAGCAGCTGAATTAGATGATACTAATCAATTACTTTTGTATGAAACCTTACTCACCACCCAACAACAATTAGTCATCACAGGAACCCGATTACCCACGCTAATAAATCCGGCTGTAACACCAGCTAGTTTGTTTACTGTTCAACAAGGCGTCATTACGCCAGAAAGCACATTTTGACTTTAGGAAATCCTATGTCTGAGAAAACTTACGACTCATCCAATATTAAAGTTTTAAGAGGTTTAGACGCTGTTCGTAAGCGCCCAGGGATGTATATTGGCGACACGGACGATGGTACAGGTTTACACCACATGGTGTTTGAGGTGGTGGATAACTCCATCGATGAGGCTTTAGCCGGGCATTGCTCAGAAATCAAAGTTGAGTTATTTAGCGATGGTTCCGCTAAAGTCACGGACGATGGACGGGGCATTCCAGTGGATATTCACCCTGAGGAGGGAGTATCAGCGGCAGAAGTGATTATGACCATTCTGCATGCTGGCGGTAAGTTTGATGATAATTCTTATAAAATTTCGGGCGGCCTACATGGAGTTGGGGTTTCGGTCGTTAATGCACTCTCTGAAGAGTTAGAATTAACTATTCGTCGAGAAGGTAAGGTTTACCACCAAGTTTACCATTTGGGTGAACCACAAGAATCACTGAAAGTGATTGATAATACGACAGGTACGGGCACCTCCATACGCTTTAAACCCAGCCCGATAATTTTTACTCAAACCGAGTTTCAGTATGACATTTTAGCTAAGCGTTTACGTGAACTATCGTTTTTAAACTCTGGAGTAAAAATTCATCTGATTGATCGCCGTAATGAGGGGCGTGAGGATATTTTTGAGCACAAAGGTGGGATTAAGGCCTTTGTTGATCATTTGAACCGTAAAAAAACCTCTTTACACCCCTCGATTATCCATTTTGAGGGCGTCAAAGACGGGATTGGGGTTGAGGTAGCATTACAGTGGAATGATTCCTATCAGGAAAGTGTGCTGTGCTTTACCAATAATATTCCTCAACGGGATGGTGGAACGCATCTATCCGGCTTTAGAGCGGCGTTGACCCGAACCCTAAATCAATACATTGAGAGCGAAGGGCGAGCCAAAAAAGAAAAAATCCAGCCCACCGGTGATGATGCACGGGAAGGACTAATGGCTGTGTTGTCGGTTAAGGTGCCTGATCCTAAATTTTCATCACAGACCAAGGAGAAATTAGTCTCATCCGAAGTTAAAAATGCGGTCGAATCGGCTATGGTAGAGCATTTGCAGGCTTTTCTATTAGAAAATCCGGCAGAAGCTAAAGCCATTGTGAGCAAAATTCTTGAGGCGGCTCAAGCCCGCGAAGCAGCTCGTAAAGCACGTGAAATGACTCGGCGCAAGGGTGCATTGGATATTGCAGGCTTGCCCGGAAAACTAGCCGATTGCCAAGAAAAAGACCCTGCCCTCTCCGAATTATTTCTAGTGGAAGGTGATTCTGCGGGTGGTTCAGCTAAGCAAGGCCGAGATCGGCGTACTCAGGCGATTTTGCCTTTAAAGGGTAAAATCTTAAACGTAGAAAAAGCTCGTTTTGACAAAATGCTAGGCTCCGCTGAGGTGGGGACTTTAATTACAGCACTCGGTTGTGGCATTGGCAAAGAAGATTATCAGCCAGATAAATTGCGCTATCATCGCGTTGTCATTATGACGGATGCGGATGTGGATGGTTCACATATTCGTACTTTGCTCTTGACCTTTTTCTATCGTCAAATGCCTGAGTTAATTGAGCGCGGTCACATCTACATTGCTCAACCTCCCCTCTACAAAGTTAAACGGGGTAAGCAAGAGCAATATGTTAAAGATCAGGCTGAAATGGAGATTTATCTGACTCGTTTAGCACTAGATGAAGCTCACCTATATCTAAGTGCAGATACTCCAGCCGTAAGTGATGGGGCTTTAGAGACTTTAGTTCAGCAATACAATACTACGCGTCAGGTTATCAATCGCTTAGCACGTCGCTATGATCGTGATTTATTAGAGGCTTTACTATTCCAGCCTTTGCTGGTTGCTGATACAGATTTACACGCCGAGCAATTAAGCGCTTGGGTAGCAACGGCACTAGAAGGACTGAATCGCCACAGTACAGGTGAACGTACCTATAGCAGTGAGTTGTATAAAACCGATAATGAGAGCTGGCAGGTTGAGGTCAAGATCTATCAACATGGTTTAGATCACCCGGTAAAGCTTGATCAAGACTTCTTCCAAATGCCCGAAATGAAATTGCTCTTGCGTATGAATCGAGAGCTAGAGGGATTGTTGGGTGAAGGTGCCTATATACAACGGGGCGAGCGTAAACAAGCTGTTAAGCGTTTTGATGAAGTAGTCACTTGGCTCACGCAAGAGGCCAGTCGTGGGTTAACGATTAGCCGTTATAAAGGCTTAGGCGAGATGAATCCTGACCAATTGTGGGAAACTACCATGAACCCTGATGCTAGACGTTTGCTACAGGTACGCATTCAAGATGCTTTTATCGCAAATGAAGTGTTTACCACGTTGATGGGTGATCAGGTAGAACCACGGCGTGAGTTTATTGAAAGCAATGCGCTAACCGTTTCTAATCTTGATATTTAAACTAGGTTTCATGTGAAACATTGAAGCGAGTAGAGTTGCCCATATATTGCAAGATACTCGCTTTTTCTTTGGGGCAATCTATGAAAAATCTGCTACTGAATATTCCCACTTTACCTAACTTTGGTGAGGTAAAGGCCGACGATATCACTCCTTTTGTGGACATGTGCTTGACCCAAGGGCGTCAGGTATTAGCCGAACGTTTACAACAAACGGCTTTCACTTGGGATAATTTAATATTGCCGCTGAATACAACTAATAACCAGCTAGAAAAAGGTTGGTCAGTAGTGGGGCATTTAAATGGTGTCGCAAATACTGAGGCGCTGCGGGATGCTTATAATGCTAACCTTGGTAAACTCAGCGACTATCATACGGAGATGGGACAAAACAAAGCCTTTTTTGAAGCCATCCAAGCTATTCGTAAGAATGACTCCAGCCTAGATAATGCTCAAAAGAAAAGCCTTGATGATAGTTTGTTGTCTTTTAAATTGAGTGGTGTAGCACTAGCAGAGGCACAAAAACAACGCTTCAGAGAGGTTTCACAAGAGCTATCCCAACTAACCTCAAAGTTTTCCGATAATGTGTTAGATGCGACACAAGCCTGGATAAAACAAGTAACTGATAAAAATGAGCTGCTAGGTTTGCCAGAGTCTGCTTTAGAAATGGCGCAACAGACAGCACAACAGCGCAATGTAGAGGGCTGGGTATTTACCCTAGATTTTCCTTCCTATAGTGCGGTGATTACCTATGCGGACAATCGTGCTTTACGCGAGGAAATGTATAAAGCCTATTCTACTCGTGCCTCAGATCAAGCAGCTAATACCCAATTTGATAATAGCCAACTGATGCAGCAAATCTTGAAGTTGCGTCAAGAAGAGGCCGAGCTATTAGGTTATAACAATTACGCTGAGTTATCGTTAGCGACTAAAATGGCGGATAGCCCAGCCGAGGTGATTGCCTTTTTAGAGGATCTTGCGCAACGTAGTAAACCCTTTGCAGTAAAAGAATTTGCTCAAGTACAAGCCTTTGCTAATACCCTAGGTATTGATGAATTGCAGGCATGGGATGTGCCCTATGTGAGCGAAAAAATACGGCAAAAGGATTATGACTTTAATGATGAAGACCTAAAGCCCTATTTCCCCGTAGATAAGGTTTTGAATGGGTTATTTGAGCTATTAGGGCGCTTGTATCAAGTACGTTTTGAACAAAAAAACGATGTGAATATCTGGCATCCTGATGTACGTTTTTATCACGTTTATAATGCCCAAAACGAATTACAAGCAGCCTGTTATATTGATCTCTATGCCCGTCAGCATAAACGCGGTGGCGCATGGATGGATTCGTTTTGTGGGCGTTTTAAACGGGAAGATGGGGTGCAAATTCCGGTTGCGTTTATGGTTTGTAATAGTGCGCCCCCGGTGGGAGAAAAGCCTGCCCTATTTACCCATGATGAAGTGGTAACCTTATTCCATGAGTTTGGACATGGGCTGCATCATATGCTGACTCAAGTCGATTATCCGGAAATTGCGGGCATCAATGGAGTCGAGTGGGATGCCGTGGAACTACCGAGTCAATTTATGGAAAATTGGTGCTGGGAGCGTGAAACACTCGATCTCATGACCGGACATTGGCAAACCGGCGAAAAGTTACCCGAAGCATTGTTGCAAAAAATGCTTGCCGCGCGTCATTTCCAATCTGCCATGATGATGGTACGTCAATTAGAGTTTGCGCTCTTTGATTTGAAATTACATAGCGCTCCCGATGCGGCTCAGGAAGGGCGTATTTACGAGCTACTCAAGCAAGTCCGCTCAGAAGTCGCGGTGATAAAATATCCCTCTTATAATCGTATGCCTAATAGCTTCACGCATATTTTCGCAGGTGGTTATGCAGCAGGCTATTACAGCTATAAATGGGCTGAAGTGTTGTCTGCGGATGCGTTTGCCCGTTTTGAAGAAGAGGGTTTATTTAACCCTAAGGTGGGTGAGGCATTTAAGCGTGAAATATTAGAAATGGGCGGGTCACGTCCTGCAATGGAGTCTTTTATTGCCTTTCGTGGCCGTAAACCTTCGATTGATGCCTTACTACGTCATAGTGGTTTACAGTCAGCCGCATGATGGGCAAGAGGTATTTGTGGGGGCTAGGCATTATTCTAGCCCTAATCACAGGTGCAGCAGTTGGGTGGTGGTTTAGCTACCCAACTACCTCGGAACTAGTGTTAAGTGCAGAGTCCTGTGATCTAAATCAGGTAGCTTGTACGACTAGTGAGTCTGATGGTTTAGCTATCCAATTGACTCTTACCCCTAAACCAGTCCCCACCTTAAAACCCATTATGGTAAGCGCCGAGCTATCAGGGTTTACAACGCCCCCCACAAAAATACAGTTCGTATTGGAGGGGCGTAATATGTATATGGGGTTTCAAAAGGCATGGTTAGAGCGTCAAGGTTCCTCTTTCCATTACACCGGTACAGTACTGATTCCCACTTGTGAGCAAAGCGCTATGGAGTGGAAAGTAACCTTACTAATGCCCCCGAATCAGCCCATTCATCGCGCCGAGTTTTATATGCAAACCCAACATACTCGCTAATGAGTGTTCGTACCTAATTCAACCATTAAGCCCAATAACCCTACCCTTCATCCCATTCTAGCTCTCTTTCTTTCCATCTCTATGCTTTGCTTAAAGTAGTGACTCTGAAATTAACAACAGGTAGTTCACATTACTAAGCTTGGGTTTGCTACAACACCATTAGTTATGAAATGATAATATTTTTGTTCTAGCACTCCCTTTAAAGCAAGGATTGCTATGATGATCAAAAATAATTCTTATTGCTTGATGACAACTGCTCTAGCAACAGGGCTAGGTGTCACCTCTTATAGTCTAGCGGCTAGTTGGGTTATGGATTACTTAGAATCTAACCCTACTATTTCCCATTATATCCCTCCTCTAGATCATGGAAGCATCGATATGAATAGTGCCACTCACACTCAAGCTAATGTGGTGCTTGCCGCAATAACGCCTCGTAATATGAGTTTAGTAGGAGAGCGTATTTCATGGACGATTACCGCCTTAGATGGTGAGACTATGGGCAAGATTTACAGCCTACAAGGCGCTAATCAACGCCTTAACCTACCCAAAGGTCTATATCGGGTCACGCTAATCATAGGTGCCTATCGCTCTACTAAAACTATTAAGATTGATGCTAAACAGCCGCACGAAGAACGTTTTATTGCAGATATTGGACGTATTGTGGCTCAGGCTAATGAGTCGGTGGTTTGGACGATTGAGCCACTAGAGGGTGGTAAAATTATCCATCTTGCCGAGCGCTCTACTATTAGTCTCGTCGTAGGAAGTGGCTTATATAAAGTAGATGCTAGTTTAAAAGGGCTACATCGTGCGGAGCGGGTTCGAGTCACTCAAGGGAGTCAGGTTGAGTCTAATTTGTTTATTCCAGCCGGGCGGGTCAATTTGATTGCTACTCGTGATAATGCTCCCCTATTTCGCCCTACAACTTGGAATATTTACCGAATTGAAAATGGCGAGCGGCGCGAGGTAGGGGAGTATAATCGCCATGTTCAGGCGGTCACTATGCCCCCCGGACACTATGAAGCAGTCGCCAAATCAGAAAATATTGTGCGCTCACGTGAGTTTTGGGTGGGGAGTGGCGCAACCAATGATGTGCAAGTCCCCATGGATTAGTTCATTCAGAGGCTAAAGTACGTTTAGCCAATTTGCTATAGTGCTCGGCGGAATACTTTAAAAAAGCTCGCTCTTGCTCGGTCAAAGGGCGAGCTTTTTGCACTGGATTACCCTTCCATAAATAGCCCCCCTCCAGTGTTTTTCCCGGAGGAACTAGGCTTCCTGCTCCAATCATGACCTCATCTTCAATCACCACATTATCCATCACAATCGCCCCCATACCGATGAGGCAACGATTGCCAATGGTGCAGCCATGTAAAATAACACGATGCCCAATCGTCACCTCATCGCCAATCGTGAGTGCAAAACCTTCCATGCGGCTAAAAGCACTACCATGGGTGACATGCAAGATAGAGCCATCTTGCACATTAGTACGTGCGCCAATGGTAATGATATTAATATCACCCCGAATCACCACCATAGGCCACACCGAGCTATCCGCTCCAATCGTGGTTTGTCCACTGACATAGGCACTTTTATCAATATAGGCGCTAGGATCAATAGTCGGGGTATGTTGCTCAAAGCGTTGAATAGTCATAAAAATTCCTAGTTATAGTAGGGATAGCGTCAATGTACCCTAGTTGCAGCCAAGTCGGCGGGCGGTAATTGCAAATAAAACCCATGTTCTGTTAAGTGGCGTATTACCTCAGCACTATTACCTTGAGCCAAAGGTTTATCAGGTTGAAGATCAAACTCAAAAGAGAAATAGGCACTACCTAATAAACGCATTAAACCCTCTGGTACCCGACTAAAATCGTCACGCTCTGTTAAAAACAGATAGGCTCCTTGCTTGCGTTGGCTGCGATAAATATAACACTGCATACAATACCTTAATACTTAAGTACTTCAATAGATTGAATATATCGAGTCTCTAGTTCTTGGGTTTGAGTTTGACCATGGAGGTTTTGTTCAATGCGGAGCATTTTATCAGTTGCCTCAAGCAAACGCCCTTCTATCCACTTTTGGTCACTACGTCTAATACGGAGTGATTGACCGATATAATGATTCGCAGCCGATAGCTCAATAGGTTGAAAACCCATTTGATATAGAGCATTACTCGGCAGTTCATGTTGAGCACCTGTTTCGGTAGGCATATTACTCGTTGATGAAGTCGTGTTAGGCGGAAGGGAAACGGTTGAAATAGGGATAGGGGATATATTTACTTCTTGAGTGACAGTCTCTGGGGGTTCTTGGTCACCCTGCGAAGGCGAGAGCATGGGGCTGAGTTTTTGAGTAAACCAATGATTACCCAAAAGCCTTTGCATATTCTGCCCCGCTTGGCTATTCACACTCACGCCCCAAGCACCCACCGCTAATAAGATCCCTACCAGCCCCGTGAAAAACCAGCCACGCGCCCGATGCCAAATAGTCGGTAAAATTAATAGATTGAGCACCGGAACCATAGCCACAATGCCCGTAACGAAGTGATGACGAAATCCCGCAATGGTGATCATGAGCCAAGCCAGCGCGATGAGTAACATCCCTAATGCTAAGGCAATCAACAGTGCATATTCCATGGACATAACCCTCTTGTTATCGTTTTAATCTTCCAAATACGTATAATCAGTGAGACTGGCCTCAACTTCACGTTGGAGTGCTTTGAGCCGCTCAGGATCGCTAACCGTAGCAGCGAGTTTTTTACGACATTGTGCCAGCAAGTCCTTTGGCTCAAAATGAACCATACCCAATAATTCTGCAATTGTGTCCCCACTTTCTGGTTCTTGGAGGCGATATTCACCGTTACTTAATAATTCTACGTTGATCGAATCGGTATCGCCGAATAAGTTGTGTAAATCACCTAAAATTTCCTGATAGGCTCCGACCATGAAAATACCTAATAAGTAAGGTTCGGTATCAGATAATTCATGTACGGCTAGCGTACTGGTGAGCTGCCCATTTTCTACATAAGTGTGTACTGCACCATCTGAATCACAAGTTAAATCTTGTAATACTGCCCGACGAGTGGGGGCTTCTTGCAGACGATGTAGCGGCATAATGGGGAATAATTGCTTAATCGCCCACGCATCCGGCATAGATTGAAACAGCGAAAAATTGCAGAAATACTTATTGGCTAGTTTTTCTTGTAGCGCACTATGAATACTCGCAGAAAGGGTTTGGCTGAGGGCAGGATTATAGAGCAGCTCTAAACCAATAGCACGATAGGTTTCCTCCGCCTGAGCACGCTGTTGTAAATGAATCACTCCCCTTGCATATAAAGCATGCACTTCACTTATTAAAAACTCGGCATCATGATAAATTTCTGAGGCAGGAATGTGGTGTAATTGCGTGTAAAGACGATAGATATTATGCAGTACTTGTGCCGCATCGGGTTCGGGTTCTACCACGCGTGGGGTGGTTTCAGGCTGGGCAGGGTCGGTATCAATCACATTAGTAATTAAAACAGCATGATGTGCTGTCATAGCTCGACCCGCTTCAGTAATAAAATCAGGTAGGGGTAAGTCATACTCCGTACAAACACTATGCACACTCCGTACAATCGTATTAGCATATTCCTGCATAGTGTAGTTAATCGAACAATCACTACGTGAGCGCGAACCTTCATAATCGACGCCTAAACCGCCCCCTACATCGACTACACCAATGGGCGCACCTAGACGACAAAGCTCAGCAAAATAATGACTCGCTTCCAGCATGCCGCTTTGAATATCACGAATATTAGCGATTTGTGAACCCATGTGGAAATGCAGGAGTTGTAGACAGTGCAGTTTATTGGCTTGTTTTAATATCTCTAACATGTGTAGAGCTTGTGCTGCAGAGAGGCCAAATTTAGATTTTTCACCGCCAGTATTTTGCCATTTACCTTTACCTAAAGAGTAAAGACGTACTCGAATACCAAATAAGGGTTCAATACCTAGCTTTTCTGCTTCTTCTAGCGCTTCGGTTAGTTCGGAAGGTTTTTCGACCACAATAAAAATGCGGTGTCCCATCTGCCGCCCAATTAATGCTAAGCGTAGATACTCGCGGTCTTTATAGCCATTACAAATAATCGTACTACCATTCGGAGCACTTCCTAACACTGCGACTAATTCGGGTTTACTCCCCGCCTCTAAACCGACTTGCTCTCCGCCCCCTTGTAAAATGTGCTGGATGACACTTTTTTGTTGATTAACTTTAATTGGGTAAATGGCGGTATAGCGGCTGTGTTGCCCGGTGCTCTCGATGGCTTGATTAAAGGCTTTTTGTAGTCGTTGGACACGATCATGCACAATATCGGTAAAGCGAATCAGTACTGGCCAACGTAAACCATCGGTTTTCAAACGGTGAGCGAGCTGATAAAGGTCTACCTGACACTCTGGTTGGTTGGGCAAGCCCATAACGACATGACCCGCGTCATTAATGCCAAAATAGCCATTGCCCCAGTGTTGCACCCCATAGACGCGTCGTGCGGTGTCAAGATTCCAAGTTGTCATAATCGGTTTACCTTTGCCTAAGATAACCGCAAGAATAACGGCATTCCGCCAGACTGAGAAGTATTTATGTCATTAGTAGGTTTTAGTGGTATACGATCTTAACCTTAATGTTGCTTCTCCTATTGATGATGAAGGTGATATATGTTCCGAGTTTTTAAAAAAGCTGAAATGCCCAGTCCCGATGCAGCACTCCCTGGACGCAGTACCGCAATGCCTATTACTAATCGGCATTATGTCACTGCTCACCCCCTTAAACCCCCATTCCCTACCACCTTACAACAGGCCGTTTTTGGTATGGGATGTTTTTGGGGAGTAGAGCGTAAGTTTTGGCAACAAGAAGGCGTTTATACCACCGCCGCAGGTTATGCTGGTGGCTATACGCCTAACCCTACTTACGAGGAGGTTTGCTCTGGACTCACCGGACATAATGAAGTGGTATTGGTAGTATTTGATCCTGCTGTGATTGAGTATCAGGATTTATTAAAAGTATTTTGGGAATCCCACGATCCCACCCAAGGCATGCGTCAAGGTAATGATGTGGGAACCCAATATCGCTCCGGTATCTATGTCTATACACCAGAGCAACGAATTGAGGCTGAGGCTAGTCTACATGCTTATCAAGCCGCTTTAGCTAAGGCAGGTTTGGGTAAGGTGACGACAGAAATTATCGATGCGCCTGAGTTTTATTATGCTGAGGATTATCATCAGCAGTATCTGGCAAAAAATCCTAATGGCTATTGTGGGTTACGTGGAACGGGTGTGAGTTGTGTGAATTAGTGGGTGTGCCCCTTTAGAGCTAGCCTTAATTTAAGTTACAATAGCGCCATGGACATATCCCCACTCATTAATGATCTCAATAAACCCCAACGTGATGCGGTCGGCTTACCTGCACAATCTGCTTTAATATTAGCAGGAGCAGGTAGCGGTAAAACACGTGTGTTGGTACATCGTATTGCTTGGCTGATTGAAGTCGAGCAACTGTCGCCTTTTAGTATTTTAGCCGTGACCTTTACGAATAAAGCAGCGGCTGAAATGCGCGGACGTATTCAAGCGCTGCTGGGTGTTCCCATTGGTGGGGCTTGGGTTGGCACCTTTCATGGCTTGGCTCATCGTTTATTGCGTATGCACTGGCGCGAAGCTGGACTGCCGCAAACCTTTCAAATCCTCGATGCCGAAGATCAGATTCGGATGATTAAGCGAGTACTCCGAGCGTTGGAGTTGGATGAGGCACTCTGGCAACCGCGCCAAGTCGCCTATTTTATCAATAATGCTAAAGATGCTGGCTCGCGCCCACAGCATATTGAGGATAAAGGTGATTTTTCCATTACGCAAATGACGCGTATTTATGCTGCCTATGAAGAGGCTTGTCAGCGGAATGGTGTGGTAGATTTCGCTGAATTATTACTGCGCTCACTAGAGTTATTACGAGATAATTTAGAGCTACAAGCTCATTATCGCGCGCGTTTTAGGCATATCCTCGTTGATGAGTTTCAAGATACCAATGCGTTGCAATATGCTTGGCTGCGCCTACTAGCGGGTGAGCAAAATTCCGTTTTTGCAGTGGGTGACGATGATCAGTCTATCTATGGCTGGCGGGGCGCTAAGATTGAAAATATTCGCAATTTTACCCAAGATTTTAAAAACTGTGCGGTTATCCGCTTAGAACAAAATTATCGTTCCACGGGAAACATTTTGCAGGCTGCGAATACCTTGATTGCTCATAATCGGGGGCGAATGGGTAAAAACCTCTGGACGGACGATGCTGAGGGCGAGCTGATTCAGTTATATGCAGCTTACAATGAGGGAGACGAGGCGCGTTATGTCGCAGCACAGATTGAACAATGGCTAGCGAAGGGGGGAACACGCTCAGAGATTGCCGTGTTATATCGCTCTAATGCTCAATCTCGTGTCTTTGAGAGTACCTTTAATGAGCGACGTATTCCCTATCGTGTCTACGGGGGCTTGCGCTTTTTCGAGCGAGCAGAAATCAAGGATGCATTAGCTTATTTACGTTTAGTCACTAATCGTCTCGATGATGCCTCGTTTGAGCGCATTGTGAATCATCCGCCCCGTGGTATTGGTGAGCGTACCGTTGATGCCTTACGCATTTATGCTCGTAGTACCGGTAAATCCTTATGGGAGGCGGCGCAAGAATCGGAGCAGTTGGGTGAGTTAAGTTCACGTGCTACAGGAGCGATTAAGCGCTTTTTGCAGTTGATTGAACTCATGGGCAATGATATTGCACCCCTACCCTTAGCCGAGCAAGTGGAAATCGTGATTGAGCTTGCCGCCTTAAAAGAACATTTTAAAGCCAAAGAGCCAGGTGAGGCCGGTCAGGCACGTACCGATAACTTAGACGAGCTGATTACGGCAGCTCATAGTTATAGTTATGTGCGTCAAGAAGATATGCCAGAGATGGAGCCATTATCAGCTTTCCTTGCTCACGCCACATTAGAGGCTGGTGAGGGACAAGGTGAGCAAGGTGATGATTGCGTGCAAATGATGACGCTACATTCGGCTAAGGGGTTAGAGTTTCCCTTAGTATTTTTATGTGGCTTGGAAGAGGGATTATTCCCGCATCAGATGTCTGCAGATGATCCTGCTCGCTTAGAGGAAGAGCGGCGGCTGTGTTATGTGGGTATTACTCGTGCCGAACGGCAATTGATTCTTACCTATGCAGAGCAGCGTCTATTACATGGCTCGACACGTTTTAATCCTATCTCTCGTTTTATCCGTGAATTACCAGAGGGCTTAATTCACGAGGTACGCCCTAAAGTCAAAGCTTATGCTAGTCGTGGAGTTGCGACAGCATCAAAATCTATGCTACCCCAAGCCGCTGCTGAGGGGTATCGTGTAGGGCAACGGGTACGCCATGCGAAATTTGGCGAGGGTGTCATTACTAATGCGGAAGGGTCAGGGCAGTCTGCTCGTGTGCAAGTCTCCTTTCGCAAGGAAGGTAGTAAGTGGCTAGTCTTGGGCTATGCCAATCTTGAGATTATTTAATTAGAGGTGTAGGGATGAAAGCGATAGTGTTAAGCGCAGTCTTTGCAGGGGTATTATTATCGGGTTGTGGTGGTGAACCGAGTGCAACACCCGCCGATCAGAATAAAACGGGCGCAACAAACCCCACTGCTACAACAGTGGCCTGTACTGAAGAGTTACAGCGTTGTCCAGATGGTACAGCGGTAGGACGTAATCCTGCCAATAGTTGCGCCTTTGATGCCTGCCCTAATGGTCAAGCAGCGGTAGAGGAAAAGGTTTGTACTATGGATGCAAAAATGTGCCCTGATGGTTCATCCGTTGGGCGTGATAGCGCGAATAATTGTGAATTTAAACCGTGTAAATAATACGAGTACATAGGTTTTAATATCTCACTATTCAAATATAAATGCCTTTCTGGATTTTCAGTAAGGCATTCATAATACTACTAGCAAACATACTCCCCCCCCAACGGCCCTCGATTAAAATATACTCTATCTCCATCTCTTGATAGAGATCCATGAGTAATTGTTTCGCTTCAGTCGTTTGTAAAAACCCTGCGGGGGTGGCGATGATTAAAGCCGGTCGAGCAGACTCCTCTTCCTTAATAATTTCCAATAGGCGAAAGAGTGCTGTACTCGACTCACCTAATAAGCAAATGGCTCCTTTTAAATACCTGCGCCAATACTCAATCGAGGTCATAGAACGCGTTTGCTTTTTGGCTTTGGCTTGAGAAATGACTACAGCTTTATTAATGAAGCTTAAAGGCTCTTGATAGAGTAAATCGCTTTGTAAACCGCTCGTGACGGTATCAAAGTCATATAAAATCGGGGCATAGTGGCGAATCGCATACTTAGCCGTTTCAATTGCTTTGGGACTAAAACGTAAACGCTCTGCAATTAATGGCTCACCACAGGCGCGTATCACCGGCAAAACGACTTGCTGTTGTTCTAGCGTAAACCGTTCTAAGGGTACGAGCTCACGAATTTTTTCATAGGTTTGTTGTTCAATACGTTCAGGGTCACGTTGATAGTGCAGCATGCTCAGGTCTCAACCCTATTCTACGATAAAGTCAAAATAGTGTTCTGGGTAGGGTTCATTATTTAAAGTAAAGTGCCACCATTCTAACTCGAAACCATGAAAGCCGTGTTGCAACATAATGGAGCGCAGTAACAAGCGATTGTTGCGTTGGGTTAGCGTTAGTTCGGGATAATCAGGGGCAGCGGATAGGCCAAACACATCAAATTCAGTCCCCATATCCAACTCTTGCCAACCGTGCTCAGTGTGAGTAGCGAGGGTTAAATCTACGGTACTGCCTCGCATATGACTAGAACGAGTGGCGATATAACCTTGCTCGAATAATTGCCGCTTGGTCATATTAGGATAAAAGCGCTGCTGGAGAGTTGGATCTTCGGGCTGATAAGACCAATCAATAAAATGCTGCACCGCTCGCTTAGGACGATAGGCATCGAAAATATATAGTGATAAACCCCAAGGCTGAATAGCGGTTTGTACTTGAGCGAGAGCAGTAGCGGCTTGATGTGTAAGCCATGCATTATTCGCCTGATAACCCGTAACAACCGTACCGGTAAAGTTATTGTTGGTGCTATAGCGTAAATCTTGCAGAATGCTAGGAGCGAGGGCTTTGAGTTCTACAAAATTGGCTGGACGTTGAGTATGATCAAACATGGTTGTTAACGAATTAGGATTTAGGTTTAACAGTAGCTAATGGGCCATCAGCACGAATTAAGTTAGGAATATCGTCATAGTGAATCACCAGTTCAGTAGGACCGAGTGCATAGGGTGCTATTTCATAACTATTAAAATAAAAGACTAAGCCCTCTGGCGTGACACCCACATTATCATTCACCGCAAAATGTTCATTGGGAAACTCATAGCCCGCATCCGCTAAGGTTTCATTCGCAGGGATTTTTTTATCTGCGCGGAAGATACGTTCACCAATACTATTAAGTTCGTCTTCGTAACCATTATTGAGTAAATCACTAAGCTTATAAGGCTTACCACTTTGACGACTGAGTAGGTAATACGTTTGTCCTGAAGCCGGATGAGCGCCCCCCATATAGCTAAACTCACTGAATTTTAGGGTGAGTATTTGATCGTTGCTAAATACGAGTTCCATGGCGCGATCTAATGACCAAGGTGTACTGATATCCGGTTGTTTGAGATACTCATCGATAAATAGACTCGCTAGCTCTTCGGCATTCTCAGCCTGCTTACCGTCCTCAACTTCATAATTGAGTGTTTCTTCACTAATAAACTGATTAATTTGTTTAATAATTGGGTTAGTATCAGCCCCGTCGAATTCTGGATAGCGTACTTTCACACTGGCACAGAGACCATCTTCATTGGAGGCTAGTGGCTCTGTTTTGCAGTCTTTACCCCCTTGTTTTTGATGGCTAATCGTTTGATAGGCTAGATTGCCAGCATTTGCAGTATCTGTTGAATTACATCCTGTCAGTAACGTGGCACTGCATAGGATAATTAGCCTAGTAAAAGTTGCTAGCCGATACATATGGTATATCCCTATTAGTTAATTATTTAAGCATCAGCATACTGGAATTAGCACTAAAAAGCTCTCACCATCCACGCTAGATTTAATGTTCCACGGGAAACATAGCAAATTCAGTGGAGCGTATTATATTGGAAGTGGATTATGGGGCTAAACGCTGGATATCCCATTGCCCTTGCTGCATACGATACTCAAAGCGGTCATGTAGACGATTAGGACGCCCCTGCCAAAACTCAAACGTATCAGGCACTATCCTAAAGCCACCCCAAAAATCTGGCAGAGGGATGGTGCCCTCTTTAAATTTATTCTTCATTTCATTCAGTTTAATTTCTAGCACTGAGCGTGAGGTAATGATATTACTTTGTGCCGATACCCAAGCGCCTAGCTGACTACCACGGGGACGACTAGTGAAATATTTTAATGATTCTAGTGACGATACCTTTTCAGCTCGCCCAGTGATTTCAACTTGTCGCTCTAGTTCCTTCCAGAAAAACAATAATACTACCTGTGGATTTTGAGCGATGTCCTGTGCCTTTTGGCTATGATAGTTGGTGTAAAATACAAAGCCTTGTTCGTCAAACGTTTTGAGTAAAACAGTGCGTAAGGAGGGGCGGCCTGTGCTGGAGACCGTGGCAATTTGCATAGCATTGGGTTCTAGTACTTGGCCTGAAGTGGCTTGTTGAAACCAGATTTCAAATTGTTTAAAGGGATCGAGCGCTAGTGTCGCTCGTTCTAGACCGGCCTTAGTATATTCTTGACGTAACTCACTTAAATCCATGACCATCTCTTTCCAATTTAACAAGTCTAACGAGTGTAGTGAATCACTAGAAAAAACAAAAGAAAAAAGCCAGATCAAATGATCTGGCTAAAAGGGCACAAAGGAAGGGCTAGAACCTTTGTGCCAATTAGAGTCCCGTAGGACTCTAGGGGCTAACAAACAAGGGTAATTCGGTTTTAAGCATCATAATCCGTATTGAGAGGCTATATAGTTTTTCTCGGTCTCTGTTAAATGCTCATATTGCACAGTTGGCGGTTTCGCTGCTGCTGTAGTGGCTGAACGACCACGGGCATTTAGTGCGGCTGTGCCACTGTGTGCAACAGTGGCATGTGACCCTTCTGGGTTCATGTTATACACACCATAAGCCTGGCGTTGCCAATCTTGGTATAGCTCACTATCTTGTACAGTCGAGCAGCTCGTTAATCCAACACAAATCATTACAGCTAGCACGCAGTTTATTATTTTTATCATGGCGTCTTGCTTGGGGTTGTTTACTGTATGTGTTTATATTTGCAAAGTTTATCGAGGCATGCAGCTATATTCGGATAAATGGGGTAAGGCTACGATGGTTGGATTAGTTTTAGTGATCGTCGGTGCAGTTATTAGTATTTTTATGCTGTTCTAGTGCCCACTCAATATGGGTACGCACGAGAGCACTCGTCGTGGTGCCGTATACTTGGGTTAGAGCCTGTATGACTATCGGCTGAGTGGGGGCATTACCGAGCGCTATGGCAAGGTTGCGTTGCCAACGTTCATGCCCTATCCGGCGTATGGCAGACCCTGCTAAGTAGTCATTAAATTGCTTCTCACTCCACAAAAATAACTCTACCAAGGTGCGCCGATCTAACTGATGGCGAATCGCAAAATCGGTTTCTGTTGAAGTTTGAGCAAAGCGATTCCATGGACAGACTAATTGGCAATCATCGCAGCCATAGATACGATTCCCAATGGCTTTGCGGAATATTTCGGGAATGATACCTGCATGTTCAATGGTTAAATAAGAAATACAGCGTCGTGCATTTAACACATAGGGCGCAATAATGGCTTGAGTCGGGCAAATATCAATGCAGGCGGTACAACGCCCACAATGCTCTGCAACCATGTGGCTAGGTGCTAAGGGTAAATCGGTATAAATCTCACCTAAGAAAAACCACGAGCCTGTTTCACGATTTAGTACATTCGTATGTTTACCCATCCAGCCTAAACCGGCATTAATAGCAATGGGTTTTTCCATTACCGGAGCACTATCGGTGAAGACACGATAGCCAAATTCTCCTACCCATTGTTGAATACCCTGAGCTAATTTTTCTAGGCGTTGTTTGAGGACTTTATGGTAATCACGTCCTAAAGCATAGCGTGAAATATAGGCCAGATTAGGGTGATTAAGGACATCAATGGGGTCTAATCCCTCTGGTGGTAGATAGGACATCCGTACACTAATAATGCTTAGGGTATTCGGTACGAGTTCTGCAGGGCGAGTACGTTTACTACCATGCTTAGCCATCCATGCCATATCACCCTGATAACCTAGGCGCAGCCACTCTAGTAAACGTGTCTCAGTAGCCCCTAAATCGATAGCACTAAAGCCAATAGCATCAAATCCTAGTTGCTTTCCTAGCCGTTCAATTCTAGTGTTAAGGTCAGAAGGGATTGAGTGTCGAGAATTCAACATGTTAGTAATGACCGAAAAGGTTTATAACACCACACAGATTCGTGCGCTTGAGCACGCTGCATTTGAGCAAGCATTATCAGCGTGGGAACTCATGCAACGAGCAGGCTATGCAACGTTTGAGCATATCAGCAAACAATGGTTACAGAGTCAATCATTATGCATAGTCTGTGGTGCAGGCAATAATGCCGGAGATGGCTATGTCATTGCAGCCCTAGCCCAAGCAAAAGGCTGGCGGGTTGAGGTAGTCGCTTTATGTGGTGGAGAGTATTTACCAGAGCCTGCTAAGACGGCTTATCAAGCCTTTAAAGATGCCAATGGTGTGATCCAAGAGTGGAATAATCAGTTACCGCAGGCAGATATTTATGTGGATGCTTTATTGGGTATTGGTTTGAGTCGTTTAGTCGAGGGCGATTATAAAAAAGCTATTGAGCGACTGAATCAAGTTAATGAGCCTGTGATCGCGGTTGATATCCCTTCAGGATTAAATGCTAATACAGGGTGTGTGATGGGGGTGGCAGTGCGAGCCTATCAAACCATAACTTATATTGGCCTAAAACAGGGACTACTGACGGGGCAAGCTGCCGATTATGTTGGGCAGATTATTTGCCATGCTTTAAAGCTGCCAACCAAAGTATTAAAAACCGTCAAAGTGCCCATGGGCTATGTATTAAATTCGCAGCATTTGAGCCAAGCACTCCCTAAACGCCCCCGCAATGCCCATAAGGGTATGGCAGGTCATTCTTTGGTAGTAGGGGGAGCCTTGGGGATGGCTGGTGCAGTACGCCTAACAGGTGAGGCTGCTTTACGTACTGGCAGTGGCCTAGTCACTGTAGCCACCCATCCTATGCATGCTATGGTCATTAATAGTAATCGACCTGAGCTGATGGTAGCGGGTATTGAATCGTTGGAGCCATTATTCGCTTTAATAGAGCGAGCTTCCGTATTAGCGATTGGGCCGGGATTGGGGCAAAGTAATTGGGCACTAGATTTATGGGAATGTATTAAAACCAGTCAATTACCGATAGTCATGGATGCCGATGCCTTAAACTTACTAGCAAAATATCCCTTTAAGCGTGAGGATTGGGTCTTGACTCCGCATCCGGGAGAGGCTGCACGCCTCTTAGCAACCGATGTACAGACTATAGAACATGATCGAATTGCCGCTATTTATGCTTTAAAAGAGCGTTATGGCGGAGCTGTTGTCTTAAAAGGGGCGGGAACGTTGATTTTAGGTGATGAGGGGCTAGTGTTTTGTACGGCGGGTAATCCGGGCATGGCAAGCGGAGGTATGGGGGATGTATTGACGGGCATTATTGCCGCACTGATTGCTCAACGTTTTAGCCCCGAAAATGCCGCACGGGTGGGGGTCTTAGTACACGCCATAGCAGGGGATATTGCCGCACAACAGGGCGAGCGAGGATTATTAGCTAGTGATTTAATAGCACAGTTACGTGTAGTGGTGAATCCGTGAAAAAACAAACTGAATATTTTAAGCCTAGTAATGAAACTGAAATGGAGGCATTAGGTGGATTACTAGCACAACGTTACCCCACCGGATTAGTCACTTTAAGGGGGGATTTAGGGGCAGGCAAAACGACATTAGTACGGGGCTGGCTACGGGCTTTAGGTCATCAGGGTACGGTTAAAAGCCCTACCTATACCTTAGTCGAGTCTTATCAGTTACAAGGGCGTGAGATTTATCATTTTGATCTCTATCGTCTCAATGATCCTGAAGAGTTAGAATATATGGGAATACGGGACTATTTAGCTCAAGACGCATTATGTTTAGTAGAGTGGCCTGAACGAGCACAGGGCATTTTACCTGAACCAAACCTCGAAATTGACGTTTATTACATCAATACTGGAAGAGAGGTTAAAGTTAATTATTTTAAATAAAACAAAAAGTTATAAGATAAATGTAAAAAACTACTTGAAAAAGAGCGCTGCTTGATTAAGATCTATAGGGATTAGATCGAATAATTTTGGGGTTTCCGCCCTTTTTATAACGCTTGCTGGTAGCTCGCCATGGATAGTAAACATTTAGCACGACGTAACTTTCTGCTAAAAGCGGGGGCTTTTGCCTGTGCTACAGGAGGTTTGTGGCTTCCTTTAAACAATCTAGCAGTCGCTAGCACTAAATTGACTGGTGCTCGTCTTGCAGGTAATGCCGGTCAATTAAAGTTCTCATTGGTATTAAACCAAGCAGTAAAATATAAAATTTTTACCTTGACTGAGCCAGATCGGGTGGTCATCGATTTATTAGATACAGCTCTAGATGGTAATTTAAAGCAAGGTGAGCATAATCGCCCCCCACTGCAAGGTATTCGTTACGCAATGCGTGAGGATGGGTTGCGGGTCGTGCTAGATATGGCACAGGCGGTGGATTTTAAAAACACCTTGGTACAATCCGGTAATGAATATGTATTCGAGGTGTTATTAACGCCTAGAGGTCGCCCTGTTGCTGCTGCACCGGCTGAGAACTCTAGTAAACCTGTAGCGGTAACAACGGAGCCTAGTCGGGCAAGCCGTCCTTTTACGGTGGTGATTGATGCCGGACATGGTGGTCGTGATCCGGGAGCTATTGGGCGTGGCGGTACTAAGGAAAAAGATGTTGTTCTGGCAGTAGCCCGTAAACTAAAAGCTCAGATTGATCGTACTGCTGATATGCGAGCGGTGATGACACGAGATAGTGATGAGTTAATTCCTTTACGCCGTCGCTTAGAAATCGCCCATGAAAAGAAAGGCGATATATTCGTATCCATTCATGCGGATGCGAGTAATAACTCCCGTTTAGATGGTTCTTCAGTCTATATCCTCTCCAATGATGGGGCTTCGAGTGAAGCTGCACGCATGCTCGCCGAGAGTGAAAACTCCTATGATCTTCGATTCGGAGCAGTCAGTTTAGCCGATACTAGTGAACGAATTGCCTCAGTATTATTGGATTTGAGTAAGAATCATATTATTGATCAAAGTCTGATTGTCGCTAAAGGGGTGCTACGTGAATTAGCTCAGGTGAGCGCTCCTTTACGTACTAAAGTAGAAAGTGCTGGGTTTATAGTATTGAAATCGCTCGACATTCCATCTCTTTTAGTGGAAACAGCCTTTATTAGTAATCCTTACGAAGAGCGGCGTTTACGTACTGCGCAATACCAGCAACAACTAGCTGATGCTCTATTCCGTGGCGTTAGACGCTATCAAATGGTACAGGCACAAGAGCTAAAAGGCCGGATGGAATCGGTCTAGAACTAGACCCTGTGTTGGTTAAGTTCTAATCTATGCTGTTGAAGTATTCGATTTATAGTAGAGTGCTTCAACTCCATTAGGCTTCATGCTCTAATAGCCTGTCGACACGTCATCAGTGAGGTAGGTTATGCGCATTGCCTTAGTTCAGTGTTCGCCAAGGGCTAGTTTAGCACTTGCTGTTTCCTCCTTAACCACGTTCATTACTCAAGCTAAGGCTCAACAAGCTAGCTTATTAATCGTGCCGGAAATGTTTTTAACCGGCTATAATATTGGTGCGGAAGCTTGTCGTGCACAAGCGCTCTCGCTCCAAGACCCCCGTTTTCAAGCACTTCAAGCACTTGCCCGTGAGCATCAAATAGCCTTAGTCATTGGCTTTCCTGAGCGTGATCAAGACACCATTTATAATAGTGCCGCCTTTATCGATGAGCAGGGGCAGGTATTAGGTCGCTATCGAAAAACCCATCTCTATGGTTCGGTCGATCAGGCTCAATTTAGCGCCGGGATTTCACTCTGCCAGCCATTTACCTGGCAATGCTGGCAATGTGCTCTAGCGATTTGTTATGACATTGAGTTTCCTGAAGTGGCCCGTAGCTATGCCTTGCAAGGGGTTGAGTTATTACTGGTTCCTACAGCCAATATGCACCCGTTTGATTTAGTGTGCCGCCATATTATTCCTACGCGTGCAGCCGAGAATACCTTGTATATTGCTTATGCCAATTATGTAGGGCGTGAAGATCCCTTTGAGTACTGTGGGCAATCCTGTATCTGTGATCCCTCTGGGCAAGTATTAGCACGAGCCAATAGCGATGCTGAGATTTTACTACTAGCTGAGTTAGATAAAGCAACCTTACAAACCGCTCGTGAATCCTTAACCTATCTTACTGATCGTCGCTCTCATCTATATCAACTATAACATGTAAAATATTAGGAGCTTAGCTATGTCAACCGCTCAACCAGTCACTTTATTTGGCCCTGACTTTCCTTTTGCCTATGATGATTGGCTGCAACATCCCGCTGGATTAGGGGCGATTCCGACACAGCACTATGGCAAAAAGGTAGCGATTATTGGTGCAGGGATTGCGGGCTTAGTAGCTGGGTTTGAGCTAATGAAAATGGGATTGCAGCCGATTTTTTATGAATCAGGGCAATTAGGTGGGCGCTTACGCTCGCAGCCGTTTGAGGGTGCAGAGGGAGTCATTGCCGAATTAGGAGGGATGCGCTTTCCTGTCTCGTCGCGGGCTTTTTATCACTATGCTGATTTGCTAGGAGCTGAGAGCCGCCCTTTTCCTAATCCTTTAACCGAAGCAGCAGGGTCTACCGTCATTGATCTAGAGGGGGAAACGTTTTATGCCCAAACGCTGGCTGATTTACCCCCGATCTTTCGAGAGGTAGCTCAAGCGTATCAGGCGGCACTAGAGGAGGGAGCACAGTTTAGTGCCCTACAACAAGCGATTCGGGAGCGTGATAAGGCTAAAATTAAAGAGCTATGGAACCCGATTGTGCAACGCTGGGATGAGGGCACCTTCTATGATTTTATTGTCCAATCTAAAGCCTTTAGCCAATTAAGTTTTAGGCATCGTGAGATCTTTGGGCAAGTGGGGTTTGGTACAGGCGGGTGGGATTCCGATTTTCCCAATAGTATGCTGGAAATTTTGCGGGTGAACGTGACCGAGTGTGATGATCATCAACGCTACTTTGTTGGCGGTGTCGAGCAAATTCCCCGTAAGCTATGGCAATACGCCCCCGCTCAACTCGCTCATTGGCCGGAAGGTACAACACTAGCCACCCTGAATCATGGTGCTCCACGCTCAGGCGCTACGGCTATTTTCCGTGATGAAAAAGGTTTGCTCAATATTACTGATCAATGGGGAACTGCCACGAGTTATGATGCGGTGATTGTGACTTGTCAGTCGTGGCTATTAAGTACTGCCATTCAGACCCAAGAGAGCCTATTTAGCCAAAAGCTATGGATGGCCTTAGATCGCACCCGCTATATGCAATCCTCAAAAACCTTTGTGATGGTTGATAGGCCGTTTTGGAAGGATAAGGATTCTGAAACAGGGCGCGATGTCATGTCTATGACACTGACCGATCGTCTCACCCGTGGCACCTATTTATTTGATAATGGCCCCGATCAACCGGCGGTGATTTGTCTGACTTATTCGTGGATGTCTGATGCCTTGAAAATGTTGCCGCTCCCTATTGAGCAACGTGTGAAATTGGCATTAGGTGCTTTAAAGAAAATTTATCCAAAGGTCGATATTACTCAGCATATTGTGGGTAATCCGATTACGGTGAGCTGGGAGGATGATCCTAATTTCTTGGGAGCCTTTAAGGGCGCATTACCAGGGCATTATCGCTATAACCATCGTATGTTTGGGCACTTTATGCAAGATCAGTTACCAGAGCAGGAAAAAGGGGTTTTTTTAGCAGGTGATGATATTAGCTGGACACCAGCATGGGTGGAGGGTGCGGTACAAACTAGTCTCAATGCGGTGTGGGGCGTGATGCGGCATTTTGGCGGACACTGTGCAGCCGATAATGCAGGACCAGGTGATGAGTATCCCTTATATGGGCCGATTGCTTTAGCGGATTAGGCGAGTAGCCGAAAAAATGGAGGGTGATATTGCGCTAAGTCATTGCAAGTTTTGGTGGTATAGCGCATTTGTATCTTTTGCTTTGCTGATGGAGTCTCAGAGGTTGGTATGAGTATTGTTGAATTTGATACAGCGCTAATTCGTCGCTATGACAAAGCGGGGCCGCGCTATACCTCTTATCCTACTGCGGTCGCTTTTAAGGCGTTTACAGCCGCGGAGTATCAAGCTCAAGCGCTCCATAGTAATCAACGCGCTAAACCCTTACCCCTATCACTTTATTTCCATATCCCGTTTTGTGATACGGTCTGTTTTTATTGTGCCTGTAATAAAATTGCGACTAAAGATCGTACTCTTTCGGATAAGTATCTCACCTATCTATTTCGTGAAATTGAAATGCAGGCCGCCTTATATGATCGTGCGCGAGTGGTGGAGCAACTACATTGGGGCGGGGGTACACCCACCTTTTTAAGCCATACTGAAATGCGAGCCTTAATGGCTAAAACGCGCGAGCATTTTACGCTATTGACTACGGATGAGGGGGACTACTCTATTGAGATTGACCCGCGCTCGGTCACGGTAGAAACCATCCATGTTTTACGTGAAACAGGTTTTAATCGTTTTAGTCTAGGGGTGCAAGATGTCGATGAAAAGGTCCAAGTAGCCGTCAATCGTATTCAACCTATTGAGCAAACACGAGCGGTGATTGAGGCTTGTCGTGCAGTAGGGGCTAAATCGATTAGTGTTGATTTGATTTATGGTTTGCCCTTTCAAACCGTTGAAAGTTTTCAACAAACGCTTCATACGATTATTGAATTAGCTCCTGATAGGATTTCGGTTTTTAACTATGCGCATATGCCGCACTTGTTTAAGCCACAGCGTCGGATTAATGAGGTCGATCTACCTACGGCGGAGATTAAATTACAGATTATGAAACTGGCTGTGGAGCAATTGACTACGGCTGGTTATGACTATATTGGTATGGATCATTTTGCTAAGCCCGATGATGAGCTAGCACGCGCTCAAGTCAATGGCACCTTGCACCGTAATTTCCAAGGTTATACCACCCATGCCGATTGTGATCTCATCGCAATGGGGGTGAGTTCGATTAGCAGTGTTGCTAATAGTTATAGCCAAAATGCTAAGACCTTAGGAGAGTACTATGCTGCAATTGATGCGGGTGTCTTTCCGGTGATGAAGGGCTTAGTAATGACAGAGGATGATGTGATTCGGCGGCATATTATTCAGGAATTGACCTGTCAATTTGCGCTAGATTTTGCCGAGGTAGAGCAGTTATTTGGGTTACATTTCGCAGAATCCTTTGCTCAAGAGTTAGCTGACTTACAATCTATGGTCGAGGATAAATTATTAGAGCTAACGAAGTTGAGTATTAAGGTAACTCCACGCGGTCGCTTTTTGATTCGTAATATTTGTATGATATTTGATAAGCACTTGCGAGAGCAGGTCACTCAACAGCGGTTTTCGCGGGTGATTTAGGGGTATTGCCATTTTATAAAATTACCACTACTCTAGATAACCAGTATAGGCTAAAGCCAATAGAGGTAACTGTCATGCAAGAGTATAGTATTGTGATTGGACAAAATGGGCGGATTGTTATCCCTTTGGATGTGCGTCGATTATTAAGCCTACAAGAAGGTCAGCGTTTATTATTACGCCTTGAAAATCAATCTGTTATTTTAGAAAAGCCAGTTGATATTGTGCAAAAATTACAAAATCGGTTCCGCACTATTCCAGTGAGTCTAGCAGCCGAGCTGATGCAGGAGCGCCGGCAAGAAGCGGCTAAGGAGTAGCTGTATGATTTTAGATGCTTCAGCTTTATTGGCTTTATTACAAGGGGAGGTAGGTGCAGATAAGGTACAAGCCGTTTTACACCGTGCCTTGATTAGTACCGTTAACTGGTCTGAGGTGGTTCAAAAGCTCAGTGTACATGATCCTGCTGCTGCTGAAATTCGGCCTGAACTCGAAATGACAGGGTTACGTATTATACCGTTTACAGTGGAGCAAGCAGAAATTGCTGCAAGTTTATGGGAGCAAGTTCGACCTTTTGGTCTGTCGTTTGCAGATCGGGCTTGTTTAGCTACTAGTATCGAGCGTCATATGGATGTGATGACCGCCGACCGTATTTGGACAGGGTTAAATTTACCGATTAATGTTCATGTACTGCGTTGATTATAGTGAGTAGATTTAAACTATAGTAAAAAAAGGGTAGCCCAAGACTACCCTTTGAAACGATTACTCTAAACCTTGTGAGGCCAGATACTCATCATAAGTACCACGGTAATCAATCACTCGACCATCACCTTTCACATCAAAAATACGAGTGGCTAGGGAGCTTACAAATTCGCGGTCATGTGATACGAAAATCAACGTCCCATCATATTTAGCGAGTGCACCGTTTAGGGATTCAATCGATTCCATATCTAAGTGGTTGGTGGGTTCGTCCATGATCATCACATTCGTACGTGATAACATCATGCGCCCGAAAATCATCCGGCCTTTTTCACCACCCGATAACACTTTGACTGATTTTTTAACGGTCTCACCACCAAATAGTAAGCGCCCTAAAGTACCGCGAATTTGCGTTTCGGCATCCTCACCTTCATAACCCTCTTTACGCACATATTCGGCTATCCAGTCGGTTAATGAGCGGTCGCTTTTGAATTCGTCCTCATGATCTTGTTCATAAGAGCAAATCCGCACTTTTTCGGCCCATTTCATAGTGCCTTTTTGTGGCTGTAATTGACCTTCTAATAATTTAACCAGTGTGGTTTTACCGACCCCGTTTTCCCCAATGACCGCTACTTTTTCTCCGGCTTCGATGGTAAAGCTGAAGTCTTTAATCAGTGGTTTTTCCATTCCTTCATAGCCAAAGGTGAGATTTTCCACTTCCACCGCAAAGCGGTGTAAGCGTTCTTTTTCATCATACTCAAAGCGAATCCATGGGTATTGACGGCTAGATGGTTTAACATCTTCGGGTTTTAATTTATCAATCAGCTTGCGGCGACTGGTGGCTTGTTTAGCTTTCGATTTATTAGCTGAGAAGCGGCGAATAAAGTCTTGTAGCTCGGTAATCCGTTCTTTAGCTTTGGCATTCGCATTCGCTTGACGTTCGCGTGCTAAGGTAGAGGCTTCCATAAAGTCATCATAGTTACCTGCATAGACTTGGATTTTCCCAAAGTCTAAGTCAGCGGTATGGGTACAGACTTGATTTAAGAAGTGACGATCATGTGAGATAATAATCATGGTCGATTCACGATTATTTAGGGTGTCTTCTAGCCAGCGAATCGTATTAATGTCGAGGTTATTGGTTGGCTCGTCCAATAATAAAATATCAGGATTAGCAAAAAGTGCTTGGCAGAGTAAGACCCGTAATTTCCAACCGGGCGCTACTTCACGCATGGGGCCTTGATGTTGCTCGGTAGGAATACCGACCGCTAATAGTAGTTCACCCGCGCGTGATTCCGCCGTATAGCCATCTAATTCGGCAAATTGCCCCTCTAATTCAGCCGCCTGCATGTAGTCATCTTCGGTCGCATCAGGATTGGCATAAATCGCGTCCTTGGCGGACATGATTTTCCACATTTCATCGTGCCCCATCATGACCACATCGAGCACGCGCACATCTTCGTAGGCAAATTGATCTTGGCGTAGATAAGCCATGCGTTCAGTGGAGTCTTTGGACACATTGCCATAAGAAGGGTCTTGCAGACCGCAGAGAATTTTCATAAAGGTCGATTTGCCCGCTCCATTCGCGCCAATCAAACCATAGCGATTACCATCGCCAAATTTTACCGAAACATTGTCAAATAATGGCTTAGCGCCAAATTGCATCGTGACATTAGCAGCAACTAACACCGGGGGAGTCCTCTTGAATTTTCGTGTACTGAACAATAGTAGTGGGGCATTACTGTAGCAGGTTTAGGAAGTAGGTGCAGCAGAAGTACTATTGACTAAAAAGTGTCATATTAAGTTTTTATACTTTTAATTTTTATTAATCAATAGTATAAATAGCGTTAGACATTTGAGGGAGTGTCTTAACACCAGCCTGATTAACCCCAGCGTGTGTCGGCAAAAATCAATGGTATGATTTAAGCATCATAACCATTGGAGCAAGCTATGAACTATATAACCATTCCTGTCACTGCATTTGCGCAAAACTGTAGCATTGTCTGGAATGAAGAGACTCGGCACTGTTCACTCATTGATCCGGGTGGCGATGCTGCCAAACTCATTAAGGCGATTGAACAGCATAAACTCATTCCGCAAGCGGTATGGTTGACTCATGGGCATATGGATCATGTGGGCGGAGCACGAGCGATTGCAGATCATTACCACATCCCCATTATCGGGCCGCAGGAAGAGGATGCTTTTTGGTTAGATGCTTTGCCTATGCAAGCACAGCGTTTTGGCTTACCCCATGCGGAAGCTTTAAAACCTAATCAATGGCTGAAGCACGGTGATACCTTAAAGCTAGATGATTATAGTTTTGAGGTGCGTTATACCCCCGGACATACCCCTGGGCATGTCGTGCTCTATAGTCCTGATTTAAAAACCGTATTTGTGGGTGATGTACTTTTTGCCGGTTCTATTGGGCGTACTGATTTTCCGCGCGGTAATCATCAGCAGCTTTTAGACTCGATTGCGAGTCAATTATTGACCTTAGAGGATGATATTGAGGTAGTACCCGGACACGGCCCTAATACTACCATTGGCTATGAGCGCCAAACGAATCCTTATCTAAGTTAACTAACCCAACCAAGCGAGGGAGTGGGCTATGCGTTATAAACTATTGGGAATACTTTTACTAATCTTAGCAGGATGTAGCACTAAGCCCCCCCCAACAACCGTACCCAGCACAACCATGCCGGAGTCAACCAAAAGTTGGTTTCAGCTCATGACCGCCTCCCATAATCGGGTCAGAGCGCAGTTAGGCTTACAACCACTATTATGGTCTAATCGTTTAGCCGGCTATGCTCAAGAGTGGGCAGATCACTTGGCTAGTACCAGTTGCACCATGATTCATCGTGTCGAGGCGGGTCGTAATCCAGCCAACTATGGTGAGAATCTGTTTTGGTCAAGCCCCTTAATCTGGGAGGATGGTAGGCGTGAGATAGCCCGTGTGAGTGCGGCTAGAGTGGTGCGCGATTGGGCAGCCGAGGTGAAGTTCTATAACTATGCAGCCGATACCTGTACGCCCGGCGAGCAGTGCGGTCACTATACGCAATTAGTGTGGCGCAATACCCGTGAATTGGGTTGTGGGATGGCCTATTGTCCCAATAGGGGGCAAATTTGGGTCTGTAGCTATAATCCCCCCGGTAATTGGATAGGCGAGCGCCCTTATTAATCAGGGTTAATGTTTGAAAGTAGGCATACCTGATGGTGCCGGTAAATAGGGTGCAAAGTGCTCACTCACTATTTCTGGTCTGTACGGTACATGCTCCCATACTTCACGCATATATTCAGCGACGGCTTGTTGTTCTTGTACAGTATGACGGGCAATGGCTTGGCGCATACCTGCATGGGCTACCCAATGACTTGATTGAGTCCGCGTGGGAATGAATCCCCGTGGAACTTTATGCTCACCCTGCGCCCCCGGCTCGAATACTTGTAAGCCGTGTTTGATGCAATGCTCAATGCCTTGATAGTAGCAGGCTTCAAAATGCAGGCTATCAATGTACTCAGTACAGCCCCAATGCCGTCCATAGAGATGGGTATTACTACTAAACATGAGTGACCCCGCAATACATGCATCTCCTTTATCCGCTAATACCAGTACAACTTGGTCGGGCAAATTGGCTGCGACTTGTTTGAAAAAGCCTTCATTGAGAGTAGGTACACCCCATTTTTCTTCAAAGGTACGGTTATAAAAGTGGGCAAAGTGTTCCCAGTCTTGTGGGGTAGCGGTGTGTCCATTGAGGCAGCGTAATTGAATACCCACATCCTGCACCTTACGCCGTTCTTGGCGGATATTTTTGCGTTTTTTGGGTTGTAGAGTATTCAGAAAATCGTCAAAGGTTTGGTAGTTCAGATTGATCCAATGAAACTGGCAATCGTGACGGGTGAGTAATCCCTGCGTGCTCAGCCAGTCTTGTTGGGCTTTAGGCGGAAATAGACAATGAAAAGTGCTAGCACCAAGTTCTTTAGCGAGTTGTAAAGTAGCGCTCAATAGTAAAGGATACAGTTCAGCCTCTCGACCACTTTGCACTAATAGGCGTTGGCCTGTTGCTGGAGTATAGGGGATAGCCGTAACCAGTTTAGGAAAGTAGCGCAGCTTATAATGATGGTAGGCTTGTGCCCACATTTGATCAAAAACAAACTCACCATAAGAGTTATTCTTAAGATACAACGGTTGGGCGGCGACTAAGGTATCTTGTTCATACACCACAATATGGTGTGGCAGCCAGCCAAAGGCTTCGCCTACGCAGCCATTTTGTTCTAGCGCCACTAAAAACTCGTGGCGCAGAAACGGATTATTATCAAGCACCAGCCTATTCCAAGCTTGGGGATTGATTTGAGTGAGACTGGAGATAATTTCAATACGCATACGCTTATTTCGCCAGAAATACTATAGCTTGTCTATGGTATTGAATCTTTGACTCCTTAAGGTTGTACGACCGGGCGTTTCTCAGCCATCCAACTCGCAATACCCCGTTGTACATTATAGACCTGACTATAACCGGCTTGGGATAACATCTGTGCCCCGATTTGAGTACGATTACCCGTGCGGCAAATAATGGCTACAGGCTTATTGGTGGGAGCCAGTTGAGCAATTTTGCTAGGGAAGGTAGGGTCAATATTACCTTTAGCATCAAATAGCGTGAGTAATTTACTGCCATTGATGATGCCGGTTTGTTGCCACTCATCTGGACGGCGAATATCCACTAAGGTGATACCCTGATCCAGTAGAGTTTGGAGTTGGGCGTTATTAATGTCTTCGATTTTACCAATGTTATTAGGTGCTGCCATCGTAGCCGCGTTAGCCGTTGAGCCAGTGGCATTAGGCATAGAAGGAGCTGAGGCCTCAGTATTGCTACCCCCACAACCTGCTAAGCTAACGGTGAGGAGCATAGTTAAAAGTAATGTTGATTTCATAATAGCCGTTTAGTGTTTGTTAGTGTAATTAAATAAAGCATAAGGATAGGCTAAAGCCCCAATAACGTCTACCGCTTTGCAAAGCCTAAGGCTAAGGTATAATCATTTTTTTCTACTAATTCTCCTGCCCAAAGGATAGCAATGAAAGATGTAATAATTGTCGGCGGTGGCCTTTCTGGCATGCTGACAGCCCGCGCTTTGCATCAAGCGGGTATGAGTGTCATGTTGATGGAGCAACATGAATTGGGGAGAGACTCTTCCTGGGCAGCCAATGGCATGCTCAATCCAGTTTATCCTTGGCATTGCCCCGCCCCGGTGATGGATTTAGTCTTAAATGGTTTACAGCACTATCCAGCTTTGAGTGCTGAGCTGAATACGGTTAGTGCGATTGATATGCAGTGGGAAATATCAGGAACACTTTATTTAGATCAAGCCGAGTATGCCGCAGCACAACGATGGGCGGCTCAATATCAACAAGAGTATGAACGACTAGCCGGAGCTGCCGCCTTAAAAAGGAGTGAGCTTGCTTTAGCCCCGACTTTTAGCGAAGGTTTATATTTCCCGCATTTTTGCCAGCTACGTAATCCGCGCCAATTAGCCGCCTTGCGGGCATGGTTACGCTCTTATCCAGTCTTAATCAGTGAGCATAATCCAGTGGAAAGCCTGATCATTGAAGATGGAGTCGTGCGTGGTGTGCGTATGGGGAATCAAGATTGGCTCGCTAAGCGTGTAATTTTGACCACGGGGGCTTGGAGTAATGGTTTTGCTGAGTTGCAATTGGGGATTCGCTCCACTACCACGCATAGTGTGATTTTCCGAGGTGAGCCAGAGCGATTGAAGCATATGGTCATTTATCAGGGGAAATCATTAGTACCTCGACGGGATGGGCGCATTGTGTTTAGCACCCCCTTAAGTGGGGATGCTATGGGGACTACCGATCCTTTGGCTGCTATGCAAGCAGAGGCTGTGGAACTAATTCCCGCCTTAGCCGATATTCGCATGCAACATCAATGGTGTGGTGTATTTCCTGAAACGCTGGATGGCCTACCCTATATTGGTGAGCACAGTCAGCTAGCCAACTTATGGGTGAATGTAGGATTAGCTCAGTATGGTTTAGCGGCTACCGTAGCCTCGGCGCGATTGCTGGTCGCTCAACTACTAGATGAAACACCAGAGCTTGATCCCCTACCGTTTAATTTAGCTCGTGCTTAGCCACAAAGGATTATCAATGACAACACTAAAGACAGCATTTATTGGTTTAGGCGTAATGGGAGCGCCCATGGCGGGGCACCTGCAAGCCAAAGGATTTCCCACCACGGTTTATAATCGCTCGGCTGAAAAGGCAGAGCAATGGGTGAAGCAATATGGCGGTGCTATGGCTCTGACACCTAAAGAGGCGGTGTCGGAGGCTGATATTATTTTCATGTGTGTGGGGAATGATAATGACGTGCGCAGTGTGGTGTATGGTGCGGATGGCATTATTGCTGGAATGAAAGAAGGTGCCTTGTTGGTCGACCACACCACAACATCAGCAACTTTAGCGTTAGAGTTGGCTGGAGCGTGTGATGCAATAGGCGCTCGCTTTATCGATGCTCCTGTATCAGGCGGACAAGTCGGTGCAGAAAAAGGCGCTTTGACGATTATGTGTGGTGGTTTGGAGGCTGATTTTGAAGAAGCTAAACCCGTGATGATGAGCTATGCCAAGTCGGTTAGTTTATTAGGTGAGCATGGGCAAGGTCAGCGCTGTAAAATGGTCAATCAGATTTGTATCGCAGGTATTTTACAAGGTTTGAGCGAGGCCATTTTATTAGCCGAGAAAAGTGGCTTAGATGTAGCGCAAGTGGTGGAGACGCTCAAGCATGGGGCAGCAGGTTCTTGGCAAATGGAGAATCGGGCTAAGACTATGGCAAAAGGTGAATTTAATTTTGGCTTTGCCCTCGATTGGATGCGTAAGGATTTAGCGATTTGTTTAAGTGAGGCCGAGCGTCATGGTTTGACGTTGCCACTAGCGGAAGCGACTAATGAGCGTTATGCAAAGTTACATGAAAAGGGTATGGGACGGATGGATACGTCGAGCTTGATTGAGGCGCTGCGGTTGGAGCAGAAGGGGTAGTTGAGTTATAGGGGTAATTCTGTTGAGTTACCCTGTAGGAGTCAGGTGAGTATTGAGTTGTAATAAATCCCATTTATTCCCATAAAGATCTTGGAAAACCACCACCATTCCATAGGCTTCACAGCGTGGCTTTTCATTAAAGATCACAATTATAGTTTTTCACTACTAAAGCAACACTACCGAGTTGTTGTTGGATAGGGTTAGTCACGTTTACTGCTACACAAAATTTGATAAGCAGGATTACTCAAAAAGGCTATTATAATAGCCATTCTACTCCCCAACTCAGCTAAAACTAGCTATTATAATGGCATGAAATGTACTATCGAGATTTTCCACGACAACGATTGGCAACCTGCCGCTACCTTTATGCCTGCCTCTGATGTCACTAGCAAAGGCTATAAGAGTGCAGGACGCTTGAGCTATGACACACTGTATGCGGCTCAATATGGTGATCAAGGTATTGGTGCAGCCATCAGTTGTCGTTACCCTGTTAATTTTGAGATTTATAGGGATGAAGCGTGGCCCGCATTCTTATTGGATATTTTACCTTCTGGTGCCGGGCGGCGTTTTTGGCTGCAAAAACTGGGTATACGTGATGGAGCCAGTGCCGATTGGTTATTACTATGCCAAGGGGCAGGTAATCCTATTGGTAATTTACGCATTCGTGAGGCTGTCTCAGTACTAGAGACTACTCCCCATACAGGTTTTACCTATGACGAAGTACTCAGTCGAGGTGATGCCTTTATTGAATATGCCTATCAGCATGGTGCGCCGATAGCAGGCTCTAGTGGTGCGCAAGGTGATGCGCCTAAGTTTTTGCTGACTCAGGATAAAAATCAACGTTGGCATGGTGATGGTATTTTGCCTGATGATCAGTGCTTGAAACATTGGTTAGTTAAATTATCTCGCAGTAATCGGCTAGATGATCTACGTGTTTTGCGTAATGAAGCCGCCTATTATGCTGTGGCTCATTGGTTTGGAGTACGCACAGGCGAGGCTTTAAAACTCGCAGAGGATATGCTGTTTATTCCACGTTTTGATCGAGTAGTTCAGGGGGATCAAGTACAACGTTTGGGCGTAGAAAGTCTTACCTCATTAGCAGGTATCAGTGATTTTGGTGTAGCTCTCAGTCAAAATGCCTATTGCCGTATCATTGCCCAATACACCACTCAACCTGAAACAGAACTACTAGAGTGGGTGCGTCGTGATGTGCTCAATGTAGCATTGGGTAATACCGACAATCATGGCCGCAATACAGCGATAATTCGTTATCCTAATAATCAAGTACTCCTAAGTCCTTTATACGACTTTGCCCCCATGATTCTGGATTCGCAGGGTATTGCGCGAGTATCGCGTTGGGAAAATGAGGAGCATTATGGGCAGCCAGAATGGTCTTTAGTCGCCAAATTTTTAATTCAATTAGGCTGTAATCCCATCAAGGTTTATGCTCTATTTACTGAGCTAACTCAAAAAGTACAAATGCTTGTTCCAGTACTTGATAGTTTTGGTGTAGATAGCGCATTACAACAACAGCTACAACCTCGTATTAAAGAGGTACTTCAGCACTTACAGGCCATAAAGCCATGACCCGTACTCGTAAACCCATTGATCCTGAAACATCAATCGCGATGCGTGAAGCTTTTTATGAGGCGGTAGATAGTGGTGGTTTGACTATCGCTGAGGGTGTCAAGCGTATGCGCGAGATTGTGAATATGACGCAACCCGAATTTGCCTATTGGCTGAAGATCGCACCACGTGCCTTAATGGATATTGAGCGTGGGGTCGGTAATCCACGCTTGAGCACCTTACTGAAAATTGCTAAACCGTTTAATTTGAAAATTGGTTTTATTCACAAACCTAAAGCTTAAAAAATCACTAATCCTGTTATTTTATGCCCCGCGTAAGAGCACTCTGCGTTAAAATGGCTTATTTTCTATAAGTCATTTTTTGAGTATCCGAGTATGAATCAACCTGATATTGCAGCGGTTAAGCAATACTTACTAGCATTGCAAGATGATATTTGTGCGCAATTAAGTGCCGAAGATGGTCAAGCCTCGTTTGTAGAAGATGCGTGGGAGCGTCCTGCAGGGGGAGGTGGACGCACGCGTGTGATTAGCAATGGTGCGGTATTTGAGCAAGGTGGGGTCAATTTTTCCCATGTGTTTGGCACCCAACTTCCCGCCTCTGCCACAGCACATCGCCCTGAGTTGGCGGGGCGCGGGTTTCAGGCTATGGGGGTATCGTTGGTGATTCACCCGCATAATCCTTTTGTACCTACCTCGCATGCAAATGTGCGCTTTTTCATGGCGGATGATAAAGAGGGTGCAGCACCAGTATGGTGGTTTGGTGGGGGCTTTGACTTAACACCTTATTATGGCAATGAAGGTGATTGTCGTGAGTGGCATCAAACCGCAAAAGATGCCTGTGACCCCTTTGGTGCCGAGGTTTATCCCCGCTTTAAACAATGGTGTGATGAGTATTTTTATTTAAAGCATCGTCAGGAAGCACGCGGGGTGGGCGGTTTATTCTTTGATGATTTGAATGAGTGGGATTTTGAAACCTCGTTTGCTTTTATGCGTAGTGTGGGTGATCACTATATTAAAGCCTATCGCCCCATCGTGAATCGGCGCAAAAATACGCCTTACACCGAGGAACAACGCGACTTTCAGCTTTATCGACGTGGGCGTTATGTCGAGTTTAATCTGGTTTATGATCGTGGTACGATTTTTGGCTTGCAAACTGGCGGGCGCACCGAGTCGATTTTAATGTCGTTACCCCCCTTGGTGAAATGGCGCTATAACTGGCAGCCTGAGCCGAATAGCCTAGAAGCTAAGCTGTATACGGATTTCCTACCCCATCGAGATTGGTTAGCCTGAGTGTATGATCCATACAATGCTTACCCTTAATGGGGTAAGCGTTGGCGCTCGGCTTCAATCCACGCTTGGGCTTGTTCGGTGACTGCATTGGCAGTTAAATTAGTGGTGTCAATTACAGGCCCAATACTCAAAGTGACTACTCCAGGGTATTTAATAAAACTGTGACGTGGCCAGAAAACCCCCGAATTGTGAGCCATGAGTAAGACGGGTACTTGTGCATAAGTGGCTAAAATCCCGCCCCCAATTTTATAAGGTACTTTCTCAGTCGCTCCAATGCGCGTACCTTCTGGAAAGATGGCTATTGAAATACCATCGTCCAATTTTTCCTTACCTAATTGCTTAATCTGAGCAACCGATGAGCGTCCATCTTTACGATTAATAGCAATTGGTTTGGTATGCACCAACCCCCAACCAAAAAATGGAATCATCAATAATTCGCGCTTGAGCACCCAAGTGACCCGATCGACCAGTTGGGGAATAATCAAGGTCTCAAACGTGGATTGATGATTCGATATAATCACTACGGGGCGCTGAGGTAAATGTTCTTGTCCACGTACTTGATAGGTGAGATTACAAGTGACTTTGAGCCACCACAGGTTAACACTACCCCATGAACGTACTATTTTACGATTCAGCGCTTCGCTGAATAAAAACTGCAACGGGGATATGAGGCTATACACCAATATACTGAGTGCAAATCCAAGCCAAAACACTGCGGAACGTAGGGTCAAGCCTAAAGTTTTCATAAATCTACCTTAAAAAAAAGACCGAGGGATTATAACGGTTTTTAGGCGATAAATAGCGAAAAGGAGTAGCTTATTGCCAAATAGGGATAGCCTCGCGATCATCATACCAGACGACAAAGGGAGCATTCATCCAGTGAACACAGAGGTATTGTCCAGGATAAATGCGTCCATCTTGTGGGTCGATGAAAGAGTAATAGTACATAAGTGGTAGCCATCTAGATTCGTACCCAGAGCGTACATAATACTGAGCTATACTCCAAGGTGTCTCTCCTAGCTCCACTCGGTGTGCCTGTACACAATCTTGATGTAGGGTAATATCAAATTGAGCAGGGATATAAGCAAGGGATGGAGTGGGGTCTGGTTCATAGAGGTAAAGAATCCACAAGACCAATATTCCAATAATTAACACATAAATAGACTGACTCATCCCTTAGCTACCCGTTGTGGGTGGACGGTTGCGATCGCGTTGCTCGATTAGGCGCTGTTGTGCTGCCTTAATGAATTGGTCATTAGTGTCGGGAAGCGCCTTGGCCTGAATATCATGCATAATACCCTTGATAAAACCATCCTTATATCCTTCTTCGCGCCCCTCTTTAGAGCCTGCTTTTTTGCCACGCTCATAGCCGTCTTGCCAACTAACATAGGTGACTCCAAGGGTCACGGAAATAATAAGCACTAGCTCAATACGCTGAAATATCCACATGATGATTTGCTGGATAATATCTGATATATCCATAGATAATTCTCGCCTCTCGTAATAGTAAGCGCTTTGTTTTGTGCTGTAACTTTGAAGTAAGCTGTAAAAGCTATTTAAAACGGATGCCCATAAAAATCAGTAAGTACGCTTAGGGGAAAGAGTACTTAACAATATTTATACTTGATTTAGGGTTAAAGCGCAGTATTTTTAATCAAGATAGTGCAGGAGAGGTTTTCACCCTAATAGACAGCAAATTAGGGTTTCATGTGAAACCTTGCAAACTAGGATTGATTAGATAGCAAGGCATTAACCGCTGCTTGCAGATCTGGATAGACCGCTATATGAGCTGGTAATTTGCCGCTGGCAATAGTGCGTTCACCTTTACCTGTGAGGACTTGAAGATAAGAAATGCCGAAAGCACTTGCTGCCTGATAGTCGCTAATCGAGTCCCCTATCATAACGACTTCACTGAGGGGAACATTAAAGTGCCGTACAATAGCCGCTAGCATCCCAGCCAAGGGCTTGCGACAAGTACAACCCTCTTCAGGGCCATGGGGACAATAAGCAATATAGTCGACCTGAGTATTAAAGGGCTGGAGTAATTGTTGCATTTTAGCGTGCATGGCATGTAAGGTTTCAAGGGTATAAAACCCTCGTGCTAGACCAGACTGATTGGTCGCTATGGCAACCTGATGTCCTGCTTGCTTTAAGGCCACAATGGCTTCAATACTGCCCTCAATTGGTTGCCACTCTTCCACACTTTTAATATAAAAATCGGAGTCCTGATTAATAACCCCATCCCGATCTAAAATAATTAGCATGATGATAGTAAACGTTGCTTGAGGAGTTTAAGCGCTTGAGCACGATGGCTAAGTTGATTTTTTAACGTTTTATCCAGTTGAGCCGCCGTACAACCGTACTCAGGGACATAGAATAAAGGATCATAGCCAAAACCCTGATCACCTTGAGTTTCAGTTAAAATCCTACCCTTCCAACGGGCTTCAACAATAATGGGGGTAGGATCTTGTGCATGCCCCACCCATGCAAGACAGCAATGAAAATGCGCGGTACGTTGTTCGGTGGGAATACCCGCTAAGGCTTGGAGTAGCTTAGTATTATTCGCCCCATCATTAGTAGGTATACCAGCATAGCGAGCCGAGTAGATACCCGGAGCACCTTGTAGTGCATCGACTACTAAACCAGAATCATCCGCTAGTGCGGGTAAGTTAGTAAGGTGTGCTGCATGACGCGCTTTTAAGAGGGCATTTTCAATAAAACTTAAGCCGGTTTCTTCCGCTTCAGGTGCATTTAATTGCCCTTGTGGAATCACTTCATAGCCAAAATCGGCCAACAAAGCGGCAAACTCACGGACTTTGCCTTGATTATTTGAAGCAAGCACTAGCGTTTTAGTCATTCTGCTAAGGCCTCACGCTGCGTTTGCATGATCTGTTGAATACCCTTTTCAGCGAGGGCTAAGAGGGCATCTAGTTCATCACGGCGAAAGGCATGCCCTTCTGCAGTACCTTGGATCTCGATAAATTGCCCCGCTTCATTCATGACCACATTCATATCGGTTTCGGCGTTAGAGTCTTCTGCATAGTCCAAATCGAGTACCGGTACGCCCTCGAAGATACCCACCGAAACCGAGGCGATTTGTCCATGTAGGGGATTACGTTTGATTTTGCCTTCTTGAGTGAGTTTGCTTATCGCATCACAAAGGGCAACATAGGCACCACTAATGGAAGCAGTACGAGTGCCCCCATCGGCTTGGAGGACATCACAGTCAATAGTAATCTGGATTTCACCTAAGGCTTCTAAATCGACGATGGAGCGTAAAGCACGCCCAATCAGGCGCTGAATCTCCATCGTGCGTCCGCTTTGTTTACCCTTAGCAGCTTCCCGTTGGGTACGTGAACCCGTCGCACGGGGTAACATGCCGTATTCAGCGGTGATCCAGCCTTTACCTTTGCCCTTTAAAAAGGCGGGTAAACGCTCTTCAACACTGGCGGTACAGAGTACTTTGGTATTACCAAACTCTACTAATACCGAACCTTCAGCATGACAAGTATAGTGGCGCGTAAAGCGTACCGTGCGCAAAGTATCTGGGTTACGTCCGCTAGGCCTCATAGTTATTCTCTCACAGTAAATTCGAGGCCTGATTATACGGATCTATGCTTTAAGCGCCACCTTTAGTATTAGTAAGCTAATGGACTGTAGGAGGTGCGATAAAATTGGGGTGGGTTAAAGGCGGGAGGTCCCGACATATGGCGTGGTGCATCGGCACTAGGATAATTGCCTGCTGCGTTAGCATTAAGGGGGTGGGCATTATTACCCCCTAGAGCAGGCATAGAGTTGCTACAACCTGCTAGGGAAAAGAGCAGCGTAACACTCAATAGAGACAAGGTAAAAAGTCTCATGGCGACCTCATCGTTATTCTTATTATTAATTAAATTGGGTTAAAACGTATCTTAGCGAGCTTTGCTAAGATACGCCGAATTAACCGATAGACGAGGTAGGGTAAAAATGATCAATAAGCTGCGGGTGCGCCTGTAACTGGCTCTAACAATAAGCTGCGTCCTTGAATCGTGGACGGCTGCTCTAAGCCCATGAGTTGTAATACGGTTCCTGCAATATTACTTAACCCCCCACTAGTTGATAAACGCCAATGTTGTTTGTCGATAACCAAACAAGGCACTGGGTAAACGGTATGCTGAGTATTAGGTTCGCCGGTTAAAGGATCGGTATACTCATCACAGTTACCATGATCAGCCGTTAAAATCACCGAATAGTCATTTTTTACCGCACAATCGAGTACGCGCCCCACTTCACGATCCAGCACTTCAACGGCTTGAATCACCGCAGCCGGTACAGCAGTGTGACCCACCATATCACCATTGGCAAAGTTCACCACAATAAAACTATGCTCCCCTTGATCTAAGGCCGCACACACCGCATCCGCAACTTCTGGTGCGCTCATTTCTGGTTTAAGGTCGTAAGTTTCGACTTTAGGTGATGGGATCACTAGACGCTCTTCACCAGCATAAGGCTCTTCTTTGCCACTATTAAAAAAGAAAGTGACATGCGCATATTTTTCAGTTTCAGAGCAATGGAATTGTTTTAAACCCGCTTGGCTAATCACATCGGCTAGATTCGTGCTCGCACGTTCAGGTTGATACATCACTAAAGCAGGGAGTTGATTATCATAGAGCGTCATAGTGACTAACTTGACTGGCTTAAACTCACCCCGATCAAAATGCTTAAAATCAACACTCGCTAAAGCATCAGAGGTTTCACGCGGACGATCATTACGGAAATTAAAGAACAAAACCGGATCAGCACTTTGAATTAATTTCCCACCTTGAATAATACGCGGCTTAATAAATTCATCGGTTTCATCCGCTGCATACGCATCTTCAATCGCAGCCGTACCTGAGCGTACCGGTACACCCATACCGCGTACTAAACCGTCCCAAGCGACTTTGACGCGCTCCCAACGTTTATCCCGATCCATTGCATAAAAACGTCCGGTTACGGTCGAGAGTACACCCTTATTTTGAGCTAAGACGGCTTCTACACGCTCAATAAAACCTAAGGCCGCTTTAGGTGCTGTATCACGCCCATCGGTAATAGCGTGTACCGATGCGGTGACCCCGTGCTGATGACAGAGCTGTATGAGAGCTGCTAAATGATTAATATGACTATGTACACCCCCATCAGAGAGTAAGCCAATTAAATGCAGGGGGCGGTTTTCTAATTTAGCGTAGTTTAATGCCGTGAGTAGGGCATCGTTTTTAGCCAGTGTACCGTCCTCAATCGCATCATCAATGCGTACCAAGTCCTGCTTTAAAATCGAACCACAGCCTAGGGTCAAATGACCTACCTCTGAGTTACCCATTTGACCATCCGGCAAACCGACGGCACGACCGGACGCTTGCAAAGTAGTATGGGGGTATTTGCCAAAGTATTCGTCAAGCTTAGGGGTATTGGCTTCATACACAGCATTATATTTTTTGCTGGGATTCACTCCAAAGCCATCAAGGATAATCAATAGGGTTTTACGGCGTGGTACGGTATTCATAGTTCTGCTTAGGTCTTGTCTACATCATTAGGTAAATTAGGATTGTGAGCGGCATGTTCGGCTTCTAGCTTAGCTTGCTCAGCAGCAATACGGGCCATTTCAGCATCCATTTCCTCATCGGTTAAGGGTCTGAAGGTATCGTCTGTTTTTGCGGCAGGGGACGCTTCTGGCGCGTGACTAGATTTAAGATCTTCTACTAAGTATTGATCATCCTCCCATAAAGTACTGGCAGCAGCAGCGCTTGCAGTAGCAGTAGCAGTCGCCATCGTTGTGGCAGGGCTAGCAGTATTAGCAGAGCTTGCCTCAGTATCTTGCTGAGTTTTTGCCTGCTCAAACTGATCCTTTGCAACTCTGAAACGTTCAATATGCTTTTCAAAAACGCGGCTCAGTAATAATCCTAACTCAAATAGCATCCAAATCGGTACAGCCATTAAAATTTGTGAGACTACATCCGGTGGAGTCAGGAACATAGCAATCACAAATGCACCCACAATAATATAGGGACGCGCTTTAATTAAAGCATCAACACTCACCACACCCATACCGATCAATAAAATAGTCGCCACGGGTGTTTCAAAGCTCAAACCAAAGGCTAGAAACATAGCCACGGTGAAATCTAAATAACTGGCAATATCGGGGGCTGGATTCACATTACTCGGCGCAAAGGCCACCGCTGCCCGCGCAATCATGGGGATTACCACAAAATAGGCAAAGGCTATCCCTATATAAAATAACGATACACTAGAGACTAAGAGGGGAGTAATGAGTCGTTTTTCATGCTCATACAGTCCAGGCGCTATAAATCCCCACACTTGATAAAAGGTATAAGGCAAGGTGACTAGAAAGGCGACTAATAAAGCTAATTTAAAGGGAATTAAAAAGGGGGACGCCACACCAACTGCAATCAGCTTTTCCCCAGCGGGTAATTGCTGAATCAGGGGGGTAGACAGAATATTATATAAATCTTGCGCAAAGGGAGTGAGACAGATAAAAACCGCCCCCACTACCATAACTATACGTAAGAGCCGATCACGTAACTCCACCAGATGCTCTAAAAAGCCACCGAGCATAGTTGCCGAAGAAGAAGGTTCAGGACTTGTCATAGGGTTCTAATTCCTTGCGTACCTCGGCTGTTTTTTCATTCATCATAATCTTTAAATTACGCAGCTCCTCTTCTTGCTTGGCAAGCATGTCACGTAGCTCATCAGCCCGGAGTTCATGCTCAATATCCGCTTTGCTTTTAGCTACAAAGCGTTTAATACGCCCTATCCAGCCACCTATGGTACGAGCAACAGTGGGTAAACGTTCGGGGCCGATGACTAATAATGCGACTATACCAATGACCAGCATTTCGAGGAAGCTGCTTTCAAACATGATCTATCCTAAGATACTTTGTCTTTTTGAGTGGCTTGACTGTCGATAACTCGTCCTTCCGCATTCGGTGTTTGAGGCGGTAATTGGCTATTAGCCGTATTAGTCGGTTGCTCGTCTTTAGCATCATCGCCATCTTTTACTGCTTTGCGGAAGTTTTTAAAGGCTTCCCCTAGATCGCCGCCCATATTGCGGAGCTTTTTAGTACCAAAGAGCAAAATGACAATAACTAAAATAAGAACCAGTTGTAAGGGACTAAAGTGCATAATGAAATCCTTTTAGTGGGGTGGGCGTTGGCTTTTTTCTTCCAAGCCCGATAAGCCAAACCGACGCGCTAATTCATTTAATACCGCATCAGGATGTAAATTCTGTTGTGCTAATAATACTAAGGTATGAAACCATAGGTCGGCTACTTCATACACGATTTTATCCGGTACGCCATCTTTAGCCGCCATGACGGTTTCCGTCGCTTCCTCACCAATTTTCTTGAGAATGCTATCTAGACCTTTATGGTAGAGGGAGGCAACATAAGAGCTATCTTTATCAGCCCCTTTGCGTTGCTCTAGTACATCCGCTAAGGCGGTCAAAATCGATTCATTCATAGTCAAAGCTCATACCTATCCCGTTTAATGACCTTGTACAGCAGCTAATTTCGCATCATAAGTAGGAATATGTAAGTGACCTTCGGGTTTAACTTCCACACTAATGCCATGCTGAGCCGCTAAGTCAGCCGTTACTGAGCTATCTAACTGCCCTTTTTGGGCTAATTGTAAGGATAAGCTTTGTAATAGCAGAATATGACGACTCAATAGCTCACGGGTCTCACTAACTAACCGCATCATCATTTTTTCTACGTCCATATCGGTCACATCACGATTCATCGTATAAGCATGATGATCTAGGGTGTAGGTCGCTTGAAACTCATCATCAAAACCGTATTTACGCACATAGTCGAGAGCCAATACCGTTGCTTGTTCACGATCATTTTCGCGCCCCGTTGAAGCATCTAGGGAGCCAAAAATAATTTCCTCAGCTAAACCACCGGCGAGATAGACCTTGATCATATCCAGTAGGGTACGTTTAGTACGATGGATTTGATGGGGGAAAGTAAAGCCCCCCGAATAGCTACTTGCTACCTTACTTTGTAATTGTAAGGGAACTAGACCAAACAACACCATATAGACTACCGCATGCCCTGATTCATGCACACTAATATTAGCCACCGCCGCTTGTTGATTCGTTTGGCGAATTTTATCAATGCGGCCTGAGTACGCATAGGAGAAGTCTGTATCGCCGACCTTAGCCTCAATCTTTTGCTCTGCTTCATTAAAGTGCAGATAGATTGTGGTTTCACCATGCGTCAACGCATGTAACAGCATTTTAGAGAGATTCATTTCTAAAATATCGGTCACACTCGAAAAGACTGGGCGCACCCCTTGTACCGGAAATACACCATTCCGATAAATCAAGCGAGCAATACTGTCATCTAAGGTCAATTGCACCCCAGTATGCTCGAAAGTTTCGCGGCAAACCCGCTCAATCTCACGTTGAATCAGCGTCTCAAAGTCTTGTTTTCTAAGACTTGGGTAGATCAGATGAATATTACCAAACCGCGCGACTTGTTCGGGGCGGAATTTATTCATCAGCGCTTCTTTTACATCCATGAGCGTCACCTTAGTGGTGAAGGCATGGAAAATATCCGCATCCACATCCGCTTCCGAGGCTTGAGTCGCCATATGGAAAGCATCATCTAAATTACCTGAAATCAGAATCAGGGTTTTAGAGTGATTAATCGGTTCGTAAATCGCTTTTTGCCGCTTAGCAGACATGACTAAATCGACCATTTCGTCTTCTGTCATGTCGATGAGGTCTTCAACATTCGCATCTAAATTCAGCGCTTTGCGTAATTCCAAGGCTTCCCACATGCTTAAATAGACGGTTTCTTCTTCAACCTCTTCGCCTTTATTGCGTTTACGTTGAGTCTCTTTACGGCGTTGGAAGTAACCCATGAGGAAGTTGTCTAGATTATCGCGGTGCTTTTTAGACAGGCGACCATCAGACAGTAGCTCCCAAAAATCCATAAACTTGGTTTGGCCTAAAGGCTTACCATCAGTATCAATAGTGTTGAAGCGCTGAATTTCATCAAATAGCACAATAGCAGGCTTACCATCATGTAAGTCATGGCTATCTAGTACGGATGAAATAGAGGAGTGCCACAGTGTTTCGTCCACATTCGATAGCTCTACTTCTACAAAACGATCTTGGAAATGAAGGCTTTTTACGAGTTTACGCACGAGATCGGTTTTACCAACACCCGTCATACCCCAGAGATTGACAATCACGGGGCGTTTGAGCAGGTCGGGGATTAAGTACCACACCTGGATATAATCCACCAGGTCGTCAATAATCTTATCAATCCCCACAAAATGTTGTTTGAGGACGGTTTTAGCTTCCTCTAGTTTTGCTTTGCGTTCTGCAATCAGTTGGCGATCTAATTTGAGCATGTAATCCGTTCTTGTAATGAGTGTTATAGGCGCATTTCAATGCCTTGCTCGGCCATAAATGCTTTTGCCTCACCGATAGTATGTTGCCCAAAGTGGAAAATACTGGCGGCTAATACCGCATCCGCTTTTCCTGTTAAAATACCATCAGCTAAATGCTGGAGTGATCCCACACCTCCTGAGGCTATGAGGGGGACATTGACGCGCTCATTCAGCGCCTGCATTAATTCTAGATCAAAGCCGCTCTTTGTTCCGTCTCGATCCATGCTGGTGACGAGTAATTCCCCTGCACCGAATTCAACCATTTTTTCCGCCCAAGCTAGCGCATCAATGCCTGTACCTTTACGCCCGCCGTGGGTGAAAATTTCCCATTTTAAGGGTTCATCAGGGGCATTAACTCGTTTGGCATCAATCGCTACGACAATACATTGCGAACCAAAATAGTCACTAGCTTCACGGACAAAGTCGGGGTTAAAAACAGCCGCTGTATTAATAGACACCTTATCTGCGCCCGCGTTTAACATGCGACGAATATCATCTAGTTTCCGAATCCCGCCCCCTACGGTGAGAGGGATGAATACTTGAGAGGCGACTTGTTCAACCATATGGGCCATGGTTTCACGATCATCAGAACTCGCGGTAATATCTAAGAAGGTAATCTCATCGGCCCCCTCGCGATTATAACGGGCTGCAATTTCAACCGGATCACCCGCATCACGAATCCCGACAAAGTTCACCCCTTTCACCACACGTCCATTATCGACATCTAGGCAGGGAATAATACGTTTAGCTAAACCCATGATTTACCCCTTTAGACTGTCAACGTAGCGTTGTGCTTCAGCAAGATTAATCGTACCTTCGTAAATCGAACGGCCTAAAATCGCACCCATGACACCTTTATCCTCGACCGCACAGAGTGCACTAATATCATTCATATTCGTGACTCCACCAGAGGCAATGACGGGGATACTAATGCTTTGAGCAAGTGCTGCGGTTTCAGCCACATTCACACCCTGCATCATGCCATCGCGGGCAATATCGGTGTAGACAATGGCACTAACGCCCGCTTGTTCAAATTGTTTAGCCAGCTCAATGGCAGAAACGTGTGAAACCTCCGCCCAGCCATCAGTTGCCACCATGCCATTTTTAGCATCAATACCGACAATGATATGGTTGGGGAATTGCTGACATACTTCAATGACAAATGTCGGGTCTTGTACGGCCTTAGTACCAATAATACAGTACTGCACTCCAGCCTCGATATACGCTTGAATGGTGGCTGCATCACGGATACCACCCCCGATTTGGACGGGAATATGGGGGAAGCGGGCCGTAATTTGCTTAACGACCTCGCCATTCACTGGCTTACCCTCAAAGGCACCATTTAAATCCACCAGATGTAAGCGACGTGCGCCCTCGTCTACCCAGCGTGCTGCCATATCGACAGGGCTATCGGAGAATACGGTTGAGTCATCCATACGTCCTTGGCGTAAACGCACACATTTACCATCTTTAAGATCAATGGCGGGAATTAACAGCATGAGCTAATCCTTTTAAAGCGAGAGTAACTAATAGAACGTGCATCCTACCTGAAAATAGTATTAACGTCATGAAGTGACTGCATTAGGGCATTAACTCAATCCGGTATAAACCGCCATTCGTCTCATCGGTTAATACATATAAATAGCCATCTGGCCCTTGTTGCACATCCCGAATTCGTCCGATTTGTCCTTCTAAATAGCGCTCTTCCTTAGTGACTTTATTACCTTGCATCACTAAGCGTGCCAATAGTTCAAATTTGAGCGAGCCTACTATTAAACTGCCTTGCCACTGGGGATAACGGTTGCCGGTGTAAAACACCATACCGGAGGGGGCAATTGAGGGAACCCAATAATAGACGGGGTCAATAAAGCCTGCTTTATGATGAGGTCCAATAGTGCCACCGCCGTATTCTTCGCCATAGGTAACGATAGGCCAGCCGTAGTTAGCGCCTTTTTGAATCCGGTTTACTTCATCGCCCCCTTGTGGGCCGTGTTCATGCGTCCAGAGTTCGCCGGTTTGTGGATGGATAACGGCTCCTTGTTGATTGCGATGTCCGTAGCTATAGATTTCGGGTTTAGCGTTGGGGGTATTCACAAACGGATTATCAGCTGGAATAGAGCCATCATCTTTGAGGCGAATGAGGCTCCCTGAGTGATTAGAGAGGTCTTGTGCATTATCTCGTTCTCCACGTTCGCCTAGGGCTAGATATAAATAACCTTGGCGGTCAAACACAATACGCCCACCAAAATGGACAGGGCCATTGGATTTTTGGTCGGCTTTAAAGAGTTCTTGTACCTCGGTTAGTTGCCCATTTTGATATTTACCGCGTGCCAGGTGAGTGCTGTAGCCGCCTTGTCCTGATCCGGTATAAGACCAATAGAGCCAATGGTTGTTAGCAAACTGCGGATGAAGTGCTAACCCTAGCAAACCTCCTTGTCCATAGGCACGAAAAGGGAGGAGGCCTTGCACCGGTTGAGGTAGGAGTTTGCCGTTTTGAATACGGCGTAATTGCCCATTGCGCTCGGTTACTAAGATTTCACCATCGGATAGAAAGGCCACGCTCCACGGGTGATTCAAGCCAGTCACTATAGGTTTGGCGGTGAGTTTAAGGGTTTCAGCATGGGCGAATAGTGGTAGACACAATAAGGTAAAGATTAGGATTAGGCGATGCATCATAGGCTCCTAAGCAGATAGTTAGAGAGCTAAGTGTAGCGCTTTGGATCTTAGGGTGGGATAAAGCCTTAAATTTCTTGTTATGATGAATATATTCATCAATACTAGCCAATAAGCCGATTTTGATAGATATATTCATCATGTTAGAAACCCTTAGCCACACGATTCGTCAAGCCCGCCGCGCTCAAGGCTTAACTCAACAGCAATTAGCCAACCTTTGTGGTTTAGATCGAACCACCATTGGAGCCTTAGAGCGGAATAACTACCCTGATCTAGGTATTCGCAAAGTAGAAATGGTGCTGAATATATTAGGCAAAGAGCTTTGTAGTCGTGATAGAAGCCTACCGACCTTAGATGAGTTGCGGGGCATTTATGGCTGATATTGATGTGTATTTGGGGCATGATGAGCAGCCATTATTTAGCGGGCGGCTTCAAAAAGAGGCGCATGAACATGTGTTTAGCTATCAACCTCATGCTACCGAGGCGCTATCTCTTACTATGCCCCTACGGGTAGCGAGCTATCACTATTCCGAACTCCATCCGATTTTTCAGATGAATCTGCCCGAAGGTGCCCTACGCTGGGCGCTAGAGCAGATGACAGCAAAGCACTATGGCAGTGATGATTTAAGTGTATTGGCATTATTAGGTCGCCACCAAATCGGGCGTTTGGCGTATAGCGTGGCAGGCCAACCGTTGCCCCTATCCACAGAGCAGCCATTCACCTTAAATCAATTAATTAGCAGTACGGATGTGGATTTATTCGCGCAATTACTAGCGCGTTATGCGACTTATTCGGGAGTGGCGGGGGTACAGCCTAAAGTTCTTATGCCCTTACAACAGCACCTGACCCTACCTTTAGGCCATTATATTGTAAAAACATGGGCAAAGGATTATCCCCATTTAGCTTGTAATGAATATGTATGCCTAAGTATCGCACGAGCTGCTGGTTTGGAAGTCCCTAATTTTTATCTGAGTGATAATGCTCAATTACTGATTACGGAGCGCTTTGATTTAACCCCTGAGGGTATTGCATTGGGGTTTGAAGATTTTTGTGTATTGCAGGGTAAAGGTACTAAGGCTAAATATGATAGTTCTTTAGAGGCTTGTACCCATACAATTCGTCAATTTGTATCGGCTAACCAACAGGCTCAAGCCTTAGCTGATTTTTATAAGCTGACTTATTTGAATATACGAGTGCGAAATGGGGATGCACATTTAAAAAATAATGGGGTGCTGTATTCTGCTTTAGTGGATTATCACAGTGGGGTGTTGCCGAATACTGAGCGTAAATTAGCGCCTATCTTTGATATTGTCAGTACTGTACCTTATTTACCTAAGGATTCGATGGCACTGTTATTAGGTGGTTCTAAACGCTGGCCTAAGCGGAAAGTGCTGCATCAATTCGCCCGCCAGCATTGTGGCTTGAGTCTAAAAATGATTGAGCAGATTGAGGCTGAGGTGGAGGGTGCTCTTGCAAGTCAATTAGGTTTATTAGAAAGCTTAGCGAGTCAACATAGTAATTTTGCTCCGTGGGCGGAGCGTATGAGGGCATTATTAGAGATACCTTTGTTATAAGCATCATGTGATCGCAAAGGAGACTTTTATGGGCTCTTTGGGATTTCCCGTGGTAATGCTGAATTTTTAATCATATTAAGAGCGAAATTTAGCAGACTGAACATCTCAACTTGTTGATTTCGTTAAGCAGAATTATCCAACAGAATAATGAGAAAGGTTCTCACCACGGAAGATCCTGAAGAGCCATAATTGTTTTGTTTGAGGTATGATTTCATAATTAGGTTTATATGTCCCATTTAGGAAGTCAGAGTAATCAGCCCCCGTAGTATGATCAGGGTGTCTGGGTAAATAGGATTTAGTAAATTCTAGATAAATTCCTTTTACTGCACTTCGTCCTGAAATTATAATTTTATCTAAGATTTTATGATTTATTGACTCATAAGATACATCATCTCTACATGATTCAAAAAAATCTAAAAGCTTAAAAAAAGTATTTTCAAATCTTTGATATTCAAGATTCTTACTCTGAGCTTCTAATGAGTCTGATGATCTCTTAAATTCGGCTCTAGCTAAGGATAGCTCTACTTTTTGAAGTACAATAGTCACAATAAGGCTGATTAATGTTAGAAATGTGAAAATTGGATTGAGAGTGCCACCCAAAAAGTCGCCAAATGTACCAAGAGTATCTGTCCAATCAAAAAGCAAACCTAATATATTAATTAATACTAGTGCTATGAAGGCATATATTCCGAATTGTGCTATGCGAAATAAATACCTAGATAAATATTTTGATTCACCTATTGTTTTTAAGTATCTCTTGTAGAGTACAATCTGTTTACGTCGAATATTTCTAATAAAACTTTTTATTTCCATTTGGACACTTTTATAGCTCGCTGAAATAAAACTATATTACAGGTGGGTTCCGTAGCTGCTGAGGGTTTACGCAGAATTATACAACCGACGAACGGTTATTTAAAGCAGAATTGATTCTAGAGTAAGGGATGGATGAGAGCGGGATTTAATGAGGGATTAGCTTAAGCACACAGGCGTTGGTCAGAGAGGCTGGAAGCCCCAGCCTCTTGACGTAATTGACGTTTTAATGATTGTTTAGCTTGTTGACGTTCGCCGCCTTTACTGACCTTATGCTCGCCCCCTTTTCTCAAAATCGGCTCGCGAGCAATCGGATTAATCCGACGATGACGTACTTTTGGCTTATTCATAAATAACTATCCTAATGAACGAATTAAACATATTGAATGTAAAGGCTCCCTGAAAAGGTGGGAGGAAATAAGTGTGCCACCTAGAACGAGGCAACACAAGCGGCTAAACAGCCTACCTAATATCAGTGTGATACAAACTTTTATTATTGCAAGACCCGCAAGTTTAAAAGCGATAAGCTTCAGCATATACCCGACTAAAGCACTAGCTTATCAACCATTAATAACCGAACTCCTGTCTTTAGTCCGCCATTGTTCAGTACAATTTAGTCTATTATGCGACACTATTAGGCATTAACCATATAGTAATAATGAAGATAAGGATCAAGTATGAGCACTGAACATTTAGACCCGGAATGGCTAAGTTGGGTTCAATTGAATCTAGAGCGCCGTTGCGCCCCCAGCGATTTATACAAAATTATGCGTGAAAATGGCTTTAGTGTGACCATTATCAAAGCCATGATGGGCGATGCCTACCCCACTGGTATTGAGGCCACCGAGACCTTAGAGCATAAAAATGCCGATATTGACTATCTAGCCCTCTCTAGCCCCCCCTTATGTGTGAATACCCCACAGTTAGAGGCTAAACGCTTCGATAATGATTTATTACAGCTCTATACCATTGAAAATTTTTTAAGCCCCGAAGAGTGTGAGCACTTAATCGCAATTTCTGAAGAATACTTAAAACCGTCCGAAGTGACCCATAGTAATGGCGATGATCGCTTCCGGACTAGTGAAACCTGTGATTTCACACAGGTATCTGACCCCGTTTTTGTGAAGTATATTGATGAGAAAATCGCTACAACCTTAGGTATCTGCTTACCCTACTCAGAGCCGATTCAAGTCCAACGCTATGATATTGGGCAAGAGTTTAAGGCGCATCATGACTATTTCGCCCCGAATACCAATATCTATGATGAGTTTGCGAGTGATATGGGGCAACGCACGTGGACGTTTATGGTCTACCTAAACAATACGCCTAAGGGCGGCGGCACGAAGTTTGTCGATATTGGGCAAACCTTTTACCCTAAACAAGGCATGGCAGTGGTATGGAATAATCTCCACAGCGACGGTACGCCCAATCGTCATTCCCTCCATCATGGTATGCCAGTGGAGGAAGGCAAAAAGGTCATTATTACCAAGTGGTTCCGTGAAAAAGGTTATGGCCCGATGTTTTGCTCTCAGGCTCAGAAAGCCCAAGCTGCAGAAACAGCCAAAACAATGGACACTGTTCAAGTGGTAGAAACAACAATAAAGATAGAAACTGCCCAAACAGTGACTACTGAATCTGCCCCTATTAGACATATACCCGATGCTGAGGCATTACGCGCAGCCCGTCATAAGCTGTCACGCCAAGCCCGCCGTGCTAAAGCCAAACGTCGGCATTAATGCTTAGCCCCGTTGCTTACATCATAAGCATTGCTTATCGCTTACCACATGGCTATGACGCTAGTGTGGTAGGTCATGAGCGCCTCATAGTCAACTCGGAAAAACCGAATAATCAAGCGCTTAAGCCCTGATTTTTTTGATTGGGCAAAGTGCTTGGTATGGCGTATATTAAGTTCGTGTTTTGTTCGGTTTTAAACAAAGGGGCTACTGATGTCAACCAACACACTAACCAAAAAACAACTCGCCACCTATGAGGCGATTCAAAAACTCACCTACCAATCGGGTAGACAACCGACCTTGGACGAAATTGCTAGTGAGTTAAACATTACCAGTAAAAGTACCGTACATGAGCATGTACAAGCGTTAATTCGTGCCGAGGTACTCCTGCAAGGTGTGGGTAAAAAAGCCTATGAATTACCCAAAGAACTAGAGGACATTAACCTACCCGTCCTAGGACGTATTGCCGCCGGTAAACCGATTGAGGCGATTCCTGAGCAAAGAACGGTGAATCCTAATGAAATCTTAGTGCGCTCTGACCGCTATGCCCTCTTGGTACGCGGCGACTCTATGATCGATATTGGTGTCATGGATGGTGATTACGTCGTGGTACAGCGCCAAGATTATGCGCACAGTGGCGAGGTTGTTTCGGTGCTAGTAGACGATTGTGAAACCACCTTAAAACGCATCTATTACCTTAGCGATGGACAGGTGGAATTACGCCCAGAAAACCGTACCTTGCAATCCATGTTTTACCCCGCCGAAAGCGTACAGGTACAGGGTAAAATGGTCGGTTTATTCCGTAAATGGGCTTAAGCCTTTGGGCTATTAATCCATTATTCGTTTCATTCAAAAAGGAGCTATTTAATCACTCTATCACTTCAATGGAGGGCTAACTGATGACTCTAAAAGCCATACCCCCTGATCCTGATTTACTCACTTCAAACCCTAAGCAAGCGGATCTACCCCCTGTGGCAGGGTGGGGGATGATGCGGGGCATTATTGCCGCAGCGGCTATTTTAATTTGGATCTTGCTGATCTTATTACCCGGTATGGATGACATTAATAACCTAGACCAATTGGCCTTACACCTACCTTTAGTGGTGACGGGATTGGGCTTATTGGGCGGCATTATGGCGGCTTATAGTTTAAAGGCGGATGGACATTTAATTTGGTTTACCGCCACTTTATTACTCTTAGCAGGCTGGATGCTATGAGATGAGGCAGTACGAAGTAAGCGGCAACTTACTTCGTACTCAATTCCTGTTTTTTGAAAAGACGCTTACAGGAGAGAAAATTATGACGCATTGGCATGAAAATACCAAATTAGATCGACCTACCGAAATTATTCATACCAAGTCACTGCGCGATATTGTGGAGGATTTAAATAAAGCACGTAGCTGGTTACTCATTGCAGCCGTCGCCGCGTTTTTAGCTTCCGCCTTCTTTGTGGTGAAGTATTTTGTGGGAGGCAGTATGCAGCCCGAAACCTGGACTATGGAACAATGGTTGAATGCGGCACTCGGCTTAGGCATTACCGCAGTGATTACCGCTGCCCAAGCCTTTTTATACGCCAGTGGCTATAAAGGAGCAGCCGCCATTATTGCTACCTTTATTGTGGTGTTTTTTGGTTTATTCTCAGAGATTTCTCAGTCTATGGAGCGTGAAGATTTCACCGTGCGCCATCGTTCTGAAAACTCAGAGGTTTTTAAAGCCACGGTACAAAGCATTGGTCAAGTCAGTGCACAACTAAACTCCGTTACACCGCAACAACAAGCGTATGCGACCGCACAATCTCAGTTACGTTACTGGCAGGATTTAAAGGCGCAGAAAATGGCGAATCATAGCGCCGTGAAATATTCACACGCGACTTTAGATCGTTATATTGCCGAGTATCAACGCCAAGCCGTGGCTTTACAGTCGCAAGTACAACTAGCAGATAATAGTCGCACGGCTTTATTAAGTAGTGCAGTACAGCAGGCTAAAGCCTTGGAATATGATGAGGATAAACATTACGCCATTATCCGTTTGATTAAGGAGGGATTTGGAGTGACAGCGATTTGGGCCTCCTTCATCTTCTCTTTTATTATTATTGGCACCTTTGAGTATGCGTTTCATTTCGTGGGAAATTTCGTAGCTAATCATAAAAAAGCCTTGTGGCTATTGAAACGTGACTCGACCGGAGCCTTAATCGAGACAGCCGCACAAACGGCTGCCAGCCAAACGGAGATTCCACGTGATTTTGGTAATACTTTGCGTGATGAGTATTTGGATTATGTCACCCCTGAGCGTAAGCAGCGTTTAGATGAATTAGCACAAGAGCGTGCCGCGACTATGCAAAGTGCTCATGCTGAAGAGGCAAATAATATTGCTCATCAGACCGCTGCCGAGAGTGTGGCTAAGGTGACCGACATTACTCAAGAGCGCTTTTTTAAGGTGCTGTATGCTGAGGTGCGGGATCGTATTGAGCACGGTGAGGTACGCCCAACAGTTCGCCCTGTGACCGATATAGTGACCGAAGTGGTACGCCATCAAGCCAGCTTATTAGGTTTAAAACCCTCTGCTTTAGGTAAACCACAACGTCAAGCCATGGCAGAGCAAATGCTATTACGTTTAGAGAAAGATGGGGTGCTGGTACCCAATGAAGAGGGCGGAGTTGGCAAGGCTAAATATGTCCTAGCGCCTAAGTATCAACAAAAATTACAAGCGGCTGAGTTACAAACCGCTTCTTAATTAATCTTCATACCCAACAGCGCGAGTTTTTAGGCTCGCGCTGTTTTTTTATGGAGAGTCTATGGGTTACTTATCGGTATTGAGGTTTTTTTATTAGGTTATGGTAATATTGGTGCATAGTAATATTCTGATACCAGACAAGAAGTAATTCTAAATTAGCCACTTTTTAAAGATGATTAAGTACCATGATGCCGGAAGATTATAATTTACCATTCGATATGTTGGGCAAGGATGAGGATATTGATCGCGCGTCACGCTCACTCAAGGCCATCTCCCACCCACTGAGACTAAAGATTCTGTGTGTCTTAGGTGAGAATGAGGTGAATGTGCAGGATATTGTGGAAAGCGTAGGTACTTCACAAAGTAATATTTCCCAACATTTAGCCATTTTACGTGATAAAGGTATTTTGACCTCGCGTAAGGATGCAAATAAGGTGTTTTATAAGGTAGGCGACTACCGTACTTTACGCCTGATTAGCATGATGCAGGAGGTTTTTTGTAGCCCAGCTAAGCGCTAGTGAGTACTGTTTGTTAAGGTTGAGCAAGGTAAGCACTGGCTAAAGTAAGTGCATTTACCTATCTACTTATAGTTATGCTTTACCATTAACGCAGGTACATATATCTTTAGGACATTTTAGTAAACAGGATGGTTTTGTGAACGAGTACGTTACCTTTGTACAACATAATTTATTGCTAGTAATAGGGTTTGTTGGGGTGTTAGGGTTTATTATTTGGTTGGAATTTAACCGTTTTACCCGCAAATATCAGCAGCTAGATACTACCCAAGCCGTGCGGTTACTTAATGATGACAATACGGTGGTGATTGATGTACGTGAAGGCAATGAGCTGAGTACCGGAAAGATCAGAGGGGCGCGTCATATTCCACTAGGTCAACTTGCAACCCGAATAGGTGAATTGGACAAATTCAAAGACCAACCTATATTAGTTTATTGTCAATCAGGTAATCGCTCCGCTATGGCAGCTAATACCCTGACTAAAAAAGGCTTCACTAAAGTCAATAATTTGGCAGGTGGTATGGCGGCTTGGGGGAGTGCGAATTTGCCCGTGAGTAAGAAGTAGTAATGAGTACCCAGCCTACGGTTAAGATGTATACCACGCGCTTTTGTCCTTATTGTATAGGTGCGCGGTTATTACTTAATCGTAAACGAGTCCCCTTTACTGAGATTAATGTGAGCAATAATGCTGAGCTTTGGGCTGAAATGGAAACATTAAGCGGGCGGGATACGGTTCCACAAATCTTTATCGGTGAGCGTGCCATTGGTGGTTATAGTGATATGGCGGCTTTGGATCGCTCAGGAGAGTTAGATCAATTATTAGGATTAACATCATGTTAGTAGTCTGCCCGCAATGCCAAAAAACCAACCGAGTCCCTAGTGATAAACCCGCCGACCAAGCCCTCTGCGGTTCTTGTGGACAGGCCTTATTCCCTGGAACACCCATCGAGCTAAACTTTGAGCAATTGCAGAAACAGATTAGCCGCAATGAGATGCCAGTTTTAGTGGATTTCTGGGCACCTTGGTGTGCGCCCTGCCGTATGATGGCACCCGCTTTTGCTGAAGCCGCCGCACAGTTGTCACCGGCTATTCGTTTAGCTAAGGTCGATACCGAAGCCGATCAGCAAGCCGGTGCAGTATTTGGTATTCGTAGTATTCCCACCATGGTGCTATTTGTCGATGGACAAGAAAAAGCCCGCGTATCCGGTGCCATGAATACCTCGCAGATTAAAGCATGGGTCAATCAAGCCCTTGCACAATAATTTCATCCCAAATGCATCCCTAGGGGTGTGGATTGAAACATTTAACAACAATAGACTCTAATCAAGGTTTACAACATGAGCGATACTACAGCCGCTGCTGCACAAGAAGAGCAACAGTTTATTATTCAGCGTATTTACTTAAAAGATGTCTCCTTTGAAGCACCTAGCTCTCCTAGTGTTTTCACCGAAACCTGGGATCCAGACACCGATCTCGACCTAAATACCCATGTGAATGCTCTGCAAAATAGTAATTATGAAGTAGAACTAATCCTAACTATTACAGTAAAAAGTAATGGTCATCCTGCCTTTTTAGTCGAAGTGAAACAAGCAGGGGTATTCTATATCACCGGCTATGCGCCTGAGCATTTGAATCATTTATTAGCGGCGTATTGCCCTAATACCCTATTCCCTTATGCGCGGGAAGTGATTGCAGGCTTAGTGTCTAAGGGTAGTTTCCCTGAGTTACATCTGTCACCGATTAACTTTGATGCGTTATATGTACGCCGTTTGCAAGAGCAAATGGAACGTGGTGCAGAAGCACCCTCTCAACCGGCTTAATTAGTATTAGGTAGTGGATACTATTCAAACGATAGCAGTATACGGTGCAGGCTCGTGGGGGACTGCACTGGCATTACAATTGGCTCGCAATGACATTGCGGTCAATCTGTGGGGGAGTAATCCAGAGCATATTAAGGCTCTGGAGACAGAGCGTGAAAATAAGCGTTACCTAGCCAATATCCCTTTACCTCCTAACTTACATCCTAGTGCGGATCTGCCTACGGTCGCGCAAGCCAGTCATTACCATCTCATCGTTGTACCTAGTCATGGTATACGAGCCTTGCTACAACGCTTGCAGCCTATGCTGACCGAGCAAGATGTCATTATTTGGGCGAGTAAAGGCATTGAGCTAGAGACAGGTAAATTACTCCATGAAGTGGTGCTGGAGGAATTACCCTTTTGCCAACACTATGCGGTGGTGTCAGGACCTACCTTTGCAGCAGAAGTGGCGAGTGGCTTACCGACGGCTATGACAGTTGCTGCGAACTCGGACACTCTTGCGCTAACTATTGCTAAAGCGTTTAGTGCAAATCACTATCGGGTCTATACCAGCACCGATGTGGTTGGTGTGGAGCTAGGGGGCGCGATTAAAAATGTGCTGGCGATTGCAGCCGGTATTTCAGATGGTTTGGGGTATGGTGCTAATGCGCGCGCTGCCATTATTACCCGTGGGCTGGCTGAAATTAGGCGCTTAAGCGAAGTGATGGGAGCGCAAACCGAAACCTTAATGGGATTAGCGGGTTTAGGGGATTTAGTGCTAACGTGTACGGATAATCAATCGCGTAATCGGCGCTTAGGTCTGGCTCTAGGGCAGGGTAAGGATCTCTCGACGGCACTTGCTGAGATTGGTCAGGCGGTAGAGGGTGCAAAGTCTGCGCGTTCTATTGGCTTACTCGCACAACGTGTTGGAGTGGAGATGCCTATTTGCCAGCAGGTTTACCGTATTCTTTATGAAGGTGTAGCCCCCGCTGATGCAGTAAAAGCCCTGATTGCGCGTGGTCTTAAAGCAGAATTTTAGGAGTTGTATCGTATGAGTACTTACTCGGCTGTCATTGTAATGGATCCGATTCAAGGTCTTAATCTTAAAAAAGATACGACCCTTGCGATGATTAGGGAAGCTCAAGCACGAGGTGTTACTTTATATTATTGCCAACCGCGTGATTTATGGGTGCGGGATGGGATGGTCTATGCCGAGCTTACGCCCTTTAGTATTGATTTAAAAGCGACTCCTTTTTATACCCTAGGGACACCAGAGGCGAGATTACTCCACACTATTGATGTGGTACTGATGCGCAAAGATCCTCCGTTTGATATGGAGTATATTTACAGTACCTATCTACTCGAAATGGCTGAGCGTAAGGGAACCTTAGTGGTGAATCGTCCTGAGAGTGTGCGTGCGGCAAATGAAAAGCTGTTTGCCACTTGGTTTGCAGAATTTTGCCCACCTACTTTAGTGACGCGTGACATAGCACGGATTAAAGCCTTTATCACTGAGCAACAGTTTATTGTGGTGAAGCCACTAGATGGCATGGGTGGCTCGCAAGTCTTTCAAGTCAAAGCCGATGATTCCAATCAGAATGTCATTTTAGAAACTATTACCCATAATGGACAACGCACCGTGATGGCGCAGCGCTTTTTGCCGGAGTATCGGCAAGGCGATAAACGCATTTTGATTATCAATGGTAAGCCCTATCCTCATGCACTCGCACGTATACCCGCGATAGGTGAGGCACGAGCCAATTTAGCCGCTGGGGGTAAAGGAGTGGGCGTTGATCTCACGCCACGCGACTATGAAATTTGTGCTGCGATTGCCCCCACACTGGTCGAGATGGGATTACTCTTTGTGGGGCTGGATGTGATTGGTGATTATGTGACTGAAATTAATGTGACTAGCCCTACAGGTGTACGCGAATTAGAGACCCAATATGGGGATAATATTACGGCCTTAATGTGGGATGCGATTGAGCAGACCTTAGAACAGCGCCAAGGAGCAGCAGCATGAAAGCACGGGTTAAATGGTTAGACCATATGAGTTTTGTGGGTGAGTCCGACAGTGGTCATTCCATTGTGATGGATGCTTCACCTGAGGTAGGAGGGCGTAATCTCGGCGTGCGTCCGATGGAGATGTTGCTCTTAGGTTTGGGCGGCTGTTCATCAATTGACGTATTGATGATTCTACAAAAATCACGCCAACAAGTGACCGATTGCCATGTCGAGCTTTCAGCTGAGCGTGCTAGCACTGACCCAAAAGTATTTACTAAAGCGCATCTGCATTTTGTGGTGACAGGTAAAGGCTTAAACCCAGAAAAAGTCGAGCGTGCCATTAATTTATCCGCTGAAAAATATTGCTCTGCCTCTAGCATGTTTAGTAAAACTGCGGAAATGAGCTATGACTTTGAGATTATTGAGGGGTAGGTCAACCAATGGCCTTAACTCAAGAGGAGCGTATTAGCGGCGGATTGTGGGGCTTATTGATCGGTGATGCATTAGGGGTGCCCTATGAATTTCATTCTCCGCACGATTTACCGCCTTTAAGCCAACTCGAAATGCAGCCTCCTCTTTATTTTGAGCGCTCTCATGAGCAAATCCCCATCGGTACATGGTCGGATGATGGTGCACAGGTGCTGATACTCCTTGCTTCATTACAACGGCATAATGAGCTGAATCTAGAGGACTTTGGCAAGGGCCTAGTCGATTGGTATGAAAGCGGCTATATGGCGGTAGGTTCTCATGTATTTGATGTAGGGATACAAACGGCGGAAGCTATTCGTTTGATGATGCAAGGTGTTCCCGCTCAAGAGGCGGGTCCTAAAAGCGAATATAAAAATGGTAATGGCTCATTAATGCGTGTGCTACCGCTAGCTCTTTGGCATCGGGGTACGGATGAGGAGCTGGTAAAGTGGGCGCATTTACAGTCTCAAGTGACGCATGGACATTTACGTTCTAAAGTCTGTTGTGCGGTTTATTGTTTATGGGCGCGGCGTTTATTAGCTGGTAGTACTTATGCATGGGCAGAAGCGGTGAAGATTTTACACGGTATTTATGGTGATGCTTCGCCGGAGTGGGCAGAGTTTGCGTGGCATGTACGCCCGGATCAGGAGCCAACGGGGAGTGGCAGTGGTTATGTAGTGGATAGCCTGAATTCGGTGCGTAAGGTGATGCAGGCAAGTACCTATGAGCAAGTCGTCAAACAGGCTATTGCGCTAGGGCATGATACGGATACTACGGCGTGTATTGCAGGCGGTTTAGCGGGTATTCGTGATGGGGTAGAAGCCATACCAACCCGCTGGATGCAGGTATTACGCGGTCAAGAGTTAGTAAAACTGTTACTAGCTAAGTTACTTCAAACTAAGTCTGACAAAGCTTAACTCTAGTCCTATCTAATGCATTACACTATTATCATAACTACAAGCAGAGGTTAAGCCATGAATACACAACATTTAGTCGATCAAATTTCAGCACTGCCTCCTACGGCTCAAAGACAGATTGCTGATTTTATTGAGTTATTACAACTTCGTTATCAGTCCACTAAACGCGAAAGAAAGGCTACTATTCGGCTAGTAGATGAGCCTTTTATAGGTATGTGGAAAGATCGAGAAGATCAGAAAGATAGCACTCAATGGGTACGTGATTTGCGTAATAAAGAGTGGAGGTAACTTGAGTGTATACACTCATTGATACGGATATATTAATTGATGCTAGCCATGCCGATGGTATCGCTTTGAGCACTTTGCAACATATCGAACAAACCTCGCATTTAGCTATTAGTATTATTACAGAAATGGAGTTAACGGTAGGTTGCCGTAATAAAACGGAAGTACGTGAATTGACTAAGTTTTTGCGTCGATTTGAAGTTATAGCTTTAAATGAGGGTAGCTCTAAGATTGCCCTAAAATTATTACAGCAATACCGCCTAAGTCATGGACTCGCTATACCAGACAGCTTAATAGCAGCAACAGCTATAGATTTAGATATACCGCTTATTAGCAAAAATCAGCGTGATTACCGTTTTATAACAGAGTTACACTTATTGCCATATCCTCCAGCTTGAAATAAAAAAGCTGCCCAAAGACAGCTTCTTTATCATGGAGTTATAAACCCACTACCCTATCAGAAAAATAAGGCTACCTTTGCCTCAGCACGATATTGATGTAATAACGGCTCAGTATAACCATTCGGTTGCTCACGACCTTTAAACACCAAATCACACGCCGCTTTAAAGGCCACACTCTTATCAAAGTTAGTACTCATCGGGGTATAAGTAGGATCACTCGCATTTTGGGCATCGACCTTGGTCGCCATTTTCTTCATAGCATCCATCACCTGTTGCTCCGTACACACGCCATGATGTAGCCAATTCGCCATATGCTGACTCGAAATACGCAAAGTCGCGCGGTCTTCCATCAAACCGACATCATTAATATCCGGTACTTTCGAGCACCCCACCCCTTGATTCACCCAACGCACTACATAACCCAAAATACCCTGTGCATTATTTTCCAGCTCTTGTTGAATCTCAGCTGCACTCCAACTGATCTCTTTAGCCACCGGAACGGTGAGAATCGCATCAAGGCTAGCGCGGGGGCGTTTTTTCAATTCGTCTTGACGCTTCATGACATTCACTTTGTGATAGTGCAAAGCATGCAATGTCGCCGCCGTTGGAGAGGGAACCCACGCCGTATTAGCCCCTGCCAATGGATGCGCGATTTTAGTCGCTAACATATTCGCCATCTGATCGGGAATCGCCCACATCCCTTTACCAATCTGCGCTTTACCTTGCAGACCACAAGCTAGACCAATATCCACATTCCAATCTTCATAGGCTTTAATCCAGGCAGCATTTTTCATATCGCCTTTGCGGATCATTGCGCCTGCTTCCATCGAGGTATGAATTTCATCGCCGGTGCGATCAAGGAAGCCAGTATTAATAAACACCACGCGCTCTTTTGCGGCACGAATACACTCTTTGAGATTGATAGTCGTGCGACGCTCTTCATCCATAATACCGACTTTTAAAGTATTACGACTCAAGCCTAAGGCATCTTCGACCCGATTAAATAATTGATTGGCAAAGGCTACCTCTTCAGGGCCATGCATTTTGGGTTTTACAATATAAACCGAGCCGGTGCGTGAGTTTGTAGCGGTGGTTTTACCTTGTAGATTATGCAGAGTACAGAGGGCAGTCATCATGCTATCCATAATGCCCTCAGGAATTTCACGCCCTGCTGGATCTAAAATAGCCGGGTTAGTCATTAAGTGACCGACATTTCGCACGAATAATAGACTACGCCCGTGTAATGTTAAGGGCTTACCTACTGGAGAGGTGTACTCACGATCTTTATTGAGCGTGCGGTGTACGATTTTATCACCTTTGCGTACTTCTTCGGTCAAGGTGCCTTTCATTAGGCCTAGCCAATTGCGATACACCAGCGTTTTATCGCTAGCATCCACAGCGGCAATGGAGTCTTCACAATCCATAATCGCGGTGAGTGCGGCCTCCATCACAATATCACTAATACCCGCTTTATCGGTTTTGCCCACGGGGGTATTACGATTAAATTGCAGCTCAAAGTGCAGACCATTATGAGCTAATAGTAGGGCGGTAGGATGGGCGGTTTCACCCGTAAACCCAGCAAACTGGGAGGGTTCGGCGAGCGTGGTTTCTGTACCGTTTTCGAGTTTAATTTTTAAAGTGCTGCCTTCCACACTATAGGCAGTCGCATCAACATGTGAGCCTGTTGCTAAGGGGGCGGCTTCATCTAAAAATTGCCGTCCAAAGGCAATCACTTTTGCACCCCGTATAGGGTTATAAGTCGCTCCTGCCTCCGCACCATCCGTATAAGGAATCGCGTCCGTACCATAGAGAGCATCATATAAACTACCCCAGCGTGCATTGGCGGCATTCAGGGCATAACGCGCATTCATGACGGGAACGACTAATTGCGGGCCAGCTAGGACCGCGATTTCAGTGTCGACATTATTTGTGGTGATTTGAAAGTCTTCACCTTCGGGGACTAGATAACCAATCGATTGTAGAAAGGCTTTATAAGCCGCAAAATCCGCCCCTCGATTAGCTTTATGCCACGCATCGATCTGGGCCTGAATCTGGTCGCGTTTTGCGAGGAGTTCACGATTGCGGGGGGCAAGATCATTCACAATCGCCTCTAATCCTCCCCAAAATTGCGCTTCACTCACGCCCGTACCGGGCAAAGCCTCAGTATTCACAAACTGGTAAAGTTCACTCGCTACTTGCAAGCCACCTACTTGTACTCTATCGCTCATGGTGAAATCTCCAGCCGAGGCAAAGTGTCGGCATACTAATTAGAAAACTAAATTAAATCACGTCACTGTCGAGGTTGCAGTGCAACATTGTCGACATAATGGTATGTGGTTATAACGTAATTAAGCATTACTGGGCAAGAGCAAAGTGTCTGCTCCGGTGATCTATTCAACAAAGGATTGCTATCAAGGCCGCGTGCTTCTACGCTTAGGGTCTAAACCCTATGGATTGATTTGGAAGTCTATATGTCCCCAAAATTATTGTTTGTTACCGTATTGACCAGCTTATGCTTATTCAGTGCTGCTTATGCCGAGACCACCCCTCCCTCAACCGATAAAGCCGAGTCTACTAGCGGTAGTGAACCCCCCCCTGCTGCTAAAGATGAAAAAAGCTCAGCCGAACAAGATGATAAAGTTGCCCAATATAATTTAGGTATTCGTTATATTCAGGGCGATAAAGTTAAGAAAAGTAGTAAAAAAGCGGCAGGCTATTTTGCCAAAGCCGCTGAGCAAGGCTATGCCCCCGCCCAATATAATCTAGGTGTGCTCTATGCTCGTGGTCAAGGTGTGGATCAGAGTAGTAAAAAAGCACTGGAGTATTTTGTTAAGGCTGCCGAGCAAGGTTATGCCGCTGCTCAAAGTAGTCTTGGTACTATGTATATCAGTGGTCAAGGTGTGGATCAGGATACTCAAAAAGCGGTGGAGTATTTTACCAAAGCCGCCGAGCAAAAAGATGCGGTAGCACAGTTTAACTTAGGCTCGATGTATGCCCAAGGGCAGGGTGTTGATAAGGATGATAAAAAAGCCTTTGACTATCTAACCCAAGCTGCCGAACAAGGACTGGCAGTCGCTCAGACCAATTTAGGCTTGATGTATGACAATGGTCAAGGAGTAGCAGAGGATAATCAAAAAGCAGTCGAGTGGTATGCCAAAGCCGCAGAACAAGGCGATGCTGATGCTCAAACCGATTTAGGGGTGATGTATGATACGGGTGAGGGCGTTACTGAGGATAATGAAAAGGCGGTGAAGTGGTACACCAAAGCCGCAAAACAGGGTAATGCCAATGCTCAATATAATCTAGGTCTCATGTACCGCGATGGCGAGGGTGTGGATAAAAGCCTAAGCAGCGCAAAAAAATGGCTGAAAAAAGCGGCTAAGAGTGGTCATGCTGATGCTCAAAAGGCTTTGGATGATTTACCTAAAGAATAGTGCCTAAGACGGTAGTAAGAAACTCAAGTACTGAGGGTAAAGGTACTTGAGTTTCTATAACCTATAGCGTAACTATTAACGCTTACGCATTAAAGAATCTACAGCGGCGACGGCTGCCATATTCACAATCCCGCGTGGGGTAGTACTTTCAGTTAGAATATGAGCAGGGTGATTAGTACCAATCAGAATGGGTCCTACCGGCAACCCATCTCCGAGCATTTTTACCATATTGTAACTAATATTCGCGGCATCTAGATCAGGGAATACTAATAGGTTTGCAGCCCCTTTAAAGCCAGAGTCTTTGAATAAACGCTCGCGGATTTCCTCTGATAGTGCCGTGTCTGCATGCATTTCACCTTCTACTACTAAGTCGGGATAACGCTCCCGAATTAGCTCTAAGGCGGTGCGCATTTTGTTACTGCTTTCATCACGACGGCTACCAAAATTAGAATGGGATAGCAGAGCCACTTGAGGTTTAATCCCAAAGTTTTGTACTAAGCGGGAAGCAATCTCGGTACTCTCAGCGATCTGATCAGCCGTAGGATTTACCACCACATGGGTATCGGTGAGGAAATAAGTCCCTTTGGTTAGAATGAGCATGGTGACAGCGGATAAATGTTTTACCCTAGGATGCATGCCAATGATCGCCTCGATATAGTGTAGATGCGAGGCATAATTACCTTCCACCCCACAAATTAACGCATCAGCATCACCTGCTCGTACCATAACGGCAGCTAACTGCGTGGTACGCGAAGTCATAACACGCTTCGCATAAGCCGGTGTTACCCCCTCGCGGCACATCGCTTGATAATAGACATCTGCATGGCGCTCATAGTTGGGATTATTACGTGGGTCGACCACCTCAATATCTTCACCGATTTTCAGGCGCAAATTATAGTTATTAATATTGTGCTGAATAATCTCTGGATTACCAATGAGGATAGGCTTACAAATACCATCATCCACCAGAATCTGCATAGCAGTAATCACACGTTGTGATTCGCCCTCAGCAAATACAATGCGCTGTGGATCTTGACGTGCCCGTTCAAATACAGGTTTCATCACCATGCCAGAACGGAAGACAAAGGCCTCTAATGATTGTTGATAGGCATCCCAATCTTGAATGGGGCGCGTTGCTACTCCCGTATCCATTGCCGCTTTAGCCACACGTGGTGGGATAATGGTCATTAAACGGGGGTCAAAAGGCTTAGGAATTAAATACTCACGCCCAAATTTAAAGGAAGCACCGCCATAGGCCGAAACCACCACATCGGAGGCTTCTTTAGTTGCAAGATCAGCGATGGCCTGTACCGCCGCCACCTTCATGGCCTCATTAATCTCAGTCGCACCTACATCTAATGCACCCCGGAATAAGAAGGGGAAGCAGAGCACATTATTCACCTGATTGGGATAATCACTACGACCCGTCGCCATAATCACATCATCACGTACTTCATGGACGAGTTCAGGGCGAATTTCAGGCTCAGGATTAGCCAATGCTAAAATCAAAGGATTAGGAGCCATGCGTTTCACATGCTCTTGTTTGAGTACGCGTGGGGCAGATAAGCCTAAAAAGACATCCGCGCCATCCATAACATCATCTAAGGTACGAGCATCGGTCTCAATCGCATAGGCCGAGTTATAAGGATTCATTTCCTCTACCCGACCCTTATAAATAATACCAAAACGATCATTGACGGTAACATTTTCTTTCTTTAAGCCCATTTCAACCAATAGGTTTAAGCAAGAAATCGCCGCAGCACCCGCGCCTGAGCAGACTAACTTGACGTCTGCGATATTTTTGCCCGCAACTCTCAAACCATTACGAATCGCCGCCGCCACACAAATGGCGGTACCGTGCTGATCGTCGTGGAATACCGGAATATTCATTTTTTCTTTAAGGCGGCGCTCAATCTCAAAGCACTCAGGGGCTTTAATATCTTCGAGGTTAATACCACCAAAGGTCGGCTCTAATAAACTCACCGCATCCACAAAGCGATCGACATCGGTCGTATCAACTTCAATATCAAAGGCATTCACACCGGCGAATTTTTTAAAGAGGACGGCTTTACCTTCCATGACGGGTTTAGATGCTAAGGCACCAATAGCACCAAGCCCTAATACTGCTGTTCCATTAGAAATGACCGCTACTAAATTGCCGCGCGTGGTGTAATCCGCTGCGGTACTAGGATCGGCTGCAATGGCTAAACTAGCTGCTGCCACCCCCGGAGAATAGGCGAGGGCTAAATCCCGTTGATTGACCATATTTTTGGTCGGGGTAATTTCTAGTTTGCCGGGTTTGGGGTAGCGATGATAATCGAGGGCAGCTTGGTCTAGTTTATCTTTATCACTCATGGTGGTGAGTCCTCCTAGTCGTTGTAGGTTGGCGTATGGCATTAAACTTATCCCAAAAGGGTGAGTAACACTATCATGACTTACAGCCGATGTAAGGTATTTTATGAAAGACCAATACATAAAAACCCTATTGTTAACCGGCTTGAATAAAGAGATAGCTAGGCGGATGATGAGCAGCTCTTTGTAACGGCGCTTCGCATAGGAGGCTTAGCGTGAATACTCGCCATATTGTGAGTTTAATTGTGTTGGGAGCGATTTGGGGTAGTTCGTTTTTATTTATGCGGGTGGCGGTCAAGGATGTGGGAGCCATTCCTTTGATTGAGTTACGTATTGCTATTGGTGCTTTAGTACTATGGCCGGTGCTCTTAATGAAATATCCCTTATCCGTTACCCAAGGTTGGTGGGGTAAAATGACCGTGGTTGGCGTATTTAATTCGGCTCTACCCTTTACTTTATTAGCCTATGGCCTATTGGTATTTACGGCGGGAGTTGGTTCGGTATTAAATGCGACTGTACCAATGTTTACTGCATTAATAGCTTTTGTTTGGCTAAAGGAATCTTTGAGTCGCTCCCGTATTTTGGGGCTAGTCGTTGGTTTTATTGGGGTGATTATCTTGGTTGGCGATAAGCTATCTATGTCCGGTACAGATACAGGGTTAGCATTAGCGGCTATGTTATTGGCGACCTTATCTTATGGTTTTAGCGCGAATTACACCAAACGTAATGTGATAGGTGTTAATTCCTTAGTCACAACGGTGATGTCATTGACCATGGGGGCGTTAGTGTTGTTGCCTTTAGCCTTAATCTATTGGCCTGATCATAATCCTAGTCTCATGTCGTGGATTAGTATTATGATTTTGGGGGTGATTTGTACGGGAGCAGCTTATCTTATTTTCTTTAGATTGATTGCAGAAATTGGTGCTGCTCGTACAGTGACCGTGACCTTTTTAGTCCCCTTATTTGGTATTGTTTGGGGGATTATTTTCTTAGGTGAGGAGCTGACATGGCAATTTGTGCTGGGCGCTTTAGTGATTATTATAGGAACAGCACTCTCCACTGGAGTGTTAAAACTCCAATGGCTAGAGCCAAAAGCGCAGGCTTAAGCTAGGTACTCACGTACTAATTGTACAGCCTCTTTAACTTGCTCAAGTGGGGTGTAGAAGTGCGGTGAAAAACGTACTCCCCCCCCACGTGGCGCAGTAAAGACCTTATTAGTTTTTAAATATTCAAATAAGCCTTCCGATGATTGCACTGTAGGGCATACTGTAATAATGCCAGACAAGCGCTCTGCACTAGTATTAGTCAAAATCTCTAAGTGTTCCGTGGCTTGAAAGCCTTGAATCAGTATCTGCATCCGCTCTTGGATCGCTGCCCAAATAGCCTCTATGCCGACCTCCATGATTAACCCCATACTCGCATGCAGGGCATGAATCCCTAGCATATTCGGGCTACCTGCTTCAAAACGCCGTGCGGTTGGCGAGGGGATAAACTCAGGGCTGGTGTAATTACCCATGGTTTCCATCATATGCCAGCCAAATTGAGTCAGACGTAATTGCTCCCGTTGTTTAGGGCTTACATAAAATACCGCAATCCCTTCAGGGCCTAAGAGCCATTTATGGGCATCTGCAATCACAAAATCGGCGTGAATGGCTTGTACATCGAGGGGCATCATACCGACCTGTTGAATACCATCAACACAGAAAATAATCTGATGGGTCTTACAATATTCACCAATGCGCTTAAGATTAAGGCGTAAACCTGTACCAAATTGTATGGCACTGATAGCAACAACACGGGTACGTGCATCACAAAGTGCCAATAACGCACCTTCGACATCCTCACCACAGGTATTTAAATCTAATTCTTTAACGGTGACACCACGATAGCTTTGCGCTAACCAAGGATAACGATTAGACGGGAATTCTTGGGCAATACTGATTACATTATCCCCGGCTTGCCAATCAATACCCTCTGCTACAAAGGAGATACCCACCGAGGTATTGTGAATCAGACCAATATCATCAATAGAGGGGGCGTTGAGTAGGAGTTGTAGGCGTTGACGTAATTCACGCTCTAATAGGCTCCATTGTGGGTAATTCGTCGATCCGTGACGCACATTTTCAGCAACAAATTGTTGCAAGGCTTGTTCTGTAACCAAGGGCCACGGTGCCATGGCAGCGTGATTGAGGTAAATGTGGTTTTGGGTCACGGGAAATTGTTGAGCTATATCTAGCATCGTTATTGTCCTACGAGGCAAAAGAATAAGTGTGCAGTGATTAGGCTTTGAAAGCTAGATTTAGCCATGCAAGGTTTCGGTATTTTGGACTTGTAGGATGCTTATTGATAGCTTGGCTTTTTAAAGAACGGTGTGTTGTTTAGATCAATAGGCTGGGGTAAGTCTTTTTCCAAAGGTTGTAAACTCGCTGCGCTCAGACAGTACAACCTTTTCCAAAACACTTACCCCAACCTATTGATCCGGCACCTATTGATAGCAAGCCTTGCAAGGAATCCACATGCATCCATTACAGTTTGATAATCGTTTTGTTCAGGAGTTGCCGGGCGATCCTATTACCACGCTCAATAGTCGCCAAGTAGTAGGGGCTTTATGGTCAAAAGCTCCGCCTACTCCCGTTCAAGCACCCAGACTATTAAGCTACTCGCCTGAAGTGGCTGAGCTATTGGGCTGGACAGCAGAGGATATGCACAGCAGTGAAGCCGCTCAAATACTGTCGGGTAATCAGTTACTAGAGGGGATGTTTCCCGTTGCGACCTGTTACGGTGGACATCAGTTTGGTAATTGGGCCGGACAATTAGGTGATGGTCGCGCCATTAGCTTAGGGGAGAGTATTAATGCTAAGGGGGAACGTTGGGAGCTGCAATTAAAGGGGGCGGGGAAAACACCTTATTCGCGTCATGCGGATGGTCGCGCGGTATTGCGCTCTTCGGTGCGGGAATATTTATGTAGTGAGGCTATGTATCACTTAGGTATTCCCACCACGCGGGCTTTAAGTCTGGTCGCAACGGGTGATGGGGTGCTACGTGATATGTTTTACGATGGGCACCCAAAAACTGAGCCAGGCGCTATTGTGTGTCGAGTTGCCCCTTCGTTTATTCGCTTCGGGCATTTTGAATTACCTGCGGCACGCGGTGATGTGGCTTTATTAAATCAGCTCATTGATTTCACTATTGAGCGAGACTACCCCCAATTGATCGGTCATACCGAGACTAAGCGAGCGCAGTGGTTTGAACTGATTTGCCTCCGCACTGCGCGTTTAATGGCGGATTGGATGCGGGTTGGTTTTGTTCATGGGGTGATGAATACTGACAATATGTCGATTTTAGGGCTAACCATTGATTATGGCCCCTATGGTTGGTTGGAGGATTACAACCCACTCTGGACACCGAATACTACCGATGCACAAGGCTTACGCTATAGCTATGCTCAACAACCCTATATTGCCCACTGGAATCTGGCTCAATTAGCCAATGCCTTAGCTACCGTGATGCCGGATGAGCCATTAGAGGCAGGTTTGCGTACTTATGCGCTGACCTATAATCAGGTATTTAATCAAGCGCTTGCCGCTAAATTAGGTTTAAAACAGCTAGGTGCTGAAGATGAGTCTTGGGTAGAGCAATTGTTTGAGCTACTGCGTACCTCTGAAGTGGATATGACTTTGTTTTTCCGTGAGTTAGCTCAACTCGATTTGCAGCAGCCGAATTTATCCGTGATTAGCTCGGCCTTTTACCGCCCTGAGTATGTAGAGCGTGATCGGGACATATGGGATGCATGGCTAGCTTTATATGCTCAGCGCTCCTTGCAAGAGCTGGTCAATATGACCGAACGCAAGGAACGGATGAATGCCGTTAATCCACGGTTTGTATTACGCAATTATTTAGCGCAAGAGGCTATTGATTTAGCAGAACAAGGCGATAATAGCCGCATAGATCAGCTCTTACAGGTATTGCGTAAACCCTATGCCGAGCAACCCGAATTTAATCAGTTTGCTCAAAAGCGCCCTGAGTGGGCACGAGTACGAGCAGGGTGCTCGATGTTGTCGTGTAGTTCATGAATCTTTGCCACTCAGGGATAGCTGCACAGCTTGGGTTAGGCTATGACTAGAGTTTTCTGGTTCGATGGAGGTTTTTCATAAGAAAAAGACTGATCTAAATCTCAGTATGTAGAGATGGCGAGTATCATTTAATCTGATTGATAGTTACTTTTCTAAGTTTCTGTAACAAAGCCAAGGTTGTAGTTTTGAAAAGTGATTGTTCTAGCTGTAAAAAGCCTTGTTTTCTTTCTAGATTAACGTCTTCCTGTTTATTAAAGCTAAACGAGATAGATTGTTTATATATTAAACAATACACTCTTTTCAGCTTCTGACCACTATGTTTCAAGCTCTTCTAGTTACAGGACAGCGCCATGACTAACATCTGCGAGATACTAAGACATAAATCGATGGTTCCACGACGCCTTATGGAGAAAGCTATTAACCAATATGGTGTAAATACTTACTTTAAAAGTAGTGATCTACAAGATGTTTCTTTTAGAAGTACATCACGCTTTTATTATTGGTTGACACTACTAGTTGAAGTAGGAGCCTTGGAACCACATGTTCACCCAAACAATAAAGGAGCTTATCTATTTTCTGTTACTGAAAAAGGTAAACAATGTTACGAGTGCTATTTAAATTCTCACTCTACCTATTATGCAAACCATATTCTTGAATCTGATGAAGATGAAGTGGGTAGCTGCATTCTTTTTATTAACCCAATCGGTACAGAAGCGACCTAAGGTCGCTTCTGTACTTAACAGAGGCAGAAAATCAAATGCACATAACACTAAAACCATTGTTCTTTAAATGTCAAAGAATTTCTCCTAAAGAAGGCATCATGAGATATTTTGTAAGAAATTTGCATATTGGCTTGGTAATATTAATCTTAAAAATAGCCTCTCTTTTAATAAGTAAAAAGATAAAAATACCTTTTCCAATAGATAATCCTAGGAATTTTTACTATGATTTATGGTTGGAGGATTTAAAGCAAATGAAAAATTTTAAAATTAAGCAATTGGTTTTTTGTTTGCAGCGAATACCTGATGCATTGTTAATAACTTTTAATTTTTATAAAAAATCAGAGGGGAAAGGTGATTTTTGTTGTAATAAATCAAATAGGTTTTAGTTGTAAGTTTTAGAGCGTGGAATGGTGATCAGAAGCTAATAACCACTATTAAACTCTAAAATCTCAGACTATATTGCTCAATATAAAGTCCAAAGGAGATTTGTTTAGCATAAAAGGTATATTAAATGAAAAAGTTATTACTGCTAGTATTTGTGTTGTTTAATTTATCATTAACAACAAAGGCTGAAAGTAGCTCTAATAGTAATTTTGAAGTATTAAAAACAATTAATACTATTGTATCTGAAATTTGTTTATCACCCTCTACAGAGGGAAAGTACTGGAGACTTGATACTGATGGAAGAGTAGGTGCGAAGATTAGTATCTTTGGAGAAGTAGAAGGTAATATTAATCTAACTCAAGAAGAGTGGAATGGAATTAGAAATTTAAAATCTGAAGATCAAGTTAACCGTGAAAATAGTTATAGAGTTTGTGTGCAATATATGACCCCTCTACTATTAGAGCGGCTAGTTAAGTCTAGTAAAGAAGCAACAGGTCCACGTGGTTGTAAACAAGATGATTATGATAAAGTTCAAAGCCTTGCTTATTTCTTTGCTCAACAGTATATAGATCAAAACTATGATGGTGGACAGGATATTATATCAAATATAAACTCATGTAATTACAATAGTTACTCAAGAGAGTATCAAGCAGATTTAAATATAACTTGGAATGGCATGATTTTACGTAGTAATCATTACGAAATAAATGGGAGACTTAATATTAATACAAATGGTCGATATGAGTTTTCTAGAAGTTATGCTAACCAAAAATTAAAAAACTATGAAATTATGAAAAACATAGTAATTATGACTATAATAAGTGGTAGTTTACTTGAGGACTACCAAAAACGCTAAAAGATGCTTTATGTTCGTATTTAGTGCCCAAAAAGCAAAAAGGGTAGACCTCAATCTACCCTTTTCTATCAACGTTGTGCGCTACCGTTCTTTTAGAGAATATAGCGACTCAAATCTTCGTCCTGAACCAACTCATCTAATGCTTTACCCACATCTTGCGCGGTCACTTCAAAGGTACTCGCACAATCCGGCGCATCAAAGAGCAGATTTTCTAATAAACGCTCCATCACTGTATGCAAGCGGCGTGCGCCAATATTCTCAGTACGCTCATTGACCTCAAAGGCAATTTCAGCAATACGACGAATCGCATCCGGTGTGAAACTTAAATCAACACCTTCTGTTTTAAGCAGACCGATATATTGCTCAGTTAATGAGGCGGCTGGCTCGGTTAAAATCTTTTCAAAATCATCCGCAGTCAAGGCATCCATCTCGACCCGAATCGGTAGGCGACCTTGTAATTCTGGAATTAAATCAGAGGGTTTTGCGACATGGAATGCACCAGAGGTAATAAATAAAATATGATCCGTTTTGATCATGCCGTATTTAGTATTAACCGTGCAGCCTTCAATTAAAGGCAATAAATCGCGTTGTACCCCTTCGCGTGAGACATCCGCACCCGTCGTTTTACCTTCGCCACGAGCAATCTTGTCAATCTCATCGAGGAAGACAATACCCGTCTGCTCGACTGCTTGTACGGCTCGTTGTTTGAGTTCTTCCTCATTGACTAGCTTATGTGCTTCTTCATCCGCTAAGACTTTCAGCGCGTCCTTAATACGCATTTTGCGCTTACGTTTACGCTGCGAGCCTAGATTCTGGAATAAGCCGCTGAGTTGGCTAGCCATATCTTCCATACCAGGAGGCGTCATAATCTCCACCGAGGCTCCTGCTACGGATACCTCTAGCTCAATTTCCTTATCGTTTAATTCGCCTTCGCGTAATTTTTTGCGGAATTTTTGCCGGGTAGCACTTTCTTCGGGGGCGGCGGCTTTGGGCGCGTCATCACCGAGGGAAAGCCACTCATTTGCCTGACTATCCTTGCGGGGTGGGGGCAATAAAATGTCTAAGATACGCTCTTCTGCAGCTTCTTCTGCACGATAACGTACCTTGGCGACTTCTTGTTCGCGTAGCATTTTGACTGCCACATCAGCAAGGTCACGAATAATGCTATCGACTTCCTTACCCACATAGCCAACTTCGGTAAACTTGGTGGCCTCGACTTTGATAAAAGGGGCATTCGCCAACCGTGCCAAGCGCCGTGCAATTTCCGTTTTACCTACACCTGTAGGGCCAATCATGAGGATATTTTTAGGAGTCACTTCATGGCGTAGGGTATTGTCGAGCTGTTGACGCCGCCAGCGATTCCGTAAGGCAATGGCAACGGAGCGCTTAGCTTTTTGTTGACCAATAACGTGTTTATCTAATTCCTGCACAATCTCGCGCGGAGTCATAGTGCTCATGGGCGGATTTCCTCAATGGTAATGTGATGATTGCTATAAATGCAGATATCCGCTGCAATGGTTAATCCCTTTTCGACAATTTCACGGGCGGATAAATCGGTGTTTTCTAATAAAGCACGCGCGGCGGATTGGGCAAACGGGCCACCAGAACCTATCGCAATTAAGCTATTTTCAGGCTCTATTACGTCCCCATTACCCGTGATAATCAGCGAAGTATCCTTATCCGCGACGGCTAATAGCGCTTCTAAACGGCGTAACATACGATCCGTGCGCCAATCTTTCGCTAAGGCCACCGCTGCACGAGTCAGATTACCATTGACACTTTGTAGTTTGGCTTCAAAGCGCTCGAATAGGGTAAACGCATCCGCAGTACCGCCTGCAAATCCGGCAATGACATTATTATTGTATAAACGGCGTACTTTACGCGCATTACCTTTCATGACGGTATTGCCCATGGTAACTTGCCCATCACCGCCAATGGCTACCAGACCATTGCGTCGTACACTTAGGATGGTTGTCCCTCTAAACTGTTCCAAGTCCTGCTCCAATCATTTGCATGGAAAACTGATTTATGGTGATAAAAGCTGTAAAAATCAAGTCCCCCCACGCAATTTGAGCGCTAAATCGGCATATTCCTAGTAATCAGGTCTTTACTTTTGCGCTCAATTCGGGTTTACAATGCGACTCCTTGAGTTATGAGACCGGCGTTAGCGCTGCAAATAGAGCAAATGAGCGAAAATTTAGTGATCGTTGAGTCACCTGCTAAGGGTAAGACTATCGAGAAATATCTTGGAAAAGGCTTCACGGTCTTAGCTTCCTACGGTCACGTCCGTGATTTAATCCCCAAAGAGGGGGCGGTTGATCCTGATCAACACTATGCCATGCGTTACGAGATTATTGATCGTAATCAAAAGCATGTGGATGCGATTATTAAGGCGCTCAAAAAGGCTCATACACTTTATCTAGCGACCGACCCTGATCGTGAGGGGGAGGCGATTTCATGGCATTTATACGAGATTCTCAAAGAGCGTGGGGTACTGGAAGGTAAGAACGTTCAGCGTGTTGTGTTTCATGAGATTACTAAAAAGGCGATTCAAGACGCGATTCAAAACCCGCGTGATTTAGCTATTCCTTTAGTGGATGCACAACAAGCCCGCCGTGCGTTAGATTATTTGGTGGGTTTTAACTTATCCCCTCTCTTATGGCGCAAAATAAAACCTAGCCTCTCGGCAGGACGGGTACAAAGCCCTGCTTTGCGTTTGATTGTTGAGCGTGAGGAAGAGATTGAACGCTTTGTAACCCAAGAATATTGGACTATCACCGCACAGTGCTCTCAAGATAAAACCGCATTCAGTGCTCGGCTCCATACTTTAAAAGATAAGCGTGTCGAGCAATTTGATATTACCACCGAGCAGCAAGCGGCTACGGTCAAAGCACACCTAGTAGCGGTAGCGAAGGGTGAGCTGCTGGTATCTCAGATTGAAAGAAAAGAACGTAAGCGTTATCCCGCTGCACCCTTTACCACTTCAACACTACAACAAGAAGCGGTGCGTAAACTGTATTTCTCTTCTCAACGTGCGATGCGTACCGCGCAACAACTGTATGAAGGGATTGATTTAGGTAAAGATGGCACAGTGGGTTTAATTACCTATATGCGGACGGACTCGGTTAATTTAGCCAATGAAGCGATTGCTGAATTACGTAGCCTCATTCAAACTCGTTACGGTAAGGATTATTTACCGGAAGCGCCTCGGCAGTACAAAACTAAATCCAAAAATGCTCAAGAGGCACATGAGGCTATACGCCCTACTTCAGCCTTACGTACACCAGAGCAAGTGAAGGCCTTTTTGACCGAGGACCAGTTTAAGCTATATGAGCTAATTTGGAAGCGAGCGGTGGCCTGTCAAATGATTCATGCCACGATTGATACCATGTCAGTCAATTTGAATGCTGAGCCGACCAGTTTCTTCCGTGCGACAGGCTCAGTCGTGCGTCATGCCGGTTTTTTGACAGTATATGAAGAAGGTTTGGATGATCAGGCTCAGGAAAAAGATAATCCACTGCCACCCTTAGTCGAAGGGCAGAAAGTGCCTCTGCATGACATTATTAATCAGCAACACTTTACTGAGCCTCCCCCACGCTATTCAGAGGCGTCTCTCGTGAAAGCGTTGGAAGAATATGGCATTGGGCGTCCCTCCACGTATGCCAGCATTATTTCGACCTTACAAGGCCGTGAGTATGTGGAATTATCCCAGCGCCGTTTTATCCCAACTGATATTGGGCGGGTGGTGAATCGCTTCCTCACTGAGCATTTTACGCAATATGTGGATTACAGTTTCACCGCTAACCTTGAAGATCAATTAGATGCCATTTCACGCGGTGAAGCAGCGTGGATTCCGGTCATGGATGAGTTTTGGAAGCCTTTCCATACGCTCGTCGATGAAAAAATGGAAACGGTTAACCGTAGCGATGTACTGAAACCACGTGAATTAGGGGTCGATCCACGCACAGGTAAGCCCGTAACGGCGCGGATTGGGCGTTTTGGCCCTATGGTACAAATTGGTAGCGCGGAGGATGAGGAAAAGCCGACGTTTGCTAGCCTACGTCCGGGGATGAAAATTGATACTTTAACGCTAGAAGAGGCGTTGGAGTTATTCCGTTTACCGCGTGAGCTAGGGGAAACCGCCGAGGGCGATAAGATCACAGTAGCTATTGGACGCTTTGGCCCCTATGTGAAATTTGCTAAAGACCAATTTGCTTCACTGAAAAAGGATGATGATCCCTACACTATTACATTAGAGCGGGCTTTAGTACTGATTGCGGAGAAAAAAGAATCCGATGCAGCCAAGCTAGTTAAAGACTTTGGTAAAGGCTTACAAATCGTCAAAGGTCGCTGGGGGCCTTTTGTAGTCAAGGGCAAAATCAAAGCACGGATTCCTAAGGATAAATTAGAAACGGTTGCGGAGATGACCGAGGAAGAGGCGCAAGCCCTAATTACAGCCGCCACACCGGAAAAGAAATCGCGCAAAAAAGCGGCTAGTACTGAAGAGAGCGCTTCAGCAGTTGCAGCTACAGAGGAACAACCGAAAACCACTCGTGCTAAAAAAGCAGAGTCGACTGAAGCAGAAGCAAAACCTAAAAAGGCTACTGCTAAGAAAGTAGCAAGTACTAAAAAAGCAGCCGATGCGGAAGCGAAACCTAAAAGTACTAGTACTAAAAAGGAAGCTACAACAGCAACCAAAGAGCCTTCTGCCAAAAAGACTAGTGCGACTAAAACAAGCCCTCTACCCGTCGACAATGATGAGGTTCCGTTTTAATAATGGCCGTATTGACTCCTTCCATTACTCAAGCGGTTCACGTCATTCAATCGGGTGGTGTACTCGCGTATCCAACTGAGGCAGTATTTGGCTTAGGCTGTGATCCCTCACGCCTAGATGCAGTCGAGCGTATTTTAAGTATTAAGCAGCGTCCCGTGCATAAAGGCTTGATTCTCATTGCCTCGGCTTTTGAGCAGCTCAATGATTATCTTGCTCCCTTGGATCAGGCTATGTTAGATCGAGTGCTACCCACTTGGCCTGATGCAATTACTTGGGTATTGCCGGCTAGACCGGAAGTATCCTATTTATTACGGGGTGAGCATGACACGATTGCGGTGCGAGTGAGTAAGCATCCTACTGTGAAAGCATTATGTGATACCTTAAATCATCCACTCGTCTCTACTAGTGCCAATATTGCAGGCGAAGAGCCGTTTCGTTCGGCTCAAGCCCTAAATGATCAATTAGGTGCATATTTAGATTTAGTACTAGATCAACCCCTCGGTGGGCGCACTCAACCCTCGGAAATTCGAGATGGTTTAAGTGGTGCGATTTTACGCCCTAGTTGAGTGATGGGAGCTTTTTTTAATTGCTTTAGTAGCCGTTTGAGCTGTTGAGTGGTGTCCGCTTTATTCGCCATAGGGTTATAGCATAAGGATTCAAAATGCTGGGCGAATTGCTGTAGTAGTTTGCCTAAATCAGCTTGTTTACTACTCACCTGTTGAGCAAAATCACCTACCGTTTGAGCAGGTTCGCGTTTAAAGCCTTTTTTAGCCAGTATTTGATCTAATTCATGCATCAACGATTGCTCTAAGGTGAGCCTAGGTTTACGCCACAAGCCCAACCAGATACCCCATAGCACTCCCAGCGCAACAAAGACACTCAGTATGACTAGGGTCAGTGTGGTGATGGAAAAATCCCCCAACCATTTACGTAATACATTGGCCTGAGTATCATGGTCATAGCCTACTACCCAGCGCTGCCATTGATATTGTAGCGCGTCTAATTGCTGAGACAGGCTACTTAGCCAAGGTAGATTATTCTGCACAGCTCGAAAAGATTGACGTAATAAACCCTCTTCTTGGGCTAAAAAAGCATCCGAACCCTCAGTCACTCGTGAAGGGGCTACGGCGGTAGTGGGGTCATACTCGACCCAGCCAGTTTCAGGTTGCCAAACTTCAACCCATGCATGAGCATCATATTGATATACCGCTAAATAATTACCTTGCTCATTCCACTTACCCCCCTGATAGCCCACCACAACGCGAGCCGGAATCCCCACCGCCCGCATTAAAAAGACAAAGCTACCGGCATAGTGGGAGCAAAAGCCTTTACGCGAATCGAATAGAAAGGCATCAATAGTATTTTGATCCCCTAGTAAAGGAGGCGATAAGGTATAGTAAAATTCTTGAGTTCTAAAATGATGTAAAATTAACTTAATATAACGTTCCACATTTTGCCCACTTTCACGCCACCAGCGCTGGGCTAGCTCATGGGTACGTGGATCAGAACCTTGAGGTAATTGAGAGGCTAGGTGGCGCATGGTGTGAGTCAGTTTGGTATCGCGGATAGTTTGTGGATAACTACTGGCTTTAATCAGTGCAGGGGATTGCGTAATGGTGTTCGCCATCACACGATAATCCGCCGCTCGTATCACATCCCCCTCTACATTGAGCGTAGGGGTTAAGGTAAATAACCACGGTTGTCCACTAGGTACATACAGTGCCTCATACTCAATCGGATCACCGCGTAACTCAAAATTTTTATTAAACAGCGCATACTCACCTTTGACCTGATTCTTGAAGTTAATAAAATCATAGTCTTCTGGTAATTGCTGCCAGGTTTTACCATCAAAATAATTGAGCGTTAAGCCGCGCCAATAGAGTTGTGCTTGCGGGGGGCGGGTATTTTTAAAGGTGGCGCGAAAGGCCAGTTCCGTTGAGCGAGTTAAATCGGCAATATCCCCCGGCGTCATGCGCTCTGAAATACCCGTTTTGGTTTGTCCGGGCATCATGGGCAATGACCACAAGGGCGGCAGACGGGGGGCGAGGAAGAATATAATCAGCATTAAAGGTATCGCTTGCAACACCATTAAGGTGGCTAGTTTTAAATGGGAGCGTACGGTCTCAAAGGGATTTAAGACCGTGACAGCAGGCTGAATACCAATTAGTGCGCCAGTGAGTATGGTCATGCCTAATAGACCATAGGCTCCGGCTAGTATTTCTTGGGTATAGAGGAAATGTAGGGCAACTAATAGGTAGCCTAGAAAAATGACAATCACCCCATCCCGTAGTTGCACGACCTCCAGTGATTTAAAGGCAAAACCTAAAAGTAATACCGCTAACATCAGGTCTAGTGAGGGGAAGGGTAAGCCACTCAAGACCAGTCCCCCAACCCCCATCGCCACTAATAGGGTCTTCACCAGTGCATTCGGCTGAGCTGAATAGCCCTTAAGTACCCGTAAACGCCAAATCACAGAGGCCACCATAATGGGGATTAACCACCACGGTAAATAGAGTGTAAAGGGCAGCATCACCACAAATTGAGCCGCCAAAAGCCAAAGCATACCGCTATAAGTAATGGTTTTATTCATAGGGCAACCCATACAGAGCCAAAGCCTTTAAGCATTGCTCATAATGAACCTCTCCGCTTGCTGGCTCGATAGTTTTACCCGGAATTTTTAAACCAAAGACAGCCTGCGTAGCATTCAACTCTAAAACCTGAGCACAGAGCACACTTAAACGTTGTTCAGTACGTGGAGTAGGCACTTGATTCCAATCTAACCACAGCGCTTCGCTGGCATAATCCACAAATGATTTGGTATAGAGCTGTCCGGTTTGTGCATACTTTGCCCAATGGATACGTTGTATAGGGTCGCCGGTTTTATAAGCGCGTAGCTCATTAAAATCACTCCCTCCAGCAGTCAATATTTTACCGCTATTATCAGTATTACCTTGATGAGCCAGTGCCGAGTCTTGTTGCAGTGGTTCTGGGTAGACCAACCCTTTTAAATCGGGTGTAAAATAAGACCAAGCTAAGGCTAATCCGGTAGGATAGGTGGTGCTGATTTTAATACGGGGTGGCTCAAAATAGCCGCGTTTAGTAGCCAGATGCGACAATTGAATCCGTACACTCTGGCAACTAGCCAATTCAACTAAGACGTGATCTTGCTTAGACCAATCCAGTACGATATTCCAATGCGCTCTAGTAGGCATACGGCTAAGCTCTAGTTCTAAGACCGCATGACTGCCTGCAAAACAAGGCTCTATCCGCAGCGCTTTAATAGTGACTCCCGCTAAATTACGGTAAGTATATAAAATATTTAAAATAAATAAGGCCAATAGCCAAAAACACACTACATACACTAATGAGTTTTGGAAATTTATGCCTAAAATCATTAATAAACCTAATACTACCAAGAGCGCCAAACCAGACCCACTCGGAATAATAAAAATGCTACGTTGTGCCAATGTTCGTTGATTTTTAGCGGGTAGGCGCTGATCTAGCCAGTGTTGCCAGCGCTGCTCCCAAGGATTAAGCCGCACGATTAACTCCCACTACATCGACTTGGGAGAGTAATAAACGCGCTAAAGCCTCGCCTTGCTCATGACGCCCGACTAAACGATGGCCTGCTACAGCGACAAATACCGCTTGTACATCTTCTGGTAAGACAAAGCCCCGCCCTTGTAAGAGTGCCCAACTTTGCGCAGCACGTACTAAAGCCAAGGCTCCACGCGGTGATAGTCCTACTTGGCAACGTTCATGCTCACGGGTACAAGCAATTAAGCGCTGAATATAATCCAGCAAGGCATCGGTCATTTTGATTTGAGGGACTAGATGCTGTAAGGCTTTCAACTCAGCAGGGCTGAGTACAGGTTTTAGCTGCAAGAGAAGTTGTCGACCATTTCGTCCTTGAAGCATGGCACGCTCCACTGCAGGATCGGGATAACCTAGTGAAATACGCAATAAAAAGCGATCGAGCTGTGATTCTGGCAAATGAAAGGTTCCCGATTGTGATTGGGGATTTTGGGTGGCAATCACAAAAAATGGCTTGGGTAAGGGATAGCTCTTACCATCCATACTAATTTGCTTTTCCTCCATGGCTTCTAAGAGCGCACTCTGGGCTTTGGGCGTGGTGCGGTTGAGTTCGTCAGCTAGGAGGACTTGGGTAAATAATGGCCCCCGATGGAATTGAAAAGTAGTGGTTTTGGGATCAAAGATGGAGGCACCAATGAGGTCAGCGGGTAATAGATCACTAGTGAATTGTACCCGCTTATATTCCAAACCACAGACCTGAGCCAAGGCATGAGCCAAGGTGGTCTTACCCATTCCCGGTAAATCCTCTAATAGTAAATGCCCCTCGGCTAATAAACATGTTAGTGCCAAGCGTACCGTATGTGCTTTGCCCAGAATCACTTGATTTAAGGCATTCAGTGCAGCATTTAATAAGGGGGATGTAGTGGCTGTCATACACGACCTATTTGCAATAGATAATCGCAGCTAGGTTAGCGAATTAGCAGGTCGCTTGGCTAAAAATCGCGATGGTTGGACTATACACACATCAAAAAGTAGGAATAAACACGCTGCTACCAACCCCATCGCAAATAATTTATTGAAACTAGGTGGTGTAAAACTAGGCTAACGTCCTCCAGAACGAGCTAAAACGTGTGATACATTGGGCTTATTAGCAATCTCGGCTAAGGCCATTGGTGTTTTACCATCAGAGTTCCAAGAGTTAACTTGTGCCCCATTACGAATTAAGAGTGACACAATTTGTGGATGACCAAAGCGTGCCGCATTATGCAGAGGTGTCCAGTTTTTTACCGTGCGAGCATTAGTATTAGCCCCTTCACGCAATAAAATTTGTATCGCTCCCACCTGTCCATGAGCCGCAGCTGCATGTAATGGAGTTTCACCATAATTATTACGAAAGTTAGGATTCGCGCCTTGCTCAAGCACATTCTCCATTAAATTCAAATTCCCTAACTCAGAGGCTCGAAACAAAATAGCATTGAGTTCGTTGACTGGGCGTTGAGCAGCGGGACGTTGTGGAGCTGGAGGTCTAGGTGCTGGGCGATGTGCTTGCGGACGTGCCTGCGGACGTGCTTGTGGGTAACGGTTGGGTGCAGTATTAGCACTGACGCTATCCACCAGTAAGGTGAGTGCGAAAATGGTAACTAATGCAGTGCCTGCAAACCTTATCCACTGGAATGGATGAGTACTTTTACTATTCATGCTATGTATGTCCTCCGTGAGCATTCATTTGTTAGTGTTAGGTATAGAAAATGCTTCTATAACCCTCTACTTTAAGAATAGTGCAGATCTCACTAAGCGTCTGAAAAACAGCATGTATTGAATAATATTAATGCAGCGTTCAGCTTAAAATAGGCCTACTAAGCCCATTCGGGGTGGGTATTAGTTAATCAAGACAGAGGTTGAGCTGCTTAAAATAAACCCTAAAATGACTAAGTCTACCGTGATAAAGACAGACTGTTTAGCTAAAGAACTCAGCTCTTGTTATGCTATATAATGCAATAATCGACTCACTATCCATGCTAATAATTAATGAACTAGGGCTACGTTATGACGCCAACGAATACCACTCCATCAAATCCAGCCACACTAGAAGACTATTTAACGACTGACTTTTTGTTAGGTAATGTCGGGGCACCCTTTCTGATCGGACTAGCGGTGGGCTATTTTGCTAAAAAAATGTTTAAAACAGCACTCTTTATTGGGGGCGGGATTATTGTTGGATTATTCGTCACCGAATACTACGGATTCACTAAAATCAGTGATGCGAGCTTACAAGATGCGGCGAGTACAGCGGGACAAATGGCAAAAACCTTTGGCGACTTTTTAATGGAGCGCCTATCGCATATTAGTAGTAAAGGGGTGAGTGCTGGTGTTGGTTTTCTAGCAGGTTTACGCTGGGGCTAAGCACTACTCAAGCACACTGCTGCTAAAGGCAGTGTGCTTACCTATCATGATGACAGCTTAGCGTCCGTTTTTCCGTTCCCGTGCAAAATCGAGCATACGTTGAGTCGAACGTAGGGCTTTCACACGAATGTCTTCCTCGATATGAATTTCATTATTACCTTTTTCTAATACCTGTAGCAGATTGTGCAGGCCATTCATCGCCATCCATGGGCAATGCGCACAGCTTTTACAGGTTGCCCCTTCGCCTGCTGTCGGCGCGGCAATAAACTCTTTATCAGGGGCGGCTTTTTGCATTTTATAGAAAATGCCTTGATCGGTGGCCACAATAAAACGCTTATTGGGTAGGGTTTGAGCGGCTTTAATAATTTGGGTGGTAGAGCCTACTACATCGGCGAGTTTGACCACCTCTTCGGGGGATTCGGGATGGACTAGAATGGCTGCATCGGGATATTTTTCAATTAACTCACCCAAGGCACGAAATTTAAACTCATCATGCACAATACAAGAGCCTTGCCAACGGACCATCTCTACACCTGTAACACGCGCAATGTAGTTACCCAAATGACGATCTGGTGCCCATAGTACCTTTTTGCCCTCATCGCCTAACCAACTCACTAACTCCACCGCAATACTAGAAGTCACCACATAATCCGCGCGGGCTTTCACGGCTGCACTGGTATTGGAATAGACCACTACGGTATGGTCGGGATATTGATCACAAAACTGATAAAAATCCTCAGCAGGACAACCTAAGTCTAAAGAGCACTCGGCCTCTAGTGTAGGCATTAATACGCGCTTTTCTGGATTAAGAATTTTAGCGGTCTCACCCATAAAGCGTACCCCTGCAACAATCAGCGTTTTAGCGGGGTGTTCATTACCAAAGCGTGCCATATCTAGCGAGTCTGATACATAACCGCCGGTTTCTTCGGCTAATTGCTGAATATCGGCATCGACATAGTAATGCGCCACAATCACCGCATCTTGTTCTTTAAGTTTTTGGGCAATTTTAGCTTTAACCGCTTGTTTTTGCTCAGGAGTATAATGGGGCTGTAGTGCCTCAATCTGCGCTGTAACGGGAGTATAAAATTGAGGAATAGTGGGCTTGGACATCGCGGAGCCTCCTTGTTTTGGGTGAGTTTAATCAAGCTATGGGATGAGTAGGTACTTTAGCGTATGCACAAGTTCTGCATGTAAAACACCAAGAATCTACATATTTTTCAACCGAGTTTTGCATAAGTGTACGTCAAACTACAGTACATCCGTTAAAGCGTCATTATCAGGACTCTAACTATGAAAAACTACCGCTTTGCTATCAAGTTACTACTCATCGGTTTTATTATGTTTTTGCTGTTTATTCCCCAAGCCATGCTCATGGGGTTAATCAGTGAGCGAGCCGGTTGGCGTCAGTCAGCCTATGACAGTATCCAACAAAGTTGGCCTGGCTCACAAACCTTTGCAGGGCCTATTCTGTCGATTCCCTATCAAATCACGCATGTCGTGACCGAAACCATTAAGGATAAAGAGGGGGTTGAGCGCGAGGTCAGTAAGCGTGTCACCGAAACCGATGTGTTGCGTATCATTCCCAAAACGTTACAAGTGAATAGTAATTTGACTAGTGAATTACGCTATCGGGGTATTTATGAGGTGCCGGTGTATAGCAATCAAGTACAAATCACAGGAGCGTTTAGCTTTGAGGCGGTACAAGAGTTAGCTCAAACCTATAAAGATTATGACTTACAGCTTGGTGCGGGTGAGGTAGCGGTACTGGTTTCGGATCAACGCGGGATTAATTCGCCCTCTGATTTTATGTGGGATAAGACCGCTTATGCTTTTAAACCTGGCAATAATTTGCCCGGTACCTCGGCCGGTATGCATACTAAATTACCTGTTTTAAACCTAGCAGCGCTACCTGGCTCTACCACCTTTAGCTTTAAACTAGAGCTACGTGGCATGGCTAGTATGAATTATGCCCTATTAGCGGAGGCGAGTGAGGTCAAGCTTAGTTCTAATTGGCCGCATCCTAAATTTACCGGAGAGCTATTGCCAGAAACACGCACGATTACCGAGCAAGGCTTTCAAGCGCAATGGAAAGCTACTTCGTTTTCTTACAATGTGACACAAAGTCTCGGCGAGTGTGCCCAAGGGCAATGTGGTGGTTTATTAAGTCGGGCGGTGGGGTTTGATCTACTGCAACCCGTGGACGTGTATCAACAAGCCGAGCGTAGTGTAAAGTATGCCGTGCTTTTCATTGTACTGACCTTTGTGGCCTTGGTCTTGTTTGAGCTATTAAAGCACTTACGTATCCATCCTATTCAATACATTTTAGTGGGTTTAGCCCTCATTATGTTCTACTTACTGCTGATTTCGCTCTCAGAGCACTTTGAATTTTTAAAGGCTTATGTCGTGGCGGCGGTAGCGAGTGTGGGTTTGCTGACGCTGTATTTCGGAGCGATTTTAAAGAGTACACGCCTCGGTTTAATTCTAGGAGCGAGTCTGGCTGTTTTGTATGGTGTGCTATATGGCATTTTGCAGGCCGAAGACAATGCCTTATTACTAGGTAGTTTACTGTTATTCGTTATGTTAGCGGCTCTTATGCTCAGTACCCGCCACTTTGACTGGTATGCACTGGCAGCTAGTATGTCAGAGCCTAAAACAAGTATGCCTGCTACCTCTCATACCAAAGCGGAATAAGACTATGTTCAAATGGCTGTTGGGATTTGTGTTAGCTTTTTTAGTGGGCACCTACTATCTGCCAGAAACCTCGCCACGGGTCATCCCTGTGGCGGGGGCCAAAGCGAAGGATTGGAACCCCCAATCCTTTTGGTATTACCCATGGGGGCGTTCGCGCACGCATAAAGGGATTGATATTTTTGCCACGAAAGGCACACCCGTATTAGCGAGTACTTCAGGCTGGGTATGGAAAACCGGATATGACTCCATGGGTGGGAATTATGTTTTAGTCATAGGAGCAAAATGGCGGTTTCACTATTTTGCTCACCTAGATACCGTTCAAATAACGGGAGGGCGCTGGGTCAGTGCTGGGACGCGACTGGGGACGGTGGGTGATTCGGGTAATGCACAGGGTAAAGCCCCGCATCTACATTATCAAATCCATAACCTCATCCCAGACCTAGCCTTGGCTGATGATGCACCGGATGGGCATTTAAAGCCTTACTACACTAATCCGGGAGCTTTTTTGCAATCTGCTTTGACGAAGTATTAGGAGCGAATAATCCATTTAATACCCATATAATAGACCAAATTAAAATATTAGGTATTAATGCTCCTACTGTCCAAGCAATCCATTCTTGCTCATTAATATCACCTAGCCTAAAACCTTTGGTGGCTGCTATAAATAAGAAGGGAATAGCAAGCCATAACGCAGAAATGGTATAAGCTAGCCGACGAATTGTTTTATTATCATGCTTTAATAATAAGCGTAGCCCGAAATACAGCAATATCAGTGCTAAGATCACTATAAACACCAGCATAAACTTCATTTTAACTCTCCATTGCTATGTATGATTTATATAAAAGTATTTGATTTGTATAAAATATAGTGCGCTATCCATTTCTTATAAAACCCTCAGCTACTCATAAGTGTCTTTAGATTATTAGATTACGATTAACCATTTATCAAACAAACGGTTTCGTTTGTATTTTCTGCCCTACATCTAAACGCCATCCTCACCCTACAATACACTCAGTCAATCAAGAAACGAAAGTGCTCAGGTTTGCCTTAGCTTTTCATGGATTGATCTAATGTAAAGCAAACGAAAAAAACGGAGAGTATCTTAATCATGACCAATAATGTAACTAACACTTCAGCTGCAAGAACAACTAACTGGAATGCCCAACATACATCACAACCTAATGCTGGTGCAGGTTCTCGCTGGGGCCAAAGCAATCGCTTCCAAGCTAATGGTAATTCATTACAAAGTTTAATTGCTCTACTGCAAACTTTATTATCGCAATTAATGGCTAATCGTCCTGTTGGTGGTAATAAACCTAATGACAGTGTAAAGCCTAACGATACAGTAAAACCAAACCCTAACGACAACATCAAACCACAACCTAAAAACAACGCTCCTGCTGCTGTTAATGATGCACGTACAACACCATTAAACACACCAGTTAGCATTAACGTATTAGGTAATGATAGTGATCCAGATGGTGATGCATTAACAATCACTAACTTCTCTACTACCAGTGCTAATGGTGGTTCAGTAAGTAAAGATGCTGCAGGTAACCTAGTTTATACACCAAAAAATGGTTTCACAGGTGTTGATACCTTCACTTACACTGTAAGCGATGGCAAAGGTGGTACTGCAACTGCAACTGCGACTGTTACTGTTGAAGCTCCAAAGAATCCAAAACCTAACGATACAGTAAAACCTACACCTAACGAGCCAGTAAAGCCTAAAAACAATGCGCCTGCTGCTGCTAATGATATGCGTTCAACACCATTAAACACAGCGATTAGTGTAGATGTATTAGCGAATGATAAAGATCCAGATGGCGATGCTTTAACAATCACTGACTTCTCTACTACTAGTACTCAAGGTGGTTCAGTAAGTAAAGATGCCGCAGGTAACTTAGTTTATACACCAAAAACTGGTTTCACAGGTGTTGATACTTTCACTTACACTGTAAGCGATGGTAAAGGTGGTTCTGCAACTGCGACTGCAACTATTACAGTAGAAGCACCTAAAAATGCTCCTCCTAAAGCAGTAGCGGATGCTTCTACTACAGCCTTCAACTCACCTACTACTATTAATGTGTTAGGTAATGACACTGACCCAGAGAATGATCCTTTAAGCATCAGCAACTTTGATACTACTAGTGCTAATGGTGGTACTATCAGCAAAACTGCAGATGGTAAGCTAACTTACACACCAAAAACTGGTTTCTCTGGTACTGATACCTTCTCTTACACTATCAGTGATGGTAAAGGTGGTTCTTCTACTACTACTGTAACTGTTACTGTTGCAGGTCCACACAAACCTAACCAAACCATCAATCCTAATGATGGTGTGAATCAGTAAGCAGTTCGCTTATATAACTTAGTAATCTCTAATTATTAAGTGCAGAAAGCGGGTAAGTCTCTTACCCGCTTTTTTTTATGCTCTAAATCCCGCATGATGTAGGGCTTTGATTCACAATCCGATGCTTCCTATGTCTCAAGACCGTGTATTTGATGGTTTAAGCCAACGTTTTCAGCGCACTATTTATGCCAATCACGATCCACGTGGAATGATTCGCTTACATATCACCCAAGACGATCTGAGTAAGCTTTTTAAAAACTTACCACCGACTCACCAAGCCTTAGATATCGGAGCAGGTCTAGGACAAATGTCCTTGTGGTTAGCAGAGCAGGGATGGACGGTAACTCTCTCTGAGCCTTCAGCAGAAATGCTGACCCAAGCCCAAGCACTTGTCCAAAATAGTGCTTATACCCAACAGATTGAACTACTGAATCACAGTATTCAAACGTTACCCTCACATTACTCTCAGCATTTTGATCTCATTATTTGTCACGCGGTTTTAGAGTGGCTGGCAGAGCCGCAAACTACCTTACAAACCCTAACCCATTATTTAAAACCGGATGGCTATCTATCCTTAATGTTTTTTAATCGGACTTCGACGGAGTTTCGCCATTTAATTGCGGGTAACTTAGATGCCGTACTTGAACAACGGATAGCTAGCGATGGTCAGAAGGGTTTAGCTCCCATATCTCCTTTATTGCCTGATGAGGTATTGAGTTGGCTGCCAGAGTTGGGTTTAGAGTTAGTGCAATGGTCGGGTATACGCTGTTTTTATGACTACACTTACCATAAAATACGTAAAACCCTACCTTTAGATAAAGTCATTCAATTAGAAAGGCATTACTCACAAATAGAGCCTTGGCGTTCTTTAGCACGTTATCAACATTTCATTCTAAAAAAACTAAAATAGGCAGTTTTAGTTTTATCTGATAAAACCTATCGGTTATTTACATACGATTATCTGCTACTGCATAGGTTATTTAATCAGAGTCGCTCATGATATGAAGTTGAAAAATGAGTAGTATTTACTAGGGCTTTCAAGGATAAGTCAGATGACAACACCAATTCATGTCAATAGGTGTCCCCCCGTACCGAGCTCAACGCATTTGCCCCCTGAGCCGTTAGTAACACCTACGCCAGTAAATGATAAATCCTTTGCTAAATCGAATTTAATGGGGGCAATAGGGTCTAAAAACTGGTCACGTAGGTTTTATTATCATTTAGCTCAGCTCATTGAAAATAGAATAGCGCAATTATTACCTCGCCATACTTATGATCCTAAACCATTTAAAACTCAGCAGGGCTTATCTGGTTTGAAAGTGTGTGGTTTAGCTGATCGCGTGGAGCATACCTTTGATCCTTGGAATCCTTTACCTAATCAAGATTTAATTTTTTTAGGTCTAGACCAAGATTATCAGCAAGCGGTAGTGAGTATTACTATTGGCGGGGATACTACCCCCGTTAATCACGAAAACGGACAACTGGTTGCCCGCTATCTCAATTTTGGCTCATTGCGTTATATTGAAGGGGAGCTAAATTTAGCCGATGGTTCTAAAATACCCTTGCAAGTACATATTGTTAAAGCCTTGTAAACTAGTGCGGTAGAGCAAAATATAAAGTAAGGGGTATGGCTATTAAACTGCCTAAATTAGCGATTAATACAATAGAAGCCACTTTTTCTGGTTCTTGTTTATAACGCTCAGACACCAATACATTCAAAACAGCAGGTGGTAAGGCAGCAAACAACAAGAGCCAAGCAAATTGCTCTTGATTTAAAGGCATAACCATCTGAAACGCTAAAGCACAAATGATCCCTGAAAGTGGAGCAGCAAAAGCTCCTAATACGCCTAATTTCCAATCGCGAAAATTAATATCTAAGAGCCGCACACCGAGAGCAAATAACATTAGAGGAATAGCCACTTGCCCCATGAGCTTAAGGGTATTAGCAATCGGGGCGGGTAGCGTTATATGCAAGGTACTGAAAATTAAGCCTAAAATTGTGGCCTGAATCATCGGCATTTTCAATAACGTCCACGGGCGGGTGCGATGATCTAAAATAAACATGCCTACCGTGAAATGCAGAATCATTTCGACCAAAAATAATACCACCCCCGCTTGTAAGGCTGTCTCACCAAAGGCAAATAGCATTAAGGGTAAGCCCATATTCCCGGAGTTATTAAACATCATCGGCGGGAGAAAGGTTTTAGCATTAATTTTAAATAGCCAGACCAAAGGCAGTAATACTAGACCCGATCCTAACACCACCACCGTACCGGCTAGCGCGAGTGTGACATAAGCCCCCCAAGCAAAGGGCTTATCAATCAATACCCAAAAGATTAAGAGTGGGGTAAATACATCCATATTGATCTGATTAATCACGCCTAGATTAATCCGAAAGCGATACCCATACGCTGCACCAATGCCCGCACAAGCAAATACTGGAAAAATAATGCCCAAAATACGTAACATTAGTTCTAACATAGGAAGTACTCAATGATTAAAATGCTTTATCCCGCCTGATTGCGCATATGATCTGCGGTTTGACGGAAAGCAAATTGTAGCGCTTGTTTGAGTGCAGTATCACTGACTTGTTCATTTAAAGCTTGATCCATACATAGCAGCCATTGATCGCGCATGGCTAGATTAATAGGGAAAGGTAAGTGGCGTGCTCTGAGCATAGGATGTCCATATTCTTGAATATAGAGCGAGGGGCCGCCCAGCCAGCCGGATAAAAATTTAAATAATTTATCGCGCGAGGTGGTTAAATCTTGTGGATGGAGTTGGCGTAACTCCCAAGCTTCTGGAATTGTGTCCATAATCTCGTAAAAGCGGGTCGCTAACTGATATACTCCCTGCTCACCCCCTAATTGTGCATAATGCGTTTGGGTTAAATCCATATACGGCTCCTAAAAATGAAAGATAAATAGTGTAGCGAGATTTAGTGGGGGGCTAAATTGAGAATTGCTAAATTTGATCCTGCTTGTCTCTTATATAGTGAGCGCCATATGGCTATAATCGCGCCTTAATTTTCTCTCTTTGAGTACTCTGACTGTGATCCAGAATTTACGAAATATTGCCATTATTGCTCACGTTGACCATGGCAAGACCACTTTAGTTGATAAATTACTACAACAATCCGGCACTTTAGATGCCCGCGCTCAAGTGGATGAGCGCATGATGGACTCTAATGCATTAGAAAAAGAACGCGGCATTACCATTTTGGCAAAAAATACGGCGATCCGCTGGAAGAATCCAGCCGATGGCATTGAATACCGTATTAATATTGTTGATACCCCCGGACATGCTGACTTTGGTGGCGAGGTTGAGCGGGTATTATCGATGGTAGATTCGGTATTATTACTCGTGGATGCAGTAGACGGCCCTATGCCACAAACTCGCTTTGTGACGCAAAAGGCATTCTCACATGGTTTAAAACCGATTGTCGTTATTAATAAAATCGACCGTCCCGGTGCCGATCCTGCGAAAGTGATGGATCAGGTATTTAGCCTATTCGATAATCTTGGCGCGACCGATGAGCAACTCGACTTCCCCGTCGTTTATGCTTCGGCTTTAAATGGCTTTGCCGGTTTAGAAGAAACCGTGAATAGTGGTGATATGACGCCGCTGTTCCAAACCATTATTGAGCATGTAGCAGCCCCTGATGTTGAGGTTGATGCACCGTTTCAAATGCAAATCAGCTCGCTAGACTATAACCCATACCTTGGGATTATCGGGATTGGGCGGATTAAGCAGGGTAAGATTCGTTCTAATACTCAAATCAAAGCCATTGATGTAAATGGTGAAGTACGTGGTGGACGGGTATTAAAAATTCTCGGTTTCCACGGTTTAGAGCGTATTGAAGTTCCTGAAGCGCAAGCAGGCGATATTATTGCGTTCTCCGGTATGGATGAGTTGTATATCTCGGACACTATTTGTGATCCCGATAATATTGTGGCACTGCCACCGCTCACCATTGATGAGCCGACCGTGACTATGACGTTCCAAGTCAATACCTCACCTTTTTCGGGTAAGGAAGTAAAAACCGGAACCTCATCACGCCGTCTCCAAGAGCGTTTAGCTCAAGAGCTATTACATAACGTCGCGCTACGGGTAGAACCTACTGATGACCCTGAAAAGTTCCGTGTATCAGGTCGGGGCGAGCTGCATCTGGGTATTTTGATTGAAAATATGCGCCGCGAGGGCTATGAGCTAGCGGTATCGCGTCCTGAGGTTATTATTAAAGAAGTAAACGGCGAGAAACAAGAGCCTTATGAGGATGTTTCGGTCGATATTGAAGAGCAGCATCAAGGTTCTATTATGGAAGCGCTCGGCCTGCGTCGTGGGGAACTCAAAGATATGGTTCCTGATGGTAAAGGGCGGGTACGTTTACAATATATGATCCCTTCCCGTGGATTGATTGGTTTCCAAACCGAATTCATGACCTCCACATCGGGTACAGGTTTGCTATATCACACCTTCTCGCATTACGGCCCTTATAAAGCCGGTAGTATCGGGCAACGTATTAATGGTGTAATGATTGCCAATGCGACGGGTAAAGCCTTAGCGTATGCTTTATTCAATCTACAAGATCGCGGACGCCTCTTTATCGGTCACGGTGAAGAAGTGTATGAGGGTATGGTGATTGGTATTCATAGCCGTGATAATGACCTAGTGGTGAATCCACTCAAAGCTAAACAGCTCACTAATATTCGTGCGGCTGGAACGGATGAAAACTTAATTCTCACCCCACCGATTCGTTACACCCTAGAGCAAGCTTTAGAGTTTATTGATGATGATGAATTAGTAGAGGTGACTCCACAAAGCATTCGGATTCGTAAACGTTTCTTATTAGAGCATGAGCGCAAAAAAGCGTTTAAGGCTAATCAAGAGTAATCTAGAACTCATTAAAAAAGGACACTCTAGTGGTGTCCTTTTTGTTTATTGCCAGCTCTATGGGTTTATTGAGCGGTTTCTGTACCAGTCATCACATAGGTACCGGAATCATCAGTTCCCTCATCGCCAGCGGCTGTCTGTACACCTTCGTCTGTGGTCTCATCCATAGTGGATTCACTGAGATCATCTACTGCAGATCCATCAGCGGCAGCAGACTCATTACCAGTAGTAGTACTGGCAGCAGAACCCTCTACAGTAGGCTCATCGGCTAGCGTGCCACTATTTTCGGTAACACACTCTTGCATGAACTCATCCATAGCCTCTTCGGTTACACCTTCGTCTTGAGCCGCTTTTTCACAGACCTGCATTACCTCATCAGAAGCCACTTCTTCATCTTCGGCAGGTACAGCTTCAATAGTGGTTTCATCGGTGGATTCTTCGACTGTATCCACCTCATTCGCCGCTAGTTCAATGGCAGCCGTAGCACCACTAGCAGAGGCATCATTGACACTCGCTAAGATCTGAATTTCACTCTCGGCGGGAGCCGCTGCTAAGTTTTCACTCGCCCAGAGTGCAGCACTGAGTGAAAAAGATAAAAGAGCAGCCACGTGTATTGTTATTGTTTTTAGTTTCATTTAGTTACCCCTTACATAAGTTAAGATTTAGTCAGTTCTTAGACTGACTATATAGCCCACTAAGTTCCCGCCGTCTATCCAGATTTGCATTAAAATAGTATAGATAACCCCTACTTACCCCCTGCACTGTTTAGCCGCCTGAAAAACCCAAGGCATTGTAAGGCGCAGCACCTGACTGCCACTTGATTATTGCCTAAGAGCGCTCACTTTCACGCGCAATCGCACGATGTCCAATATCGGTACGGAAATACACTTGATCCCAATGAATAACCTTGACCAAATCGTAAGCTTGCTGCTGAGCTTCGGTGACAGTATCCCCTAATCCCACCGCACATAATACGCGCCCACCATGGGTAAGGACTTGTCCATGCTCCATTTTTGCTCCTGCATGAAATACTTTACCGGGTAAGGTTGCCGCTTGCTCTAAGCCACTAATCACCGCACCTTTAGATGAACCTTCTGGATAATTACCGGCTGCTAATACCACACCGAGCGCCGCGCGTGAATCCCACTGTGCAGAGACTTGATCTAAGCGCTCATCGAGGGCGGCTTCTACTAACTCCACTAAATCGGATTGCAGGCGCATCATAATGGGCTGCGTTTCGGGATCACCAAAGCGGCAATTAAATTCGAGCACCTTAGGCACACCATTTTTATCAATCATAACCCCAGCATATAAAAAGCCGGTATAGGGAATCCCATCGGCTGCCATGCCTTCTACTGTCGGAATAATGACTTCCTGCATAATATGGTTATGCATAGCTGGAGTGACCACAGGAGCTGGAGAGTAGGCACCCATTCCCCCCGTATTAGGCCCTGTATCGCCATTATTGCGAGCTTTATGATCTTGAGAGCTAGCCATGGGTAGAATATGTTGACCGTCTACCATGACGATAAAGCTAGCCTCTTCACCGTGTAGAAATTCCTCAATGACGACGCGATGCCCGGCTGTACCAAAGGCATTGCCCGCCAGCATATCGCGGACGGCATGAATAGCCTCTTCCTCGGTTTGAGCCAGAATTACCCCTTTGCCGGCAGCTAAGCCATCCGCTTTAATCACTATAGGAGCACCTTGCTCTCGAATATAGGCAATCGCTGGGTCTATATCGGTGAAATTGCCATAACTGGCAGTAGGAATCTGGTGGCGAGCTAGAAAATCTTTAGTAAAAGCTTTAGAACCTTCAAGTTGAGCGGCGGCTTGGCTAGGCCCAAAACAACGCAAACCCGCGTTACGAAACGCATCCACGACACCTAGGACTAAAGGAGCCTCTGGGCCAATAATGGTTAAATCGACCTTTTCTTGTTGTGCCATTGCGACCAACTCGGCGATTTGATCCACTGCAATAGCGATATTACGCACTTTCGGTTCTAGAGCCGTACCCGAATTGCCGGGGGCAACCAGCACCTCAGTCACCTTGGGCGATTGAGCGAGCTTCCATGCTAAAGCATGCTCACGCCCACCATTACCTATAACTAGAACCTTCATGACGACTCCTAAATAATTCAACTTTGCACACAAGGGCGCTCATTAAAGCCCTAATAAGGTCTATATTCAAGCATTGAACCCCCAGGATACCCTACCAGTTGCACTCGAAACGCCTACGCTTGGCGGGAAGTCTTTGCCGATTAGCGTTTTTCGTACCAGATATAGGTGAAGGTGTCCTGTAATTAGTTTATTACTATTTAAATGAGTACACAGGTTGCCTCCTAACGATTTATCTCGCACACCAACCCGATGCAAAGGAACTGCTATGCAACACTGTGGACTGGTGATGACCATTCTGACCCTCGGTCAGTGTTTGGATCAAGACGCCAACTCTAACCCTCTGCCTAGTGGACGAGAGGTTGCCTTGTATTATCAAACCCAAAGCGTTAATGCGACAGCACCCTGTTATCGACGCCCTAGCGCGGAAAGCAGCCGGGTCACGAATGTGAAAAAAGGAGCTGTGGTGACTATAGCGTCTAGCAGCACTAAATTGATTCGTGAGGGGCGTGAATATTGGCTGGAAGTTTACCCACCTCTGAGCCATCGTCCGACTTGCTATATGAATACACGCAATTTAATCCCACTACCTAATCCGCGCTAAAACCAACCTTACTCGAAAACTGCACATTAATTCTTTAAGCTTGCGTTATTCCTTTTAATCAGTAGCGAAACCATTATGCGACAAGTCACCTTAGCCACACCGCGTGGATTTTGTGCGGGTGTTGACCGTGCCATTGAAATCGTTAATCGAGCCTTAGAAGTGCTCGGCGCACCTATCTATGTACGGCATGAGGTGGTACATAATCGCTTTGTGGTGAATGATTTACGGGATAAAGGTGCTGTTTTTGTCCAAGAATTAGATGAAGTACCTGATAATGCAACCGTGATTTTTAGCGCACACGGCGTATCACGGGCGGTACAAGACGAAGCCAAGCAGCGGGGGTTAAAGGTATTTGATGCCACCTGCCCCTTGGTCACTAAAGTGCATTTGGAAGTATTACGTTATAGTAAAGAAGGGCGCGAAACGATTTTAATCGGACACAAAAATCACCCTGAAGTGGAAGGCACCATGGGGCAATATGATACTAGCTTTGGTGGCAATATTTATCGTGTTGACTCATCCGCTGAGGTGGAGGCACTTCAGGTATGTGATCCTAGCCAACTCGCCTATGTGACCCAAACCACGCTCTCCGTTGATGATACTGAAATTGTTATTAATGCCCTACGGACTAAGTTTCCTGCCATTATTGGTCCTAAAAAAGATGATATTTGTTACGCCACTCAAAATCGCCAAGATGCATTGAAAAAATTAGCGGCTGACTCTGATTTGGTCTTAGTCGTGGGTTCTCCTAATAGCTCTAACTCTAATCGTCTACGTGAAATTGCCGAAAAGCGGGGGATTCCAGCCTATTTAATTGATGATGCAGACGATATTCAAGAGCAATGGCTGGTGGGTAAAAACCGGATTGGTCTAACTGCAGGCGCTTCAGCGCCCGAAGTATTAGTGCAAGGGGTGATTGATCATTTACGCCAGCGCGGTGCAAATGTGCAATTTCAAAATTCGGGCATTACCGAGAGTATTTCATTCGTGCTACCCAAAGAGTTACGCCTAGATTGAGACTCTAATAAGTACTTGAGCCAAAGTAAGCGGGTATTTCCTCCGCAGCCGCTGTGAATACGTCCCTGTACGCTACAAGGCGGCATCCCTGCCGCCAAGACTGCTCCAGAAATACCCGTTTACTTTGCTATACCTACTTAACTTACCCCGTATAAGTGTGCTTAATGTGCCTCATCCCAATTCATACCCTCACCGATGTCGACCACGAGCGGTATTTTGAGCGTAACGACATCGGTCATTAAGGGGGCAAGCACGGCTTTGAATGTGTGAACTAATTCATCAGGCACTTCAAACACTAATTCATCATGCACCTGCATAATCATCCGAATCGGTGATTGAGTGGTTTGTAAATAGTTATCTACCGCAATCATAGCCTTTTTCATAATATCGGCAGCGGTTCCCTGCATGGGCGCATTGATGGCGGTGCGTTCGGCATATTGGCGTTGAGTCGCTTTCCGTGAATTGATATCAGATAGGGGTAAACGCCGCCCAAATAAGGTTTCTACATAGCCTAAGGTTCTAGCACGTTCACGGGTGTTATCCATATACTGCTTAACTCCCGGATACCGCGCAAAATATAAGTCTACATACTGTTGTGCTTCACTGCGTCCAATATCCAATTGCCGCGCTAGTCCAAACGCTGACATGCCATAAATCAGGCCAAAATTAATGGCTTTGGCGGCACGCCGTTGTTCTGAGGTGACTTCTTCTAGTGGAGTGTGAAAGACCTCGGCAGCCGTGGCTTTATGAATATCAGCTCCCGCTTGAAACGCTTGCAGTAAACCTTCATCACCCGACAAATGCGCCATAATCCGCAGCTCGATTTGCGAGTAATCCGCCGCCACCAGTTTGCAGCCCTTATCGGCAATAAAGGCTTGACGAATACGGCGACCCTCGGCACTACGAATAGGGATATTTTGTAAGTTGGGATCTGACGAAGATAAGCGCCCTGTCACCGTGCCGGTTTGGTGATAGGACGTATGTACCCGTCCGGTGCGAGGGTTGATTTGGGCGGGGAGCTTATCGGTATAGGTCGATTTGAGTTTGCTCAGCGTGCGGTGTTCTAAAATGACGCGCGGTAATTCATAGCCTTGCTCGGCAAGTTCTTCTAATACATCCTCTGCAGTAGACGGCTGTCCGGTCGGGGTTTTACGTACTCCGGTGAGCGGAATTTGGAGCTTATCAAAGAGGATTTCTTGTAATTGTTTAGGGGAGGATAGGTTAAATTCCTGCCCTGCCATCTGAAAAGCTTGTTCGGTAATTTCTTCAATACGCTTAGTCAGCTCTTGACTCTGATCGCTTAATAATAAGGTATCAATTTTGACACCATGCCGCTCCATACGAGCGAGCACTGGAATTAAGGGCATTTCAAGGCTTTGATAAACCTGTCTGAAGGTGGGTTCATTAGCGATTTTAGGCCAGAGCTGTTGGTGTAAGCGTAAGGTAATATCCGCATCTTCAGCCGCATAGGGAGCCGCTTGAGCGAGATCTATTTGATTAAAGGTAAGCTGCTTTTTGCCCTTGCCCGCAATATCTTCAAAGCGGATGGTTTTATAATCCAGTACCTTTTCGGCTAGGGTATCCATGTCATGCCGTGCTGTTGCATCCAAGACATAGGATTCGAGCATCGTGTCGTGAGCGATACCTTGTAGGGTAATACCGTAATTTTGTAGTACGGTAAAATCGTATTTGAGATTCTGCCCTACTTTTAAATACTGAGGATCTTCTAATAGGGGCTTGAGTTTAGCGAGCACTGCCTCACGCTTTAATTGTTCGGGGGCACCTAAATAGTCATGTGTTAGCGGAATATAGGCGGCAATACCGGCCTGAGTTGCCATAGATATTCCGACGAGTTCAGCGTCTAAGGCATTTAGGCTGGTTGTTTCAGTATCAAAGGCTAATAAAGGGGCGGATTGGATTTGCTCTAATAATGTATCGAAATCGGCTGAGGTTAACACAGTAGAGTAGTGTGCTGAGCCGATATCAATGGTAGGCGTAGGATGTAGTTCAGGCGTATTTTGATCAACTAGCTCTAGAATCAGCGGGAAGGGTGCGAGGGTATGTTGCGCCTCTGCTGGATTGTTCGTTGGAGTAGTCGCTGGTTTAGCTGCTTTGGCTTCCGCTTTATTGAGAGTACTTAAACGGGTGCGAAATTCGTAGCGGGTATAGAGTTCGCGTAAAGCTTGGGGATCTTCTGCTTGAATACTCAGAGCTGCTGGAGAGTCGTCCACTTCAACATCACACTTAATGGTCACGAGCTGATAAGTTAGCGGTAGATGCGCCAAAGCCAGTCGTAGATTTTCACCCACCTTACCCTTTATTTTATCCGCATTATCCATGACACCTTGTAGGGAGCCGTATTCTGCTAACCATTTTACTGCTGTTTTCGGTCCGACCTTATCCACGCCGGGTACATTATCTACACTATCCCCTACTAGACTTAAGTAGTCGCGGATTTGTTCTGGTAGTATGCCAAATTTTTCCTGCACCCCTTCAATATCGAGATAGGTTTCACTCATGGTATTAATCAAATGCACCCGCTCGGTAACTAATTGCGCCATATCCTTATCACTGGTCGAGATGAGCACATCGCCCTGAAAACGAGTCGCTAGCGTACCAATCACATCATCAGCTTCTACATCAGGAATTTGCAGGAGGGGATAGCCTTGTGCGCGAATAATATCTAGTAAGGGCTGGATTTGTGCGCGTAAGTCGTCTGGCATGGGGGGGCGATTCGCTTTGTAGTCGGGGAAAATATCATCCCGAAAGGTTTTACCAGACGCATCAAAAACTACGACCATATAGTCAGGTTGATAATCTTTTCGCAACCTATCCAACATATTTAACACCCCATGCATAGCACCCGTGGCCTCACCCTTGCTATTCGTCAGGGGTGGCAGGGCATGGTAGGCACGGAATAGATAGGATGATCCATCAACTAAAATCAAAGGGTTAGTTAAGCTAGTCATAGAGGCGTTACAGCGAGTCAAACAGCCTCTTAGTATAACGTGTTTTAGAGGTGAGAGGCCGCTTCGGATACCATTTTATCGATTTTGATGGCGGTATTCATCGGCTTATAGAGGAAGAGATAGATTATTCGGTAGAGTTTTTATCATTTCGAGAAACCTATTTAATATTCTGCTTTAGATAGTCTATAAATAATCTTATTTTATACGGGATTGATGAGTTAAACTCATACATAAGCCATGCTATCCCTTGATAGGGGGAAATAACCTTCCAATCCTGTAATAAAGTAAGGACTTGGTTTGTTTCGACAGCTTCTTGTGCGACAAAGTGAGGTATATGACCAATACCTAAATCTTGTAAAATACCCTCTAACCGAGATTCGCTATGATTAATAGTATACCTAGCATTAATCTCCACACGAATAGATTCTTTGGTTTTCTTATGTATAAAAGTCCAATAGTCTTGAGTAGATTCTCCTAAAGATAAGCATTCATGGTTCTTTAAGTCAATAGGGTGCTGCGGATGACCGTATGCTTCCAAGTACTTATGACTAGCACAAACAGTATGCTCTACCTTCATCAGTGGAATAGAAACTAATTTAGTATTAGGGTTTTCAGAGATTTGAATAATTAAATCTAAATCATTTTTAATATCTAATAATTCATCACTAATAATTAAATTAATTTGAATATTTGGATATTGCTTTAAGAAGCTAGGAATTAAAGGAGCCAATATCCATTTGGAAAAAGCTTTTGGAGCTGAAATAGTAATTTTTCCTTGTGGGGTATTAGAAAGCTGCTCACTGATAGAAAAACACTCTTGAGCCAAGTTAAGAATATCACCTCCTTTTTGATAAATTAAATCCCCCGCTTCTGTGGTATTAAAATTTCTAGTGTCTCGATTGATTAGTCTTTGACCTAAATTTTGCTCCAATCTTCTTACACAACGGCTCATCGCTGCTGTGGTCATTCCTAATTTCTCAGCCGCTTTGGTAAAGCTTTTATGCTCTACAACCATAGTAAATATGGTTATATCTTTAAGAAAATCAATTATTTGTTTATTGCGCATTTGACAATTCAGTTTTGTGTGAAATGGGATTTACATCAACAGTTCAGATAACAATAATAGTTTCTTCTTAGAAATTAAATGTCTATCAATTAGCATTTTGAGCTTAAAAATCAATTCAATACTGAGATAAAGATGAGTCATATACAGAAAAATTGGATAGCTAATATTGTTTTGCTATTAGTGGCTATTTTTTGGGGCACTAGTTATGGTATAGCTAAAGAAAGTATTGCCTATTATTCAGTTATGGGGTTTTTAGCTATACGGTTTATATTGACTTTCTTTATTTTACTACCTTTTATCCTCAAATCAAAGAAGCAAGAGCGTTATCTTGCTATTAATATTGGCAGTAAACTAGGCTTAATATTACTGCTAATTTTTATCTGTGAAACCTATGGAGTGTTTTATACGACTGCATCAAATGCTGCTTTTTTAATTAGCTTATTTATTATTTTTACTCCTGTTATGGAGTGGTTTTTAATGAGGAAAAAACCTAATAAAAAGCTTTTTTTAGCATCAGGCTTTAGTGTTGTTGGTGTGTTTTTATTAACTTATAAAGGAACTTGGAGCTTTAATGTGGGGGATATATTAATAATAGTAGCCGCAATACTTAGAGCACTCATGGTCTGTGCTACTAAAATCTTAACTAAAAATCAGTATGTATCCGCATTGAATTTAACGGCTATTCAATCAGGGGTAGTAGGCTTAGGCAGCTTATTCATAGCGATTATTTTTAATCCCTATTTATTTAATCATCTCCCTAATGCCAGTGTGTTTTGGTTGAATACCTTGTACTTGGTATTATTTTGCACAATATTCGCCTTTTTTGCTCAGAACTGGGCAGTCCAATACACATCACCCACTCATACCGCTTTACTAATGGGAACTGAACCTTTATTCGGAGCGTTATTTGCCGCTTTATGGCTACATGAGCAGTTAGGTTTGCTCGCATGGGTAGGGGGATTAATCATAGTGTTGACTTGTATTTGGTTAGTAGGGTCGTCTAAGACCATAACAACTCATACCTAAGTGTGCGGCTCAAACTGGTAAAAATTCCCAAGCCCACGTCCTTGTGGTCTTGGTGTCCTCAATATTGAGGGAGTGGAGAGTAATAGGTACTCTCTTAAAAAGTGATGGCCGACTGGAGCTAAACTAATAGGTTTTATAGGGGTAAAGCTATCCTTTAGTTTATTAATGGTGGCATTTTTAAGATAAATTATACTAGTAAATCTTTGACTTTATTAAAAGTTTAAGGATTTTTGATAAAAATCAATCCTAGACGATATGTAAGGGTAGGGTCAAGCGAAAGGTAGCCCCGCTTTCGGTAGGTAAGAGTATTAAATCCCCTCGATAGGCTCGCAATAGGGATTGAATAATTTCTAAGCCTAAGCCCGTCCCGCCCTGTGAGCGGCGTGTGGTGAAGAATGGGGTGAAAATTTTGTCTCGATTCGCCGGAGAAATACCCTCACCATTATCCATCACCTCAATGTGCCAAGTACTTCCCTCTGTCTTCATGGTGATCGCCACCTCAGTGGCTTTATGGTGCAGGCTGTTTTCTAATAAATTATTCAACACACTATCCAGTACTTCGGGGGCAATGGGTAGCGCCTGAAGAGGCAGATTTGTATATTTTAAGCGTAATCCGCGCTCTTGATAGCGATTAGTAAGGGTATCTAATAATTCAGGTAATACACTGGTTTGGCGTGAAGGCTCTAGTGCATCGGCACGTGCGAGTTCTAATAAGCGGGTGACTAAATTTTTTAGGCGGTGGGTATCTTCCATTAGATTAGCCAGAAAGCGTTGGCGGCGTTCCGCAGACATAGTTTCGAGATGCTCTTGTAGCAATTCTAACGCTCCCTGCATGGAGGTGAGTGGGGTTTTAAACTCATGCGATACATGAGCTGCAAAGCGTCGGATATAATCGGTGCGTTCGGCAAGTGTTTTAGACATACTGGCAAAGCTATCCGAAAGTTGTGCGACCTCATAAGTCACAGGGTGCTTTATGGGTTCGACAATGCGTTGTTCGCCCTGCGTTACCCGCTCGGTTTGGCGAATCAGCTCCCGAATCGGGCGTGAGATACTGGATGAGACAAATAAGATTAATAAGACCGCAACGACTAATAGGCTTAGGGTGGCTGTGAGCATGACCTTACGCACGGCATAGAGATGTTTAACAATATTATTAGGGGTGCGCGATAGGTAAATCACGCCAATGACCTGACGCTGTTCAATCACTGGGAAAGCGGTGAAAACGCGAATATTAGTACCACGACTAATCGAGTAAAGCGGCGGCGGTGGCTCATCAGAAATCCGTTGGCGCAGCACACTTTGAAAATGCCCCTTTAAGGCCTGACGTACTTCAGGCACATGGGCGAGCGACATGCCTAGTTCTTCCTTACCCGCAATCACCAACCCTTGAGTATCTAAAATGCGGATACCCGATAGGGTTACTTGTTGCGTATCAAGTAAAATATGAGCCATAGCTTGCCCAGCCGCTTTGGCATCAGGAGCGGGTGAAAAGGGGCTAGAACGTGCAGCAGGGCGTGGAGGAGAGATATTTTCTGTGAGATCCAGCGTGGGGGCAACTGGCGTAAAATAGTTGCTCGGATTAAGTTCCATCTGCGCTTTATAGGCCGCGACTAAAGCAGCATTATCGGACTCGCGCTCTTGAGAATTAATAGGGTGTGCGCGTAGAGCTATAGTGCCGTCTAAACGCATTAATTGTCGATAAGTTGCCGCTAATACGGCGGATTGCGCAATAAGCTCTACCTCGGTCTGGCGTACTAGCTCATTTTCATAAATCCGAAAAAAATAAAGCCCCCCTAAGGGTAAAGCTAATACCGTTAACATAACAATAAGCAAAATATTACGTAAGCGAAATAAGCTATTACGTAAAAAAGGCAGACGTGCATTTATTTGCATGAAGCTAACTTATATCCCACTCCATGCACGGTTTCGATAATGCTTTCACAGCCGATATCGGTAAATTTTTGGCGAATATGGCGAATATGACTATCAATAGTGCGATCACTGACATAGACATTACTATCATAGGCCTTTTGCATAATATGATCGCGACTGAATACCTGTACCGGACGCTGAGCAAGTAGCAATAAAATCGCAAATTCGGTCGCGGTTAGGGTAATGTCATTGTTACCCCAATTAGCACGATGTTGGCTGGGGAAAATATTGAGTTTTCCAATGCTTAACGCATCGCTAGGCGTCATACTATCAAGGTTTTTGAGTTGGGTGCGCTTTAAAATAGCATTGATGCGGGCGACCAGTTCGCGCGGACTAAAGGGTTTAGTGACATAGTCATCCCCGCCTAACTCTAGCCCTAAGATACGATCAATCTCATCATCTCGTGAGGATAGAAAGACTATGGGTAGATTGGAGGTTTTACGAATTTCGCGGCATACTTCCAAACCATCCATTTCGGGCATATTGATATCGAGTACAATCAGGTCGGGGCTGGTGTGTTGGAATTTTTGTAGTGCTTGTTGTCCATCGTGAGCGTAGTGTACTTGCATGCCGGCCTTTTCAAGGGCAAAGCCTATCACGTCACCAATATGAGGGTCGTCGTCAACCACTAAAATAGTTTTGCTCATTTTATACTCGTATCATGTTTTATGCTGTAATAGAGAGCTATCACTATTACTCTAGACCACCCTTAGGTCAATGTATTGTCCCTTAGATGAGGTGTTTAGCACCTCAAAGCTGCTTAATCTTGGCATTGTTGGGGTGGATTTGGGTAAGATTAGCGATGAGTTATGCAAAGAGTGTCGTTAGGGGATGGATAAATTGCGTAAATTTATAATCCAGACCCGCTATTTTTCCAAATGGATTTGTTACACTTAGAAGATCAAGAGAGCGGGGTATACCAATGTATGTAGTGCGTAGAGTAGCGCTAGTATTGTTAAGCTGCTTATTAATAGCCTGTAATGACCCACAAGAATCAGTCACAGAAGTTAAAACAACAGATAGTAATCGTACTGCTAGTATTAATACCAGTGCAGGAACGCTCAAGATTGCTGTAGGGGAAAATACTGTACCCGATAGTTTATTTTTGAACGGCGATTTAATTTTTCAACGTGAGCGCGAGCAATTACGCTTTTATGGACAACAAAAACGTGCTCAAGACGAGGTTGTCCTAATGGGGTCGAGCTGTGGGGTCAGTTGTGCTACCGATCAATTGTTTTGGGTGGTGCTTAAAGAGGGTACTCAGCCAGAAATTATTGAAGATCGCCAATTTTATGCCAATCCCCTAGACATCAGCATATTGCCAGCAGAGCCAGATAAACTGACGGTTAACTTAGGTTTCAGTCAAAAGCAGCGGCGTTATGCAGATCTAGAGGGGAATGTTTTAAGCTTTAGATTAGAGCCGGTCACCGAAAGCGATAAGATTTTGGCGGGGGATTTATGTACTTGGCTACATACGGAAGCCTTACCGGCCTGTATTAGTGCTCGCGCGACCGAACCTGATTGTGTGAATCCCCAAACGGAGTTTCCCGATTATATGGATCAACGTTTGGGTATGTTGAATGAGTATCCGGGTTTCAATGGCGATGCGTTCGGTGCCTTGTGTGCCAATGCCTGTGAAAAAGAAGATATCCCCGATTATAAGACGTTTGCCAGCACCGTTTGTGGTATTCGTTGATAGGATTAGAGCAGATAGGCATGGATTGGGTTCAAATTGATCGGCAGCATGTGTGGCATCCTTTTACACAAGAGCAAACAGCCCCCCTACCCGTAGAAATTAGTTCTGCTCAGGGGGCTTGGTTATATGCTAAAGAGGGACAACGCTTTTTAGATTTAATCTCTTCATGGTGGGTCAATTTACATGGTCATGCTCATCCTACGATTGCTGCTGCGATTGCTCAACAGGCTCAAACCCTTGAGCAGGTAATGTTCGCTGGGTTTACCCATCAACCCGCCGCAGAGTTAGCCTATGAGTTAGTGCAAAGATTGCCTACGGGTTTGACGCGAGTTTTTTACTCGGATAATGGCTCAACTGCGATTGAGGTAGCGCTCAAAATTGCTTTGCAATATTGGCGTAATCAGGGGCAGCAACGTAAGCGTTTTGCAGTATTTGATGGCTCTTATCACGGCGATACCGTAGGAGCCATGTCGGTAGGGCAAGGCTCGCAATTTTTTACCCATTATCAAGCCCTATTATTCCAAGTCGATGTTTTGCCCTATCCCTTAACGTGGGAGCGTGATCCCCATGTTGAGCAAAAAGAAGCGGTTGCCTTACAAGCCTTTGATGCCTATTTACAGCGTCATGCTCATGAAGTCGCCGGTATATTGATTGAGCCTCTAGTACAGGGGGCGTCGGGCATGCGGATGTGTCGCCCGCAATTTTTACAGGGTTTGAGTCAGCGAGCTAAGGCTGCGGGCGTATTACTATTATTCGATGAGGTCATGACGGGATTTGGGCGTACCGGGCAATGGTTTGCCTCACAGACCGCACAGGTGACCCCGGATATTATTTGTCTATCGAAAGGTATTACAGCGGGATTCTTGCCGCTGTCGGTAACAGTGTGTAGTGAAACAGTCTATCAAGCCTTTCTAGGGGAAACGTTTGATCGAGCCTTTGTACATGGTCATTCCTTTACCGCTAATCCCTTAGGCTGTGCAGCGGCTCTAGCTTCTTTACAAGTCTTTAAAACCGAAAATACGCTGGCTAAATTACCTCAAATCGAGCATTGGCATCGGCAACAATTAGAGTGGTTATTGCAGCACCCTAAAGTAGAGCAGGTACGGATTTGTGGCACCATTGCGGCATTTAATGTGAAAGCCACAGAAACAGGTTATGCCTCTTCAGTGAGTGAGCACCTCAGAACCTTTTTTATGGAGCGTGGTATATTGCTGCGTCCTTTAGGAAATACGGTTTATTTATTACCTCCTTATTGTATTACTGAAGACGAATTAATATCTGGCTATCAAGTAATAGAGCGAGCATTAGATGCTCTAATCTAATCTTACTATTCCGTCATTTGATGTCGTTGTTGCCGAGTATTATATGAGGTTTTAGCTATACTCTGTTGAGCAGTGTTTTGTCGCTGAGTGAGTTCAGGTTTAAAAGGAATCTGTCCTTTTTGCCCCGTTTTAGCATAGTCTTGTAATAAAGCCATTTCTAATAGCTCTACATTAATACCTAATACCTCTTGTCCCGCTTGATGAATTAAACTAAATAGGCGGGGTAAAGCAATCTGATGCGTTTGATTTGAAGCTTGATAGAGCCAATCCGTCAATTGCCAAAAGCGCTCGAAAGGTTGATTACCTAATAGCAGCGGCAAAGTCGCTTCAAAACGCCCTGAATTACCAATCATGTCCCAATAGCGTGCAAAGCGATTCACCTGTTGCATCGTTTGAAAGTCAATACAATCGGTTTGCAAAATATTATAGGGTGGTTGCGGGTTGTAAATCATCTTAAACGAATCGGTATGCCGAATAATCGGTGTACCTCTTAAGCGCTTTAAAATACCTACTTGAATCTCGTGTGGATTCAATGCAATAAGCTGATTGAAACCTAAGCCAAAGCTAGCTAAATCCTCACTAGGCAAGCCAAAAATTAAATCAGTATGCAAGTGTGCGCTAGTATTTTCTCTTAGCCATTGAATATTAGCTTTAGATTTTTCATTATCTTGTTTGCGGCTAATCAGTGCTTGCACTGCTGGATTAAAGGTTTGAATACCGATTTCAAATTGTAAAGTGCCATCTGGGAATTGTTGAATTTTTTCTTTTAATATTTCAGGTAAATGATCGGGTATTAGCTCGAAATGTAAAAAGGTCTTAGAGTCAATACGACTGAGAAAGAAATCTAAAATAGCAATAGTTGTCGGTATTTTTAGATTAAAGGTACGGTCGACAAATTTAAAATGGCGTAAGCCACGTTGCCATAATATCTCCATGGCCTGTAAAAAGCGCTCTAGCTCAAAAGGGTAAGCGGTTTTATCCAAAGCAGAGAGGCAAAATTCACATTTAAACGGGCAGCCACGCGAAGCTTCTACATAGACAAAGCGCTGTTGAATGTCTTCATCGGTGTAATAGTCATAGGGCAATGATAATTGATTGAGAGGGGCTTGAGTGCCCGAAATAATTTTAGTGAGTGGGCGTTGCCGTTGCAATAGTTGGGTACATAATTGATAAAAGCTGATTTCTCCCGCACCCGTAATCACATAATCCGCTAGTTGAGTAATCGCTTGTTGCTCGGTCTCATAACTAACCTCAGGCCCACCTAATACAATGATTAAGTTTGGATCGAGCACTTTAAGCAATGTGACCAATTCAGTGGTTTCGACCACATTCCAAATATAAACACTCAAACCTAGAATCCGAGGCTGTAAGGCTAGGATTTGCTCTGCTAGGTCGATAGGACGCTGATTAATCGTAAACTCTACTATTTGTGTACAGGCCTGATGTTCTTTGAGGTTGGCATACAGATAGCGCAATCCCATGGCAGTGTGATGATAACGAGCATTAAGGGTACTGAGGATAATAGTCGGCATGAATAATTAGCTATGTTAATGGAGAGAGTCCTGAGGAGGAGAGTGTAACATGTATGTGAGGACACATGAGCACTGGCTGAATAATCAGGGCTAGTCGATATTTGAGCATATTGCAGATATTTTTTTAAAAAAAATGACCGTTTATACTACTTAATCAAGTAGATAAGCGGTAATTGCGTGGATTTAGTTATAATTTTCACGTTAAAAACCATTATTTTTATAAGTATATAGGCTAAAATTTAGCCGCCAAAATACTAAAATTTATTTGCAGGGATTAGCTCTGAAACCTTGACATATCAAGCTTAGCTGGTTTGTGTGTTGGTTTTTTGCATATATGAATATTATTTTGATGATAAAAAAAATTTATAAACGAGTAGGTTTGTGTGACATCCCCGAACTTTTTGCTTACAATCCCTCCCCGTGGACTTATCCACGTTGTTAATTACTATGAACAATACAACCAATGGTGACTGTCGAAAGGCATTAGTAATCAATACCTTTCATGATGACGGAGCCAACTACAAATTAATCAAAACCAAGCGTGCTGGGGAGCTATCTACTCTGGAGGGTTCTGCAACACGTAGTCAATAGTTTCTACTCCCCCCACTTTTCAAAGACTTACTTGAGAAATCAGTTATTTAACCATAACTGTTGGGGATTATCGTCGCTATTTTTTTGGTTTTTGAATTGCAATGAATTAGATAGGTTATTGTTATGTCTATGTTTACTCGTTTAACCCTGATGACCCTGTTGTCACTACTCATGGCAGAACTCAGTTTTGCTGCTAAAAAGCAGACTCAAGCTTTGCGTGTGACAGCTACCGCGTATAACTCAGTCCCTGGCCAAACCGATGCAACACCTGATATTGCTGCTTGGGGCGACCGCTTAACACCTAATATGAAGGCTATAGCGGTATCAAGAGATTTATTACATGAGTATGGTCTGAAACGTAATTCAGTGGTTAGAATCAGTGGTTTACCCGGAGAATACCGAGTTTTAGATAAAATGAACTCGCGTTGGAGCCGGAAAATCGACATCTTTATGGGCAAAGACCAGCGTCGTGCTAGAAGCTGGGGTCGCCGTAATGTCACTATCCAATGGAAATAAACAACACTTAACGTAAAAACCAAGTAAGCCCATGAAGTAGTCAATCTTGGGCTTTGCTTTCACTAACTTTAATTAAATTGACCAGTTAGCAAAGTTTTCTAATAGTCTCAAGCCATCACGAGACGATTTTTCCGGATGACATTGGATCGCAAAGACATTGTCTGCTGCAAGAGCAGAGGTATAGTGAACACCATAGTCCGTTACTCCCGCTTGTAAGCCTGCATTCTCTGGTGCTACATAATAACTATGTACAAAATAAAACCGTGCTCCATCCTCAATGCCTTTCCAAAGTGGATGTGCTTGTACTTGCCAAACCTGATTCCAGCCCATTTGTGGTATTTTTAAGCGTTCGCCAGCAGGTAAGTTGGCATGAGCACCACTAAAGTGTTTCACCTGACCGGGGTATAGACCTAAGCAATGAATACCTTGATTTTCATCCGAGTGTTGCATTAATACCTGCATGCCCATACAGATACCTAAAAAAGGCTTGGTTTTAGCGGCCTCTAATACCACTTCTGCCAAACCGAGGCGGTATAGTTCGCCCATGCAATCCCGTGCCGCTCCTTGTCCGGGAAAAACAACACGGTCAGCGTTTAAAATAACTTTAGGGTCTGAGGTAATATCGACTTGAGCCATAGGCGCTACGTGTTGCACGGCACGCCCTACTGAATGGAGATTACCCATATTGTAATTAATAATCGCAATACGCTCCATTACAAGGCTCCTTTCGTCGAGGGGAGTATGTCCCCCATACGCGGATCACGCTCCATCGCCATCCGTAGCGCACGCCCAAAGGCTTTAAAGACAGTCTCTACAATATGATGGGCATTCCGTCCGCGCAGATTATCAATGTGTAAAGTGACTAAAGCGTGATTCACAAAGCCCTGAAAGAACTCATAGAACAGATCGGTATCAAATTGACCAATATGAGAACGTTTATAATCCACATGATGTTCAAGACCCGGACGTCCCGAAAAATCAATGACCACACGCGATAGGGCTTCATCTAGTGGTACATAAGCATGTCCATAGCGCCGAATACCCTTTTTATCACCGATGGCTTGTTTAAAAGCTTGCCCTAGGCTAATACCAATATCTTCTACACTATGATGATCATCAATCTGGCGATCCCCGTGACATTCCACCTCAATATCAATCATACCGTGGCGTGCAATTTGATCGAGCATATGCTCTAAAAACGGAATGCCGGTATTAAAGCGTGACACACCAGTGCCATCTAAATTCACTCGAACCTTAATTTGAGTTTCTAAGGTGTTACGTTCGATTTGAGCAATACGATCAGTCATAGTAATCAGATTTATAGAGAAAATGCAGGAAGGTGCTAGTGTAGCATATTAGTCTTGTAAGAAGACTTTTTGTTGTTTCACTGCTATGGTTTTTTTACCCGCTAATAGGTCGGCAAATACATCATTCAAAATACTGCCCCGCCAATCCTCGGAGAGCGAGGTACGCTGTTCAATCAGCATTTTTTCAATTTGGGGGCGGGTGGCTAACATTTGGGGTGAAATATTATATTGCAGCGCTTGTTGGCCTACGACTAGCATTAATAAATCAGTGAGTAAGGCCAGCTCAGCATCTAAAGTGCGTCGTCGAGTGGGTTGAGGCCATTCTTCAGCCGGTAGCTTCATTCCCATTTGAATGAGTTTAAGCCACTGTGAACCTTGTTGTTGGATTGTTTCTTCTTTTAGTCCACGAATATTTCTAAAATCTTCGATTTTCTGAATACGCATCCGTGCCATATCCACCAGAATTTCATCCGAGATTAGCCAGCGCTTGGGTAAATTTTTGTGTAAGGCTTCACTCTCGCGCCAAGCCGCCAATTCACGTAATACCGATAACTGTTGAGGTTTGAGGAGTTGACTATTCTTAACACGTTTCCAAGTCCCTCTGATATCCACTTCATACGTGTTGGGATCGGTGAGTTTAGCGAAGGATTTGAATACCCATTGATCCCGTTGCAGAGTTTTGAGTTGTTGTTGGAGGAGGGGGTAAATTTGTTTGAGATAACGGACATCATCAATGGCATATTCCAATTGCTCATGCCGTAAAGGGCGTGCCGACCAGTCGGTGCGAGATTGGGATTTATCTAAATTAACCCCTAGTAATGTTTCGACTAAGCGCCCATAGCCTAATTGATCCCCTAAGCCTAGCACGGCGGCTGCTATTTGAGTGTCAAATACCGGAGCTGGAACTTGCTTGCTTAGGTGATAGAAAATCTCTAAATCCTGTGAGGCGGCATGAAATATTTTGAGTAAGGTAGGTTGATGTAACCAAGTAAACAAAGGGGTTAAGTCAGCAATGGCTAAGGGATCAATACAAGCTAAACGTTTTTCAGTGGCTAATTGGATTAAACAGAGCTGCGGATAGTAGGTTTTTTCGCGGATAAATTCAGTATCCAATACTACCCACTGAGCATCACTGAGATCTATAAGCAAAGTCTGTAATTCAGCAGGAGTAGCGATATAGTCAAACATAGTCAGCCTTAGTAAAATAAGGATTCAAATCAATCATTAGCTAATAGCGTAAGCACGGTGAGTTAGCTCAAAAAGGGATCAGCTAAAGTCTGGAAATAAGCGCTAAGTACTATGACTAGCTTAATAAAAATTCTCAATAGAGAATTTAATAAATAGCTAGAAATTCAATCTAAATAGTTGAATAGGTTGAGTTATTTATTTTATTTAATTGACAGTTTGATAAATTTAATAGAAACTGAACGGGTGTGGCGCTTAATAATACTTGGGTGCTGCCCCAACCGCTAGTTGGATGATACCCCCTCTGTGATAACTAAAAACCCAGCCTAATAGCTGGGTTTTTAGTTATGAGAGGTAACATTAATTTTAGTTAGTGTAGGAGGGTATTATTCTGTTCGGCAGTTTCTATGGGTTGTAAAAGGCCAGTGTAGGAAGTATCTGCACGGTTCATGACCACCATTTGTACCACCCACTGCAATCTCGCTAAATCAAATTCCCGATCTTGTAAAACTAGTACTCGATCAATCACTTGTTCGCGTTCAGCAGCAGAAAGTAAGCCTTGGCGTTCTAATTGCAGCAAATAATCTTGGCATTCAATATCCAACCACTGCTGTTCAAAGGGAGTAAATACTCGCAATGAATGAGGATGATAAGTAGGGGTAACCTTAGAAGCGGTATCGCCTAGGCTTTCTAGCCAGTCAAATGCGCGAATGATTTCACCACGATGAAACCCCGCACTTTGTAGGTAGTCTTGTAAAACCTCTCGATCCTCTTCCAGTTGATCTTCCATACCCGGATACGTATCAAACAGGTAGAACAATACATCCAGTGTGTTTTCTTTCATGAAATATTACTCTCTTGGAGTTTGACGCATATAGTGCCCGCCACCACATGCCACAACAAAGCCCTGTAACTCAAGCATAAGCAGAATGGAGGAAACCACATCGGCGGTCAAGCCAGTATTAAGAATTATCTGGTCAATTGGTAGGGGTTCTGAGCCTAAAGCCGACAGAATGCGTTTATGTTCCTCATCCATGTCCCAATTAACCTCAAAGATAGCCTGCTTATTGGGCTTAGGAGCGTGAGGGCGGGAGCTGGAGGTCTGAGCTTGAGGCGTGTTGCCATCCTGCAAATAGGGCGCTAATTGAGGGGCAATTTCCTCTAAAATATCTTGGGCGGTTTCCACCAATTTAGCCCCTTGGCGAATTAATTGATGGCAACCCCGTGCCATAGGATTATGAATGGAGCCGGGAATAGCAAAGACTTCACGTCCTTGTTCCATCGCATGCTTGGCGGTGACTAGTGAGCCACTTTTAAGTGCGGCTTCCACTACTAAAGTCCCTACACTCAGGCCACTAATAATCCGATTACGGCGGGGGAAATGTTGTGGTAGAGGTTTGGTTCCAATCGGATACTCAGAAATAATGAGACCTGCTTGGCTAATTTGTTCGGCGAGCTTCCGGTTTTGACTGGGGTAGACCATATCTAAACCCGTTGCTACTACCGCAATAGTAGTACCACCACTGTCTAAAGCTGCTTGATGGCTAATCGCATCAATACCTTCAGCGAGGCCGCTAGTGATAGTTAAACCATGCTCTGCTAAATAAGCCGCAAACGCGCGGGCATTATCACGTCCCTCACGGCTAGGGTTACGGCTACCAATTAAGGCTAATTGTGGGTCATTTAATAAGGCTGTTGTTCCTACCGCAAACAGTAGCGGAGGAGAGGCATCAATATCGGCGAGTAGGGCGGGGTAATGTTCATGTTCTGGGGTCAGAATATGGCGTTGAGCTGAGGTGGTAGACCACTTTAAATCCAGCTCAGCACCGGCTAAGGTTTCGGCTGAAGGTGATTGAAGCGCTTCAATCACCACAGGCTTAAGGCCAGTTGTTTGTAATAACTGACCACTAACATTAAAGACCGCATCGGCTGAACCTAATTGCTGTAGCAGACGGCGCAGACTCATTGGGCCTATTCCGGGCGTTCGCCACAGTTTCAGGCGCTGGAATAACTCCTGTTCACTAATCGATGCGGTCATGTCAGTACTCAATAGGGGTTAAGGATTGCCAATTTTATACCCATTTTTAACCTCACGGGAGGCGTCCATAATGAGTCCATAACTCACTTGGCGGTCAGTTTTAAAGATAACAAGATTAGCAACTTTTTCAGGTGGTAAGCGCACCGCTTGTTTTTGTTCAGTACCATATTGACCTTTTCTAGATTGATAAGGATCTAGTACCACAGAGCCTGGGGCATAAACACCTAATACATAACCCTCATGTATCCCTTGGCCCGCGCCTTTATTAATGACGGCTACCATACGATTGCCACCTAAATAGTTAGCATCTAGCATAGAAATAATATCGGCACGTACTTTGTGCGTAGGCTCTGTCATGGCGGTATGGAGTTGAATGGTGTGATCTTCTAGTGGAAATACTCGATCCCCATTTTGTATTTCACGTTGGCTCTCTATAACTGTAGCAGTAGTCAGTTCACCTGGGGTATTAATTTCAATAATACCGGCGAGGTTGGCCTCAACGCCTAAAATGCGCTTACTACTAGGGTCATTAAGCTTTTTACTAGGGTGATAGACTCCCCACTGTTGGCCTACTTGAGCGCCACGTAAATTGCGCACATAAATTTTTTGCTGAGGAGCAATTAAGAGCGTGTTGTCTTGTGAGGCTACGATATAGGGCGCTTTATTAATTTGGTCAGCACTGAGCAATTTAGGCCAGAAGGTAAAGGCTGCAAGGGTATTAATAGGCTCGCCAATTAAGGACTGCTGGGTTCGCTCAATACGAATGCGCGGTTTGAGCTTAAGGGTACTCGCATCGGCTGCCATGGTGTTGCCACTATTTAGCGTTCGACCATTATAGCTTAACATACCGTTTTCTAAGCGAATGACATCGCCCGGATAGATTAAATGTGGGTTTTTAATCTCGCGATTATTACCCCAAATTTCAGGCCAACGCCAAGGATGTTTGAGGAATTTTCCGGCAATATCCCATAAGGTATCGCCTTTTTTAACGGTATAACTATCGGGGGCATTGGGATTTAACTCCAAAGAGGAGGAGCGTTGTGGCGTATCCCAGTCATCATTAGCAATAGAACTGACGAACGTATCGCTATTTGAGCCATGATTAGAGGGATTACTTTGGGGTTGGCCATAATATCGGTCATAATTAGGGTTAACTACAGGTGTTTCGTTATAGTTTTTAGCCGTGCTACAACCTACTACTACGAAACCCATGACACACGTTAACCATAAGGTATTCAGATCACGTAACATGATTTAGATCCTTGTCGTTATTATTGGAGTGGATTTAATCTCGCATGATACTTGACCCAATAAGTGACAACATCTCTTCCAGACTTTCGGTAATTGAACACTATGACACTATTAACCATTTTACATCATCCCGATCCACGTTTGCGTAAAAAGGCAGCGGCAGTCAATGCGATCACGCCCGCTTTACAACAGACTTTAGATGATATGTTAGAGACTATGTATGCCGCTCCCGGCATTGGTTTGGCAGCCACACAAGTCAATGTGCATCAGCGCATGATTGTGATGGATATCTCCGAAAATAAAGATCAGCCCCTGTTTATCATTAACCCAGAAATCCTCCACAAAGAAGGCACGATTGAATACGAAGAGGGCTGCTTATCGGTGCCTGAGTATTACGATAAAGTGACACGTGCTGAAAAAATCAGAGTGCGCTTTTTAAATCGTGAGGGACAAACGGTAGAGCTAGAGGCAGAGGGCTTATTGGCTATTTGTATCCAACATGAAATGGATCATTTAGAGGGTAAGTTATTCGTTGATTACTTATCAACCTTAAAGCAGCAGCGGGTACGTAAGAAACTAGAAAAACTCGCCAAGAATCCTGCTCCGGCAAAAACGCCTGACCCTGAGGCGCAGGCGGTTAATCAATGAGCTTGGCGTTACGAGTGATTTTTGCCGGTACGCCTGATTTTGCCGTGCCAGCGTTACAAACCTTGGTGCAATCGCGCCATACCGTGGTGGCGGTCTATACTCAACCAGATCGACCCGCCGGGCGTGGACGTAAACTGATGCCCAGTCCAGTCAAGCAATTTGCTGTAGCTCATAATATTAGCGTTGAACAACCAGAGTCCTTAAAGAGCCTAGAGGTGCAACATATTCTAGAGCAGTATAAAGCAGATGTGATGGTCGTGGCGGCTTATGGCTTGATTTTACCGCAGCGGGTATTGGATATTCCGCGTTATGGTTGCTTGAATATTCATGGCTCTTTATTGCCCCATTGGCGCGGTGCTGCACCGATTCAGCGGGCGATTGAAGCAGGTGATAAGGAAACAGGCATTACCATTATGCAAATGGCGGCAGGTTTAGACACGGGTGATATGTTGTTAAAAACCCATTGCCCTATTACTAGTACCTCGACGGGACGAAGTATTCATGATCAGCTTGCCCAAGACGGTGCTGCGGCCTTATTGAAGGTGCTTGATCAGGTTTGTACCGATACTTTACGCCCTGAAAAGCAAGATAATGCATTGGCGACCTACGCACATAAATTGACTAAGGCTGAAGCGCTGATTGACTGGTCAAAGCCTGCACTAGAGATTGATCGGAAAATTCGTGCCTTTGATGCTTACCCAACAGCCTATACCCTATACAAGGGGGAGCCGCTGCGTTTTTTTAATTCGCAAGTACTCGATAGTCATACCCAAGCGCCCGCAGGCTCGGTGATTGCTGAAAGTAAGGCAGGCATTGATATTGCCACGGGTGAGGGGGTAGTGAGAATTTTGCGTCTACAGCTAGCAGGAAGCAAACCCTTAGCGGTGGCTGAGTTTACTAAGGCACGCTCTCTATTAGGAGAACGCTTTTGAATACGCGAGGCCTAGCGGCTCAATTACTACAAAATGTATTAGCCAATCATCAGTCTTTGACTGAGGTTTTGCGCTCTCCTAAGTTACAAACATTGGCAGCACGGGATCAAGGTCTAGTTCGTGATTTATGTTTTGGCTGTATGCGTTGGCATGAGCGCTTAAGTGCGATTTTAGCGGTACTGATGACTAAGCCACTTAAAGCAGCGGATAATGATATTGAGTGCGTCTTAAGAATTGGCTTATACCAAATTCTTTATCAACAAATCCCAGAACATGCAGCGGTGAGTGAAGCGGTAAATGCTACACGAGATCTTAAAAAGCAATGGGCGGGTAAATTAGTTAACGGGGTATTGCGTACTTTTCTAAGGGAACGTGAGCGTATTTTAGCTCAAGTCGATACGAAGCCTAATGTCCGCTATGCCTTTCCGAATTGGCTATTAACTCGTCTTCAAAATGCGTATGCACAAGATTGGGAAAGGTTAGTTCAAGCGATTAATGAGCATCCACCCTTCACCATACGCGTTAATCAACTACAGTTTACTACTGAGCACTATCAGCAATTATTAACAGAGGCAGGGATTCCAGCGGTTAGGGTTGAAGGAGTTCCTAGCGCTTTAGTGATTACCCAACCTGTACCGGTTACCAATTTGCCCTATTTTGCAGAAGGCGCGGTTTCGGTACAAGATGCAGCGGCACAGTTAGCCGCACTGTTACTCGCCCCTCAAGCGGGTGAAACGATATTAGATGCCTGTGCCGCACCGGGAGGGAAGACAGGGCATTTATTAGAATCCGCACCTAATTTAACCGTGCTAGCACTAGATTCGAGTGCGAAACGTTTAGAGCAGGTCAGTGCTAATCTAGCGCGGCTGAAGCTCACAGCACAAATTAAAGCGGCTGATGCGGGCGATGTGGAGAGTTGGTGGGAGGGACAGTTATTTGATCGAATTTTATTAGATGCACCGTGCTCTGCTACAGGTGTGATTCGCCGCCACCCCGATATTAAATATTTGCGGAAAAATAGTGATATTGCGTCCTTACAATTAGAACAAGCACGTTTATTAAAGGCTTTATGGCAGACTTTGAAAAAGGGAGGGGTATTACTTTATGCAACTTGCTCTTTATTACCACAAGAAAATCAGGAGCAGATTCAAACATTTTTAGCGGCAACGCCAGAGGCTCAATTAGAGCCACTCCCCCTAAACAATTTAGGAGAGGGGAAAATAGGTCGGCAATTATTACCGAGCTATCAGGGCATGGATGGTTTTTATTATGCTTTATTGCGCAAAGCCTAAGGCACATGAGTGATGAGTACTCGGTTATTATATTTTGGCAAGTTATTTTTATGGTTACCGTTATGGCTAATGATTTTAATAACACCTGCTAAAGCAGAAGATGAAATTTTATTAAAAGACTTTGTAATTACGACAGCAGGAAGTCCACGTCAGTTAGTGGCGAATGTTAGTTTTGATTATCAACTCAATAGCTATTTACGTGAGGGCTTGTTAAATGGGGTTACTTTAAGACAGGCGATTACTTTTGATCTGATGTGGGAAAATAATTGGTTTTGGAATACGACGCGCCCCTTAGATCGAGTAGAGACAGAATTACAGTATCATGCTCTGAGCCAGCATTATCAATTAATTCGTTTAGATACTCAGGAGCATTGGAATTTCACCTCTCTAGCCTCGGCATTAGATTATATGGGAACTTTAGAAAATTATAAGCTACCCTTATTACCTGCTAATGCGTTAGGATCAAATGCCTCTATTGTAATGCAGGTGACACTAACACCTAAATCACCGGCTTTACCTCTAAAGCTACGCTTATTATTTACGGAAGACTATGCAATTGAAAGTCAGGGGGTCAAGTGGCCTCTTCCCTAACTAAATGGCTTAAGCAGTGGCTACCTGTTATTATTATTCTAATTTCCCTGCTGGTTTCGCTATATTTAGTTAATCTTACTACGGTTAATCCGACAAGTAGTGAGCAATATGGCGATTTTCTTATTTATCTTAATGGCTTTATTCTCGTTATTTTAGTCATAGCCGTATTTTCTAATTTATTTCGTGCTATCTATCAATGGTATACTCGCCAAGCAGGTTCACGTTTTACTATTCGCTTAATGTCAGGCTTTGTCTTACTGACTTTAATACCGCTAATTGTCGTGTCATTTTTCTCCATGAATTTTATTGGGCAACGTATTGATCGTTGGTTTGATGTCAGAATTGAGCGAGCCTTAGAGGATAGTGTGGATTTAAGCCGTATCTCTTTAGAAACTCGTAATCAGCAGCACTTATACGAATTGAAGCGTTTGGCAAATGCTATTAAAGATAAGTCACGTGCGACTATTTTAGAGTTAGTTGATGATTGGCGTTATGAGACCCAAGCACAGGAAGTCGTATTATTTGGTCAAGATGGGCAGTTTGAAGTAACCAGTGTCGGTGATAATACGACCTTAATTCCTCAATTTCCCGCTCAAGATTTGTATTATGAATTAGAGCAAATAAATAGCTATTATCATTTAGAGCCGGTGGGTGAAGATGATTTATTTTCACGGGTGGCTGTTAAGGTTAGTTATAGTTTTGCGGATGGCATGGCACGTCAGGGTATATTAACCGCTTTATTTCCTATTTCCGAATATGAAAAGTCCTTAGCCCGTAGCGTAGACATTGCCCAAAAAGAATATAAAGAGCTACGTTTTCAACGCAATTTAATTAAAGATTCGTTTCGCCTGACTTTATTTGTCATTATGGTTTTAACCGTTTTATTTTCTCTGTGGGCAGCATTTGTCTTTTCACGGCGTTTAACAAGTCCGGTGCGGGTATTAGTTGAGGGAACTTTAGCAGTCGCGGCGGGAGATTTAGATAAAAAATTACCTGTTTTAGAGCGAGATGATTTTAGTTCTTTAGCGCGTTCTTTTAATACTATGACTAGACGTTTATCTGCCGCACAACAAGAGCGTGAACAAGCGCAGCGGCAATTACAGCAAGAGCATGATTATTTATTTGTAGTTTTAGAGCATCTTACTTCAGGCGTTATTACCTTAGATGAGCATTTGGTTATTCAACGTATTAATAGCGCAGCGAGTAGTATGTTAGAGCTGCCATTACAACCCTTAGTAGGTAATACTTTACCAGCAGCGGGTGAGCTTTGTGGCGAGTTTATGCCCTTTGTAGAAGCGGTTTCACCTTATTTACAGGCGGATAATGCTGAGTGGCAGACAGAAATTCATTTAGAGTTTAAAGGTAAACGCCGTACTTTAGCTTGTCGAGGCGCTGGTTTACCGAGTGATATTGATCAATTAGGCTATGTTTTAGTATTTGATGATATTAGTGAGCTGATTCAGGCTGAGCATGATGCTGCTTGGAGTGAGGTGGCACGCCGCTTAGCACACGAGATTAAAAACCCTCTGACCCCGATTCAATTATCAGCAGAACGTTTAGCACGTAAACTAAAAGGCGAGCTGAGCGAGGAGTCAGCGCAGTTTTTAGGGCGTATGACCAATACTATTGTGCAACAAGTGGATGCCTTAAAAGGCATGGTCAATGCGTTTAGTGAATATGCAAAAGCCCCCGCCTTGGTGCTACAAACTACGGATCTCAATCAATTAGTGCTTAATGTGGTTGATTTGTATCGTACGAATGAGCAGCAAGTTACACTCCATACAACATTAAATCTACAAGCGCCGGTACGTTTAGACCTAAATCGAATGCGGCAGTTATTGGTGAATTTAATTAAAAATGCGCTCGAAGCTATCGGAGAGCAGGGTCAAGAAGGTACGATCACCCTGAGTACCCAAGGGGTTGTGATTAAAGGGCAAGCTTTTGCTGAGTTAAGGGTACTCGATAGTGGGCCTGGTATTAATCCTGAATTACTACCTAAACTATTCGAGCCTTATGTGACTACTAAACATAAAGGAACGGGATTAGGGCTAGCAATTGTCAAGAAAATCGTAGAAGAACATGGCGGACAAATTAGCGCCCACAATCACGAGGTAAAAGGCGCTATGATTACCTTATTAATACCGATTCAAGTACCAGCAGTGCGAGGAGCATAATGACCACACCATTTATTTTAGTCGTCGATGATGAGCCGGATATTCGTCAGTTAGTGAGCGAAATTCTAGAAGATGAGGGTTATCGTGTCGAGACCGCCGATAGTGCTGAATCGGCTCGCGAGATTCATCGTAAACGTCGCCCAGACTTAGTGCTGCTGGATATTTGGATGCCGGGCATGGATGGTATCTCCTTATTAAAAGAGTGGCGTGATAGCAATGCTTTATTAGGCCCCGTCATTATGATGTCAGGGCATGGCACCATTGAGACGGCAGTAGAGGCAACAAAGTTAGGCGCTTATGATTTTATTGAAAAGCCGCTGTCACTGGCTAAGATGCTGCTTACTATTGGCAATGCTCTACGTTCCAGCCAATTAGAACAAGAAAATAAAGGCTTAAAACGCCAAGTACTCGCCACTAATGATTGGGTCGGTTCCAGTCAAGTGATGCAAACCTTACGCGAGCAAGCAAAACGTATTGCGCAACACTATAATCGCGTCTTGCTGTATGGTGAGCCGGGGGTGGGTAAACAATCGTTTGCGCGTTATATCCATGAGCAGAGCGCACGGCGTGATCGTCCATTTATTAAAGCTAATCTCGCCTCTATTGGGCAACAAGATAGTTGTAAATTATTATTTGGCAGTCAAGAAGCTGGTAAAAGTCAGTATGGTCTATTAGACGAGGCGAATGGTGGGACTTTATTTTTAGCCGAAATTACCGAGCTATCGTTAACGTGCCAACAGCGTTTACTAGGAGCCTTACAAGAAAATCGCTTTCTACGCGTCGGTAGTACTAATGATTGGGTGGAGCTAAATCTTAATTTAATTGTGTCATCCTCCTATGATCTAGCCGATGATGTACAAGCGGGGATGCTGAATAACGAGTTATATTATTTACTCAATACCCTCCCGTTAGTGATTCCGCCCTTGCGAGAACATGCCGAAGATGTGCCTGAACTACTCAACTATTATGTGAATTTACTAACCGCCCAAGACGGCCTGCCCTATCGGCATTTTACCTTGTCCGCTCAAAATTTCCTGCGTAACCATCGCTGGCCCGGCAATATTCGTGAATTGCGTAATTTAGTGCAGCGTTTATTGATTTTAGGCACAGAGGTAGAAATTACTCAGGATGAAGTGGAGGAGGCTTTAGGTGCTCCAGTTCCGGTTTATTCGCAAGAACTCAGTGGCACACCAGAAACCTTATTTGACTTACCGCTTAGACAAGCGCGTGAGCAATTTGAACATGATTATCTAGTCTATCAGCTCAAACAAGCCGATGGTAATGTGAGCAAATTAGCCGAGCAAGTGCGTATGGAGCGTACCCATCTCTATCGTAAAATGCGTGCCTTGGGTGTTGATCCCAAGAAATATAGCCGTTAAGTGAGTTAGTTGGCTCGATGAAAATTCTAATTTTAGGTGCAGGGCAGGTCGGTCGGTCAGTTGCTGCCGTACTCACCCATGAAGACAATGATATTACTATCGTTGATACGAATGCAGTGGTGATGCGTGAGTTACGTGAAAAGCTAGATGTGCGTACTGAGGTGGGGCAAGCCTCTTATCCGCGCGTGCTAGAGCGAGCGGGGATTCAAGAGGCCGATATGATTATTGCCGTCACGAATAGTGATGAGATTAATATGATTGCCTGTCAGGTGGCGCAAACGCTGTATCGTACACCCACCAAAATTGCCCGTATTCGCTCCTCACATTATCTAGAGCAACCGCGCTTATTTGGTAGTAACGCCGTTCCTGTAGATGTACTGATTAGCCCGGAGCAATTAGTGACCGAGCATATCTTTCGGCTCATTTCTCATCCGGGGGCGTTACAGGTATTAAGCTTTGCTGAGGATAAAGTACAGTTAGTGGCAGTGCGAGCCTTATCAGGTGGCTCTTTAATCGGACATCGCTTATCAGAAATTCATGAGCATATGCCGGGGATTAAGGGGCGGGTTGCAGCCTTATTTCGTAAAAGTAAGGTCATTCATGATTTTGAAAATGCCATATTAGAAGAAAACGATGAGGTTTTCTTTATTGCCAGCCCTAAACATATTCGCTCGATTATTAGTGAGTTACGTAAATTAGATAAACCCTATAAGCGTATTGTACTCGCCGGGGGCGGTAATATTGGTAATCGTTTAGCTCGCCTACTCGAAGAGGCGAAATATCAAGTTAAGATTATTGAAAAAGACTCCGAACGGGCGGCTAAATTAGCCGAACGCCTCGATAAAACCATTGTATTAGAAGGGGATGTGGCGGATGAAGATCTGCTGATTGAGGAGGGTATTGATAGTACCGATGTCTTTGTCGCGATTACCAATGATGATGAGGCCAATATTTTATCCTCCATGTTAGCCAAGCGCTTAGGGGCACGGCGGGTAATGTGTTTGATTAATCGGCTAAGCTATGCGGACTTGGTTGAGAGTAATATCGATGTGGCGGTGTCGCCACAACAGATTACTATCGGAGCCTTATTAGCGCATATTCGGCGGGGAGATATTGTCGCCGTTCACTCATTAAGACGCGGTGTGTCAGAGGCGATTGAGGTGGTAGCCCATGGTGATAGGCAAACCTCACGTGTGGTTGGTAGGCGACTTGATGACCTAAAATTACCACCCGGAACAGCGGTGGGTGTATTGATTCGGGGCGATGAGTTGTTATTTGATAATGCAACTATTGTGGAAGATGGTGATCATGTGATCATGTTTGTTGCAGATAAACGGTATATTGCTACGGTAGAAAAGCTGTTTCAGGTAGGGATTCATTTCTTCTAACCGTGTATACTAGGCATTAATTATGAATAACAATAATCGAGTGCTTTATGCCAAAACATATGCAAGGGGTCACTCTCGTTGAGTTAATGATTGCGCTGGTGCTACTCAGTGTTTTAGTCGCCGTAGCTACACCTAGTTTGAAAGAATTTACGGAGCGCAATCGCGCAACAGCCATTACCAACCAAATGCTGTCTTATTTTAGTTTAGCGCGTAGTGAAGCTGCTAAACGTAGTTATAACGTAGTAGCTTGTATTCGTAATACCGCAGGTACGGGGTGCGATAGTAACGCAACTGATTTTTCGCAAGGAATCTTTATCTTTGTTGACTATTCAGACGGTACTAAACCTGCTAATAACACCTATGACGATACGAATATCAGATATGACTTAAACTTTGATAATATACCGGACTCTTATGAGGAAATTATTTTTCAATCTGAACCTAGCACCTCATCTTATGAAATCATCACCTCTCGTGCTAGTACCATTATCCCCTTTGCACCTAACGGGGCAATAGTAGGCGCAAGACTTTTTAACTTGAAAGTGCAGCGTAAAGAAGATAGTAAACTACTAAGCAAGGTTGTGTTTTCTATGTCAGGGCGGATGCGTTCTTGTTTTGTGCCGAAGAATAAAGATGATTGTTAGGTCATCCGAGGGGGATACGTGGGTGTTGCTAAGGCAATGGATCACCTACCGCTGCATATCCTAGGCTGGTTAGGTAATAAATGCTGTCGATTTTAGATTTTTATATTGTATGGACTAAGGAAACACGGTAATTTTGAGGCTAGCAGGAATAGCGTAATAACTAAGTGAGAAAAGGATTTTTTCCCGTGTTCTGAGGAATTCAGTGAATGAGTAGTGTTGGTTTTCGTATAAGCAGGCTCCTATCAGTGGGGTTTATTATAGTAGGAGGCTTTGGGGCAGTGAGCCATGCGGCTAACGGGCAATTTGCCGTAAAGACTCAAGCTAGTTATCAACAAGCGTTACGCTTAGGTACTCTAAGCATTAATGATTTCGCTTCACCTCGGTATGATGCAAGATTTGTGACTGTACCTAGTCAATCTATTCAACCGTCTTATTATGCGCCCGTCGTGAATCGTGTCGATAGTGAAACACGTCGTTTTACTCAAGCAAATCGTTATCATCCTAGAACTCCAACGATTCGCAATAATACTAGGACTAAAGCACCTCCAGCTCCAGCTCCTGTACCCGCCGCCGCCGCAGTACCTGCGAAAGCTGATCCGGCTGAGCGGGTTATTCGGGTGGGGAGTCAGCAAGAAGGTAAACGTTATCGTTGGGGGGGAGAAAGTCCGCTCAACGGGTTTGATTGCAGTGGTCTGGTGCAGTTTTCGATGAAAAAGGGCGCTGGGGTTGCACTGCCACGTACCGCAGCAGACCAGTATGCAATATCGACCAAAGTGCCTATAAGTAAGGCAATGCGGGGGGATTTGGTCTTTTTTAATACCTCCAAGCGTAAGCGGATCAGCCATGTAGGGATTTATCTAGGTAATAATACCTTTTTACATGCACCACGAGCCGGCAAGCGTATTCAACGTGCTGAGATTAACGGCTACTGGCGTAATCGTTTAATTGGTTTTGGACGTATCCCCGGTGCTTGTAAGATTCCTGCCTTCTACGGTTAGGTATTATTTTACAAGCGTATTTTATTTAATAGTTAAGCCTAAGTCAGGTCAATACTTAGGCTTTATTTGCACATCTCATTGGCAAGTGGAGAAAATAATCACTCCATTCATCCTATCTTTTTTGCTTCAAATTTAACCTTTACGTCAGAATAGTTAGTGATTTTACTCAAAAATTATAATAGTAAAAAAGAGTACTACACCTATGAGTCTTGCTATTACCTACAGTCGAACCAATGACGGCCTAAATGCACCTTTAGTCAGCGTTGAAGTCCATTTGGCGAATGGTTTACCCGGATTTTCGATCGTAGGTTTACCCGAAACAGCGGTGAAAGAAAGTCGTGATCGAGTACGAGCGGCGATTACTAATTCGGGCTATGAGTTTCCTTTACGACGTATTACCGTGAATTTAGCACCCGCCGATATTCCCAAAGATGGAGGGCGCTTTGATTTACCCATTGCTTTAGGGATTTTAGCGGCGAGTCATCAATTACCGAGTGAAGGGTTAGAGCAGTACGAATTTTTAGGTGAACTATCTCTAGGGGGACAATTGCGTGGAGTGCGAGGCGTGCTACCCACCTCATTCGCATCGCGTGAATCAGGACGGCAGTTAATCGTTCCCACTCAAAATGCAGATGAGGCAGCTTTAATTCGCACCTTAGCAGTATATCCAGCCAGCGATTTAAAGGCGGTAGTCGACCATTTGCAAAATACTCACACCATTGCCCGCTATCAACTAGAAATAGCCTTTAAAGAAACAACCTATCCCTTTGATATGGCGGATGTGAAGGGGCAGTTTGTCGCACGTCGAGCGTTAGAGGTTGCCGCAGCCGGTGGGCATAATCTCATGATGATAGGCCCCCCCGGAACGGGTAAAACCATGTTAGCGAATCGCTTAGTAACGATTCTGCCAGCTTTAACAGAAACCGAAGCACTAGAATCAGCTACCGTTGCTTCGATTAGCCAGCAAGGCTTTAGTGCCGAACGTTGGGGCTTACGTCCGGTACGCGAACCTCATCATACTTCGTCAGGAATTGCTCTAGTGGGTGGTGGCTCGAATGTGCAGCCCGGAGAGATTTCGTTAGCGCATCATGGGGTATTATTTTTAGACGAATTGACCGAGTTTGATCGTAAAGTATTGGATGTTCTGCGTGAACCACTAGAGACGGGGCAAATAACTTTATCACGTGCAGCCAGACAAGCGACCTATCCCGCTAATTTTCAACTGATTACCGCCATGAACCCTTGCCCGCGTGGGCGAGCGTGTGATTTACGCGAGAATTGCGAGTGTTCACATGAACAACAAAAACGCCATCGTAGCCGTATCTCAGCCCCCTTTTTGGATCGGATTGATATTCAAATTGAAGTCCCCCGTGTGAAACAAGAGGATTTGCAAACCGTACAAACGGGCGAATCTAGTACAGTGATTCGGCAGCGAGTAGAGGCTGCAAGACAGCGTCAATATGCGCGTCAAGGAGTATTAAATCATCAATTAGCAGGTAAAGCTTTGGATACGTATTGTGCTTTAGGCGATAAGGATAAGCAGCTTTTGAGTGGGGCGATGGAGCGCTTTAAATTATCTGCTCGTGCTTATCATCGGATTTTAAAGGTCGCACGTACTATTGCTGATTTAGCCCAAAGTGAAAGCATTAAAACTGCGCATCTATCCGAGGCATTATCTTATAGGGTGATGGATCGCTTAATGTCAGGAGGTTAGGCAAGCAGCTATTCACCGCAAAATTTGCGGTGAATAAAGGTATTATTCACCGCAAGCTAGGCTTAGACCACTTAATAATTGATCGACTTGTTCCCGTGTATGCGCTGCTGAAAAGGTAACCCTTAAGCGTGCGGTATTGTTTGGGACGGTCGGTGGACGAATAGCAACGACTAGCAATCCTAACGCTTGTAAGCGCCGACTGATCTGTAGGGCTTTAGCGCTTTCACCCACTACTATGGGTTGAATGGGGGTATTAGAGTCCATTAACTGCAGGCCTAATTGGGTCGCACCTTGTCTAAAGTAGTGAATGAGCTGTTGTAAATGCTCCCGTCGCCAGTGCTCACTTTGTACTAATTCAAGGCTAGCCAAGGTAGCGCCCGCAATAGCAGGGGGTTGAGCGGTGGTATAGATAAATGGGCGAGCCACTTGAATCAGATATTCAATTAAATCGTGCGAACCTGCTACAAAAGCCCCGGCTGTGCCAAACGCTTTGCCTAAAGTACCCATTAAAATGGGGACATCAGTGGGAGTAAGCTGTAAGGCTTCAACTAAACCGCCCCCCGTTTTGCCTAAAACCCCTAAGCCATGTGCATCATCGACCATTAGCCACGCTTGATGTTGTTGGGCGATTTGTGCCAGTGTGGCTAAAGGGGCCACATCGCCATCCATACTGAATACCCCATCGGTCATAATCATAGCATCGGGGCTAGAGTTGCTTTGCATGCGTTGACGGAGGTGCTCACTATCATTATGGGCATAGCGCATGAGCTTAGCGTTAGACATCAGTGCTCCGTCAATCAGCGATGCATGATTGAGTCGATCTTGGAAGATAATATCGTCCTTGTCCATTAAGGCATTAGCTACAGCAAGATTTGCCATATAGCCAGTGGAAAAGAGTAAGGCTCGCTCTCGTCCGGTAAAGGAGGCTAATGCTTCTTCTAGTTGCTGATGTAGACGCGAATGCCCATTAATTAAATGCGCTGCCCCACTGCCCACACCATACTGATTAGCGGCTTGTTGGAAGGCATGAATCACTTGAGGGTGATTGGCTAAGCCTAAGTAATCATTGCTACAAAAATTGAGGATAGTTTTGCCATCAATAGTCATCACGGGCTGCTGAGGGCTGTCGCTAATACGGGGTTGGCGGTAGAGATGTTGTGCTTGACTGACTTGGATGCGGGCGCGAAGGTCTTTCATAACAGGGTGGTCAAAAAGAATGAGCATACCTTTTTGACCACCTAAGCGTAAGGGGACGCGATTAGCCTTTCTTAATGAAGAAAGTATATTCGCCACTACTCTCGCCGCTACCTACAATTTCATTGCCTGTTTGCTTGGCAAATGATTCCATATCCTTCACTGAACCGGGGTCGGTAGCAATCACTTTTAAGATTTCGCCAGAGGCGAGGGTGTTCATGGCTTTTTTGGTACGCAAAATAGGGAGTGGGCAATTTAAGCCACGGGCGTCTAGTTCTTGATTAAATTCACTCATTGTTATCCTCTCTTAATCGTGGACTAATTTAGATTGCGGTCTAAAACCTTCGGGCGTTACCATAACATCAATCGTTAGGTGCCGCTATTATTTTATTAGACTATTCTAATATTAGAGGATTCTTTATGACTCGACCACTATTACCCTTTGTTAAAATGCACGGTTTAGGCAATGATTTTGTGGTGCTAGATGGTGTTAGGCAGACCATTCAGCTCTCTAGCGAGCAAATTAAGCAGTTAGGAGATCGGCATTTCGGGGTGGGATTTGACCAATTATTATTGGTAGAGCCTTATGACGGCGAGGAAGCCGAATTTCGTTATCGTATTTTTAATGCGGATGGTTCAGAGGTAGAGCAATGTGGCAATGGGGCACGTTGTTTTGCCCGCTTTGTGTATGATCAGGGTTTAACTAGCAGCACGACAATTCCCGTGATGACAGCTAAGGGGCGTATAGTATTAATACTTCAGCCTGATGGTATGGTAACTGTAGATATGGGTAAACCCATCTTGACCCCCGCGCAGATACCGTTCATATTTGATTCGTATCAGGCTGTCTATAATCTGTCTTTTAATGAGCATACCGTAGCTATTTCTGCTATTTCAATGGGTAATCCACATGCGGTTCTAGTGGTAGATAATGTGGATACTGCTCCCGTGCAGGAGTGGGGTGAGGTTATTGAACGCCATCCGCAGTTCCCTCGACGAGTCAATGTAGGGTTTATGCAGGTCTTAAATCCAGAGCAGATTCGCTTACGAGTGTTTGAACGAGGTGTAGGGGAAACCCTTGCTTGTGGAACGGGAGCTTGTGCTGCGGTAGTAGCAGGACAACTACGGGGTTTGCTTGCCGAGCGCGTTGGGGTGGAACTACCCGGCGGACGTTTACAAATTGAATGGTTAGGTGAGGGGCATAGCGTTAAAATGACGGGGCCTGCCACAACCGTTTTTTCGGGTGTAATAACATTATGAATGGAACAAGAACGCCATCTGCGAGCTTGTCTGTGGAACCACAGCAAGTGGTCGAATTTTTGCAGCAACATCCCGACTTTTTCACTGAACATGAAATGCTTTTGGAGCAATTGGTGATACCTCAACCGAGTACGGGTAATGTGGTATCACTGCTAGAGCGTTTAGTGCAGCGTCAACGTGAGCGGCAACAGCAGCTAGAGCAGCAATTAGAAACGCTCATGAATGCTGCACGGGGCAGTGAGCGTATGGTCGGGGGGCTACATGTTTTAGCTACCGAGCTATTAGGTTGTCATGATTTAGAGCAAGTGGTTCAAGTCTGCAATCGCATTATCAAGCAAGAGTTTAAAGCCCATAGCGTGGTATTTCGTCTCATTGGCGAAGGAACGGCTAAGGCGGAAGGCTTAAACTTTATTAGCCCTGAAGATCGAGCCTTAAAACAACTGTCACACCTGTTTACTAAGCGTCAACCCGTGTGTGGACGTTTGCGCCCTAAGCAGCAAGAGTTTTTATTTGGTGCTCAAGGCTCAGTGATTAAATCCGCTGTATTAATACCCTTATATTCTCAATATGAATTAGGTGTATTAGCACTAGGGAGTGATGACGAAGGGCGCTACTATCCGGGGATGGGGACGTTGTTCATTAATCAGTTAGGGGCTTTGGTGTCGAGTGCGTTAACGCGCTATATTACACCTTTATCAAAAGGCTCGGTTGAGTCAACAGGCCATTAAGTGTGTCAACAATCCCTGATGAGTACCTACGTTACCTCAAGACTGAAAAGCATTATGCGGTTTTAACCGTTAATGCCTATTGTATTGATCTCAATGAGTTTATGACTTGGCTGGCAGAGCGACGTATTGAGTACATTCAGGTACTGCCAGATCAGGTCAGACAATGGTCGGCTCATTTGCATCGGGGTGGCTTAGATGGACGTAGTATTCAACGCAAACTCTCTTCCTTACGGCGCTTTTATCACTTCTTATTACGCGAGCATAAGGTTAAATTTAACCCAGCACTCGATGTGCGAGCGCCGCGCTTTACTCTCAAATTACCCGCTACCCTAACCGTTGATACCATCAATAACTTTTTAGATGTACCCTCACAGTCGTGGTTAGAGACACGGGATCTCGCCATGATGGAGTTATTTTATTCTTCCGGCTTGCGCCTATCAGAGTTAGTGAATGCCAATATCTATGATATTGATTGGGAAACTCATCAGATCAAGGTCTTAGGTAAAGGCAGTAAAGAGCGTTTAGTACCGATCGGCAGTAAGGCGATGATAGCCCTAGAGAAATGGCTACCCTTGCGCCTAGGGTTGGTGGATGAAACCGAAGAGGCTTTATTTTTAAGCCAAAGAGCCAAGCGGATTAACCCACGAACCGTACAGGTACGGCTAAAAGTATGGCAGAAAAAATATATTCTGACCCAAGGTTTACACCCCCACAAACTACGTCACTCGTTTGCTAGTCATATTTTGGAGTCGTCGGGGGATTTGAGAGCGGTACAAGAATTATTGGGGCACTCCAATATTAGTACCACGCAAATTTATACCCATTTAGATTATCAATATTTGGCTCAGGCGTATGACAATGCTCACCCTAGAGCACGCAAACGCCGTGAACCAAATGATTCTGATACTTCAGATTAGCGCTGATTAGGACGGGGGCGATAACCTAATAACATGGCTATATCGATATGATTGCCATCAACAGCCATTTGCATCGGTGTTTTATTACCGCGATCACTGGTGCGTACATGAGGAATAGCGCCCATTCTTAATAAATAGCGTACGGCCTCAGTATGCCCAAAGCGAGCAGCATGATGGAGTGGTGTCCAGCCTTTAGAGGTGCGGGCATTCACATTTCCACCATGGTTAGCCAAATAAATCAAAGCTTCTAAGCGTCCGCGCGAGGCGGCGGCATGCATAGCGCTTTCACCAAAACGGGTACTAAAACTAGGGTCAGCACCGCGCTCAACTAAAGCTCGAATGCGCCCAGTGTTGCCACCTAATGCAGCCAGCCATAGTTCTTCATTTTGATCACGCTCATTTTGAATAGGATTACTGGGGGTATCCGTAGCAAATAGCTCCATTGAATCATTACCGCCGGGGGCTGCTTGTGTAGGTAGAGCAGCAGCCAACAGGACTAATCCAATAGCCAAAGTTGTATATTTCATAGCTTCCATTCACTCTGTTGGGGGTTGTGGTTGGAGATTTACGCGTTAACAGGGTTTAATTGGGGTTTTCATAAAAAACATAGGACGTTGAGTAATCACTGATTTCAAAGTAAACCCGTTTTTCATTAGAATCAGCAACCCCATTGAGGTTGGCATCTAAGACACCATAGCCAAAACGGAAAGGGCGGTCAGAGTTACTAGTAGTTCCACTTGCAGTGGTGAGTTTATCTACTTTGAGAAAACGCTTAGCGAGCTTATCACCGGCATAAACCTCTAATACGCCATTTGTTCCAGTCCAGTTTTGAATGGAGCGTCCGATTTGGTTTTGAGTTTCTTGAGTACAGGCCGATAGTAGACCTAGGGTAACTAATAGTGCTGCTACTAATTTGGTTTTTTGCATGAAATGCTCCTTAATTTTTAAGTCAAAGGTGAGTCTGGGTTTGACTAATACCCGCTGTGTCTGGGGCGCAGCGCATTAGAAATACCTGAAATTAAATCATACTGTGATTGTAGAATTGACGGGCGGTTCGTCCACTCTTACCCCCGCGCTCTGCGGCAAAGCGTAACGCTTCTTCATGTAGAGTATTTGGCTCAATTCCCCGCCCTTTGAATAAGCGCTCCACGATTTGCAGATAGACTTCCTTATCCATAGAGGGGAAGGCTAATGTTAATCCAAACCGATCTGCTAATGCTAAACGCTCATCTTCTGCTTCGTCGCATTTACCTGCAGGATCAGTCTTAACCTCCGGAGTAGAGATTAAATAACGGCGATTAGAGGTAGCATAAATGAGAATATTAGCCGGTGGTTTTTCTAAATTGCCCTCCATCAATCCTTTTAATTGGCGATGATCACAGTGCCCATCCCCAAAACTAAGATCATCACAAAATACAATAAATTTATGTTGGTTGTCATGTAGATCGTCGGTGATATCTTGGAGCAAGTGGAGGTCATCGCGAGGAATTTGAATCATACGCAAGCCGTAAACGTGATAGCGCGTGAGTACTGCTTTAATGAGTGAAGACTTACCTACACCCCGCGAACCCCACAGCAATACATGATTGCAAGCCTTACCGCGTAAAAAATTCTCTGTATTCTTATAAATAGCGACCTTTTGCTCTTCAATACCCAATAGACTTTCAGGATCTACCAAATCGACATTGACTATCGGTTTTAAATAATGACGATTAGAACGCCATACGGCGGCTACTGTTGAGCGCCAATCAATGCCAGTTTTGCCAAATGCCATGCTAGTTTCCGCTACAAATTAAGGTTTAAGTCAGTACTATGTTAAATAGGTAGTCAATACCTGACTTAAACAGGTGGGTGAGAAGTATTGTTTTCGGTTCGGGTACAGTTTAAAACGAACTTGAATTTTTTTCATGCGTGAATTGTGTGAAATATACGGATCAAGGCGCTTAATTTGATTCCTTACGCTTCAGTGCATACCATGCCAACCCCACATACTCATGTAAGGCATGAGTGCTACGTTCTAATGCACTGGCCTGTGGTATCCAGCGCGTCCAACCATAATGCCAAGGAATACTTCCCCCAAACGAGCAGGAGGCGGGAATATATTGTACTTGCCGATTTGCAAAGGCCTGAAGCGAACGGGGCATATGCCAGTCTTGTGTGACTAACCAAGCCGATTTAATGCCTGCTTGTGCCAAAATTTGATCCGTGAACTCAGCATTTTGCAAAGTAGTATGACTTTGTGTCTCCACCCAATGGACTGGGGTTTTAAATTCGTTTTCTAAAATAGAACGCATTAGTTCGGCTTCGCTAAGCTTACCCGGCTGTGGAGAGCCACCACTAATTAAAATAGGTAATTGAGTTTCGCGGTGTAGTAGCGCGGCATAACGTAAGCGCTCTAGGCCGGTAGTACTACTAGTTTCGCCACCATATTCCGGCGCTCGCTCATTACGTCCCGCGCCTAACACGACAATAGCATCGGGCAGAGGAGTGCTTTTCCATAGTTCAGCCTGAACAGGGTACTGGTCTTGTAGGTCACGCAATAACCAAGCAGAGGTGGCAGGAGTCGCTAATAATATGATTTGAATCAAGCCTAATACCATTAGAATACGAGCGGCACGCGTGCGTTTCAGTAACCAAAATAGTAAAGCCACCAAGGCAATCAGCAATAAATTGCCCGGTGGCAGTAGCAAAAACTCAATAGTACGAACCCAGAATACTGACATTAGCTAATAACGTGAGCCGCTTGTTGATCGGCATGATAGGACGAGCGCACCATAGGGCCACTAGCGACATGTGAAAAGCCCATTTCCATCCCTAAGCGAGCCAGCTCAGCAAATTCATCTGGATGCACAAAGCGGTCTACGGGTAAATGATCACGGCTAGGTTGTAGGTATTGTCCTAGCGTCAACATATCACAATGATGAGCGCGTAAATCTTGCATCACAGCCAATACTTCATCCATTTCCTCACCCAAACCTAGCATTAAACCGGATTTGGTCGGCACATGGGGGAATAAGGCTTTGAATTCCTTAATCAGGGTCAGGGAGTATTGGTAATCTGAACCCGGACGTGCCTTTTTGTATAAACGCGGTACGGTTTCCAAATTATGATTAAACACATCCGGTGGCGCTTTTTTCATAATCTCTAAGGCTATATCCATCCGTCCTCTAAAGTCAGGGGTGAGGATTTCGATCTGGATATTCGGTGATAAGGCGCGGGTTTGTTCAATGCATTTTACAAAGTGCTCAGCCCCGCCATCGCGTAAATCATCTCGATCCACCGAGGTAATAACCACATAGCGTAACCCCATCGCTTTAATGGTTTCAGCCATATTCTTTGGCTCATTTTCATCAAGGGGCTGAGGGCGGCCATGGGCTACATCGCAGAAGGGGCAGCGACGAGTACAAATATCGCCCATAATCATAAAGGTCGCTGTTCCCTTGGTGAAGCATTCGCCTAAATTCGGGCAGGCCGCTTCTTCACAGACGGTATGCAGCTTTTGCTCGCGTAAAATTTGCTTGAGGTGCTTAACTTCTGGAGTCACAGGTGCCAGCGCCCTGATCCAAGAGGGTTTACGTTTAAATTCGGTGGTAGGCTCGACTTTAATGGGGATCCGCGAAACTTTATCAGCGCCGCGTTGTTTGACACCTATTTCTTTGCTTGACATATCCTGCTATCTCACTCTAGTGAAGGAGCCATTATAGGCTAAATTAAACAACGCTTGCACGATCTGCCCAAACAAAGAGGGGTATGAGCATAACTCATACCCCAGACATAAACTTAATCAACCCAACAGGGGCTTACCACTCCATTTCACCCTTAACCACTTTAGCGCCTAATTCTAACGAGCCTACCTCACCTTTATCAGGATAGGCTTTGCTCATCGCAGCAATCAGAGCAGCACTATCAGGGGCTTTTGCGGCCTCTTCCTCAAAACGTTTTAGATATTCGCTACTATATTCAACCGTAGAGAGGTCTAAAGGGGTATTAGCTGTCATATGAGCAGGAATGACCACTTTAGGTTTTAACGCTGCAATTTCAGTCAGTTGCTCTTGCCATGCTTGGCGCTCGGGAGCCGTTTTAGCATCTGCCATCCATAGATGAATATTACCGTAGACATTTAAAGCCCCCGCAACGGTGCTAATAGAGGGAATCCAGACATAGGGACGATGAGCAATAGTGCCCGTTGTTCCACGCACTTCTATATCTTGCCCATCCACTTTAAGCGTCAATTGTTTAAGATCAGCAGGAACAATGGGATTTTTAGGCGCATTGATTCCCATTTTGGGACCCCAGAAGGCCACTTTAGCCGCTAATTTAGCTTTGATGTGTTCATTAACACTCGGTGCTGCGACGACTTGGGCATCAGGGAAAATCGTTTTTAAGGTTTCCGCCCCAAAGTAGAAATCAGGATCAGCATTACTAATTAAAATCGTTTTTAAAGTTTTGCCGCTATCTAAAACATTAGCTGCAATACGGTAAGCATCCGCACGGGTAAAACCGCTATCAATCACCAGTGCTTCTGTCTCGCCCGTGACTAAGACTGAGGTGACATTGAAACTATTGCTATCAGCATTATAAACCTTCACTTGTAAGGGATCTGCGGCTTGGGTAGTGCTTGATACCAGGGCAATCGTCGTGGCTAGAATAAGTTGTCGTAACATGATTAAAAACTCCATAACTGTAGGTCGTATTCGGTGCTGTGAATCAGCATGGGAGATACTATAGTTGCTTTATCTGAGCAAATATATACAGTAAAATGTGCATCATTGTTTTATAATTCGAGCAAATCTTATGGATCGTTTAATAGCTATGCAGGTCTTTATTGAGGTAGCACAAACGGGGAGTTTTACCGAAGCGGCACAGCATTTGGATATGTCGCGTACTATGGTGACACGTTATGTGGCTGAGCTAGAGCAGTGGTTAGGGGCGGCCTTATTACAACGTACTACACGCTCGGTTACCTTGACGCATGCGGGCGAGCAAGCCTTACATTATTGCTCGCAGTTAGTGGATATTAGTCAAGATTTGACGCAAGCCGTGATGCCCTCGCAAGGGACTCTGCGCGGGCAACTACGTATCACCTGTAGCATGTCATTAGCCTATGCGTATGTGGTGGTTGTCTTACATGAGTTTTTAGCGCTACATCCGGCCTTAAGCATTGATCTGGTCGCAAGTGATACGGCAGAAAAGTTAGTTGAGCAGCGGATTGATTTAGCGATTCGGATTAGTAGTGAGCCTGATTTAGGTTTAATCGCTCGGCCCTTAGGAATATGCGACTCGGTGTTAGTGGCTGCCCCTGCCTATCTAGCACAGTATGGAGTGCCTCAAACCCCTCATGATCTTAAGCAACATAAGTGTTTAGGCTATATGAATTTTGGGCGGAGTATCTGGTATTTGACTAAGCAGGGGCAAACTGAGGCCATTAATATAGTGACACCCTTAGCAGCGAATGAGGCCACTATCTTATTACAGGCAACGCTAGCCGGAGCAGGTATAGCTTTACAACCGCTTTATTTAGTCCATGAGGCTTTAAAAGAAGGCACCTTACAAGTGGTATTACCCGATTGGTCACCTGAGCCTATGCAAATCCAAGCTCTGTATACTTCAAGACGTCATCTAGCGCCCGCTATTCGAGCGCTATTAGATTATTTAGTGGAGCGTTTTAAACAAGCACCTTGGCTAGCTGTTAACACTCAATCACATTAACCGCTAAACCACCCCGCGCGGTTTCTTTATATTTGGTTTTCATATCTGCGCCGGTATCACGCATGGTTTTGATCACCTTATCTAGGGATACGAAATGGCTACCATCACCGCGTAAGGCCATACGTGCGGCATTAATCGCTTTGACCGCACCCATCGCATTGCGCTCAATACAGGGGACTTGCACCAAGCCACCAATCGGGTCACAGGTTAGACCGAGATTATGCTCCATACCGATTTCTGCGGCATTTTCGACTTGTGCCGGTGTACCGCCTAATATTTCGGTTAAAGCACCGGCTGCCATCGAGCAGGCAGAACCGACCTCACCCTGACAACCTACCTCCGCACCCGAAATAGAGGCATTTTCTTTATATAAAATAGCGATGGCACCCGCTGTGAGTAGGAAGCGAATCACGCCTTCCTCATTCGCCCCTTGAATAAACTTGGTGTAGTAATGCAATACCGCAGGAATGACACCAGCGGCTCCATTGGTGGGGGCTGTTACAACCCGTCCACCCGCCGCATTTTCTTCATTAACAGCAAGGGCAAATAAATTGACCCAATCCATGGTGCCTAAGGGAGCCTGATGTAGATTCGTATCGAGTTGGAGCTGGCGATAAAGCAAAGGAGCGCGACGTTTAACCTTTAAACCGCCGGGGAGAATGCCTTCGGTATGACAACCCGTGTGGACACAATCTTGCATCACCGCCCAAATAGCCAATAACTCCGCTCTCAACGTGGCTTCATCCCGCCAACTTTTTTCATTTTCCAGCATGAGCGAGCTAATACATAAGCCCGTGTCGTGGCACAGTTTGAGCAGTTCCCGTCCGGTTTTAAACGGGTAGGGCAACACGGTATTATCCTCCACAAGCCGCTCTGTACCTTGTGCATCGGGATTGACTACAAAACCACCGCCTACCGAGTAGTAGGTCTGCGTTTTGAGTAGGGTGTCACCTGCATAAGCGTAAAAAATCATCCCATTGGCGTGATAGGGTAGGGCTTGACGCCTAAATAAAATCAGGTCGGTCTCTGGATTAAAGGTAATCGTGTGCTGTTGGAGGAGTTTAAGCGTTTGAGTGCTTTGAATAGTGGCTACTCGTTGGGTGAGGGTTTTGGTGTTAATCGTGGCTGGATCATCCCCCTCTAAGCCCATTAAGACCGCTTTGTCTGAGCCATGCCCTTTACCCGTGGCACCTAAAGAACCATAGAGTTCAGCTTTAATGCGTGTAGTTTGGGACAGTAATCCCTCGCGTTCTAAGCCTTGAGCAAACCATAAAGCCGCTCGCATAGGGCCTACCGTATGAGAGCTAGAAGGCCCCACCCCAATTTTAAAAATATCCAGTACACTGATTGCCATCATTTGCTCCTAAGCGTTTTGCTCAAGCATACTGCTTTAGGGGGCTTAGTACGAATATATATGAAAATTGCTAGGCATTTTCAAATCTCTTATCTATTTTTTGAGAGTCATAGGTTAAGATTATCACTATCTCTGTTATTAGATGATTTTGAGTGAAGTTGTATTATTTGAGTGTTTTAGCTATTAGTTGAAGTAGGAATCCTATAAAAACAAGTAAAAAACATAAAACTACTCCATAATTCATAGACCAAAAGGCAAAGCGTTTTCCAATTGACCAATCACTTTTATCGTAACTCTCACTATCATTAAGTTTTTCTACCTTATCATTTTTTTCTTTGTTTTTTTTATTTTTTAGCCAACATGATCTTATTTGTACTGTATGAGCTAGATATGTCTTGCTTAGGTCTAGAAAAATACTTGTTTCAACAATAAAAGAATAAATAAACAAGAAATATGTTGCACCAACACCTGATGATAAAAAACCTAAGTTGTCTAGAGTATTTGAAATATTCATACAATTCCTCTTTAAAGAAGTTTAATTTTAAATTCAATATATACAAGCTTGAAACTATAATTATCTAGGCACATCTTACCATCCCTAGTACAATCCACCCTCACGATTTTTAACACCTCTCGATCTGCAATCGGGAGCAGGAGCCACCATGAAAAAGCCAGAATTACTCGCCCCTGCGGGTAGCCTTAAAATGATGCGTTATGCCTTTGCCTATGGCGCGGATGCGGTCTATGCCGGACAGCCCCGCTATAGCCTGCGAGTACGCAATAATGATTTCCAAAACGATGTACTCGCTCAAGGTATTAATGAAGCACATGCCCTTGGCAAGCAGTTTTTCGTCGCGGCGAATACCATGCCACATAATAGTAAAGTGAAAACCTTTATTCGTGATCTCGAACCCGTGGTGCAAATGAAACCGGATGCCTTTATTATGGCAGACCCCGGATTAATTATGATGGCACGCGAAACATGGCCCGATTTAGTGATTCATTTATCGGTACAAATGAATACTGTCAATTATGCCAGTGTGAAGTTTTGGCAAAAAATGGGTGTGAAACGTATTATTTTATCGCGTGAATTATCACTCGATGAGGTTGCCGAAATTCGCCAAGAATGCCCTGATATGGAATTAGAAGTATTTGTCCACGGGGCATTATGTATTGCTTATTCAGGCCGTTGTTTATTATCCGGCTATTTTAATCATCGTGATCCGAATCAAGGTACTTGCACTAATTCGTGTCGTTGGGATTATAAAACCTCGGCTGCAACCGAAACACCGGATGGTACTTATGTACCTACCGAAGCTATTTTATCCATGGATGCATTTAATCAAGTCGCTAGTACGGCTGATTGTGGTAATCAACAGCGTCATCCTTTGGCAGATCGCGTATATTTCTTGGAAGAGAGCAATCGTCCGGGGGAATTATTACCTGTGATGGAGGATGAGCACGGCACTTATATCATGAATTCCAAGGACTTACGTGCGGTAGAGCATGTGCAGCGTTTATGTGAGATTGGTGTCGATAGCCTCAAAATCGAAGGACGCACTAAGTCACATTACTACGCCGCACGCACGGCACAGGCTTATCGTCAAGCGATTGATGATGCCGCAGCAGGTCGTCCTTTTGATCCTAAGTTATTGGGTATTCTAGAGAATTTGGCAAATCGTGGTTATACCGATGGCTTCTATGAACGCCACCATACCCACGAATATCAAAATTATATTCATGGCTCTTCACAAAGCCATCAGCAGCAATTTGTGGGTGAAATGATTGCGTATGATGCCGAGAGCGGTTGGATGGATGTTGAGGTAAAAAACCGTTTTGGTATTGGTGATCGTTTAGAATTAATTGTACCAAGTGGCAAAAATCAAGAGATTAAATTGGAGGCCATGCGCAATAAACGTAATGAACCGATTGAAGTCGCTCCAGGCAGTGGTCATCAAGTGCGTATTCCTGTGCCCCATTTGAATACCGATAAAGTATTATTGAGTCGGTTTTTATAATCCCCTTTATTGAAAATAGTATTAGATCACTAAGTGTTTTATGGCATTTAGTGATCTGTCTCCTTTTCTATTTAAGAGTAACTATGAATGAATAATCGTATTAAAGTCCACAGTATCGAAGTGCTCTCAGATAATTGGTATATATTACGCAAAGCGACCTTTGATTATTTACGTAATAATGGCGAATGGCAAAAGCAAATTCGTGAAGTTTATGATCGTGGAAATGGGGCGACTATTTTATTATATAACCTTAGCCAGCAAACAGTCATTTTGACACGGCAATTTAGATTTCCTACTTATGTCAATGGATTAGTTGATGGTTTATTAATTGAAACTGCGGCAGGTTTATTAGATCAAGCGAGTCCTGAAGAGCGTATTCGTATGGAGGCCGAGGAGGAAACGGGGTATCAGGTAGGCACTATTCAAAAAGTATTTGAGGCCTATATGAGTCCGGGGTCAGTCACTGAAAAGCTCTATTTTTATATTGCCGAATACCAGCCCCATGATAAGTTAACAACAGGTGGCGGTATTGAAAGCGAAGGGGAGGATATTGAAGTATTAGAATTACCCTTTCAACAGGCTATGCAGATGATTAGGACGGGTGAAATTCAAGATGGTAAAACCATTATGTTATTACAGCATGCTGCTTTGACGGTATTTAAGTCGTGAATGATATAGAGCAAACATAATCGGATCTTGCTTTTGCAGTCGCTGTAAATATGTCCTTGTACGCTACAAGGCGGCATCCCTGCCGCTAAGACTGCTCCAACAAGACCCGATTACCTTTGCTTAAGGATTACATTTAATTTATTCAGCAATCAATGCTTTAGCAATAGCTACCTGTTTACGGACTTGTTCGGGTGCAGTTCCGCCTAAATGATTACGTGCTGCTACTGAGCCTTCGAGCGTTAACACGGTAAATACATCATCAGTAATGACATCTGAGAAACTTTGGAGTTCTGCTAAGCTCATTTCACTCAAATCACGTCCCGTTTGTACGCCAAGCCCCACAGCTTTACCCACCACTTCATGCGCATCGCGGAAGGGCAAGCCTTTACGTACTAAGTAATCAGCTAAATCGGTGGCGGTTGAAAAGCCTTGCATCGCCGCTTTACGCATTTTTTCTGGTTTAGTTTGCACATGCGGCATCATATCGCCAAAGGCACGTAAACAGCCCAATACGGTATCAACGGTATCAAATAGCGGTTCTTTATCCTCTTGATTATCTTTGTTATAGGCCAGCGGTTGACCTTTCATCAGGGTTAGTAATGCCATTAAATGCCCAAATACCCGTCCACTTTTGCCCCGTACTAATTCGGGTACATCGGGATTTTTTTTCTGCGGCATAATGGAGGAGCCGGTACAAAAACGATCAGGCAGACGAATAAAATCAAATTGTGCCGAAGTCCACAGAATCAACTCTTCAGAAAAGCGTGATAAGTGCATCAGCAATAGCGAGGCAAAGCTGGTAAATTCAATAGCAAAATCTCGATCACTCACGGCATCGAGAGAGTTACGCGTAGGACGCTCAAAGCCTAATAGCTCAGCGGTGTAGTCGCGATCAATTGGGTAGGTCGTTCCAGCGAGGGCAGCAGCACCTAAGGGCATAATGTTCACCCGTTTGCGGCAATCCATGAGACGCTCATAATCCCGCTGCAGCATCTCAAACCATGCCAGCATGTGATGACCGAAGGTAATTGGTTGGGCGACTTGTAGGTGGGTAAAGCCCGGAAGAATAGTATCGGCTTCCTGTTCCGCTACTTGGATTAGTCCGGTTTGTAGGCGGCGAATGGCATAGCCAATATGATCAATTTGATCGCGTAGCCATAGGCGAATATCGGTTGCAACCTGATCATTACGCGAGCGTCCGGTGTGCAAACGCTTGCCCGCAAGGCCGATCCGGTCGGTTAAGCGTGCCTCAACGTTCATATGTATATCTTCTAACGACACTTTCCAATCAAAGCTGCCGGCTTCAATCTCAGCTTCGATTTGGTTAAGACCGTTTAGAATAGCTTCTACATCGGTTGAGTTTAGAAGACCCACTTTACCCAACATGCGGGCGTGGGCGCGTGAACCAGCAATATCATGTTTGTACAGGCGCTGATCAAAGGTAATGGAGGCAGTAAATTGCTCCACGAAAGCGTCGGTGGATTCGGTAAAGCGACCACCCCAAGATTGATTTTTGCTCTCATGAGATTGTGAAGTACTCAACGGTTAACCCTCTATCTATTAAATTGGGAGTATTTTAAACAAACTATGCCAGAAATACTAAAAAAGTTGCGTTATATAATGGCATCGTGTAAGAATCAATTAAATGCTTTAATAATTGAGCAGTAATTAAAATAATAAATAATTAAGCAGCTCGGTTGTGTAGTTCACACCATAAAAAAAAACAATAACACTTAACTGAACTAAACTATCATTCAAACACTCTAAATTTTTGGGTTTGATAGGTAATGAGCTAAAATAATGTCACAATCCCGTACTAATACTTTAGGCTATTTGCCTAATATCTGTTCACCCCAGGCACTCTTGCGTGTAGTGATAGCTGCTTTGATATTAGGTGCAGTATTGGCTATATCCGTAGCCTCCGAATTAAAACAATTACCTTGGTTATTAGGTTCGCACACCTTATTTACCGTTTGGGTAGTACTAATAGGTGTTTTTGTAATCTGTTTACTGAGCCGCACTATGGGTGACGTATCTAGTAAAAAAACAACCGCTATAGTAATGGGAGTTAGTATTGTTTTAACTATTATTGCCTCATTCATTGGTATGGCAGTAATTAAAGCTCCCGGAGAAGAAGGTTTTAGTTTTGATGGTTTATTTTTATTTAAAAATATTTTAATTAGTGTGGTAGCTAGTGCCGTTTTGCTGCGTTATTTCTTTATTCATAGACGTTGGCAGGACACGGTAGAGGCAGATACCTCGGCTAAATATGATGCACTACAATCACGGATGCGTCCCCATTTTTTATTCAATAGCTTAAATACGGTTGCTCATTTAGTACATAAAGACCCCAATCGAGCCGAAGAAGCGATTCTTGATCTTGCAGATATTATGCGCACTACATTAGATAAACGTACCCGCATTACCCTACAAGAAGAGGTGGATTTAACACTACGCTATTTAAGAATGGAAAGCCTACGCTTAGGTAAGCGCAGATTAACGGTTTTGTGGGATATGGATAAAAACACGCTACCCTTTAATATGAATATTTTACCTTTAATTTTACAGCCTGTTGTTGAAAACGCTATTTATCATGGAATACAACCTCGAAAAGACGGCGGAACCTTAAGTATTGGGTTATATGATGCGGGTGATCATTTAAAAGTTTCGGTAACCAACCCCTTACCGCCTGCCGATGCTAACCCCCATCAAAAGGGTAATCATATTGCCCAAGAAAATATGAAAAATCGTTTGAAACTAGCCTATGGAGAACGTGCTAATCTGCAAATATTAAAAACAGATCAGCAATATTGTGTCAGTTTCTCCATACCAAAAGAGTAAAGAAGAGAGAGTATCAATGGCTATCAAAGTTTTAGTTGTCGATGATGAAGAATATGCCCGCGAAAGAATTTTGGGGCTATTGAGTAAAACCTCGGATTATGAAGTTTGTGCTGAAGCCGAAAACGGGGCAGAGGCTATTTCCTTGGTCGAGAGACTTCAACCGGAGATTGTGTTAATGGACATTTCGATGCCCGGCATGGACGGGCTTGAAGCGGCTCGTTACCTGTCTACGTTGGAGAATCCGCCTGCCGTCATATTTACCACAGCGTATGGTGAATATGCTTTAGAAGCATTTTCAACAAAAGCAACAGGTTATCTCATGAAACCAATAAGACAAGAACAATTATTACAAAGTCTGGAACAAGCCCGTTCGCTGAATCGTGTACAACGTTTAGAAATGTTAGAGCAACGTGAGGGGGTTAAATCTAATCGTCGTCACATTTGTGCGCGTATGCGGGGTAATTTAGAGTTAATTCCTATTGAGGATGTTGTGTATTTCCAAGCGGATCAAAAATATGTAACGGTACGTCATAATAAGGGTGTCGTGATTATTGAAGAATCGCTTAAATCATTGGAAACCGATCTAGCAGACCGCTTTATTCGTATCCATCGTAATGCGCTCGTGGCTAAAAGCTGCATTACTGGGCTAACTAAATCAGATTTAGGGCGTACTCAAGTGACATTGGATCGCATTACTGACCAGCTAGAGGTCAGCCGCCGTCATTTAGCAGAAGTACGTCGCTTTGTACGCGGACGTTAGTTGATTTCTTACCCTAGCTTATAGTGGGGTATTTGTAAGGCTCAAAGGTTGCTACTTTTGAGCCTTTTTGCATTTTGGCGTTCCCTATTAGGATCATCACCCTTACAGAGAATATTCACTTAGCTCTATGGTTTGTGGTTGACCGTATATTCGACTGTCTCTATACTCCAAGGTCAGTTTTGGAAGGCACATCCCCATGTAGCGCGGTGGGTTCATGAATAGATTATTTTCTATCCAAGTAGTACTAGTGCTCTTGGGTATTGTTATTGTTTGGGTTACGTTAGGTGAGGCAAGTATCACTGCGACGTTATATGGAGGAGCTGTAGCATTAGCCAATTCGGCATTGCTTTCTCTACGGATGAATAAAAAGAGTGAAGTAGCATCATCCGATCCCCACACCACAGTCATATTACTTTATGTTAGTGCCGTCGGTCGATTTTTATTGGTGCTGGTAGCTTTATCTATTGGCTTAGGTTTTTTAAAGCTAGCACCTCAACCGTTGTTAGGCATGTTTATTGTTGCCCAACTCGGTTATTACATCGCGGCCTTAAGTGCTCGTAAGCAAGTCGAGTCAACATGAAGCGTACAATTTTTATTAACTTTATTTACGGGGTGAATTGTGAGCGAAGCGAATGCGCCAGCAATTTCTAATCCTGTTGAGTATATACAGCACCATCTGACTAACTGGAGTATTGGCGTTGAGCACGGCAAACAGGTCAACATTGTTGATTTTAGCGTGTTTCATGTTGATGTGTTCCTGTTCAGCGTATTACTCGCAGGTTTATTTGCCTATGTGGCATGGAAAGTCGGTAAAAGTCTTAATGCAGATGCACCTTCAGGCATACAAAATGTCGTTGAAACGGTGGTTGAGTTTGTTAATCAACAAATCCAAGACATTTTCCCTAATGCAGATCGTCTCGTTGGGCCTTTAGCATTAACCATTTTCGTTTGGGTATTCTTAATGAATGCGATGGATATGCTGCCCGTCGATTTATTACCTTCCTTATGGGGTGGGATTTTGGGATTATTTGGTGCTGATCCGCATCATGTATACCTAAAAGTAGTCCCTACAACTAATCTAGATACTACATTTGCATTAGCGCTTACCGTATTTGCACTGATTATTTACTACAACATTAGAAGTAAGGGATTAGTAGGCTGGTTAAGCTCATTTTTCTTTCATCCTTTCTCTGCCAAAAATATAATCGTAAAGATTATTCTTGCCCCGATTAATTTCCTTATGACGCTGATTGAAGAAGTGGCTAAACCGGTCAGTCTTGGTCTGCGGCTATTTGGGAATATGTTTGCGGGTGAGTTGTTGTTCCTATTGATTGCACTGTTAGCATTCTCCGTTTGGGCAATGCCTGCACAAATTGTTTTAGGTTCATTGTGGGCGATTTTCCATATCCTTGTTATCACCTTACAAGCATTCATTTTCATGCTTTTAACCGTGGTTTACTTAGGATTAGCTAGCCAAAACAACGAACACCATTAAAACTGGATTTTGATTTAATTTTTACTTTTTAACTTTTAATTTCTCTGGAGACTCCACAATGGATGCACAAAGTATTGCAATGATCTATTCCTACACTGCGGTCGGTGTGGGTATTATTTTAGCGGCTGCGGGTTTAGGTTCTGCATTAGGTTGGGGTTTAATTTGCTCTAAATTCTTAGAAGGTATTGCGCGTCAACCCGAAATGCGTGCGCAATTAACAGGTCAAATGTTATTCACCGGCGGTTTGATGGAAGCCTTCCCGATGATCGTTCTTGGTATTTCTATGTGGTTCATCTTTGCTAACCCATTCGTTGGTGCAGCAAAAGCAGCCCTAGGTGCTGGTTAATACTCACGATTGTTAAACGTTGTTACTAACACACTAACACTCGGAGGTTAACATGAATGTAACACTAACGCTGATCGGTCAGATGATCGTTTTCTCGATCCTGATTTGGTTCGTCAAAGGTGTACTCTGGGAACCGATGCTTAAAGTGCTCAATGACCGCAAACAGCGTATTGCTGATGGTCTAGCTGCTGCAGAAAAGGGCAAGCACGAAGAAGAATTGGCTCGCCAAAAAGCTCTAGATGAACTGAAGAAAGCCAAAGTTGAGGCGGCTGAAATTATTGCTCAGGCACAACGCCGTGCAGGTGAGATTGTAGATGAAGCTAAAAACGCCGCTTTAGACGAAGCCGGTCGTGTGAAGCTTGCAGCGCAATCAGACCTTGAGCAAGAAGTTTCACGGGCGCGTGAAGGTTTACGTGCTCAAGTAGCGCAATTAGCGGTCGCTGGAGCTGAAAAGATTCTTGGCAAAGAAATCGACGCAGCTACGCACGCAAAAGCACTGGATGATTTAGCTGCACAAATTTAGGTGGTGAACCATGTCTGAATTGACAACCGCTGCTCGTCCTTACGCCAAAGCTGTGTTTGAAATGGCACAAGGTGCTGGCAACCTAGCAGGTTGGTCTCAGCAGCTTGAGGCTATGGCACAAGTCATTAGCTCAGAGGATTCAGCGGCGCTGCTGAATAATCCGCGCCTATCACAAGATCAAAAGGTTGATGTTTTGACCGATGCTCTCGGTAAACATGTCAACCCTGATGGCAAAAATTTGCTACGGGTCTTGGGAGAAAACAATCGCTTTATTCTAGTGCCAGAAATTACTCGTTTATATGAGGAATTCAAAGCACAAGCTGAAGGCGCGATTGAGGCTGAGGTTACTGCTGCTATGGAATTATCAGCAGCTCAGCAAAACGCCATTGCTGTAGCACTCCAGAAGCGTTTGGGACGTGAAGTCAAACTGGTCACTAAATTAGACCCCTCACTCATGGCAGGCGCTGTGGTAAGAGCGGGTGATCTGGTGATTGATGGTTCGATTCAAAGTCGTCTGAAAGAAATGAAGGCGGCATTGAGCCGATAACTGAGGAATTAGCATTATGCAACTAAACCCAACTGAAATCAGCGATCTGATCAAGAAGCGTATTGCAAGCTTCGACGCCAGCGCTGAAGCACGTACAGAGGGTACTGTTGTTTCCGTTATGGACGGTATTGTTCGCATCCACGGCCTTGGCGATGTCATGTCTGGTGAGATGATTGAATTCTCTAACGGAACCTTCGGTCTAGCGCTCAACCTTGAGCGTGATTCTGTCGGTGCGGTTGTTCTAGGTGATTACAAAGGTATCACCGAGGGCGACACTGTTAAATGTACTGGTCGTATTTTAGAAGTACCGGTCGGACGTGGCTTACTAGGCCGTGTTGTGAACGCATTAGGTACTCCTATTGATGGCAAAGGTGCGATTGAAAACGACGGTTTTGCGCCCGTTGAGCGTATTGCCCCCGGCGTTATTGATCGTAAATCGGTTGATCAGCCACTAGAAACGGGTATCAAAGCATTGGATGCGATGGTGCCAGTCGGTCGTGGTCAACGGGAATTGATTATCGGTGACCGCCAAACGGGTAAAACAGCGGTAGCGATTGATGCTATCCTGAACCAAAAAGGCAAAGATGTTAAATGTATCTACGTTGCCGTAGGTCAAAAAGCGTCTTCTGTTGCTGGTGTGGTACGTAAGTTAGAAGAGCATGGCGCGATGGAGTATACCATTGTGGTCGCTGCGAATGCGGCTGATCCTGCCTCTATGCAATTCTTAGCTCCCTACGCCGGTTGCGCGATGGGTGAGTACTTCCGTGATCGTGGTGAAGATGCTTTGATCGTTTATGATGATCTCACCAAACAAGCATGGGCTTATCGTCAAGTATCTCTACTATTACGCCGTCCTCCTGGACGTGAGGCGTATCCTGGGGACGTATTCTATTTACACTCACGTTTGCTAGAACGTTCTTCACGTGTTAGCGCCGAGTATGTAGAGCGTTTCACTAAGGGTGCAGTAGTAGGTAAAACAGGTTCTCTAACCGCATTACCGATTATTGAAACTCAAGAGGGTGACGTATCTGCCTTCGTTCCTACCAACGTGATCTCAATCACCGACGGTCAGATCTTCTTAGAAACCGATCTATTTAATGCGGGTATTCGTCCTGCTATTAATGCCGGTCTATCCGTATCACGGGTAGGGGGTGCAGCCCAAACTAAGGTCATTAAAAAGCTCGGTGGTGGTGTACGTCTTGACTTGGCTCAATACCGTGAATTAGCGGCGTTCTCGCAATTTGCTTCGGATCTAGACGAATCTACCCGTAAACAATTGCAACGTGGTCAACGTGTTACCGAGTTAATGAAGCAGCCTCAATACTCACCTATGTCTACGGCTGAAATTGGTTTTGCTTTATATGCAGCCAATAATGGTTTCTTAGACGATGTTGATGTAAACAAAGTGGTTGATTTCCAAGCGGCCTTATTAAGCTACCTCCGCTCAGAGCAATCTGAATTATTGGGTAAGATTAATAATGGTGGTAAGTACGATGACGAAATTGCTGCGGCAATGAGTCAGGCGTTAACAACGTTTAAATCCAAAAACACCTGGTAATGGGAGGTAAGTCCCATGGCAGGCGCTAAGGAAATTAAGACCCAGATCAAAAGTATCAAAAATACTAAGAAGATCACCAAGGCAATGGAGATGGTTGCCGCCTCTAAAATGCGTCGGGCGCAAGAGCGTATGATCGCTACTCGCCCCTATGCAGAAAAGATGCAGCAGGTCATAAGCCACATTGCTAACGGTCAATTAGAGTATCGTCATCCTTTTACCCAAGAGCGTGACGTTAAGCGCGTAGGCTACATTATTATTTCTACCGATCGTGGTTTGTGTGGTGGTTTGAATGTGAATCTATTCAAAACCGCCCTACAAAGCATCATAAAGTGGAAAGAGCAAAACGTTGAAGTCGATATTGCTGTATTTGGCAGTAAGGGTGCTAATACGTTTCGCCGCTACGGTATTGTTGCAGAAAAAGCCCACTTGGGTGATGCGCCTCAATTAGCCGACTTGGTAGGTACTATCAAGGTAATGCTGGATGCTTATGAGTCCGGTCGTATTGACCGCCTCTATCTGGTTGAGAACGAATTTATCAACAGCATGACCCAAAAACCTCAGGTCACTCAACTGATTCCTTTGGTAGCGGCTGATGACAAAGATATTAAGTATCACTGGGATTATCTCTACGAGCCTGATGCTAAAGAGGTGATTGACTTAGTGATGCAGCGTTATATTGAGTCATTAGTCTATCAAGCGGTAGTTGAAAATGTGGCCTCTGAGATGGCTTCACGTATGGTCGCGATGAAAAGTGCTTCGGATAATGCGGGCAACCTCATTCATGAGTTACAGCTCGTCTATAACAAAGCGCGTCAAGCAGCGATCACGCAAGAAATTTCAGAAATTGTCGCCGGTGCGGCAGCGGTTTAAAGCTGTTTGGAAATTAAATTTTAAGAGGTACTGTTTCAATGAGTACTGGACACATCGTTCAAGTAATCGGTGCGGTAGTTGATGTGGAGTTTCCACGCAATGCTGTGCCGAAAGTATACGATGCCCTGACCGTTGCCAATCCAGAGGGTTTGACTTTAGAAGTGCAAACTCAGTTAGGCGATGGTGTAGTGCGTGCGATTGCCATGGGTGCATCCGATGGCTTACGCCGTGGTATGGGTGTTAGCAACACAGGTTCTCCGATTGCTGTACCTGTGGGCAAGGGCACCTTAGGTCGTATCATGGATATTTTGGGTAATCCCATTGACATGAAAGGCGACGTTGAAGCTACTGAAAAGTGGCCCATTCACCGTGCTCCTCCTAGCTACGAAGAGCAAGCCAGTGGTGTTTCGATTTTAGAAACCGGCATTAAAGTCGTTGACTTAATTATGCCGATTTCTAAAGGTGGTAAAGTCGGTCTGTTCGGGGGTGCGGGTGTAGGTAAAACCGTTACTCTAATGGAACTGATCAACAATATCGCAAAAGCTCACTCTGGTCTGTCAGTGTTCGCTGGTGTTGGTGAGCGTACTCGTGAGGGTAATGACTTCTACCACGAAATGGCAGAAGGTGGCGTTCTGGACAAAGTAGCACTGGTCTACGGTCAGATGAATGAGCCTCCCGGAAACCGTTTGCGGGTAGCGTTAACGGGATTGACAATGGCTGAGTACTTCCGTGACGAAGGTCGTGACGTTCTCATGTTCATTGACAATATCTATCGTTATACCTTAGCGGGTACGGAAGTATCAGCTCTGTTAGGTCGTATGCCTTCTGCGGTAGGTTATCAACCAACACTAGCGGAAGAAATGGGTGCGCTACAAGAGCGTATTACGTCAACGAAAACAGGTTCTATTACCTCCTTCCAAGCGGTCTATGTACCTGCGGACGACTTGACTGACCCGTCACCTGCGACTACCTTCGCTCACTTAGACGCGACACTCGTATTGTCACGGAATATTGCTGAGTTAGGTATTTACCCTGCGGTTGATCCTTTGGCTTCGACTTCACGTTTGCTTGATCCATTAGTTATTGGTGAAGAGCATTACAATGTAGCGCGGGGCGTACAAGGTGTTCTTCAGCGCTATAAAGAGCTGCAAGATATTATCGCCATCTTAGGTATGGACGAGTTGTCGGATGAGGACAAGAGAGTGGTAGGACGTGCGCGTCGTATGCAACGTTTCTTATCTCAACCTTTCCACGTTGCTGAAGTATTCACCGGCTCTCCGGGTAAATACGTAACGCTCAAAGAAACTATTGCAGGCTTTAAAGCGATTCTCAGTGGTGAACATGATACGTTACCTGAGCAAGCGTTCTACATGGTCGGTAGTATTGAAGAGGCTGTAGAGAAGGCCAAGAAACTCTAATCTGAGGAGGTATTCTTATGGCAATGACTATACGTCTTGATGTAGTAAGTGCAGAAAAGAAGCTATTTTCCGGTATGGTATATGAGGTGAGTGTACCAGGGGTGATGGGTGAATTAGGTATTTATCCACGTCACGCTCAGCTCATTTCACCACTGCGCCCCGGAGAGTTACGCTATAAACCTGAAAATGGTGATGCAGCTTCTTTATTTGTGTCAGGTGGTATTGTTGAGGTTCAACCCTATGTAGTAACGGTATTAGCCGATACTGCTATTCGGGCAGATGACCTTGATGAGAAAGCCGCTATTGAGGCTAAAAAACGTGCAGAGGATGCGTTAGCAGGTAAAGATCCTGAGGATCTGAACTACGAAACGCTACAAGCCGAACTCGAAGCCGCTAAAGCGCAAATCGAAATGCTGCAACGGATTAGTAAAAACCGTCGCTAAGCAGAGTAGTCTCTGACACCATAATCACAAAAAGCGCCTCTTAAGGCGCTTTTTGTTTAGATGATATAAAAATTAAAGTCCAGCCGTAGTAGAGGATCAAGAGCGTTTGGATTGGCTTTCTGCCCAGAAAGTCCTATCACACTCCTGACACAAAAAATATTTACGATTAGGGGAAAAGAAACGTTGCCACCAGTTTCGATGTAGGCGCGACACATAACCATCTACTTTTTGACAATGCGGACAGATGATTTGGTTTTGCTTTACAGCTTCGGCATGATCAGCCATTGCAGTGTTGCCATAGAGTAACTGAGAATTAGACATAATTGCCTCCCTTATACTTATATACTTAGCACACTCAGAACTTATACGAAAAACTATTTCAGAAAAGGTTCAAATGAAAATTACTTTTCCGACAAACGGTAGTTTTTTGTGACTTAATGTCATTAATGACAGGAAAATCAAAACTATTTCTATCTTAACCCTACTAAACTTAATAAAAGCTATTGTTAGAATGATTTTAGTAGCGTTATCTTTAGCTCATTTATTCGTTAGCCAGTATTAACTATTATTTATGATATCATTATTTCCAATTATTCTAGCAGCGGGTCAAGGTACTCGTATGCGCTCTGCTCTGCCTAAAGTACTACACACGATTGCAGGCAAGCCTATGTTACAGCATGTAATCGATGCGTTTGAACCACTGTCCGTCGCCCGCATAGCCATTGTTTACGGCCATGGTGCGGAGCAAGTACGACAACAGATCACGGGTAAGCAGTTACTCTGGGCATTACAAGCCGAGCAAAAAGGTACAGGACATGCCGTGCAACAAGCTATTGGCTTAGCACAAGATAATGACCTAGTACTGATTGCTTATGGTGATGTTCCTTTAATCCGCTCGGAAACCTTAACTGAACTTGCTCAAGGTTTAGGGCAGGCTACCCTGTGTATTTTAACGACCAAAGTCGCTAATCCTAAAGGGTATGGGCGTCTGCTGCGTGATACATCAGGCAAGGTGGTTGCCATTGTTGAGGAAAAAGATGCCAATGTAGAGCAGCGCCTGATCAATGAGATCAATACCGGCTTTATGGTGGCACGTGCGAGTGATTGGAAGCGTTGGCTTAAACAACTCACCCCACAGAATGCTCAAGGTGAGTATTATTTAACCGATTGTGTGGGTTTAGCAGTCGCTGAAGGCTGGCTCGTGAACACGGTGCTCTGTGAAGACTCGCAAGAGGTGGAGGGCATTAATAACCGTGTGCAACTCGCCCAATTAGAGCGGGTAGCCCAAAGACGTCAAGTAGAGCAATTAATGCTAAATGGTGTCACCGTGGTTGACCCGATGCGTCTTGATATTCGTGGCAAAGTCACCGCACAAATGGATACCTATATTGATGTGAATGTAGTGCTGCAAGGTGATGTTGTTCTGGGGAAAAATGTTGTTATTGAACCTAACTGCGTGATTAAAGACTCTACTATTGGTGATTTTTGCCATATCAAGGCTAATAGCGTGATTGAGTCTGCCATTATTGCGGATGATTGTGATATTGGGCCTTTTGCCCGCATCAGAGCCGGAACAGTGTTAGAGGCTGAGGCGAAAGTGGGTAATTTTGTTGAAACCAAAAAAGCCCATATCGGTTTTGGCAGTAAAGTAAGCCACTTAAGCTATATTGGTGATGCAACTATCGGTGCCAATGTTAATGTCGGTGCTGGTACGATTACTTGTAATTATGACGGTGTGAATAAACACCAAACGGTGATTGAGGACGGGGCTTTCATTGGATCGTGTTCACAATTAGTGGCACCCGTGACCGTTGGAGCCGGTGCGACCATTGGCGCTGGTTCTACTATCACTAAAAATGCTCCACCTGATAAGTTAACCCTAACCCGTGCCCCACAAAAAACGATTGATAACTGGAAACGTCCAGTTAAGGAGTAATAGTAATGTGTGGAATTGTTGGCGCTGTTGCACAGCGTCCGGTGACAGAAATTCTCCTCGAAGGTTTACGGCGGCTAGAATACCGTGGCTATGACTCAGCGGGTCTTGCAGTAATTGATGAGCAAGGCCAGTTAGTCCGTAGTCGTGCCTTAGGTCGAGTAGCGAGCTTACAAGAGCGCTTACACAAGGAGCCTATTGAGGGACATATTGGTATTGCTCATACCCGTTGGGCCACGCATGGCGTACCCGCAGAGCATAATGCTCACCCGCACTTTAGTAATGATCGGGTAGGGTTGGTACATAATGGTATTGTGGAAAATCATGCTGAATTACGTGCTGAGCTGAAAACACAAGGGTATGTATTCACCTCTGAAACCGATACCGAAGTGGTCGCACATTTACTGAGTCGTGCTCTAGAAAATGGTGATGACCTCATGCAAGCGATGCTTAATGTACGCTCGCAACTCATTGGAGCTTATAGTTTTGCTGTGATAGCTCATGATGATCCCGAAACCTTAATTGTCGCTCGCCAGGGAAGTCCTTTGGTGATTGGCTTAGGTTTGGGGGAAAACTTCGTAGGCTCCGATATTCAAGCGCTATTACCCGTTACTTCACGCTTTATTTATTTAGAAAATGGCGATGTAGCACGGGTGAAGCGTTATGGTATTGAAATCTTTGATGTTAATAATCGACCCATAGAGCGTCCCGTTAAGCAATCCAATGTGAATTCGTTTGCCTCGGATTTGGGTGAGTATCGTCACTTTATGCTCAAAGAAATTTTTGAGCAGCCTAGTGCTATTGCAGCTACTTTAGAGGGACGCATTGCTGCTAATGGGATTAATTGGGGAACCATTAAAGGGCAACAAGTGCAGGAGCGCCTAGCTCAAGTCGAGTCTATTCAGATTATTGCGTGTGGTACTAGCTTTCACTCAGGACTAGTCGGGCGTTATTGGATTGAGGCTTTAACCGATATTCCGTGCCAGATTGAAGTCGCTAGCGAGTACCGTTATCGTCGTCAACCACCGCGTAAAAACCAATTAGTTATTACTATTTCACAATCCGGTGAAACGGCAGATACTTTAGCGGCTTTAGAGAAAATCAAACAAGAAGGTAGTTGTTTAGCCTCACTCACGATTTGCAATGTGCCCGAAAGTTCATTGACCCGTGAATCGGATTGGTCGTTAATGACGGTTGCAGGCCCTGAAATTGGTGTAGCCTCTACTAAAGCATTTACCACCCAATTAGTAGCATTGCAGCTATTAGTTGGCTTGTTAATTCAAGCCAAGGGTGGAGATATTAGTAAGGTCGAGCAACTGAGTAATGGATTGCGTCAGTTACCTTTATTGATTGAGCAAGCACTGAATCTAAATGATGCGATTGAAACGTTAGCCGAGCGCTTTTTAGAAAAGCAACATGCTTTATTTTTAGGGCGCGGTGAAATGTATCCGATTGCCTTAGAAGGCGCTTTAAAACTCAAGGAAATCTCTTATATTCATGCTGAAGCTTATCCAGCGGGCGAGTTAAAACATGGCCCACTGGCTTTAGTCGATAGTGAAATGCCGATTATTACGGTAGCACCTAATACCGCTTTATTAGAGAAACTCAAATCTAATTTAGAAGAAGTGCGCTCACGCGGTGGGGAGTTATATGTGTTTGCCGATAAAGAGGCACATATTCAACCTTTTAGCAATTTACATGTGCTGGAAATGCCGCATGTGCCTGAGTTATTGACTCCGATTGTGTATACCATTCCACTGCAATTATTGTCATATCATGTGGCGGTATTGAAAGGCACAGATGTAGATAAACCGCGTAATCTAGCTAAATCTGTAACAGTAGAGTAAGTCTTAACGCTCTACACTTAATAAGCCCAGCTATTTTTATTAAAATAGACTGGGTTTATTCCTACCATACGGTTCTATTTACCCTGCTCGATATTTTTTAGAATAGTACAATCTGCCTGACTATCTCCTGCACAATGATCAGCAGATTCTTGTAGCCAATTCACCATATCTTGTAGTTGAGCAATTTTCTCATTTAAGGTATCAATATGTTGCAAGGTTAATTGCTTAACCTCTGCACTTTGCCGTCCGGTATTTTTCCATAATGACAGTAGCTCTTTCATTTGATCAGAGTAAAAGCCTAGATCTCGCGCATGTCTTAAAAAGACCAAGGTTTTGATATCTTGTTCAGTATAAATCCGATAACCCGCCAAAGAGCGTTTAGCCGTATCCAATAAACCAATTTGCTCATAATAGCGAATCATTTTGGCGGATATGCCGGATTGTTTAGAGGCTTGACCAATATTCATGTGTGATCTCTTGATCCTGAAATAAGGGTTAAGCTGTTAATTTTGCCTAACCCCTGATGGAACGGCTCCTAGTTATGCGGTAAGTGTTGGAGCACGAAAATATTTTAACCGTAAGGCATTACCAAGTACGAAGATAGAGGATAGTGCCATAGCACCGGCTGCAAACATGGGCGACAGTAAAATCCCAAAGGCAGGATAAAGCACACCGGCTGCAATCGGTATCAAGGCAATATTATAGATAAAGGCCCAGAATAGGTTTTGTCGAATATTACGGATAGTTGCCTTACTTAATGCAATAGCATTAGGCACGCTTTGCAAATTACCCGACATTAATACTATATCTGCGGCCTCAATCGCCACATCAGTCCCCGTACCAATCGCTAACCCTACGTCGGCTTGTGCTAATGCAGGGGCATCATTAATACCATCGCCTACAAAAGCTACTCGTCCATATTGATGCTGTAATTGACGCACTACTTCGACTTTTCCATCTGGTAAAACCTCGGCTACCACTTGATCAATCTGCAGACGGTTGGCAATCGCTTGAGCGGTATGACGGTTATCACCTGTAAGCATAGCAACTTTTAAGCCCATGTGGTGTAAAGCAGCAATAGCAGCATAGGTAGTGCTTTTAATAGGGTCTGCGACGGCAATAATGGCGGCGAGCTTTTGATCAATCGCCACATAGATAGGGGTTTTGCCTTCCTGACCTAAGCGGATGGCTTCTTGTTCAAAAGCCGTGATGTCTAACCCCAATTGCTGCATATAGCGATCCGCACCGATTTGCACGACTTGCCCTGCTACCTCAGCTTTAATGCCCGACCCTGTGATAGAATCAAAGGCTGTGACAGGTAATAAATCAATGTTTTCCTGTTTGGCGGCTTGTACAATCGCCACGGCAATCGGGTGCTCAGATTTAGCCTCAACCGATGCTACCAATCGCAAGACTTGTTCCCGTGCAAAGCCTGGTTGTATCTGAAAATCGGTTAGAGTGGGTTTGCCCTCGGTCAGGGTTCCGGTTTTATCAACAGCGACCACTTTTACATCTTGCAGGAGCTGCAAGGCTTCACCTTTACGGAATAATATCCCCATTTCTGCCCCACGCCCTGTACCGACCATAATCGAGGTAGGGGTAGCCAGCCCCATAGCACAAGGACAAGCAATAATTAGTACGGCAACGGCATTCACTAAACTAAAGGTTAGCGCGGGTTCAGGGCCGAAAATAAACCAGACGATAAAGGTTAGTAATGCCAAGAGCATCACCATCGGTACAAACCACATGGTCACCTTATCAACTAAGGCTTGAATCGGTAATTTAGAGCCTTGGGCTTGTTCAACCATACGAATAATTTGGGCTAAAACCGAAGCTTCACCAATAGCAGTAGCTCGAATAGTCAAGGTGCCATTCTGGTTAATGGTTCCGCCTACCACTTGAGCACCTGAGTGCTTTTCAACCGGAATAGGCTCACCTGTGATCATGGATTCATCAATATAACTTTGCCCGTCTACCACCTCTCCATCCACAGGTACACGTTCACCCGGACGAATTTCAACTATCATTCCCGCCGTTACTTCGGCAATAGGGACTTCGAGTATTTGTCCATCACGTTGAATGCGTGCAGTTTTAGCCTGCATACCAATCAAATGTTGAATGGCTTGAGAGGTACGTCCTTTCGCTTTCGCTTCAAAATAGCGCCCTAATAAAATTAAGCTCACAATTACGGCGGCGGCTTCGTAATACACATTTACTGTACCCTCAGGCAAAACCTGTGGAGCAAAAGTCGCCACTACGGAAAAGCTATAAGCAGATAAGGTGCCGACCGCCACTAATGAATTCATATCCGGTGCAAAACGGAGTAGGGCAGGAATACCTTTTTGATAGAAACGTCTGCCGGGGAAGATCAGCACTAATGTAGTCAACACAAATTGAATCAGCCAGCTTTGCTGATGCCCGATATTTTCCATGACCCACATATGAAAGGCGGGAATCATATGGGATCCCATTTCCAGAATGAAAACAGGTAAGGTCAAAATAAGTGCGAGGATTAAATCGTTTTTGAGTTGCTGCTGTTCAGTGGCTTTCTTATCACGTTGTTCATTGTGGTCCTGTTCAATAAGTTTGGCCTCATAGCCTGCTTTTTTGATGGCCTGAATCAGAGCCTCACTTTGCACCTGAGTATTACCCTGAATCCATGCGCGTTCAGTGGCAAGATTGACGGTGGCTTCTTGTACACCCTCTACTTTTTTTAGGGCTTTTTCTACTCGTGCCACACAAGAAGCACAGGTCATGCCTTCAATGGCAAGCTCAATAGGTTGGGTAGTCAGCACCTCATACCCGGCCCGTTTAACGGCTTGAGTGAGAGCTGAACGGTCTACGGGTTGAGAGGAGGCAATCACGGCTTTGCCAGTAACAAGATTCACGTCTGCCTGCTGCACACCTTCAACCTTTTTCAAGGCCTTTTCTACGCGTCCTACACAAGAGGCACAGGTCATGCCTTCGATCGATAATGTGTCACGGTAGAGGGGGTTTGTAGTATTTGAGTCCATAACAACCTCTGTCCTTTTCAATGTTTTGTGACCAGCATACAGATTGACATGATGGTAAGGTCAAGCATGTTTCTTTAAAAAATAGACTTGACCTTGCCATCATGACAAGGTTTAAGCTTGTTGTTAATAGATGTTCTATTGGGAGACGACAATGAAACTATTAATTGAAAATATGACTTGTGGTGGTTGTGCTCGTAGTGTGACGGCTACCATTCAGGATCTTGATCCTACGGCCAAAGTGAATGTTGATTTACCCACTAAAGTGGTTAATGTGGAAACAACGGCTAATGTAGATAAGATCGTTGCTGCTTTAACAGAAGACGGTTTTCCTGCCAAAGTGCAATAACCCATAAACTGTCTTACATGAAATAGCCTCTGAATGAGGCTATTTTTATTTTAGCTTGCTTGCCAATGACCGGAACGTCCGCCTTGTTTTTCTAACAGGCGAATATTCGTCAATGTCATACCTTTATCCACCGCTTTACACATATCATAAATGGTTAATAAGGCTACATTAACCGCTGTCAGCGCTTCCATTTCAACACCCGTTTGCCCTTGAGTTTCTACCTGTACAGTACACTGTACTAAGGCTTGAGGGGTAGTTTCGGTAGTAAAATCAATGTGGATATGGGTGAGTGCTAGTGGGTGACACAGTGGAATGAGGTCAGCGGTGCGCTTAGCTGCCATAATACCGGCAATCCGCGCAATGCCTAACACATCCCCTTTTTTATGCTCGCCCGCCAAGATTTTGGCAAGCGTGGCGGGCTGCATCTGGATGGTACCACTGGCAATGGCAATACGGTGAGTCGATGCTTTAGCACCGACATCGACCATATGGGCTTCGCCTTGAGCATTAAAGTGAGTTAAATCACTCATGCGTTATAAGGCTTTGTCAGGGGCACGTTTAATCGCTAAATCCATACCCTTTAGAATATTGAGTGCTTCAAACAACTGATAATCCGTTTCAGCTAAAGGCTTATCTTTACCATCCTTGCTAGCAGCAGGAAGTGGCTTAGATTCTTTAGTCGTACTTGGACTCGTTTCCTTATTGGGCTCTGCGGGTTTAGCTTTGTCGTCTGCTGCAGGCTTATTTTTTTCATCCTCTACTTTTAAAGCTTCGTCAGCCTCATTGGCAGCTTTTAAAGTCGGATTACTTAAGTGTTTGCTTAAATCAGCTTCACTGAGTAAATCAAGATCATCATCAGTATTGGTATCGGCACTGACTTTGAGTACTCTGAGTTCAATATCAGGTTTAATGCCTTCGGCTTGAATGGAGCGCCCTAGAGGAGTGAAATACCGTGCGGTAGTAATCTTAATCGCGGTTTTCTCATCCAAAGGTAATACGGTCTGTACTGAGCCTTTACCAAAGGTTTTTTGTCCGACAATGAGAGCGCGTTTATGATCCTGTAAGGCTCCGGCGACGATTTCAGAGGCTGAAGCAGACCCACGATTGACCAATACCACTATGGGGGAACTATTTAAAAGATCGCCTTTTTGAGCGCTATATTCGGTCTTAGCGTCTTCAACCCGTCCTTCGGTATAGACGATTTTGCCAGAGTCTAAGAAGGTATCCGATACGCCTACCGCTGCATTTAAAACCCCGCCCGGATTATTACGTAGGTCTAGCACTAAGCCACGTAGCTTACCTTTATTCTCTTTTTGTAGGGTATTAATTGCCTCAGCTAATGAATCTGTAGTTTTAGATTGGAAGCTACTAATCCGCACATAGCCATAACCCGGCTCTAAGAGACGTTGTTTAACGCTATTTACTTTAATCACCGCACGCGTGATGGTGACCTTAAAGGGCTTAGGCTTACCTTCACGTACCACTAATAAATTAATATCAGTATTCGGTTTACCCCGCATGACTTTAACCGCATCGTTTAAACTCATGCCTTTTACCGGCTTATCATCAAGGCGAATAATTAGGTCGCCCGCTTCAAGCCCCGCTTTTTGGGCAGGCGTATCATCAATAGGGGAGATGACTTTCACAAAGCCATCTTCCATACCCACTTCAATACCTAAACCACCGAACTCCCCTGTGGTTCCAACTTGTAGCTCTTTATATTCTTCTTCATTGAGATAGTCGGAGTGTGGATCTAGTCCCGTTAACATGCCGCGAATCGCATTACCGATCATTTCTTTATCTTTGACCGGTTCTACATAGTCTTCTTTTACCCGACTATAAACTTCAGTAAATTTGCGTAAGTCTTCCAGTGGGAGTGCTGCCGCATCATCTGCACTTTGTTTAAAGGCAAATACATTGATGCTTATAGTAGCGGTTGCACCTAATAAGACGCCTATTAAAGTGCCGAGAATGAGACGTTGTGATTGCATAAATTTAATTCTCTCTAAGGGGCACGAGCCGCAAGCAAGCCCTTGTCTGTTATTAATAGTAGCAGCTCTACTATTCAGTCATCGATATAAAGTACAGAATAGTTTACTAGATCTAAAGCTGCTTGAATAAGTTCAATTATCATACTAGGGTGTCTTAACGACACCAAATAGCCGGATTCATTGGGGTAGTACCTTTACGGATTTCAAAGTACAAACCATTTTGCTGTTGTCCTCCTGAGTTACCTACCACAGCAATGACTTCATTGGCTTTAATGACATGGCCTTTTTTCTTATATAGAGCGCGATTATAACCATAAATGCTCATATAATTGCGATCATGTTCCACCATAATTAAATGACCATAACCATCAACCCAATCGGCAAAAATAATTTTACCTGCCGCCACACTCCGTACCGGAGCACCTCCCTGCGCTTTAATGACTACCCCATTCCAATGGAGCTTTTCATTACGCCGCGAGCGATAGGCATGTAGAATACTCCCACTAGTAGGCCAAGCAAGTTTACCTTTGAGTTGGGTAAAAGGGCGATTACCGGTATAGCTAACTAGCTCCGCATCGGCTTTAGTGCGTTTGTTTGAGGTAGTAGGAGCGCTGGTCTCCGTTGAAACGTCCGGCGCTTTCTTAGCTGTCTGTTTGGTAACAGGTGGAGGGGGAGTCGCTGCAGCGATTTTAGTTTGGGCGAGAGCAGCTTGTTCACGTTGTTGTGTAATACGTTCTATCGTGCGTTGTAACTGCGCCTCTTCCGCTTGCAGGGTAGCCAGTTGGCGGCTTTGAGTACGCATGTCCCCTTTAAGTGCGCTTAATTTACCCTCACGCTCATCCAGAGTAGATTGTAATTGAGATTGTTGAGTTTTGAGGGTGACGGATAATTCTGCTAAGGTTTGCTGTTCGTTATGGGTGGTTTCACGCAAAGTGGCAATATCGCTGCGCGTTTTATGTAAGCGTTTAATACGCGCCATACGATAATCGTTGAGATAGGCAAAATAGCGTAAGGTACGACTAATATCGGATGGGTCATCTTCCCGCAGTAAAAGGCGTAAATGCGATTGCCCGCCTGCTGTATACATGGCTTGTAATTGTTCAGCTAGCGCGGACTTTTGTACATCTAAATCTCGATCTAGGCTCTCGCCTTTCGTATTGGCCTCTTGTAGGCGTTTTTGTGAGGCTTCAATTTTTAGCTCGGTTTTACGATAGTTTGTTGCTATATCACCTAGTTTCTTTTCTAGTTGAGTGACTTCACTTCTCAGGTTTTGATAGCGATCCTTGGTACTGTCTAAGGTATCTTTGAGTTGTTTGATGTCACGTCGAATAGACTGCGTATCGGTAGGAACAGTTGCTGCACCTAGTGGATAAGCGGCTAAACTCAATAAGATAATGTTAAGTGATATAAAATGTTGTAAGTGAGTATTCACGGCTGGTCACAGGTAATAATTGGTGTGATGTTATACGATCAGCAGTCGCACTTTGCATAATAAGTAGCTTGCCGTCCTTTGTCTAGCATTAGCTAGGCGCGAACTAACAACACTGCTAAGGTCTTGTCTTATTCCTTTATACCTTATCTTTATCCTATAGGCTCCCTTTTATTCCGCTTAACGAGGTTGAAGAACACCGCTCTCCCCCGCAAAATGAGAGCGTTCTACCTATGAGTGAGTCAATATCATGCAGATTCTAGGCCATTTTATTCATGGAGCACGTCTTGCTAGTCAAAGTAGTCGTATAGCTCCGGTATTTAATCCTGCAACAGGCGAGCAGACTAAACAAGTCTCTTTAGCGACAGCGGATGAAACGCGGGCGGCGATTCATGCGGCTCAAGAGGCTTTTGCAGATTGGGGTAAAACCCCACCGCTACGCCGAGCGCGGGTGATGTTTAAGTTTAAAGAGCTACTAGAGCAGCATAAAGATGAGTTAGCAGCGCTGATTACCTCTGAACATGGGAAGGTACTCTCAGATGCACACGGCGAACTCACACGTGGGTTAGAAGTGGTGGAGTTTGCCTGTGGTATTCCACATTTATTAAAAGGCGAGCACTCACTGAATGTGGGTACTGATGTAGATAGTTACACCTTAATGCAGCCCTTAGGCGTGTGTGCGGGTATTTCGCCTTTTAACTTTCCCGTGATGGTGCCGATGTGGATGTTTCCCATCGCACTAGCCTGTGGTAATACCTTTGTCATGAAGCCTTCTGAGAAAGACCCTTCTCCTGCTTTACGTATAGCAGAGTTACTCAAAGAAGCGGGTTTGCCTGATGGTGTATTTAATGTCATCAATGGCGATAAGGAAGCCGTGGATGTCTTGCTGACCGATCCACGTGTGCAAGCCATTAGCTTTGTAGGCTCCACCACGATTGCCGAATATATCTATGCAACTGGCTCCAAACATGGCAAGCGCGTACAGGCTTTAGGTGGGGCTAAAAACCATATGGTGATTATGCCGGATGCGGATCAGGAGCAAGTGATTAGCGCCCTGATGGGAGCCGCTTATGGTTCAGCAGGTGAGCGTTGTATGGCTATTTCGGTGGCAGTGTGTGTCGGTGATGCAGTGGCAGATAAATTAGTGCAACGCCTAGCGCAAGAAATTGATGCGATGAAAGTGGGTAATGGTTTGGACGCAAATGAGCCGCATATGGGGCCTTTAGTGACTAAAGAGCACGCTGCCAAAGTCAAAAGTTATATTGATCAAGGAGTAGCGGAGGGCGCGACCTTAGTACGAGATGGGCGTTCATTTGTGGTCAAAGGCTACGAAACCGGCTATTTCGTAGGCCCTACCTTGTTTGATCATGTAAAGCAGGGAATGCGTATTCATAGTGAAGAAATTTTCGGCCCGGTTTTGAGTGTGATGCGTGTTAATACCTATGCTGAAGCGCTCGCCCTGATTAATCACCATGAATATGGTAATGGCACAGCCATATTTACTCGTGATGGTGATACAGCTCGGCAGTTTTGTGAAGAGGTGCAAGTCGGCATGGTCGGAGTCAATGTGCCTATTCCTGTGCCAATGGCCTTTCATAGTTTTGGCGGATGGAAGCGCTCGATTTTTGGATCACTGAATGTGCATGGCTCAGATGGGGTGCGTTTTTATACGCGGATGAAGACCATTACTAGTCGCTGGCCTACTGGAATTCGTGCGGGGAATGAGTTTTCTATGCCAACTATGAAATAAAGCATAAAGAGACAAAAGCAAACGGGCAGACTTACATGTCTACCCGTTTACTGAGAGTAGGCAGATACCTAGATCTGTCTACCTATCGACTGGTTTGAGAATTAGCGATTTCTCAGTACACGTTGTGCCCAATAATTAGCAATGGCACGAGCCGCTTCACGTCCACCTAAGCCGAATGCTATTGCGGCTGCGACTGCGACAGTACCTAGGGTGAAACCAAAGGCCATGTTGACAATATTATCAGCAAGTCCCATAGCTCTTAGTCCCATCGCTAGCACTAAGCCTAAGATACCAAAGCGTGCAATATTTGCTGTGGCTACACCAGTGGTGGCTGATAATTTATTGTAGGCTAAGGTACTTAACACATAACCAATCACTAAAATCAGAGCGCCTACTAAAATGCTACCGCCAAAGTCTAAGATACGGGCAAAGATATTCGAGACAATATCGATACCTAAAGTACTCACAGCCGCTGTAGTGGCAGTCAACATTGCAAAGAACATAATGGCGTAATTAATGAGTTTTGTGACAGTAAATTGAGGAGTGAATCCACCATAGATACCTAAGCGTTGTGGTAAGGAGTCCACACCTAAGCCTGATAGAAGCCCACTGAGAATATAGGTCACAAATTTAGCTGCAAAATAAGACACAATTAAAATAACAGCCGCACCAATAATATTAGGGATAGCAGCCATTAATTTATTAATCATTGCAGAGGCAGGAACTGTAATAGCTGGAATATTTAACACCCCTAATGCTGCTACTACGATGGGTAGGAGTAAGGCGGCAAAGATAAAGGTGCTACCAAATTTAGCTAATTTAATATCCTCATGCCCAGTGCGTGACATAATATGTTGATCAACGCGTCTTAAACCAACACCAGCAAGGCTGGAAACAATTTTCGCAATAATCCAGCCAGCATAGCCAATTACACCTGCGCCAATAATATTAGGTATGACAGCAACAAATTTATTGAGCATAGCCTTTAAGGGTTCCATTACTCCGGTTAAGCCAAAGTGTTGTAGAACCGCTAATAATACGAATAAAGTCAGAACCGCTTTGATTAAAGTGGCAATAGGGCCTGCTAGGTTAATGCGCTCTAAAAAGTCTACGCGTGTTAATAAGCGTCTAAAGAAGCGAGCAATAATACTGACAATGAATAAGCCTACGATTAATATTAATAGGCCGATTAAAGCATGACCTAATTTACTAGTCGCCCAAGGGCCTAGCATATTAGTAATAGGGGCTAATAAGTTTTCCATTGTTAAGTTCCTTATCTTGTAATAGTCGTTAGTAGTGGTGTTATTCTATGACAATCATTTCAGTGCGACGGTTTTTACGTCGACCTTCTTCAGTATCATTACTAGCAATAGGATTTAAAGGGCCGACTCCTTCAATCTGTAGGCGGTTATTATTTAACCCTAATTTAACTAATTGATCTCGAATGCTTTTGCTACGCATTAGAGATAACAGCGAGTTATCATTAAAATCACCTACATTATCGGTATGGCTGCGAATTAAAACTCTAGTATTAGGGTATTGAGTTAATGTTTGAGCCGCTATTTTAATCTGCTCTAGTGCTTTTGGATTCAGAGCAGTAGAGTTAGAGTCAAATGTGACTTGGTCTAAGATTAGAGATTGACCCACAACAGGCTTTTTCAATTGATTTACTAATTGCTGTTCAAACGCGAGTGCTGGGGTGGCAGGAGGTGTTTCTACAACCGTTGCAGGCTGTGGAGTCACGCTTAATTCGACAGGTTGTGTGCTAGGTGCTGGTGCAGGCGTAACCACTGGGCTTGCTGCTTTGGCAGCTGTTGCGGCGGCTAATTGATCACGTAATTGATCAATTTGCTCTTGTTGTTGCTCAGTTTCAGTACGCACCTTATTTAAAGCTTGTTCATGAGCGGTGTTGAGTTCATCACGCACTTTGGTTAGTTCAGCTTGTTGCTGTTTGACGAGATCGGCTTTTAACTGCCCTAAGTCAACAGTGCTAGGAGCCGCTGCTACACTAGAGCGCACTGTTGCAACAGCCGGTGTCGTGGTTGCCTCTGTGACAACCGCCTCTGTATTCGCTTTGGGTGGTGTGACGGTTAAATCACTGGTATCTAGTGCTAATGATAAAGGAGCAATGGTCGGCGCTGCGACGGAGACAGTGCGAGTAGTGGGTAGGGCAGTTACATCAACACCAGGCGGATTGAGCCAATAATATAACCAACCAAAAAATAATACGGCTGCCCCCGCAACACCATACTCAAAGAGTTGGGGTTCTGCGGTGACAGGCATAAGGGTGGAGTCATCTTGATTAGACATGAGCCTTTTCCTGAGTCGTAGTATTCAGTAAAACCTAAGCAATAACAATTCCTTGCACAGTGGGTCTGACAAGGGTGACTAGTACTTATGGAAAAAAGAGGGGCTTATCCTCAAATACCTATCCGGCAATCTAACAAGTGAGGTTCTAGTACGTATAGTTATTATGGATGCACGTATAAATCACAGAGATAGACGTGCTAATAAACTTAGGTTCAAGGAGTTTTCTCCCTGAAAGGCTCAATAACTGTTCTCAGGTAACAGCTCTAATTTTAATCTTCGGCTTGTGCAGTTTCATACTCCTCTAGTGCTTCCATCCATTCTAGTTCGGCTGCTTCTAGAGCGGTATCATTACTAGCTTTGGTGAGTAATAGCTGCTTTAGTGTTTCTTTTTTAGCATCGAAATATAAATCACTATCACCTAACTTATTCTCTAACTCTACTTTCTTTTGTTGCAGCAATGTCATTTGCTTTTCTAGCTTATCCACTTTATTTTTGAGTGGCTGTAAGCGTTTACGTTTTTCGGCGGATTCACGACGCTGATCTTTACGTGCAGTAGTCGATTGAGTATTAGTAGTTACAGTATTAGGTATAGGATTATTTTCTAGTTCTTCTTGTTTAAAGCGATTTTGTAACCATAGGGCATAATCTTCTAAATCACCCTCAAACTCGGTTGATTTACCGCTATCGATTAAGATTAATTTATCCGTAACCGTTTTTAGCATATGGCGATCATGTGAAACGATCACCATAGCACCACTAAATTCTTGTAATGCCATACTCAGTGCGAGACGCATTTCTAAATCAAGATGGTTAGTAGGCTCATCGAGTAATAATAAATTAGGGCGTTGATAAATGAGTAAAGCTAAGGCTAAACGCGCTTTTTCCCCTCCTGAAAAGGGTGCGACAGCCTCCTCGACTCGTGCCCCATGAAAGGCAAACCCACCTAAATAATTACGTAAATCTTGCTCGCGTGCTTGTTTATCTAGGTTGCGTAAATGCTGTAGGGGGGAGTCATTAGGATTTAATTGCTCCAATTGATGCTGAGCAAAGTAGCCTATTTTTAAATCTTGGGCTTGCCAATAAATCCCTTTTTGCTCTTTTAGTTTTCCAGCCAGAAATTTAATAAGCGTTGACTTACCTGCACCATTAGGGCCAATTAAACCAATCCGATCGCTGGGTAAAATTTGGAGTTCAACATTATTAATAATGCGTTTCCCACCATAGCCTAAGTCCACTTCCTTAATATGTAACAAGCGATCAGGCAGTTTTTCAGGTGGGCGAAAACTAAAGTTAAAAGGCGAGTCTATATGTGCCGGGGCAATCGCCTCCATACGCTCTAGAGCTTTGAGGCGGCTTTGAGCTTGACGGGCTTTGGTGGCCTGCGCTCGGAAACGATCGACATAGCTTTGAATATGCTCCCGCTCGCGTTTTTGTTTTTCATAGGCGGATTGTTGTTGGGCTAAACGCTCGGAACGGGTGATTTCAAAGGTTGAATAGTTGCCGGTATAGAGTGTTAAGCGCCCTTGTTCGATATGGGCGATTTGAGTACAAATGGCATCCAAAAATTCACGGTCATGAGAAATAAGAATCAGAGTGCCACGATAGCTTTTTAGCCATTCTTGTAGCCAAATCACGGCATCTAAGTCGAGATGGTTGGTCGGTTCGTCTAGTAGTAATAAATCCGAGCGACACATTAAGGCTTGCGCTAAATTCAAACGCATGCGCCAACCACCGGAAAAGCTACTCACTGGATTGCGAATTTCAGCAGGCTTAAAACCTAAACCATGTAATAGGGTCGCTGCACGACTTTCAATGGTATAGCCATCAATCGCATCGAGCTTAGCGTGTAGTTCACCTAACCTTACCCCTTCGGCATGTTCGAGTTCTTTGCGTAGAGTGACATATTCACTATCACCTTCTAGTGCATAGTCGAGTGCGGATTGTGAACTAGAGGGGGTTTCTTGTTTAACATGCGCTAGTACCCAATTCGGTGGGCGGCTAAAGTTGCCACTATCGGCACCGATTTCACCACGAATCAAGGAGATTAAGGTCGATTTGCCGGTTCCATTGGCACCCGTAAGCCCGACCCGTTGTCCGGGGTGAATGCTAAAAGTGGCTTGAGTGAGTAATTCTTTACTACCGCGACGCAGACTTAAATCGGAAAATACTAACATAGAGCATACTAAGTAAAAGCTAGAAGGCCGGGAGTATAGCATAAGGAAGTACTGCCTTATGAATCAGTACTTCCTTGTTAAGTGTTAAATCAAATCGGCGCTTAATGACTGCTGTGTAGCCTGATTGACTGTGATGGCATGGTGATAATTAGGATGGTCGACACCCATAGAAATAGTGGTTCCATTCAATGCAGCTTGACGCATACCTGAACTGAGTTCAAAACGTAGAAAATGTACGGCTGCGGTTTTTTCTGCGGTTTCACGGGGCATATCTTCATTAGCAATGGCAAAAACCTTCTCAAACCCGGCAATTTGTACCCATATTTGACGCTCAATACCGATTAAACAGGCTAGCTGTCGTTTACGCTCTTCAGGATCGGGAAATTCTAGCATAAAGGTAGCTTTCCAATTCGAGCCATCAGGAATCAACGGGTTATAAGCATCCAATTCATCCTTAATACCCCCAGCCTCAAAAACGCGCTCAATCCGTAGCATTTCTTGAATCTGATACTGAATAGTGAGCCGATTTTCAAAATAGAGGGTAGCATTAGAGCCTAAAGCGACTTTGCGAGCAGCTTTGTGCTCAATCACTTGTTTTCTAAACGTTGGGCGTTCAATAGAGTATTGTTCTAAGCTCATTAAATCCGCACGAGATAAAGGGTTCATGACTGACTCTCTTTATAAACCATACGCCATGCGTAATAGGGCTAGGGGGTGGGTAGGGGCTTTAACCGCAGTATCCGGTTCTTTTTGCTGTAGACCATTTTCAATATGATGACCCGCCATGGGGCAATCGCTGGCGTAATAATCGGCTTTAGCTTGTTCGACCTTATTCACGACCGGACGACAGATTTTCATCGCGGTATCGTGAAATTCGACTTTAACCGCATAGGTGCCATCATGTCCCGAACAGCGTTCAATCAAGTCAAATTTAGTATTAGGCACTAGTTCTAGTAGCTCACGAGTTTTATAACCTAAATTCTGTACGCGCAAATGACAAGACGCGTGATAGCTAACCTTACCCAATGACTGTTGAAAATCAGTATTTAATTGCCCCTCTTTATGGCGCAGCATTAAGTACTCAAAAGGATCAAAGATACGCCCTTTGACCGTTTGGACATCAGCGTCATCGGGGAACATCAAAGGCAGTTCTTGCTTAAACATCAGCACACATGAAGGTACAGGCGCAACAATATCCCAGCCCGCATTAATCAGTTGCAGCATCGCGGGGATATTGACCTCTTTGGCTTTAGCCACGGCCTCTAAATCCCCTAACTCAAGCTTAGGCATACCACAACATTGTTCTTTATTGAGTAAAGTAACAGGTATTTGATTATGCTGAAAAACTTTGGCGAGATCTTCCACAATATGGGGTTCATTATAATTACCATAGCAGGTGGTAAAGATCGCTACTTTGCCCGTAGTACGTCCCACCGATTTAGCCGTAAGGGCGTTACTACTCAAAGCCTTAACATAATTACGGCCTTTTTTAGCATGGTAACTGGGAATTTTAGCATTGTGGTGTACACCAAGTACTTTTTCTAAACCTTTGCGGAAGGTCGGATTCTTATTAGTGGCATTGACGATGGGAGCAATGATAGGAATTCCGGCAAAACTTCCTACGATATCAGTCGCACTTAACACCTTATCACGCGTGCTGGTCTTACCCTGCTGAAACTTGACTGCTTTAGCACGGAGCATTAAATGCGGGAAGTCTAGATTCCATTCATGTGGTGGGACATAAGGACACTTGGTCATATAGCACAGATCACATAGATAACAGTGATCCACCACCTTCATATAATCTGCTTTAGCAACCCCATCAACTTCCATGGTAGAGGAGTTATCGACTAGGTCAAACAGGGTGGGAAAAGCATTGCATAAACTGACACAGCGCCGACATCCATGGCAAATATCGAATACTCGTTCTAATTCTTTATTCAGAGAGTCTTCGTTATAAAAATCGGGATTTTTCCAATCCAAGGGGTGACGGGTAGGGGCTTCCAGACTACCTTCACGTTTACTAATAGCCATAAGAAAAGATACTCCTGCTACGCATGAGGATGTGAGCTAGGGACTCACTAGCGGGTTACAGGGGAGGCTGTAACCCTTGAAGCAATAAGCGATTTAGGCGTCTAAGCTATCTAATGCTTTTTGGAAGCGATTCGCATGAGAGCGTTCTGCTTTGGCGAGGGTTTCAAACCAGTCAGCAATTTCATCGAAACCTTCTTCACGAGCATCTTTAGCCATGCCGGGGTACATGTCGCTATATTCGTGGGTTTCGCCGGCAATGGCAGAGCGCAGATTATCAGCGGTCGCACCAATCGGGAGACCTGTAGCGGGATCACCAACAGTCTCTAAGTATTCGAGATGACCATGGGCATGACCTGTTTCGCCTTCCGCTGTGGAGCGAAATACGGCTGAAACATCGTTATAGCCTTCAACATCGGCTTTATTAGCAAAGTAGAGATAACGGCGATTAGCTTGGGACTCGCCTGCGAATGCATCTTTTAAATGCTGCTCAGTACGGCTACCTTTCAGTTCCATAATGAATCTCCTCGTGTTGTGTGCGGTTATGCAAAGATGGCGCTAATGTCTCTGAAAGTCTTCGGGTGAGTTAAAACAAGAACTTTCATTCACTAAAGCAGACCGCTTTAGGTAAAAACACACTAGCTGTATAAGACTGTAAACAATTTATTTAGTTAAATCCAATAGAATATATTGGATGCATCGATCTATTTTCTGAAAATAAGTCAAATGATATGCAGAATTTTTAGCAGGGTGATTTAGAGGTATAGATAATTAAGGCAAAGGAGGTACTATTGGAAAGTACCTCCCTAAGGGTAGGAGCTTAAATCTCCGCACCCGCTTTTAGTTTCCAAATATCGCGGTTATATTCTAACATAGTGCGATCGGTAGAAAAGAAGCCACTATGTGCGGTATTGAGAATACTCATCCGTGTCCAGTGTTCTTGATCTTGCCATGCGGTCGCTACTTTGTCTTGGGCATCAACATAGCTTCTAAAGTCTGCCAAGGTCATCCAAGGGTCATTAGCACTTAAAACGGAATTTAAAATAGGCTCAAACTCACCGGGCGCACAATCATTAAAATGACCGGAGCGAATTAAGTCTAATACTGCTTTTAAGTCAGCATCTTGTGCGGCAATATCCCATGGACGATAGTCATGGCGTAGGGCTTGGACTTCATCGGCTTTTAAGCCAAATAAGAAGAAGTTTTCCGCTCCCACCGCATCCATAATCTCAATATTAGCACCATCATAAGTACCAATAGTGAGTGCCCCATTCATCATGAATTTCATATTACCCGTGCCCGACGCTTCTTTTCCGGCGGTAGAAATCTGCTCGGATAAATCTGCTGCGGGGGCGATAATTTCCATACTCGATACGCGATAGTTGGGAATAAAGGCAACTTTTAAACGCTCGCCAATTTCTTCGTCATTATTGACAATATCCGCCACACGATTAATCAATTTGATAATTCGTTTCGCCATCACATAACCTGGTGCGGCTTTACCACCGATGAGGACACAGCGATTAACCCAATTATCTGTTTTACCGTTTTTGAGGCGAATATATAAATGAATAACATGGAGAATATTTAATAACTGACGCTTGTATTCGTGAATACGTTTGACTTGTATGTCGAATAATGAGTCAGGATTAAAATCTACATTACAGTCTTGTTTCACTAAGGTGGCTAGACGTTGCTTATTAGCATGTTTTACTTCGCGCCATGCTTTGTGAAAGGCTGTGTGTTTTTTAGTGGCATAGGGAACGAGTTTTTCTAGTTCCTGTAAATTGGCAATCCAACTATCCCCAATTTTGCTAGAGACTAATTGAGTAAGAGCCGGATTCGCAAAGGCTACCCAACGCCGAGGAGTAACGCCATTGGTTTTATTGTTAAACTTGTGAGGCCATAACTCATAAAAGTCATGGAACAAGCCATCAACTAATAATTGTGAGTGTAAAGCGGCGACCCCATTAATGGAGAAACTCCCCACAATAGCCAGCCATGCCATGCGTACTTGTTGGACCGGGCCTTCTTCAATAATCGACATACGGCGCAAACGATCCGTATCCCCCGGCCAACGCCGTGAGACTAGGCGTAAGAAGCGGGCATTAATTTCGTAAATAATATCAAGCAGACGCGGTAAGAGGCGACGGAATAGATATACAGGCCAGCGCTCTAGTGCTTCAGGCAAGAGAGTATGGTTAGTATAGGCCATACACTGCGTGGTAATATTCCATGCCTCATCCCAGTTCAAATGATACTCATCGATTAATAAACGCATGAGTTCTGCCACCGCAATCGTGGGGTGGGTATCATTCATTTGGAATACATTATCAGCCGCAAAGGTTTTGAAATCCCCGCCGCCACCTTTTTTCCATAACCGAATCGCATCTTTTAAGCTGGCTGAAGCTAAAAAGTATTGCTGACGTAGGCGTAATTCTTTACCGTTTTCGCTGCTGTCATTGGGGTAGAGCACCATAGAAATATGCTCAGCCTCGTTTTTAGCTTGTACCGCTTCGGTATAACTACCTTGGTTAAATTCTTGTAGATTAAACTCATCGGTAGCAGATGCTTTCCACAGGCGTAGCGTATTGACGGTATTATTTTTATAGCCTGCAATCGGGACATCGAAGGGGATGGCTAATACATCTTGTGTACCGACCCAACGCACCCGCTCTTCACCGTGGGCATCTTTATAAAACTCGCTATAGCCGCCGAATTGAATACGTTGATGGTATTCCGCGCGCTCGATTTCCCAAGGATTACCTTCACGTAACCAGTGATCTGGCTCTTCCACTTGCTCATCATTTTCAATGCGTTGGCGGAACATGCCGTATTCATAACGAATACCATAGCCAATGACAGGTAGCGCTAAAGTAGCACAGCTATCCATAAAGCAAGCTGCTAAACGACCTAAGCCCCCATTACCTAAACCCGCATCAGGCTCTCGCTCTTCGACTTGCTCTAAATCCGCTGAAAATCTCTTTAATGCCTCTTGTGTAGGGTTTTCGATAGCTAAATTGAGCAGATTATTACCCAACGCGCGTCCAATCAAAAACTCTAAAGAGAGATAGTAAGCCCGGCGTTTTTGGGGCTGAAGGTGATTCAACCAAGTGCTTTGCCAATGAGGCATTAAGCGATCCCGTACCGTATGAGAAAGTGCTTGATAAATATAAGCCGGAGTACAGCCCTTAAAACGTCCCAAGTGATACGTTAAATAACGTTGAAAATCATCACTAATAGCCGCTGCATCATTATCTAAGGGCTGTAGGGTTGGGATGGGAAGTAATATTTCGCAATTTTCCTGAGATGACATGCAATAAAACCTATAAAAATTAATACAATGCTAAATAACGCGCCGCACTTTTGGCCCATGAAAAGTCTTGGCGCATACCCGCTTGCTGAATTCCTAACCATACTTTAGGATGGTGATAGAGATCGCAGGCATGTAGCATAGTATTTAATAACGCTGACCAACTAATATCATAAAACACAAAGCCAGTGGCTTGTTGTTCGAGTAATGTTGTTGGAGTTGAGTTGACGACGGTATCCGCAAGTCCACCTGTGAAATAGACAATAGGCGGTGTACCGTAGTTGAGGCTATACATTTGATTTAAGCCACAGGGTTCAAAGCGCGAGGGCATTAGGAACATATCCACACCCGCTTCTAATTGATGCGCTAGTTCTTCGTTATAGCCAATATAAACCATCACCCGTTCGGGATGTTGCGCGGCTAATTCACGTAGACGGCCTTCATAATAACCCTGTCCACTACCAATCAAACAAAAACGGGCATCGGTATCACGCAGCATGACTTGAATAGCTTGAATCACTAAATCAATGCCTTTTTGCTCGACCAAACGGCTCACTAAGCCAAATAATGGTTGCTTGAGAGCCACTTTATCGGTAACACCAAAATACTTAAGCAAAGCTTGTTTGCTAGCTTGTTTACCTTTAGTAACCGTGTCTGCGGTGTAGTTTTTGGTTAGATAGGGATCTGTTTGTGGATTCCAGACGTGATTATCAATGCCATTTAAAATGCCATGCAATTTATAATGGCGTGAGCGGAGTAGGCCATCTAAGCCATAACCAAATTCAGGGGTACAGATTTCCCGTGCATAGGTCGGGCTGACCGTTGTTACAGTATCAGCATAGACAATGCCGGCCTTGAGCATGGAGAAGCCTTGATGAAACTCCATGCCCTCCGCTGACCACCAATGCCATGATAGGCCTAAATGGTCAAAGGTTTCACGGGGAAAATAGCCGATATAGGCCAAGTTATGAATGGTAAATAAGGTGCGTGGCTTATGCGGATACTGCTCTAAAAGTGCAGGCACTAGACCGGTTTGCCAGTCATTGAGATGAATAGCATCCGCTTTCCAGCCAATTTGTAAACTATCATTCGCTAATTCACAAATAGCCCGCGCAAATACGGTGAAGCGTTCGGCATTATCCGGCCAATCATAACCATCAGGGTGATTATAGGGGCCGCCCGCACGATCAAAGAGTGCGGGGCAATCCACTAAGTGCACGGTGCAATTAAAGCCTTCTGGCTCACAGCTCAAAATACGCACAGTATGGTAATAACCGTGCGAACCTTGTATATACAACCAGCCCACCACCCGTGTACTGCCGACTTTCTGCAGTACCGAACGATAGGCAGGTAAGACTAAATGCACATCAGCGCCCTGAGTCTGTAAGGCTTGCGGCAAACTATAAGCAACATCCCCCAAACCGCCCGTTTTAATCAGGGGGAATACTTCACTACTGGCAAATAAAACGTTCATACTGCTTTTAACACCACACCACCTAACGGTGGAACTGTTAATACCACGGAGTTATCTAAACCCATGCAAGAACTATGCTCACTGGGTAATACTCCCCCATTGCCACAGTTACTACCGGCATAATACCCCGAATCACTATTGATGATTTCTTTATAGTCAGCCGCTACAGGTACACCAACCCGATACCCATAACGTGGTACTGGAGTGAAATTCAGAATCACAATGACACTGTCTTTAGGATCATCTGCCTTACGAATAAAGGTCAGCATGGAGTGCTCAGAGTCATTGCAATCTAGCCAACTAAAACCTTTAGAATCAAAATCATACTGATGTAGTGCAGGTTCTGTTTTATACAGACGATTCAGATCGGCAATGAGTGCTTGAATACCATCGTGATTAGGATAGGCACATAAGTTCCAATCTAATTCATATTTTTCTGACCATTCTTTCCATTGCCCAAACTCACCACCCATAAAGAGTAGTTTTTTGCCCGGATTGGTGTATTGCCATAAATAGAATAAGCGTAAGTTAGCGAATTTTTGCCATACGTCCCCTGGCATTTTATCGAGCAAACTACGTTTTAAGTGCACCACTTCATCATGGGACAGTGGCAGAACAAAGTTTTCACTAAAGGCATACATTTGCCCAAAGGTGAGGTAATTATGATGGTATTTACGATAGACAGGGTCGAGTTTGATATAGGATAGATTGTCATTCATCCAGCCCATATTCCATTTCATAGAAAAGCCTAAGCCACCAATATAGACCGGACGTGAAACCGCAGGCCATGAAGTAGACTCCTCAGCAATGGTAACAGTGCCGGGGAATTTTTCATGCACCAGCATATTCAGCTCGCGTATAAAGGCAATGGCCTCTAAATGCTCGCGTCCACCATATTGATTAGGTGCCCACTCACCGTGATTGCGGGAGTAGTCGAGATAGAGCATAGACGCGACAGCATCCACCCGTAGGCCGTCAATATGAAACTCTTCAATCCAAAATAGTGCATTGGCAATAAGGAAGTTTTTAACTTCATTGCGGCCATAATCAAAAATTAAAGTGCCCCAATCCTGATGCTCACCTTTACGGGGGTCAGCATATTCATACAAAGGTTCACCCGTGAAACGAGCCAAAGCAAACTCATCTTTAGGGAAATGCGCAGGAACCCAATCGAGTAGCACGCCTAAACCTTGTTGATGGCATTGGTCAACGAAATAACGGAAATCATCGGGTGAACCAAAGCGAGCAGAGGGGGCGTAGTAACCTGATACTTGATAACCCCATGATTCATCCAGAGGATGCTCAGAGATAGGCAGCAGTTCGATATGGGTATAGCCTAAACCTTTAGCATGTGGGATTAAGGTATCGGCTAATTCACGCCATGAATAAAAACTTTGATCAGGATGACGTTTCCAAGAACCTGCATGCACCTCGTAAATACTCATAGGTTGGTGTTGCCAATCCCATTGTTCGCGAGCGCTAATCCAATCCTTATCTTGCCACTCATAGATGTCAGGTGTGGGAACCCGTGAGGTCGTTTCAGGGCGCAAGAACATTTGCTGAGCGTAGGGGTCGGTTTTACGTAATAAAGCATCATTACGGGTTAAAATTTCGTACTTATACGAAGCTCCAGCCGCTAAGAGTGGAATAAATAATTCCCATACGCCAGATTCGCCCCGTGAGCGCATCGGGTGGCGTCGACCGTCCCATTCATTAAAGTCCCCAACGATACTCACGCGTTTGACTGCAGGTGCCCATACCGCAAATTGGGTTCCCAGAATCCCATCACGCTCGATGACTCTAGAACCTAGTACTTTCCAAAGCTGATGGTGGCTGCCTTCATTAAATAAGTGCAGATCCAACTCACCTAAGTGAGGAATAAAGGTATAGGGGCAATAGGCGGTATGCCATGCCTGTTGAGCTTTATCCTGCCACTCAAGCGGAGGGTGGGCATGTTCTGGAGCGTAAGCTAAGGTTGTTAGCTCAAAACAATCGGTATCGGGCACACGGGTCATGAGTTGACCGGCGGCTTTGACATTCTCTGCCGCAGGCATAAAAGTACGTAATACCCAGCCAGTAGCGGTTTCATGCCAACCCAATACACTAAAAGGGTCATGTAATACACCTAATTGCAGGCGTTTTAAATCCTCGTTCATTCCCACCTCCTCCCAGAGCTGTCTTTAACGTTTGTGCTGTTGCAATTTGGCTTTCCAATAGGCTGCCAAATCATGCGGGACATCGCTCCAAGAAAACTGCCATGCCCAATTACCGACATTGGTTCCGGGGGTATTCATCCGAGCGGTGCTATCAAGCTTTAATAAATCTTGCCAAGGCAATATGACTAACTGTGCGCGACTAGCTAACAGGGTGGCTACTAAAGCATCCATCAGTTGAGCTTCATTATCAATCCAAAGCGCTTGCATTACAACTTCTCGTTGTTCTGGCTCTAGACTTTGATACCAGCCGACTAAAGTATCGTTATCGTGTGTACCACTGTAATACACCACATTCTCATGTACATTTTCTGGCTTATGGGGATTATCCTTCTCATGGTCAAAGGCAAATTGCAGTATGGCCATGCCGGGTAAATTAAAGCCATCGCGCAGTGCCACTACCTCAGGGGTAATCACACCTAAATCTTCTGCCACTAAGGGCAATACACCCATTGTAGTCTGTAAGGTACTGAGCAATTGTTCACCAGGCACCTTGCCCCATACGCCATTAATAGCGGTAGGTTCACTCGCTGGAATTTCCCAAGCCGCCTCTAAACCACGAAAGTGATCAATACGCACCAAGTCAAAACATTCAAAATGATAGCTCAGACGATCGCGCCACCATTGAAAGTCCTCTTGCTGCATATACTCCCAATTATAATGCGGATTGCCCCAACGTTGTCCGGTTTCTGAGAAATAATCTGGCGGAACTCCAGCGACAACTTCTGCTTGTCCCTTTTCATCTAAACGAAAACGCTCAGGATGAGACCAAACATCGGCACTGTCATAAGCCACAAAAATCGGCATATCACCAAATAAACGAATATGACGCTCTTTCGCATAAGCCCGCAGCGCTTGCCATTGCGCCCAGCCATTGTATTGCTCTTGAATCAGTGCATTAATAGCGGCGAGATGCTCTTGTTTAAAGGTAGCTAAAGCGTGAGCATCACGTTTGGCATAAGGTTCAGGCCAGTGTGACCAGTCTCTATCAGGGTAAGCAGCCTTTAAACACATAAAGAGTGCATAGTCATCAATCCAATGCTTTTGCCGCTCATACCAAGCTGCAAACTGGGCTTGATCCACCGCTTGCTTAGGAAAGAGATGCGGACTCAAGGCAAAAGCAGAGGCGCATAAATAAGGTGAATCACCTGCTAAGGGCACACCTAAAGGCAGCACCTGCCAGACTTTAAACTGAGCAGACGCTAGCCAATCTAACCACCGATAAGCATCGGCATCAATACAACCGGAGGGTAAGGAAGTCGGGTGCAACAGCACACCCGCTTCACGCTGTGGTAAAGTTACTAAATTCATTATTTACTTAATCAACATTCCTGCGCATAGTCCCAGCATTTTCCGCATTTCCGCCCCCTTGGGATAATGGCAGGTCTAAATAGGCAGGAGGCGTTTGATCCAATAAGTGATAGAGCGCTTTGAGTTGACGACGGAATAAGGTTTCAAAGTCACTGACACTATTGGATGGATTATAGTCACCAAACCACCAAAACCAATCCGATCCTTCACAAACCGCTAATTGTTGCGAGGCTTGGGCAAAACGTTCACTACTTAGGGCACCTTTCAATAGGGCTTGGTCATAGGCTTGTTTAGCAGCAACTAAGTAATCCCAAGCCCGATTTTTATCGGTGGAACCAATCCAAGTTGAGAAAGACCCATACACCCAACTTCCTGCACTTAAACGTGCTAAGGGGCGAGCCGGTAATGAGCTAACCGCATTAAATGTAGTAACTTTGATTTCAGGGGTAGTCGTTAACGTTTGATAGAGCGAATCAAGGAAAAAGTGACCATTGTCTGGATAAAACTCCCATGCATTTTCGCCATCTAAAATAATAGAAACCACTTGTTTCGAGGCAGACGAGCCTAAAAAGGCAGCAATATTTTTCAAATGCCCAACAAACTCTTGGGTGGCTTCGTGGGCATCCATATTGCTGTATTTGAAACCAATCAGGTCGGAGAGGCCGTCATCACGGAAGAATAGTTTTACCCTATGGTCGACTTGTTGATAGCTTTGGAATAAGGCTCGTTTCGAGGACACATCCTCGCCGGTAATACCAGATACTTCACAGCTCTTACCCCATACTCCCTCGCCTGATGCTGTCCAACGAATATTTAATTCATCTAATAGAGCTAGGGCATCCTCGCTGACCCCACCTTCAGATAACCAAACACCGGCTGGTTTACGCCCAAAGTAATGCTTAAATACCGCGATCCCTTGCTCTAAATGCCAACGTGAACGCTCAACACCCTGAGGATAATGATCCGCATCTGGTGCTGGTGCATCGGGTAGGGCATCGCGCATATTTTTGAAGTCATTCAACAGCGGCACGATGGGGTGCATATAGGGCGTCATGGAGAGTTCAATCTGTTTACTATCCGCCAAAGCCTTATAACGTGGAATTAAACCCTGAATACAGGTCTGCATTAATTTCAATAATTCACGGCGCTGTACTAGCGTGAATTGATTTTTTTGCGCCATTAATTCTTGCACGAGGGCATGGTGGCGCTCGGAATAGCCAAACCATACCAAGTGATACCAGACTAAGATATCAATGAAATATTGTTCGCCTAAGTAGTGTAGTGGTACTGAGCAGACGTTCGCCTCTGATTCGGCTTGGGCGCGAGTCCATTTTAACAGCGAGGCAAAAGCAGGATAAGGGTCAATCATGCGCGGTGCATAGCAGCGTTGGCACTCGGCTAAGAGTGTGGCGCGTCCCTCTTCATCGGTAGGAATAGGCTCAATACCAGCTAATAGGTTTAAGAAGCGATCTTGTAAGGGTGTACCATGCTTGAGAAATTGCTGTAATTGCTCGGCGTAATCATCAAGCTGCTCTAATAGCACGGGGGCGAAATTGACCACCGCATGCATAGCAGGATAGCGCTCTAAATGAGCCGCCATATCACTGTAATCTTTTATGGCATGTAGATAGACCCAAGGTAAACGATAGGGACCCTGCAGTCCGTCCCGATACCAAGGTTGGTGCATATGCCAACACAAGACGACATTTAATTGGCTACTCATCCTCTAATTTCCTCTTAACTACACAGGGGATATATGCCTACCAGCATAACCCAGTTAGTCAGAGAAAACTATGTTTGACTTATGTCAATTCGATGGATTACTCGGCACAGCACAGGATTTCTAATGACCCTTTCCTATAATACTACGCTATATTTTCCCAGACGTTATCAAGCCTTTTTGCAGACACTGGTTTAGCCGTACCTAATTCCTGCGCAAACAGTGATACCCTAAACTCCTCCAGCATCCAGCGAAACTCAATAGCCCCAGCACTCAATACTCGATTAGCTTTTAGATAAGCTAAGTATTTTTGCCAATAGGGATGTATTTGCTGGCGTAAACTTAAGTCCTTATTAGGATCGGTTTTTAGCTTTTCCAAACGTCTTTGCATAGCTTTTAAATAACGCGGATAATGGCGTAATTGTTCAGGCTCTACTGTTTCTAAGAAACCCACATAAACTAAATGATCTAATTGCTCATTCATATCGTTGACTGCCTCCATCATAGAGACGATAAACTTACTCTTTAATTGTTTACGAATATCATGATAGGCCTCAAAGGCGGGCACCATTAAGCGCGATAATTCTTGTACCTGCGGAAAGATATTTTTACGTGCGGCGGTAAGTGCTTGTTGAAAATCAGCTTGTTTACGAATATCTAAGTAGTCTTTAAAAGCTTGGCGAAAGGCATAACGTGCGACACTAGCGCGTAACTCTTCACATTTTCCAGTGGCGGCATATTGCATACAGAGTTTAGGTAAAGCCGGAATATGTTTAGCTAAATCACGCATTTCAGTTGGCAGTGCTAACTGAAATAAACGCAATACCCCGCCCCTGTGGGCCTGATGTGCTTCCCATTCGGAGTCAAACAATTCAATTGCCACATGATCGCCCTTATCAACCAGTGCAGGCCAAGCACGTAGTTTCATATGGCTGGTTTCAATCCAATGCACTTCAGGCAAATCACCGAAATCCCATGTTTTAATTTGATCACGTTCAATATTAATCATAGGCTGAGTGCTTAATTGCGCACGGGTTTGTTGACGTACTTTATTTTGTAAGGCATTTAAATCACGCCCTTGTTGTACCACGACCCCCGCATTATCCACCACTTCAAAGCGCATTAATAAATGCGGTGCTAGCTCCACTTGTTCCCATGCTTCTTTAGGAATAGTGGTGCCACTCATCCGCAAGAGTTGCTTACCCATGGCCTCTGTTAAACTAATAGACTCACTAGGATGTACCGCCTCTAAGCAGGCACGTGCATAATCAGGGGCAGGGACAAATTGCTTACGAATATGCTTTGGTAAGCCACGAATCAGTGCAGTCATCTTTTCTTCGAGTAAGCCCGGCACTAGGTATTCAAAGCGTTCGAGGGTTAATTGATTGAGGGCTAGTAAGGGTATCTGTGCTGTGACACCGTCGTCTTCGGCAGTGGGGTCAAAATGGTATTTGAGCGCTAATACCATACCCTGCACATGTAAAGTATCAGGATATAGATTGCTACGCTCATGCTCGGCCTCGCGCTGCATGAGGTAATCGAGGGTTAAATACAGAATTTTAGGATCTTGAGCTTCGGCCTGTTTACGCCAACGCTCAAAGGCATGACCACTATAAACATGCTCTGGAATACGCTGCTCAAAGAAATCAAACAATAATTGTTCATCAGCCAAAATATCCCGCCGCCGCCCTTTAGCTTCTAGCTCTTCGACTTTAGCAATCAGCTCAGCATTATGCTGAGCATAGGCACCTTTAGCGGCATATTCACCATAGACTAGCGCATGACGGATAAATAATTGTCGACTAATAATCGGATCAATTGTGCCAAAGCTAATTTTACGTTTCGGGGTAATGGTAATGCCATATAGCGAGGTACGCTCTGAGGCCGCAACATTAGCAGGCTTTTGTTCCCAGTGTGGCTCGGTGTAATGATGTTTAATCAGGTGATGCCCAAATTCCTCCACCCATTCGGGTTGAATTTTGGCAACAGTACGACCATAGAGCTTAGTCGTTTCGACTAATTCCGCCGCCATAATCCATTGTGGATTTTTCTTTTTTAAATAAGAGCCGGGGAAAATCATAAATTTACGCCCATTTGCCCCCTGATACTGAAAATCTTCGTCTTTTAGACCAATATTACTGAGCAGTCCCGATAATAGGGCGCGGTGCATAGCATTGTATTCAGCGTCTTTGTCATTTTCTTTTAGGTCGCTATCGAGCAGGGTGCTTTTAATTTGATAATGAATATCTTCCCATTCTTGAATCCGCACCCATGATAAAAATTCTTTTTTAGCTTGTTTGCGGAATTGGCTTTTCGACAGTTGCTGTTTTTGTTCTTTGATGTAATTCCACAGCAATAAATAGCTTAAGAAATCGGAGTCTTCATTTTTAAAACGGGCATGTTTTTCATCAGCCGCTTGTTGGCGCTCAAGGGGGCGCTCGCGTGGATCTTGTACCGCTAGCGCTGCGACAATCACGAGGACTTCTTTTAAGGCTCCTTCTTTATGAGCGCTAAGCAGCATACGCCCATAACGCGGGTCGAGCGGTAGGCGGGATAGGGTTTGTCCTAGTGGGGTAACATTGTAATCATCATCGACCGCACCGATTTCAAATAATAATTTATAACCATCACGAATCAGACGCACATCGGGCTTTTCCACAAAAGGAAACTGCTCCATATCACCAAGGCGCATGGTTTCCATTTGCAAAATAACCGAGGCTAGGTTGGTACGCAGAATTTCTGGCTCAGTGAATAAAGGACGATCTTTATAATCATCCTCACTATATAACCGTATAGCGATACCATCTGACACGCGCCCACAACGCCCTGAGCGTTGATTGGCGGAGGCTTGAGAAATTTTTTCAATCGGTAAGCGCTGTACACCGGCTCGCCATGAATAGCGTGAAATACGCGCTAATCCCGTATCGACGACGTATTTAATTCCCGGCACCGTGAGCGAGGTTTCCGCCACATTGGTGGCGAGTATGACCCGTGGTCGTCCGTGTGGCTCAAAAATACGATGCTGCTCTTCAGCACTCAGGCGTGCAAAGAGCGGGAGTACTTCATAGGCGGGGGGGAGATGCTTAGTCAATGCTTCGGCTGTTTCGCGAATTTCGCGCTCACCTGACATAAATACTAAAATATCACCGGAGCCTTCGCGGCGTAATTCATCCACCGCATCAATAATCGCATCGGTAATATCGCGCTCATCCTCGTCATCACTTTCAATATCAATCAGGGGGCGATAACGAATTTCCACCGGATAAGTGCGCCCTGATACCATGAGAATGGGGGCATTATCAAAATGATTGGCAAAGCGCTCTGGGTCAATGGTGGCTGAGGTAATAATAACTTTGAGATCACGGCGTTTCGGCAAGAGCCATTTTAAATAGCCAAGGAGAAAATCAATATTGAGACTACGCTCGTGTGCTTCATCAATAATAAGGGTGTCATAGTCATTTAGATAGCGATCTTGTTGAATTTCCGCCAGTAAAATCCCATCAGTCATGAGTTTGACATAGCTAGTTGGCTGAATCTTATCTTGGAAACGAACCTTATAGCCCACATGCTGCCCTAATGGGGTTTCTAATTCTTCTGCAATACGCTCAGCGACACTTCTTGCAGCAATACGCCGTGGCTGGGTATGCCCGATAAAACCATCAATCCCGCGTCCTGCCTCTAAACACATTTTGGGTAATTGTGTTGTTTTACCCGATCCTGTTTCACCGCAAATAATAACAACTTGATGTTGTTTAATCGCCGCAATAATTTCATCACGGCGTTGAGCGACGGGAAGATCCGCTGGATATTGCGGGGCCGGTACGTTTTGAATCCGTTGATTGCGCTTAGTAACAGACTCAGTAATACGCTTTTCGACGCGCTCTAACCGTTTTTCATCTAAAGTGGTTTGCCGCTCTAGCGACTGTAAATCACGGCGTAAAGCAAAGCGCTCTGCCCCTAGTGTTTTAGGTAATTGAGCGAACAATGGCTTAAGGGATTGTTTTTGTTGGGGTTTCACGCTAATGCGCCCTATGAGAATCTAATTGCATGGGGCGCATTGTAACGCGATTAGGCTGTTTTAGCAGCTTGTAGTTGGTCGACATGCATCGCAGCACGCGAAATCGCTTCATCACCACAAAATTCTTTCACGACAACATTGCGTGTTCCACGTTTGGCTTTATACAAAGCACGCTCTACTGCATTAATTAATACTGCTGGATAAAGCATATCGGTGGAGTTTTGCTGCTCATTCGAGCGGGTAGGGGTGGGATAGCAAAACGACACGCCAATACTAACAGTGATATAGCGCTCAAATTGATCAGCCGCATGGCTAATTTGTAAGTCCTCTATCGCTGTACGCATACGCTCAGCCAGTAAGGTAGCATCGTCAATATGGGTACTAGGCAATAAAACAGCGAACTCATCTCCACCATAACGCACGACTACATCTGAGGTACGTTTAGCTACTTTACGCAATTCTTGGGCAATGGTTTTTAAACAGTGATCGCCAGACTCCTGACCTTGCATATCATTAAATAAGCGAAAGTGATCAATATCGAGCATGAGTAGAGCAATGGCATCACCTGAACGCGCGGCACGTTGCCATTCCACTTTAAGGGCTTGTTCAAAATAGCGTCTATTAGGAATGGAGGTAGTCGGGTCTTTATTGGTTTGTTCAAGGAGATTTTGTTGTAAATCGCCCATTTGAGTGAGTAGTTTTTCCATTACCTGTGCTAAGGCTAGGGTAGCAATGCCTAACATCACTACTACTACAGCTAAAGCACTTTGTTCTGGCACCCCTACCACAGATAAATTTAATACAATGGGGAGTAATAAAATCGCTACTTGAATATAACGATAGGTTCGGGTCACCATAAAAAGTGGCAAACTCACCAACGTGACCAAAGCCAAAATCACTACATGCACCGCCTGCACACTAATCAAATTGGAAAATAAGACTAGCCCCGTGACGCCCCATAGGGTACTAATCAGGGTGGTGTACATAATGTGGCGATTGAGTAAGGTATCCATTTGATAGCTGGCATAGTTATAGGAGGGCTTAAATTCCAAATCTAGCATCCAGCGCATGGTATTGGCGGCTACAATGGCGACAAACCAAATACCAATCAGTAATACATACTCACTATGGGCTATCAACGACACTGTGGCAAAGAAGATAGCGGCTAATAAATGACTCCATAAATAAACAGACCCATACTGATTTAAAAATCGGATCTGCTCATGGACTTGATGCACCGTTACGGGGTGCGGCTCAGGCGAGGCTAATCGTTTCATATTATTCTTATTAAGTTTGGGGTTATGACGCACCGAAAAGGATTGAACTGACACAGGTTAACTCTTAACGTCAAATAATTGGGGTTTTATGAGTATAGTGCATACCTCAGAGCCTGCTCGGTGTAGGGTTATTGTTATGATTAGTGTTCAAACTATTGCATTAGCTAAGCGCTCAAGTCTAGCGAAAACCGATATAACGCCTTAGATAACGCCCCATTCAGCTTAAGTTAAACCCCGCTTCAGCTCTTGCTTGTATAGGGCTGGTCTGATGGCGTGGAATAGGTAGTAAATAGCTTAAAAAAGCCCAGTTTTGTAAGCTGCTGGAGTAAGGAAATCGCTAAGACTATACTGAAATAAAAACCGTATTAACAGTAGGTCATATGCGTTGCAGGGTTGGGTGAATACCATGACCTGCCAACATATGAGCGATGAACGAATTAAACAAGTTACGGTCGATATTGATGCTCAAGTTATTCAGTTTGGGCTACCCTCCGCGTGGTAGCGTACAAGGCCTTGAGTCGTTCAAAAAAGCACGTTCAGTGGCAAAGAGTGCAGGTATGGAGAGTACCAAAACTTAGCCTCTGGCGTGGGTATAATATCAAATGAGGAACTCGTTATATGAAATACGCATTCGCATTAGCACTTAGTTTAGGAGTGAGTTTTGGTTCATTGAGCTGGGCTGTTGATGTGGCAGCAACAGCAGACAGTGCTGAGGTTGATAGTGAGGATCCCGCGCAAGCCTTACAAGATTTATGTAAAAGTTATATTAAAGACGGCACTATTACAGCAAATGAGTATAATAGCTGTCTGTCTAATATGACCGATTTATCAGAGTCTACCTCCGCACCATTGTCTGTTACAGAGGAAGTAGACTCAGCACCCTCTGAAGCAGCGAATACGCCCGCCGATGCGGAAGCGCTGGTCAGCGACGAGATTGTGGAAAAACCCGATCCGCAAGCTGAGCAACTGAGTATTAATTAACCTCTACTGATAACCTAAACACATGGCTCTACTTAACCTCCGTAATATCCTGTTAGAAAACGGTGATAATCGTCTCTTTGACCATATTGATCTCCAGATTGAGGCAGGCGAACGTCTGTGTTTAGTAGGGCGCAATGGTACTGGCAAATCGACCCTTATGAAGCTCTTATGTCGGGAGGTATTACCCGATGATGGCGAGTTTATTGTGGCGGGTAATGTGCGCATTGCCCGCTTACAGCAAGATGTACCGGAAGGGAGCGAGATTAGTGTCTTTGATTTAGTGGCAGAGGGCTTAGGTGAGGTAGCGGTTTTGCTCCAGCGTTATCATGCGCTGAGTCACCGCATTGCTAGTCACGCCTCGGATGAATTACTCAATAAGCTGCATCAGGTACAACAACAAATTGATGATCTCAATGGTTGGCAGCTTAATCAACGAGTAGAAACGGTTATTTCTCGCCTAGATCTCAATGCAGATACGGCCTTTAATGATCTATCAGGGGGCTGGAAGCGCCGTGCCTTACTTGCTAAAGCACTCGTGGCTGAGCCAGATTTACTGCTTCTAGATGAGCCTACCAATCACTTAGATATTCCTGCGATTGAATGGCTAGAAAGCTATTTATTAAACTTCAAGGGTACGCTGTTGTTTGTCAGCCATGATAGAGCGTTCGTGCAAAAATTGGCGACCCGTATTATTGAGCTAGATCGGGGTAAACTAACCAGTTGGCCTGGCGACTTCCAAAAATACCAAGTAGCCAAGCAAGCGGCTTTAGAGGCCGAAGCGACCCAAAATGCCTTGTTTGATAAGAAACTAGCGCAAGAAGAAGTGTGGATTCGCCAAGGAATTAAAGCTCGCCGTACTCGTAATGAAGGGCGCGTCAGACGTCTAGAAGCGTTACGGCTGGAGTATTCCGCTCGCCGTCATGTACAAGGCAAAACCAAAGCGCAAATTGAACAAGCCTCGCAGTCAGGTAAGTTAGTCGCTGAAATTCAACACCTTACTTATACGCTCGATAGTGGTGAGTCTTTAATTAAAGATTTTAGTACCACTATTTTACGTAACGATAAGATTGGGATTATTGGCCCGAATGGGGTGGGAAAAACTACCCTGATAAAACTCATTTTAGGGCAATTACAACCTACCGCAGGCAAAGTAACTTTAGGGACTAAAATTGAGCTAGCCTATTTTGATCAATACCGCGATCAGTTTGATGAAGAAGCTAATCTACGCGATAACCTAATAAAAGATGCCGATTTTGTTGAAGTGAATGGGCAAAAAAAGCATGTTATTAGTTATCTACAAGATTTTCTCTTTACTCCGTTACAAATTCAAAAGCCTGTCAAAGTACTTTCTGGGGGCGAGCGCAATCGCTTATTACTCGCACGCTTATTTGCTAAACCGTCTAATTTATTAGTCATGGACGAGCCTACTAATGATCTTGATGCGGAAACCTTGGAGCTATTAGAAGAGTTATTGATTGACTATCAAGGTACGATTTTACTGATTAGCCATGATCGTAGTTTTCTTAATCAAGTCGTGACCCGCTCATTAGTGTTTGAGGGTAAGGGGCAAATTGGTGAATATGCCGGTGGCTATGACGATTGGTTAATGCAACGCCCAGCGCCTAGTTCTGAAGTACCTCCTGAGAAAAAAGCGGCTACAAAAGAGGTGGCTTCACCTTCAACATCTACTACAGCACAGCCTGCGTCAAAAGCCAAAAAGCTGAGTTATAAAGATCAGCGTGAGCTGGATTTATTGCCACAAAAGATTGAGCAACTCGAAACGGCAATGGCTGAATTACAGGCTAAAATGAGTGCGGCTGATTTTTATCAGCAGGGGGCAGAACGTATGGCGCAAACGCAAACCGAATATGAACGTTTAGAAGCCGAGCTGGAAATAGCCTTTGCACGTTGGGAAGAGCTAGAGAATGCTTAGTATATTTGACTCTATACCAAAAGGGAGAGGGGCTTGTTACTGGGGGAAAATGCGTAGATTAGTACATTCTAATGCTTTAACATCAGCCCGCATTCAAGAACTAAAGTTCTAATAGGACTCTTTGTATGCAGACATCTCAAAATGAAAGCCACCCTTTTTTGCATTTTTTCCTTCCCTTTCTCACCTGGTGGCCTCTAATCAATAAAGAATCCCTGAAAGCCGATCTGATCGCAGGTCTCACGGGTGCCGTTATTGTTTTACCCCAAGGGGTCGCTTTTGCCACCATTGCCGGACTTCCACCGGAGTATGGTTTATATACGGCGATGGTAACACCTGTTGTGGCGGGCTTATTTGGCTCATCATTGCATTTAGTATCAGGCCCTACTACGGCTATATCAATCGTGGTGTTTTCTGCTGTTAGTAATTTTGCTGAGCCGACTACACCTGAATTTATTCAAGCGGCATTGACTATTACTTTTTTAGCAGGGGTTTATCAATTAGTATTTGCTATAGCCCGTTTAGGTGTATTAGTTAATTTTGTGTCCCATACGGTAGTGATTGGTTTTACCACGGGTGCTGCTATTTTAATTGCTACTAGCCAAATGAAGAATATTTTAGATATTAAAATACCTTCAGGTGATAGCTTTATTCATACCTGGTATTTAGTTATTACTCAATTAGATGAAACGAATTTAGCCGTATTAAGTATTGCCCTCGTGACCATATTGGTAAGTCTTTCACTGAAGTACTATATGCCTAAGTTACCGCATATGTTAATTGCCATGATTGTAGGGAGTATAGCTGCTTATGTTGTAGCCAGTCCTAGTAGTGATATTAAGTTTATTGGTACTATTAATGGCTCTCTTCCCCCTGTGTCTATGCCAGATTTCTCTTTAGCAACCTTAAAACGCTTAGCTCCGCAGGCCTTTGCGATAGCCTTATTAGGTTTAATTGAGGCGGTTTCTATCAGCCGTGCTATTGCTACTAAATCGCATCAACGCATTGATAGTAATCAAGAGTTTTTTGGTCAGGGTATGTCGAATATTGTCGGGAGCTTCTTTTCAAGCTACGCAGGATCGGGGTCGTTTACTCGTTCGGGTGTGAATTATAGTGTGGGTGCCCAAACACCTTTATCAGCCATTTTTGCCGCCATCTTTTTATCACTGATTGTGTTACAAGTTGGCTCACTCATTGCTTATCTGCCGATTGCAGCCATGGGCGGAATAATATTAGTGGTCGCTTATAACTTAATTGATTTCGAGCAAATTAAAAAGATTTTAGCAACGAGTAAAGCAGAAACTTCTATTTTATTAACGACATTTTTCGCTACTTTGTTTTTAGAATTAGAGTTTGCTATCTATATGGGGGTATTACTCTCATTACTGATGTTTTTAGCGCGTACTTCTGTGCCAGATGTAATTAGTATGGCACCTGATTATGACCCTGAAACGAATAAGCGTACTTTAGTTAAAAATGCTAAGCGTTTTCATTTGGTAGAATGTCCCCAGTTGAAAATTATTAGAGTTGATATGTCAATCTATTTCGGTTCTGCTAATCATATTCAAAATCAATTATATAAAATTAGTAGGCGTGGGCATAAGCATGTTTTGATTCTAGGGAATAGCATTAACTTTATTGATTTAACGGGAGCAGAAATGCTAGAGCATGAATCGGATCGCCTTAAAGATGAGGGGGGGGGGTTGTATTTTGCTGAGATTAAATCAAAGGTTTGTGATTTTATTCGTAAAAGTCATTTTATGGATCATATTGGGCGCGAATACTTTTTTGAAGAAAAAAAGGAAGCAATTCATAAAATTACCACGATTGCCATTGATCACTCCATTTGCCATACCTGTACTAAACGGGTATTTAATGAGTGTTATGAGTCCCCATTGATTCCGCCCGAAGGCATTTGATAAGGGTTTTGGGTAGTGGGTCAAACCTGTGATTTCTGATGAATGGGGTAGTGGGTCAAACCTGTGATTTCAAGGCCAGCAATGGCGAACGGGAGCAGTATGTCAGTGGCCTACTCGCCCTCATCAATCACTATGATTGGGTGGTGATCTACCCCAGGGCAATCGCTTGAATCTTTATTGTTGTAGAGGAATAAGAGGCTCCAAGAGTTCGGCGAGATAATCGGTTGACCAAGCGGCCTGCTTTCGTCGTACTTTGAGACTATGCTTATTCGTCTGGTTGTATCGAAGTAAGTTGGTGGCCATCTGGCGTAGGAGGGAGAAATTGTGAGGCCCATCGCCGGTACGGTTACGCGCCCGATCCTCCTGCATCAGCACATCCAAGACCCAATGGAGTCGGTTCTCAATCCCCCAATGGGAACGTACCACAAACAAGGCAGACGCCGCACTCAGAGCAAGGGA
>NZ_KB904748.1 GCF_000380185.1 Thiofilum flexile DSM 14609
GTAGTCGACCCCAGCGCACCATTTCTACCCCATCATCTGCCCCTGCCAAGGTGGCCGCTAGACCCAGTAATAGGATCTCGGGCAGCGGATAGATCACTTTGGCGAGTTGGCGCGGATCGCGTAGGCTTGCCAGATGTTCCATCAGACGGCTTACGGCATTGGCAGGAGGTGGGCATTGGGTAGGGGGGATAGGAGGAGTGTTTGGCATCTTGACGGCTCTCGGAGTAAAAGCCTTACTTATCCTCTATTTATATAGCAGGGTTCAAGCGATTGCCCTGATTCAATAATCAAGGGTAGGGGATTTAAGCCCGCTGCTTGTTTGCGAGCCTTGAGTGTGGTCTGTGTATCGGCATCTAAAGCTTGCCATAATACCTCGCCCATACCTTGCAAGCGTTCACTATCCACTGCATTTCGGGTATAGGCCAGCTCTAGTACTTTAGCTTGTTGGGGCAAATGTGGGTTGTTAGCTAAAAAATCAGGTGCAAAGGTCATCACATAGGGCGAGGCAAGCATGGTTATTCTCCCTTTTCGGCTTTAATCAGCGGCATGGCTTTAATGACACGTTTGTCGGTTGAGCCACCGCGCATCACCTCAACCTCGCGGGAAATTTCAAAGCGTACTTTGATCTTACCTTCGCAAATGGGACAGGTCGTGGATTTAATCAGCTCATCACCCTGAGCCGGTATCTCTTGTGGAATAGGATAATCAAAGGTTTTCTTACAGTGTGGGCACTCCACCACCGTATTGTTAACAGCAGCCATAACACTCTCCTCATAACACCAAGCCAAAAATTACTAAGCAAATACCAAAAAAGGTAGTCAAGCTCGCACTCATCACCAGCTTTTGTTTACGTAATGCTTGGGTCGCAAAATAGGTTTCGAGAGCAGGTATACTATTCGGGTTTACCTTGGTTTTAACCGGCAATAACACTAAAAAAGCTAGCCCCAATGCGACTAGCCAACTAGTAAAGGCAATTAAAATCAATACACCTGAAATAGTGCTAGTCTCATCTTGGGTTAGTTTCAGCACAGCACCATACAGGGCAGGAATGGCAAGATTCAGATTAATCAAAATCTTAGCTAAATCCTCCATGCGTCCAGCTTGATTCGCCACATCTTTGGCAAAGCTATCTTGTAGACTCTCTTGGTATTTAGACGGGCGTACTGGAATAGTGCCAGCATTCACCACTGGAACATCATCATGCGTATCAGACATAGGGGTATCCTGATAAAACTAAAAAGCGGATGCTGAAGAGTTTATCAGAGTTTAATAGATAGGGGGGATTTTGGTTAATAGATTGTATAACCCCACCCCAACCCTCCCCTTGGCAGGTGAGGGAGCCGGATTTGTCTCTACCCTTGGCAGTTGAGGAGGCGGTTTGCTTCTACCCTTGGCAGTTGAGGGGGCGGTTTTGCCTCTTCCCCTGCCAAGGGGGAGATTGAGAGGGGGTTTTAGTTCTAATGCCGTCCCGAATGACCAAACCCACCCGCGCCGCGTTCGCTTTGAGTAAACTCAGTCACCGCCTTTAATTCCACCTGCACCACCGGAACAATCACTAACTGCGCAATGCGCTCACCTACCTCAATGGTGAATTCGCTTTGTCCTCGATTCCAGCATGAAATCATCAGTTGCCCTTGATAGTCCGAATCAATAAGACCGACTAAATTGCCCAGCACAATCCCGTGTTTATGCCCTAAACCAGAGCGCGGTAAAATTACCGCCGCCAGACTCGGATCACCGATATGAATCGCCAAGCCAGTCGGAATTAACACCGTGTCACCTGGTTTTAGGGTTAAAGCCTGATCAAGACAAGCGCGTAAATCCATCCCTGCTGAGCCATCGGTTGCGTAGGCGGGGAGGGGAATAGTTTCTCCAATACGAGGGTCTAAAATTTTATATTCAAGGTTAGGGCGCATCGGGGGTATCCTTATAATGCTGATAACGTTTGGCAATCAATTGCATGAGTTCTACGGCAAGGGCTTGTTTGGTCATTTCAGGGAAAGAGTGTTGACCATCCCGCCACACCACTTCTAGTGCATTCGTATCCTGATCAAACACTTTGCCACCGGCGACTGAATTAGCCGCTACCATTTGTAGCTGCTTACGCTCTAATTTACTGCGGGCATAGGTCATTAAATCATGCGTTTCAGCGGCAAAGCCCACACTAAATAGCGCTGGGAATTGGCTCGTGACGGTCGCTAAAATGTCTTGAGTACGTTTTAGCTCAAGGCTTAATTCAGAGGCTGACTTTTTAATTTTTTGCTCGGCGACTTCAGCCGGGGTGTAGTCGGCTACGGCGGCGGTCGCAATAAAAATATCCTGTCCAGGCATATGGGCTAGGGTGGCCTCTAGCATTTGCTGGGCGGATTCGACTTTAAGGTGTTGCACCCCTTGCGGTGGTGTTAAGGCTACAGGGCCTGAAATTAATGTGACCTCAGCACCTAAAGCTTGAGCGGCTTCAGCCAGAGCATAGCCCATTTTTCCAGAGCTGCGATTAGAGATAAAGCGCACTGGATCAATCGCTTCGCGGGTAGGGCCTGCAGTCAAAATGACCTTAACACCCGTCAGTTGTAAAGGAGCGCTATCGGCTTGGAGTAGTTGCACGATCTGTTCGGGTTCTAACATGCGCCCAAACCCAATATCACCACAGGCTTGCTCACCACTCGCAGGGCCTAATAGTTTGACTTTGCGAGACTGTAAGGTAGCAATATTGGCCTGAGTCGCGGCATTGGCCCACATTTGCTGATTCATTGCGGGGGCAATAGCGAGTGGAGCCTTACTCGCTAAACAGAGTGTGGTGAGTAAATCATCTGCAAAACCATGTGTTAAACGCGCAATGCAATTGGCACTCGCCGGAGCAATCACAATCTGATCCGCCCAACGTGCTAATTCAATATGCCCCATACCGGCCTCGGCTTCGGGGTCTAGTAAAGTGGTATGCACGGGATGCCCAGATAACGCTTGAAAGGTCAGGGGGGTTACAAAGTGGGTTGCACCCTCTGTCATACAGACTCTGACCTCAGCGCCTGCTTTAATCAAGAGACGGGTCAGCTCAGCCGCTTTATAAGCAGCAATGCCGCCGCTAATCCCTAAAAGAATATGTTGTTGCGCCAGTGTGGGCATAATTCAATCCGAGTTAATAGCTAATGAAAACAAACAGCATGGCAATTACTGACTGGCCTATCGATGAACGACCCCGCGAAAAATTACTCCAACGGGGGGCGTCGGCATTATCCGATGCTGAGTTGCTGGCGATTTTCCTTCGTACTGGAGTGCGAGGCAAGACGGCAGTGGATCTAGCACGTGAATTAATTCAAACCTTTGGCAGTTTGCGCGGGTTATTTGAAGCCTCACAGGCTCATTTTTGCCAAGCCCATGGTTTGGGCGATGCAAAATATGTGCAATTGCAAGCCGTGTTGGAAATGTCTAAACGCTATCTCTATGAAAGTTTAGAGCGTGGCGAACCACTCTCCGATCCTAATGCAGTACGTTTTTACCTCAAAGCACGCTTACGGGATTATCGCCATGAAGTCTTTTGCTGTTTATTTTTAGATACCCGTCATCGCGTGATTCAGTTTGATGAACTATTTCAAGGCACTATCGATAGTGCGAATGTCTATCCCCGCGAAGTGGTGAAACGAGCCTTACACTACAATGCGGCCGCCGTCATTTTCGCCCATAACCATCCCTCCGGTATTGCAGAGCCAAGTACGGCAGACGAGCGTATTACCCAAAAGCTAAAAGAAGCACTCGGTTTAATCGAGGTGCGGGTATTAGACCACTTTGTGGTGGGAGAGCAGGTGATTTCTATGGCTGAACGCGGTTTAATTTAAGCATTAATCGCACTATCCACTCCCTCAAGCATTATGGCATGCTACCACCGCCTATAACTATTGGGTTTAAGCCGCGAACTCTGTAAGGTGTCTAGCACGATTACCCCGCCCGTTGAGGAGAGCATTTCATGTTATCAGTAATCCGTATTCCGGGTTTTTTAGCGTTTTTAAGTCTGGCTTTTTTGAATGCCTTTGTTGATTTAGGTCATAAAATCATTATTCAAAATACCCTGTTCAAAATCTATGAGGGTTCTGAGCAGGTTATTTTGACCGCAGTGGTTAATGCTCTTATTTTATTACCTTTTATTTTAGCGTTTAATCCCGCTGGTTTTCTAGCAGATAAATACCCTAAAGTGCAGGTTATGCGCTATAGCGCATGGGCAGCCGTCGCACTGACGTTGCTTATAACAGTGAGCTATTATCAAGGGTGGTTTTGGTTTGCTTTTGCCATGACTTTTTTATTAGCCTTACAAAGTGCTTTTTATTCTCCGGCTAAATATGGCTATATCAAAGAGCTATTAGGCGAGAAGCAATTAGCACAGGGTAATGCTTTTGTGCAGTCTACCACTATGATTGCTATTTTAGTGAGTATTGTGCTTATTTCTATTCTGTTTGAGCTGCTATTAAAGCCAATAGTTTTTACTACTGAAGCCGATATTATACAGGTGATGGTGCCTTTGGGTTGGTTATTAGTAGGTTTGTCTTTAATAGAAGCAGGGCTTGCTTATCAGTTGCCAAAAACACCCACTGCAATCTCCGAGCGTCACTATTCTTGGCAGGAGTATATTACGGCAAAGTCTAGTATTAAGGATATTAACTATGTGCGTAATCAACCGGTTATCTGGCTATCTATTATCGGTGTGGCAATATTCTTATCATTAGCTCAGGTTATTTTAGCCGTTTACCCTAGCTATATAGAAAGCACTTTAAATATTCATAATACCGCTATTATTCAAGGCTTAATGGTATTTGCCGGGATTGGTGCTTTAATTGGGTCACAGCTAGCCGGTAGTCTATCTAAGCAATTTATTGAAACGGGTTTAGTCCCGTTGAGTGCAGTAGGGATCTTTTTTGCTATTGGCTTGATTACTTGGTGGTCTACTCCGGTATTACAGGCACTTAATTTTCTGGTTTTGGGTATTATGGGAGGGCTATTTTTAGTCCCACTGAATGCTTTAATGCAATACCATGCCGAGAATAATCAATTAGGGCGAGTATTAGCTACTAATAATCTTATTCAAAATCTAGTGATGTTAGGGTTTTTAGTGGCGAGCGTACTACTGAGCTTATTAGGGGTGAGTAGTTTATGGTTATTTAGTGGTTTAACTATTATCGCGGCAATAGGCGCTATTTATACTATCTATCATTTGCCAGAATCGTTATTGCAGTTTGTGGCTAAACGCTTATTTAGAGCACGGTATCGCCTGAAAGTATTAGGGTTTGAAAACCTACCCGCACGCGGTGGGGTATTATTACTAGGTAATCATATTAGCTGGATCGATTGGGCTTTAGTGCAAATGGCTAGCCCGCGCCGCCTGCATTTTGTCATAGAGCGCGGTTATTACGAGCGCTGGTATATTAAATGGGTGTTAGATTTATTTAAGGTTGTCCCTATTCGTGGGGTGGCAAGTAATGAGGCGCTTAAAAGAGTCACTCAACTCTTAAGCGAAGGTGAAGTGGTCTGCCTATTTCCAGAGGGGACGATTAGTCGCACGGGACAATTAGGCGAGTTTAAACAAGGTTATGAAAAAGCGCTGGAGTCTACCGATGCGGTCATTGTGCCTTTTTATTTACATGGTTTATGGGGAAGTCGCTTTTCACGTTCGAGTGGATTTTTAAGAGCTAATCGCCAGTCTGGTTTTAAGCGGGACATTATTGTGTCCTTTGGTAAACCGTTACCTAAAACAACGGCAGCGACCACTCTAAAGCAGCAAATCTTCGAGCTTTCGATGAGTTCGTGGCAGGAGTATTCTCATGGCCTTGATCCGATTGCTTTGAGCTGGTTGCGTATTGCTAAACGGCGCGGCATGGGATTAGCCGCAGCGGATATATTGGGTGATCAAATTAGTTATCACCGTTTTATGACCGGCGTTTTCCGTTTTGCTAAAGCCATAGGTCATCTGAATCCAGAGCCTAATGTGGGGCTATTACTACCGACTAGTGTCGGGAGTGCCATTGCCAATATGGCAGTGCTGAGTTTAGGTAAGGTAGTGGTGAATTTGAATTTCACCGCTAGTACTGCCGCCTTACAGCATGCCGCCGCTGAAACTGGCATGAAGCGTATCTTTACCTCGCAAAAATTTGTGGAAAAACTGAAAGAGCGCAATATTCACGTCGCTGACATTTTTGCAGATTTAGAGCTGGTTTATTTAGAAGATATTAAAGCGAGTATTCCTAAGCGTAAAATGATTATGACGCTTTTAGCCGTGACTTTTTTACCGACTAAATGGTTACAGTGGCGCTATATTAAAAGGGTAGATTTAGAGAATACGGCAGCGATTTTATTTAGTAGTGGGAGTGAGAATTTACCAAAAGCTATTATGCTCTCACATCGAAATCTAGTAGCTAATGTAAGACAGATTGCCGATATGCTCAATACACGCGATAATGACGTCATTATGGGCACCTTACCTACTTTTCACGCCTTTGGCTTTTTAGCCACCACCTTATTACCTTTAGCGGAGGGTATTCCATTAATTTGTCACCCTGATCCTACCGATGGATTTAATATTGCAAAAGGAGTGGCACGTTATGAGGCGACGATATTATTAGGTACGGCGACTTTCTTACGTCTTTATGCGCGGAATAATAAAATTCATCCCCTCATGTTTCAATCGTTACGTCTAATTGTTGCAGGGGCCGAGAAATTAACGCCTGAAATTCGACGTGCCTTCTATGAGCGCTTTGGTAAAACGATTTTAGAAGGTTATGGTGCTACGGAGTTATCGCCGGTAGCCGCCGTTAATATACCGGATGAATTAGATACCCGTTATTGGTTTGTGCAGCAAGGAGATAGGCCGGGCAGTGTCGGTCTACCTTTGCCGGGGACTTGTTTTAGGATTGTTGACCCCGATAATTTAGAAATCTTACCAATTGGGCAAGATGGTTTAATTTTAATTAGTGGGCCACAAGTGATGAAGGGTTACTTGAATAATCCAACATTAACGGCGCATACTATTGTTGAATTAGAGGGTAGTCGTTGGTATAAAACTGGAGATAAAGGCCATGTGGATAAGGATGGCTTTTTAACAATTGTCGATCGTTATTCGCGGTTTGTTAAATTAGGCGGGGAAATGATTAGTCTAACGGCGATTGAAATGGAAATTCGTCAGGCTATGGAAAATCCTGATATGGATATAGTAGCTGTTAATTTGCCCGATGATAAAAAAGGCGAAAAAGTGGTTTTATTAATAGCAGGAGGTTATGAAGCTAAAACGATTCGTACTAAGTTACTTGAAAAGCAGATAAATCCACTGATGCTGCCCACTAATTACTATGCGGTTGAGCAAATACCTAAATTAGGGAGTGGTAAAACGGATTTTGCGGCGTCTCGTCAATTAGCAGTAGAATTAGCACAAAATAATTGAGAATGGGTTTAACTAACCCTGTTGGTATTAAAGCACTCGTTTTTTAACCCCTGCATGGCTCGTAATAGGGCTATTAGGTGAGCAGGCCTATTTATTCAACATAGAGAGGTGTCTTGTAATGAAAACGTGGCTTACTTTACTGGCGCTAATGGCGCTAATAGTGGGCATGATGAGTGTGCCCGCACAAGCTAGAATGAGGCCGCCGACTTGTGCTGCGGATGTGAAACAGTGCCATGATGGTAGTTATGTGAGTCGGAATCCTAGACTTGGGTGTAATTTTAATGCTTGCCCACCACGCGGGAGACCGAATTATGCATGGCCACCACGGTCTTGTGCTAGGGATGTGCGTATGTGTCCAAGGGGTGGTTTTGTGATCCGTAACCCTGCGCGTAATTGCACCTTTAATCCTTGCCCAAGACTACAGCGTCCACATCGCCCTGTGCGTCCACATCGCCCTGTGCGTCCGCAACGTCCTGTGCACCCACGTTATTAGTGCATTCGATCAAATTACAATATTAACAGTTATAATCATTCTTAGGGCACATCTCAAGTGTGCCCTAATCTTCTGGTAAACCCTATCGATTTGCTTAAAATATCTCCATTTTTTGGGGTTCTAGCGTTAAACTATGCGTTTTAGTGGGGGGTGGGATATGAGTTATTTAGATCGTATTGCAGCCTGTAATAATGCCAAGCTAGGGCAGTTTCCTACCTTTAAAGTAGCGGGACAGCCTTATGGTTATGTATTACCGAGCTTCGCTGAGTGTCTGGCGTGTTTTCCACACGTTTTTAGCGTGACCCATAATGATGTGTGGTTAGATAATAAATTAGTTCACTATAAAGAGCGCACGGAGGCTGTGATGGAGGTCATGTGCCAGCTTTATAATGACAAAATACTCGATAGCTGGGTAGGTGAGAATTATCCCATTACCCATAATTTTGGCAGTCATGCCGAGTTTGAGGTCGAACGTGCTGCGACGAGCTATTTAGGGATTAAAAACTTTGGCTTGCACGTCAATGGCTTAGTTAAAACAGCAGACGGTATTAAAGTCTGGGTGGGGACGCGTACCCTCACTAAGCCACTCTGGCCGGGTAAGCTCGATCAAATGGTGGCAGGGGGACAACCCGTTGGGATTAGTGTCCGCCAGAATATGCTCAAAGAAGCCGCCGAGGAGGCCGCTATACCGGCAGAGCTAGCGCAAACGGCGCAGCATGTGCGTAATATTGACTATCAGCAACAAAGTGAGCGCGGTTTAGATCGCTCGACTATCTTTGTATTTGACCTATGGCTACCCGAAGATTTTCAGCCAGTGAATACGGATGGCGAAGTGACTCAGTTTGAACTCATGACCTTAGAGCAAATGGCAGATCTCACAGCCCAGACCACTGATTTCAAAGATAACTGTAATCTTGTTAATATCGATCTCCTACTACGCTTGGGGTATATCAACGCCCAGCACCCCGATTATGACAAGATTCACCAAAACCTGAACTCAAGGATTCCTCCTTATGCGCACTGAACAAGCTCCTAAAACTATTTATTTAAAAGAATATCAAGCTCCCGATTTTGCTATTGAAGCATTTCATCTCCATTTTGATTTGCATGAGCACAACACCCAAGTCACGGCTACCGCTCAGTATTCTCGCACTAATAATACGCAAAATGATTTAGTATTAAATGGGGAATTACTGAAACTGATTAGCGTGAGTGTCAATGGGCAGCTATTAGAGGCTAGTCAATACACGGTGGATGAGGAGACGCTGAGTATTTCAAATTTACCAGCACAATTTGAGCTAACCATAGTGACTCAAATAGACCCCAAAAATAACAAAGCATTAGAGGGGCTATATCAGTCGAGTGGCAATTTCTGTACCCAATGCGAAGCGCAGGGCTTTCGTAAAATTACCTATTATTTAGATCGCCCCGATGTCATGACCGTGTTCACCACCCGCTTAGAAGCGGATCAAGCTAAATACCCGGTATTACTCTCGAATGGTAATTTAGTTGAGCAAGGTGAGTTAGGTAATGGGCGGCATTTTGCCGTATGGCATGACCCCTTTAGAAAACCGTCCTATTTATTCGCGCTGGTAGCGGGTAATTTGCAGCATGTGAAAGATTCCTTTACCACTAGCTCTGGGCGTAATGTCGATCTTTATATTTATACCGAAGCGCATAATATTGATAAATGTGGTCATGCGATGGCCTCATTAAAACGTGCTATGAAATGGGATGAGGAGCGTTTTGGGCTGGAATATGATCTCGATATTTATATGATTGTCGCAGTGGATGATTTTAATATGGGGGCGATGGAGAATAAGGGCTTAAATGTCTTTAACTCTAAACTGGTATTTGCCAGCCCTGAAACCGCCACCGATGTGGATTATCTCGATATTGAAGCGGTGATTGGACACGAGTATTTCCATAATTGGACAGGTAATCGAGTCACTTGCCGTGATTGGTTTCAGTTGTCCTTAAAAGAGGGCTTAACTGTTTTTAGGGATCAGGAATTTACCGCTGATTTACATTCGCGTCCGGTGAAGCGTATTGAGGATGTGCGCGGTTTACGCACTTTCCAATTTACCGAAGATGCTAGTCCTATGGCGCATCCGATTCGCCCGGCGTCCTATATGGAAATCAATAACTTCTACACTATGACTGTGTATGAAAAAGGTGCGGAAGTAGTACGGATGTATCTCACCCTGTTAGGGCGTGAGGGTTTCCGTAAGGGCATGGATTTATACTTTAAACGCCATGATGGTCAAGCCGTGACCACAGAAGATTTTCTGGCAGCGATGGCGGATGCGAATGATGTGGATTTAAGCCAGTTCCAACGCTGGTACGATCAAGCCGGTACGCCGGTGATTGAGGCCAGCATGGATTATGATCCAAAGGCGAAAACCTGCACCTTAACCTTTAAACAATCCTGCCCACCTACGCCAGAAACAGAGCATAAACAACCCTATCTCATTCCATTAGAAATAGGCTTATTAGATAGCCAAGGTCGTGATTTACCTTTGCAATTAGTAGGCGAAGACAAGGCGGTAGGAACAACACGGGTATTGCGTTTTACGGAGGCTGAGCAGTCATTTACCTTTGTGAATATTGCGGAAAAACCGTTGCCCTCATTGCTGCGTAATTTCTCTGCTCCAGTGAAATTATCTTACCCCTATAGTGGCGAAGAGCTAGCGTTTTTAATGCAGCATGATAGCGATGCCTTTAATCGCTGGGATGCGGGGCAACGCTTAGCCATGCAAACCTTTAAGGAGCTATTAGAGGCTAAGCATCACGGTTTACCCTTTGGCTTAGAGCACTATATGGTGCATGCTTTCCAAACCTTACTCATTGATCCGGCTCTTGATGATGCGTTTAAAGCCGAAGCCTTAGCGCTACCCTCTGAGACCGATATTGCCGAGGCTGTTCGTCCGAGTGACCCGCAAGCGATTCATGAGGTGCGCGAGTTTGTGCTCACGCATTTAGCCAAGGCGTTACGTCTTGATTTAGAGCAGGTGTATAGCGAACGTAATACGTTGACGTCCTATGAGATTGATAGTCAAAGCGTGGGGCGGCGGAGTTTAAAAAATATCGCCCTGAGCTATTTAGGACGGATTCAAGATGAGGGTATTGTGGCGCTAGTCGACGAGCAATATCGTCATGCCAATAATATGACCGATACCTTAGCCGCATTAAGCGTTTTGAATCATATTGAGGGCGAGGAGCGCGAGCTGGCTATCGAGGATTTCTATGCGCGTTGGAAGCAGAATAATTTGGTGCTCGATAAATGGTTTGCGCTGCAAGCAACGTCTTCCTTGCCGGATACCTTAAAACGGGTTGAAGCCTTACTCAATCACGAGAAATTTGATATTCGCAATCCGAATAAAGTACGCGCATTAATTGGCGCTTTTGCGATGCGTAATCCGCTGCATTTCCATGCCTTTGATGGGACGGGGTATGAGTTCTTAACCAGACGGGTATTAGAACTCAATACCTTTAATCCACAGATTGCCTCACGGATGGTTCGCCCACTGATGAATTGGCGGCATTATGAGCCAGTGCGTTCAGGGTTGATGAGGGCACAATTGGAGCGAATTCAAAATACTCCGAATCTATCCAGCGATGTGAGCGAGATTGTGACCAAGAGCTTGGTATAAAGCGGTTAGAAAGGGCAGGGTAGACTCTGCCCTTTTTTATTAGGTTGTATAGTATTCTCTAGATAGCGGCAATCAAAAAATCAGCGGGACACGGTAAGGGCGGCAAGCCATATTTTGTGCGTGCTTTATCACAGCTTTCATTTGGTTTGCCGTCTTCCCACGAGGCGGTGAATTCGCGGCAGGTGGAGGCGCGTTGCTCATAGATACCGCATTGCGTTGTTTGACCCACCACGCCCTGCAAAGCAATACAATGGGGGTGATTTTGGTTGGTTCCCCGCATCGCAACGCGAGTGATAGTAATAGGCTCTGTCAGTTCTGCTGGTACAGTGCCAAACGGGCTAGCCGTAGTTTCGCCCCAATAAAATGATACCCGAAAACTCGCACAGCAAGCCCCACAAGCTAGACAAGGATTGGACGCCACGATAATGCCTCACGCTAAAAAACGCGAGGTGGATTATGCTATTCCGTTGCTATTTAGCAAGAGCATGACGCAAGAAAAAACGCACTATTTCTTGCGAGGCATCAGGACCTTTAGGATCGGTGTAGGAGCCGCTACTATCCCCCCCAGACCACGCATGTCCAGCACCGTGAATTTTCCAATATTCAATCTCATGAATCCCTTGGCTATTTTCAATAATGGTGCAGGTATAGGGGTGGCTATCCGTCGGAGAGTGCTCCTGCGTGCAGAGTTTAAAGGACGCATTTTCATGTTGCTGTTGATATAAGGTTTTGGCCTGCTCGAATAAAATATCCGCATTTCGCGCCGCAACCGTTTTATCTTGATCGCCCTGAAAAATAATCAGCGGGACAAAGTGGCTCGGTTGGTGAATGGGTTTAATGCCTAGATTCATTGCCATTAAAGCCGAGGAAAAGCTCTGTGCGCTGCCAAAGGCTAGGCCAGAGTGAATACCGACAGCGCTATAAAGATCAGGGTATAAGGCCGCCATAATCGCAGACATCGCACCTCCGGCGGAAATGCCGGCAATATAGACGCGTTTTTTATCCACTCGATAGTCCGCCATAATGGCTTGCGTAATCCCCGCAATCAGGGAGGGCTCGCCTTGATTATGGGTTTGATCTTGGGGCTTAAACCAATTCCAACAGCGCTGGACATTGGCCTGAGCACTTTGTTCGGGATAGGCAATCAGGAGTTGATATTGTTCGGCTAGGGCATTCATTTGGGTGCCATTAGCAAAGTCATCACTCGATTGGGTGCAGCCGTGCAGCATGACCACGAGCGGGAGTGCTTTGGTTTTATAGCTGCTAGGAATATAGAGTTTATAGTCTCGACTGCCGTATTCATTGCTAAAGGTTTTAGTAATAAATTGGGCTTGGGAGGGGATGGGGGGGGGCGGTACGGGTTTAAACGAGTCTTGAAAGGCTTTAAATAAGGAGCCAAGAGCACCTAGGTTCGAGGGGGATTCGCTAGGTGGCGTCTCGTCGGGTGTCGCGCTCTGTTCTGTTTGGCTCCTAGCAGTTGTTTTAGTGCCTAAAGCACGTTGAAGGCTCTGAGTAGCTTCTCCCCATTGACCCGCTTTCACTAGCTTGATGGTTTCTTGCATGGAGGCTAGGAGTGGTGATTTCATGTGGTGAATCCTAAGGTAATACGGTTCTAAAATGTTTAGGCTAGTCTTTTTGTGCGCTGCGTCAATTAGTATTGTAGTTTAGGGGGTAAAAAAGTGTACAGATTCTGTGCTTGGAAAGAGTTTGCGACACGGAGTGGGGCTATTTATGATGTAGTTTCAAGTGTGATGTGGTTGGGAACAATCAGCTAACAGCTTCAGTATGAGCTTATATTGATCTCCAAATATCGTCGGATGTTGTTGATGTAGTGGGTCAAAGATAGCGAGCGCCTTGTCTAAATAGAGTTTAGCCTCTTGTGGTTGCCCCCATTCGAGCAAACTGTAACCTAAGCCTAGGTAACTCGTACCCAAGCCAAATAAGTACTGAGGGGAGTGGGTAACTAGCTGCTCTCTAAGACTAATAGCTTCACGATAAAGCCCTTCAGCCTCATCGCGGCGGGTGGGATTCTTACTCACTAAAAGGGCGAGATTAGTGAGGGTCAGAGCCAGATCGGGGTGATAGACCTGCGGTTGCGTCGCAGCAAGCTTACGCTGCAGGTTGAGAGCCTCACGATAAAGCGTTTCTGCCTCAACACGGCGGGGGGGATCCTGACTCACTAAACGGGCGAGATTAGTGAGGGTCTGAGCCAGAGCGGGGTGATAGACTTGGGGTTGTGTAGCAGCAAGCTTGCGACGCAGATCAAGAGCTTCTTGATAAAGCCTTTCAGCCTCAACACGGCGGGTGGGATCCTTACTCACTAAATTGGCGAGATTAGTGAGGGTCAGAGCCAGATCGGGGTGATAGACCTGCGGTTGCGTCGCAGCAAGCTTGCGACGCAGCTCAAGAGCTTCTTGATAAAGCCTTTCTGCCTCAACACGGCGGGTGGGATCATGACTCACTAAATTGGCGAGATTATTGAGGCTATCCGCCAGAGCGGGTTGATAGACCTGCGGTTGCGTCGCAGCAAGCTTGCGACGCAGCTCAAGAGCCTCTTGATAAAGCGTTTCTGCCTCACTCCATCGGGTGGGATCCCCACCCACTAAACTGGCGAGATTATTGAGGCTATCCGCCAGAGCGGGTTGATAGACCTGCGGTTGCGTCGCAGCAAGCTTGCGACGCAGCTCAAGAGCCTCTTGATAAAGCGTTTCTGCCTCACTCCATCGGGTGGGATCCCCACCCACTAAACTGGCGAGATTATTGAGGCTATCCGCCAGAGCGGGTTGATAGACCTGCGGTTGCGTCGCAGCAAGCTTGCGCTGCAGCTCAAGTGCCTCTTGATAAAGCGTTTCAGCCTCAACACGGCGGACGGGATCCTCACTCACTAAATTGGCGAGATTATTGAGGCTATCCGCCAGGTCGGGTTGATAGACCTGTGGTTGCATCACAGCAAGCTTGCGTCGCAGCTCAAGTGCCTCTTGATAAAGCCCTTCAGCCTCAACGCGGCGGGTGGGATCCTTACTCACTAAATGGGCGAGATTATTGAGGGTCTGAGCCAGATCGGGTTGATAGACCTGCGGTTGCGTCGCAGCAAGCTTGTGCCGCAGCTCAAGTGCCTCTTGATAAAGCGTTTCTGTCTCAACACGGCGGGTGGGATCCCCACTCACTAAATGGGCGAGATTATTGAGGGTAGTCGCCAGAGCGGGTTGATAGACCTGTGGCTCGCGCTCTGAAAGCGTCCGTTCAAGCCCTAATACCTCTCGATAGTGTAATTCGGCTGCTTGAAATTGGTTTTCTTGTTGTAAAAAATAAGCATATTTAAATAACCGCTCCGGTGTGCGCCCAGATCGTAATGCCTTTTCAAACGCTTCACAGGTCTTGGGTATCCGCTCCTCGCCTAATGCAAAATTAATTTTAGTGAGGTCAGCGAGTAGCATAAACTCGCTCGCTTTATCATCTAGGTGGGACTGAACCTCGGATTGTTCTTCTGCAAGCTGCTCTTTACGCTCAATAAGCTTATCTTGCTCCGATACCATCGCCTCCGTGTCTAAAATCGCCCGTGCTTTAGCATAGTCTCCGGTCTCAAATGCAGCTTTAGCCAACCGTAAACGCTCAGTATTCAATGGAATACGCTGAAAATCCTGAGCTAACTTAATCACACCGGCTTTAAAGCTTTCTTGTTGTTGTAGGAGTTCCTGTAGTTCTTCATAAAAATCGGGGTCATCAGGATACTTAGCAACTTTAGCGCGTAGCTTTTCTTCGGCTTGCTTGAGCTTCTGCCAGTCAGCGGAGTGATAGACATTGATAATGGTTTTGTGACCAATATCTACATTGCCATCGGCGTCAATATTACCTGTTTGAATATTGCCCTCAGCCGTCGCCGTCAAACTACTCAGCCCCTCCATAGCCCCTACTCCTATAGCTTATTTATTTATCGAGTGACCTACGTGAACACTACCATTCGTACTGGTTATATTTCCGGTGCTGATACTGCCGGTAATGGATTGATGATTCGCGGGCTTGCCACTTTTCAGCTCTTCTAGTTGCTGCTGTAGCTTTTCATTTTGCTCTAAAGCCAATTCGATTAAGTCGTTAAACTTAGCCCTATTATCCTCCCTCACTGAGTTTTCTAATTTACCAAAGGATTTGCCTAGATAGAATTTAATAGCCTCATAAGTAGCATTAGCAGCAACACCCCCCACGACACCCGCAGAAATAGTGTTATAAAGCCATGCAATAAGATCAGCAGCCATACGATGCTCCAAAGGGGTTAAACAGCATTGATAAGTATAAGGACAATATCTCTATACCGCAACCCAACTACTACAGCCTTGTTTTAAGAGAACCGATAAGGGAAATCACTAAAGGCACTGTCTATCAAACCACCCCCTCAGATGATAAAGTACCCTGCGGTATCCCTATATAAATACATTCATGACTAGTACACCTCATTCTCCGTCGGCTTTAGAAATACCTGTAACTGACCTAAAAGGGGTTACCGAAGTAGTACGGGAAAAATTAGCCAAGCTAGGACTCGTGACCGTCGGTGATCTCTTATTTCATTTACCCATGCGCTATCAAGATCGCACCCAAATCTATGCATTAGGTAATTTACGCGCCGGGCAAGAAGTATTAGTCGAAGGCGAGGTCGAGCAAACCGATGTCATTATGCGCAACCGCCGCATGATGGTATGCAAAATCAGTGATGGCTCTGGGCAGCTCATTTTACGCTTTTTTCATTTTAATGCCTCCCAGCAGCGTGGACTAGCACGCGGGGCATGGGTGCGTTGTTTTGGTGAAGTACGCCAAGCCGGTAATCATTTAGAAATGGCGCACCCAGAATACCGCATTGTACAAAATAATGATCCGGCTCCCATCTCAGACGCCTTAACACCCGTCTACCCCAGCACCGAAGGACTACAACAGCGCACCCTCAGACGTTTGATTGAACTCGCCCTAGAGCAAGCGCAAAATTTACCAGAACTATTACCACCCGCACTGGTACAACGCTATCAATTCCCCCCCTTAGCCGATTGCCTACAGGTGTTACATAATCCACCACCGACCTTAGCCACCCGCACCTTATTAGAGGGTAAGCATCCCCTACAACAGCGGCTGATTTTCGAGGAATTACTCGCGCATCAATTAGGGGTCCAACAAGCCCGCCATAAAGTAAAACAAGTATTAGCCCCACAAATGCTGGCACCGAATACTTATTTTAAACAACTCCTCACGCTACTCCCGTTTAAACCTACCGGCGCACAGCAACGCGTGATGGGTGAAATTGAGCAAGATTTGCGTGCGACCAGCCCCATGAATCGCTTAGTGCAGGGCGATGTCGGCTCTGGTAAAACGCTAGTTGCAGTGGCGGCAGCCTTACAAGCTATCGCGAATGGCTATCAAGTGGCTCTCATGGCTCCCACCGAATTACTCGCCGAGCAGCATTACCAAAACTTTAGCCAATGGTTTAGTCCGTTGGGTTTAGAGGTCGAATTTATTTCCGGCTCACAAACCCCACGCCAGCGTAAGCGTAAAGTAGAGAATTTATTGCTCGGTATTAGCCAGATAGCGATAGGCACTCATGCACTGTTTCAGCGCACGGTGGAATTTTTGCAATTAGGCTTGATTATTATTGATGAGCAGCACCGTTTTGGGGTGCATCAGCGTTTTGAGCTACGTGAAAAGGGCAAACAGGGCGAGCATTACCCGCATCAGTTGGTGATGACAGCGACCCCTATACCACGCACTCTAGCAATGACCGCTTATGGGGATTTGGATTATTCCGTAATTGATGAATTACCTCCGGGACGGCAACCGATTACCACGGTTGCCATTAGTAATGAGCGGCGCGAGGAAATTATTGACCGTATTGCCCTAGCCTGTTCACAAGGACGGCAAGTGTATTGGGTCTGTACCTTGATTGAGGAATCGGAAGCGCTGCAATGTGAGGCGGCGGAAAAAACCGAGCAGATGCTGAAAGAGCGTTTGCCGCATATTGCCATTGGTCTGATTCACGGCAAGCTACACGGCTCGGAAAAAGAGCAGATTATGGCGGCCTTTAAGGCGAATGAGCTACAGCTTTTAGTGGCAACCACGGTGATTGAGGTCGGGGTGGATGTACCGAATGCCTCTTTGATGATTATTGAAAATGCCGAGCGTTTAGGCTTATCGCAATTGCATCAATTACGGGGGCGGGTAGGGCGCGGAAGTGTAGCCAGTAGTTGCGTGCTCCTCTATCAAGCTCCCTTAGGCAAGACGTCGCGTAAGCGTTTAGATGCTCTGCGTCAAAGCCAAGATGGTTTTAAAATTGCTGATATTGATCTAGAGATTCGCGGCCCTGGCGAGGTACTCGGCACTAAGCAAACCGGCGAGGCTCGCTTACGTATTGCGAACCTAGTTCGTGATCAACGTTGGCTCGCGGAGGTGCAACAAGCCGCCCGTTTGATAGTGGCAAAACACCCCGAATTGACCCCACTGTTAATCCGTCGCTGGCTGCAACAAGCGGATGGCGACAGTGCCGCTCAATTCTTCCACAGCTAGTTGAATATGCGAGGGGGGGTAAGAAATAAAGGCTATTGAAAGCACTACGAAAACTAAGGTATCGCCCAAGAAAAACTTAAAATAAGCTGAATTAATAACTGGTTTTTTTTCAAGAGTGCGAGGTAGAATGTAGTCGACACTAAAGCGCTTTGACTTTTGCTATTTAGGCTTTACTACTTTAGGGTCGTACTATTTTGTGACTCTACTTCTACCACTAACCAAAGGAACTGTTAATGAAAAAACTAACCTTGATTGCCGCTTTAGCCAGTGCATTAAGTACTGCTCCGGTAATGTCAGCTAATTTTATTACCATTGGAACAGGTGGCCAAACGGGTGTTTACTATCAAGTGGGTTTGGCAGTATGTAAGCTCATCAATGCAGGTAAAGATAAACACAATATTGAGTGTAAAGCTCCTTCTACTGGGGGATCAGTCGATAATATTAACTCTATAAAAGCTGGGCAAATTCAGTTTGGGGTCGCACAATCAGACGTGCAATACCAAGCGGCTAAAGGTGAAGGCCAGTTTGAAACAGCCGGTGCAGATGCGGATCTACGCGCCGTTTTCTCCTTACACCCTGAGCCTTTTACCGTTGTGGCACGTAGCGAAGCCAACATCAATACCTTTGATGATCTAAAAGGTAAACGGGTCAATATCGGTAATGCCGGTTCTGGTCAACGCTCAACCATGGAACGTGTCATGGAAGCGAAAGGCTGGAAAATGGCTGATCTAGGTCTAGCCGGTGATTTAAAATCTGCTGAGCAATCTCAAGCCCTCTGTGACAATCAGTATGATGCAATTATCTTCACGGTAGGCCACCCTAATGGTTCTATCACTGAAGCCACCACCTCTTGCGATACCAAACTCATCCCTGTTACTGGTGCTGAAATTGATAAATTAGTAGCGGATAACACCTATTACACCAAAGCCACTATTCCGGGCAAAATGTATAAAGGTACTGATGCTGATACTGAAACCTTCGGTGTGGGCGCGACCCTCGTCACCTCAGCTAAAGTGAGTGATGATGAAGTCTATCAACTCACCAAAGCCGTGTTTGATGACTTTGAAAAATTCAAAAAACTGCACCCTGCCTTTGCCAATCTGAAAGAGGCTGACATGACCAAAAATATGCTCAGTGCTCCTTTGCATCCTGGTGCTGAAAAGTACTATAAAGAAAAAGGTTGGATGTAATTACCAAAACACTAGCAACTACGGCTGTTATTGGCATGTAGTTTGCTAGTTAAGAAAGGGGGACAAGTCGCCCCCTTTTTCTTTATGCTAGCGAAGGATTAATAATGAGTTCTACTCCTAAAAACTCAGCCATGACGGCGGAGGAATTAGAAGAACTCGTAGCTGCAACGGATAGTGGTGCTCGAAACCCTAGTGGCAAGGTCGCCTTGCTTATTAGTGGGCTTGCTATCGCCTGGGTCTTATTTCAGCTATGGGTTGCTTCCCCCTTAATGTCTGCCATTCCGCTCTCCTTACGGGAAGCGACGGGAATGGATTTTTCTTGGATGGTGTTTAATTCTGGGAAGTCACGCGCCATCCACTTAGCATTTGCCTTAATGCTGGTCTTTTTATGCTACCCATTCAATAGCCGCGCACCCCGTGATCATGTGCCGCGTTATGATTGGATTATTGCCATTCTAGGGGTGCTCTGCACACTCTATCTTATTGCTTTTGAAAAAGCTTTAACCATTCGCATTGGCGCACCTAATACCATTGATATTATAGTCGGGGTCATAGGGATAGCCGTACTACTAGAAGCCACTCGCCGCGCTTTAGGCCCACCTTTAATGATTATTGCGATGATCTTTTTGGCTTACTGTGTGGCAGGCCCTTGGATGCCTGATCTATTAGACCATAAGGGTTTTTCACTGCAAGAAATCGTGAACCAACAATGGATAAGCTCAGAAGGCGTATTCGGTGTGGCTTTAGGGGTTTCGGCGTCGGTTGTGTTTCTCTTCGTACTGTTTGGCTCCTTACTGGAAAAAGCGGGTGCGGGTAACTGGTTTATTAAAGTAGCCTTTGCGTATATGGGACATATGCGCGGTGGTCCTGCTAAAGCAGCAGTAGTTTCCTCTGCTCTCACCGGACTCATTTCTGGCTCCTCTATCGCGAATGTGGTCACGACCGGAACCTTCACCATTCCCTTAATGCGCCGGGTTGGTTTCTCACCTGAGAAAGCCGGAGCTGTAGAAGTCGCCTCCTCAGTCAATGGACAAATCATGCCCCCTGTCATGGGTGCGGCTGCGTTCTTAATGGCTGAGCGTCTGAATATGCCTTACTTTGATGTAGTGAAGCATGCCTTTGTTCCCGCTGCTATTTCTTATATCGCGTTAGTCTATATCGTGCATTTAGAGGCTATGAAAGCCAATCTGCTGGGCTTACCTCGTAGTTGGACACCACCACCGTTATTACAACGCGTCATTGGATTCCTCACTGGTTTTGTCATGGTTGGGATCTTAAGTTTTGCCGTGTATTACGGTCTGGGCTGGCTAAAACCGATTATGGGTGGCTATTCTGGTTGGGTCGTTGCAGCCGGGTTATTTATTGCTTATGTGGTGCTGATGAAACTGTCACTGAAGTATCCACCTTTAGTCATGGATGATCCTAATAAGCCTGTAGTGGATTTACCAGAGCCTAAACCGACCATCTGGGCGGGTTTATATTATATTCTGCCGATGGTGGTTCTGATTTGGTGCTTGATGGTTGAGTTTATGTCAGCCGGACTGTCTGCCTTTTGGGCATCCCTTTCATTAATGGTGGTGTTACTTACCCAACATCCACTACGTGCCTTATTATCCGGTCAGCGTGATAGTGGTGCGTTCAAACGTGGTTGGAATGAGTTCATCAGCGGCCTGATTGCAGGCAGCCGTAATATGATCGGTATTGCGATTGCGACGGCTACCGCCGGCATTATCGTAGGCGCTGTGAATCAAACTCAAGTGGGTGCTGCCCTAGCAGATGTGGTCGAAGTCCTATCAGGTGGGCATATTCTCGGCATCTTAATTCTGACCGCGATTTTAAGCTTAATTCTAGGGATGGGTTTACCTACCACTGCTAACTACATTGTAGTCTCTGCGCTCTTAGCGGATGTTGTGGTAGAACTAGGTCAAGCCAATGGCTTAATTGTGCCTCTGATTGCGGTTCATCTATTCGTATTCTACTTTGGTATTATGGCGGATGTGACTCCTCCGGTTGGTTTAGCGTCCTTTGCTGCTGCAGGTATTTCACAAGGTGATCCGATGAAAACGGGAGTGGTGGCGTTTGTATACAGTATTCGTACTGCTATATTGCCTTTCCTCTTCATTTTCAATACGGATATTATCCTGTGGGGTGACCATATTAACTGGTTTAGTGGGATTGCGATCTTTGTCGTAGCGACGGCGGCGATCTTGCTCTTTACCGCAGGCACACAAGGTTGGTGGTTAGCGCGTAGTCGACTATGGGAATCGGTCGCTCTGATATTAATTGCCTTTACCTTATTCCGTCCGGGCTTTTGGATGGATCGTGTCTCGCCTCCGTATAATGAGTTATCAGCTAGTGAGGTGTATAAAGTTGCCGAGCAGGTTAATCCAGGGCAAGCTATACGTCTTAAGATAGAGGGTAAAGATACGGTCGGTGATCCCTTTATTCGTTACATTGATTTCCCAGTTGGTGAAGGTGCAACGGGTAAAGATCGCTTAGCGGCTAGTGGTGTAGACCTCGTTGAGAAAGAGGACAAATCGTTAGAAGTCGATACAGTGACTTGGGGTTCTGCAGCTCAAAAGCAAGAGATTGAAATGGGCTTTAGAATTACCGAAGTACTGCAACCGAATGATCAACCTAGCAAATATTGGTTCTATCTTCCAGCGCTTGCCCTCTTAGGTTTTATTGGTTGGTTACAAATCAGACGTCGTGACCGAGAGGCTAAACATGTATAAAAAAATCGTTTTCCCTATTGATTTACAAGACTTAGAGCAGATTAGTCCCTCTCTATTGGAAGCTCAGGCGCTTGTCAAAATATTAGGGGCAGAGCTGCGGCTAGTATCGGTATTACCCGGATATAGCATGCCGATTGTGGCGAGTTATTTCCCTGCCGATATGATCCAAAAAGCCATGGTAGATGCTAAAGCAGCACTCAGTACGCTGATTCAGGATAAGCTAGATGCTAACCTGAGTATTAGCCGTAAAGTACGAGTAGGGCGTCCTCATGAGGAAATTTTGGCAGAAGCGGAAGCATGGGGTGCGGATTTAATCCTCATCCCTAGTCGAGTGAAAGCCACGGTGAATCATTTAGTGGGGTCAGTCGCTCAACGTGTTGCTGAGCGGGCGCATTGTTCGGTATTGGTGATGCGAGCTGTACAAGCTGCAGAACCTGCTGTTACTAACTAGTCTTTTTTAGCCCTTAGCTGCCTTAAGGCGGCATTGAGTACCGAGCACTGTAATGGTGCTTGGTACTGTTTTTCGGTATCAGAGTCTTATTATTCTAATGCTTGCAAGGCTTGTTTAAGTGCGGTTACACGCTCTTGATTATTAGCCGCTAAGCTACCATCAGCCTGCCATAGGCTATTTTCAAATCCCACCCGCATACAACCTCCTTGTTTTGCAGCAGCTAACAAACACTCAGTTTCACTCACCCCAAACGCACAAACCGCCCATTGCAGTTCAGAGCGTAATTGCAGTTGATCGAGGAGTTGTAAAAAGGGTATTAAATCTTGCGGGCTACTTTGTTGATTTTGTGTATAGCGTCCGAGTACAAATAAGACTTGAGTTTGCGTTTGCCACGGAATGAGCTGCATATCTATGGCCTGTAACCAAGCCAGTAAATCATCCGCCGAGTATAAAATATGCTGGATAGTCACCGTATTATCCGCCGCCCACGCATAAAAATCACGCGCGGCCTTTAAGGTATTCGGTGCTTGATTAGGCACCATCTCACGCCATGCTACCGACATATAGGCAGGTGCTAAGGCTCGCATAATCGTTTGTTGCTCCACCGCTTGATAGATGCCCGCTGCTTCAGATGTGACCTGTACCACTAAATCAGGCACTTGCACGGTTAATTCAGTGAGTAGTTCTTGATAGCGACCCACATCTAATACATGCCGACCTTGAGCATCACGCACATGAGCGTGTATGCCTCCCGCCCCGGCCTGATAACAAGCCTTAGCACAGGCCACTATTTCAGGAATGGTCATGGGTAATTCAGGATGGTCGGCTTTAGTACGTCTGGCACCATTGGGTGCTACCATAATGTTGGGTAACACAAGCATATTAGGAACCCAACACTTTACGTACTGCCACGCTTAACTTCGTGACTAATTCGTCGATTTGCGCATCACTAATAATAAACGGGGGCGCTAATAACACATGATCGCCCTGAACTCCATCAATCGTACCGCCCATAGGGTAGCAAATTAAACCCGCTTCAAACGCGGCGGCTTTTATCGCTTTATTCACCCCACGCTTAGGATCAAAAGCTTGTTTACTAGCACGATCTTGGACTAGCTCTAAACCTCTAAATAACCCCCGCCCGCGTATATCGCCGATATGAGGATGATTAGCAAATTCTGTGCGCAGTGCCTGATCTAAACGTTGCCCCTGAGCTATCACTTGCGGCAATAAGTTTTGCTCTTTAATGGTGTTTAATACCGCAACCCCTGCGGCACACGCGGTCGGATGCCCTTGATAAGTATGACCATGTTGGAAAAACCCCGAACCATTGGCAATAGTATTATAAATTTCACCACTACAGAGAGTCGCACCAATGGGCTGATAGCCAGCACCCAAGCCTTTAGCAATGGTGACTATATCCGGTGCAATACCGTCTTGTTCACAGGCAAATAAAGTACCCGTGCGCCCCATGCCACACATCACTTCATCAAGTATCAATAACACCCCATATTGATCACAAATCTGGCGAATACGTTGGAAATAGCCTTGAACGGCGGGTACAGCCCCTAAGGTTGCACCCACCACGGGTTCAGCTAAAAACGCAATCACCGTATCAGAGCCGACTCGCAAAATTTCTGTTTCTAATTCATTCGCAACCCGTTGCCCATACTCAAACTCACTTTCTCCGGCCTCTTGTCCCCGATAGGCATAACAAGGGGCAATATGCGTGGTTTCAATTAATAACGGGGCGAACTGCCGTCTGCGCCATTCATTGCCCCCCGTGGCTAAGGCACCTAGGGTATTACCATGATAGCTTTGTCGCCGTGCAATCAGACGGGTGCGTTGGAGCTGGTTTTTTTCCACAAAATATTGGCGGGCTAATTTTAGGGCGGTTTCCACGGCTTCCGAGCCACCCGATACAAAATAAACCCGTTCTAATCCTTGAGGAGCCGCTTGAATTAACTGCTCGGCTAATTGTTCTGCTGGAGCGGAGGTAAAAAATCCCGTGTGGGCAAAGGCTAGTTGATCGATTTGCTGCTTAATCGCATTACGTATCGTAGGGTTACTATGGCCTAAACACGAAACGGCAGCCCCTCCTGAGCCATCTAAATAACGTTTTCCGGTGCTGTCAATAATATAACATCCATCCCCTGCTACCGCCGTAGGTAGCTGAGCATGGCAATGGCGTGGAAATACGTAACTCATTCTATCCTCATTTATTTTACACTAAATCTTTGCGCCAACCTTAGCATACTCCCCCTGAGACCCACTACTAGTGTTAGGGTTATAGAGGCCATCATAGTTCGGCAGACTGTTGGATAATTAGCTACCTTTAGGATAGAAATATCAGGTAATTTACCCAGTTTGTGACTACGCTAGAGGTGTGAAGAGTGACAAATAAAGGAGTATATATATGAAATATAAAATATTTTTTATAGCACTGCTATTAAGTTTAATCACTTTGCCTCTGCAAGCAGAACAGCTGAGGAAAGTGGCTACGGAAATCCCTTGCCCTTTTGATAACTTTAATAGTATGGCTAGTATGGCAGGGGCAGGTGAGCCAATGTGTGAACGTGAGTTTAAGCCAGTCTGTGCCTTAATTAAGACCGGGAACAAGCGCTTTAGACGTTTGACCTATACCAGTAAATGCTTAGCTTGCAGTCAAACCAAGGTGGTATCCTATACCCTAGGCCCTTGCCGTTAAGTACTTAAGCCAAAGTAATCGAGTCTTTCCTCCGCAGCTGCTGTCAATACGTCCTTGTACGCTACAAGGCGGCGTCCCTGCCGCCAAGACTGCTCCAGAAATACCCGCTTACTTTGGTCTACCTATTAATAACAGTGCTGTTATTCCTTATTCATTGAGATAAGGTTGGTGTGAGCGTCGAAAGTTGGTAATATTCGGTTTTTGTACGGTTTTAGGCTAACAAACCCCTATGGATACTTTCATCCGTGTGCGTGGCGCTCGCACTCATAATCTGAAAAATATTGATTTAGATTTGCCTCGTGATCGACTGATTGTGATTACGGGCTTGTCAGGCTCTGGTAAATCCTCGCTCGCTTTCGACACCATCTTTGCCGAAGGGCAGCGCCGCTATGTCGAATCACTTTCAGCCTATGCGCGGCAATTTTTATCCATGATGGATAAGCCCGACCTTGATCATATTGAAGGCTTATCGCCGGCTATTTCGATTGAGCAAAAGACCACCTCCCATAACCCCCGCTCTACCGTCGGCACTATTACCGAAATTCATGATTATTTGCGGCTTTTATTTGCACGTGCCGGAGTGCCGCGTTGCCCTACGCATCACGTCGATTTAGCACTGCAAACTGTGAGTCAGATGGTCGATAAAGTATTAGCCCTGCCCGAAGGGGGGCGCTATATGCTGCTTGCCCCAGTGATCCGAGAGCGCAAGGGGGAGCATATTCAGCTCTTTGAATCCTTAAAAGTGCAAGGTTTTCTGCGGGTACGGGTTAATGGGGATGTCTATGATTTAGAGGCACCGCCCACCTTAGAATTACGCAAAAAACATACCATTGAAGTGGTGATTGATCGCTTTAAGGTGCGCAGTGATATTGCTTTGCGCTTAGCTGAGTCCATCGAAACCGCGCTTAAACTCTCGAATGGCTTGGTAGTTATTGCCCCTATGGACGGACAAGAGGGTGAAGAATTACTGTTTTCAGCCAATTATGCTTGTCCGCATTGTGGTTGGGCACTGACGGAATTAGAGCCACGTTTGTTTTCGTTTAATGCGCCGCAAGGGGCTTGTCCTAGTTGTGATGGTTTAGGGGTAAAGCAGTATTTCGATCCAGCGCGGGTGATCTCTAATCCCGACTTAAGCCTCGCAGATGGGGCGATTCGCTCGTGGGATAGGCGCAATGCGTATTACTATCAAATGCTGACCTCGCTAGCTAAAGCGTATCAGTTCAGTGTCGATACCCCGTGGAAACAATTACCGGATAAAGTCAAAGAGGTATTACTCAATGGCAGTGGTGAGCGCACCATTGATTTTACCTATCAAGGCGCTAAGGGGCAGTTATATCAACGTCTCGATACCTTTGAAGGGATTCTCAATAATTTAGAGCGCCGTTATAAAGAAACAGATTCTAATTCAGTGCGTGATGAATTAAGTAAATACCTTGCTTCGCGTCCTTGCCCGACCTGTAAGGGTGCTCGTCTGAATGAACAAGCTCGCCATGTACTCATCGCGGGGCGTAATTTACCGAGTCTTAGTGATCTACCCATTGGTGAGTCGTATCAATTTTTTACGACCTTAGAACTAGAAGGTAAACAAGCTCAAATTGCACGGCAAATTTTGCGCGAGATTAGCCAGCGTTTAGAGTTCTTGGTCAATGTGGGCTTAGATTATTTAACCCTAAGCCGTAGTGCGGAAACCTTATCCGGTGGGGAGGCACAACGGATTCGTTTAGCCTCACAAATTGGAGCCGGTTTAGTCGGCGTGATGTATGTCTTGGATGAGCCTTCGATTGGGTTACATCAGCGGGATAATGAGCGCCTACTCAAAACCTTATTTCGTTTGCGTGATCTGGGTAATACGGTGATTGTGGTGGAGCATGATGAAGATGCCATCCGAGCCGCTGATTTTGTACTGGATATAGGCCCCGGTGCCGGTGTGCATGGCGGGTATATTGTAGCACAAGGCACACCCGAACAGGTCGCTACCCATCCTGAGTCCGTCACCGGGCAGTTTTTATCCGGTAAACGCCTGATTACTCAACCTGCACAACGCACCCCGTTTAATCCCGAACGTGTACTGCGTCTCGTGGGGGCGAGCGGTAATAATCTAACTAATGTCAGTGTGGACATACCCTTAGGGTTATTGACCTGTGTGACCGGGGTTTCGGGTTCGGGAAAATCCACTTTGATTAATCGCACCTTATACCCGTATCTCGCACGGCACTTACACGATAGTAGTGTGGAAATCGCGCCGGTTAAAGCGGTAGAGGGGACGGAGCAGATTGATAAGATTATTGATATTGACCAAAGCCCGATTGGACGTACTCCACGCTCAAATCCTGCGACCTATACCGGCGTTTTCACCGCGATTCGGGAGCTATTTGCGGCGACTCAAGAAGCCCGTTCACGGGGTTATGAACCGGGACGCTTTTCCTTTAATGTGAAAGGGGGGCGTTGTGAGGCGTGTACGGGGGATGGGGTGATTAAAGTCGAAATGCATTTTTTGCCCGATGTGTATGTGAAGTGTGAGGTGTGCCACGGACAACGGTATAATCGTGAAACCTTAGATGTACGCTATAAAGGTAAAAATATTCACGAAGTGTTAGAAATGACAGTGGAAGAGTCGTGCGAATTTTTCAAAGCCGTACCTGCCATTTATAGCAAGCTCAGCACCCTGATGGAGGTAGGGCTGTCCTATATTACCTTAGGACAAAATGCTACTACGCTCTCCGGCGGTGAAGCACAGCGGGTGAAATTAGCTAAAGAGTTATCCAAACGCAGTACCGGAAAAACCCTCTATATTCTCGATGAACCTACCACGGGTTTACACTTCCATGATGTCGATCAATTGTTACAAGTGCTGCATCGTTTACGCGATGGCGGCAATACGGTTGTGGTCATTGAACATAATCTAGATGTGATTAAAACAGCCGACTGGATTATTGATTTAGGGCCAGAGGGGGGTAGTCGTGGGGGCGAGATTATTGCTACGGGTACACCTGAGCAGGTGGCAAAGGTGGAGCGCTCGTTTACCGGCGGGTTTTTAAAGAAAATGCTGTGAGTGTTGATGGCGCAAGAGAGTCATTAATCACGTAACCGTAGTGCGGTATTTCTTCCGCAGTCTTGGCGGCAAGGATGCTACCTTGTAACGTAAAAAATACCGCGCTACGGTTGTTCCGGCTTTAGTATATATAATTTCACAGGGCAAAGCGTGAGCTATACCTCGTGCTTTGCTCAAACCCACTATTCCCAAAACCGCTTATGTGCTTCGCGTTCCACCTCAGCACGGGTCAAACCAATATCCCATAATTGTTCTTTAGTTAAATCTAATAGCTCTTGGCGGGTACGTTGTCTGATCCGTAATTGACGCCAATGTATCAGGACATACCAAGTGATACTAAATATTTGCCACAGCTTATTGTCACCTTGTTCTTGTAATAAAGGAGGTATTACGCTGCGTTTTTGTGTGCTAGGTGTTTGCTCCACTCTGGTATCGAGCATTTTAGGGAGTAGTAATGTTTTCATGATGTAATCTCTTATTCTTGATGCTATTAGCTTAGGGTATGCTCCTGATTTATTACAGATTCAGAATTTTAAATATTTTACTATGACAGATTGGCTTATTGAGTACTGTCATGTTAGCTTTAATACGGATCTGTCATGGTATAAAGCTATATTTAGGTGATTTTATGAAACTGTACGAGTCTCTGGCGGAGACATTACGTGAGCATATTGAGCAAGGTTTTTATCAGGTGGGGGATAAATTGCCCTCTGTGCGGCGGCTCAGTGCAGAACATAAAGTCAGTCTTGCGACGGCTCAACAGGCTTTATGGTTGTTAGAGCAACAACATTGGGTTGAGGTGAAAGCTAAATCAGGTTTCTATGTCAAAGCGCGGCAAAGTGCGCCACCTATTCCACAAATTAGCCGTCTGACACAGTACCCTTTAGAGGTGTCACAATGGGATGAAGTGCTGGATTTATTATCTTGCCGTGAGCGTAATATACTCAATCTAGGACGGGGTTTATGTGATGTCACCGCACCAACCTTAAAACCTATACTGCGTTTATTGAGTGATAGTATTAAAAGCCGAGGGCAACAACTATTAGCCTATGACTCCTTGGCAGGACAAATAGCGTTACGGGAGCAGATTGCTCGTTTAGGAGTTGCTTCCGGTACTCACGTTCAGGCTCAAGATCTGATTATTACCACCGGCTGCCAAGAGGCTTTATCGATTAGTATTCAAGCGGTGACTAAACCGGGGGATATTATTGCTATCGAGTCACCCTGTTTTTATGGCGTGATGCAAATCCTCAATGCACATGGAATCAAAGCATTAGAGATACCCTCGCACCCAACCCATGGCATGAGTATAGAAGCCTTAGAAATGGCGCTAGATCAATGGCCTATTCGTGCCATTATGGTGATTCCGGCCTTTAGTAATCCCCTCGGTAGCTGCATGCCTGATGCTAATAAGCAACGCCTATTACAACTCGCTCAGCACTATGATGTACCCATTATTGAGGATGATATTTATGGTGAGCTAGCCTATAAACAGCCACGCCCACGCACGATTCAATCCTTTGACCAAGAAGGCCGAGTGATTTTATGCAGCTCCTTTACTAAAACGGTTGCAGTAGGTTTACGCGTGGGATGGATAGTACCCGGACGTTATCGGAATCGGATTTTACATTTAAAATATATTAGTACCGCCTCGGCAGTTTCTATTACGCAATTAGTTCTGGCTGATTTTATTGAGCAAGGTTATTATGAGCGCCATTTGCGTAAGATTCGCCAGCAATATCAAATTGGACGGGATAGTATTATTCGTCTGATTGAGGAAAGTTTTCCAGAGAGTGTGCGGGTGAGCTTCCCAGAGGGAGGCTTTGTTATTTGGATAGAGTTTCCCAATGATTTTGATACGGTGCAATTAGACAAACGTATGATGCAGCATCATATTAAAATCCCCGCTGGTAGTGTATTTTCAGCGTCAGGTAAATATCGCAATTGCACTCGAATAAATTATAGCCGTGCCGCATTAGATGAAAAGATACGTGATGCTATAAGACTAGTCGGTCAAGAGGCTAAGCAACTCATAATGGATACTCAAAATCAAAAGTAGTAATTTCTTTTGAAATTACAGCGTTGTTTTTCATGGTATAGATAAGAGCATAGGTGTTATCAGAGTAAATAACATTATAGATATAAATTTGATCATTAATTATTTTATAGGCTGGAAATCTAGCATATTTTAAAAATTCTACTAGGTAGCTATCTTGAGTAATTGCTGACGGTAAAGCATTAAGATCAAGAGATTTATGAAGTATTACTCCTGCTTTATCGCTTTCTATGACAGCAAAAGAGCCATTATTTTGAGTAGCTATGCTCTTCCATCTCCAAAAAGTCTTGGGTGTGGTGGTTAAGGCTGAATAGCTAATGTTTTCCTTATTGAGAGTAGCAATACTAGTTTGAGTAAAATAGGTTTTATAGATAAACATTAGTGAAAAGTAAGTTATATATGTAGCCATAAATATTTTTAGTATACGAATGGCTAAGGCTTGTTTTTTGAAATAAATATAGGCTACGTATATAAAGAAAGCAGACGATATTGTTAGAAATATAGGATCAAAGGAATGAATAATATCTAAAGCATAGATTTTATCAGAGAGTGGATAAAATAAAGGTGCCCCATATTCGTTAATATGATCTAGCCATATGTGTAAAATATAGTTTAAAGTGGTTATTGTATAGATCAGTAGAAAATTATACTCTTTATTAAAAGATTTAAAAAGTAAGCTAATGAGTAATGTATAAAAAGGAGAAATTAGCAGGGAATTAGTATAGCGTCGATGTGCTAAATATTCTATACTGCCAGGGTGATAAAAGATTGCTAATATATCGGGGATAAATCCAGCAAAGCAAGCTAGTAAAATTAACTTGGTATTTGCTTTCTGATAAAGAATTTTCGTGGCTATAGCAGAGATAGCTATATGATCTAACAGCATCATAATAGATTATTATACCTCAACCCTGTGATATGGTTTATGATTATATAGTCTTTAAATTCCATATAATACTTCTTCATTCATATATATAGGTTTTTTAAATTAGTGTGTTTAAGTTTTTTTCATGATCTCAAAAGGGCTTGCAAAGTCAATGCGTTGTTAAAAATAATCTTATAGGTGGAGGATTCGCTCACCTGTACTTGCTGTGATTCGTGTGTATTGCAAGCTAAAGAGTTTGCCGCAGCAGGTCTAAAAGACCCGCTATGGGCAAATTGGGCTGAACTAACGTTTAGAGCCGCGTCCAAATACGAGTATTAATAATGTCCCCACGATAGCCCCACCGACATGGGCAAAATGAGCAATGCCATCTCCAAAAATAGAGAATCCGGTGACACCTGAAAGTAGGTCAATTAGAAATAAAACCGGTACGAAATACTTAGCGGCAATCGGATAAGGGATGAAGATAAATACTAGTTTATGATTAGGAAAGCAAAACGCATAGGCCGCTAAAATACCATAAATCGCTCCAGAGGCTCCCACCGTGGGCGTATGATAGAAACTATAATACTCTCCCACTAGTTGATTCGTTAGGCCTGCTAAATTAGCCGGATATAAACCTTCCTCTAGAATACGAGTAAGATCCGTGCTATTTAATCCTAAGTTCTGAAACTGAGTGGCTAGCTCATTAAATTGATAGGTATTAATTATATTATAAATATACCCAGCACCTAAGCCACACAGTAAATAAAAAATCAAAAAGCGCGTAGAACCCCAAAGAGATTCTAAGTTTCTGCCAAACATCCACAGCGCTAGCATATTAAACCCTAAGTGCATCCAGCTACCATGCATAAACATACTGCTGAGGTATTGCCAAGTCTGAAAATTGGGATTGGCGGGTAGATACAGCGCATAAGCCTGAGGTGTGGGTAATAGTTGGTTGGTATCCAGAACAAAAGCCAACACACATAATGCGATGAGCGTGTAAGTTACAATAGGAATAGGGCGGTGGTATTCAGTATTCAAAGGAGTATCTAATTGGTGGTTAAAAATATGTAGAAAGTGCAGTCGTTTTTTAGAGTTAATGGTTGGGGATAACGACGAAAGCGCCTAGTACGAGTAAGTACTTTGGTATACCTACCTTTAGCCCGTACTAGGCGGGTTTGTTATTGAATCCGCATAATCCGATCCGGTTCGGCGTATTCGACAAATGGTTGAGCTTGTAATTTGGCACTCAATGCTTCGGCTTGTGCTAAGGGAATGGGTTGAGCGGTGGTAATAATATGTGCATTACCTGACATGGGGCGCACATAGTTTAAGTTTACTCCAGCGGCTTGAGAGAGTTGTGCCATTTGCTGTGCGGATAGAGGCTGATGGCTGTCTTGATAGCTGGGTTTGAATTTAATAATAATCTGCGCGACAGCATTCTGGTCGGCAACGGGCTGAGGCTTGTTAGGTGCGGCTGTGTTATTGGGGCTTGGGGCACAAGCCAGTAAGAGAACCGCTATTAAGCTGAGTAAGCATGCTTTGATCATAGTATGAATCCTGTGAAGTTAGGCCAATGAGCGGCGCTTAACGAATCTAAAGCCAGCGAGACTCGCAAGTAGGGCAAGGAGTAAGCTATCTACATTACCCCCTCCACCACCGCCAGAGCTACCGATTGTTGTTGTGGGTGTAGTTGGGGTGGCGTTCCAATCGGTAGTGGCGACTAAAGTACCGGCTCCGGTATTAGCACAGCTATCCATACTTAAACCTTTCACATAACGCACGGCACGGCAGGCATCTAAGAGTCCAGCACCTAGCTGGGTTTGCCAGCGGTCTGCATAAGGGTAAGGACGCGCGGAGGCTTTTAAGGCGGCTTTAATTTGGGCAGGCGTTAGGGTGGAGTTTGCAGTTAGCATCAGGCCAATCACCCCTGATACATGGGGGGCGGCTTGGCTAGTTCCGGCGATATAACCGTACTGAGTTGTACCTCCAACCGTGGAGAGAATACCTTGGGTACTGCCGATGGCATACATACCCGGAGCGGCAACCGTAATCGGTGAGCCATAATTACTAAAAGTCGCTTTTTGCCCATTGGAGGCCACAGCAGCTACCGTAATGACATTATTACAGTTAGCTGGACTATGAGGCACAGTATCTAAATTCAATCCGGTTTCAACATTGCTATATTGAGCCGAACATAAGCCTACCATCGAGCAACCATTGCCAGCGGCGACTACGACATTAGCACCCCGCCCATAGGCATAATCAATGGCCTCTTGTTCGCTTTTATTACAAAGACCTAATCCCCCTAGGCTGAGATTAATCACCTTAGCCGGGCGCGGATTAACCGGTAGATAGCCTCCCGTACTGGTTCCATTGCTGACTTGTGGATCACCCGCCGCCCAACGAATCCCATCAATCACATCCGAGGTATTCGCTGCATCAGAGGAACCAAATACGCGCACATATAATAAATAAGCATTCCAATCAATACCACTGATTCCGAGGCTATTATTGGTTTTAGCCCCAATAATCCCTGTCACATGCGTACCATGCCATGAAGTGTCGGTTTCAGTTGGATTAGTATCCCGGTCATCCCCATCACCACTCTCGACTGAGGTATTATTAATCACCATATCATAGCCACCATAGGCCAGCTCCGGTACACCGCGTCCCGTGAGATCAGGATGGCTAGGGGTAATACCCGCATCGACCACGGCAATCGTGACGGCTGAGGAGCCGGTGGTTTCATCCCAAGCTTGTACCGCATTAATCGCACCCGGATAGGTGGCGGGGGATTGTAGATTCCATTGTGAACCAGAGTAGTAAGTGTCGCTGGGGATAGTGGCGAGGTATTTTAGGTAATCGGGTTGAGCATATTCAATATTACTTTGTAGGCTCACCGTTTTAGCATAGCTCTCGGCCTGCTCGCGGGTCATGGGGTAGGGCAAATAGAGCACATGAGCACTACCTGACATAGGGCGCTTATAGCGTAAATTCGACGCCGTATTAGCCGCTAAAGTCGTCAAGGTAGTTGAGGTCATAGCCGGACGCATACCAGCACTCGTGGGTTTGAGCTTAATAATGAGCTGACTAATCAACGGCTCTTGTGTCCCATTCGCGAGCGTAAGGCTTTGAGCCTGCGCGAAATAGGGAAGTAGTGTAATGCTAATAATCCCAACAAATTTCCACATGGAAATAATCTCCAATAGCTAGATAAACTTATTTTAACATTGATTGTTAACTGAGAAATGAAATACTACTACATTGGAGTACTGTAATTTTCTAGGTGAGTGCTTGTACTACTTCAAGCGGTAAATCGACTGCATCCGCCACTAGTTCAGCGCTCATACCTTTAGCCAATAAGCGTAGGGCTGTTTCTTTTTTCTCTAATAGTTTTCCTTTCTCCAGACCGATCTGCTCACCCTTTTCTAACCCCTCTAGTAATGCTCGCTCTTCAGCCTCTTCTCGCTCTTTAGCACGAAGCTCTTCCTCAGAATATTCATCTTTCATCCGTGCATATTCGGCAGGGGTAATGCCATCTACTTTAATCGTGGAGATAATTTTCTGAATATCAGGGCGTAGGTAGTTACCTTCTTCTATTTTTCCATCCAGACTATCCTCAATCGCTAACATCCATTCACGCCACGGTTCTGGCGTTTCAGCGTTGACGTATTTAGGGCAGAGGTAGAGGATTTTATGAGGAATTTCGCCAACACCTTTGCCACGGCGGTTTTTAGGATCAAAATCGATTTCTAGTACATCTTCTTGGTGTTTGTCTGTGCCTGTGAGCACGACGATGGTATAGACCTTGAGATCGGGATGGTAATTTTTGGAGCTGGTCACTTGTTCCAACAATGCCGCGCAATGATAGTGTAAAAAGCGGTCATAGTGGTCACTATAACGACGGTGCTGAATATCCACGATCACCCGATTGATTTTATCTTCAGCGAATAGATCAAAGCGTACATCGACAGGGCCTATGGGCTTATCGAAGGATTTCTCGGTTTCTACTTTGTCAATTTGTAGCTCAATACCTAAAATATCGCGCACGAAGGCTTTGAAGGTATCGACGGGGGAAAAGGCTTTTTTGAATATGACCCCATAACGGAGCGAGGCTACTTCTTTCATGGGTGTGTCCTGTTAGGGATAAACTAGGGTAAGTATAACATGGTGGGGTAGGTGGGGATGTCATTTAATTAGAGGTTAGTTGCATGGCAACTAATCTGTCGTCAAATTAAATCTTGACTTTTACAGTTAAAAAGATCAAGGGCTTTGTTGTCCACTTTTATTTGGAGTGTAAGAGTAAATTTTTGTGAAAATTTATTAATTTTTCATTAGTTGCCAGTTTCCACTGCGAGCTTCATCAACAGATAGCAAAATAGCATCTCTAGTCTCAAAGGCTCTTTGATCCTTATTTAATTGCTGATTCAGCATTTTTCGCTCACCAAATATCGTCAAAACTTGTCTTACTTCATCACTTCGAACCAAAAGGAGTTGCTTACCTATTACATTAATCGTCGAGTCATAATTTTTGCAGGCTAATACGGTAATGCCGCTTGAGAGTTCAAATTTGTCCATGATATTCATTACAGCAATCATTTTTAGAGTCTCTTATTAATCACAGATTTGACCCATTGCTCAAAATCATTTTAGTGGTTGATTCACCTATTTATTACAGCCTTATCTGAAAGCATAGCAAAGACCTGATGAATGATGATCAGGTCTTTGCTGGCAACAATATTAAAAAGTCTGGCCTTGTGCCACAGGGTAGTGGCTAGGTTATGATGGACGCTTTTCGGTATAGGAAAGCAGTATGGATACAACAGAAGGGAATCCACCGCAACATTCAAGGTTGCGGCTTGATCATCATTTGCGGCGCATGACTGGGCGTAATCAGCATGAGCATCATCGTGCAGCCACACCACTAGAGCTGTTATATGACCTTACTCTCGTGGTGGCCTTTGGGGTGGCGGGTAGCCAGATGGCGCATGCGTTGGCTGAGGGACATATTTGGGTTGGAGTAGCTGGATTTATCTTTACCATGTTTGCAGCGGTATGGGCTTGGGTTAACTTTACTTGGTTTGCCTCCGCTTATGATACCGATGACTGGTTTATGCGTTTGGCAGTGATGATGCAGATGGCGGGAGTCATGGTATTAGCACTGGGTGTTCCTGATCTGTTCCATGGTCTGGAAGCCGGCACATTTCATAATCAAGTGATGGTCGGTGGCTATGTGGTAATGCGTCTAGCACTGGTAGCGCTCTGGTTGCGGGCAGCACTCAGTGACCCGCCTCGGCGCAAGGTTTGTCTGGGGTATGCGGTATCGATTGCTCTGGCTCAGGTGGGGTGGGTGGTACTGGCGCTCTGCTCTTCATCTTTACCATTTGGGGTGCTGCTGGTATTGGCAATACTGATTCTTTGCTTGGAGTTTGTGATTCCTTATCTAGTGGAGACTCGCTTTGGGGGTACACCGTGGCATCCCCATCATATTGCTGAGCGTTATGGGCTATTGGCGATTATTGCTTTGGGTGAGGGTATTATCGGTACCGTTTCAGCACTAGAAGCCTTGATTAGTAAGGAAGGTTGGAGTGGTGAAGCTGTGTCGGTGCTGACAGCAGGGTTAATGCTGACTATGGGCTGCTGGTGGGTTTACTTCAATACTCCCTTTGGCAATCTGCTGGCCTATCAGCGGCGGCGAGCCTATTTATTCGGATATAGCCATTTGCTGGTCTATATGTCTATTGCTGCTATCGGAGCGGGTCTGCATGTAGCAGCCTATTATGTTCAGGGCACGGCTCATATTGGCATTACAGGTATGGTATTTTCGGTTGCATTACCGACGGGTATCTTTATTTCTACGGTTTATCTACTAGGGCCGTTACTGTCAGGTGTCCGTTTTCAGCGTTATCACCTGTTACTTATGCTAGTGAGTTTTCTAGTATTGCTGGCGGGTGTGCTACTAGCTGCAATAGGCGCTGGTTTGAGTTGGAGTTTGGGGGTGATTATGTTAGCCCCTTGGGTAACGGTGATCGCGTTTGAAGCGTTTAGCCACCAGAATGTAGAGCAGATGCTACTGCAAGAAAGTGAGCTAGCCTCAAAGAGCAGCCCTGACGCAGCTATTAAAGCGAGCATAGGGTAATAGTAGTGATGTAATAGTGGATAAGGGGTAAACACATTAAAATGCGTTTACCCCAGAGAGTTATCCCACTCTGAAAAAGTACGGGTATTGTTTATTTCGGAATAGACCCCTGAATAACATAATTGGCTGATGAAGTAGTATTACTCGGATGGAGTAATACATTGCCCGCCAAGAGATTTATATCATTATCAGGGCCTGCGAAAATCGTTTGACCATCCATATTAATATCGGTTTTAGCATAGCCGGGTTTGACATAGTTAGCATTTAAACTGGTATTGGCAGGCCATAATAAAACGCTGCTTAAGACCAAGTTCACCTCATTATCCGGCCCATTGGCAATTATTTGATCATCAGTATTGACATCACCCGCCCATAGCAGGGTCTTGTTGCTAGCGCTAGTGAGGCGTGTATTACTCCCTAAGCCCACCGAGCTGAGTGAAAAATCCACTAAAATACTGCTGCCTAATGTTAGTGTGATAGGGGTAGCTGTAATAATGCCTAAATGATTACGATGGCGCACAGCGATATAATAATCACCCGCTGCTAAGCCAGTAGGTTTGAGTATAGCGCTTCCGGTACTCGCATCCACCACATCCCCATCGCGCTGTAGGATACTGGGAATACTTAAAACCACGGTGGCAGGAGTTGCTGCCGAGCGCACTTCTAATAATACCCAATCAACAGGCGCATCATTACCCGTTAGCCCCAAAACGCCAGAGTCTACCGTTTCCATGCCGGAGCTACCTACGAGTTGAGTATAGGGTTGGGTGGTAGGGATGAGACCAAGGGTGGCTAAGGCATTGTCCATTAAGTCCGTAGAGCTATTATAAGCCCCTTGCAACCAAGCTTTGACTTGTATACCTAATGAGGTGGGCATGACGCTAATGCTGAGCATTTGAGTGTCTACCGCCCCTTGAGTATCACTCGCGCTCACCATCACTTCATAGATATTATCGCTATTACTATCGAGGGCAGGATCTAGTGTTGCATCCATACCGTAATAGGCAGGATCTACAAAGCTGAGTGCTCCAGTGCTAGGGTCAATGGTAAATTGTGCAGCATCGGTTCCCCCACTAATGCCATAGGTCAATGGGTCATTATTAACATCGGTTGCGCTAATCGTGGTTACCGTAGTCGAACCCTCGGACACATCGAATGAAGCACTAGGTGTAGGGAAGGCAGGAGCAGTATTGGTATTCAGACAATCCACCGCGCTACCATAGTTATCCAGATAGTTATTATCGGTCATAGAGCCCCAGCCAAGATTGGTAAATTGATTGGCTGGCACCGTATTCATGGAGTTCGTTGGGATATTAAAGGGATCGCTATCCTCAATAATTGCAACCGAACCGCTACACACACTTGGATTAATAAAGCTAAATACCTCCTGTGCGACACCCGCTTGCCAATTAAAATAGGCATGCCCAGACGGATTAAAGGTAAAGGATAAATAATCGGTTGTATTATTTTCCACCGGAGCATCCACACGAGAATCCAATACCCAAGACACATTCGCCACTGCAGACTGTAAATCGCTCACTAAAAAGCGATTCGATCCAGTTCCGGTAGGGACAGTGAGGGTAATTTGTCCGGTGAGACTGAGGTCGGTACTAGGCGTGCGGATAGGGCGCATAAATACATGATAACGCCCACTCAGATCCCGTTCGATCGAGTATTCTAAAACCTTTTCCGGTAGCTTAGTAATGGTGATGGTGAGATCTTGCGTATCCATCAATGAGCCATCACTCACTTGTACCTGTACCTCATAGCTATTATCACTATTGGCATCGGCAGGAGTGGCGAATTGTGGAGCGGTATTAAAGCTTAAAGCACCCGTTGAAGGATCAATCGTAAAGAGTGCGGCATCCGCACCACCGGAAATAGAGTAAGTGAGCGGGTCGCCATCAATATCACTAGCCGTAACTGTAGTAACCGTTGTGCTATTTTCTGGCAGGCTGAGAGTAGCTGTACTGCCTCCGCTTTGGCTGGTAATGGTGGGCGCATCATTCACATTCGTAACCGATAGGGTGAGATCTTGGGTATCGGTTAGTGAACCATCAGTCACTTGTACTTGTACCTCATAGTTATTATCACTATTGGCATCGGCAGGGCTAGCGAATTGTGGAGCGGTATTAAAACTTAAAGCCCCCGTTGATGCATCAATAGTGAAAAGTGCAGCATCAGCTCCACCGGAAATAGAGTAGGTGAGGGTATCACCATCAATATCGCTAGCCGTAACCGTAGTCACTGCGGTGCTATTTTCTGGCAGGCTGAGAGTAGCTGTACTACTTCCACCTTGGCTGGTAATGGTTGGAGCATCATTTACATTGGTAATCGTAACCGTAAGGTCTTGCATATCCATTAATGAACCATCACTAACCTGTACTTGCACCTCATAGTTATTATCACTATTGGCATCGGCAGGGTTAGCGAATTGTGGAGCGGTATTAAAACTTAAAGCCCCCGTTGAAGGATCAATTGTAAAGAGTGTGGCATCAGCTCCACCGGAAATAGAATAGGTGAGCGGGTCGCCATCAATATCGCTAGCTGTAATAGTAGTAACAGCAGTACTTCCCTCAGGCTGACTAATAGAAGCAGTACTGGTAATGGTGGGCGCATCATTTACATTGGTAATCGTAACCGTAAGGTCTTGCGTATCGGTTAGTGAACCATCAGTCACTTGTACCTGTACCTCATAGTTATTATTACTATCGGCATCGGCAGGGCTAGCAAATTGCGGGGCGGTATTAAAGCTTAAAGCACCCGTTGAGGCATCAATAGTAAAGAGCGCAGCATCCGCCCCACCGGAAATGGAATAAGTGAGTGCATCGCCATCAATATCACTAGCTGTAATAGTGGTAGCAGCAGTATTTCCCTCTGGTTGGCTAATGATAGCTGTACTGCCTCCGCTTTGGCTGGTAATGGTTGGAGCATCATTCACATTCGTAACCGATAGGGTAAGATCTTGGGTATCGGTTAGTGAACCATCAGTCACTTGTACCTGTACCTCATAGTTATTATCACTATTGGCATCGGCAGGGCTAGCAAATTGCGGGGCGGTATTAAAACTTAAAGCACCCGTTGAGGCATCAATAGTGAAAAGTGCAGCATCAGCCCCACCTGAAATGGAATAGGTGAGCGGGTCGCCATCTGCATCAATGGCTACTACAGTGGTGGCGGCAGTGGTGTATTCTGGTAGGTTTAGGGTAGCGGTAGCACCTCCTGCTAGGCTGGTGATAATCGGAGGCTGGTTGAGATAGGTATCAAAACAACCGGATGGAGCTAATACGGTCTCATAAACCCGTATATGAGTATTCACCCCTAGGAGCGATGCCGCAGTAAGTCTAACCTCATTAAAGGGCAAGGAGGTTTGAAAACTGACCACATGCTTACCAACAAACAGGGGTAAATCTAATAAATCACCACCACCTTTTGACTCTTGTTGGATGCCATTTAAATACGTGGTGAGTGTTAACGCATTCAATAAACCCAACCCTAAGCCGCCGGTATCCTCCACGGAGAATCCAGCAAATGAACCCGCAGGATAAGAGGTAGTAATCGGGTCTTCGACTGAAATACTGCCAGTGGCAAGTAACCCTGCTAGGATATTAATAGTGGCATAATTACTGCCATCGCTATCAATAATATTAGACGCACCCGTAACCTCACAGCCCACGCATACACCTGACAGCCCCGTGCGGGTACTGTTGATCCGAACCGGATAGGCAGGCTTAGTCCAGCTCGTACCTTGATCGGCATTACAAGCAAGAGCAGGCCCTGCACCCGCTTGCTCTAATAAGGCCGAGTAAACGCGTGTTTCACCCCCTAGACTTAAGCCTACAGGTTGCGAGATCTTAAAGCGCACCTCATCAAAAGATTGAGCCGTCCAAAAACCAATATTAAAAGGCCCAGAACTACCACTCCCAATCAGACCTAAAAGTGAGGCATCTACTAGGCTACTGCCACTCACGGTTTGACGTGCTACCCCCCCTAAATAGGTTGTCACCGTTATATTATCGAATAGACCGGCATCTAATAATCCCCCAACTTTTTCAATCCTAAAGCCAGCGAATGTGCCCGCAGGATACGAAATGCTGGCCTCTTTAACCCCTATTTCGGCATAGGCCAGCACACCGAGTACGGGAAAATCAATACTGGCATAGTTGGTTAAATTAGCATCGGTAACATTGGTTAAGTTACTGATGGTAGGACAGGTTAATGGGGTACAGAGTATATTAGGTGAGCGAGCACTAGAGGCGGTCACATTGTATGTGCTTTGTACCCAAGGCGTGGTCACATTGGATGTGAGCGCGGCCTGCGCTAGTTGAGTACAAAATAATAATAGCAATAGAATGATGATCTGTGAGTATTTAAATAAGAGAAAGCTCACAAAGTGGCTTTTTTTTATGCTCATTATTTTTGCTCCACATGAGTATAATTTTAATTTTTAGTAAATTTTGCTTAGGCGCAATATTTGATCAATAGCCTTGTAATCAGTTAGATAGTCAATAGTAATTAACCTCTCTATAACCCCCTAGGCTCTCGGCAGGAACCTACGCTTTAATGATATTAATAATATGTTTAATTTATTAATTAAGACAATAATTAATTGGTTTTATGGCTATTAATTAGCCTAATTTACTTATTTAAATAGCAAGGATAATGTGGTTATCTGAATAATAAAAACAACAAACCTATTAAACTCAATATTTAATAGGCTAATATGCTAACATGGTATGGTTTTGGTATAAAATAGTTTTGTTTTAAATTATTTTATAGGGAGGGGGGTTAATTGATAGAATTGGGTGTTTTGTTTCATGCGACCTGCCCATTGCTCGGCCTGCTCGCCTGTACCGTAAAAAAAGTCAGCACGTAATTCACCCCGAATAGCACCGCCGGTATCTTGAGCAAATACCAGTTTTTGTAAAGGGGTTTTACTATCGGGGTAATGGCTATCCACCCATAATAAAGTGCCCAGAGGAATGGTTTTAGGATCAACGGCGATACTACGCTCTGCTACTAAGGGTACATTTAATGCACCTATAGGGCCTTGGGTTACATTTTCGCGTAGTTTAAAAAACACATAGCTAGGATTTTGATTAAGAATTTCTTGGGCTTGATCCGGGTGGCTATCGAGCCAAGCGCGTAAAGTAAACATATTCATATGCTCACGTTCGACTAATTTACGTTCGATTAATACTTTGCCAATGGGTAAGTAACTACGCCCATTTTGATTATCATAACCCACGCCTATAATCGAACCATCGGGTAATTGCGCTCGTCCCGAACCTTGAATATGGAGGAAAAAAACATCATCCCGATTATCAGCCCATAGAATTTCATTACCCGCTAAAGGTTTCGTGTCACCCTCAATAGCCGCCCGGTCATAATAAGGTACAACACGGCTACCCTCTAAGCGCCCGCGCACGCGTTTATCTTTAAGCTCTGGATAAAGTTCGCCCAAATCAATGGTGAGTAAATTAGCTGGCGTTTTATAAATAGGGTATTTAAAACGTTCATCGGCTATATAGCTCGCCATTAATAATGGCTCATAATATCCGGTCATAAATCCGGTGGTTTTTCCCTCACTACTCATTATTTGCTGCGGTTGAAAGTGCTGCTCAAAAAAGGCTTTAGCACTGGCTCGATCAGGATTTAGCGTTTGCGCTTGTTGGCAAATAGTGAGCCAAGCCGTTACCTTTCTTTTTTGCATGGCTTGGCAATTATTCAGCAATGCAGGCCATGCTTGTTCATAAGCATCGCGCTCCCAGCCCGGTAGGTCTGACCAAGTGACGACTTTAGGTTGGGTATTATTATCGGATTTAGGGGGCGTACTCCACCAATCGCAACCGACTAGGCTCATACCGATTAAGACGGTACTGAGGTATTTAGCAAACTTAGTAATAGGTGTTACCACATTAAATCATCCGGTACTTGATAGGCCGCATAGGGATCTTCTTCCTCAGCAATCGGGCTTTGGGTTTTGGTATTGAGCAAGACAATATGTGAAGGATCACGCTGGGAGATTTTATCGCTTACTTGTTTGGGTATCAGTACATAACTCTCACCTGCACGGACTATGGCAATCACGCCATGAATGAGCTGGTCTTGTAGGGTTGGGGTGACATAAATATTTTTGACTTTATTGTTATCGGCAAATTGATAGGAAATGCTAGCACCTGTGGTATTGATTTTATTCAGGTCAATTAATTGGCGAATTTGAGCTTGAATAGCTTTCGCTTCGGCTTGTTCGCGCTGTTGGCGATTGAGCTCACGCGAGCGCTCAGCTTGTTCAATACGGGCTTGTTCGGCGAGGCGCTTGACTTCATCATCAGCCTGAGCGCTGCCTTTGGCTTCTTGGTATTTTTGTTTGCTGACTTCTTTTTCAGCTTTTTTGGCTTGTTTTTGATTAGCCAGACCGCTTTTCAGCAGTTGATCGCGTAAGGACATGATACACCCTCATTCAATGAATAAGAGTGTATTGTCTATAGCGTAAGGGAGCTTGACAAGAGTTAACTTGTGCCTAAAGCAATCGGGCGCTCAGGGTCACGAATCCACTCACTCCATGAACCAGGATAGAGTTTAGAGCCTGTAAGCCCTGCATGCTCCATAGCCAGTTGATTATGACACGCCGTCACACCAGAGCCACACATATGCACAACCTGCTCCACGGGAGTATCTTTTAATAAAGCTTCCCACTCAGCACGTAAGACCTCAGGGGCTTTGAAATAGATACCCGCTACATTGTCCGTGAGGGGGCGATTCCAAGCATTAGGAATATGGCCTGCGATGGGATCAATCGGCTCTTTTTCACCGCGAAAACGTTCGGCGGCGCGTGCATCCACTAATTGCCAAGCATGATTAGGCTGCATTAATGCATTAGCCTCCACACTATAATCAGCGCGGCTATGCGCGGTAAAATGGCCTTGGCGTGGAGCGGGTAACTCGCTCGTTACAGGGGCTTGAGCTTTTTGCCAAGCGTCAAAACCACCATCGAGTACCGCCACCTGATCATGACCTAACCAACGTAGGAGCCACCACGCACGTGCTGCCATGGCTCCAATATTGTCATCATAGACCACGACCTGAGTGTCATTATTCAGGCCACAAGCCCGTAATTTAGCACTCAATTGCTCGGCATCCGGCATAGGGTGACGCCCAGTAAGTGGGGTAATCGGGGAGGATAAATCATGATCTAAATGTAGATAATAAGCCCCTTGAATATGACTGCCTTCATACATAAAGCGTCCTAGCTCGGTATCAGCAAGGCTAAAACGGCAGTCAAGTATCAACCAATCGGGGTTGGATAAGTTTTCAACTAAAGTGGGTACAGAAATCAGTGTTTGGTACATTACAGGTCCTTATCTAAAATCATTTCATTGTAATCCTACCGGATCAACGATCCCTGCAGGGCAACCGACCTCCACTGGGCGTGAAGCAAGGGCTAAGGTGTTTAGATTACTACTGACAATTGAGCCTTTTAAGCCTAGGGTGAGTTCGGTAATTAAGCGTCTGCCACCATCGTCTTTACAGGCAATTTTGACTCGCTCACCTACACCCTGACCAAAAGCCTGATCAAATGCGCTGCGGATTTGACTGCTAGTGACGGTTTTCCCAATATTGTTGGCAAATAACGCTTGTACCGTGCTTTGGTTAATATCGGATAATACTTTAATCGAGTCCGTGAAATACTGCTCCGCTGGAGCACCATAGCATGTACCGTGTTTAATCCATTCGTGGTTTTCGAGTAGGGATTGTGTGCCGGGCATGACTTGATTGAGTTGAGTTTTGAGTGTGCTGGATAATGCGGGTGCTGTGAGTGCGCCCCAATCGCCTTGTTTATCTTTTGACTGCTGGTCTTTTGGGACATTGCAGTAAGACGCACGATCAGGCCATAGCCCATGTAGAGTAAAATGGGTGGCATCAAAGCGTGAGGTGGTTTGGCTTTTGCATTCTTTTTTGCCGGGGGCGGTTTCGCAAAAGGCCGGTTGCCAGCTAATGGCTAGAACATATTGACCGGATACGGCTGCCGTTGCAGACGTATTGGGGGTAGCCGCAGAGGATAGGACGGGTGCCGTGGGTGAAGGGTTAGCACCCGCTAGCGTGCCGCAGTCCATAGCGACCCAACGCTGATTGGGGGTAGACTCTGTTATTTTAAGGAGGTAATGCGTGGGATTATCCGCGCGATTTTTGGCTATCACGGTATAGGATGAGCCTACCGCTAGTTGAATATTACCGGGGTTATTCGCTTGGCGAATAGAGGGGGTCGCTGGGCATACCTTAGTGGCAGTGAGTTCACCACTCATTAAAACTTGAGCCGAAACATTTAAGCTCATGAGTAGTGCTAAAATACCGCTGCTGCCAATGATCAAAGAACGCATGAGGTCAACCTATAGAAATGAAGAAGGGGCTAAGCCTGCCAGAGAATTGCGCGTGCGACTAGTGGATTAAATTTTAGACGTAGGCTCGTGGATAAAAAGGCTTAGACCCTAGGTAGCTATGCTACACTGGGCGTTATTACCCTTTAGATTTTGGGATTTTCACTATGCAACAGGTATCTAAATTAGAGTATTTAACCTTTGAAGAATATCTTGCCGGTGAGCCTGTGAGTGATGTGCGTTATGAGTATATAGCAGGTCAAGTCTATGCTATGGCTGGCGGCAGTGAGTTACATAATACGGTTGCCGCTACCTTTCATGGCATGATTGAAAATGCCTTACCTGATCATTGCCGTTCTTGGCAGTCGGATATGAAAGTCGTGGGTAAAACACAAGGTGAGCACTTTGCGTATTATCCCGATATTATGGCGTCTTGCGAGGTGAATAAAGGCGATAACCCTTATATTCGTGATAACCCCTGCTTAATTATTGAGGTACTTTCACCCTCAACTCAACGCATTGATTTAAAAGAAAAGTTTGATGGTTATACCCAGATCACTAGTTTATTAGAGTATGTGGTAGTTTCACAAGATACGCCCTATTTACGCATTTTTCGCCGCCGTACCCATTGGCAAGCGGAGTCTTTTTATGCAGATGATACGTTTACCCTAGAGTCGATAGGGTTAACGGCAATGGTTAAGCAGATTTATCGGCGCGTGAAAAAAGAAGTGGGGCTGATTAACTGAACTATCGACCGAACAACAGTTCTATGTATCTAAATTCTGTACGCATAAAAAAGCCTCTTAATGGATATCACTAACCATCAAGAGGCTTTTTTAATGGTTGAGGCTCAACAAGGGTGCTGCATTGATTGCAAGAGTTACCTTATTATTTTAAATAGATATTATAACAGAAGGGTTCCCTCTCTAATTCAAGCTTACCCCATTGTCTTTTTCTTTGATCAGGTATTTTTATTCGCTTGCCATCGGTATTCGGCATTACATAAGAATAGCCATATTTAAATGTAGTAGTAATTTTTTGAGGTTCTTCTATTCCTAACTCTTTTTTATATGCAAGTCTATAAGTAAATTGAGCAACTGGTTTTTGAGGATCAAAGTTTTTTGGTTTTTTAAATGTACAATTATCAACGACTAATGCAAAAACCCTTATGCTGCCTGGTGGTGATACAGAACTGGGTCTGTACCAATCTTCTTTTTTTACACAGTTATCCCCAAGAACTTCTGGACTCACTTCCCACCAGCCCACATGGGATTCATGCATTATTTGTACTAACTCATCTGAAGCAAAGGTGCTATATATTGAGGTTGTTTTTTCTGAGAGTGTAGCAGATTGAGTTTTACTACTAGAACAAATCTGCATATCTCTATTTTCAATTAAATTAACTGCTATAGCATTAGAGGAAAAAAACAATAAAAGTATAATAAATATCTTTTTCATAAATGTTACCTAAAAAAACGGGGTTGTATTTGATAGGCTGAGTAATAACACTAATTTCAATCTTGCTTGTATACTAAGTATGCTTCCAACTAAAATATTTAGCGAAATACCAACATAACTATAAAAATCAATTGATTGTTAAATACATATTCGCAGGAGCAAGCCTTTTTGTCAATTAAATTTTTACTTGAAGTATTGGCATAGCTCTACTCTTTAAACATCACTCCGTTATAAAGTAACAGCATTTCTAGCTCGATACCTAGTGTTACTAATTTCACTCTAGCGTCTATTGGGGTATGAATATGAAAGTACCATTCATCACGGTTAATTTTATCAGTTTCGCCGTAAAACCCCGTCCGTTCACGGCGGGGATATCAGGCGAATCGGTTGGAAACCGATGATTCGGTCGTTCACTTGAGTTAGAATAGTAGCATGACATCCCCCCTAGTGACGGTTCTCAAAACGCTAAAAGTACGAGTCAAGGATAAGCACAAGCCTATTCTTGAACGTATGGCTTTTGAGGTGAATCAGGTCTGGAATGCTGCCAATGAAGAAACGGCCTATTATGCACATTTACCGATTCCTGAGATGGGTTGGCTTCATGTATACCTGAGCGCTTATGATCTTGCTAAATCTCAAGCAGCTCTACGTAAAGAACGGGGGTTTCTCATTCACTCTCAAACAGTTCAAGAAGTGACGGAAGCCCACGAGAAAGCCCGCAAGCAATTCAAGAAAAGCAAATTGCGCTGGAGAATATCGAGTGGTTCTAAACGTTCCTTAGGTTGGATACCCTTTAAAAAAGGCGCAGCCATTTGGAAGAATGGACAAGTTCGCTATGCAGGTCACTATTTCAAGGTATGGGATAGCTATGGATTAGCTCAATATGAGTTTCGTTCTGGTTCATTCTCTCAAGATGCTAGAGGACGTTGGTATTTCAATGTGGTTGTAGAAGTCCCAGTTATAGAGTCGATAGCTCAAGGACAAGTGGGCATTGATTTAGGTTTTAAAGATACGGCTACCTGTAGCAATGGCTTAAAGCTTGAATCCAAACAATTCTATCGAGAACTGGAATCTAAACTGGGTATAGCTCAAAGAGCTAAACAGAAAAAACGGGTGAAAGCGATTCATGCCAAAATCAAGAATCGTCGTTTAGATGCTATCCATCAATTCACGACCCAAGTCGTTAAAGATAACAGCTTAATCGTCATTGGCAATGTGAGCAGTTCTGCTTTAGTTAAAACTAAAATGGCAAAGTCTGTATTAGATGCAGGATGGTACATGCTCAAGACACAACTGAAATACAAAGCGAGTGCGCGGTCAGGGGTGTGTTTAGAAGTCAATGAATCGTACACTACCCAAGCTTGTTCATGTTGTGGCTGTATTAGCCCCAACAGTCCGAAAGGTAGAATAGGCTTACGAATAAGAGAATGGTCTTGCCCTGAGTGTGGGGCAACGCATGATAGAGATGTCAATGCAGCTAAGAATATTCTCGCGCTCGGACATGAGCGTCTGGCAGCAGGAATCCCCGTCCTTTAGGTCGGGGAGGATGTCAAGAAAATGCTCTAACATGACTTGTTCAGGATCAATCAGAATATAATCTTGTAATGAGGCTATAGAGCGATAGTGGGCAAATTTACCACCACGGTCATAGTCACGTGTACTGGGCGAAAGTACTTCAATAATGATAATAGGGTTTAATAAAGTGGTGTTATTATCACTTAATTCCGGCTGACCACAATAAACTGAAATATCAGGATAGGTATCTAATCCAGAGGGTGTATGAACACGCATATCGCTATTCATGGGGTGGCAGGACTTACCAGTCAATTTTTGGCGTAAGAGCGCGTAAACATTACCCGCTACTTGGGCATGGTTAAATGTACCCCCTGCCATAGCAGTAATCTGCCCTTGAAAATACTCATGACGCTGGGTGTGGTAGGACTCTTGGAGTAGATATTGCTCACGGCTGATGGTGTTTTCAACGGGAAACATGGGTTTATCCTATTCATCGTCTATGGTTGTATTGTAGCGGACATCACTACAGATTAGCAGTGTAGCCGCGTTCTGATTCAAGGTAGCCATCAAACTATAGGAACCCAAGAAACCGATAGAGCACTGAATAGGGGAAATTTCAAACGATTGCTACGTGGATAAGTGCCTAATCATCAATTAAGGTGCTATAGTACCCCCACTCTCGGGGAGCCTTTGGCTGAGATGTGTTGACAGACCCGTAGAACCTGATCCAGTTAGTACTGGCGTAGGAAAGAGTGAAACCCGCCCCTTTCGTGTCTCATTGCTCCTGCGCATGGCCTCTTGCCCAATACCATAATTCCGCCAGTACCTGATTCAGCCGTTTTGCACTCTGTAAGCCTGCTTGCCATTGTTGAGCCGTTACGTGTTGAAAGGCCGGTAGGGTGCGAAGGTGTTGGGGATCTAAACCCCAGGTGACTAACGCCACTGCATCAAACCACGCATTACCTAACCCTGCATATTCCCAATCAATGAGAACAAACGGATGAGCGCGTGTTGTGTTTTGGCAGACATTACCTAGATGTAAATCATGATGGACTAATACCGGAGGCAGTCGCGGTAAAGTGCTTAGCTTTTCACGCCATTCTGTAAGTAGTGCTTGAGCGAGGGGAGAGGGGAAGCGTTCTAGCAGGGTTTGATATTGTGCCGTTAGCTGGGTGTAGTCGATTGTGAGCAGAGTGACATCAGCGATTGGGATCGTGATGGATTGCAGCTCGGCTAAGGTCTGGGGTAGGGATAGGAGAGCGGTTTGACTCAACGCTTGAGGGACTGGCTCATAGGCCTGCATCAGGCATAACCCCTGTGGCACATCGTTACGAATAATCTGCACGGCCCACGGATAGGGCTGAATGAGTTCGAGTACTTTAGCCTCACACAGGCGATTCACGCTAAAGGCCAAAGTACTCGGCGCATTGACCCGTAACACATAAGACTGCGTGGGACATTCAACACGATAGAGCGTATTGCTACTACCGCCACTGAGGGAGTGTAGTACATAAGGAGCCGAGAGTGTGGCTTGCAACCAAGTATGCAGCCAAATAGATGGGGGTGGAGTCATCCGCCTATAGTAACTAAAAATAGGTAAAAGGTTAAAATCCTATGAAAATTCTTGCTCCTCTGGCTGTTAGTTTAATGGCCTTTAGCGCTCAAGCGGCAGATCTTACGGTTTATACCTATGATTCCTTTATTTCAGAATGGGGACCTGGTCCCAAACTAGAAGCTGAGTTTGAAAAACAATGTCAGTGTGATCTGAAATTTGTAGCAGTCGAGGATGGCGTGAGCATCCTCAATCGCCTACGGATTGAAGGGGATAGTACGAAAGCCGATGTGGTATTGGGTTTAGATAATGGTTTAGTCGAGGAGGCTCGTGCTACTGGCATTTTACAAGAGCATGGTCTGACCTTGCCCGCTTTTAAACCCGAATTAAAGTGGGAAGATAAAACCTTTGTACCCTATAACTATGGCTATTTTGCGTTTATTTATAATAGCGACAAGATCAAAGAGCCGGTTAAATCCTTAAAAGAGCTAATCGATTCTAAAGCCAGTGTGATCTATCAAGACCCGCGCACGAGTACCCCCGGACAAGGCTTAATGCTATGGGTCAAGGCCGTATATGGCGATAAAGCGCCTGAGGCATGGAAGGCATTAGCACAACATACCACGACAGTAACTAAGGGGTGGTGGGATGCGTATAGTATCTTCTTAAAAGATGGGGCGGATTATGTATTAAGCTATAGCACCTCGCCTGCCTATCATGTGATTAGTGAAAATAAAACCCAGTATAAAGCCGCACCTTTTGCCGAGGGGCATGTACCCCAGATCGAAGTCGCTGCTATGACTAAAACCACTCAGCAACCTGAGTTAGCCCGCCAGTTTTTAAACTTTTTAGTCTCAAAAGACGCGCAAACTATTATTCCGGTCACGAATTGGATGTTGCCTGTAATTGAGGGTATTGAGTTACCGCCGGTATTTAGTGAGTTGATTCAACCGCAACGAATTGGCTTTAGCAATGAAGAGATTGCTAAGCATCGTAAGGACTGGATCAGCGAATGGCGTTCTAGTGCGGTGAAGGAATAGGGTAAGCATGAGGTAGTACAGGGTGGCTGAGCACAGGATGCTTTGCCATTCTTACCTATGCTACTATAAGAAATAGTAAGGATTATTATAGTAGGTAAGATTATGTTAGCCACGCTCACCGCTAAAGGGCAAATTACCATCCCCAAAGCTGCACGCGAAACCTTAAAGCTCAGCCCTGGGGATCGTATTGAATTTATATTTGGAGATGATGGTAGATTGTTTCTACTACCTGTCACTCGTCCCGTAAAGACTCTTAAAGGCATGTTACCTAGACCTGAAAAGCCCGTCAGTCTAGAGGCTATGGATGAGGCTATTGCACAGGCTACCCGTACATGATTGGTTTAGATACGAATGTCATAGTGCGCTATCTCACCCAAGATGACCCGATACAATCACCCTTAGCGAGTACCTTTATTGAGCAACAACTGTCTACTAACAATCTAGGTGTTATTAGTCAGATTGTATTGTGTGAAGTGGCTTGGGTACTGAGTCGGGCTTATCACTACCCACGCGAGCAAGTAGCACAAGCCTTACATGCCCTATTAACCTGTCAAGAGTTTCAGGTTGAATGTGCTGATCTTGCCATTTTAGCATGGCACGATTATGTACAAGGCAATGCGGATTTCTCAGATTATCTATTAGCCCGCACACATCAACAGTTAGGTGCAGATTACACGATTACCTTTGATCGTAAAGCGGCTCATACTGCTACTTTTAAATTGCTAGTGTAGTGATTGACTAAGAGGCTTTTTGATAAAAAATCCTCTTGAAGCCTATGAGTATTACGTAGAAAACTGGATCCCTCCCTAAATTTTGAAAGTAACTATTGTTCCGATGAGGCTGCTAAGTTTGACTGAATTGCCGAGCGGCAGACCTCTAGTATTTCATCAGCCAGTGGTGAGTCGTCGGGACAGGAACGCGACAATATGAGTGCACCCAGTGCATGTGCAAATGTGTTGATACTTTTAGCGCGAGCCTCTTGTAATGCTACCTCATCCATCGTGATATCAGGAGTCAGTACCGCAAGCAAGTCCTCTAGTCCAGAGGCAAAAGCTGCTTTGACTACTGCTGGTTGACGCGCTGCGTCTGAGCACAATGCTGCCATTGTGCAGCCTTGGCTGGGGGTATCACGGTGCAATCTGGATAAATACTGCTCTACAACCGTAGCTGGATTAGCGTTTTTGGTCATGGCCACCGTTTGTGATATACCACAGGTTGCGGCCTCTGCCATTAAATCAGTCTTGGATTGAAAGTGCTTATAGAATCCGCCGTGGGTGAGACCTGCTGCCGCCATTAAATCAGCCACACCAACACCATCATACCCATGCTCACGAAAGAGGGTAGAGGCAGTTTCGACGATACGTGTCCGGTTTGCTTGAGCCTGTGCTTTGGTAACTTTCATAGTCGCTTACTTGGTTATTCATCTCTATTGATGATGATCATAATATAACATATTGACAATTTAGATGATGATCATCATCATAATTGACTATTCTCAATTATAAGGATTTTGATCATGACTTACACTCACCTGACCGTTCCTACACACTTTATTGAAGTAGGTGGCGACAAATTTGCTTATCGTCGTTGGGGTAATACCCTGAGCAATCAGCCTCCATTATTTTTAGTGCCGCATTTTCGAGCAGGTATGGATCATTGGGATCCACAGCTAACGGACGGACTGGCTGAAGGGCGTGAGGTTATCCTGTATAACGGCCGTGGTATTGCCTCATCCAGTGGTGTCCCGCGTAATCGTATTGAGGACATGGCGGATGATATTGCATTGGTAATCCAAGCGCTGGGTTTGCAACAGGTGGATTTGTTGGGCTTCTCTATTGGTGGTGTTCAGGTGCAAGAGGTAGCATTACGCCATCCGCAGCTTGTACGTAAGTTATTGCTGCTTGGTACGGGGTTGCGCGGGGGGGATCCAAGAATGGAGCCGAAGGTATTAGAGGTTGCATCCCATCCGGTACCTACTATAGACGATTTCCTATACTTATTTTTTGGTCGATCTGAAAACGCCAAACAGGCGGGTCGCGCCTTTTGGGAGCGTCGTCATCAACGCATTGATCAAGATCCACCAAGCTCTGCTGCGGTCGCCCAAGCACAAATGGAGGCGTTTGCTATTTACCTACAACCCTTGTCAGGTGAAAACCTCTATGCCTTCTTGAATGCAATGACACAACCAACACTCATACTTAATGGCGTGAACGATATTATGATTCCAACCATTAATTCGTGGCATTTGGCACAAAATATTCCCAACGCACAGTTGTTAATTTATCCAGATGCAGGACACGGCGCACAATTCCAATACCCCGAACGCTTCCTAAAACACGCCATCCAGTTCTTGGAAGAGTAATGGAATGGATACCCTCCTAACCTTTAATCAGTAATGGATAACTAATATGCAAGCTTTTATCCTTGAACGTTACGGCAAACAGCGCACATTGCTGCTGACCGACATTGCCGAACCTGAGCCTCAGGATGATGAAGTTGTCATTCAGATTCATGCAGCTAGTGTCAATGTGTTAGATGCCAAGATTCGTGATGGCGCGTTCAAATTCATTCTGCCCTACCGCTTGCCACTGGTGCTGGGGCATGATGTGGCAGGGGTAGTGACAAAACTCGGATCCCGCGTGAGTCGTTTTAAGGTGGGCGATGAGGTCTATGCCCGTGTGGACGATTTTCATATTGGCACATTCGCTCAGTCGATTGCGGTCAAAGAACACTCGCTTGCTCATAAACCTGCGAATATTTCAATGGTGGAGGCTGCCTCTTTGCCATTGGTTACTTTAACAGCATGGCAAGCACTTAAGGAGCGTGCTCAACTTACAAAAGGTCAGCATATCTTCATACAAGCTGGTTCTGGCGGGGTTGGGACGGTAGCAATACAACTAGCAAAATATTTAGGTGCAAGCGTTGCAACGACCACCAGCAGTAGCAATATAGATTGGGTGAAGCAGCTTGGGGCTGATGTGGTCATTGACTACAAGACTCAGGATATCGAGTCTATGCTGCATGACTATGATGTTGTACTCCATAGTCAGAATGAAAAGATACTCGCAAAATCATTACGTGTATTGCGACGCGGTGGTCGATTGATTTCGATTTCAGGTCCACCTGACCCAGCCTTTGGCAAGAGTAGCCATGCCTCCTTTTTTATACGCTGGATTTTAAGATTTTTGAGTGCGAGTGTCCGCTCTCAGGCCAAAAAACGGGGAGTGGAATATAGCTTTCTATTTATGCGTGCAGAGGGTACACAACTACAAGCCATTACCGAGTTGGTTGAGGCTGGTCACATTAAGCCGGTGGTGGATCGGGTATTTCCGTTTGAATCGACGAATGATGCTCTAGCTTATATTGATTCTGGTCGGGCAAAGGGTAAGGTTGTCATCCAAATGCAGTAAGGAAAGTTCCTGAATGGGTGACTAGACTAGCCACCTAATACCCGTTAACGTATGCGCCACTTTTAGCACCCACTAATACAGGACTTTAGATATGAGTGACTCTATGCAATTTGTGGTACAACCTGGTGGCGCATTAACCGGACGTATTCGCGTGCCCGGCGATAAATCCATTTCGCACCGCTCCATTATGCTCGGCTCTTTAGCCGAAGGGACGACCTATGTCAGTGGCTTTTTACAAGGCGAAGATTGCCTTTGTACCCTCAATGCCTTTCGTGCTATGGGTGTGGAGATTCAAGGCCCGAATGCTCAAGGTGAACTTACCATTCAAGGTGTCGGTTTACACGGTTTGCAAGCCCCTGCGCATGCTTTAGATATGGGTAATTCCGGTACGTCTATGCGTTTAATGTCAGGTCTGATGGCAGGGCAGGCGTTTGATGTTAGGATGATTGGTGATGTGTCCTTATCCAAGCGCCCGATGAAACGGGTCACAGTACCTTTAAGCCAAATGGGGGCTGTGATTGAAACCACCGCAGCCGGAACCCCACCTTTACAAGTCAAAGGCGGTCAAACCCTCAAAGGTATTCACTATGATATGCCAATGGCGAGCGCTCAGGTGAAATCCTCGATTTTATTAGCAGGCCTTTATGCCCAAGGCACAACCTCGGTCACTGAGCCTGCACCGACGCGTGATCATACCGAACGTATGCTGCGCGGTTTTGGTTATGCGGTGCAAACCGAGGGTAATAAGATTACCCTGCAAGGCGGTGGCAAGCTCACGGCTACCACCATTGATGTCCCTTCTGATATTTCCTCGGCAGCCTTTTTCATGGTCGGAGCCAGCATTGCACCGGGTTCGGATTTGATTATTGAGCATGTGGGCTTAAATCCTACCCGTACGGGTGTGATTGATATTTTACGTTTAATGGGCGGGGATTTAACCCTACTCAATGAGCGCGAAGTCGGGGGCGAGCCGGTGGCTGATATTCGTGTGCGTTATGCGCCCTTAAAAGGGATCACGATTCCTGAGGAGCTAGTGCCATTAGCCATTGATGAGTTCCCTGTGTTATTCGTAGCCGCCTCCTGTGCAACCGGACAAACCGTATTGACAGGTGCTGAAGAATTACGAGTTAAAGAAAGTGATCGTATTCAAGTGATGGCCGATGGTTTAATCGCCTGTGGTATTGATGCAAAACCGACACCTGATGGAATTATCATCCAAGGTGGTCAATTAGGTAGCGCTACGATTGAAAGTCATCATGATCATCGTATTGCAATGGCATTTTCAATGGCTGGATTACGTGCGAGTGCTCCCATGACCATTACGAATTGTGCTACAGTTAATACCTCATTCCCCGGATTTGTGTCATTAGCTGCTAAAGCAGGTGTCAGGATTACTAGCCATGAATAAACCCAATCTAAATGCGCCCGTTATTACCATTGATGGTCCTGCTGGAGTCGGTAAGGGAACTCTTGCCCACCAGCTAGCAGCCGATTTGGGCTGGGCGTTTTTAGATAGTGGGGCTATTTATCGGGTGGCGGCGCTGTATGCGTTGCGCCACGCGATCCCGCTCGATAATGAGGATGCGTTGGTGGATGCCATTCGCACCCTGGATATTGATTGCCAGCAAGCGCTGATTTTGCTCAATGGTGAAAATGTGAGCGAGGCGATACGCAATGAAACCTGTGCGAGTGCTACCTCCAAAATTGCAGCACTCCCACAAGTACGTCAAGCCTTATTAGCCTTGCAGCAGTCCTTCCAACAATTGCCCGGACTGGTAGCAGACGGGCGTGATATGGGTACGGTCGTATTTGCCCATGCACCCTTGAAGTTATTTCTCACAGCAAGTGCAGAGGTACGAGCGGAGCGACGTTTAAAGCAATTAAAGCGTCAGGGGCTTGAGGCTGATTTAGCTCAATTGGTAAAAGATATTAGCGAGCGTGATTACCGTGATGCCAATCGTGCGGTGGCTCCTTTGAAAGCTGCCGCCGATGCCCAAGTCATTGATACTAGTCGCTTAAGTGTCGCAGAGGTCAAGGCACTGGTAACTCCGATGTTAAGAGCGCTGGGTTATTTGCCCGCTTAAGCTATAATGTAGGGTATTTGCTCAAAAGATCTGCTCTTTTCATATAGAAATAACCCCTCCCCGACCCTCCCCTTGGCAGGAGAGGGAGTTAGTTTTTCTTTAACTTATCTAGTTGTAGTGGAGAGAGCTAGCGTTGCTTCTTCCCCTGACAAGGGGGAGACTGAGAGGGGGTTCTTTTAGCAATAGGATTGGTATTATGACGCAGCAATTCGCCTCGGATAATTACGCGGGGACTTGTCCCGAAGCCTTAAAGTATTTTCTAGAGGCTAATGCTTCCGGGCATGAGTTAGCCTATGGTGAGGATCGTTGGACCACGCAAGTCTGCAATCAATTGCGTGAGCTCTTCCAAACCGATTGTGAAGTGTTTTTTGTTTTTAATGGTACAGCCGCTAATTCCTTAGCTTTAGCGTCCTTATGTCAAAGTTATCATTCTGTGCTCTGCCACGAATTGGCGCATATTGAAACCGATGAATGTGGCGGGCCGGAGTTTTTTTCTAATGGCTCTAAACTTTTGGTCGGTAAGGGCGAGAATGGCAAACTAACCCCACAAATCATTGATGCGTTGGTCACTAAACGTAGTGATGTTCATTATCCCCGCCCGAAAGTGGTGTCCATCACTCAATCCACCGAAGTAGGCACGGTTTATACCGTTGAAGAGTTGCGGGCGATTGCGGCGATGGCAAAGCGTCATCATCTGAAAATCCATATGGATGGCGCTCGTTTTGCCAATGCGGTGGCCTCGCTCAACGTACATCCCTCAGAAATCACTTGGCGAGCGGGGGTGGATGTACTGTGTTTTGGTGGGACTAAGAATGGTTTACCCATTGGCGAGGCGGTGATTTTCTTTAATAAAGCCTTAGCCGAAGATTTTGCCTATCGGGTGAAGCAATCAGGACAGTTAGCCTCTAAAATGCGCTTCATTTCAGCGCCATGGCTGGGCTTATTAGAGAATAATATCTGGCTTAAGAATGCTCAACATGCTAATCACATGGCGCAATTACTCCATGAGCGTATTAAGGCTTTGCCACAGATTAAAATCATGTTCCCACCCCAAGCGAATGCAGTATTTGCTGAGTTACCGCTGCCTATTATTCAAGGTTTACGCGCTAAGGGCTGGCATTTTTATCAGTTTATTGGCGAGGGTGGTTGTCGTTTTATGTGTGCTTGGGATACGGAGCCTGCCACGGTGGAGGCATTAGCAGCGGATATGGCGTTACTGTGTCAGCAGGGTTGACGCTTTGCAGCTATGCTTAGCGAGAGTATGCTGTATTTTTTGGCATGTTTGATTCTATCGTTGTATTTTAAAAGGAGTGTTTTATGGCTAAGAAGATATTGCAATTGGTGGGTGATTTTGCCGAAGACTACGAGGTCATGGTGCCGTTTCAGGCCTTGCAAATGTTAGGGCATACGGTGCATGCGGTTTGCCCAGACAAGAAAGCGGGTGAAATCATCCGCACCGCTATACATGATTTTGAGGGCGATCAGATTTACACCGAAAAGCCCGGTCACAACTTTACTCTGAATGCGACCTTCGCCACTGTGAAACCAGAGGATTATGATGCGCTGGTTATTTCTGGGGGACGTGCACCGGAGTATATCCGCCTGAATGAGCGTGTGCTGGAAATCACCCGCCACTTTTTTACAGCTAATAAACCCGTAGCAGCGGTCTGTCACGGCGCACAGATTCTAACCGCCGCTGGGGTAGTCAAAGGGCGCAAGGTTTCTGCGTATCCGGCAGTCGCACCAGAGGTTAGAATTGCAGGCGGTGAGTATGCTGATATTCCGATTACTGAGGCTATAACCGATGGTAATCTGGTCACAGCACCGGCATGGCCTGCACATCCGGCGTGGTTAGCACAGTTTGTGAAGGTATTGGGTGCTTAGTGCAGCCCTGTTTGATAATGCTAGCTATAAATGGGCGTAGTTGGGCAAATTCCTCCTACTATGCTCATCAAGCTAAAATATTAGGCTTAACATTTATATTGAAAATGAATTTTTGGACAATTTCGTTTGTGATATCAGGGCTGCTATTTACCTCTCTGACTACGGTGCGGGCGGAAAGCACTTGTTATGGCACACCAAGTCATGGACGTTTAGAAGAGGGTGAACAGATACCGGAGTCTGGCTCTAATTTTACTCCCTATAGTTCCCTAGGTGTGATGCTAGGGCGTACTTATGCTCATGCTAAGGTGGTAAATGCTATCGCTACGGCCTATCAAATGCTGCAAACCTCCGCCCCCTAGTAAGAATTATGTCTATGGCGAGTCGGGTTGGGAGAGTGGTGGGCGTATTAGACCTCACCGCACCCATCAAAATGGTCTAGCGGTTGATTTTATGGTGCCAGTATTAAATCAGGAGGGTGAGTCCGTACCTTTGCCTACGGGTACTACCAATAAGTTTGGCTATAGTATTGAATTTGACGCTAATGCTAAGTATGAAGACTTGCAGATTGATTTTGAAGCCATTGCTGAGCATCTGTATGCCCTCGATGCGGCGGCAAAAAAGCAGAGTATTGGTATTTCTAGTGTTATTTTTGAAAAGGCGTATATTCCTTACTTATTCAAGACAACACGCGGTCAGTGGATTGAGCAGCATATACCCTTCATGCAGGGCGAACCGTGGATTCGCCATGATGAGCATTACCATGTGGATTTTGATATTCCTTGTAGGCAATTATCGAATTGATATATTGCGAAAATTTCATATGGTCGGCTATAAATAGGTTTACGACCATATTACTATTACTCATTCGCCAGTTCTTTTAGCTCTAATACCCGTGCGATATTTAATTTCATTGGGCAATAGCCATACATGGGTGATCCAACGTATGAACCCATGAGTTGGCAATGATTGTTTCTATATTTGATCCAAGCTTTTTGAGAGTCCTCAAATTTTTGAGCATCCTCTTTAGAGTCCTCAGATATATTTTTATGGATGATATCGTATAACCTATTCATCTCTTTTTTTGCTGCTTCTGATGATGCTGCACTACATGTCGCAACAACGCTATTATTAATCCCACCTGCTTTTTTTATGCAACTATCATAAATACTTTCAAATTTATTTGATTCTTCAGCATAAGAGTTTATAGGAATCAAATCTATTAGTAAGGTAGTTAAAATTAAAAAAGTTTTTGTAATATTTTTGATGGTCATTAGTAGACTCCTTTTTGGTCTAAGATTAAACATACCCATATGACAGACTGAGCATTGGGCGAGGATGGGTAGAATGCCACTCCTCAGTGGAATTGCTGGAGGTATTATTCTGCATCACCTGCTGGCGTTTTAGCGTCTGTGAAGGTAATTCATCAAACAGCTCCCGATAATCCTTAGCAAACTGGCTCATATGCCAAAACCCCCATTGGCTGGCAATATCCGCCACAGTGTTATATTGCGGGATTTGCATCAGGGTACGGCGCACCCCGTTCAGACGCGATACACGCAGATAGCGCAACGGACTAATACCTAAAATACTGGCAAAGCTATATTGCAGCGCTCGCCGACTGACATTAGCGATTTTGCACAGGTCGGTGATGGTGAGTAGGGTATCAGGATGAGCGCTGATATAACTACGCACCTCATCCACCACTTGCTTACGATGGGGGTAGCTGGGTATTTTGGCATGCTCTGGGGTGGCAACTTTCAGCAGCTCTAGCAGAAGCATCAAGAGCAAATCATAAGCAGCATGGTGATTAGTTTGTGGTTCGTGCTCATCGAGTAGCCGAGCTAAAACAAAGCGGGCATTCTCTAGGGTTTTGTTGGGTAATTGTAAACGCCCGGATTCGTGTAGTTCTTTCCAGTTGAGCGTCAACCCCTGTAGGCGGGCGGTTTCTAGGAGCGTGTTATAATCAATCACCAGACCATAAAGGCTATAATCCTGTGGCGTAGATAAATCAAAATCACTATTGCCCGCACGACACATCACCCTGTCAGCACCGACTGCTTGACCATTGATGCGGCACTCGGCTTGCTGGGCGAGTGGAATACCTAACCAAATAGAATTTGCCCAGACCTTACATTTTTGCTGCAAAGCTCGATTGGTGTCTTCGCGGAACACCTGAAGCTTGTCAAACGATAACTCCACAATACTACCGAAAAATCGACCACGACTGAGCTGATCATATTCCTGCTGCCAGCCGGTGAGGTTGCTAGCGTGTAGATCAGCATCATCGGCCTCATGGCGTTGCAGTATTCTGCCGTTTTTCAGTGCAGGTCGGTCTGTGCTTACTTCCATTGTGCACCCTTTTATTCACGGATTGACATAAAACTCATCCTGATAGAAACATAGTAGTCTGTTTTAAAAGGACTTTCAAAGATTTGCCAAAATTTGATACCCCCAATTTTCTAGCTGTTACCACAATAAGAGCAGCAATATTCATACTCAGGCAACACCAGCGGGAACCTTTTTATGTCCCAACATCAGCAGAGCAGTGGCTTTCGCTATAGCGTTGGTCAGCGTACCTTTCAATTTCGTAATCTAGCCGATTTATTGGCTAAAGCTACCCCTGCACGTTCGGGTGATCGTCTAGCAGGTATCGCGGCACAGAATGCCGAAGAGCGGGTGATAGCACAGATGGCGCTTGCTGATCTGCCCCTCAAACATTTTCTAACCGATGTCGTAGTACCTTATGAAACTGATGAGATTACTCGTTTAATTATTGACGAGCATGATCTAGAAGCCTTTGCACCCATCTCACATTTGACCGTAGGTGGCTTTCGAGATTGGCTATTAAGTGATCTGGCTACACCAGAAATGCTGACAAGCATTCGGGCGGGTATCACACCAGAAATGGCAGCGGCAGTCAGTAAAATCATGCGCAATCAGGATTTGATTCTGGTGGCAAAAAAATGCCATGTCCGTAGCGCTTTCCGTAATACCATCGGCCTACCCGGACATTTATCCACCCGTCTGCAACCTAATCACCCTACCGATGATTTAACCGGCATTGCCGCTAGCATGCTCGATGGTTTGCTCTATGCCAATGGCGATGCCGTGATTGGTATTAATCCAGCTACCGATAATGTCGCGCAGGCTTGCCGCTTGATCAAAATGATGGCGGAGGTGATTGAGCATTATCAGATTCCTACCCAGTCCTGTGTGCTCACCCATGTCACTAATACCATTGAAGCGATTGAGCAAGGAGCACCTGTTGATTTGGTGTTTCAGTCTATTGGTGGTACGCAGGCGACTAACGATGGCTTTGGTTTTAATCTGGCAACCCTCACCGAAGCACAAGAGGCAGCGCTCTCTTTGCGACGTGGCACAGTGGGCAATAATGTGATGTATTTTGAAACGGGACAGGGTAGTGCCTTGTCTGCTAATGCTCATCACGGAGTCGATCAGCAGACTTGCGAGGCACGTGCTTATGCGGTAGCCCGGAAATTCAATCCATTGCTGGTGAATACCGTCGTGGGCTTTATTGGCCCTGAATACCTCTATGATGGCAAGGAGATTACCCGCGCCGGACTAGAGGATCATTTCTGCGGTAAGTTGCTGGGGCTGCCTATGGGTTGTGATGTCTGCTATACCAATCACGCCAATGCTGATCAGAATGATATGGATAATCTACTCACTTTGCTGGGGGTAGCGGGCTGTGCGTTTATTATGGGCATTCCCGGCTCCGATGACATTATGCTGAATTATCAGACCACCTCCTTTCACGATGCTTTATATGCCCGCCGAGTCTTAGGTCTCAAACCTGCGCCGGAGTTTGCGGCTTGGTTGGAGCGTATGGATATATTTCGTACTGGGCAGGGCTTCACCCTTAATCATCAAGTACCAGAGCATTTTCAACCCTCACTCAAGCGTCTATTAGGAGGGACATCATGAGTAAGCTATTGCCTACTGACTCAATGGATGATGCGGTGATTGAAAACCCTTGGCAGGTATTGCGTCGCTTTACCGATGCACGCATTGGTTTAGGGCGGGCCGGTGTGAGTGTACCGACTCGTCATCTACTCGATTTTCAACTAGCCCATGCTAAAGCTCAGGACGCGGTACATACCCCACTCAATAGCTCAAGCCTCATCGAGAGTCTGCAACAACAGCCTTGGTGTAATGATCCGGTATTACCACTACAGAGTCAGGCGAATGATCGTGCCACCTATTTGCAGCGCCCCGACTATGGACGGCGTTTGGATGAAGCTTCACAACAGCGGCTAATGGAACTACCCCAACCCGACTCCCCCTATGATTTGGCGGTAGTCGTGGTTGATGGTTTATCGGCCTTGGCTATTGAAGAAAATACTCTGGCCTTGTTGCAAATCCTTATCCCAGCACTGCAGCAGCAGAGAAATCCGTGGTCGCTCGCTCCTATTAGTGTAGTGGAGCAGGGGCGGGTGGCGATTGGTGATCATGTCGGTGAGCTGTTACAAGCCCGTTGTGTATTGGTGCTGATTGGTGAGCGTCCCGGTCTTAGCTCTCCAGACAGTATGGGGCTGTATTTGACTTGGGCACCCAAAATAGGGCGGGCAGACTCCCAGCGTAACTGCATTTCTAATGTGCGCCGCGCAGGGCTGCAATATGCCGATGCTAGCCGCAAAGTCCAATACCTACTGAATGAGGCCCGCAGCAGGAGTCTGTCTGGTGTGCAGCTTAAAGATCGCACGGATGACAATCTGTTAGAGCAAGATAGGGGTCATCATAGTTTTCTAGTTTCTCGCTCTTAACCCTGTTATTTGTATAGAGGTATTCATTATGTCGACTGTGTTGGATCAGGATTATCTAGCCAAGCGCCAACTCAAACGCGGCACGGCCGGATGGCTATTATTAGCTGGGTTAGGCGTGTCTTATGTGATTTCTGGCGACTTTGCCGGGTGGAACTTTGGTATTGCCGAAGCGGGCTGGGGTGGTTTTGTCATTGCTGCTGTACTCATGGGCTTGATGTATCTCACCCTCGTATTATCACTGGCTGAAATGTCGGCAGCCATTCCCGCAGCAGGGGGCGGCTATAGCTTTGCCCGTCAGGCGATGGGGCCTGCTGGCGGCTTTCTGACCGGGCTTGCGGTATTGATTGAATATGTGCTGGCACCAGCGGCGATTGTGATCTTCATCGGGGCCGCCGTAGAGTCTCTGTTGGGTGTCAATGGGCCGGTAATCTATGCCTTATTTTATATCATTTTTATCGGCATTCACCTCGCTGGAGTGGGCGAAGCTTTAAAGGTTATGATGGTGATTAGCGCGTTGGCAGTACTCGCTATTTTGGGTACAGCAATAGCACTGTTGGGGGACTTTAATGCTGCTTTGCTATTTGATATTGAACCGACTCAAGCTGTTGGGGCATCCCCATTCTTGCCTTTTGGCTGGTATGGTGTTTGGGCTGCTTTGCCGTTTGCGATGTGGCTATTTCTCGCAGTAGAAGGGGTGCCTTTAGCGGCGGAAGAGGCTAAGAACCCGGCTAAAGATGTACCTAAGGGTATTATTGTGGCTATGATTTTCCTACTGTTTACCGCTGCCCTAATGGTGATCATTCTGGCAGGTGTGACAGGTTCTAAAGCACTAGGTAGCAGTACCGTACCGCTAGTGGATGCCTTGAATGCGGCGCATAAACCCCTGCTCGCCACGATGGTCAATGTATTAGCTCTAGCCGGTCTGATTGCTTCTTTCTTTTCGATTATTTATGGCTACAGCCGTCTAGTATTTGCTTTATCCCGGACGGGCTATCTGCCACAAAGCCTGTCCCTGACCAATACACGCAAGGTTCCAGCGCGTGCGCTGATTATTCCGGGGATCTTTGGCTTTTTAGCGTCACTCACGGGTGAGGGGGATTTAATGTTGGCGATGGCAGTCGTGGGTGCTACGGTTTCCTATGCCCTCATGTCGTTAAGCCATATTCTGCTACGCCTAAATCACCCTGAAATGCCGCGCCCTTATAAAACGCCAGGCGGTATTTTCACCTCTGGTCTGTCGCTGATCTTGTCACTGGTGGCATTGACTGGGGTTTATGCTTATGACCCGCGTGCCTTTATGTATACCTTAGTATTGTTTGCACTCGGTGCGGCCTATTTCTTTGGCTATAGTCGCAACCATCTAGTTGCCAAAACACCTGAAGAAGAATTCAGCATGTTAGCTCAAGCTGAGACTGCATAAACAATTAAACTAGGATAGGTATAACAAAGTAATCGGGTATTTCTGGAGCAGTCTTGGCGGCAAGGATGCCGCCTTGTAGCGTACAGGGAGGTATTCACAGCGGCTGCGGAAGAAATACTCGATTACTTTGGCTCAAGTACTTAATCCCATAACAGGCTTTCGGGGGCGTGGCCTATCGTGCATAGGCTGCGTTACCCCTGCATGAATCCTCCATAAGCTCCCATCCTATTCCTGCACAGCTCAGCTCCATACTGCTTCTGATATCACCACACAACTAAGGAAGCTGTTATGCACGTCAAAATGATTCTGCCTGCCTTACAGGAAGCGGGTTCACCCGAATGGCGTCCGATTAAGTATTCACTGTTTCCACCACTAGGGCTGGCTACACTAGCGGCTTATCTACATCCTGATGATACGGTGGAACTGGTGGACCAGCATGTGGAGCGTTTGGACTGGCAGGATGAGCCGGATCTGGTGGTGATTCAGGTCTATATTACCAACGCCTCGCGAGCCTATCGCATTGCCGATCATTACCGTGCTAAAGGTTGCTATGTGTGTCTGGGGGGACTGCATGTGACCTCTCTACCAGAAGAGGCTGCTCGTCATGCCGATTCTATTTTTCTGGGGCCAGGTGAGGAGACTTTTCCGCAGTTTCTGGCAGATTTTCGTCGGGGTGAACCCAAGGTGCGCTATCAATCGGGAGTACGCACGCTGGAGCATCTACCACCCATCCGGCGTGATCTAATCAAACGAGACAAATATCTAGTACCGAACTCGATTGTAGTGACACGCGGCTGTCCGTATCACTGTAACTTTTGCTATAAAGATGCGTTTTTTCAGGGGGGAAAATCGTTCTATACCCAACGGGTAGATGCGGCACTCGCGGAGATTGAACGCCTGCCGGGGCGGCATTTGTACTTTCTGGATGATCATTTGCTGGGAGATGCCCGTTTTGCCCGTGCCTTATTTGATGGTATGCAGGGTATGAGACGTTTGTTTCAGGGAGCGTCGACTGTGAATGCCATTTTAAAGGGTGATCTCATTGAGCGAGCGGCTGAGGCCGGTTTGCGTAGTGTATTCATTGGTTTTGAATCATTAGGGGCGGAGAGTTTGGCCTTTTCTAATAAGGGGCAAAATCTGGGGCGGGATTATGATGCGGTGATTCGACGGCTGGATCAGCTGGGTATTAAAATCAATGGTAGCTTTGTGTTTGGGCTGGATGGTGATACCCCTGAAGTATTCCGGCGCACAGTGGACTGGGCAGTGAGTCGGGGCATTACTACCGCGACCTTTCATATTGCTACCCCGTATCCTGGCACCGCCTATTACCAACAATTAAAGGCAGCCGGGCGGCTGCGTAGTGATAACTGGGATTTGTACGATACCCGCCATGTCGTATTCGAGCCACGGGGTATGAGTAGTGCAGAGTTGCAAGCGGGTTATGAATGGGCTTATCGTGAGTTTTATAGTTGGGGTAATATTTTCAAAGCCAGCCAGCAGCACGTTGCGCTGAATCAGCGCCTGCGCCATTTTGCTTATAGTGCAGGCTGGAAAAAGGCTGAGCCGATCTGGAATAGCTTAATCCGGCATGGCGGGCTGGGGCTGATGCGTCAGATACTGGAGCTGACCTTAGACGGACGTGAGGCGGCTCAGACACCAATAACAACACTGAAAACACCCGTATTACAGGACATCCCGTGTCATGATGAAGCGCCTTAAAATTTTGTTGGATATTAGCCTCATGCTATCACCACTGCTGCTCTGGTTTGTCGTGACTCAGCCGCTATTTGATTTCGGCGGGGGAGCGCCAAAAAATACGCTGGCGATTGATATTTCACCGGAGCGCTTGAAGGCTCATGTACGTAAGTTAGCCGAGGAACTGCCACCTCGAACCTTTCCTGACTATTTGGATCAATCGGCTGCCTATATTCAGGAGCAATGGTCCGCCTATGGTAAGGTTGATGTACTTCCTTATCAAAGTGATGGAGAAACCTACCGTAATCTATCGATTACCTTTGGGTCTACGGTCGGCGCTGCAGTGGGGCCGAGCCTGATTATTGGGGCACATTATGATGCGCATGAGAGCCAGCCGGGGGCGGATGATAATGCTAGCGGTGTGGCGGGACTGCTGGAGTTAGCACGCCTATTAAGCCATGCCAGTTTGGATAGACCTGTGACACTGGTAGCCTTTACGCTGGAAGAGCCTCCCTTTTTCCGCACGCCGGATATGGGTAGTGCGGTTTATGCCAAAGCTTTGCAGGAGCAGGGGACAGCGGTGGAGCTGGTGATGATACTGGAGATGATCGGCTATTACAGCGATGAGCCAGACAGCCAAAGTTACCCCCTGCCACTGATGAGTTACCTGTATTCGGATCGGGGTGACTTTATTGCTGTGGTGGGCGATTTGGGGAGTATGGGTATTGTGCGCCAGACTAAGGCTGATATGCGTCAAGCTATGACCCTACCCGTTTATTCCATTAATGCTCCACGCCTATTGCCCGGTATTGATTTCTCCGATCATCGCAGCTTTTGGGCGCGAGGTTTTCCCGCCTTGATGATTACTGATACGGCTTTCTACCGTAATCTAAACTATCACAGCAAGGCAGATACGTGGGATAAGTTGGATTATGTGCGTATGGCTGATGTTTTGCGCGGTGTCATGGCGGTGATAGTGGAGCGGGCGGGGCAAAATGACAAAAGTAATATATGATTGAGCAACCTGTATTGTGTGATGAATTTAAAGATGAAACCACAACGTATTGCCTTTGATCTTGATGAGACCTTAGGCACACCTATCATCCATAATAATTCTATTATTGGGTTTAATCTACGCACTGGCTGCCATGAACTTCTCACAGAGTTGGCTCAAGATCATGATTTGATTTTATGGACAGTTAGCACTCGAAGCTATGTCGAAAAGGTTTTAGCCTATGGTTTGACGGGCTATTTTAAAGAAATATATTCATGGGATGAACTGGCCTGTGAGTGGAAAGATATCCGTCGTATCCATGTCGACTATTTGATTGATGATAGCCCCCATCATCAAGACGAAGCCCAAAAATATGGTTTAGAGTCGCATTATATTGTTGTCCCTGCTTATGGTAGTCCAGAAGATTGTCAGGATGCGCTTTTATGGGTTAAGCAGATATGGGTAGCCTTAAAAGGTGAAGCTATTTAGCCTAATAGTTTTTATAAATTTGAGTGTTTAACATGAAGTATAAATTATTCGTTTTGATGGGGTTGTTTTTATTTTCTGTAGTGACCGTTCACTCAATGCCATCTGATTATGCGGATGAATTGAAGAAAAGTGATAAGGCACTCACTAAAGTTTATAAAGAGCTTATGGCTGAGCTTAAGCGTCAAAATCTTGAGGTTGAAGTAAAAAAACTGAAGGAAGCAGAGCGGGCTTGGATTAAGTATAGAGAGGCACAATGCGATTTTGAAAACAGATACCTTGCAGCAGGGGCGCAATGCACTCTCAAAGAAATACAAGCTCGCGAACAGAAATTGAAGGAGCTTCTCACTTATGCTAAACAAAGTGCTCCAGCTAATGTTAAGAGGTAAGCCTTATGTCGTCTTCTGCATTGTTGGCTCAGCCACACCGTTGGACGCGTACCGAGTATGAACGCATGATCGAGGCGGGGGTCTTTCATCCTGAGGCTCGTTTTGAACTGATTGAGGGAGCTATTATTGATATGACACCACAAGGAAGTTATCACGCAACCTCTATTCAAGTCATGGCGGATTATCTGCGCAGTTTATTTGGGGCGGGTTATCATGTGCGTATGCAAATGCCTTTGGCTTTGGGTGAGGATTCCGAGCCGGAGCCTGATGTAGCTGTGGTAACAGGGAGTTTTATGGATTATCGCCATACTCATCCACAAACCGCAGCGTTGGTGGTTGAGGTAGCGAATAGTACGCTAGCCTATGATCGATTAAAGGCAGCACTTTACGCTAGCCAAGGTATTCCAGAGTATTGGTTGGTTAATCTAAAAGAAAATTGCCTTGAGGTGTTTCAAGAGCCAGAAAACGGGCGCTATACCCGCTATTGTAGTGTGAAAGCGGGCAGCACGTTTGTATGTAGTAATGGCGAACAGGTGAGGGTGGATAGTGTGTTAGTGTGAGCCTGTAATTTAACTATTACAGCGCTCAATATGAGTAAATATTTTCTCACACAGATCAGTTAATTCAGGGGTTAATTCCCACTGAAAATTTTTATTATACATATGCTCGCAGGCTATATCACAAAACTTCACTTTCTCTCGAATAGTGCCACTAGCTGCCGAAAATAGATTATTAGTGCTTTCTACTAAACCATCTAAGTATTTACCAATACCGTTCGGAGAGCTAAAGTAATCATTATATTTTATATTAATCAGATTTTCAGATGATAAGCCTTCTTTCTTTTTACTAGCACGGTTAAAAAAATCGTTAGCTGTAGCTTTTAAAATCTCTTCAGGCAGCATATTTTCAAACTCTTTGCCTTGAGTCACAAATAAGCTATCGCCTAATTGGTTAACTAAGATTTGATAACGATCTCCTTTAGTTTTGATATCACCATCTGCTATTAAAAAGGGTGTGGCACAAAGTTTTAAAGCTTTGAGCGAGTCGCTAGCCTCTTCATCCTCGTTAAAATCCCAATGTCCTAATACGCCACCTTGATATTCTACAAAAGCATAGTGAATATGCTCGCTGTAGTTTTGCCATTGTTGCTTTTCTGGATGTTCGGTTAAGTATTTTTTCATATAGGCTTTTAGGTATAAGCGATCGGTAATACCTTCAACCCAGATGGTGGAGTTAGCTAAATAAACAGAGGTATTAAGCACACCTAACTCGCGTAGTAAATCTTTGTCTTCTTTGCAGTCATGTATGGTAAAAGTGGTTTTATCACCTTCTACTTTTTTCTTGAGACGATGAACGGTGACTTGATCACTATAGTTATAAAAATCAATGAGGTGATTAGAGTGAGTAGTTATGAAGTACTGATGTGGTGTGTGGTCGATTAGGAAATGAATAAGCTTGCGGAGCATTCCGGGGTGTAGATTGATTTCAGGTTCTTCGATGAAGAACATAGAAGGCTCAGTTTCAAGGTAGGCGGCTGAAGTAATTATGATGATTTGTTGTAGGCCATCGCCTAAGTGGTAAATAGGGAATTGTTTTTCAATCCCTATTTTAACGGCTACAGTATCTTTCTTGTATTCGGGTATTAATGTTAGCTCAGCTTGATCGAAAAAATGATCTCCTAAAATCTTTTCATATTCACGCACTATTTTTCGTTGTTCTGGTTGTCCAAGTAGTAAAGTCATTAAATTTTCATATAAATTGAATCCAGTATCTATACTGTTGTTGTATAGGTTATCAAAATAATCTTTTGTTGTTCTGTCTAAATAATGATCCTTATTTGAGTCAAAAGGTCTAAGCCCTCTTAGTATAGGGATGTAATGCTTTTTATCAACATTAGGAGATAGGTTGATGGTAATCTCTTTTAAAGATATCTCCTTTATGCTTGATAATGTTGGGTATTTGCTATCATTTAATTCCGTTATTTTTCCTATGCCCTGCCGACCATTTTTATAGGAGTATTCACTTGCAAATTGATTAAAATCTTTTATTAATAATTCAATTTCTAATAAGCTTTCTAGAGGGGCATCTCTTAGATATTGAGCACGTTTTTTAAATGAATCCTCACTTTTTTCTTTGAAATAGCTTAATATTTTATCTATTGCTTCAAATATGGCATCCGAGCTTATTGTGTAATTTTCCCGCTTTGATTTGACTAGCTCCCTTATTAAGCGACTCTTCCCACTATTATTAGCACCAACAAAAAAATTAACCTTTTTAACTTCAAGGTAGTCATATTCAGATTCTTGTGGTTCAGAGGCATAACCCTTTAATGCATTCGACCAAATTTTAGAAAACATAATGCGCTCGATTTGTTAATCATTCATCTATTATACTAATACCCTTGGTCTAGGTTTGACCATCTCGCATTAAACCCTAGCACTTTTCTGTACCCAACCCCTGCCTTCCGCTATAATCCGCACCCTTAGTAATCAGCTTAATTCCACTCACCATGACTGATCGTTTGCAAGAAACTGCCCGCCGAAGAACCTTCGCCATCATCTCGCACCCTGACGCGGGAAAAACCACTATGACCGAAAAAGTGCTCCTATTCGGGGGTGCTATTCAATTAGCCGGAACCGTCAAAGGGCGCAAAGCGGCTCGCCACGCTACCTCAGACTGGATGACCATGGAAAAAGAGCGCGGCATCTCGGTCACGTCGTCGGTGATGCAATTCCCCTATAATGGGCGCATTGTCAATCTACTCGACACCCCCGGACACGAGGACTTCTCCGAAGACACCTACCGTGTCCTCACCGCTGTCGATTCGGCCTTAATGGTCATCGACGTGGCAAAAGGGGTCGAGGAGCGCACCATTAAATTAATGGAAGTCTGCCGTTTACGCGATACGCCGATTATGACCTTTATTAATAAGCTCGACCGCGAAGGTAAAGAGCCGATTGAATTATTAGATGAAGTCGAAACGGTATTAAATATTCAATGCGCTCCCATTACCTGGCCGATTGGTATGGGTAAACGCCTAAAAGGTATTTACCACCTCTATCAAGATAAAGTCATTTTGTATAAGCCGAGTACCGAAAAAAAGCTCGACTATGACGAGATTCAAGGTTTAGATAATCCCGAATTAGATGAAAAGCTGGGTACTCAAGCCGATGAATTACGCGAAGAAATTGAATTAGTGAAAGGGGCAAGTCACGAGTTTAATGTAGAGGCGTATTTAAAAGGCACCTTAACCCCTGTCTATTTTGGTACAGCACTTAATAGTTTTGGTATTCGTGAATTACTCGATGATTTCGTCGAATATGCACCTGCTCCTCAAGCTCGCCCGACGATTACACGCGCAGTCAAGGCCGAAGAAGAGCCTTTCACAGGCTTTGTCTTTAAAATTCAAGCCAATATGGATCCTCAACATCGTGATCGCATGGCCTTTTTACGGGTATGTTCTGGCAAATTTGAAAAGGGTATGAAAGCGCGTCATGTACGTTTGGGTAAAGATGTGAAAATTCCCGATGCACTCACCTTTATGGCCTCTGACCGTGAGCATGTCGAGGATGCGTATCCGGGGGATATTATTGGGTTACATAATCACGGCAGTATTCGCATTGGTGATACCTTTACGATGGGCGAAAGTCTGCAATTTACCGGCATACCCAATTTCGCACCGGAGCTATTCCGCCGCGCACAATTACGTGACCCTTTAAAAATGAAGCAACTGCAAAAAGGGCTAGCCGAATTATGCGAAGAGGGAGCTACTCAATTATTTAAGCCACTGACCAATAATGATCTGATTTTAGGTGCAGTCGGTATTCTACAATTTGACGTAGTCGCACAGCGCTTAAAAGATGAATATAAAGTCGATGCTATTTTTGAGGCTGTGAATGTCAGCACCGCTCGTTGGGTGACTTCTAGTAATGAGAAAAAATGGGAAGAGTTTAAAACTAAGGCAGCCGCTAATTTAGCGCTCGATCATGCGGGTGAGTTAGTTTATATCGCACCGACTCGAGTGAATTTACAAATGGCGCAAGAAAAATGGCCGGATATTACCTTCCACTCCACACGGGAACACGGTATGGCGCTGTAATGAGATTTATATCTTATTAGTTCATCTTAGTATAAGCGGGTATTTCTGAAGAGTCTTAACAGAAATACCCGCTTATTTTAGCGGGTCGCTTATTTCTTTTCTTCGGCTTTTTCTTCAGCTTTGCCTTCGGCCTTTTCCTCGGTTTTGGCTTCTGGTTTAGCTTCTGCGGCAGCATCCTTCGCTTTCGCCATATCCTGCATAAATTCTTGTTGAATTTTTGCCATTTTAGGCTGTAAACCAACCATCATGTCTTGAGTAGCAGTCATGGTGTTTTGCATTAAAGTAGGCATTTTATTTGCCATAGCTTCTCCTGCAGGGGTTTTATAAAAATCTACCATGCCTTTTAACTCTTCCTCAGTAAACGTTTCTTTATATAACTTTATACTAAGGGGTTTCATTTTTTCCCAGCTTACTTCTTCTTTCATTGCTGCCAGCATTTTGCTGATCATATTATCAATAGCTTTTTGCTCTTCTGGATTGATTTCCTCACCTTGAGTCATTTTAGCCATGCTTTGATCCATCATGGATTTGACTTGCTCATGTATGTCCGTAATCATTTTTTCAGATTTGGTGAGCGTTAATAACTCTTCAATAGTCGCATCAGTAGCAGGTTCGGCAAAGGCTAAGTGAGTGCTGAATAATAAAGAAAGTGCAATAACTTTAACGAATTTCATAATAATTCCTAGGTATTAAAAAAAGCTTATTTTAATTAGACGTGATTGAGAGTATTTACAGAGCAGCACCATTGAAAACAGGGGCAGGAAGCGATAAAGCATCTAGGCTATCGATACAGCCTAAATTCACGCGGTAGTGTCCGGGCTTGCGTAGTGTCTGATGAAAGGGATAGATCCCACAGTGTTTGCAAAAATGATGTTTAGCGACCTCTGAACCAAAGGCATAGGTGGCTAAAGCATCATTCTGAATAGTAATTTTTAATTCTTCAGGTGCTAGCATAAAGTCACTCATGACCGCACCTCGGCGTTTGCAAAAAGAGCAGTTACAACGCAAACTGCTGCTAATCGTAGGCGCTGTAAATTCAAATTGAATAGCACCACAGTGACAGCTACCTTGATAAGTTTGCATGAGTGACTCCAATGGCTTCTATATTGAGAGGGAAATTATAAATTCATCAGTACTAAAGGGCAAATGACACGCTATTAGCCTCGCTTCCAAGTCGTCACGCCAGACTTATCCTCCAATAGAATCCCTTGAGCTTTTAATTCATCACGAATACGGTCTGATTCGGCCCATTGTTTAGTAGCGCGTGCCTCATTGCGTTGTTGGATCAAGGCTTCAATCGCACTATCTGCAAACCCCCCTTTACTGTCACCCTTAAACCAAGTCTCACTGTCACTGTTTAGTAAACCTAAAACACTGGCTAGTTGTTTTAAGAGTGCCGCATGAGTGGATGCACTTTCAGCATTTTCATGACTGAGGCGGTTAATTTCCCGCGCTAAATCAAACAATACTGCAATAGCTTCTGGCGTATTAAAATCATCCTGCATGGCAGTATGAAAGCGTTGCTCATAAGCGGTATCGAGCGCAGGGGTGACATTGAGATTGACATCACGTAACGCAGTATATAGGCGTGTTAATGAATTGCGAGCATGGTCTAAGGTTTCAGTGCTGTAATTGACCGGACTGCGATAATGGCTATTCAGGAGAAAAAAGCGCACTTCTTCAGCTTTATAATGTTCGAGTATTTCGCGCACGGTAAAGAAATTGCCCAATGATTTAGACATTTTCTCGCCATCAATACGCACAAAGCCATTATGCATCCAATAATTAACCGACTGATGTCCGGTGCAACCTTCGGTTTGAGCAATTTCATTTTCATGATGCGGGAATTGCAAATCATGCCCCCCCCCATGAATATCAAACTGCTCGCCTAAGAGCTTAGTCGACATGGCGGAGCATTCAATATGCCACCCCGGACGCCCCTGTCCCCAACTCGCGGCCCATGCAGGTTCTTGCGGTTTGGCGGCTTTCCAGAGTACGAAATCGAGTGGATCGTTTTTGACTTCATCAATGGCAATACGCTCACCTGCGCGTAAATCTTCTAATTTACGCCCGGATAATTTGCCATAACCCACAAACTCAGAGACGTCATAATACACATCCTGATTGCTGCCGACATAAGCCAAACCTTTAGTAATCAAGGTCTGAATCATGGCCTGCATAGCGGGGATATATTCGGTCGCTTTAGGCTCAAGGTTAGGGCGCAATACCTGTAGTGCGGCTTCATCCTCATACATGGCTTGAATAAAGCGTGCGGTGAGCGCTTGGATAGTTTCGCCGTTTTCATTGGCACGTTTAATAATTTTATCGTCAATATCGGTGATATTGCGTACATAGGTCACGTCATAGCCTAACGCTTGCAGATAGCGATAGACCATATCAAACACGACCATGACCCGTGCATGTCCTAGATGACAATAATCATAGACCGTCATACCGCACACATACATGCGTACTTTGCCAGCTTCCAAAGGAGTAAAGATTTCTTTTTGACGGGTTAAACTATTGTAAATCTGTAACATAATAAAGCACTTAATTCTCTAATATTAATCAACTAAACGGCTTAAAATACTCGCTCCATGACTGAGTGTTTTATGCACCGGGCAACGATCCGCAATCTCTAATAAACGCTCGCGTTGTTCAGCATCGAGATTACCGATCAGTTTAATATCGCGTTCAATGACACTATTTTTATTCGTATCACGGCTGTGGCGCAGGGTAATTTGGGCATCTTGTAAGTCCCATTTTTTACGCTCAGCATACATACGAATCGTCATGGCCGTACACGCACCGAGTGCGGCTTTCAGTAGTTCATACGGGGCTGCACCTAAATCTTCTCCTCCTAATGTTGCCGGCTCATCCGCCACAAGGGGATGATGGCCTGCTTTGATATCACAGGTATAACCCGTAGGATTACGCAAATTGACGACAACCGTGTGTGGGTCTTTACTAGGCATAGGGATACTCCTTCTCTTTAAGCCAACATGGTAGCGAAAAGGCTGTGCTTCCGCTACTTGCGTGTGCATGATCAGCATTTAATCAAGATAAGGGAATAAGCAATGCGACAGGCTAAGCGATTAATTCAGGGTTTGTGTTTATTAGCCGTTTTACTGAGCCTAGGGGGCTGTGCCACGACTCACTACCTACAAAGCCAAGAACGGGCTACACCTGCCTTAACGCCTCAGTCTTTTATAGCCGACGATGCTACGCGCTTACCCTTGCAAGTTTGGAACTCACCCACAACACCACAGGCACATTTAATTTTATTACATGGTTTTAATGAATATGCGGGGGCTTTTGACCATGTAGGCAAATATTTTGCCAGCCAAGGGGTGAAGGTTTGGGCTTATGATCAGCGCGGTTTTGGGCGCGGTGAGCAGCGCGGGCTTTGGGCAGGGGATGAGCGTATGGCACAGGATACTCGGCAGTTTGTGCAATTAGTACATGCACAGTCACCCAATCAGCCGCTATTTTTATTAGGTACATCAATGGGGGCAGCGGTGGTACTCAAAGCGACAGCAGGTCATCCGAATTTGCCTTTGCAAGGTGTGATTTTAGAAGCCCCTGCGGTGTGGACGCGAGCAACGCAACCGTTTTATCAGCGCTGGTCATTAGCCTTGGTTAGGCGTGTTGCTCCACATTGGTCACCCTCTGGAACGAGTTTAAAAATTCGCGCCTCGGATAATGATGCAATGCTGCGCGAGATTTGGCAAAGCCCTTATATGATTCGCAAAAGCCGTATGGATACCGTAGCAGGTTTAGTCGATTTAATGGATAGTGCTTATCAAGCGGCGAATACTATGTCTTATCCCACTTTAGTTTTATATGGTTTAAAAGATCAGGTGATTCCCTATAAACCGATTAATCGTTTACGCCAACGCTTACCTAAAGCGAGTACTAATACCTATAAAGAATATCCGAATGGTTGGCATATGCTCATGCGTGATTTACAGGGAAAACGGGTAATGGATGATGCTTTGCAGTGGATGAAAACAACTAGAGCGGTGAAAGAATAAATAGGCTGATAGAACCTGTGATGATGGGGAAAACATTATTTGAATTATACTAAACTTAAGGTATAGTAAACCTCCCGTGGTGTAGCAAACAGCGGTTTCTCTTAAACGATGATACTGTTTGTGAGGGTCCCGGATAATCAGCGTGGTGTAGATGACGGTTACTTCGTTTTAAGGAACCTGTGGTCGGTGGTTCGAGTCCACCCAGATGTGAAAGCATCTGTAGCTCAGTTGGATAGAGTACAGCATAGTCCGTGATCGCCTGTTCCCGCTGTCCCTTACCATTAACACCTCTATTATCAGTGTGGTGTAGATAACGGTTACTTCAAATGGTGACTTCCTTGGAATATAACTATTTCATTGAAGTGTGGTTCAAATCCACCCAGATACGAAAGTATCTGTGGCTCTAGTAATAGAGTAAAATAGCCCGTCATCGCCTGTTCCCACTGTCCATTTTGCTTGCCACGGATAACAAGGAGTTAGAACGTGGCACGTATTAATAAAAAAACAGCATCCACTTTCACCCATGAAGGTGCGAAATCCCCCAACATCAGCCCTTATCTAGAGCTACGCCGGACTATTATGGCTTGTTTGCTCTGGGAGGATGGCTTTTATGAATCCGGTGTATCGGTTGCAGACCGCATCCATGATCTTGCCCATCTCATCAGTGCTCAACAGTTATCTGAACTAGCCATTGAAGCCCGCAATACCCATCATTTGCGTCATGCGCCTTTATTATTGACCCGCGAGCTAGCACGCCATAAAGAGGTTAAGGGTTCCACTCTTGTGGCGAGTACCTTACAACAGGTCATTAACCGTCCTGATGAGCTGGCTGAGTTTTTAGCACTTTATTGGGGTGGGGCTGATCGGCGCAAAACCAAAGAAAAGCTAACCAGACAGGTCAAGCAAGGGCTAGCCGCCGCCTTTACTAAGTTTGATGAATATCAGCTCGCAAAATATAACCGCGATAATGGTATCAAATTGGTGGATGTATTGTTTATGGTGCACGCCAAGCCAAAAGATCAAGATCAGGCTGAACTATGGAAGCGCTTGATTGAGGGAAAACTAGCTGTTCCTGATACCTGGGAGGTACGCCTATCCGGGGGTGAGGATAAGGGTGAAGTATTTACTGATCTATTAAAACGGAACCGCATTGGCTATTTAGCCGCGCTGCGTAATCTGCGTAATATGCAGCAGACGAAGGTTGATAAGCGCCTGATTGCGGATTATTTAATGCAGAATAAGGGTATTAGTCAGATATTACCCTTTCGGTTTATTGCAGCAGCCCGTGCAGTTCCGGCGTGGGAGGATATTATCGAGCCTGCCATGCTCAAGGCTACCGCCAGTATGGAAAAGCTTCCGGGTAAGACTATTATTCTAGTGGATCGCTCCGGTTCTATGGAGGCGCAACTATCCAGCAAATCAGACTTGTCACGCGGTGATGCGGCAGCCGCTTTGGCGGTGTTATTGCGTGAAGTGTGTGAGGAGGTTGAGGTCTGGTGGTTTACAGCAGGCGAGAAAAATAGTGGGTATGTATGGTTGGCACAAACGCCTCCTCGTCGTGGTTTCGCACTGGCAGAGTTACTGCAACCGCTGAATGCAGGTACGGATCTGGGCGGTGCGGTAAAGGCTATGCTGGCAAGGGAGTATGATCGCCTAATCGTCTTGACGGATGAACAATCTAGCACGGATGTTCCCCAGCCCACCTCAGGGCAAAATTATATGATCAATATTGCCAACTATAGAAATGGGGTGGGCTATGGCCAGTGGATTCATATCGATGGATTTTCTGAGTCCATTATCCGGTTTGTGCATACACTAGAGGCTGCCTAAGCCGCTTGGAGTGCTAGCGACTCACAGCTCGCACTCTCTTAGTACTAGTACGCTATCGATAGTGAGAAAACATGATTTTAATAATGGTAAGCCTAGGGTATAGTTAGGCCTACATGGTGCAGCAAGCCGTTATGTCATATGAATGATTATCGTGTTTGTGATTGTTTTTGATTTATCAGCGTGGTGTAGATGACGGTTACTTCATCGGTTTTGGTGGTTCGAATCCACCCAGATACGCAAGTATCTGTAGTCCGTCATCGCCTGTTCCCGCTGTCCATTTTGCTCGCCACGGATAACTATGTGTTAGAATGTAGCACATAATAATAAGCTCCTATGCGCTTTCACCCATGAGGGCGCAAGTGATTCAGTGCTAATACACACTTAATCTATATCTACAGTAAATATAAAAAGAGCCCCATTAACCGATAGATACAGATACGTGATTGATAAAGTCACATGAGAGAGCCGATGAAAGTTCGCCTATAATCTAAGTGTTCTGTTGTTATACTCCCAAATTGATTAAGCTCTCAAACTGTTTACCCGCATTCATTAGGAGTATTCCATGAGTAAATTAGGTCTAATAATAGCTACAGCGGTGCTGTCTTTGTCTACTGTGCTAAATACGACATTAGCCGACAATAAGCCCGTAGTGGTGTCCTCTAAGATTGATACCGAGGGTACTTTATTGGGCAATATGATGATTCTCACCCTTGAAGCCCATGGTATAAAAACCCAAGATAAACTGTCCTTAGGTGGCCTACCGATCATTCGTAGAGCGATTATGAGCAGTGAGATTGACCTAGTTCCCGAATACACCGGCAATGGCGCTTTTATGTTTGATAATCAAAAAGAAGCACCAGAATGGAAAGACCTACAAAAAGGTTGGGAAAAGGTTAAGCAGCTCGATTATGACTCAAATAGACTAGTATGGCTCCCACCGGCTAATGCTAACAATACCTATGCGCTCGCCGTGCGTTCCGATGTCGCTACCCCTAATAATCTCAAAACCATGACAGATTTTGGCAAATGGGTCGCAGGTGGTGGAAATGCTAAACTGATTGCCTCGCAAGAGTTTGTGAATTTTGATGGTGCCTTACCCGCCTTTGAGACGACTTATGAATTTAAACTAAAACCTGAGCAAATGATTGTCGTATCAGGGGGCGATACTGCCAATACCATTAAAGCCGCAGCCGAGCAAACTAATGGTGTTAATACCGCTATGGTCTATGGCACTGACGGCGCGATTGAGCCAGCCGGTTTGGTGGTGATGGAAGATGATAAAAATACCCAAGTAGTCTATGCACCCGCTCCGGTGATTCGTGAAGAAGTATTAAAAAATAACCCCGATATTGCCAAAATATTAGAGCCGGTGTTTCAGTCTTTGGATGCTAGTGTATTGCGCGGTTTGAATGCACGGGTGCAGGTGGATGGTGAGTTACCTAAAGCCGTCGCTGAGTCTTATCTCAAGGAAAAAGGCTTGCTGAAGTAGCTTAGGGATGTTCATGACTCGTATGCTATCCCCTAAGGTCGACCGTGTTACCTTATTACTTGTGAGTGTGGCATGGCTAGTGGCGGTAAGTTTGCCCTTTTTAGTGGTAAAGCCTAACCGGATTGCCGCTGGTAATAGTTATACCCTATTTGAGCTATTGGATCAGCCGGGGAGCGTGGTGCTCATCATGGCTTTAGGCATATGGTCGCTGCTGAGCTTTGTTTCTCCTTGTTTGCTGCGGCGCTTTCTGACCGCAAATATTGCCCTCATGGTCCTAATCATGGGCATGGGTCTAATGGCAACCCAGTTGGCTATTAAGCCAGCGATACGTATTACCCCTGCCAGTGCGTTTTGGATTTTGCTATTGGTATTGAGCCTCTCGGTGACGGATGCCTTGGTGCGTAAGCGGCTGTTAGCGTGGCAGCGCATTGGGGTATTAGTGACCTATCTACTTTTAGGTATTGTCCTGATTCAGTCAGGGCTACTCGATGATCTGGCGGTAATGCGTGAGTTTTATGCGCGTGAACCGCAGTTTTGGTCGGAAGCTTTCCGGCACTTACAACTCACCCTGAGTACTTTGCTGCTGGCTTTACTTATTGGTTTACCACTAGGATTGCTGAGCTTTCAAATACCAAAGTGGCGCAGTGTGGTATTGCAAACCTTGAGCCTAGTGCAAACCATTCCGAGCCTTGCTTTATTTGGCTTATTGATGGCTCCCTTAGGGTGGTTGGCGGCGCATAGTGAGTGGGCGCGGGCATTGGGGGTTAGTGGCATTGGTATGGCTCCGGCTTTGATTGCACTGGTGCTGTATAGTTTGCTCCCGATTGTCACCAATACGGTAGTGGGTTTAGATGGCGTACCGGCAACAGTGCGAGAGGCGGCTCGTGGGATGGGATTAACCCGTCGGCAGCGTTTATGGCAGGTCGAAATGCCCTTAGCCTTTCCGGTGATTCTCACCGGGATTCGGATTGTACTGGTGCAAACCATTGGTTTAGTGACCGTGGCGGCCTTGGTCGGAGGAGGGGGATTAGGGACTTTTGTGTTTCAAGGACTGGGACAAACTTCAACTGATCTAGTCTTAGTGGGGGCATTGCCCATTGTGGCGTTAGCCTTTGTGGCTGCGGTGGTATTAGATGCCATTGCGGAGAGTCTAAAGCCAAAAGAGGAGTGAACCTATGATTTCAATTCGTCAGGTCTCCAAACGTTATCAAGAGACGACGGTGGTCGATCAGGTCTCTATGGAGATTGAGTCGGGCACGATTACGACTATTGTTGGTACTTCTGGTTCGGGCAAGTCGACTTTATTACGCATGATTAATCGCTTAACCGATATGAGTGAGGGCGAGATTTGGATTGAGGGGCGTAATATTATGAGCCAGCCCGCTACCGAATTACGGCGGCGTATGGGCTATGTGATTCAGGGGAATGGCTTATTTCCGCATCGCACTGTCGCGGAAAATATTGCTACCGTGCCTAAATTGCTGCAATGGCAAGCCTCGACGATTCAAGAGCGCGTCTATGAGTTATTGGATTTATTTGATTTAGAACCCAAACAATACGCGCATAAATGGCCGCATCAATTATCCGGTGGACAACAGCAGCGCGTCGGGGTGGCTAGAGCACTCGCCGCCCGCCCGCAATTATTACTCATGGATGAACCCTTTGGTGCCTTAGATCCAGTCATTCGCCATAAAGCCCAAGAGGATTTGCTCACCATTCAACAGCAATTAGGCATTACCATCCTCGTGGTGACGCATGATATGGATGAAGCTTTCTTGCTCGCGGATAAGGTAGCGGTGATGCATGACGGTAAACTATTACAATATGCCGCTCCAGAGGATATTTTAGTCAATCCCTCAGATCCCTTTTGTGTGCAATTGACCGGAACTTCAGACCGCGCCTTAAAACTATTATCCCTCGCCAAAGCCAAAGATCATTTGCAACCAGTGAATGAGGCCATTGAGCTGGATATGCCGGCTGAGGCTTCCTTGCGCGATGTGCTCTCTGAACTCACGTGGCGTGGGGTGCCTATCACCAATATTATTAATGCCCAAGGGCAGCGCATTGGCTCTATCGATTTACCCCAGATCTTAAAAGCAGGGCAGGCTCGATGAATAGAATAGGGGCTTATTGGCCTTGGCTTGTGCGTTTGGTCGTGCTGTTGTTGTTTCTGGCTTTAGTATTCAAACCCTATTGGTTTGAGACTTTATTCGCACCACTCGCTCCTAAGGGGGCGGCGGTTATTTATCCTCAGGATAGTCTCGCCTCTTTGACCGGACAACATTTAGAGCTAGTGCTGGTTTCATTAGTGGTGAGTGCGTTATTAGGCGTGAGTGCAGGCATTGGTGTTACCCGTCCGAGTGGTCTGGAGTTTTTACCCCTCGCGCGTGCAATAGCTAATATTGGGCAAACCTTTCCCCCTGTGGCGGTACTGGCATTAGCGGTTTCAGCCGTGGGCTTTGGTGCTTATCCTACCTTAATTGCCCTAGCACTCTATGGCCTATTACCCATTTTTGAAAATACCGTCGCGGGGGTTAAACAAGTACCTTATGCTGTTTTAGATGCGGCGGATGGTATGGGGATGTCAGCGAGTCAGCGCTTATGGGGGGTAGAATTACCCTTGGCTTTGCCTTTGATTTTGGAGGGTATTAAGGTCGCCACTGTGATTAATATTGGGACAGCTACTATTGGCTCTACGGTTGCGGCTAAGTGTTTGGGCGAGGTGATTATCGCGGGCCTATTAGTCAACAACATGGCCTATGTATTACAAGGCGGATTAATTGTAGGACTCATGGCGGTGTTGATTTATGACTTATTAGGATTAATGCAAAGCTTTTTAGTGCAACGGTTGGGGTTGAGTGCTCAGGTGGCTTAGATGGTCTTGGTTTGCCCTCCGTTTGAGCCGCTTGAGAATTACCTTACTGAGTTGCCGCCTGAAGTGAGTAAATTACTCCTACAGTTAGAGCAGAATATAGGAGTGCAAAAGTCACTACCCCACACTAAAGAGTGTTAGAGTTAATACTCAATAACTAGATGCTAAAAAACCATGAACCTTAAAATCCCCTACGGTGAAAGTAACTTTAAAACCCTAATGACAGAGGGATATATCTATCTCGATAAAACGCATTACATTCCTCTGCTAGAGGATGCAGGTAAGTATTTATTCTTACTCCGTCCCCGTCGTTTTGGCAAAAGTCTTTTTTTGTCGATGTTAGAGTATTACTATGATGTGGCTTATAAGAATGAGTTTAATAGCCTATTTGGGCATTTAGCTATCGGTAAAAAACCAACGCCCTTACATAATAGCTATCCCATACTATTTATGGATTTTAGCGGAATTGATACCGAGGGTGATCATGATGCCATTTTTCAGCGTATCAATGAAAAACTAGATAGTCATCTACAATATTTTTTACGCCGTTATAATTATCCTGAATCCTTTCAAGATGAGGTAAAAGCTAAAACTTCTCCTGCGGCTAAAATGCAGCATCTATTTGATCTAATTGCTGATCAAAAAATTATGCTGCTGATTGACGAATATGACCACTTTGCTAATAGCATTTTGGCGGATGACTTAAAGCTCTTTCAGCGCATTATGGGCAAGGGTGGCTTTGTTCGTAGTTTTTATGAAGTTTTAAAGACCGCTACTCAGCGTGGTATCTTAGATCGGCTCTTTGTGACGGGTGTTACTCCCATGATGCTCGACAGCATGACCAGTGGGTTTAATATTGGGCAAAATCTATCACTACATGAAGCTTTTAATGAAGCGATAGGTTTTACTGAAGGTGAGGTAATCACATTATTAGAGCCTTTGGCAGATCATTGTTCATTAGTATTGGAGAGCTTAATTACCGATACACAGCGTTGGTATAATGGTTATTCCTTTAATTTAAAGGCTCACGAGACCGTATATAATGCCAATATGCTGTTGTATTTTGTTAAGAACTTTGATCAAAAGCGTTGTGAATACCCTGAGCCAATGATGGATGAAAATATTGCCTCGGATTATGGCAAGATTATGAAAATGTTTAGCATTGGCAATCGAGATACTAATTTTGAAGTATTAGATGAATTAATTAATAATGGAGAGGTGCAGGCGCTACAGCAGCGTAAATTTGAATTTGATAAGGGTTTTGATCGAGATGACTTTATTAGTCTATTAGCCTATATGGGATTTATTACCCTAAAGCGTAAAACCTTGGCGAGTGAAGTATTTGGTATACCCAATTACGCGATTCAAGAGTTTTACTTTCACTATTTTAAGGTTGAGTTAGAGCGACGTAATCAATTTAGTATTCCTAATCACCACTTACGCTTAGCAGTAGAGCAATTAGCCTTAAATGCCGATTTTGAGCCGCTATTAGTAGAAATGGTGAGAGCCTTACAATTACTCTCCAATCGTGATGCTATGGGCATGGATGAAAAGCATGTGAAAGTATTATTACTGACTTTGCTTTATCAAACTCAAGTTTACTTCATCCAAAGCGAACGTGAACTCAATCGTAAATACCCTGATATTTTATTATTAGAGCGTAATCCTATTGCTGTGCCTTATCAGCATTTGATTGAGCTTAAATACAGTAAAAAGTCTGACAAAGAATCAGGGTGGCTAGCCAAGAAACAAGAGGGGTTAGAGCAGGTTCAAGGCTATTTACAACTACCTGAAATCGCTAAGCTGGAAAACTTAGCCGCGTGGGTATTAGTCACCGATGGTGAGCGCATCGAGGCGGTTAGGCTATAAGCTTAAAAAATACTCAACAAAATGCTAAACTTTGAGCGTGAGCTGGGCTTTCTGGGTTGGCTGCTTCCGAACCAATAAGGCTGCTCTAAAATCATCCCAGACTAGGCGGCTTATAGCCATACGGCAGTAGATGGGCTATGATGCGCACCGCATAACAATCGACCACAATGATAAGGGGGAAATAATGAAACGTTTTATGAATTATATTTTCGCAACCATGCTGGCATTAGTAGGTATTAATTCTGCAGTGGCAGCGGAAGCGGAAGTAGCACTTGGAGGCATTATGTCTACAAATCCAAAAGTATTACTGGAAACCAGTAAGGGTAATATTACGATTGAACTGGATGCTAAAAATGCACCCATTAGCACGGAAAACTTTTTAGGTTATGTCCGTGATGGTTTTTATAATGGTTTAGTGTTCCATCGTGTCATCCCTAATTTTATGATTCAAGGGGGCGGCATGCATGAAAATATGCACGAAAAAACCACTAAGGCTCCGATCAGAAATGAAGCTAATAATGGCCTGAAAAATATGCGTGGCACTTTAGCGATGGCGCGTACTAGTGTGCCTCATTCTGCTTCTTCACAGTTCTTTATTAATACTAAGGACAATGACTTCCTCAATTTCCGCTCTGAAACACCACAAGGCTGGGGCTATGCGGTATTTGGTAAAGTTGTGTCTGGTATGGATGTAGTTGATGCTATTGAGAAGGTTAAAACCGGATCAAAAGGTCGTCATGAGGATGTGCCTGTTGAGCCAGTCACTATTCTGAAAGCTACTGAAGTTCAGGAGTAACTTCGCATTGCTTTAGTGAGTGAGAGAACGGTTCCTGAGGGGACCGTTTTTGTTTGTAAGTAGTTGAGCCAAAGTAATCGAGTATTTCTTCCACAGTCGCTGTGAATACCTCCCTGTACGCTACAAGGCAGCATCCCTGCTGCCAAGACTGCTCCAGAAATAATCGATTACTTTGTTATACCTACAAGTTAAGGAGGTTATGATGAATACTATTCAAATGGAGCAGCGCACGCTGACGCCCTCTAAGGTCGTGTGTATTGGGCGTAATTATGTCGATCATATTGCTGAGCTGAATAATGAAGTACCGGATGATATGGTGGTTTTTATTAAGCCTAACTCAGCCATTAGCAGCACTCTGAAAGCCTTTCAGCAAGAGCCGATTCATTACGAGGGCGAGCTGTGCTTTGTGTATGAGCAGGGGCGTTTTAGTGCGGTAGGTTTTGGGTTAGATCTGACTAAGCGCGGCTTGCAAAATAAGCTTAAAGCAAAAGGTTTGCCCTGGGAGCGGGCTAAAGCCTTTGATGGTGCAGCTTTATTTAGTGAGTTTGTCGCGATTAGCCCAGAGGATAAGGATTTTACTTTTGAGCTGAGTATTAATGATGAGGTCGTGCAGCAAGGCCATATTGGTTTGATGATTTATAACCCAGAAACGATTCTGGCTCAGTTAAGCACCTTTATTACCCTAAATGAGGGCGATATTGTCATGACGGGGACACCTAAGGGTGTTGGGGAGATTAAAGCTGGTTCTATCTTTAAGGGACAGGTGTCTTTAAAAGGTCAGCTCCTACTTACTCAAGTCTGGCAGGCCGTTTAGCCTGTTTAGGGAGTAGGGAACCCTAGAGGGGGTCTGTGGGTCTTAATAATTTATAATAATCGAAACTAAGAGGTATTGTGATGACTGAGCTAAACCGTTCTACTAAAACCCTATCGCGCCGAGCATTTTTACAGGGAGTATTAGGTGTCGGAGCATCGACGCTCTTAGTCTCCTATCCTGTACTAGCAGAAGAGGCTAAGTCCTTTCCCATTCAAAAAACCGCAGCCGAGTGGAAACAGCAATTAACCTCTGCACAATATGCCGTATTACGTGAGCACGATACCGAGCGCCCCAATACTAGCCCTTTCTTACACGAAAAACGCGCTGGCATTTTCCATTGTGCGGGATGTAATAATGAGCTTTACGATATTGCTACTAAATTTGAAAGCGGCACAGGCTGGCCTAGTTTTTATCAGGCTTTAGATGGAGCGGTAGGTACACAAAGTGATCGCTCGTGGTTTGTCACGCGCACCGAAGTTCATTGTGCTGATTGTGGTGGACATTTAGGGCATATTTTCGATGATGGCCCTGCTCCTACGGGCAAGCGTCATTGTATTAATGGGGTGGCATTAACTTTTCAACCTAAAGCCGCTTAAATCTGCTTTTTTATAAAACTCCTTAAGTAGGTATACCAAAGTAAGCGGGTATTTCTGGAGCAGTCTTGGCGGCAGGGATGCCGCCTTGTAGCGTACAGGGACGTATTCACAGCGGCTGCGGAGGAAATATTCGATTACTTTGGTTCAAGTACTTATATAGTTAAACCCTGATTGCTCTAAACTAAATATAAAGTATTATTAGGGTTTAACTATATCGCTGGCTATTTTCCTTAGTTATTTACCACGCTTTACGCACAAAACTATCCTTAGAAATGAGTTGTTGTTGGGTGAGTTTATCTTTTAGCTCATTCGCAGTAATGGAAGTATCAAAATCACCGATTACTACTCTATATTGATCAGGTTTATCAGGTACTTTTAGATAGTAACTTTGAGCCGTTGTTAGCGAGGGCTGAATTTTATGAATGAGCTTTTCGACTTGGGTTTTGTCAGATAGTGAAGCTATTTGAATAATAAAATGGTTAGGGTTGCTAGATTTATTGGGTTTTGTCGGTGTGGAACTAGGGGGCGGAATGGATTGGATGCTATCCACACGAATAATTAAACTAATAACTTCCGTGCTCCATTGTTTAGGAAGATAGATTATCCCTTTATGAGGCGATATTAATGAGTATGAGGTATTTTTAAGAGCAAGTTTGAGCTTATCACCCTCTGTGATACTCGGCGGCAAGGCTAAACGAAAGACTCCTTGTTGATCGGTGGCAGCACTGATTTTATGGGTATCGATACTAACAGTAATATTAGAAACGGGCTTATCCTCAGTAGTTAAAATTTTTCCTGTCAAAACCACACTAGCTGCTTGGGTAGCAGTAGCTAAGCTAAATCCTAATAGGCTAACAATGAAGGAAAAGAATAGCTTCCTCCATAAATAAAAAGGCATCATATTAAACTCTCTAACTACACACTTACACACGTCCTCCATACTATTCCTTGCAAAGCTTAACTAACCTTAACAAGGTCATAAAGCCCTAAGTATTTGTAAAGAAATGATCTATTAGGCTTAGCACCATCCGATAACGACTAAAACCATGATCACCACCATTAAAAATCAATTGATGACAGTCGCTGTAATAAGCTACCGCTTTTTCCCAGTCCAATACCTCATCGCCTTTTTCCTGCATCATTAAAATATTATCGGGATAGTGCGGAGTAGATAGTTCTAGGGCAATTAATTGATCTAAATGTGCTTGCGTAAAGATATAGGTACTATCGCCATACCATGACTTTTGCAAGGTATTAATAGCCGGTTTTAATAGTTGCGAGGGATTAACGGCGGGATTAATTAAAACAGCTTTGAGATTAAAGCGTGAGACTAATACGGTAGCATAAAACCCACCTAATGAGCTGCCAATTAATACCGGAGGCTCAGGGAGCTGTTCAATAATATGGGTGAGCTGTTGGATTGCCTCATCGGGATAATGGGATAAATCAGGGCAAAGCCAATCAGTCTCGCGACCTTGGGCGGCTAAATAGCGTTTGGTTTCTTGCGCTTTACCGGATTGAGAGGAGGAATTAAAACCATGAATATAGAGCCAGTGCATAAATAACCTCGAATTAGGCATAGGGGCTATTATCATAGGTAAAATGAGGCTGCTAGGAATAGGGGTGTTTCGACTCTTGTGCTGCAACCTGTATACTGTGACACCATAATTTTATGGTTAATTTGCTGGGTAGCAAATTAAGGACGGAGGAATACGGATGGCGATTGTCAAGTCTCAATGGCTGCAGGGGCGAGTAGTACGTCAATACCACTGGAATGAACGTTTGCTTTCCCTATGGATTGAAGTTCCCCAGCAACCTTTTAAAGCGGGACAGTTTGTTAAATTACAACTCCCAATTGAGCAGGAGGGGGAAATAAAGCCTTTGGCTAAATCCTACTCTCTGGTTAACCCGCCCTCCGAAACGACGGTGGCGGAGATTTTCTATAATATTGTGCCGAATGGACGCTTATCACAGGCTTTGGCGCAATTGCAAAGCGGAGATACTATTGAGGTGTCACAGCCAGCCAATGGGTTTTTTGTGCTAGATGAGGTCCCTCAAGCGGAACATTTGTGGATGATTGCCACGGGTACGGGGTTAGGGCCTTATTTATCTATCTTACGCACGGCTGAGGTGTGGCAGCGTTTTAACAAGATCGTATTAGTGCAAAGTGTACCCTTACAGTCCGAGCTGGCTTATAGTGAGTTAATTGCCAACCTTCAAGCACAATACCCTGAGCAATTTAAGTGGGTGAGCAGTGTAACGCGCGAACCTAATCCTGCCGGTTTATCCGAGCGAGTGACCACTGCGTTACAGTCGGGGCGCTTAGAGCAAGTGGCTGGGCTTGAAATAGATCCGGCTAATACCCATGTTATGTTATGTGGGAATCATGCCATGCTAGACGAAATGAAAGCTTTATTAGGTGAGCGCGGCTTGCAGCGTCATCTACGTCATAAGCCGGGGCATATCACAACGGAACAATATTTTTAGTAAACATAAGCATCGAATTATCTGTATAAGGTATGTAAAATCGCCCACCTATACAGGGTTAGATGATAGAGACCGATGAATACCGATTACCTAGATTTCGAGCAGCCCATTGCGGAGCTACAAAACCAAATCGCTAAATTGCGTGATACTACCCATTCTGATTTAAATATCAGTAATGAGGTGGCACTCTTAGAGGAAAAAGCGAGTTCACTCACACGCTCTATCTTTGCCAAACTAACCCCGCGCCAAGTCTCACAAGTCGCCCGTCACCCTAAGCGCCCTTACACGTTAGACCTGATTGATCTCATGTTTACCGATTTTCAGGAGCTGCATGGTGATCGTGCCTTTGCGGATGATAAGGCTATTATTGGTGGACTCGCGCGGTTTAATGGCGAGAGTGTCATGGTGATTGGGCATCAAAAAGGGCGCAATACCAAAGACAATATTATGCGTAACTTCGGTATGCCGCGCCCAGAAGGGTATCGTAAAGCCCTACGCCTAATGCGCATGGCAGAAAAATTTCACTTACCCATTTTCACCTTTATTGATACCGCCGGTGCTTATCCGGGGATTGGTGCCGAGGAGCGTGGGCAAAGTGAAGCGATTGCGCGTAATCTTTATGAAATGGCGCAACTCAAAACCCCGATTATTTGCACCGTAGTCGGTGAGGGTGGTTCGGGTGGAGCTTTAGCCATTGGGGTAGGGGATCGGGTCTTTATGTTGCAATATGCGACCTATTCCGTTATTTCGCCCGAAGGTTGTGCCTCGATCTTATGGAAAACGGCTGAAAAAGCGGCTGAAGCGGCGGATGCGATGAATATTACCGCCGAGCGTTTAAAAGCCTTGGAATTGATTGATGATATTATCCCCGAACCTTTAGGGGCGGCACATCGTAATCATGCGGAGCTGGCTAAGACCCTGAGCGAAGTATTGGATGCCACCCTAAAAGAACTCAAAGCCTTATCTATGGATGAGTTATTAGAGCAGCGTTATCAACGCTTAATGAGCTTTGGACGTTACGAAGAGTAATACATCGGCTCTAGCAGGGGCTTTGGGTGCAGTATTGCAGCAGGCTCCTGTGAGTGGGGTTTGGGTTGCTTATAGTGGGGGCTTGGATTCGCATGTATTGCTGCATTTAGCCGCACAATTTAACCAGCACCACCCAGACCTCCCAGTACGAGCGATTCATATCCACCATCAAATTCAAGCCATTTCAGCACAATGGGTGAAACATTGTGAGCGACAGTGCGAAGTATTAGGTATTCCCCTAGTCGTTCACACACTCACACTCGACCTAGACTCTGGTGAGAGTATTGAAGCGCTAGCACGTACTGGGCGCTATCAAGTCTTTAGCCAACTACTAGAAGCGAATGAAATATTATTCACGGCCCACCATCAAGATGATCAGGCTGAAACCTTATTATTGAATCTATTACGCGGGGCGGGTATGGCAGGTTTAGCGGCTATGCCAGTACAGCGTGCGTTGGGGAAAGGGTATTTAGTGCGCCCCTTATTAGGGTTTGCGCGGGCTGAGTTAGAGCACTATGCCCATACTCATCAGCTTGATTATATTGATGATCCGAGTAATACCGATACTCGTTTCAATCGTAACTTACTGCGCCATCAGGTCATTCCACTCTTAGAGCGGCGTTGGCCTGCGACTAAAGCTCTATTAGCGCGAGCTGCACAGCATCAACAAGAAGCCCTCGCATTAACTCAAACGCTGTTACAAGAACAACTGAAGCAGGTACAAGGCTCTAAGCCTCATACCTTATCAGTGCAGAAATTAGGTAAACATACAGCTCCTTTACAAAAGGCTTTGATTCGTGCATGGCTAGAGCAGCTTGCTTTTTTAATGCCTAGTACGGCTCGTTTAGACAGCATTTTAACCACGGTATTACCGGCTAAAGTGGATGCTAATCCCTTAGTTCAATGGTCTGGTTGTGAGGTGCGCCGCTATCGAGATGATCTCTATGCGTTAAAACCATTGGGTCAACCACGCCATTCTCAAGTTGTATGGACAGGGCAAAATACACTTATTTTTAATGAGTATTTGATTCAACCTGACAGTGTGCAAGCATATTTAACGGCAGCGCAAGAGACACAGACTTTGTTTAAGGTATGTATTCGTCAAGGGGGCGAACGCTTTAAACAGGGTAAACAATGGCTTGATCTAAAAACCTATTGGCAAACCAAGGGAATTCCACCTTGGGAGCGTGAACGTAGGCCGTTGATTTATTTTAAGGGCGAGTTAATCAGCATCCCTGAGGTTGAATTTGACCAGACTTTAGTCTAATAATGATAGGGTGCTGAATAGTGGAGGAGTGTCATAATAATCATTAGAGACCCCACTCCTTAATTATTTAATCTTCTGTAATCTTCCTTATTAACTCACCATTAAAGGAATAATAATGCTGACTTTGAACATCAATGGGGCTAGCAAAGAGCTAGATGTAACCCCCGATATGCCATTGCTGTGGGCTTTACGCGATCATGCTTTACTAACAGGAACTAAATACGGCTGTGGTATGGCGCAATGCGGGGCTTGTACCGTACATGTGGATGGTCAACCGATTCGCTCGTGTATTACTCCCGTGGGTAGTGTAGCTGGTAAAGCGATTACCACGATTGAAGGCGTGCAATCGACGGCGGCTAAAGCAGTACAAGACGCATGGCAGACCTTAAACGTTCCCCAATGCGGCTATTGCCAATCCGGGCAAATCATGTCCGCAGTGGCGCTGCTGGAGAAAAACCCGAAACCCACTGACGTGGATATTGATCAAGCGATGGGGGGGAATATTTGCCGCTGTGCGACCTATCCTCGCATTCGTGCTGCCATTCACCAAGCTGCTAAAACGTTAGGCTAAGGAGTTGAACTATGTCGATTATTAATCTTAGCCGTCGTGAATGGCTGAAATCGAGTGCGGTCGCCGGAGCCGGTTTGACCCTAGGCGTTTATTTTAATCAAGCGCTAGCAGAAGGAGCCGCAGCAACGCCTGCTGCCGCACCTGCAGATGCAGCGCCTGCCGCCGCAGCGGCCTTTGAGCCGAATGCTTTTGTACGTATTGCACCGGATAATACCGTTACCATCATTAGTAAACATCTAGAAATGGGGCAAGGGGTTCATACCGGGCTTGCCACCTTAATTGCCGATGAGCTAGATGCGGATTGGGCACAGGTTAAAGTGGAAGATGCACCTGCTGATAGCCGCTATAATAATCTCTTTATGCCGATGCAGTTGACCGGAGGTAGTACCTCGATTGCTAACTCCTTCATGCAAATGCGTGAAGCGGGTGCTGCTGCTAAGGCGATGTTAGTTGGTGCTGCGGCTGTTTTATGGTCGGTGCCTGTTGGTGAGATTAAAGTCGAAAAAGGTGTGGTCTCCCATGCTGACCATCAGGCTACCTTTGGTGAGCTAGCCAATCTTGCCGCGCAACAGCCTGCTCCTAAAGATATTAAGCTCAAAACCCCGGATCAGTTTATTTATATTGGTAAAAATAATCTTCGTCGCGTGGATGCGCTCGCTAAAACTAATGGTACAGCGCAATACACCCAAGACTTACATCTACCGAATATGCTGGTTGCAGTAGTTGCCCATGCGCCGACCTTTGGTGCCGTGGTGAAGAATGTTGATGTTAGTGCTGCTACAGCCATCAAAGGGGTAGTGGAGGTTATCAACATTGTTAATGCCGTTGCCGTCTTGGCAAATGATTTTTGGAGTGCCAAACAAGGCCGTGATGCGTTAAAAATCGAATGGGACGAAAGCAAAAGCTTTAAATTAAGCAGTGCGGATCAATTAAAGCTTTATCAAGAGCTAGCTTCTAAAAAAGGAGCCGTGGCTAAGCAAACCGGTAATGCTGAGCAAGCGTTATCTCAAGCCGCTCAGGTTCTGACCGCCGCTTATGAGTTCCCATATCTTGCCCATGCTGCCATGGAGCCGATGAACAGCGTGGTGCAGCTTAAAAATGGTACCTGCGAGATATGGAATGGTGATCAGGCACAAACGATTGATCAAATCATGGTCGGTAAACTACTCGGTATAGACCCGAAAAATATCAAGATTAATACCCTATTAGCCGGTGGCTCGTTTGGGCGACGTGGTAATACGAACTCTGACTATATACTAGAAGCCGTGCGGATTGCCCAAATCTCTAAACGTGAGGTGCCGATTAAACTGGTCTGGACACGTGAAGATGATATGAGAGCAGGTTATTACCGTCCGTATTTCTATCATGTACTTAAGGCTGGGTTAGATAAAGACGGGCAATTGATTGCGTGGCAACAGCGTGTTATCGGGCAGTCGATTGTGGCGAATACCATGCTGGCAGGTATGGCGCAAAATGGTATTGATCCTACCTCTGTTGAAGGCTCAGGGGGCGGCTATGCTATTCCTAATATCGATATTGAGCTGCATACCACTGAGCTAGGAGTTCCCGTGCAATGGTGGCGCTCGGTAGGACATACGCATACAGGGTATGCAACCGAAGTGTTTATTGATGAATTAGCTGTTGCTGCCAAACAAGATCCGTATCAATTTAGAGCGAACTTGTTAGCGAATCAGCCTCGTTTATTAGGTGTATTAAAATTAGCCGCAGAAAAAGCAGGCTGGGGTACACCACTAGAAGGTAAGCGTGGACGCGGTATTGCGGTCGTGGAGTCTTTCAATAGTTATGTAGCCGAAGTCGCTGAAGTCACCGTGCGTGATGATGGGACTTACACGGTAGATCGTGTGGTGGTTGCGGTGGACTGTGGTTGGGCCATCAATCCTGATGTGGTCTATGCGCAAATGAGCGGTGGGGTAGGCTTTGGTTTATCAGCGGCGTTAAGTGGAAAAATCACCTTGAAAGAGGGCAAAGTAGAGCAATCTAATTTCCATGATTACACCATATTACGCATTAATCAAATGCCTAAAGTAGAAGTGCATATTGTGCAATCTGCCGAGAAGCCCACGGGTGTGGGTGAGCCAGGCGTTCCGCCTATTGCTCCGGCGGTTGCGAATGCATTAAGTGCGGTGACGGGTAAACGTTACTACACCTTACCTTTACCGAATCAGGTGTAAGTGTGGCACATAGCGATTTAGTATTATTACAAACCGCTAAGCAGTGGCTAAGAGAGGGCAAACAACCTTTATTAGTCACTGTCGTGCAAACTGCAGGCTCAGCCCCTCGCCCCGTGGGGGCGCTGATGCTAATAACAGCGGATGGCTTGCTGCAAGGCTCGGTATCCGGTGGTTGTGTTGAGCAGGATTTATTAGAGCGCTGTGCTCAAGGGGAATGGTCGCATTTAACACAAGCACAATTATTGCTGTATGGTGCAACTCAAGAGGAAGCAAGGCGCTTTCAATTACCTTGTGGTACTGAGCTAAAGCTGATTATTGAACCCTTCGCTGCCGAGCAAATTGCATTACTCGAACCTACCTTACTCGCAGGTAAGCGTCTAGAGCGCCGCATTAATCTAGAGTCTCATACGATTCAAGTGCAGCCTACCCAGTTAGCTGAGCATATTCAGTGGGATGGGGTTAGCTTTACACGGGTATGGGGTAGTACGTGGACAGCGTTACTGATTGGTGCGAATGATCTAGCTCAAGCCGTGGCACAAATGGGGTTGTTACTGGATTATGATATTTTAGTGTGTGATCCGCGTGTGGAGTATTCTAGCCAATGGTCAGTACCGAATACGACCTTAGTAACCGCTATGCCAGACGATGCAGTATTAAGCCTAAAAGAGCGTATAGGGTGTAGTTGTATCCTAGCTCTCACGCATGATCCTAAGTTAGACGATATGGCGTTAATGGAAGCACTCAATACCGAGGCTTTTTATATCGGTGCTTTGGGTTCAAAAGCCGCAAGTAATAACCGCCGTGAGCGCTTAAAACAAATGGATTTAAGCCCTGATGCGATTGCTAAACTGCATGCACCGATTGGTTTGCCGATTGGCAGTAGAACACCTGCTGAAATTGCAGTTGCGATTTGGGGGCATATAACGCAGCTACGGCGTAAATCGGTTTAAAAATAAAATCTTATTAGCCTGCTAGAAGTGGAGATAAATACTCCCGTCTAGCAGATTGTTTTAAGATTATTAACTATCATCAAACTCATTAGTATCGAATTTGAGCGTATTACAGTTTTCTTTAATAGTTTGCTGTAACGCAGTATCAAAACCATTAGGGCTATCCGCACGAATTTCTACTACTATATTCAATTGAGTATTAGGGCGAGTAGTAAATTGCTCCACAACTTCCTCTATAATTTGTGCAAATTTCATTTTTGCAGTGAGAGGGTCAATTTGAATCGAGCCATAAAACGTCTTTTTACTCGAGACCGTTGGAGTCGTATCGCTAGGTAAGTTTACAGTGTTTGTTTTAGATGTGGATTGAGTAGATTCTGGTGTATAAGGTTTGACATTTTCCGTAACAACAGAGGGCTTACTCGCTGCAAGATAGGCAGCAGCAGCGTTTTGTTCAATGAAAAGGGATTCGGAGTCTATAGAAACAATAGCAGGTTTACCAAACGCGAAACCTATATATTTGTCTCCATTCTTACCGGCGGCAAATGCGAAGTAATCCTCACTAGTTAAACCTTTACTAATTGTATCCTTTAATACCTGATCATTACCTAAGCGTGGCATAAATAAATAATGACAACAATCTTGCCAAACCTTTTGTACACTAATCTCGGTATGACCATCCTTGAAATACCACTGTTTTAATAGTTTCTGTAAATGAATAGGACTCCACTCGGTAATAAGCCATTCTTCATCACGTAGCTTACTTTCTATCTCAGCCATTAGATTCATGGTATTAGAGGTAATAGCGACGACCTCCCAGATAATCTCTTGCTTACTTCTGGTCATATCTTGGGTCGGGCAGAGTAACCATTTATAGGTATCTTTGGTGAGTTGCGTCAACACTTGCTCGGCGGAGTCTTTATTTTTACGAGCTTGTTTGGCTTGGAATAAGTCTAAGTTGAGTTTGCCCTCATCAATATCTTGAATAATGCTTTTCCATGCTAAATAGGTGCGAGCCTGATCTTTTAAGTTTAAAAATACGTCGTGATCAGCCGCTAAAAAGATCAAGCGATTTTGCTTCTGGCGTGGTTGCTCTCCCCGTTTTTGTAAAACTTCCAACGCAGCTACTTCAGCACTTTTTTCATTGCGACTATAAGTAGCAGGAGGTGCTAACACGACTAGGCGAATACCAGTCCCATATTCATCAGGCACATCGGACGAGGGTGTGAAAATATGTACACCTGCGAGGCCATATTTGTTGGAAAATTTGAGTAGACGATTAACTTGCTCTTTAATGAGAGGAATAACACTTTCTCGTTCACTTAGATTTTGCCGCCGACTTTCCATTTCTCGGCGTAAATTAGGGCGAGTATCCAGCCAAAAACGCTCTTGATCGGCAAATAAATAGTGTAAACGATCGCGTAAACGTTTCAAAACATCTTCAAAAATACCTAATGTTTGGCCGGGCTGTACCGAACCTAATAAAATATGTTCAGTAGCTAAACCGCGAATCGCTTGATGGCTGACAGTAGGAGCGCTGCCTAAAAAAATAGTACGCATCGTTCGACGTGCTGCTTGTACACTGCCAAAGCGTGTGTCGTGCCCATCAATGTTGCTAGGTTCAGAGCGTACTCCATCCACTTCTTTCTCTACGACAGGCTCCCAACCTTGGGGTAAGTAATGCAAGCTTTTGTTACGTGTATTACTGTCATCTAAGGGTAATGAGCCGGGCATAATCAGCGCATCACGATTATCAGAGTTCCATAAGCGATGAATCACAATCGCCAGATATTGTAATACGCCACGAGTCCGCTGGAATTTTTCTAAGGTCGACCAATCTTCATAAAGTCGATCAAAAATCTCTGGATGAATAGGGTAAGATTGGCATAAACGCTCAAAATACACGTTGGATTGCGTTTCTAGCGGGAATTTACTGCTATGGGCACGATAAAAATCATGGAATTGGCGGCTAATTCCTTCGACTTCTGCGGGTTCACCAGCGTGTTGAAATAAACGCCGCCGTACAATTTCAAAGGCTTCTGTGGTTGCTACGGGTTTCCAGACTGACTCCACCCGACCAAAATATTTTTCTAATGCAGTTAATGCTTTTTGCCCCATAGAGCCACCTGCTTCGACATCCGATTCGGGCAATGAGGCGAGCAAAATAGCGTTAGGTACGGTTTTAACGGCTTCGGTTAGGGCTTGAATAAAGGATAAATTAGAGTCAAATGTTCCTGCAGGATAGCTTTTCCCTGGCTCAAATTGACGCAAAAAGGCGGTTAATTCATCCACTAAGATCACGCAAGGTGCAGCTTTTTCTAGAAGCTCTACTAAAACGGCTTTGCCGGGTGAGGTGCCGGTTTCATGAGCGGCTTGTACCATCGCTAGGCCATCATCACCTAATAATTGCCAAGCAAGCTCACCCCATAAGGTCGTTACCTTTTGCTCATGTTTATGATTTTTTTTAATTTGAGCTTCGCTGGGTGAAATATTGATACCATCAATCACGGCAACTTTGGCACGAGGTAGCTCGTGAATTCCGGCTTGATCTAAAATAGGGGGAATGCCCTCTAATAGGTGAGGACTCACCGAGCGAGAGGCTAGGTGATATACCGCTAGCATGGTGTGGGTTTTACCACCACCAAAGGCAGTTTGTAATTGAATAACAGGATCACCGCCTTGTCCAGCCAAACGTTTAGCCACAGAAATCAGCAATAGGCGCATGCCTTCGGTGATATAAGTCCGCGCAAAAAATTGCTGGGCATCTCTATATTCATCAGAGCCAGAGCCTTTGTTTTGAGCTACTTGGGTTATATCTGCGGCAAATTCAGACTCAGCAAATTTACCCTCTAAAATATCTTTATGGGGACGTGCAATTTCACGCCAAGGTTTAAGGCTCATGGTTGGCTCCTGCTTGCCAATTCATACAATGTTTCAAATGGTCTTCAGTGGGTTTTGCATTGATCAGTAGACCCTAAAATCCCATTCCTATCTGCTCGTCAATATGACCGCTTTCGTGTGAGGCTGCTACTATGGCACTCCATGCGCTAATCAGCTCATTATATGCGCGTGCTTCTTCCGCCCATTTCTTACGTTCGCATAGGGTGTAGAGGTGGTAGGCCAGTTGGCGGATGGCTTCACCACGTTCGGGCATACGCGCGAGTAGGGTTCCTGCTGCACTTTCACCTTGCTGATTGAGGGCGCGGATCAGGTGGTGGGTAGCCTCCCAGATTGGGGTACGGTTATCGGTTTCGGGGTTCCAGTCGCTGGGGTATTCTTGCCATTTTAGGATGCGTACTTTACCGCTGCCTGATTCAATAATTCCGGCATCACGCACGCCATCAACCGAGGTTCCTTTGGCGCGTGCTAAGGTATCGGCTTCGCCGAATACGCCAGTCGCCCAGCCGTATTGATCGAACCAGCTAGAGCAGAATAGGGTGTCAGCGTCGAAGTTGCCACTGTCAGGGCTGAGGTAGTCAGTGATTTCGCGGTTGATGAGGGTGAGGGCATCGTGAACGCTCATGGGGCTGCCGTCTTGGTTGAGTACGGCGGCGTATTGGGAGAAGATCGCCATGCCAGGGCCGATGGCAGCTTGGGCGAGGTCGACGGGGGCGATAGGGGAGCGTCCGCTTTCACCGCCGATCATGGTTTCTAGGGCTTCGGGCATGGTGTTGCGGAGTTCGCGTTGGAAGTCGCGGCGGGAGATGGTTTCGGCGTCAGCTTTGCGCTTGCGGCATACTAGTACAATGCTCGATGCTAGTGCATTGGTGCCATTACCAATTACACGCCCTTGCTTTTCTGTTCTCATTGGCCATGTGCCATCAATAGAAAATCCGGCTTTAATCACCGCCTCAAGAAATGTTTCCCAACCTGTACTGCTAGTGCTGTCGTTACTGGTTTCAGCTTGCTTGAAGGCATAATAAATGGAAATCGGAAAAGCTGGATGTGCCTGTTTTGCCAGATTACCAATAGCTTTGGTCATACCTTCCATGAAAAAGGCTTCGGCGTTTTCTTTATTGCCATGGCGATAAGGTGTTGCTACTAGTTCTTCAGCTTTGGGTACAGCTATCGTTGCAAATAGATTGGGGTAAATTGGTTTTAATGAGCGACGTAGCCAAACATAAAAGAAATCGGACAGGTCTGCATAGCCAATATTGTCGTAATAAGGTGGGTCAGTTGAAACTAATTTATTGATAGTAATTGATTGAGATGAAGCGTCTACTTGAGATGTAAACCCTAAAGCTCTGTCGCTTTTCGGTAAGTTTAAAAGACTTTTCCAAACCCAATCTGATGAGTTACCAATCCAGTTTCCACATGAATTTGAAAAAGGGTTTACCTCAGCATAATCCCAAACCATGGGTAAGGCTTGCCGCGCAAATGTATTTCTGGTCGCATCTACTTGATTTCGCCAAGAGGCTAGAGAACTCCACGCATCAGCTCCTCTACTAACTCCAAAACCAAGAAATACACAAAGAGCATCCCCGTAAGCCGTAGCTCCCAATCCCCCTGCATCAATCCCCACACCATCATCCGCCATACCTGCGGCTTTGGCATCGGCAATAACCTTGGTTCTGGCTTCCTGTACCAAATCCGAGAAAGTGGTGAGCGCAACAAGCTGGCGGGGAGTGAAGAGGTCGCCGAATGTATTTAATCCATAATTGGGTGTTTTAAAGTCTCTAGGGTTAACAGGCAAAGTATGTTCAGGCTTCCATGTTGGTTGGGCTTTCTTAGCTATATCAATCATATCTTGATTAGGAGAAATATAGACACGACCACCTTTGCCTTCAGCAACGATTGCCATAAGCTTTTCGCTCATTCGTCCTGCCTGCCCTTGCTCACGAATATAGTTATAGTCTACAGGCACACCCGAAAATAAACACAAAAATGCGGAACGTTTTCCTGCTGTTGTACCATCTTTGGCCTTGGCAGGCGGTTTGCCAGTACGAATGACAAATTGATATTGATCGCCATCAACAACAGGCTCCACCCAAGCTTCTTTACCTGCCTTACTGGAAAGAATAAAACTCGACACCAGTGGCACTTCCACATGCGAAAAAGCCGGATTAGGACTCTTCACAGTACGTGCCCATAACCACGCAATCACAGTCAGCTTCTCACCCACATAAGGCTTAAGGTCAGCTCGTTCTTTCGCCATCTCCGCCGTGATTTCCACCTGCGGATACAAATGCCCAATACGCTTAAATGCCTCCTCGCGCATCCAGTGCCCATAGCGGCGCACATCCTCCGCCAGACCCCGCGCACCACTCCAGTCCTCCGCCAGCTTCCCCTGCTTTTCATCCGCTGGAATCGGCCCCACAGGTACACATCCGGCAAACTTGGGCGGGATTTCGATCATGGCTTTATTAATCATCACCGCCACCGGATTCAGATCAGACGCATAGGCCTCCAGCCCCAGCCGCTGCGCCTCCAGCGGAATGGCTCCACCACCGGCAAACGGATCATGAAACGCAGGCAGCTTTTCTGGGTTAAACAGCTCGGCTGCCTGCGGATGGTTACGATTTAGATGGCAGGTTTCGCGCCAGCTCTCCCAAATCGCATTCCGCGCCCGCTGTAAGACTTCCTCATTATTAGTATTCTCCCACTGCACCAGATCGCGGATAATCTGAAATAGCTTTTCGCGCTTAGCTTCAGCTTCCTTCTTGTTGACACCAAAACCCAGCTCACGCTGATAACCCGGATCATTCACCAGTTGTGCAAACAATACGGCTCGTGCTGCGGCTAGCGGACGCCGCGCCCACCATAAATGTAAAGTAGACGGGTGCCCATGACGGATAGACTTTTCACGCGCGGCTGCGGCATTAATATCATCCAATGGCAAGGCAACTTCGATCAGTTTCTTCGGGGATTTGATAGGGGTTGTCATTAAGACTCGCTTTTTAAAATATGTTTAATGGCAGTTACAAACGGCAAATGCTCGACTGCCGCCAGCTCTTGCTGAAGCAACTCCAGCCATTCATCCTCATCCTCAGGAAAAGCGGCATACATAGCCGCCAAGTATTCTGCGGTTTCGATGTAACCTTTCACCACACTGGATCGCATCTGCCGTAACGCACCATGCTCTGCATCCAGATTAAGAATCCACAAGGTTTCGGATGCTCTATGTTGTTCTACTGCTGATAATCCTTGGCGAATGGCAATACTGCCATCTACCACAAACAGGAAAAAATGCTCCGGGTCTTCAACATCCGGCTTGATCAGGTCTTCATGGGGATAAACACCGGATTCATCCTTATGCTTGCCACAGCTATCTTTTCGATTGCATGAGCCAAACAGGTTTGTCCACTCAAATATTCCTTGAGGGTAACGACCTCGTTGCCGAAAATGTTCAATATGTGCGTCATAGTGCTCACCAGACCTTGACAAAGCATTTTCACAATACGCACAGCGGCCTTGCTGCATCTTGTCCAGCTTTTCCCAGATTTCCGACTTTTCGGCGGATGATACCTCATCCCATTGGTTGCGACCATGACGATAGCGGGACAAACAGTCCGGTGCTTCATCTGGTCTGGTCAGCTTATGCATGTTTATCCAGCCCTTTTGGTTGGCAATTTCTTCTTCATTGCCATCAGCCGGATCAGCCGCTCACATTCCAGCATAGCGGGATGTTCCTTGCCAAAATGTGCATCAAGCTTTTGACGTAATTCCAAACCTTGTTCCGACTCGTGCTGGTATTGCTGAATCAATGCCTTGTATTTACTAAGCCAATGCGCTTGTTCAATATCTGGCACAGGATCAACCGTCTGGATATTTGCCAGAATATCAGCACTGGGCAATCCTTGCGTTTGCAATTCAGGTGTTCTGACAGTCTCGTTTCCAAGAATGCGGATACACCTAGCAGGAACCGTGGACAAAACCTGTGGGCTGTGAGTCGTGACGATAAACTGGATGTTGGGGAACGCATTTTGCAGCGAGGCAATCACTTTTTGTTGCCAGACTGGGTGCAAGTGCATATCCACCTCGTCGATCATGACGATGCCGGGGGAATCAATGGATGCCTTGTGACCAAGCTGAGGGTTGAGCTTGGTACAACGCCACGCCAGATCAGCTGCCAGCGAAATCATAGCGCGAACCCCATCACTTAGCAGGCCAACCGGCAAAATACCGTGATCAGGGTGCTGCATTGCCAGCTCTTCATGCTGGGAACTGTAATGGAAATTGCTCCAACCTTCATCCGCCAAAAGATTATCCACAGTAGCTTGAATGTTCTTAACCTGAGCAGGCAGCGTACTTTTTTCATAGCCAGGTGTTGTCTCCTGCTGCCACAAGTTCAGTGTTGCCTTTGCCATCCATTGTTGGACTTGCACGAAATTGGAGGCAGATGATAAACAGTCTTCATAGCCCATTGAGCGGCTCTCAGACAAAACCGCCTTGCGATTCATATTTTTGTGGGCTTTCCATAAACGTCCGGTGCCGTAGTATGCCACCACGGGCAGGACTTCATCGCTGAATTCGCGCATGCTAGCCTGCAAGCGTTTGCCGTAGTCAGTCAATGCGCTGGCATCCTTGATGGTGGTTTTGTTTTTAGGCCCCATCAATTGCCGCAGGATATAGAGTTCAGGCTGTAAAAAGCTGGCTTCAATTTTTACCGGATACTGCTGCTCATTGGCGCTCCGCTCCATCGTGGAAACATGACGGGCATCACTACGCTCGATATGATTGGCTTTGCCCAGATCAAATGCACCAACAAAGGTGCCAAGAGCAATGGTGGCGGCATCCAGCAGCGTGGTTTTGCCCTGACCATTCCGCGCTACGATAACTGTTAGTTGTGAATCGAAATCAATACTCAAGTCAGCGAAGCGACGGAAGTTTTTTAGCTGCAGGGTTTTCAATTTCATAGGGTTTGCTCCGGTTTGACCGCCTTATAAAGAAACTCATTTAGATCATAGTTGACACTCGCCACCCCAAAATCAGGCTCAGATTTGAAGGGATTGGTAATATAAAAAGGACCTTCATAATCATCACCCTCCACCAACACAATAGCCAATAGAAACTTAGCGGCCTGATTGAGTGCATAAATAATCTCATTCCGGCTGACGGTGATAGTATTTTGTCCTTTAGCACGTCCTTTCACTTCAATATGGCGATCAGGGAGCAATGAACCATCAGAGTTAACAGGGGGGCGAGAGGTAATATCCCAGCCACATTTTTCCGCTGAAACATCCTTGGTCGTAAAACCTAAAGCCTGCTCCGCTCGTATCACCGCTTGCATAGCAATGTGTTCAATACGACTACGGGCCACAGTATCTACTGAAAATTGTGTGTCACCTTGACGTTGAGCCAATAAGCCCTGAGGAATAATCAAAGCACCCCCGACAACCATAGGAGTACTCGATACCACATGACGCATTAGCTCTAACTCGCGCTCACGATCTTTTAAGCGCTCGCTCAATTCCTCCGCTTTCAGTCGAAATTGCTCTGGTGTAATGTGAGGTTGTTTGCCAGCAGCCACCTCTTCTTTGAGTTTTAAATAGCGATCTTGCTGGTAATTGATTTCTTTGACCAAGCGCTCACGTACTGCTTGATGAATTTTCTCCGCTTGCTTTATCCGTCGTGCATGTATTTCCTGATAATGAGCTGGTACTAATTCGCGTGAAGCATAATCCAGCGCTACACTATCTAAGTTATTTTGTAACCATGTAGCATTGATGACATCCGGAATAAGACTTAAATCGTAAGGTGTAATCGCTAATAAATCTAAATGGGGCGCATACCCTGCATGATAAGCCTGACCTTGAGGATCAATTAATACGAACTGTAAACGCCGCGATACCTCTTTACCCACACCACCCGATTCACGTATAGCGTGATTGAGAATAAATAAAACTTTTGGGCTAGTGCTGTAGTCATTAGGGTCAACTAAAATAGCACCTTGCTTTAGTTTAGGTTGATACGCTTCTAAAATTAAATCTGTACAGGCTGACATTAAAGGATGAGCCGGATGAATTAAATCCGCCATTACTTTACCGATGGGTCGCACTAGTTGTTTTTCAAAACAAATACGCTCGTATTTTTTTAAGACAGGGGTGCGGGATTTACCAATACGTCTATCTCGCTCACGAATAGCGCTAGGTACATTACGAATCTCATAGCGTCCTGCTTCTCGTGGGCGCAATTCACCACCTAGGTGCTGGAAGGCTGCGGTAAAAAAAGCACGAATGAAATAGGGTTGTAGTTTGCGTGCTTCGGCTTTTTCCATTTCCTCTTTAACTGTATATAAATCCTCTAAAGTCATATGCTGCTCTACTAGAGCATTACGGCGCATAATTTCTTTTAAGTGTTGAGTATCTAGTGCGCCCTCAATAACTTGATTCATTTGATTACGAACATCAGGATCTTCTCCATAACGAATCGCCTTTACTAATAAGTCTTTTAATGAAACGTTATCAAAAGCCTCTCCTAATACATCAAATACTTTGCCACCTAATGCGGCACGTTCAACCTCGATTTTTTCAAATAATTTTTGAAACACCGCACCTTCACGAGTCTGATTCGCTACAATATTCCATAAGTGACACACTTCAGTTTGACCAATACGGTGAATCCTACCAAAGCGTTGCTCTAAACGATTAGGATTCCACGGCAAATCATAATTCACCATGAGATTGGCGTTTTGTAAATTGACACCCTCACCTGCAGCATCTGTAGCGACTAGAACTAATACGTCGGGATCATTCCGGAATTCTTCTTGAGTTTTGCGGCGCTCATCACGATTAGTCCCTCCATAAATGACACGTACCGCATTGGGATTGGCTAATACATCGCTAATACGTGTTTTTAAATAAACTAAAGTATCTTTATGCTCAGTAAACACAATCAGCTTGCGTCGATTACCATTGGCAGTAAACATTTCGGGGCGCTCTTGTAATAGTGCTGAGAGCTGTTCCCATTTTTTATCATTACCCGAGCGGACTACTTCTAAAGCTTGTTGTTCTAAGGCTTTTAAGCTAATGATTTCGGCCTCTAGCTCTTGAATCGTTTCGGAGGCGGTCGCTTGGTCAACAACTTGTTCGGTGTATAGCTCATAGTCTTCGGCATTAAGCTCTTCGTCTAACTCATCAAAATTTTCAGGTAAGTCGAGTTTAATAGTTCTTTTAACCGCATAACCATCCTCACAGGTTTCAGCCACTTGATTGTTGAAATTAGTTTTGCCACGCGCTTGTTGTTTGGTTTCCTCTAGGCGTTGCTCTAGACGTTTATGGCGGCGTTTTAGCGATTGATAAATGGCTTCAGGACTAGAGGCGAGGCGGCGTTGTAGCTGAGTTAAGGCAAAGCCGATAGTGTTTTTTTGTTTACCATTGAGCTTATCCGCCCGATTCATTTCATTGCGTACATAATCGGTTACACGTTCGTATAAAGCTTCTTCTAAAGGTGATAGTTGATAATTAGCAGTATAAGCACGACGCTCAGGAAAGAGTTTTGTACCATCAAATTTTAGTAACTCTTCTTTCACCATGCGGCGCATTAAGTCAGAGACATCAACTTTATGTACACCATCCCGAAACTTACCATAGAAACGATCAGTATCTAATAAAGAGAGCCAGATTTGAAAATCAGCTTCTTTACCATTGTGTGGAGTAGCTGTCATTAAGAGAAAGTGGCGAGTAATGGAACCTAATAGTTCTCCTAAAATAAAGCGTTTAGTTTTATTAATACTATCCCCAAAATAATTAGCTGAGAGCTTATGTGCTTCATCAACAATAATTAAATCCCACTCGGTTAGTTTTAGCTTTTCTTGATAGCCCTGATTTCGTGATAGCTGATCTAAACGGCAAATAAGCTGATCAGCTTCGTCAAAATAATTACCGGAGGCACATTGCTCTTGTTTTTCATGGCTAAAGATTTCAAAAGTGACGCCGAATTTTTCGAGTAACTCATCTTGCCATTGTTCGGTTAAAGAACCCGGTGATATAATTAAAATACGCTTAGCATCGGCTCGCATGAGTAGCTCACGAATTAATAAGCCCGCCATAATGGTTTTACCCGCACCCGGATCGTCAGCTAGTACAAAACGTAGGGGCTGTTTAGGTAGCATAGCCTCATATACTGCTGAAATCTGATGGGGTAAGGGTTCGACATTAGAGGTATGTACAGCCATCATAGGGTCAAATAAAGCAGCCTGAGAAATACGATAGGCCTCTAAACCTAATTTAAAGTGCTCTCCCTCAGCATTAAAGGCCCAAGAGCGCTCTGCTTGAGCAAGCGATAATCGTGCCTCATCGGAGCGAAATAGCATTTGCTCCCCTAACCCCCCTTTGCTGTCCTTGTAATAAACCGTAAGCGCTGTATCACTAATAGGAACTACTTGAATAATTTGAACAATATCATCATTCTTGATGCCACGAATTTGACTATTTTGTTGAATTTCTTCGAGTTTTAACATGAGGGCTTTAAGATGGAAGTAGCTAGTTAAGGTGAAGAATTATAGATGACCGTTCAGTTAAAAGTAAGGGTCTTGTTCCAGGTTGGATAGATAAGGAAGTAGTTAGGTATGGTATTTGCCGCTTGAGCCAAATGTGATTGGAGTTTGCTGGCTTTCTTCGGTTTGGTGGGTGCAAAGAAGGCTTATCATTCCCTGGCTTGAGCCTGAGCGAGATTACAGCGCTCTAATGTGCCAACGGATGAAAGGTCTATTGGCACTCAGATAGCGAAGGTTACTCACACCCCATAAACACATGCGCAAGCGTAATACGTGGTTTAGTCGTATTCGAGGAAGGTGTAGCTTCTGGCTCGGTAGTGGCACCCTTTTTGGTTTTAGTGGGCGTTGGCGTGACAGTAGCCTCTGCTGGAGCCGCTTCACTCTTGGCTTCTACTACAGGAGGGGTTTCTTCCGAAATAGGGGCTAAGGGTACTCGTGCCGCCTGTGGTGTTGAACGTGGGGTACGTTCCCGACGTGGCTCACGTTCCCGCGTTTTGGATTCAGAAGCTTCTCGTTGGCGTTTTGGATTCGCACTACGACTAGGCAGTTGAACACCTTCTAACCATGTAGGATCAATAGCACTAACTGGAATGACCTTATCTGTATAAGCCTCAATCTCCGGCAAATAAAACGCGGTATCTTCACAGGCAAAACTATGCGCCTCACCTGATGCGCCTGCCCGTGCGGTGCGTCCAATGCGATGGACATAATCTTCGGCGATTTGCGGCAAATCAAAATTAAACACATGAGTTACATCGCTAATATGCAACCCTCGTGCAGCCACATCAGTCGCAATCAGAATTTGGTATTTGCCTTCCTCAAAGTCTTTTAATAAGCGCTCGCGGCGTGATTGACGCACATCACCCGAAATTAATCCCGCACTAATGCGATTACTACGCAGATAATCATAAACTTTTTCAGCACCGTATTTAGTATTCACAAACACAATGGCGCGAAACGGATTAAGATGGCGAATTAGGCCAATTAGGAGCGGGATTTTTTCTTTATTGGCAGGGAAGTAAAGATGCTCAGTAATATTCGCCGCACTCACTGTTTGCGATTCGATTTTAACCGGCACCGGGTTATCCATATGCTCATAAGCAAGTTCCAGTACTTTTTGGGATAAAGTAGCCGAGAAAAGCATATTCAGGCGTTCAGTAGGGGCGGGTAGTTTACGCAATAAATAGCGTACATCCTGAATAAAGCCCATATCAAACATGCGATCCGCTTCGTCTAATACCAGTGCTTGAGCGCGATCTAGACGAAATACGCCTTGTTTGTAATAGTCAATAATGCGTCCGGGTGTGCCTATGAGCACATCCACCGTGCTTTCAAATTGACGGCGTTGTTTATCATACCCTGCACCACCATACACTAATACCGAACGCAGGCCGGTATGCCGTCCTAATTCTTCCGCATCACGCGCTACTTGAATAGCCAGTTCACGCGTAGGGGCGAGAATAAGGCAGCGCACATCGCCGGGCTGTGGATCAGCGAGGGGGTGGGTCAGTAAATGTTGAAAAATGGAAACTAAAAAAGCACCTGTTTTACCCGTTCCGGTTTGCGCCTGCCCTGTTACATCTTGACCTTGTAAGGTATAGGGGAGGGTAGCCGCTTGAATGCGTGAGCATTGAGTAAAGCCACTTTCGTGCAAAGAGCGGAGGAGTTCGGGATGAAGCGCAAAGGCGTCAAACCGTATGTCACTTAAATATTGATTATCCATGCCTTAAGCATATCACACTTTAATTTTGAATCAGATAGCCGCCCATAGACCTCAGTATTGAATAAAGTCAAAGGGTCTTGCTTCCGCAGTCGTTGTGAATACATCCTTGTACGCTACAAGGATACATCCATACCGCCAAGACTGCTCCAGCAAGACCCTTTGACTTTCATAATATCTATAAGCGGGTCAATATAATGACATACAAAGCACCATCTTGCCATTAATGGATTATTTTAGTAGGTTGTGCCTTTCTATTATTGACCTAGGTAGTTAGCTCCATGAGCACCAGCCCTTATATCACTGAAACAGTGACCGATATAACCCATTGGAATGAAACATTATTCTCTTTTCGCACCACGCGCAATCAAGGCTTTCGTTTTCTCAATGGTCAATTTGTCATGATGGGGCTAGAGGTGGAGGGAAAACCACTGACGCGTGCTTATAGTATTGCTAGTGCGAATCATGAGGACTTTTTAGAGTTCTTTAGCATTAAAGTCCAAGACGGCAAACTCACTTCACGTCTACAGCATTTGCAAGTAGGGGATTTGGTTTATGTCAGCCGTAAACCGACCGGGACTCTAGTTTTGCGTGATTTAAAGCCGGGCAAGCGCTTATTTTTATTTGCCACCGGCACCGGGTTAGCGCCCTTTATGAGTTTGGTACATGACCCTGAAATGTATGAGCAGTTTGAGCAGATTATTCTGCTGCATGGGGTGCGTTGGAAAAGTGAGCTGGCTTATAAAGACTATCTAGAGCAGACCTTGCCCGCCCATGAGTTTTTAGGTGAAGAAGTGCGGGAGAAGCTTATTTATTATCCTGCTGTGACGCGTGAGTCCTTTATTCATCATGGGCGTTTAACCGCGTTGGTGCAGTCGGGTGAGTTATTTAAGCATATTGGGCAAGAGCCTTTGAATCCTGAAACTGATCGCGCCATGATTTGTGGAAGCCCTGCGATGTTAGAGGATATTAGCCACATGCTAAATAACTACGGTTTTCACATGTCACCACGCCAAGGCGAGATGGGGGATTATGTGATTGAGCGGGCTTTTGTGGAGAAGTAGTACTCTAGGCGGGCTTAATGAGGCTAAACGGTGTTGGATCTAGTTCTTAGTGGTGGCCAACAGCTCGCGTACTAGGGGTTCAGTCAGCCGCGCCGAGCAAGATTCAATAAACCGATACGCATAAGCCCGCAAATAATGCCCTTGGCGTACACCAATCTGGGTAGTATTGGATTTAAAGAGCTGCGGTACTTCTAATAAGGTCAAGCCGAGATCACGTTGTGGATTAAACGACATTGCCGCTAAAATCCCCACGCCTAAGCCTAATTCAATATAGGTTTTAATCACATCAGAGTCGAGTGCAGCAATGACAATATTAGGTTTTAACCCCAGCTCTGCGAACGCTTGATCAATATTCGCTCGTCCGGTAATGCCGTCATAATAAGTAAGCAAAGGATAGGCTGCTAAGTGCTCTAAGCTCAAATTAGGCACTTGTGTCAGTTCATGTCCATGGGGAACGACTACCGCATGATGCCATGTATAAAAGGGAAAGGTGGTAATAGTAGACGCATCCTGTAAGGCCTCCGTAGCAATACCAATATCGGCTTTACCCGATTGCAAGCGTTGCACAATTTCACTAGGGTGGCATTGATGGAGGACTAAATTGACCTTAGGAAAATGTTTCTTAAACTCCGATACAATCGGGGGCAGGATATAGCGGGCTTGGGTATGGGTGGTGGCAATGGTTAACGAGCCTTCTTCACTATTACTAAACTGCTCCGCTAATTGCTTAATATTATGAGCATCTAATAGCACGCGTTTAACAATGCCTAATAATTCTCGCCCCGGATCAGTCAAACCTAATAAGCGCTTACCACGGCGTACAAACAGAGTAACCCCTAACTCATCCTCTAAATCCTTGAGATGTTTGCTAACACCGGATTGTGAGGTAAACAGTACCTGAGCGACCTCAGTAAGATTGAAGTTGCAGCGTACCGTTTCGCGTACAATTCTCAACTGCTGAAAATTCATACTAATTGTTATCTTACGACAGGCAGCTAGAGTTGCTAGGAGCCATGCTTTCCATAGAGCTGAGGTTATTTGAGTGATTGATTTGATAGTGTGCTGGCAAAACGGCTGTAGCTACTGCTGTGTATACTACATGAGTGGGGGCATAGGACAGTGTGGGTTCTGTAACCTCAGCAGCATGGCTATAGGCAGAATAAGTATTGATACCTACGATGAGTGCAGCACCTAATAAAGTACGTTTAAAGTTAGAAAATGCCATCTTAAAAATCCTGTAAAAACGATGATGTTTTAGAATAGTGGGCATCTTAAAAGCAGCCGTGATGAAAAAGAACTAATAAAATTCGCATTGCATATGCCGAAAAGTGATTTATGTGAGAATTAGCTAGGCAAAAAACAGATAAGTACTTGAACCAACGTAAGCGGGTATTTCTGGAGCAGTCTTGGCGGCAGGGATGTATTCACAGCGGCTGCGGAAGAAATACCCGATTACGTTGGTATGCCTACTCAAGTACTAACCCAAGCATAATAAAATCTCATGAGTAAACAGGAGAGTGAGCAATTTGCTACTCACTAGAGACAGTTTGGTATTGAAATCCCACGTTTTGTCAGTAGCTGAGTGTGAGTGTGCCCTCGTATCATAGCGCCTTAAGCATGATAAAGGATTGACTATGGCGCGATTACATCAGGAGCTGGGTATTGTAAGCGGTACGAGTTTACTCACCACCTCACTGTTAGGCACGGGGATTTTTGTGATTCCCGCATTAGGGGCGACGGTTGCCCAACAAGACTCACTTTGGTCTTGGATATTGCTGATTTTATTAGTGATTCCCTTAGGGGTAACGTTTGCGGCATTGGGGCGGCGTTATCCACATGCAGGGGGAGTGAGTCATTATATTAGCCGTAGTTTTGGTGCTCAGTGGGAAATGCTCACCGCCTTATTATTTCTGACTGTTATCCCGGTAGGTTTACCGGCGGCTTTAATGATTGCCGTGGGCTTTATTCAGTCGGTGTGGGCAGTACCAGCTTGGGAACTACTCTTGATTCAAATCCTTACCCTATTGGCGATGTTAGGTTTGGGACTCGCGGGGGCTAAAACCTCTGGTCAGGTACAGTTTATTATTGCCTTATTAATTATTGCCATGGTGGTTGCTTTATGGTCGGGGGCGCAGATTAGTAGAGCAGATATCACCCCACCGGCTATGACCGTGGATGCCTTACCAGAGATTACGCGTGCCATGGGGGTGATGTTTTGGTGCTTTGTGGGTTTAGAAGCGTTTGCCCATTTAGGTGAGGAGTTTCGTCGCCCGGAGCGTGATTTACCCATTGCCATTTTATTGGGTATTCTCATCGCGGGCTTAGTGTATTGGGCGTGTGCGGTGGTAGTGATTAAGCTGGGAGCCTATGGTACACAGGAGGCCAATACTCAAGCAGTACCGCATATGCTCGCGCTACTTTTTGGCGCAGAGGCGCGTTGGGTAGCGGCAATAGTGGGGTTTTTAGCCTGCTTTGCCTCAATGAATATTTATGTGCAAGGGTTTGCGCGTTTGATTTGGAGTCTTGCGGATGAGGGCAAATTGCCGCCTTACTTCGCGCACACCAATGCGCGTAAAATTCCAACCCATGCACTGTATGCAACCGTCGCGACCTGTATGACATTTGCTACTTTATTCTGGTGGTGGCAAAGCGATTTGGATGCCTTGATTCGTTATGCCAATGGCAATTTTGTGCTGCTCTATCTGCTGTGTATGTTGGCAGGGGTAAAGCTTTTGAGCGGTTGGGCGCGAGGTGTTGCGGTATTAAGCACTTTATTGTGTGCGTTTATGTTTGTCTTTTTGGGAGCCGAGGGCTATTACGCTTTAGCGGTGGTGGGTTTATTTGTGGGCTATCTTTTTATTCAGAAGTGGCGTGCGGTGGCACTAAAGTCTTCATGAGTTGAGGCGGAAATGATTGCTGAGTTGCCCGTATTACCCCCTGAGGAGTGCATACGGGCAAGGGCATTTTAGAGATACAACTAATGTAAGCGCATCCCCTGTTGTGCGATACGTTTCTCTAAAATCGATTGACCATACACACTGATATGCACGGAATTAATCAAGGCTGCAATTTCATCATCCGTGACTAAACCTAAAAACTCACCCGCTTGCATAAACCCTTCGCAGCGATGTTTGTCTGCGGCTGAGACGGGTTTTCCGGCTTTGGCTGCTTGGAATGCGTCGCGTAATTGAGCACGCAGTTCAGTTAAGAATTTTTCTTTTAGCATAATGGAGCCTTTCGAGTTAATAGTAAAAAAGAGAGTACCTTATCCTTAATACTCAAAGCGCTTATTATTTGGCGCAAGCAAGTCCTCAATATGATTGAACATAGGCATAAGTCTATGTCAAAGCACCTCAAAGTGGCTACGATAAAAGGTTAAATGGTGGATAAATAAATCACGACGGTGAGTAAACAGCTCAGCAATAGAAATCCGAGCTGTTTACTTTATTAGCAGGTCTTAACGGGAGGAAAGGAGTTCGCTCACATTAGCGTGTTGTAGTTGGCGTGCGAGTCCTAAGGGTGTTTTACCATCGGAGTTGCGAATCGTAGCATCAGCACCGCGTGATAGCAGTAACCGCACCATATCATAATGCCCAAAACGTGCAGCATGATGCAAAGGAGTCCAGTTCTTGCGAGTGGTAGCATTGACACTAGCATTACGTTGTAACAGGAGTTTAGCCATATTGAGGCCGCCTTTAGCAGCGGCTTCGTGTAGCGCGGTGACACCATCACTACCCGCTGCATTGACATCCGCGCCTTTTTGCATGAGTTGATAGGCGATCATATCCGAGCCACTGCTGACCGCTACTTGCAATAGTGATTCACCACTAGGGTAGCGCTCATTGATATCGGCACCCTTATCAATAAAGAGCTGTGCTACATCAGATAGGCGGCGTTTGACTGCATACTGTAGATAGCTTTCACCACTGCCTTCGATTTTACCAACCGGCGCGGCACCGCGTTCAAAGAGATACTGTATTATTGTCATGTTGCCACGCATGACGGCTGCACTCATCGGAGTTGAACCGTCTTCATTGCGTTGATTGACATTAGCACGCCGTAACAGTAGGAATTTTACGTTATCAAGGCGATTTGAGAAAATGGCGAGATACAGTAGGCTGCGTCCTTGTTGATCGAGGCTGTTGACATCTGCACCTTCGTCATACCAACGCTCGGCCTCTTTCATATAATTGCTTTGCAACGATACCATGAGGTTTTTATCGTAAGTAGGGTTACGAGCAGGGCCTCTGAGCCGAATGGTCGGATCATAAGGTAATAACATGGCAGGTTTTGCAGGAGCTGCAGGTGCTTGAGCAGTACCAGAATTCTCTAGTGTATTATTGCTGGTAGTGAGCATATTGTTGTTAGTGCTAATAGGAGCCGCATAAATCTGTGTGCTGAATAATAAAGAACATAATATTCCGCTGAGTGCGACTGTCTTCAATGTGGACATAGGTTTGCCGCCTTTGAAAAAAGATTGATTCTTGTGTCTGACCCTAACAATGCCCTGCTAGAGTAGGATAGTGTGCCCTAAGTAAATATTATGCCAAAGGACAAGCCAACTTAGCGTTGTTTTAACCCCTAAGGCTAAATCGGTATGCATAGGTTGGGTGAACCATAGCTGAAACATGCTATAAAATAAAGCCTTGCCGATAGAGAGTAGGGCAGAACCATGCAGTTAAAAAGCCCCCCATCATTATTTAGATAGGGGGGGATAGGGTCTAAAGTTGATTAAAAAAAGTTAAATCGGGGTAACCATCCGCTGGTAAACCTTTTTGCTGCTGTAGCTTCCGGGTCGCACTCATGGTTTCTTGACCAATAATACCGTCTATTTTTTCGATTTTAAAACCCGCCGCCCGTAATTTCTTTTGAAGGGTTTTCACTTGGCTAAGGCTTAACGTGGCTATAGGCGCATTACCGCGTTTTAACGCGGGAGCACCGGCGAGACGAGTGGCAAAATAGGCGGCGGTAAGCGAGTACACACTCGATTCATTCCACTGCAAATAGGCATCGAAATTAGGATAGGCTAAGAAAGCAGGGCCATTACGTCCCATCGGTAGCAGTAGGGCAGCAACCCCATTATTGGGTAAGGGTTTACCACTAGGGAGAGTAACCCCTTCGGCTTTCCACGTACTAATCGGTAGTTTATTGTCCAGGCGTGCTTTAGCCCAGTCCATCTGTTTGGGTACTTTCACCTCTAAGAGCCAAGGCTCACCCGCTCGCCAACCATAATTTTTTAATAAACTAGCAGCCGACGCTAAAGCATCTGCTTTAGAGGCAATAATATTACGATGACCATCCCCATCAAAATCAACACCATGCAAATTATAGCCAGAGGGTAAAAACTGTAATTGTCCTAGTTCCCCTGCCCAAGCCCCCCGCATTTTAGCCGGAGTCATATCCCCTTTTTGCACTAGCCATAGGGCATGCATGAGTTCAGGACGAAAACGTTCTGGACGTCGACAATCATAGGCTAAGGTCGCTAAGGCCGGGATAGTCGAAAAATCACCTAATACCGCGCCAAAATCGGTCTCTAAGCCCCAGAATGCGGTGAGTACTTCCGCTGGTACACCATAACGTGCCTCAATGCGATTAAATAACGCCGCATTCTTTTTCAATTGGTTGCGCCCAGTACTAATACGATTACTGGAAACTTTTTTATCAGAGAATTGCAAAAAGGTCTGGGCAAAGACGCCTTGTGAGCGGTCGCGCTGAATGACACTAGGATCGAATTTGACCGAGCTTAGGGTTTGCTCAATGGTAGTATTAGAAATACCCTCGCGTGCGGCCTTTTGTTTGAAGTCTGAGAGCCAACTTTGAAAGTCAGCCGTGTTTTGACAAGCCCAAGCACTCTGCAGTGCTAGACTCGATAGTAATAGCCCTATTGATAAAATACGCATAATGGTCCTTATTAATTAGCTCCGTGAAAAATAATCCCTAAATAGGATGAGAGTAGAGTAGGAGGATGCAAAAAAAGTTTCTAGTCAATTTTCATTATTTTCCCCCACCTTGGCCTATATAATCAGCATGTACATCAAGCGCATACTCCACCTTAAGTGATAGGGGGGAAAGTATGAAAAGTAGCATAACTAACAAGACCCACTCGTTTCCCTTCAGGAGTGGCTAAGCCAAGCAGCGGAAAATGAGCGGTAGTTTTTAAATTAAACCATTGGGTTAGTTGCTCACGAGAGCGAGGCTTGTAAAATTCATTTGTTAGTGTCCTGTAAATTCCGCTAGGGGATTAACAAAGTGCTCGATAACCAACAATACCAGATAGGATAAACGCAATGAATAAGAAAATAACAGATGTGAAATATGTCGGAGAGGCCGTTGCCACTCGTTTAGAGGCGCACGGTATTACTACTCTAGAGCAATTAGCACAAGCCTCCTTAGAGCAGCTTAAGGCAGTGCCGGGGATTGGTGCGAGCACGGCAGAGATGATGATTGCGGATGCTAAACGGTTGCTAAGTGGTGCTGAAAATACAACCACGAGAGTGACTAAGCCTAGAGCGAAAGCGGCTCCTAAAACCAAGCCTACTGATGCAACCGCTAATACGGAGTCACCCGCAACAGAGGCCGTGGATGGGGTTGCACCAGTCACCACTTTGCCAGCAGAGGAGGCTACAGAATCAGTAGCCCCCACAGATCCAGACGCCCAAGCTGCGCCAGCGCCTGCTAAACCTAGAGTTAGAGCCGCCACCGCCACGCCCAAAAAACCGCGCACAGTTAAACCTAAAGTAGTCATTCCCGAAGTCGTTGAGTCTGAGCCTGTATTAGCAACGGTGATTAGCGAGACGATTGCAGTGCTTGAGATACAAGATGGTATCGAGATGGCAGAGCTGATTGCTAAGAAAGTTAAAGAAAAAGCAAAGGATAAAGACAAAAAAGCTAAGAAGGGAAAAAAGGCTAAGGATAAGAAGAAGTCTAAGGACAAAGCTAAGAAGGGAAAAAAAGCTAAGGATAAAAATAAAAAGAAATCTAAGGATAAAGCTAAAAATAAAAAAGCCCAACCCTCCGACACGCATTTATCTGCCTAGTCTAGCACTCATCCTGTATGCTCAATGCAGAGGTTTAGTGCGATGACTTAACCTCTGTATTGAAGAAAGGGACGCGTTGCAGTCAAGTTTTGCCGATTTTGCCGATTTTGCTGATTTAATTGAATTCGTGTTACAAGGTTAAGGTAGACGAGCTATAGGCACGGTATTATGCTCAGCATTTTAATTTTGGCTAAAATCTGTATCACGCATGGACAAACAAACACTAATTAATGCCTTGAGTCGTTTCGGTCAACCAGATCTTGACCCTGCTCAGCGTAACACTAATTTTTCTACCTTACGGCTTACGTCAGCGGATGCACCACTACTCTTAGACATAATATCACAGGGTGAGGAGTTCTATGCTCAGGAGTCTACTTGGTTTGTCCCGCTGTATGCGTGGCGAGCCTTAAAATCATTGGGTACACCGATTGATATTAGCGAGCTATTAGCGGTATTCGAGTTCTATCAGGATAATGATTGGGCTATGGATGAACTACCCGGTGTGATTGCAGCGGCAGGAGAGCGAGCATTAGCCCCGACTTTTGCCTATATTCGGGACGAGGGGCGGGATGAGTTTCTGCGCAGTTGGGCAACAGAGATACTCCCTGCTATAGGCACTGAAAACCCTAACCTGCGACAAACGATTGTCGATCAGCTCACGGAGTTATTAGCACAACAAGGCGCTGATACGGCAGAATTGAATGCTTTTATTGTATCCGCATTAGTGGAACTTAAAGCGCTTGAGTCTTTGGTTGTGATTAATAAAGCCTACGCTGAGGGCAAGGTAGTAGAGGCTATTGTCGGTGATTTTGAAGATGTTGAAATTGAGTTAGGCTTAAAAACAGAACGGACTAATCCGCGTCTTTATAGCTCATTACTGCCCGACGAGGAGGGGATCGAACCACCTTCTCAAGAACCTGTACCGGATGATATTAGCAATGATGATGTCTTTGACCGTCTCCAACAACATTTAGACTACTATGGGCATGAGTATTCTATTCAAGAGGTTGCCGGTTTAGATGGCTTATTTGCGGCGGTGGCTTGTGCGCCCAAAATGATTATGCCCACCGAGTGGTTAGCGGCGATTTGGGGTGGGGAAGAATATATGCCCGAATTTCCTAGCCAAGCCGAATTGACTATTTTCATTGAACTCATCATGAAATTATTCAATCAGACCTATCAACATCTCAAAGAGACCAAGAAGTTTCAGGCGTCCTTTATGAGCAGTGTGGATGAGGACGGGACACAAATACTTAATGTACAAAGCTGGTGTGATGGTTTTATGCGCGGGATTGTCCTAGGTCAGCCACCACTGATTGAAGCACCTGAAATGCAAAAAATGCTAACACCCATTGCTATTTTTGGTACTCCACAAGGTTATGCCAAAGTGGAGGACATGAGTGATGACGAGATACAAAATTGGGCGGCTCAGATTGAACCAACCGTATTACAAATTCGCGATTGGGCATTGGCTCATGCACCTAAACTCCCCCCGATTGTTAACCCGAATAAAGTAGGGCGTAATGATCCTTGTCCTTGTGGCAGTGGACTGAAGTATAAAAAATGTTGTGGAGCCTAATCGATATAAGGGCCTAGCATTGGCGCACATAGCGACACCTGTCTATGGGGTGTCGCTAAAATAGGCTGGCTTAACGACTAAAGTTAGTTTTGTAGGCTTCAGCAAAGAGTTGAGCCATAGTGTCGTAACCCTTTTGGGTGAAATGCACTCCACTTGCCAGCGGTTTTAAGGTTTCCAGATTCACTGAAACGGCATTAGGATCTTTAGCACCGACCGCATCTTGGGCTTTTTGGATAGGCACATGATCACGGCCTGCTACATTGACCTCATTGAGGCGACCAATCATAAAGGGAAGGTTATCTACATGAGTGGTGGCGCGTATGTCCTGAATAAAGCGCGTTAGGTTGGTTTCATACTCCGCCCCTTTTTTATCGCGCGCATCGGCCTCGCCTTGATGCCAGAACATACCCTTAATATTGATCTGAGCATCGGGGTTGTCTTTGCGTAGTTTGGTGAGATATTTATCTAGTTGGGTTTGGAACTGTTTATATACTAAACCATCTTTACTAGCGTCTGCCGTACCATCGCCTTTCCATTGTTGGTAAAGATGAGTACCACCGGCTGCATAGGAAAACACATTGGTTTCATGTAGAGCGGTATCTGCACCTAAGGTATTTTCCAGCGCCCCTTCCAAACGTTTAGCACCTAGTGCTGCCGCATTAGATTGTCCGCCCAATAAATAGACATCAATTACTTTTTGTCCATTGGCGGGGGTATTGGTTTGTCCTGTTGGCGCAGGAGTCGGTGCTGGCGTTCCCGTTGTATTGGTCGTATTAGTGGCTGGTTGGCTATTGTTGTGTTGTTGAGCTAACTGGATTAGTAGTTGGAGGATTAAATTTAGCAAAAGCTGTTGTTGGCTTTGGCTAAATACCTGACTTTGCGTCCCATTCCAAGTGGTTGTACTCGGTTGGGTAGTATTCGTTAAGGGGCGATAAGTCGTGCTAGTTAATGGGCTGCTAGTATTAAGGTAATCCATAGGCTTAATTCTTTGTTGTCGTTTGGAGGATGGCTGCTAGGACATCGCGGGCTAACAGCCTAATAGCTAGAGGGTTTAGGTGCTAAAACCTGCTTTATAGGCATCGGCAAACAGTTGCGCCATGGTGTCATAACCCTTTGGAGTGAAATGAACGCCATTAGCCATTGGTTTTAAGGCATCGAGGTTCACGGATACTGCATTGGGATCTTTGGCTCCAACCTGATCTTGTGCTTGCCGGATGGGTGCCCAGTTACGAATATCCGTTAAGCGTCCCACCATAAAGGGCAGATTTTCCACCCCTGTAGTGACACGAACATCCTGAATAAAGCGGGTCAAATCTTCTTCATACTTAGCTGTGCCGCGATTAGCCAGTGCATCGGATTCACCTTGGTGCCAGAACATACCTTTGATATTAATCTGAGCATCGGGATTATCTTTGTGCAGCTTAGCCATGTAAGTATCCAGTTGGCGTTGAAAGTTTTGATACATCCCGCCGTCTTTTTTAGGGTCAGCTGTGCCATCCGCTTTCCATTGGCTATAGAGGTTGGTCGAGCCTACTGCATAGGAAAAGACATTGGTCTGATGGGTAGCCGTATCGGCCCCTAGGCTCTTTTCCAACGCATTTTCTAAGCGCTTCGCACCTAAGGCGGCGGCATTGGATTGCCCACCTAATAGGAATACATCAATGACTTTCTGATTATTATTCGGGGTGGCGGTATTTTGCTGTGTTGGGGTATTCGTAGCGGGGGTAGTTGTGCTCGGTGCCGGGGTGGTAGTTCCGGTATTATTGGTGAGCTGATTTTGGTTATTACTTTGTTGGGCAAGTTGGATTAGCAATTGTAAAATCAGATTTAATAGCATTTGTTGTTGATTCTGGCTGAAAATCTGATTTTGGTTGAGGTTCCAAGTGGATGCACTAGCAGCAGGTGTCGCAGTACTAGTTTGAGAACCAAGGGTGGTCTGAGTCGTTGGGAGAGTGGTGGTGTATTGTATTGGCATCGATCTGACTCTCAAAAATCGGGGTATATATCAAGAATAGGGTTGATTTATTTTACTTTATCCTCTGTTTAGAGTGCGGCTAGACTTGCCGGAGGGTGTTGTGCAGGTGATAGATGGCTTATGGCAGCTTTACCTAAGACATAGCTTCAAGCTAGAGTAAGTCTCTTTTGCAACCAAAATACTAACCCTCATGTATCTACCCCTGATAACCACCTTTACCCATAACAGGCGACTGAGCAGCCCGTTTGCCGCTATAACAGGTAGCAGATCATGATAACCCTAAGTCCAGATCAGGCTCGCATATTAGTTCTGCACTGTCAGCGGCTACCCGCTAGCAAACCGGCGCAAGCATTGGCAACTACTCTAAATCTGATCGAGCATCTGGGGTATGTGCAGATTGATACTATTTCGGTGGTAGAGCGTGCTCATCACCATACCCTCTGGAGCCGTAATCCAGGCTATGCCCCAGAGCAGCTTGATACCCTATTAGCCGAGCGGCAGGTGTTTGAATACTGGGCGCATGCTGCTGCGTACTTACCGATGCGCGACTTTCGTTTCACCTTGCCGCGTAAGGCGGCTATTGCCAGTGGTGAACTGGATCACTGGTATGCTCGTGATACGCAACTAATGCACGAAGTACTAGAGCGTATTCGGCAAGAGGAGCCATTGCAGGCGCGTGATTTTGAGGGTAGTAATACGGCTAAACCAGGGGATTGGCATAGCAAACCCGCTAAACGTGCGCTGGAGTATCTGTTTCATCAGGGCGACCTCATGGTGACACGCCGTCAAGGGTTTCAAAAGGTGTTTGATCTCTCCGAACGGGTGCTACCACCAGAGGTTGATACACGCATGCCCACACCACAGGAGCAAGCCCATTTTCTGCTCACGCGCTTTCTGGAAGCTAATGGATTGGGGCAAGTCGCTGAAGCAGGTTATCTACGTAAACAGGTTGGTCCGCTGTTACAACAAGCGGCTCAGGATATGCTGGAAGAGGGTACACTGGTGACGGTACAGGTGGAGGGGCATTCTTGGTTAACCCTGCCCCGAACGCTAGAGCTACTGGAGGCTCCGCTGGCTCTCAGTACAATCAGTATTTTATCGCCGTTTGATAACCTGCTCATCCAGCGTCGCCGGATGCAGGCTTTGTTTGGTTTTGACTATCAGATTGAATGCTATCTTCCGGCTGCTAAGCGTCGCTTTGGCTATTTCAGCCTGCCTGTGTTATGGAAGGGGTGCTTTGTTGCCCGCATAGACTGCAAAGCAGAGCGCCGTGAGTCTATCCTAAAGGTATTGCAGTTTGTGCCTGAGCCGCACCTGAAGGCTGATTCAGAGTCCTATGCTGCTTTTGGGCAGCAGCTAGAGCAGGCTTTGACGGATTTTATGAGTTTTAACCGCTGTCAATCTTGGGTCTGGCAGGCAGCAGAGCGTCCTGATGGTTTGTTAAGGTAGGGATGCGCAATTTTTGTAAAGTCCCTATACTAGTCACAGCAGGTTTACCCCACCCCACTAACCCCAGATGAGTTTATACTATGCGCCTGATTGAGCCTATGATCGCACTGTTTGATTCACCCCAGCAACGCCGTACCCACCTTTGGCTACCCATACTCATGGGAATTTTGGGTGGTTTTATTCTGGCACTCACCTTGGTGGTGATGGAGAAACTATCTCATCTGATCTGGCAGCAGCAGTATCAACAGAATCCCTTCGTGATTTTTGCTGTGTTTGCCATAGGGGGGCTGATTATTGGCTTGCTACAACAAAAATTAGCACAGCTAAAACAAACACAGTCGGGGCAGGGTAGTGATCCGCTTAGACTGGGGATAGTGATTCTGATTGGTATCTTGGCGGTGGGATTAGGGGCCTCAATTGGACCAGAAGCCGCACTCATAGCAGCGGGGGCTGAAATGGCTTGGGTCATAGGCCATTATCTGCATGCCAGCCAACGTGAGTCCGCCTATATCGAACGCCTAGGGCAAGAGGCAACTATGGGCGGAGCCTATTCAGCTCCAGCCGCAGCGTTGGAGCCTGAGATGGCTGAGGCACCGAAAATTCATATCTTTGCCCGTGTATTGACGATTATCTGTGCGATTGTTGGGTTTTATGTGAGTATGAAGTTACTCAATCCTGAGGGTAGTCTGCATCGCATCCATCTTATGACGGCTGAGCAGTCACTGAATCTATGGGCACCCTTGGCAGCGGCTTTAGTGGCGGGCTTTTTGACCGTATTGTTTGTGCGTTTAGGACACCGAGTGATGCAAGACTCAGAGCAGTTTATGCATTCTCCTTTGTATCGAGGCGTCTTCACGGGGGTATTGATGGGGATGGTGTTTGCTATTCATCCCTTCCTACGTGGGGCGGGCTATTATGAACTCGAATATCTACAAACGCATGAAATCGGATTATGGATTTTGCTGCTGATTGCTGTGCTCAAGCTCATGTTGACTCTGCTCAGTGCTACAGGTGGCTGGTTGGGTGGGGTGATTTTTCCGTTGTTCTTTGTCGGTGGGGCATTGGGGGCGGCGATGGTGCAAATTATTCCGGGTAATGTCGATGCAGCGATGTTGGCGGCTATGACGAGTGCTACCTATATCAGCCTACGCAAGCCAATAATATTATTGATGCTCATGGTGCTGTTGGTGGAAAATTTGCAGATTCCGGCGCTATTGGTCGGGCTTGGAGTGGGGATGTTGCTGGAGCGGTTGTTGATGGGAGATATGGAGGTAAAGGGGCATTGATCGAGGTGAGTGTCTGCCTCTACTTTGCAAAGAACTCACACAATTCAGCAATCGGGCAGCTTCCACCTCAAAAGCTACCAAATTGCTACTCTCACGGCTGAATTGAGTGTTGATAACTACTACTCTGCGATGTGTAGACGATAAGACTCTAGACTTGGAGACTATTTAGAAGTCACGAAATCTATGAATCTAGCAGAGTCCATATACTCGCGCACTTCAACGATCATCTGATCGCGGATGACGAGCAGAACATGAAAGCGATTATTATAGTCGCGTCCATTTTTGCCGGGGGCGTGGATCGTCGTTTCGAGCGCGACACGCTCACCTTCAGCGGTAATCCCTAGCACTTCGGTGTGCATGGAGCCGATGAGGTTTGGGACTAAATATTTAGCAAAGAAGGCCAGAAGTCCGTCGCGGTTCATCGTTCCACCATAAGGAGCGGGTGCTACTATTTCATAGACAACATCCGGTGCCAGCAGAGCCATAGCCTGCTCAAAGCTACCAGCATTGAGATGCTCGAAGAATTTTAGTGCGATGTCGCATGGCTGGTGTCCGGTGGGGGTAGATTGTGGGCTGGTCATAGCTATAAAGGTTCCTGTTTACTCTACAGTTTTATTCCATACTGCTCGACAATCCAGTGTCGATAATATGGATCATGAATGTGTTCACTAATCTTTTTTGCCACCGAGTTGCTTTGTCGAATCTTTTCCGAGTTCAGAGCGGAACAAAGAACCAAAAATTTTCCAAGTGGATAGATACGTTGCTTTTTTGTCGGAAATAGGTACATGTCCATCCTTGGTTCAAGTTTATCAGCTAATTCGAAGAAAGCAATTTGATTGGCTACCGACACTGTTCCTACGGCTCCTGATGCAATTTGTTCGGTAAGCAATGTATGAGGTACTTCACTGTTCATCGAAAGGAGTCTGGAAAGGATAGCTGTTGCTTGTCTTCTCAAGAAAGCATCAGCTTTCCATAAGTTGTCGTACTTTTTGATAAAGTGAAGAAGATACTCCTGTGAGGAGTATTTTGCTTTGAACCAGAGTAATGCATAGAATCCTGAGGGTTTTTTCTGAACGGTTGTAAGGTTTTTTATTGCTTTCTCTGCATCTTCTAGAAACTTCATTGCATTTGATGTCCTCGGAATCTCCCAGTTTGTTAGCAGATGAACGACTTGCACAATGGAAAGATCATCAAAGACTCTTAATTCATTGAGTATTATTAGAATTGTTTTACTGCTTGTTTCTGAGTAGCCAAGGTTTGCAAGATAGAATAGCAGATTTGGACGTAGACCAGAGTGGTCGCGGTAAATTGAAGGCAAGTCTTGCAGAATTTTTAGGCTTTTCAATCGACTGAAAGCTGTGATATATCTTTTTGTGACCTTGTCCCAATACTTAGGCATTTTGTTCTTAAAGTGCTCCTTGAATTGTTGCTCAAGAAATTCTTCGATCTCCTTCCTAAGCTCATGCTCAGGCTCAATATCTGCGAAGAGGTCAAGCTCTATATTCTTTGAGATCAAGAAATTCTTCTCGGCGTCTTCCGTATTCAAGATTGTTGTCTTTGATAGATTTAGTGCCAGTCCCCTGCTTTTCAGCATATCTGTTCTGGTCAAGCAATCCCTGACAGATTTAATTGAGACAACTCAAACTCCACCGGCGTTTGATTACCATTAGCCGTATGTAAACGCTCATGGTTGTAATAACGAATATACGCCTCCACATCCTCTTTCATGGCTTGTCGGGTCAGGTGGTTGACCTTTAATAACCATTCGTTCTTCAAACTACCAAAAAAACGCTCCACCACGGCATTATCCCAGCAGGCACCCACTCCACTCATCGAGGCTTGTATACCATGCTGTTTCAATAAGTTACCAAAGCGTTGGCTGGTGTATTGCGAGCCTTGATCACTATGAAACATCAGGCCAGACGGGGGATTCCTCAAGGTGAT
>NZ_KB904749.1 GCF_000380185.1 Thiofilum flexile DSM 14609
GAAACCCGTTGTGAGAAGCCTATGGGATCAGCTATTACTGCGTAAGCGGGCGATTATTGAGACCATCAATGATCAACTAAAAAATCAATCTCAAGTCGAGCATTCTCGTCATCGTTCTTTGACGAATTATATGGCAGATGTGGTCGCGGGATTGATTGCTTATACCTATCAACCCCGAAAACCCTCGTTAAATCTTAGTAGCTCTGCACTTATTGCATTGTAATCAATGAATTAACAGATTTTCTTATGTCGAACTCAGGTTGTATAGGGTCTGTTAAAGTGGGAGGTACTGTTTGTATTTTAAGGCTTAACGATGGAAGACATCCTGCTAGGCATCCCCCTCATCATAATTGTTATCTTAGTAAGAGTTATAATTCCAGTAGTGATTTTATTACTGCCATGTGTAGCAATTAGCAACTTGGCAACCAAAATTTTGCCAGCTCACTATAACATTACACCCAAGATATTGATTGTTCCCTCAATAGTGTTGGCAATAGTGACTATGGCTATAATGAGTGTATTCAAAATTTCAGATCCATCTATTGTTGATTTTGTATTGTTTTCTGTAGTTTGGGTGCCTGCTTTATCGGTTGCTATTGTTATTTATAATCTAGTACGAAAAAATAAATAATAGTGGTCTAGCCAGTGCTAGTCTTGAGCATTAGCTTACGAAAAGCGCTCGGTGTCATGCCGGTAATTTCCCGAAACGCTGAATAGAAATTAGACTGCGAATTAAAGCCTACACTTAAACCAATCGAGAGCACCGAAGCCTTTGGTTCGTTAATCAATTGCGTCTTAGCCGCCTCTACTCGCCATTCACGCATATAACGTGCAAAGCCTTTGCCAAGTTGGGTATTAATCAGTTCAGACAGTTGATGGCTGGTGATACCTAATTCATGGGCGAGGGTAGCAAGGTCTAGCTCAGGATCGGTGAAGCGTTGTTGCTGCATCAGGGTGGTTAAGCGCTCTAATACTTGCGGGCAATCCACTTGGGTGAGGGTGGAGACTGCATAGGTTTCTTGCGCTGCTTCGGTGACTTGTTCGGGTAATTCGGGGGCGAGGTTTAACACAAAATTAGTCAATAAAAAGGCTAATCCAATGGCAGTCGCATAGAGGCTGAAAAACACTTGCTCCGTTAACCACGGTAGGAGTAATACCAAGCCTGATACCGCTAAGGCGATGATAAATACCGCACTGAGTATCAATAGCTCCCCTTTAAAGCGATTACGTTGGGCACGAAGCGCATACACACTCGTAGCGAGCCAGATTAAATACCCCGCTCCGATTAAAAAAGCCCATAGTAGTGCTTGGTGAGGCCTCAGCATAAAGCCTAGTAAAACAGGTAAATAATGTAATAGTTGCGATGGTCTATAGTGGGGCGTGCCATAGAGAAAGGGCTTGTTGAATAGATAAAAAGTAGGAGCAATGGCAAATAAAGTACAACTGTAGCCTAGGCTATGAATGAAGGGCGATTGAAACTGTAAGAAAGCAAAATGGCTGAGTTGTAGGATACTTAATAACCCTAGTAATAGCAGACCTAATAAGGCTTGCAGCCGCCCTAACTGAGTCCGTAGACGAGTAATGCTGAGTAATAAAGCACTAAATAGGGAGTAGCCGATGAGTAAGAGTGCAAAATTAGTTAGTAACATATAGTTAAATTTCCTCTCTCTAAAAATAAGCTTATCCTAAGAGGTGGCACTAGGTAACACTGATTAAGAGATTCATCATGGTAGAGAAGAATACACATACAGGCTCATCGGGTACTACTTTCATTAAATTAGGCGCTCGTAAAGAGGCTTTAGCACAGTTGGCTAAACATAAACAACGCTCTTTACATAGTTTGGTATTAGAGGCTGTTGATAATTATGTCGCTCAAGAGCAAGCGCGGTTAGAGTACGAAGCGCAAGCGATGCGTTCCTATGAGAATTTTCAAGCAACGGGTTTACATATTACGCTAGATGAGCTGGAAACAGGCCAACATCTAAAGGGCTAGTTAAGTTGTATTAGTGTCTTAGCTAATTACCCATTTACCACTTATCGCACAAACCCTATAATTAGCCGCCTACTTTTAATAGGTCTGGAAAATAGTATGCGTATCCTTCAGGAAGCCCTTACTTTTGACGATGTGCTCCTCGTCCCCGCTCACTCGACCGTCCTGCCTGCCAATACGGATCTGAGTTGCCAATTAACCCGTAACATTCGTCTTAATATTCCCTTGGTTTCAGCCGCGATGGATACGGTCACCGAATACCGTCTAGCCATAGCGCTCGCTCAAGAGGGGGGGCTGGGGGTAATTCATAAAAATATGAGTGCCCAACAACAAGCCCGCCAAGTGCGTGCTGTTAAAAAATACGAAAGCGGTATTATTAAAGACCCCATTACTGTGACACCCGACACCACCATCCGTGATGTGATGGAATTAACCCGCGCGAAAAATATTTCCGGTGTACCGGTCGTACTCGGCGAAAAATTAGTAGGGATCGTGACCGGACGCGATTTGCGTTTTGAAACCCGTTTAGATGAACCTGTTAGTACCATTATGACCCCACAAGAGCGTCTGGTAACAGTAACCGAAGGGGCAGGGCGTGATGAAATTGAACATTTATTACATAAGCACCGGATTGAAAAAGTACTGGTGGTGAATGATAAATTCCAATTACGCGGCCTAATCACAGTCAAAGATATTCAAAAATCCACCGACTACCCCCATGCGAGTAAAGATGCCTTTGGTAGTTTACGAGTCGGTGCAGCGGTCGGTGTGGGACATGGCACTGAGGAACGTGTGCTGGCTTTGGTCGAGGCTGGTGTGGATGTGATCGTTGTAGATACGGCGCATGGTCATTCACAAGGTGTGCTGGATCGAGTGACTTGGGTGAAAAAGAACTTCCCTCATGTACAGGTCATTGGTGGCAATATTGCAACCGGAGCAGCTGCACTTGATTTAGTGAAAGCCGGAGCCGACGGGGTTAAGGTCGGTATTGGCCCTGGGTCTATTTGTACCACCCGGATTGTAGCCGGTGTGGGGGTGCCACAAATTAGCGCTATTATGAATGTATCTAGTGCCTTACAAGGTACAGGCGTCCCTATGATTGCCGATGGTGGCATTCGCTATTCGGGCGATGTGGCTAAAGCGCTAGCCTCTGGTGCCGATTGCGTCATGTTAGGCGGCCTCTTTGCGGGAACAGATGAAGCACCGGGTGAAATTGAAATTTTCCAAGGTCGCTCTTATAAAGCCTATCGCGGGATGGGTTCACTAGGTGCTATGGCGAAAGGTTCGAGTGATCGCTATTTCCAAGAATCTGAAAATGCCGTGGATAAACTCGTACCCGAAGGTATTGAGGGACGTGTGCCTTATAAAGGCGCTCTGATGCCTATTATTCATCAATTAATGGGTGGCGTGCGGGCGAGCATGGGGTATGTAGGCTGTGCCAATTTAGACGAGATGCGTACTAAGCCTTCTTTTGTACGGATTACCTCGGCAGGCATGCGTGAGTCTCATGTCCATGATGTCACTATTACTAAAGAAGCTCCTAACTATCGAGTGTAACTATGAACCACGATATTCATTCTGACCGAATTCTCATCTTAGATTTTGGTTCACAATACACTCAGCTGATCGCACGACGGGTGCGTGAAATAGGCGTTTATTGTGAAATTCTACCTTGGGATATTACCGAACAAGACGTGATTGAGTTTGGGGCGAAAGGGATTATTCTCTCCGGTAGTCCTGAGTCGGTCACACAAACTAATGCACCCTTTGCCCCGCCTAATGTATTTACTTTAGGTTTGCCAGTACTGGGTATTTGCTACGGCATGCAAACGATGGCGGTGCAATTAGGGGGTAAGGTTGAAGGCTCTGATCATAGCGAGTTTGGCTATGCATCGGTACGAGCGCGAGGACATACCCGATTACTCAATCATATTGCTGACTCGACCACTGCCGAAGGGCATGGCATGTTGGACGTATGGATGTCACACGGGGATAAAGTGACGGAAATGCCAGCAGGCTTTAAGCTCATGGCGAGTACCGATAGTGCCCCGATTGCGGCGATGGCAGATGAGTCTCGTCAACTCTATGCGTTGCAATTTCACCCAGAAGTCACCCATACCAAACAGGGTAAAGCGATTTTAGAGCGTTTTGTACGGGATATTTCTGGCTGTGCAGGCTTATGGACGACGAGCAATATTATTGAAGACAGCATTGAGCGAGTACGTGCTCAGGTTGGCTCGGATGAGGTGATTCTAGGCTTATCTGGCGGGGTGGACTCCTCGGTTGTAGCCGCTTTACTGCACAAAGCGATTGGTGATCAGCTTACCTGTGTCTTTGTTGATACTGGACTCTTACGCTATCAAGAAGGTGATCAAGTAATGAATACCTTCGCCGAGCATATGGGTGTCAAAGTGATTCGTGTCAATGCGGAAGAGCGCTTTCTGACCGAATTAAAAGGCGTATCCGATCCTGAAGCGAAACGTAAAATTATTGGTCGAGTCTTCGTTGAAATTTTTGACGAAGAATCCCAAAAACTCAGCAATGCTAGATGGCTAGCTCAAGGTACGATTTATCCCGATGTGATTGAATCGGCAGGCAGTAAAACCGGCAAAGCGCATGTGATTAAATCGCATCACAATGTGGGTGGCTTACCTGAACATATGAAACTAGGCTTAGTAGAACCCTTACGCGAGCTATTCAAAGACGAAGTTCGCGTCATGGGGGTGGCACTAGGTTTACCGCCAGCGATGGTTTATCGCCATCCTTTCCCCGGCCCTGGTTTAGGGGTGCGGATTTTAGGTGAGGTGAAAAAAGAGTATGCCGATGTATTGCGCCTAGCTGATCATATTTTCATTGAAGAGTTACGTAAACACGATTTATATGACAAAACGGCGCAAGCCTTTGCGGTATTTCTGCCGGTGAAGTCGGTCGGAGTGACCGGAGACGGGCGGCGTTATGATCATGTGATCGCACTACGTGCGGTGGAAACGATTGATTTTATGACCGCCCGTTGGGCCTATTTACCCTATGAGTTTTTGGATGTGGTATCGCGCCGCATTATCAATGAACTCAAAGGGGTATCGCGTGTGGTGTATGATATCTCTGGTAAACCACCGGCTACGATTGAGTGGGAGTGATCATAGATTAGTAGTGACTGACTAGCAGAAGTTAACAGATAAGCCCATGGAAGCGTGGGCTTATCTATTTTTGTGTTTGAAATGTTTATAAGTACTCCGATTATAGGGCGTTTTTTTATTACAAGTGATGCCGGTTTTTTGATTGAAAACCATGGCATAACTATATGTAATTAAAGTAAAAATTGAATTTTATAAGAATATCTATTAAAATAGTAGTATAGGTATGAAGAGGTACTTGTCATGAAACTTGAAGCTCGCATGCGCCAGTCGATCAAACGTCGTTCAGGGACTGTGATATTTCGCTCAGATATTGCTGCTTTAGGAAGCCAGACACAGGTAACACATGTGTTGAATGCCCTATTAAAGAAAGGCGAGCTTCTGCGGTTGGCCTCAGGAGTTTATGCGAAGGCAAAGCAAGTGGCAGGAAATGGGCAGGTAAGACCTCAAGCAAGTCTGGAGACGATTATCCGTGAGGTTACTAAGAAATGGGGGCTTGTATTACATGAAAAGCCCACCCCTTTTAGTTCTGGAAGTACAGACGAGATTGTCATTGAGACGGAAACGCCCCGAATTTCACGCAAGCTGATGATTGATGGAAGGATAGTGTGGGTACGCAGCCAGCGGCGCAAACCTAAAAATAACGCTTTATCTCTACAGCAAACAATCCCGACCAAGGGGGTGGCTCGCTATATACAAGATCTTGCTTATCAGCATCAAATTATTTACACCGATAACCCAATGGATCAGTGGGCTGATACGGTCACACGTTTGGCTGGGGATGAGGTGAAATCGGATGGTATTGAAGATCTTCTTATTGCATTGAAACGAGCTGGAAAACTCTCGAAGCAAGATGTTGCGATATTAGCGGTTAATTACTTGAGGGAGCGGCAACAGAGTGTTCGACCCATTTAAGGATTTTGACCAAGCGGGTTACTTGCGTAATCGATTTAAAGAAAAAGATCCAGATATTGTACGTGAGCTTGAGCACACAATGTTTCGTGCTGGGTTAGATGAGGCCTTGGCTTATGTGGCAAAGCGTAAAACGCTCGTTTATGAAGATTTTCTCGCTGTTCATCGTATTTTGTTCTTAGAACTCTACCCTTGGGCTGGTCAGGATCGTGCAGCAACAGCACCCAACAGTGCTGTATCTAAGGCTAATATAATGTTTTGCCACCCCTTTGATGTTCGACGTGCTGTGGAGGAGGGGCTACGTATAGGACAAAATAAAAAGGCTCTACGTCATCGTTTGGGTGAGGTAATGGGGTGGTTTGCTTATGGGCACCCATTTCTTGATGGGAATGGTCGTACTATGCTGATCATCCACAGTGAGCTTTGCCATCGAGCAGGCTTTTGCATTGAGTGGCAACGCACACATAAAGTAGATTATCTGACCGCATTGAGTGCTGAAATATCTGCTCCGGGTAAAGGACATTTGGATTGTTACTTAAGCCCTTTCATCGGTGTATTGCGTAATCGAGAGTGGTGGGGTGGTTCTATTGATAGTATTCAAGGGTTGGATGGACGCAGTGTTCAGAATACGGTGGATGGTGACTATTCTGATGCCCATGTAGCGCAGAAGTATCAGGAGTTCGAGATGAATCGTAATCGTCATTGAGAATAATCAGTAATAGAGGGCAATGATATGCCCATGAATTAGCTTCACGTCACTAGCCAAAGCGTAGTATGTTCACTACGCTTTCGGTCAAAAGGATTTTTCATGTCATTAGAAGTTTTAGAGCGCTCTGCAGCAGCGTCCGATTCGGCTGTGCCTATTTTATTTGTCCACGGCATTTTAAGTGGTGCTTGGATTTGGGATGAGTATTTTATGCCTTGGTTTGCTAAACGAGGTTTTCATCCTTTTGCAGTCAGTTTACGTGGGCATGGTAACTCACCAGCGGGTAAGCCCTTAGATCAATTGGCTCTGCATGATTTTGTGGCAGATGTACGCCAAACGGTGTTACGTATTCAACAATCCACCGGACGCGAGCCGATATTAGTCGGGCATTCCATGGGTGGAATGGTGGTGCAGCGCTATTTATCCGAGTATCAAGCGCCTGCTGCGGTATTAATGTGTAGCTTGCCCCCGCAAGGCATGATGCCATTGTCGATTTCGAGTACCTTGACGAATCCACTACTCGCTATGCAAATGGCGAAGGTGTATAGCTTTCCTGAAATGGCGGATACCAGTTTTGCCCGTGATATTTTGTTTTATCACCCAGCGGAAGAGACAGACCTAGCGCGTTGGTTTGCGACACCGCAACGCGAATCAATGCGTTTGTTGTGGGATTTAAATATGGCTTTGCCTTTGGTATCGCGGGTGATGAAAACGCCATTAAGTGTAGTGGGGGCGCGTCATGATCGCTTAGTACCCACCGGTATTGTGCAATGGACGGCGAGCACTTACCGTTGTCAATTGGATTGGGTGAATGCCGGACATGCCGTGATGCTAGAACAAAATTGGCAAGAAACGGCTCAAGTCCTACAAAATAGCGTTCAAGGCTTGCTCGTAGCATAGGCTTTGCGCCCTCTCATTCCGCGTGTATAGTGACTGATCATGATGAATAGTCACTATGCCCCAATGATGTGGCTGCGCAGCCAAGCCGCTAAATCTTGCTCATCTCGCTTACCTTGTGCTACTTCAATAATCACATCGGCGGCTTCTATCACATCAAACGTTGGATCAATCCCATTTAACACCAGGCAGATATTCATAGCGGTAAACGCTGTGCGCTTATTACCATCATTGAATACATGCCCTACCGCTAATACGGTGGCATAGGTCGCTGCTAGTTCGTAAACATCGTTGATTAAACCATAAGTTAGGCGATTTTCGACGCGTGCTAATGCACTGACTAGCGACTTATCGCCTGCTAAACCCGCTAACTCGCCTTCATACAGTACTTGCTCGTGTAGGTACTCAATCTCTTCAGCACTTAATAAAACGTAAGTCATTATTTATCCCGCAAATAATCTAATGCAGGGGTAAGCCGTTGTTTCTGAATAGCAAAAGCCTGTTTGACAGCCTCTAAACCCGCAGGACGAGCCGGAATGATTTCCACGGCACTGATGGGTACGAAATAACCCACTACTTGATTACGATTTAGAATAGCAATAGGGGTATCACCCGCTTGACTAAAAATCTTGGCAGGCTCGCGTAGTTCAGTCATGGAAACCGTTTTTGTAGTCAATAAGGTCTGCATATTGTGTATCCTAATACATAGTTAAATATGAATTTAAGTATATAGTACAACAAAAGCATCACAACTGAACATGTAGAGAGGAGCTTTGCGCCCTTTCATTCCGCGTGTATAGTGACTGATCATGATGAATAGTTAGATGAGTCACTATGCGCTATCCAACGCTGGAATCCTTTATTGGTAATACCCCTTTAGTCGAATTACAACGTCTGTCTGCTCAGACGAGCAATACTTTATTAGTTAAATTAGAGGGCAATAACCCTGCCGGATCGGTCAAAGATCGGCCTGCCTATTCTATGATTCAACAAGCTGAATTACGGGGCGATATTAAAGCAGGCGATACCTTAATTGAGGCGACTAGTGGTAATACCGGTATTGCGTTAGCCATGGTTGCTGCGATGAAAGGCTATAAGATGCTACTCATTATGCCAGACACCATGAGTGCCGAGCGTCGTGCATCTATGCGAGCCTATGGAGCGGAGTTGATTTTGGTGAGTAAAGAGCAAGGCGGCATGGAAGGGGCGCGTGATTTAGCTTTGCAAATGGAGCGTGAAGGGAAGGGTAAAGTATTAAACCAATTTGCCAATCCTGATAATCCTCGTGCTCATTATGTAGGAACTGGGCCAGAGATTTGGCGCGATACGCAAGGACAGGTCACTCATTTTGTCAGTAGCATGGGTACGACGGGAACCATTATGGGAACCGGACGCTATCTCAAAGAGCAAAACCCTGAAATTCAAATTGTTGGGGTACGTCCAGCCACGCAACAAGATCAGATTCCGGGGATTCGCCGTTGGACGCCGGAATATTTGCCCCAAATTTTTAATCCCGCCCTGATTGATCTAGAGATAGATGTCACCCAAGTAGAGGCCGAGACCACTATGCGCCGCTTAGCGACTGAGGAGGGCATTTTTTGTGGCGTATCCTCCGGTGGAGCGGTGGCTGCTGCCCTTAGACTCGCACAGACCGTGGAGCATGCTACCATAGTCACCATTATCTGTGATCGGGGTGATCGCTATATTTCCACAGGCGTTTTTCCGGCTTAAAGGACAAAAATGAACACATTAGTATTTGATATTGAAACAGTCCCTGATATTGAAGGCGGGCGGCGTATTTATGAATTGGGTGATTTAGACCCTGATGGTGTTGCTAAAGCAATGTTTCATTTACGCTTTCAAAAAACTGGATCGGAGTTTTTGCCGCATCATTTGCAGCGCATTGTCGCGATTTCAGTGACCTTTCGTGGGCGTAATGATGAGTTTAAGGTGTGGTCATTAGGCGATGAGCAGGCCAGTGAAAAAGAGCTAATTCAACGCTTTTTTGATGGCATTGAAAAATACTCACCTACCTTAGTGTCGTGGAATGGAGGGGGTTTTGATTTACCCGTGTTACATTATCGCGCCATGCTCCATAAAATCAGTGCGCCGCGCTATTGGGACTTAGGTGAGGATGATTCGAGCTTTAAATATAATAACTATATTAGCCGCTATCATTTACGCCATACCGATTTAATGGATTTATTAGCGCTTTATACTGGACGTGCTAATGCGCCTTTAGATGAGTTAGCCACGATGATGGGATTTCCGGGTAAAATGGGTATGGATGGCTCTAAAGTATGGGATGCTTATCAAGCTGGTAAAATAGCGGATATTCGCCATTACTGTGAAACGGATGTGTTAAATACTTGGCTGGTTTATTTACGCTTTCAATTAATGCGCGGTCAAATCAATGTAGCAAAATATAATGCTGAATGTGATTTAGTCCGTCAGCATTTAAAAAGCTCAACGAAAGACTATTTAATAGCGTTTGAAAAAGCGTGGCTATTAGATGCGGATGGTCACTGATAGCGTAGTCCTTGATAGTCGATCCAGCCGCCTTGCGTGCGGCCTTTAGGGTCATGATGAGTCCAATGGAGCACACCGCCTTTATCGTTCCACACATATTCGCCTCTGAGTGTGAGGGTATCACTCTGTTTAACAGGTACTCGTTTTGCGATATCAATATTATGGGCAATTAATAAAGTGATATTAGGCGCTATTTCAATGAGAAAGCGTTGATGCATGGAGCCTTCACGATCATCTTTGAGTAATTTAATAACCTTACCAGATAAAGTGACCCAAAATTTAGCTTCGGTATTTTGTTCACGTAAGGCTTGTTGAATTTTAGCAACGGCGTTGGTTTGGTCTTTAGCACTTAAGGCGACACTTTGTGCGGAGGTGGTGGGGGCTGGCACGCTACTTTGATAGCCCCGATTGAAAAAATACTGATAGATAGCGGCACAGATGACTACCGCTATTACTAACCAACGCCGTAGAGATTGAGGCATTATTTATCCTTGTCTTTTTTAGTGCGGATATACGATAAAATTTCTTCCCGTGCCTCAGACATGACTGAATCACGATCAAGACTATCCAAAATTTGTTGCACCACTAACTTAGGTCCGGCATCGCCCCATGATTTGCCGTTAGCTAACCAACGCTCCGCAACTTGCCCGATGACTAAGGTACTATACCACGCCAAAGCCCCTTGTGTGGCAGCAGTAATCAAAGTTGATACTCCAAAGGTAGAAACTTTCAGCGCCGAGGAGAGTAGATTCACCACCCAAGTAGCCCCCATGAGCAAGGTCAGATGGGTGATAATGACGGTAATAAGCTCCTTAGACTCTTTCATCGACATGGGTAAGCCATAGAGCTTAGATAGGTGTAAAACCATCGCTGCATCAATGGCAGCCGCCGCAACCAAATCCGCAACCGGAATCGGATTCACCGCAACGGCAACCCCTTTGGCAATGCAGTACAAACGAATCGTTTTAGCACCTAACTGACGCTTAACGGTTAAAATCCGCTCGGAAACTTCTTGGCTTAAATCGCTGGCAAATAGGGACGCATTTAAAGCGGATAAGGTTTTACCATCAGCTTCAATAATATCCCAGAGACGCATTTTTAAAGCGGCAATATCAATAGGGCGCTGGCGTACACTTTCGTGCTCTTCACCTTTATCATCAACGGTAATAATCGTTTGATTACGCACTTGTGAGACGGTAAATACAATATTTTCGGGCGCAATAATGCCCTGAGTGCGAGTACGCAAAATGGCACGTAATTGCTTACGCTCGGCTTCGGTATAACGATCCGCCTTATTGACGACTAAAATAATCGGGCGGTGAACTTGGGCAACTTGTTTGAGTGCTTCAAACTCGACTTCGGTTATATCGCTATCAATGACGAATAAAAGTAAATCCGCACGGCGCGAAACTTCATAGGCCAGCCTTTCCCGCTCCTCGCCTTGTACCTCATTAATCCCCGGCGTATCGATAAGGTAAATACCATGATCGGAGTATTCAGGCCACTGATTCATGGAGGCTTGTTTAGTTTCGCCATGTAATACGCTGGTGCTAAATACATTTTTACCTAATAACGCATTCAAGAGCGAGGATTTACCTACACTCACGCGCCCAAACACCGCAATATGCACATGGCCTTGCTCTAGCTTTTCTAGCATAGCGCGGATTTGATCGTAATCCTCTTGCAGGGCATCCCGCACATTCGTGGGGACATTATCCTCAAATAGCTTCCTTAAGCTGTCTGTGGCGAGTTTTAAATGCTGTTCGCCGCCGGTGGAGGGTTCAGGTGTCTCTGCCATCCTTGGCTCAGTTATGACCTCAACCGATTCAGCGCTGCTCTTCTTGTTTAGCACTGGAACCTGATTTGTAATGGTCGATAACCAATCTGGCAAATGTTTTTGTACGTTCTTCCAGATTTCCACTCAACATCTCCCTAAAGGTAATGGCAGCAGGTGCGGCTTTTAGTTCTCCCCGCTGCTCTAAAGTATGTAAAACCGCATTGCCTAAGGCATCAAAAATCAAACCATAAGCGACAGCATGTACCATGCCTCCTGCCACCGTTCCTATCCCCGGAAAGGCCTTTAAACCATTACCAATCACAGCAAGGATGATAGGCAGCGTTTTTTTCACCTGATTCTGGCTGAAGTCTAAGAAATCGTCGAGGTCTAATTGGCTGACGGGGCTATCATACAGCTTGCATAGTTCTTGAACCATGCGGGTGCCAATAATACCTTGAATCACAATATCTGTCCCCGGAGCCATCGCTGCCATCGCTCCGAGTACCGCATTCCGAGTGCTGGTATGGACAATTTTCTTACCCTGATCATAACGATGAGCGCGTTTGGTGGCATCTAGTTTTTGTTTGACTAGACTGAAAACACTCGCATCCCGTAACTCACCTAGTAGTTCCTCGCGGTCATCAATAATGGTCTGAATAGCCTTAGCGAGAGACTCAATTTTAACTTTACGGGGGCGCATGAAGGTTTCTTCGTGTCCATCGGGATTTATCCGTACCACTTCTTCTTGTCCACCGGATTGTACAAAGACAACTTGTGGGCCTTTATCTTCAAAACGCGATTCAATTTGTTCACGAATTTGAATTTTTTCTTCTGCGGTATAAAGATCGCTCTTATTAACCGCAATAATAGTGGGTTTATTAAATTGATAGAGGGTTTGAATATCATTGAATTGGGTGCGACTCAGATCCGAGTCCGTGACATAAACAACCATTTGCGCCCGAATGGCTTCATCTAAGGCGACTTGATCTAATTCACCCTCTGCTTCATTGCGTCCGGGGAGGTCAGTGAGTAAGAGCTGATCACCTGCACTACTAGTCCAACGGTATTCTGATACTTCACGCGTGGAGCCACCTCTGAGGTTTATCTCCACATTCGCCTCTGGTAAGAGGGCTTTGATAATCGAGGATTTGCCCGTACTCACATCACCATAAAACGCAATATGAATTTGTCCAGCTTCTTTACGTGTTTGTAATTTTTTAAGCTCCTCACGAATAGCCGTCATATCAATGCCGGAGTCTTCGACTTGCTGAATTTCTTGGGTGAGGCTTTCAGCGGTAGGGGGGGTATTATCTGCTTTACGGGAACGGCTGGGGAAAAGTAGTTTATACATCACCCAGGCACTACTTAAGATAACGCCAAGAATTAAAGTAAGATAAGTATAAAAGAGCCAACTAGGTAGCGTTTGTAGGCGTGCCCATACATCTAACAGGCTTTGGGTGGCAAAAAATACAAATAATAACAGTAGTACAGTGCCTACTAATACCGCTCCTGCTAGCAGCATCCGAAAACGTTGATTAAATTTCATAGTAATAATAGTCCTCGTTAATCCGCATCGGTTGAGTCCGCACCTAGTCATGCAGGGGGCGAATCATAGCTTATTTATGATAGAGCGTGAATGTTTCCACAGCTAACCATTGACCTTCAGGGGCGAGTCGCATAATTTATATCTCACCAAAAACTCTCAAGAAGCATCCATGACCTATTGCGTTGCAACCTATTTAACAGACGGTTTAGTCTTTACATCCGACTCCCGCACTAATGCGGGTATCGATAATGTCAGCACCTACAGCAAAATGCACGTCTTTGAAACCAATCCTGATCGGTTTCTAGTACTGATGAGCGCGGGTAACTTAGGAACTACTCAAGGTGTTCTACAACAATTACGCCGCGACATTGTGGAGGACAAGCCTTACAACCTCAATACCTTAAACTACCTCGCCGATATCGCCGATTATATCGGTGAAACCTTGGTTAATCGTATTAGACGCCATTCCGAGAATACTGGTTTTATGCCAGATGCCACTTTAGTACTAGGTGGGCAAATTAGCGGTCGTCCCCATAATCTTTATATGATCTATCCGCAAGGGAATTATATAACCACCTCTGATGATACCCCCTACCTGCAAATTGGAGAAAGTAAATACGGTAAACCGGTACTTGATCGCTTTATTAATGCCGCTACTTCCTTAGAAGATGCTGCCATTTGCTCCTTGATTTCCATGGATTCGACCATGAAAAGTAATGCGAGTGTAGGACCTCCCATTGAGCTGCTGATTTATCGCACCAATCAATTTAAAACCGCACAGTCTTTTAAATTAGATGCTGATCATCCCTACCTCATTTCCGTGCGTCATGAATGGGCGAATCAATTACATCGCGCCTTTTTAGCCATGCCACGTTTGCCTAACGCCTAGTCCCATAAACTAAAAGCCAGTCTAACTGGCTTTTAGCTTAGTACCAAAATCTACAAGTGCTAAGTAGGTATACCAAAGTAATCGATTATTTCTTCCGCAGCCGCTATGAATACATCCCTGTACGCTACAAGGCGGCATCCCTGCCGCCAAGACTGCTCCAGAAATACCCGATTACTTTGGCTCAAGTAATTAGCAATTGTTAATCAAAGGTTTTCACCAGCTCTTTTAAAAAGCTTTTAAATTCAGGAGCGAGTTGAGCATGACGAGCCGCATATTCAACATTTGCTTTCATATAGCCTAATTTATCACCGCAATCATGGCTGCGTCCGGTCATATGAAAGGCATGTACCGAGTATTCAGGGTGCTCAATCAACATCGCAATCGCATCCGTCAGTTGAATTTCATCCCCTTTACCGGGTGGGGTGCGGCGTAACATATCCCAAATCGCAGCCGGTAATACATAACGTCCGACTACGGCAAGATTAGAGGGAGCTTGATGTGCGGCGGGTTTTTCCACCACAGCTTGCATGGGTGCAGAACTACCCGGTTCTAAGAAATGACCATTAATATCCACCACACCATAAGAAGAAACACTCTCTAAGGGGACGGGTTCCACCATGATTTGGCTGGCTCCCGTTTCATCAAAGAGTGCCAACATGCGGGCTAGATTTTCGGTTTTGAGATTGCAAGCTACCTCATCAACCAATACATCGGGTAGCACTACTGCAAAGGGCTGATCACCAATCAAAGGGTGAGCACAGAGCACTGCATGACCTAAACCTTTAGCAACGCCTTGACGGACATGCATAATGGTCACATCTTTAGGGCAAATGGAGCGCACTTCTTCTAATAGTTGGCGCTTAACCCGCTTTTCTAGCATAGTTTCGAGTTCAAAACTGGTATCAAAATGATTTTCGATAGAGTTTTTACTCGAATGTGTGACTAAAATAATTTCTTTAATTCCCGCTGCTACACATTCAGCCACAATATATTGGATCAGCGGTTTATCAACGACCGGAAGCATCTCTTTAGGTATCGCCTTAGTAGCAGGCAACATGCGAGTACCTAAACCTGCCACCGGGATCACAGCCTTACGAATTTTATGTAATTGTTCTTGTTCTTTCATATTAGGATTAACTCGATACATGGGGCTACTACCAGTGTAAGCAAAAAAAGAGGATAGTACTGAAAATACCGATGGATGGGATAGCTGATGGTATAATCAGTACATTAATGGAAAATATTATAGCGCCTTTGGATGAAATAACATCTTTAGTTGTTTGGATAAGTTTAATGTTAAAGGCGTTAAGTACTTGAGCCAAAGTCATCAGGTATTTCCTCCGCAGCCGCTGTGAATACGTCCCTGTACGCTACAAGGCGGCAATCCCTGCCGCCAAGACTGCTCCAGAAATACCCGATGACTTTGGTATACCTACTTATAGCTAAGTCCTATTTAAGGCTGAGCGGGTGTGGCTATAATCTTGTTGGCCTGAGCTGAGCCGTCACAATAGCTCCATACCGCTTCCCAGCGTGAGGGGAAGTTTTTGTCAAGAAAGCGAATCTGAAAACGTCCCCAATACGGTGTCATCGCCCCGTCAACACCGACTCGCTCGGAATCACATTTTTGTTTAGCCGTTGTTTGCGCCCAATAACCATCATAGCGCCCGCGATGGGTATAAACTTTGGCTAAACCTAGGACATAAATAACGCCAGCCTCTGTCCCAGTGCCATAAGTCCAAACGGCAACAGAGCCTTGTTCGGAGTCATAAGTAATCTTGCCGGTGTTGGTATTCCACACCTCATCGGCGTGTGCTGCATGGAGCATTAACCCACTGACACTCAGTAGTGCGGCTAAGGCGATTGTTTTAAACATAACTATACCTGCGGAGTAGCTAAATAATTAGCATAACCGAGATGGGAGGGTGGGGAGAAATGGTTTAGAGAGATAGGTAGCTAAGGGGCGATTGCTCCCTTAGCTATTAATTAACGGTATGCTGTGGCTATTAAGAGAAAATCTTCGGTGCGCCAACTTGCTCATGGATTTGATTACACAGTTGAGCATTGAGGTGCAGACCTTGTGCCAGTTGCGCTAAGTATTGCGCTTCTTGTTGGGTATCAAGATCAATCGCCATTAAAGATACGGTATAGATTTGTTGCCCCATGCCCGCTGGTATGCTGCGAATAAACGCGGCTACGTCCAGTGGTGCTTGGAATTCATTGCGAATAAAGGCCGCTTCATCAGCCGTCAAAGAACCCATTTTGGATAAAATACGCTCTTGTTCTTGAGCATCAATATTACCATCGGCTTTAGCCGCATTGATCATGGTGCGAATTAATAGCAGAGCCTGATCTTGTACCGCTTGTTGATTAACGGCTTGAGGCGGTAAGAAGCTATCGGTCAGGTCATTGAGTTGAGGATTACCATTTTGTGAGCCTAAATATTTAGACATGGCTCCACCGAGTAAACTACCAAGGTCAGGCGTTCCATTGGCAGCCATGCCCTTTGTTGCAGCACCGCCACCTAATAGACTGCCTAATAAGTCGCCCATGCCGCCGCCTTGTTGAGCAGGACGTTGTTGAGCGCCACCGCCTAATAGGCTACCTAATAAGTCACCCATGCCGCCGCCTTGTTGAGCAGGACGTTGTTGAGCGCCACCGCCTAGTAGACTACCTAGTAAGCCACCCATACCCCCTGATGCTTGACTGCTGCCGCCTAATAGGCTGCCTAGCATACCCATCATACCATTGGCTTGTTGGTTTCCACCCAAAGCAGCACCGAGTAGGTTACCTAGTACATTACTACCAGAGCCGTTAGACAGTACCCCACTGCTTAATAAGCTACCTAAAATTTTAACTGCATCCATCTTATTGTCCTTTAATTGTGAATTGGAATTGATTGAGTTATGTAGACGCATCAGTTAGAGGGATGGTTACCCCCACTATTGATAACGGTCGGGTTATCCTAAAGCATAGTTTGGGCAAGATGCTAGTTTTTATTAGTTTCGCGTAGTTTATAGTTTACGTTACGTCAATCGGCTGCCGTTGAAATGCTAATGCAAAGCATTGTAATTTTTGTTAGTGTTGGCTTATTACAACAGGAGGAGATAACAATGAAACATATATGGCATTTTGGTACTGCCTTCGTCCTTAGTACGCTCAGTTTCACCGTTCATGCAGCCGGTTTTGCCCTTGCCAATCAATCTGGATCAGGCGCTGGTAATGCTTATGCGGGTGGGGCTGCTGCCGCTGAGGATGCTTCAGTTGTCTGGTATAACCCCGCCGCCATGACAGAATTACCGGCAGGTACGCATGCCTCTATTGCCGGTCATGTCGTCGCGCCTAAAGCTCAATTTACTAATAATGGCTCACTCAATCCTCCGGGATTAGGCACAAAAATTACAGGTGATAATGATGATGGAGGCAAGGTCGGTGTTGTTCCTAATGCTTATCTCGTTAAAGGTAAAGGTCAGAAGTGGCGTTTTGGGGTAGGTCTGAATGCGCCATTTGGTCTGGGAACGAAATATGATGAGAATTGGGTCGGACGTTATCATGCCCTAGAATCCGATATTCAAACGATTAATTTTAATCCCTCTCTCGCCTATAAAGTGAATGACCGCTTTAGTGTCGGGGCGGGGGTGAGTGTGCAGCAAATGAAGGTGGAGCTACAAAGTGCGGTAGATTCACGTTCCCTCTGTCTAGCAGCCAGAATTACGCCGAGTGTCTGTGCCACCCTACCTGATGGAAAAGTCAAAGTGGAGGGAGATAATGTCCGTGCGGGGTATAATGTGGGGGTGTTGTTTAAACCCTCGGAAAAAACCCGTATTGGTGCAAGTTACCGTTCACGCATGAAACAGAATTTAGAGGGCACAGCGGAATTTAATGTTCCACCCGCTTTAAGTGCGAGTCCTTTATTAGCAGGGGGTGATGTCACAGCTTTGGCTGATTTACCCGCCCATTTCTCTTTATCCGTCGCGCATAAAATTAATCAGCGTTTAGAGTTATTGGGGGATGTTACCCGTACCCGTTGGAGTAGCTTTAAAACCTTACAAGTTACCCGTACGAGTGGTTCTGATGTTACTAATTTGCCCCAAAATTGGAAAGATGTGAACCGTTATTCTATCGGCACGAATTATCAATATAACGATCGCTGGAAATTAAAAGCGGGTATTGCCTATGACGAAACCCCCGTACCTGATGCTGAGCATCGCAGCCCGCGTACACCGGATGGTAATCGGACTTGGTTAAGTTTTGGTGCCAATTATAAACCACGTAAAAACTTTAGTGTTGATATGGGTTATACCCATATTTTTGTTAAAGATACCCCGATTAATAATAAAAATAATATAGATGCAACGCGTGCTCATACCTTAATCGGTAGTTATGACTCTAGCGTGGATATTATTAGCGCGCAGTTCAATTGGTCTTTCTAGTAATAAATAAGTGCATTGGCAAAGCCTAATCAGATATTAGGCTTTGGTGTTAGGCGACAATAGTTAAAACGGCATAGAGAATATCCACTAAGGAGTATAGAGATGAATAGGCATGCTTTTCATCGGCTGGCATTAGTTAGCTATCTAGTATTAATAGGTCTTACCGGCTGCGGTGGTGCGGATAATGGTGATCAAGTCGGTAATGGTACGACCGTGGAGTATAGTGCTACTGCTCGAATGCTTTATGATCCGGCTAATAGTGTGATTCCGACTACCAATGATTTGCTCTTTAGTGGTAGTACTGATGGTACTCTCAATTTACCGATTAGTAGCACGGATAGTAGTGCCGCGCTAAAGACTATGCTCAATACTCTAGATGGGTTTAGTCTCACTATGCCGTTTACGACGACGCTGAATGAGGCTCCTTTAGCCAGCTCGGTAGTATTAGGACAGTCAGTGCGTGTGTTTGAGGTGACTAAGTCGAGCGGGCTAGTCGCAAGCGTGACTCGTGAATTGACGAGTAGTGAGTTATTAGCCACTCTAGATAGCACAGGCACCACTTTAGCCTTAGTCCCTTTAAAACCCCTCAAGGAAAGTACTAGTTATTTGGTGGTGGTAACCAATGCACTCAAAGATTCTGTAGGTAAAGCAGTATCCACCAGTAGCAGCTATGCGGTATTAAAAGGCTCCGCCGTTTTTACAGATAGCACCAAAGAGGCATTACGTTTACAGATCAATGCGCATGAAACTGCTGCTGCCAGTGCTGGAGTGAGCAAAGATTCCATTATTTTAAGCTGGTCGTTTACCACTCAATCCGTGACCCCCGTTTTATCAGCAGTGAAAACGCAAGCAACGGCTAGAGCGCTACAAACTAGAGTAACGCCTGTGACAAGTACCTATGGGCAAGCTCAGTTACATATGGGAACCTTACAAGTACCCTATTACTTAAGTCGCTCAGCCCCATTGACAGCCTATTGGCATGGAGCGAGTAGCAGCTATTTAACTCGTTATAATACCGCACCTGTAGCAACCAGCACTCAAACCATTCCGGTGATGCTCACCATACCTACTGCCGCTTCGGGTAAAACTATGCCCGCTTCCGGCTGGCCGGTGGTGATTTATCAACACGGTATTACCTCGAATCGTGCCACGGTGCTAGCGATTGCTGATACCTTAGCTTCACAGGGTTTTGCTGCCATTGCGATTGATTTACCACTACATGGTATTAATGTAGATGATGAGAAATTTGCAGCCTTACGTACTAGTATTGAGCGCACTTTTGATTTGGATGTGGTGAATAATACTACGGGTGCGACAGGTGCGGATGGTGTGATTGATGAGTCAGGCAAGCACTTTATTAATCTAGCTGTGCCTTTAGTATCACGCGATAATATCCGCCAAGCTATCTCCGATATCTTGGTCTTACGCAATAGTTTAAGCAGCTTACAAAGTGATACGGGCGTGGTGTTAGACACCACTAAAGTCAGCTTTACGGGGATTTCATTAGGCTCTATGGTAGGGGTAGGTTATTTAGCAACAGAAACAACCTCTACGCCCGCGCTCTTGTCAGTACCTGGTGGTGGAATTGCCCGCTTATTAGATGGCTCAGCAACCTTTGGCCCTGCTATTCGAGCCGGTTTAGCCAGCAGTGGAGTGATAGCGGGAACCGCTGCCTATGATAGCTTTATGTTTGCCACCCAGTTTATGCTCGACTCGGCTGACCCTATTAATTTAGCAGCCACGGCGGTGTCACAACATCCAGTGTTATTGCATGAAGTGGTAGGCTCTACTACCTCAGCATCCGATCAAGTCGTCCCTAATAGTGTTACCGGCTATCCTTTATCAGGAACCGAGCCTTTGATTCGGATGATGGGACTCAGTAGTGCGAGTACTTCAAAGAGTGGGTCTGATGCGGCGGTGCGCTTTACTGCAGGCGGACATAGCTCCTTATTAAGTCCTACCGCTAGCTCCGCAACCACCACCGAGATGCAACGTCAAATGGCAGCGTTTCTTGCCACCCAAGGTACACAAATTGTCATAACAGACACTAGTGTCGTGAAGTAATCGTCAAAGCCTATCTTTCAAGGCAGAGTGTGCAATGCCTCTGCCTTGGGACTTGACAAATTTATTCACCTCAGGATTGATAAGCATCATGTCGTTTCTTCTCTAGGTATCAAAATAGTCATGGAACAATTCGGTGTACTCAATTACGCAACCTATTTCATTGGCTGCATTGCGATTATTCTTCTCCCTGGGCCTAACTCACTTTATGTATTGGCTACAGCGGCTCAGCGTGGCATTAAAGCGGGCTGGCAAGGGGCTTTAGGTATTTTTGTCGGCGATGCTATTTTAATGGTCTTAACCGCGTTAGGTGCGGTTTCGGTATTAACGGCTTATCCCCTCATTTTTAAAGCCATTCAATCGGTAGGGGCGCTTTATTTAGCTTATATTGGTTTTAAACTAGTGCGCTCAGCCATACAGAATTGGAATAAACGTAATTTAGCCGAAGCAATCGAGCAGCCTTTAGAAGAGGCTACTAATAGCTCACCCTTTAAACGCTCTTTATTGATTAGCTTACTAAACCCTAAAGCCATTCTATTCTTTTTATCTTTTTTCGTGCAATTTGTTGACCCTAGCTATGATAGTAAGATGGTTTCATTTTTAATCTTGGCAGTTACTTTGCAGATAATGAGCCTTATTTATTTAGCCACCTTAATTTATGCAGGGGTCTATTTAGCAGAGGCCTTTAAACGGCGTAAACGCTTATCCGCCGTATCTACTGGCAGTGTTGGTGCTATGTTTATGGCCTTTTCTGCTAAATTAGCGACCGCGTCTGTGACATAAGTTACCAAATGTTTTAGACTTAATGCACAAACAAAAAAAATCATTTCTCTATAATGGACTTCGTTGAGACAAATAAAGGGGTGGGTAAATATCAACCCCTTACTAACCGAATCCCCCCATTAATTAGAGGACTGAGACATGAAAAAATTAACCGCCATCGCTGCCTTATTAGCATCTACTTTAGGCATGATGGGTACTGCCCAAGCCGGTAATTACAATCAAGTAACTCTGCAAGCTGTACCTGCTCACGCTAAAGTCGTAGTAGTCGATGCACGTCATGCCCGTAATGTTCAACGTATGCACAATAATCATCGTCAACAAATGGCACGTGCGGCTCATCACCAACGTAAAGCGGCTAATACCGTGAAAATTGTGGTGGTAAAACCAAGACCTGTTGTTAAGAAAGTGGTTTATGTACGTCCTGCTCCCGTTGTTAAAAAAGTAGTTTATGTACGTCCTGCTCCTGTCGTTAAGAAAGTAGTTTATGTACAACAAAGACCCGTACATCGTCCTGCTGTAGTGGATCGTGTGGTCTATAGAACCGCTACTACTAATGCAGCGCCTATTAGACATCATCACTATTAATTCATGTCCCTATCGTTTGTAGAGTCATTAGTTTAAACGTTTGATCTACAAAGATAATCAGGTCTATGATGTGAATAACGCCTTTTAAGTATGCTTAGAGGGCGTTTTACTTTTTGGGCTATTTAATTTTCATGAGTTTAGAGGGCGTTGGAGGTACTGACTGCTTGCAAATGAGACTTTAAGTCTGTGACATAAGTTACTAAGTATTTCGGACTTAATGCACAAACAAAAAAAATCATTTCTCTATAATAGACCTCATCAAGACACACAACAGAGAGCGCTACTAAACATAACACTCTCTAAACCAAATAACTGATTAATAGAGGAAATGAACATGAAAAAGTTAACTGTAATCGCTGCCTTATTAGCATCTACTTTAGGCATTATGGGTACCGCTCAAGCCGGTGGTTATCAAAATCAAGTGATGCTACAAGCAGTCCCTACCCAAACTAAGGTTGTGGTAGTAGATCAACATCGTCAACATAAACCAGTAAAGCCGGTGAAAGTGATTGTTGTAAAAAAAGCAGCACCTCATAAGAAAGTTAAAAAAGTGGTAGTGGTAAAACCAAAACCAGTGGTTAAGAAAAAAGTGGTAATAGTAAAACCAAAACCAGTGGTTAAGAAAAAAGTAATCGTTAAAAAAGTGGTAATAGTAAAACCAGCCGCTAAAAAAGTAGTTTACATTCAAAAACCAGCTCATCATCAAAATCAAGTGATGCTGCAAGCAGTACATGTAAAATAAGTTTTACGCTTGCTACTTATCTGTTTAACGCCCTCTAAGGAGTTTTAGCGGGCGTTTTGCTTTTTGTGCTTGTATTCATGGTGTAAATACTCTACAAGCGTACTGAGTGGGTAAAGAGTGAAACATATGCAAACACCAATAAAAATCGGGATTAGTAGTTGTTTATTAGGCGAGCTGGTGCGTTATGACGGCGCTCATAAGCGAAATGCTTATATTCAAGCGACTTTGGGCGAGTATTTTGAATTTGTATCCTTTTGCCCAGAACTCAGCGCGGGGCTAGGGGTGCCGCGTCCGCCTATTCATTTGGTACGTTATGAGCAAGGTATTCGGGTGCAAACCACCAAAGGGGAGGTCAAGGATTATACGGATGCCATAAGCCAAGTGATTGAGCAAATTAAACCGCAATTGCCGCAATTATCGGGCTATATTCTCAAAAAAGATTCACCTAGCTGTGGTATGGAGCGGGTCAAAGTTTATGATGCGGACTATCTCTATCAGCGTCCACCGGAAAAAACAGGTATAGGGTTATTTGCAGCGGCTTTAAAACAACAATATCCGCATTTGCCCTTGGAGGAAGAAGGGCGTTTAGGCGATCCGCATCTACGTGAGAATTTTATTCAGCGGATTTATGTATACCATCGTTGGCAGCAATTAGTCGCACAGGGTCTGAAAGCAAATGATCTAGTGCAGTTTCATAGTGATCATAAATATTTAATTATGGCGCATAATCAGGATGAGCTGCGTCAGTTAGGACGCTTAGTCGCACAAGCGGGTAACCATACTAATTTGCATGAATTATGTGAGCAGTATATCGAACGGCTTATGCAAGTACTCCAGCAAATAGCCACCCGTGGGCAACAGGCTAATACGCTATCTCATATTATGGGCTATTTGCGTGAGCATTTAGATGCCGAGGATAAGACTGAATTAGTCGAGATGATTCAGCGCTATCAACAAGGTTATGTACCCTTAATTGTACCCATTACTTTATTAAAACATCATTTTAGACGCCATCCAGTGCCCTATATTGATAGACAATATTACCTCAACCCTTACCCTGGCGAGCTAATGCTTTTAAACCAAGTTTGAGTAAGTATCCGAGCCAAAGTAATCAGGTGTTTCTGGAGCAGTCTTGGCGGCAGGGATGCCGCCTTGTAGCGTACAGGGAGGTATTCACAGCGACTGCGGAGGAAATACTTGATTACTTTGGTATACCTACTTATAAGCAGGGCAGTATTATAACTTGAGCTGTAACCACGTTGTTTTCAGCTCGGTATATTTCTCTAGCGCATGCAAAGACTTATCCCGTCCAATGCCAGACTGTTTATAGCCGCCAAAGGGTACGGTTATATCATCTGCATCATAACAATTGGCATAAACCACACCAGCGCGTAAGCCTTTGGTTGCTTTATACAGGGTATTGATGTTGTCACTCCACACCCCCGCCCCTAACCCATAGATAGTGCTATTGGCGACTTGAATGGCTTCATCAACGCCATTCACGGTAATGACTGAGAGGACGGGGCCAAAGATTTCTTCTTGCGCAATACGGGCTGAAGAGGATACTTGGTGAAAAATGGTTGGCTCAATATAACAGCCTCCGGCTACGGCTTGGCGTTGCTCGCCACCCATAAATAACGCGGCCTCTTGTTTGCCTAAACCAATGTATTTCATCACTTGTTGAGTATGTTCTGGATTGACCATAGCCCCTAAACGAGTATTAGGATCAAGTGGATCACCCGGTGGCATGAGAGTAGAAAAAACTTTTAAACGCTCCAAAACTTCATCTTTAACGGCAGCATCGACAATCAAGCGTGAACCGGCGGTACACATTTCGCCTTGATTAAAGAAAATCCCAAATCCCGCCGCCGTCGCCGCCGCATCTAAATCACCACAGTCGGCTAAAATAATATGTCCGGTTTTGCCGCCACATTCTAAGCCGAGCTTTTTAAGGTTAGATTGTCCGGCATATTGCATAAATAATTTGCCTACCGCCGTGGAGCCAGTGAAGAACACGCCATCTACATCCATATGTAAACCGAGCGCTTTACCCGCCTGTTCACCCATCCCTGGCACCACATTAAACACACCATCAGGGATACCGGCTTGTGTGGCTAATCCTGCTAAGCGAATAGCCGTTAAGGACGATTGCTCGGCAGGTTTTAATACAATGGAGTTACCCGTAGCAAGCGCGGGAGCAATTTTCCACATCGCCATCAAAAGGGGAAAATTCCAAGGGACTACCAGACCGCAAACGCCTAAAGGTTCACGCGTAATCGTGGCGATGACATTGTGCGGGGTGGGGGCGATTTCGTCATAAACCTTATCAATCGCTTCGGCATACCAGCGCAAACAGCGCACTGAGGCCGGAATATCAATAGAGAGGCTATCCCGAATCGGTTTGCCCATATCAAGGGTTTCTAATAGGGCTAATTCTTCGGTGTGTTGCTCAATCAGATCAGCAAATTTAAATAAAATCCGTTTGCGTTTTAGCGGTGGCAGTTTAGCCCAGCGCCCATCCTCAAAGGCAGTACGGGCCGCTTTAACCGCTAAATCCACATCCAGCGCATCACACGCAGCAACCGAGTTGAGCAAACGACCATCAATCGGGCTGTAGTTAGCAAAGGTATTACCCGATTGCGCGGAGACATAGTGACCATTAATGAACGCTTGGCCTTGAATAGATAAGTGCTGAGCACGTTCATGCCAGGATAAAGAGGTCGCTGATGTGGTCATAGACAGTACTCCGAAGGTTAGCGTTTATTTTATAGTAGCAGATGTGATCATGATCTGATTAGTTTTGTCAATTGGATGTATAGTATACTAACCTAATGAAACTTGAACCAAAATTATAAAAGAGTATAGAGAGAACTATATTCATTACTACAACTATACTCAGTTCTTTCAGTTTTAGCTGATAACTATTAATTTTTTAATATCTAGCTGGCATCTAGTAATCATCTATGTTGTTGTGACTAACAATGGGTGGTTTTGGGGTGAATGCTGTAGCTCGATCTTTAGCTTGTTCGTATATAAATAATAATACTATAATCAATAATATTATCGATAATACTAACTCATTTTTTAATATGCCAATGAATACTATCTTATTGGCAAAAAATAGTGTGATTAAAATAGCTATAAATAATGAAAATGTAGCAGCCAAGTATGTAAAAAAATTATATATCTTAATTGTTTTGTTAAATTCAGTCCATCGCTGTAGTGGCATTGTTTTGACTTTATCAAGTTTGTTTTTCAAATCAGTAAAAGGCTCTTCATATCTATCTAGTATTGCTATAACTTCTTTGCCAATCTTACTTTTGGCTGAGTAGTTGCCATCCTTATTTTTCATAACCCCCGCTGCGACAGCACGATTATGAGCATTATCTATTATATCTTTAGTGTTAGAGTATTCTTTATGAGTATTTTTAAAATTATTTTTTTCATCAATTGATAACCAAAAATCTGATTTATTTCCAGAAATATCTTTTTTAAATTTTTTAATTTTAGAATGATAGAATAGTGAAATTATAATAGTAATTATTAATGCTAAAATGAGAGGAAAAATCATGGTTTTATTAGTCCGTTTTTAAGGTTAAAACCACCATCTTTAGACGGTTAGCTTTAGCGGCCTTAGTTTTGATGCAATTAAGGTAATAGGATGAAAATCTATTAAAAGCGTGAGGTGCGATATTGGGTGGACGTTCAGTCCTCTGCGATCCACGCTTAACCATTCAGCTTTAGCTGATGGTTGTTAAGTTTCATTTAGATTTGATTTTTAGATAAAATCTATAAATAGTATTTTAAATATATTTAATATTACTAATGAGTAATAATGTAATAAGACTTGATTCTAGAAATTTACTTTTCTTCAACACCTATTTCAGTCCACTCATGATGGCAGTCATTACATAAAAAATTACGCTTTATTTTAATGAATGTTTTTTGAACATGTCGATCTCTCTGTTTCCCATTACTTAGTTGCTCAGTAACTCGTACAGATTGCCTCCACCGATCTAGTTCTTGGCTAAATTGAGTAGAAAGTTTTTCTGATTTACAGGCAGGGCATTTTTTTATTGTTAATTTGTATATTATGAATAATATACCTAAACCCGATAATATTAGTATGAATATTATTAGTGTGTCGCTGTTAATCACGATACCTTACCTTTTATTGTTATTGTAGTTTAAGTATTGATTGTCACTAAGATAGAGTTAATTTATTTTCCGTTGCTTTACTCTAGATAGATTTTTATCTAAGATAATATGTTTTTTATCAAGTATATGGTTTATTAATATAATGTAAACTGAACCATATGGTTACTATATATCTAAGGAACAGTTCTATAAGGTTCTAGTTCTCTCAACAGGGAAATAAGTTGCAATGTAAACTACGGGTGTGAAGATCCTAGTCTGTACAATCAGGTATCTGACAATACCTTGACCTCCCTAACTATTGTGATCACAATCAATTTTATTCTAATTGCTCTATAAGGGGGGGCTATGTCGAGTCAAGGCCAAACATCACATCCCGTTGATCATACCACGTCCTACTATGCGGCTTCGGCTCATCCTGCTCCTGCACGTCCTGCTTTACAAGGGCGTATCACGACAGACGTTTGTGTGATTGGGGCGGGTTTCACGGGCTTATCCACTGCGCTGCATTTAGCACAATATGGCTTTAAAGTCGTAGTGTTGGAGGGTAATCGGGTTGGCTGGGGCGCTTCGGGGCGCAATGGCGGGCAGATCGTCAATGGTTATAGCCGTGACCTGAGTGTCATTGAAGCACGCTATGGCAAAGAGGCCTCCGATGCGCTTGGTGCTATGTCCTTAGAGGGGGGCGATATTATTCGCTCCTTGGTTAAGCAGTATAATATTCAATGTGATCTCAAACCCCATAATGTGGTGGCAGCTCTGAATCCGCGCCAACTCCATGAATTAGAACAGGTGAAAACTAATTGGGAGCAACACGGTCATACTGAATTAGAGATGCTAGATAAAGCCCAACTCCAGCAGCATGTAGCAACCGAGTGTTATATTGGCGCTTTATTAGACAAGCGTGGCGGACATTTACACCCGCTAAATTTATGTCTAGGGGAAGCGGCGGCGATCGAATCCTTAGGTGGGCAGATTTTTGAAGACTCACGCGTGGTACAAGTATTGCATGATCAAGCTAAGCCATTGGTTAAAACGGCACAGGGTGAAGTAGAGGCCAATTATGTGGTGGTCTGTGGTAATGCCTATCTAGGGGATGCTGTCCCTGAACTCACCAATAAAATTATGCCAGTGAGTACCCAAGTATTAACCACCGAAGTATTAGGTGCAGAAAAATGCCAAGCACTGATGCCAGCGGGGACTTGTATTGAGGATGCCAATTTCTTTTTAGATTATTACCGTATGACGGCTGATCATCGTTTATTATATGGAGGGGGTACTGTGTACGGCGGCGCGGAACCCGCTGATATTGTGCAAAAAATTCGCCCTCACTTAGAAAAGGTTTTCCCCACTCTAAAAGATGTTAAGATCGAATATGCGTGGAGTGGTAATTTTGCGCTGACGCTTACTCGTATTCCCCATTTTGGGCGGCTGAAGAATACGGTATATTTTGCTCATGGTTACAGTGGGCATGGCGTCACCTGTACCCATTTAGCGGGGAAGCTGATTGCCGATACTTTAAAGGGTGATGCGACTCGTTTTGATAGTTTTGCGCGTTTACCTTACTACCCCTTTCCGGGCGGGCGCTTATTGCGAGTGCCGTTAACCGTGATGGGGTCGTGGTGGTATCTTTTACGGGATCGGTTAGGTGTTTAAGCATAAAACGAAGCTTGCTGCATTTAACTTTTTTATCAATTTTTCCAAGGTTGAAATCTCTCCTTTCAGGGAGATATATTGATTTGGGCATGGATTGAAACATATCAACAAACTGACATTTTTTAGACGGGAGATTAGTACGAATGCAATTTAAAGCTCTTATACTCGCCACTTCTTTGGCTCTTGGTTTGGTTACCTCAGTCGCTGCAGAAGATGCCAAGGTCGTCAATGTCTATAACTGGTCAGATTATTTTGACCCTGCTTATTTAAAGAAATTTGAAGAAAAGACTGGCATTAAAGTCAATTACGACGTGTATGACTCTAATGAAATGCTCGAAGCTAAGCTAATGGCAGGGGGCAGTGGTTATGATGTGGTATTCCCCTCTGGTAACTTCCTGGCGCGTCAAATTAAAGCGGGTGTTTACAGCGAAATAGATAAAGCTAAATTAAGCAACTACGGTAATTTAGATCCTAAAATGCTGGACAATATGAAGACCCATGATCCTGATAATAAATATGGTGTACCTTATACCTGGGGCACACTGGGGATTGCTTATAATAAAAAAATGATCGCAGATCGTTTAGGTGCTGATACTAAAATTGATAGCTGGGATTATTTATTTAAACCCGAAATTACCGCAAAGCTAAAAGATTGTGGCTTAGTATTAATGGATGCACCCTCAGATGTGGTATCGGTTGCGATGAACTATGCCGGTGTTAAAGATCCCAATAGTGAGGAAGGAGCCGATTTAGAGAAGGCCATTGAGGTGTTGAAAGGAGCACGTGAGAGTGTGAAATACTTTAGCTCCTCTAAGCAAATTTCTGATTTAGCCAATGGCGAGGTCTGTATTGCTATGGGCTATAATGGTGACATGCTACAAGCCCAAACTCGTGCCGAAGAAGCGAATAAGGGTGTCGAAATTGAATATGTGATTCCTAAAGAAGGAACCCAAATTTGGTTTGACAATATGGCCATTCCAGCCGATGCAAAAAATAAAGAGAATGCCTATCAATTTATTAATTTCGTGCTAGAACCCGAAACCGCTGCTTCAGTAGCGAATCTGGTCTCTTATGCGATGGCTAATGCGAAGGCAACCGATTTAATTAATGATGACATTAAAAATAATCCGGGCATTTATCCACCTGCTGAAGTACAAGCTAAATTCTTCCCTGCTAAAGCCCATAGCGCGAGTTTCGACCGCAAACTCTCACGCGCTTGGACGGCATTGAAAACTGATCGTTAATAGCTAAACACGCTTGGGGTAGGAGATTAACTTCCTACCCTAGCTTATTATTACCTATCCTATGAGGGTTTCTTTTGATGACCCAAGCTGCTCTAGCTACAACGCCACCAACGGGTGTGCCAACTACTGATAAACCTTCAACTAGTGTACCTGATACCGAGAAGCCCTTTATTCAAATTAAGAATGTCACTAAACGTTTTGGTGATTTTATTGCGGTCGATAATGTCAGCCTTGATATTTATCGCTCGGAATTATTCTGCCTCTTAGGCGGATCGGGCTGTGGTAAAAGTACGCTATTACGTATGTTAGCCGGATTTGAAAATCCGACCCAAGGACAGATTCTGATTGATGGCGTGGATATGGCGGGTATTCCACCTTGGGAACGTCCGGTCAATATGATGTTTCAATCTTATGCCTTATTTCCCCATTTAAGTGTCGAGAGCAATATTGCTTTTGGCTTAAAACGCGAAGGGGTCAAGCGCGATGAGATTAAACAACGTGTTGATGACATGCTGAAATTAGTGCAGCTTAGCCAATTTGCTAAACGTAAACCCGATCAATTATCCGGTGGACAGCGGCAACGGGTAGCCTTAGCTCGCGCCTTAATTAAACGCCCTAAATTACTCTTACTCGATGAGCCGCTCGGTGCCTTAGATAAAAAACTGCGAGAAGAAACCCAATTTGAATTGGTCAATATTCAAGATAAATTAGGCGTGACTTTCGTGGTAGTAACCCATGATCAAGAGGAAGCCATGACCTTAGCCTCGCGGATTGGGGTGATGAGTCAAGGCGAGATTATTCAAATCGGCTCGCCCTCGGAAATTTATGAATATCCGGTCAATCGCTTTGTGGCGCAATTTATTGGCTCGGTGAATATTTTTGCTGGAGTAGTGACCGAAGATGAGCCAGATTATACCGAAATTATGTCAGAAGAGGCCGGTACGCTGATTCATATTGATCATGGGGTGAGCTGTGCGCCTGAGCAAGAAATGTGGGTAGCCGCACGTCCTGAAAAAATTATGCTCAGCCACGAGCAGCCGCAACAGCCCTATAACTGGACCAAAGGGGTCATTAAAGAGGTCGCCTATATGGGCAGCAGCTCGATTTATAAGATCGAACTGGCCTCTGGGAAAATGGTGCGGGTGGAGCGCATTAATCGTATTCGTCGTGAAGAGGATGGCTTTACTTGGGAAACACCCGTGTATTTGTCGTGGGAATCCGGCGATTGCGTGGTGCTAAGCTCATGAATACCCTAACCCGCCCTGTACGCCCCTCCGCTTTGGAGCGGTGGTGGCAAAGTACCGTACATTTTCTGCGTCAAGGACGGCATTTTGTTATTGCTATTCCGATGACTTGGTTGGTCTTATTTTTTCTCATTCCTTTTGCGGTTGTTTTTAAAATCTCATTGAGTGAAAAGGCTCTTTCTATTCCGCCTGTCAGTAGTTTATGGGGCTGGAATAGCGAGGATGCCATGGTGACGCTGAGCCTGTATTTAGGTAATTATAAATTTCTCTGGGAAGATAACTTATACCTAGATGCCTATTTAAGCTCCATTAAAATCGCGGCTATTTCAACGGTTATTACCTTACTAGTGGCCTATCCCATTGCCTATTTGATTGCTCGCAGCAAAAAATATCGCTATGTATTATTAGCACTAGTCATTTTGCCTTTCTGGACTTCGTTCCTATTACGGGTTTATGCTTGGATGGGGTTTTTAAATAAAAATGGGGTGATTAATAATATTCTACTATCGCTAGGGATTATTGATGAACCACTGAATATGATTGGGACTAATTTTGCAGTCTATATTGGGGTGGTGTATACCTATTTACCCTTTATGATCTTGCCCTTATATACGATATTGGAAAAGCTAGATGAGTCCTTATTAGAAGCTTCTGCCGATTTGGGGGCTAAACCCTATGAAACCTTTTTACATGTCGTATTACCGCTCTCCATACCCGGTATTATTGCCGGAAGCTTATTGGTGTTTATTCCGGTAGTGGGTGAGTTTGTGATTCCGACTTTATTAGGCGGCTCCGATACCTTAATGATTGGACGGGTATTATGGGATGAGTTCTTTACTAATCGCGATTGGCCTATGGCGTCAGCCGTAGCGATTGTGATGTTGGTATTCCTAGTGATTCCTATGATGGTGTTACGTCGGGTACAAGATGTTAGACAGGAGCGTAATACATGAAATCACGCGCTAACTTTTTAATGATTGCCGCATCCTTAGGGTTTGCGTTTCTGTATTTACCCATTATCTCATTAGTTATTTTTAGTTTTAATGAATCTAAATTAGTGACGGTATGGGGTGGCTTTTCGACTAAATGGTATACCTCACTCTTAGAAAATGAAGCTTTAAAAGATGCTTTAGTCAATAGCTTAATAGTCGCTTCGGTGAGTGCCAGTTTAGCGACCGTATTAGGAACAATAGCAGCCTTGAGCTTAACCCGCCTGGGTAATTTTAGAGGTAAAACACTCTTATCCGGCATGGTCACCTCACCTATGGTTATGCCGGATGTGATTATTGGGTTATCGCTCTTATTATTATTTGTGGCGATGGAGGGTTTAATTGGCTGGCCTGCCGGGCGTAGTTTAACGACTATTATTATTGCCCATACGACCTTTTGTATGGCCTATGTAACAGTAGTCGTACAGTCACGCCTAAGTAATATGGATGAGTCGTTGCAAGAGGCTGCTTTAGACTTAGGGGCTAAACCTTTTTCATTATTCTTTTTAATAACCTTACCTTTAATTATACCCGCATTAGTATCCGGTTGGTTATTGGCTTTTACTTTATCCTTTGATGATTTAGTCATTGCCAGTTTCGTAGCAGGGCCGGGGAATAGTACCCTACCGATGATTATTTTCTCTAAAGTACGTTTAGGGGTAAGCCCAGATATTAATGCACTAGCAACCATTATGATTAGCATTGTGGCACTAGGGGTTTTAGTCGCCATTTGGAATATTAGTCGTAGCTCAAAAAGGAAAAAAGTATGAGTGAATCCTACGGCGATCAAGCCGCTTTTAAATCAGAGCTATTAGGGCGCTGGCCTGAAATGACCTATGGGGGGATTTTGAGTTTTTTACGTCGCCCCTATCGACGTGATTTAACAGGTGTTGATGTAGCGGTCAGTGGCATTCCCTATGATAGTGCCGTTACGAATCGTCCCGGAGCGCGTTTTGGGCCGCGTGCTATTCGGGCTGCCTCTACGCAATTAGCGGAATTGAAATCTTTTCCCTTCGGCTTTGACCCCTTTGAAGTGTTGTCGGTGGTGGATTATGGGGATTGTTTTATGGATCCGCATCATCCTGAAACCGTCGTGGAGTCGATTCAAAGTCATATAGCGACTGTATTAAAAGCGGGTGTTATTCCCCTGAGCTTGGGGGGGGACCATTTTGTCACTTATCCGATTTTGAGAGCAATCGCCGAGCAGCATGGTGCGGTAGCCTTGCTACATTTTGATGCCCATTGTGATACATGGGACGATGACGGCACGCGCTTTGATCACGGCAGTATGTTTTTACGCGCTAAACGTGAAGGCTTGATTGATGTCGATCACTCGGTGCAAGTGGGGATTCGCACCTATAATGACTCCGATCATGGCTTTGAGATTCTGAGTGCACCTTGGATTCATCGCCACGGCATTGAGGAGACGGTGCAGCGGATTAAAGCGCGTGTAGGAGATAAAAAAGTATACCTGACTTTTGATATTGACTGTATTGATCCGGCCTTTGCACCGGGTACGGGAACGCCTGTAGTTGGGGGCTTATCCACCGCGCAAGCCTTGGGGATTGTACGCGAATTAGGCAGCCTAAATCTGGTGGGCTTAGATGTCATGGAAGTGGCACCCGCTTATGATGTATCAGAGATTACGGCGATTGCAGGGGCGACGTTAGCGCATGATTTTTTATGCTTATTAGCGGAGAAAAAAGGCGCTAAGCGGCTTCCGGTTGGTCATGTTTAATTAATAAGAGTCTAGACTTATGAGTGCTAAGTATTTTGCTACGGTTAGTTGGCAGTCCGATGGGACAACATTTACTGCAGGTCGATATAGTCGCGCTCATAGCTGGACATTTGATGGCGGACTAGAGGTGCAGGCCTCTAGCTCGCCTCATGTGGTGCCTTTGTCTTACTCAGATGAGTAGGCGGTTACTGACTAGTTGAGTACACAAGGCTTAATCCGAATCACCTCTAAACTTGTATCCTTTAAATCCCTACAGGTTTTATCTTCAGTGCAAAGTTGCCAGTTACTGACAGTAGCATTGGAATTAGCCAATACTATTTCAGGTAAGGGTGGCACCTGTGGATGCCACTCCCACCAACCCTCTTTTAGTACGGCATCATCAGCGGGTTCCATACCTGCCCCTGATCCTTTCACTCGCGCCGTATCGAGCACGAGGCCTTGAGACTCTACGCGCCATTGCTCTTGCCACTCCACTTTTTCTACAGAGTGTATCCAGTTTAGGCTAAAAGCATGACCACCTAATTGTAAAGTGCCTGCCGCTAATAAAATGCAGATACTCAAGTTACAAGGCTCACCGATTTTTTGCGTGCTTTATACCAAAGCCAAGCTATTAATAAGGTACTGAATAGAAAACCTAACTCATCGGTTAAAGGCAAGGCAAGGACTAAGCTAAAGGCTGCTACCATAGCAATTAAACGCTCTATTAAATTTAATGGAGAGCGAAAATAGCCAGTAATCGCTATACCCCATAGGGTAATGGCTAATATGGCTTTAATAATAATATAAATAATAGCAATAGGATCAGAGCTTTGCAGCATCAGAGCAGGGCTATAAACGGCCATAAAGGGTAATACAAATCCCGCTGCGGCGACTTTAATGGCTTGCAAGGAAATTTTTAGCCCACTTTCTTTGGCAATAGGTGATGCGGCAAAGCAGGCTAATGCAACCGGGGGTGTTAAGTCAGCCAAAATACCAAAGTAAAACACAAACATATGGCTGACAATTAAAGGCACACCTAAGGCTAATAAAGCAGATCCGGCAATAGAGGAGGTAATAATATAATTCGGAATAGTAGGAATACCCATGCCTAATATAATACAAGTCAGCATGGTGAGTAATAATGATAAAAATAAACTCTTATCCCCTACCGATACAATAAACTGCCCAAAAGTATTGGCGGCTCCGGTTAGGGTCATCGTTCCAATAACAATACCCACAATAGCGCAAGCAATACCCACTGGTAGAGCTGTTTTTGCTCCGTCGGCTAAGGAGTCAATGCAGATTTTTAAGGTTTCACGTCCGCCTTCCGTCAATAGATTCCAAAGAATTAATGCCACTAATGCAATCAGGAGAATATTTAAGCCATATTTAAGAAAGGCAGCAGTGACTAAACCAAGACCTATCCAGAAAATAACTCGAATAGTATTGCTAGATAGCCCTAAAGCAATGGAGCCACCTAATATTAATATAACAGTTAATGCTAAACCAATGGTTCCAGCGAATAAGGGGGTATAGCCCGAAAATAAGAGATACACTAAAACGGCTAAGGGTAGGATTAAATACCATTGTGCTTTTAAGGCGGCAAGGGCAGAAGGTAATTCTTCTTTAGGTAAACCATGTAAGTGATTTTTTCCCGCCTCTAAATGCACCATCCAAAAGGCTGAAAAGAAATATAAAATAGCGGGAATCAGCGCTGCTTTGACAACCTCGTGATATTCGACCCCTAAGGTTTCTGCCATAATAAAGGCAACCGCACCCATCACGGGCGGCATGAGTTGCCCCCCCATAGAGGCCGTCGCTTCAACACCACCCGCAAAAGCAGCTTTGTAGCCAAAACGCTTCATCAGGGGAATGGTAAATTGCCCCGTTGTCACCACATTCGCCACACCAGAGCCGGAAATAGTCCCCATTAATGCCGAGGAGATAACCGAAACTTTAGCCGCACCCCCTTGTTTATGTCCGACTAAGCCTAAAGAAACATCGGTAAAGAGTTTAATCATGCCGGCTTTTTCTAGAAAAGCACCAAATAGAATAAAGAGGAAAATATAGGAAGAGGAGACAAAGATCGGGATACCGTAAATACCCTCAGTACCATAGGCCATATGATCAATGATTTGGGCTAAATCATAACCGCGATGATTTAAAGGCGAAGGTAAATATTGCCCCCAAAGACAATAAGCTAAAAAGAGTCCGGCAATAATAGGAAGGGCAGCTCCCATCGTTAAATAGGTCGCCAGAAATATCAATGCCAGTGAAATAATACCGACTACCATATCACGAGGTAAAGGATCGCCGGCTCGTAAGAGTAGGGCGTTATATTCTACCCAATGATATAGCGCAACGCCTACAGCAATAAAGGCTAATCCCCACGCTATTTTATGCATGACAAGGGAGGTGCTTTTAGCATGGGCAACTAAGGGGAAAACTAATAAAAGTAAAAAGCCTACATGTAAAACACGCACCGTTTGACTAGGTAAGTCAATAAGATGTGCCGCCGTTGCAATTTGAAATAGTGCAAAAACAACAGCAATCCAAAAGAGTATTTTCCCCTGATTATTTTGGGGAAAACCACTCTCTAAAGGTTGATGCAAATTAGCATCAACCGCTGCAGGGTGAGGAGCTGGAGTGGCCTGCATTTAGAGCAAACCTTTTTCCTTATAAAATTTTTCGGCTCCGGGATGGAGTGGAATCGGTAAGTTTTTAATAGCCTCTTCCATTTTAATATCGGAGGCGGCTTTATGGGCTGCTTTTAATTCTTCTAGATTCTCGAACATTAATTTGGTCATTTGATAAACCGTATCGTCCGATACCTCTGAATGAGTGGCTAGAATATTGGTGACAGCAGCAGTGAGTACATCGGCGTCTTGGCCTTGATAGGTTCCGGCTGGAATAGGTGCAGAAATATAGGGAGCACCTATTTTTTCAACGATTTCTTTAGGGATGGACACTACGGTAATAGGCAAAGAAGCAGCTAAATCTTTTAGCGAGGCAACCCCTAAACCGGATGATTGTAGCGTGGAGTCTAATTGGCGATTTTTCATTAATTCAACGGATTCACCAAAGGGTAAATACTCCGTTTTAGCGAGGTCATTGTAGCTCATACCGGCTGCGGCAAAAATAGCACGAGCATTGAGTTCAGTACCGGATTTAGCGGCACCGACCGAGAGGCTTTTACCTTTTAAATCCGTGAGGACATTAACACCAGAGTCCTTTGTGGCAACGACTTGAATATAATTCGGGTAAATGGCAGCGACCGCACGTAGTTTATCCAATTTGCCTTTAAAACCGGCTTCGGTATCACCCTCCCAACCCATTTTAACCGAGTCGGCGAGTGCGAAAGCTAATTCACCTTTGCCTTGTTGCAGTAGGTTAAGGTTTTCAACCGAGGCTTTGGTGGCTTGGACTTGAGTGCGCACGCCCTCCATTTTAGTGCCATAAATCTTGGAGAGTGCGACACCTAGGGGGTAATAAGTGCCAGAGGTGCCTCCGGTGAGGATATTGATAAATTGTTCGGCGTGGGCTGTGCTAGCGGCGAGTGTGAGCGAAAGTGCCAACGCGCTCATGCGTAGCGTCTTAGCTAGGGCTGATGTCATGGTTATATCCTCCGTCCTGTTAGTACCCAAAGACTAACAGAGAAAAAGCTTGGCTGCCAATAGGCGGCTTAACTTGCAGACAGATGGATTGTTGTGCAGGGGAATAGTATGTTCGTAAAATAGACTATTGAGTAATACCGTCCCTTCATAATTCCTATAGTATAATCAGTTTTTGTTCATCCATTCTCAAAGGGCTATTACATCCATGCGCTTTCGTTTTCCGGTTGTCATTATTGACGAAGATTTTCGTTCTGAGAACACCTCAGGTTTAGGCATTCGCGCTCTGGCTAAAGCTATTGAGGACACAGGCATGGAGGTGCTTGGTGTTACTAGCTATGGCGATTTATCTACCTTTGCGCAACAACAAAGTCGGGCTAGTGTATTCATCTTAGCGATTGATGATGAAGAGTTTGCCGCTGCGGCGGATGAGAGTGGTAAGTCAGAGCCAGCCGTGATTAGTGCTTTACGTGCCTTTGTGGAGGAAATACGCTGGCGCAATGCTGAAATCCCAATCTTCTTACATGGTGAAACCCGTACGGCTCGCCATATTCCGAATGATATTCTGCGGGAACTCAATGGCTTTATTCATATGTTTGAGGATACTCCCGAATTCGTAGCACGTTATATTGTGCGCGAGGCCAAAACCTATTTAGATAGCCTAGCACCGCCGTTTTTCCGCGCCTTAACACATTATGCAGCTGATGGCTCTTATTCTTGGCATTGCCCAGGACATTCGGGCGGGGTTGCATTTTTAAAATCTCCGGTTGGGCAAATGTTCCATCAATTTTTTGGTGAAAATATGCTCCGTGCCGATGTGTGTAATGCGGTGGATGAACTGGGGCAACTGCTCGATCATACCGGCCCCGTTGCGGCTTCCGAGCGTAATGCAGCACGAATTTTTAATGTCGATCACTTATTCTTTGTGACCAATGGCACCTCCACCTCGAATAAAATGGTGTGGCATTCTTGTGTGGCAGATAATGATATTGTAATTGTGGATCGCAATTGCCATAAATCGATTCTGCACTCCATTACTATGACCGGCGCTATCCCCGTCTTTTTGACCCCTACGCGCAATCACTATGGGATTATTGGCCCGATTCCATTAGCCTCCTTTGAGCCAGAAGCGATTAAAGCCAAGATTGCGGCGCATCCACTCGCGAGTAAATTAACCTCTAATCCGCGCATTCTGACTATCACCCAGAGTACCTATGATGGGGTGCTTTATAACACCGGCATGATTAAAGAGCGCTTGGATGGTTGGGTCGATAATCTTCTCTTTGATGAAGCTTGGCTACCGCATGCGACCTTCCATGATTTTTATAAAGGCATGCATGCCATGTCACGTAATGGTGAGCGTACCGAAAAATCAACGGTTTTTGCCACTCAATCCACCCATAAGTTGCTGGCAGGCTTATCACAGGCTTCACAAATCTTAGTACAAGATGCTAAAGAAACTAAATTAGACCTCAATGTGTTTAATGAAGCCTATTTAATGCACAGCTCCACTAGTCCGCAATATGCCATTATTGCGAGCTGCGATGTGGCTGCTGCGATGATGGAAGCCCCCGGAGGAACGGCTTTAGTTGAGGAGTCCATTTCGGAATCGCTCAATTTCCGCCGTGCCATGAAAAAGGTCGATCATGAGTATGGGGATTCGTGGTGGTTTAGTATTTGGGGGCCGGATGCGATTGAAGACGAGGGCATTGGTAGCCGTGAGACGTGGGTCTTAAAAGCGAATGAGCGTTGGCATGGGTTTGGTAATTTAGCCAATAACTTCAATATGCTAGATCCCATTAAAGCCACGATTATCACGCCGGGCTTAGATGTGGATGGTGCGTTTAGTGAAGAGATTGGGATTCCGGCGGCGATTGTCACTAAGTATTTATCCGAGCATGGTGTTATTGTTGAGAAGTGCGGTCTATATAGCTTCTTTATTATGTTCACCATTGGGATTACTAAAGGGCGCTGGAATACCCTCTTAACTGCACTACAGCAATTCAAAGATGATTTTGATAGAAACCAACCCTTATGGCGTGTGCTACCGGAGTTTATTGCCCGTAATCCTCGCTATGAAAAGATTGGCTTGCGTGATTTGTGTATGCAGATTCATCGAATCTATGCCGAATATGATGTGGCACGTCTGACTACTGAAATGTATTTATCCGATATGGAATGTGCGATGAAGCCCTCGGAAGCGTTTGCTATGATGACGCATCGTAAAATTGACCGAGTGCCAGTGAATGAATTAGAGGGACGTATTACCGCGAGCTTAGTCACACCTTATCCTCCGGGGATTCCGCTACTCATTCCGGGTGAGCGTTTTAATAAAACCATTGTGGACTATTTAAAATTCTCCCAAGTGTTTAATGAAAAATTCCCCGGCTTTGAAACCGATGTGCATGGTCTATCTGCAGAAGTCGTGGACGGCGTGAAACGTTACTATGTGGATTGTGTGCGTCAGTAAATAGGCTTGATAATCGAATAAACACTCTTTTATCCTAAAGTGCTATGCTTAGAGCACCTATTAACGGATAAAGGAGTGTTGTTATGTTAGTGAAATTTACCAATACCGCTGGTATGAGCGTATCAATGTATGAAAAGGATGCTAAACCTTTAATCATTAATATGGGAACCAGCGGTACGGTTCCGAGTGCTCTGCGTCCTGAAGATTTACCTCAAGCCTTAGCCTCCTTACAAGCAGCTCTTAAAGCGCAGGAAGCAGCGCCTGCTAGTAATGATGATGAGGAAGACAAAGGGGTGAATCCTAATGCACGTGCTTATCCTTTGATTGAATTACTCAAGCAATCAATTAAGGATAATAAAGCGGTGATGTGGGAATACTCCGACGGTGTGCTGTAAGCGTTAGTTGCACTCACGTAATACCTTGAGCAAGTGATGTAAAGCAGTAGGCACTTGCTCTATCTCTAATCCTGCATGTCCGAACAAAATATAACTAACTTTTTGTTCCTGCTCTTCCAGTTCAAACACTTCACAACCTAAACCCGCTGCACTGAAACGCTGCAATAAACTTTGCCTATTCACCGCTCTATGTAAACGTAGATAAGTATTCATCCCACTCACCGAAGGCATTACTGTCAATAGATCGCTAGCATAGGTTTGTAAATAGTCTGTGCAGGCCGCACGACGTTGATTATAGAGCATGCGGGTATGGGCTAAATGTTTGCCTAAGTAGCCGTATTGCATAAATAGAGCTAGCTGTTGTTGTTGTAAATAAGACGGCTGTAAGCCTAACGTATTTAAGATACTAGACAAGGGAATAGCCAGATGCTGTGGTACAACCATCCAGCCTAAGCGTAAATCAGGGAGTAATAATTTACTCATAGTGCCCACATGAATGACTTGTTGTGCTTGCGGATAAGCGAGTAAGGAGGGGGCGGGATGTTGGTTATAACTATATTCTGCTGCATAGTCGTCTTCAATCAACCACGCTCCATACCGATGGCTATAATCTAACCATGCTTCACGTCGTGCTACACTCATGACAAAGCCGGTAGGGAATTGGGCATTGGGGGTGAGAATCGCTAGACGTGCCGAAAAGTCCGGTAGCTGTGCGCCCTCTGTATCAACCGGCACGGTTTTGATATGCAGTCCTGCTTGAGCTAAAGCTGCTTTACCACCCTCCCAGCAGGGGTGCTCAATAATGGCACTATCGCCTGCATTTGTTAGCACTTGGGTCAGGGTACTTAAGGCGCTCTGCGTTCCGGTGGTAATCAATAAACAGTTTAAGTCATGAATTGGAATACCGCGATAACGGGCTAAAAAATCACGTAAGGCTTGCTTTAAAGCGATAACCCCACCTTGACGTTGATATTGGCCTTGGGTGAGTGCCCACGCTTCTTTTTGTAGGCTAAACCATTGTTGTTTGGGGAATAGCTTGAGGTCTGGCAGGCTGGTTTTGAGTAGTTCAGGTGAGTGAGCTTGGGGCGTATAGTGACGAGCTTGCGCCAGCCGTTGCCCCCGCTCAGACAAACCTAAGCGCGGGGATGAGGCGGGGGTGTTACGTTTAGGTTGATGGGGTTGATAACAGACCTGAGTCCCACCTTTGCCAACCCCTAAGACCAAACCATCTAGGCGCAGCATGTCATAACACTCTACCACGACCCCACGGGACAATTGCAGTTGCTCGGCTAATAAGCGACTCGATGGCAAACGCTCGGCATAAACCAATTGCCCCTGTACAATTTGCTGATAGATCTGCCCATAGAGTTGGCGTGCTAGTGGCATAGCAAGGTCGCGTTGCAGGTTGATTGAGGTGATATTTAAGGGCATAGAGGTTACTATTTACCAGATTTAGGCAAATTGTAACTCCATATTCTGCCCAATAGAGTGTTCATCATTTTGTGAAAAATCTGGATAGGCTAAAGTCTGACAAACAACATCAGCAATGACATAAGCTAATTTACAAGGAACGGCATTACCAATTTGTGAGAAAACCTTACTTTGCGGTCCACAAAACTGATAGTTTAGCGGAAAGCCCTGTAATAAAGCGGCTTCGTCAACTGTTAAACGTCGTAATGAGTGAGGTGCTGCATCTGAAGAATAGGGCTTGCCACCTTTCATTAAATGCTGATGGTATTCCTCCACCCAAGGTTTAGCATCATGAAATAAATGGGCTTCATCAATAATGGGTGTACGGTTTCCACCCATACTAGCAGGTAGAGTACTAGCCCAGCCATCTGGATTTAATGGGCGTCCCTGACCATTAAATAACATACCTGCATAGGGGGATTGTCTTAAAACAGGTTTAGTAGCTAACGTAATCTTTGCCTTGCACGTTTTACGATTATTGAGTGTTCCAGCCTTTCCTAATGGAGAAATTACCTCTCGCAGTGTAGGGGGCGTTTTATAATATTTTTGGAAAGAGGCTACTGTAATAGGGTTAGTAGTTTGGCGCAGGCCAATAAAAAATACCCGTTCGCGGGATTGTGGAATACCAAAGTCTTTAGCATTTAAGGTAATTAATATAGTTGTATAACCTGCTTTGATAAAACGTGCTATTAACTGTTTTCTGAGTAAGGCAAACTTTTCTAGATGGCCTAAAGCTTTGACATTCTCCATCACAAATGCCCGTGGACGGACTTTTTCGACTACATCTGCAAAGCTGAAAATTAATTGGCTTCTTGGATCAGTAATATCCATTTTTCCGGCGACTGAAAATCCTTGACAGGGGGGGCCACCGAAGACAACATCAATATCGGTTAAATGAGCTAGTTCATTGGTATAGTTGGCAATATCACCTTCATATAGCGTAGTTTCTATATGATTGGCCCTAAATGTTTGACAAGCATGAGTGTCGATTTCATTAGCAGCAATCACTGTGAAGCCAGCCTGTTTGAATCCTACATCCATTCCACCTGCGCCAGAGAATAATGAAATAGCTTTCATTGAAATATTCCATTTAAGAATAATTTATAGAGTGTAACATAATTGACGACTATGAAAAAGGACAAAGCTATTCATGATCAACGGTATCGTTCCATCATAGAGGCTATCACTAGTGAGCGTAAACGTTTGGCTATATCTCAAACAGAGCTTGCTAATAGGCTAGGTATGCATCAATCCGATATTTCAAAAATTGAACAATTTGAGCGGCGTTTGGATGTGCTAGAGTTTATGTACATAATAGAGGCCTTTAGAGTTAGTGAAAATAGAAGTTTCTCTTTAAAGGTCATGGCATTACTAGGGATTGTTAATGAAAGTTGCTGAACGGAATGAAGATGCTCGGTACTATGTCAATGCTAAGTTACATAGAGCTGAGATGTTACAAGATACTGATTTTCCAGATTTCTATAATGGAACACCAGTCCATACTTTGCTAACTGAGTTAATAGAGGTTCAAGCTAAAGGTTTTCGCGGTGTGGTGTTAACCGCTTTGGTGGGTATCTATCTCAATCCTAATTATGATCCGCTCAATAATTTCTATGGTTGTAATCCACGCTCTATTTTTGAGGAAGGTATCTGGTATGCGCTGACGGAAAAAGGTATTCCCTGTAGTAAATCAGATCCGTTAAATGTGGCTAAAAATAGTAATCAATTGGATGAGAATTGGGCAAAAGGTAAACGCCCTGAATCTGCTGCTTTTGCAGCGGTTAGTTTTTTGCGCATGATCATGAGTTATACCGGCCAACAAAGGGTACACCTGATTGATTACTTCTTTTTCAGGTTGCTTAGATATGCTCAGCAGCTCAGCCACTATCAGGTTACTAAAGTGAGTAATGCAACCCATAGCTCAAGGCAAGTGGCTGAGGGGTTAGCAACCTTCTGTGTGACATACCCCGAAGCAGGTAGCATTCCTCAATTTATCGTAGCTAGATTATTAACACACTTATATTCAAAATCCTCAATTACTGTGCAGGGTGGGGACGAGAGTGTTTTTGGTACCAATACTACTTCTAAAAAACCGGCTGATATTTGGACGAGTCAGAACGACAATATACTTAACCTATATGAAGTGACTGTTAAAGCTATCAGTTTGAAGAGGCTGGATGATTGTATTGATACACTGAGCGGGCTAAATGTACTAGATAAACCACTAACCTTTATTTGTCGTATACCAGAGGATATAGCGCTAGCTAGTGATGAAGTAGATGTTTATCACTATAAGGGTAAAACCTTTGATTTTGTTGATATAAGACAATTTATCATTGTAGTTAGTGCCTTACTAACACAAGCTCAAATACAAATATTCTTGCAAGAACTTCAAGCGTTTGTTGCTGATGTTAATATTTCAGTTAAAACTAAACAGGGTTGGAATGAGATATTTGAGTATGACAATTAAGGTTATGAAGCAGTATATGGTCTATTATCAATCGTATTATGGTTCTGTTCATTAGACCACAAATTCCTTTAAGGTAGCAGTCTATTGATAGATTGATGGTAAGGATTGTTTATGTCTCGTACTCATGAATTGGCTCCTAGTGCACGGGCTACGGTAAAGCAAACCGCTAAACGTGCTCATTATGATACTGAAACCTTGTATAACATTATTGATACCGCATTGGTCGGCGTGGTCGCGGTGTCGATTGATAATGAACCCTTTGCTATGCCTATGATGGTGGCGCGGCTTGGCGATCATATTTATATACATGGTTCACGAACCTCACGTTTGATTAAACATATTACTGCAGGTCATCCGGTCTGTGTCACGTTTACCCATATTGATGGCATTGTGGTTGCACGGTCGGGGATGCACTGTTCGGCTAATTATCGCTCTGCGGTAGTACATGGAGTAGGGCGAGCGATTGAGGGCGAGGAAAAGGCGCAATGCCTGATGGATATTGTCTATGCCATTATTCCGGGGTCTCAAGGCGATTATCGAGCGATACAGGATAATGAATTAAAAGCGACCAGCCTGATTGAAATTCCCTTGGATGAGGCCGCCTGTAAGGTGCGTACTGGAGGCCCTATTGATGATAAGGAGGATTTAAGTTTGCCATATTGGGCAGGTGTGATTCCGCTACAGCATGTGTATGGTGAGCCGATACCTTCTAGTGATTTAGTACAGGGGATTGCTACACCTGAGTATGTATTAAAGTTTCCTTTGCGTACTTAGAGCAATGACTGACTGAATAGGGAGGCATTAAACCCGTTAGTCAATAGTATATTAATGACATCCTCTCTATGAGTGCTAGATTCAATCAATCAGGTCTACGAGTATTGAAGCTATGAGTCTAGCAACTCCCTCTGCAATAGCCGCTATTGATTTTTATCAGCGTTTTATCTCGCCTTATAAAGGTTTTCGGTGTGCGCATGCTGTACTACATCGGGGGGATTCGTGTTCGCAAGCGGTAAAAAAGCTCATTGCTGAGCATGGCGTTTGGCAGAGTAGGGCTTTAATTAGGGCACGTTTTATGGAGTGCCGCGTGGCCTTTGAGCTTTTAAAGCAAGCACCTCTGTTGAGTACCCGCGAAGATGAGGACAATAAACGTGAAAAGGTATGTAAGGACTATTTAACAGACTGTGCTAGTGAGATAGATTGCGAGGTCGTAGGTAATTTGATTTCTAAGCCCAAAAACTTAGATTGTATGCCGGATATCTGCGTACCAGATATTTGTAGCTGCGGGTCATGTTAGTCGGTTGTGGATTGGTTGCGTTGGGATTGTAAATAGCGCGTGATGAGGGTATCTAAGCGATTGGCGAATTCTTTACGATCATGTTGATTCAAGGGGGCGGGACCTCCGGTATCAATTCCGCTGCCGCGTAGGGTATCCATAAAATCACGCATACTGAGCTTCGCCTTGATGGTATCGGGGGAGTACAGTTCACCGCGTGGATTGAGGGCTTGAGCGCCTTTATCGAGTACCTCCGCTGCAAGGGGAATATCCGCAGTGATTACTAAATCACCCGCCTGAATACGTTTAACAATTTCATTATCCGCCACATCAAACCCCGCTGCTACTTGTAGGGTAGTGATATTAGGCAGTTTGGGCACCCGCAACGGTTGATTAGCCACTAAGGTCAACATCAGTCCAGTACGCTCAGCACTGCGAAATAAGATTTCTTTAATAACAACCGGACAAGCATCGGCATCAACCCAAATATGCATAGTATTTCCTCAATGGTGAGCAGGGGGCGTGATTAAAAACTCATAAATATCATTCACGGCTAAAGTGAGTCCAATAGATTCTAAGGTGAAGGATTGCCCTGTTAGGAAGTATTCTGCCTGCCAGTGATTACTTTTACGATAGATTTCTACTAAGGGGCTGTCTTGGGCGCAAAGCACATATTCTTGCAAGGTTGGAATCAGTTTATAAGCCACCAGTTTTTCATAGCGATCTATACGGGCTGTGCTTTCAGAGAGCACTTCAATAATAAGGCAAGGTGAGGTATTGAAATAGCGATTATTTTCTTCTTGGCAACTGACTTGCAGATCGGGATAGTAAAAGTGATTTTCAGTGCTGGTTTGAATGCCCACTTTCATATCCGATAAATAGGCGCGACAACGACTGCCCTTTAAGTGGTTACGCAATAAGGCAAACATTTCACCGGTAATAATATTATGAGCACGGCTCGCTCCAGCCATCGCATAAATCTGACCATTAACATATTCATACTTGATGCCGTCGGGGCGGTCGTTTTCACCTAATAAATAGCCTTCGGGCGTGGTGTAGTGATTATTAGCTAAGGCACTCATGGATATAGTCCGTTGGGTGAGTTATAGGTTAAGCATAACGGGTGTGAGAGGGAAAGGGTAGTCTCTATTTGTTTGCATGCAATGAATGCATTGACTACAATGAATGCTCTTCAATCATTGTTAGGGGCTTATGATGGCAATGCTGACTATTCGTAATCTAGATGATTCCATTAAAACCCAATTACGTATTCGAGCGGCTCAACATGGCTGTTCCATGGAAGAGGAGGCTCGACGTATTTTGCAGCAAATATTAGTACCTAAGCAAAACAGAGGGTTAGCTACTCGTATTCATCAGCGCGTTATTGCCTTAACAGGGGGCGAGGATTTGCTATTGCCAAAGCGTTCGGCTCCACGAGCATCGCCTGATTTTGCTGAGGATTGAGTATGTTCTTATTAGATACCAATGTGCTGTCTGAACTCATGAAGCTTCATCCAGAACCTAAAGTAATGGAGTGGATCGATGCTCAACTAGAATCAGATTTGTATTTTTGCGCGATCAGTAAGGGTGAAATAGAGTGGGGGATTGCGCTCTTGCCGGAGGGTAAACGTAAACATGCTTTAGCGGAGGTGGCACTTCAAGTATTTATATTATTTGAGGGGCGCTGTTTAGCTTACTCCTGTGAGGTGTCGCCTTTTTATCGAGATATTGCGATAACGGCTAAGCAACTAGGCCGCCCGATGAGTGTGGAGGACGGGATGATTGCAGCGATTGCCCAAGCTAATAATGCCGTATTAGTGACACGCAATGAGGTTGATTTTGATTTTCTGCCTAACTTAACATTAGTGAATCCGTGGGTGTAATGGGTTAAGTCTCAGTATTTCAAAGAGTGGTAAGTGTTATGTTGTCTGTTGTATTAGATAGGATCGTAGGTGTTTACTAAACTTCCGCGCTGGGTTGAAATTGGTGGTTTCTGGCTGGCTTTAATGGCGGGAGCTATAAACGCTATTGGGTTATTAGGTTTTGAGCATCAGGGTGTTTCACATCTCACGGGGACATCGACATTATTAGGGGCGTCATTAATCCAGTTCAATCTCTCAGCAAGTACCCACCTGTTTTTGATTATAGTTTCTTTCATGTTCGGGGCAGCCTTGAGTGGGGCTATTATTGACGGTGCCGTGTTGCGACTAGGACGTAGATATAGTGTGGCGTTATTGCTTGAGGCGGCATTATTGTTCGGGGCTTTGTTTTTATTGAGCTATGGTTCTAATACGGGGCATTTTCTCGCCTCCGCCGCTTGTGGACTGCAAAATGGTATGGTCAGTACCTACAGTGGTGCGGTCATCAGAACTACACATGTATCGGGTTTATTCACAGATCTGGGAACCATGTTAGGAGCCAGATTGCGCGGTCATCCTATCGATAGGCGCAAGGCACTGTTGTTCTTATTGCTGATTTTAGGCTTTATTTTGGGTGGTTCAGTCGGTGCCTATAGTTATCAACATCTACAATTCATGGCGCTGGCTCTTCCAGCCGGTGCAGCGATTGCCTTGGCTATTATCTATTGGATTTATCAACATAGAAGCAAAGTACATGAGTGGTAAGGTGAGGTTTACTATTAGGTTAACCCTGTACATGAAGAGATACGGATTTTACCTAAGGGGTTTGTTATGCTGAAAGTATTAGCCCCTACTGGTTTATACTTAAAGTAAGAGTGATCATCTTAGGGGATAGTCCATCTTTAGGAGACTTATCATGCATAAAATCATAATAACATTAGCGTTAGCCCTCAGTATTGTTAAGGCTAACGCCGATACTGGCACTAACCAATTTGATGACTTAGTGTTCCCATCCGACCCTATACCGACTAATAATGCGCCCATGCTCCAGAACGCCAATCCCTACTTAATGCCTTATCCGTATGGAAATAATGTACCGTACACCATAAGTTCATATCCTCAGGGTTATACTTCAGAGAGTAGGCAGTCTATGTTAGCACCTAATAACTCCACTAATGAGTATAACAATCAACCCACTAAGCCGCGTAAGCCTTGGGGTGATGTGCGTTATATTTGGCCTGATTTTTATACCGATCAGACGAATGATTGGTGGGATAAAATGATCAACGCACCTCATGATATGGGGTACATGCCGGGGGGCTGGCGTTTTCCCTCACTGAGTACACCGGATCCGGTGACAGTGGGTGATGCTGTCGCAAATCAAGTACCACCAATAATGAAAGAAGTCCCTAATTTTATGGACTTTACTCAGTAAGGTTATAAATAATCACCGCTTGACCCGCGACAGCTTCCCTGAAATACAAGCATAATAAGCCCGCTAAGGGCATTTAAAAGGGATGAGTTTATGAAGTCAGGTAGAACATTATTAAAATATTCTGTGGCAGCCTTATGTGTATCGACCCTAGCTGGGTGTGGATCAGCACCCGTCAAGGAGACTGCCCCGGAAAAGATTAACGTGACGGCGATACCCGAATCCGCGCCTTTGCCATTACCTGATACTCCAGAGGCAGAGCCTAGTGTGACTCGTGTAGAGTCGAGCGTTATTACAGAAACAGTCGCTAGTAGCAATAGACAGTATGTTAGACCCAGAGCGGTAAGTGTGCGTGATAATACCGCAGAGTTATTGCGTCAACGGCGCATAGCCGAATTAGAAGCCAAGCGTATGGAATACCATCAGCGCTGGGAAAGTGAGCAGCAACGTAATCGATTAGCCGCTCAGGCAGAAAAGCAGCGCCAACTCCGTGTCCGCGAGCAACTAGCCGCACAAGCAGAGGTTGATGCACAGGCACAGCGCCAACGCCGTGTCCGTGAGCAGCAGTTGGCTGCTCAAGCACAGCAACGCCAAATGCAGCAATATCAACAGCGCTTAGTGATTCGCCCCACGGTACGTCAGGTAGATCAGACGCGTAGAGTGAGCTATGCACCGGCTCCGCGTAGACCAGCACCGATGCAAGTTGCCTATATGAATCTGACCCCAGCGGGAGGACAAGGCAAGGGTAATTATTATGCCACCAGCTTGACCGGATCATTTGCAGGCCAGCCCGCCGTATTAAGTCTGATTGAGAAATTAGCCCGCAGTGGGTTTGATCGTAATTATCTCTATGGTGTATTTTCACAAGCACGCTACCAGGAAGATATTGCTCAAATATGGGCTAAGTATTATGCCAAAGGTGGCGAAGACTCCAAACCTAAAAGCGGTGGCGGCGGCTATCCTAGCTATCGCGGTAAATTCCTGACCGCAGGTAATATTGCCAAAGGACGTAATTTCTGGGGGCGTTATGGTGCCTATTTAGCACGAGCCGAACAGCAATATGGCGTTCCGGCAGAGTATATTGTTGGCATTATGGGGGTAGAAACCCGTTGGGGCGAAATTTTTGGTAACTATCGGATTTTAGAGGCGCTACTGACTTCAGCGGTTGCCGTGCCTCGGCGTGCTAGTTTCTTCCTAACTGAAGCTGAAACCTTCATGCAAATGACTCGCTCCGAGCGCATGGATCCCCTCACACCTAAAGGCTCTTATGCAGGAGCGATGGGGTATGGTCAATTCATGCCGAGTAGCTTTAAAAGCTATGCAGTAGATTTTGACGGTGATGGTATTCGGGATTTATGGAATCCAGTGGATGCTATTGGTAGCATTGCCAATTACTTTGCTAAACACGGCTGGCGTTCGGGTGAAAGTGTAGTGGTCACTGCCAATGTTAGCTCAAATAATTATTATTCTATGCCGGATGGCTTTAAGAATAAGTACTCACTGGCTAATTTAGCGCAAAATGGTATTACCCCCGCCCAGCCTTATCGAGCCAGTGGCAGTGTGCATTTGCTAGCACTGTCTAATGATGAGGGCAAAGCGCCGTATATTGGTTTTAATAATTTCTATGTGATCACGCGTTATAACCATAGTAGTTATTATGCCATGGCGGTACATGAGCTAGGGAATACAGTTAAACAAGGTGTAGGAGCCGTTTATGCTCAGCGCTAGATAAGAGCCAGCTCAATACTGAGAGGTGTTACACCTCTCAGTTACACCAAAGTGTGTGAGTTAGGTTGCTTAGACCGTTTTACCTATTGGGAGGTTACCTGACCAGTTACCACCAATCATAGTATTACCTGCCCAACGCCCACCAGAGTGTCCGCCACCCATGTCACCACGATGACCGCGTGATCCTCTGTCTGCTATGTGAGTATTGGTAGAGGGGCTATTATGTTTCCATTTACCATTGCCATTGGAGTGAGAGTTTCCTCCCCACCAACCCGCATTACCACCATGTCCGCCCCAGCCACCACCGACTTGGACATGACCCTTGCCGCCGCCTTGACCTTTGCCCTTGCCACCGTGATGACCGTTACCTTTACCTTTGTGACCGCCTTCGATCCAAACACCACCGCCTGAACCACCACCAAAGCCAACAAAGCCATCATCAAAGCTAGCGTAAACTACCGGGCGCTCTACAGGACGCTCAACGACTTGAACTGGAGCAGGAACATATTCCTGAACCGGATTAGAAACATAACGGCGTACTGTTTCTGTTCTGGTCACACGTCTGACAACACGACGCTCAGAACGGATCACGATTTTAGTAATAACACAATTGGGATCTTGATATTGCGCGGCAGCCTGAGCGCGTGCACGGGCTTGTTGTTGAGCACGCAACCGAGCTTGTTGGGCTTGGCGCTGAGCACGAACTCGTGCTTGATGTTGAGCGCGTAAACGAGCTTGGTGCTGAGCACGCGCTTGTTGTTGAGCATCATAAGAAACCGACCATCCTTGACACGGATCATAACAGTTATTAGAGCCGTATCCGGCTAAAGCAGCCTGCCCATAACTGGCTAATACTAGGCTAATGGGTACAGTAATGATTGAGTATTTCAACGTGCTTCTCCTAATTGTTGTTGCTGCAACTATATTAAATCTAATAGTTTCAATCAGTTAAAATAAGAGTGTACTGCAGTTAGGAGTGTTAACAGCAAAGCCCTAACCATATCCAAGTACATTCAAGTCGTGGGTTATTAAATCTATAAACACGAAGCCAATAGAAAAATAACTATGCCTAAAGTCTAGTGTGAAGGGCCGTTGAATGCTGCACCATTGGTCGTAGAATAAGGAACGTCAGTCTTGTTCAAACCGGAGAAGATTAAGAAGTAAGCATTATTTAACTTATTAGCACTAAATGATTATCCCAGCTCAGCGTTTGTGAAATAGGGTAGGGAAGTGTTTGATTGTTAGAGCAAATATTGAGCGAACCTGTGGCACTAGATACTAGCACTTGTTGATTAGCTGTGAGAGCAATTCCATTAGGCTCGGCGAGCGGGAGGGATGACTTAAAGCTTTGTTGTGATACATCCCAAATACCTATATGCTGACCCAAGAGCGAGGTCGCCATGAGTTCTTGTGTATTCGGTTTAATAATAAGATCGCCTAAATAGCCTCTAAATGGGGCTAATTGTTCGGGTGTGCTTAAAATTGGTTTTAGCGTTTGATTAAAGGCTTGCCATGCGACTAATGCAATGGGGGGAGTGCGTGCGCTATTACCCTCATACTGCAAAGCGATACCCACATCGCCTTGTGGTGTCACGTTTAAGTGGCGGATACTTAATTGATGTTGCGGTAAGCGATAGTCGGTTAGTACTTTGCCCGTATTGCTATCCAGATAAACCAGTGAAGGCTGCATAGTCTCGATATTAAGCTTGCGCCGCCCAAAATCGGGATGGGTTTCAATCCCGCCATTGGCAATGACTAAGGTTCTACCATCAGGCATGAGTTTAATATCATGCGGATCTAGCCCCCCACTCCAATACTCACCTAACGAACGTCCAGTCTTGGCATCGCGAATACCAATAATGCCGCGTACCTCATCATAGGCGTTTTCCGTGGTAAAGAGGGTTTGCCTATCAGCACTGAGGCAGGCATGACCATTAAAATGTCGCCCCTCCTGTGCATTAAAGAGGCGCGTTTCCTGTGTTTGCGTATTAACAAATGCACACTGAGTCCCCGGACGCCGCCCTGACACTAAGACCTCCTGCGCTGACAGGGGTAAAATACCATGGCCTTGAAAGGGAAGGGGGAAAATGCGTTGCGTAAAGCTTGCTAGCTCGACTTGTACTAAGGCAAATACCCCACCCTCTAAGGTAGCAGCACTGTATACATACCCTGCTTGAGTAGCAGCGGCGGCGCTATGATGCCAACCCCAAGCGCCTAATCCCGTGATCAGACCCGCCCCACCCAATAATTGTAATAAGTGCCGCCGCTTAGCATGCATAGTTAATCCCCATCATTGGCATTAAATCCTAAACTCACCCCCAGAGCCGGTGCAAGGCGTTGTTTGTAATAACGGGTCAGCATTTGAGCCTCATTAAATAAGGCATCGGCTGCTTTAAAATCACGCGCTTCTAATTGGGCAAATAAATCCGTAGAGGGAAATGAAAGCGCTTTAATCCGTTGAAAAATACCTGCGAATTCATCTGCCAAGGCAGTTTTATTCTGCTGTTTTAGCCAAGCTAATAGCCCACCGTCTACCAACATTTTTTCTACCCCAATAAGGGTGGCTTGAGTATTAGCAAGAGTATGCCCACTGCGCCAAGCTTCTAATTGATAAGGTTTTACCTGCTCACGTTGGGGGTCTAATCCAGCTTGAAAAGCGGGCTGCCCTAGCGCGGGTTGGATTTTTAATTTGGCATTTTCAGCCGCTTGGTAAATACGGTTAATAACTAAGTTAAACGCCTCCGCTGCTGTAACAAATTCGGTACTGCCTTTACCGACTTCTTTCATGGCATCACTAAAATGCGGTGTCCAAGCTTTTAAGAGGGTGGCACTATGCGTATGTAATAGAGTGCTGGCCGCATTTAAATATTCACAACGCTTATTATTATCAAACGTTTTTAATTGCGCCTCTTCTGTTTTTTCACGGTCAAAGAGTAAGTATTCTAGTGCCGCAAAACCTTGTACCCCCACCCCATTTTTTTTGAGTAGTTCGGGGGTAATAGGCTCAGTGCCTTTTAATAGGCCATTGACTAGGCTTTTCTTAATCGGGCGAAAGTAAAAATTAAAATCAAATTGATCTTCAATGGCGGGGCCAATATTAAAGGCATCGGCTTCTTGCCAGGTATTTAAAGCAACTGACCATACCTCCCGTAGCGCTTTAAAACCGGCTACATCGGGCTTGGTGCAAAAGGCTTGGCTGGTAGTGACGAGTTTTTGCGTATTAGTTTCTAATGCTTGATAGGTTGGCAGAATGACCTTATCGGTCATAGCGGTTAATAAGTCTCGGATTTCAGCATCACTTACCGCTAGCGTGGGGGTAGTGCTTGCAGGGGTAACTACTGCTGTAGTAGCAGAGGTTGTTGTAGTCGATATTGGCTCATCAGCCTTGGCAAGGTGCGCTAAGCTTACTATCAACAGGCCGGTTAAGAGTGGGAGCGTGAGTTTCATAGTCAGTCAGGGGTTAGAGTGAATTAAGAAAAGCCAAAAGCGCTGCACGCTCTTGAGGATTCAAGGCTAACACGGCTTGCTTAGCAGCTTCGGCTTCACCGCCATGCCACAGGACAGCTTCCATGAGATTACGCGCACGCCCATCGTGTAAAAAGCGGGTGTGACCATTCACTTTTTCAATCCGGCTAATACCCCACAGAGGTGCAGTGCGCCATTCCGATCCACTCGCTTCAAAGTCAGGACGATTATCGGCTAGTCCCTCACCCATATCATGCAGTAGTAGATCAGTAAAAGGCTGAATAGACTGATTTTCTAGCTCAGGAAAGCCTGCTTTTTTACCCGTGACATAGTGTGGAATATGACAGCTTGCACAGGCACTTTGATTAAAAATAACTTGACCGTGTTGGACTTGTGGATTAGTTACTTTACGCCGCGCGGGAACCGCTAGGGTTGAGGCATAAAAGGTCACTTGGTTTAAAATTTCGTCGCTAATCTCAGGTTTGCCACCATCCGGTGCTGCTAAACAGTCCGTTTGTTGCGTGCTGCAACTTTGCTCTGGGAACAGGCTAGAGGTAATCCCAATATCGCCATGAAAGGCTCCCGCGCTTTGTTGTTTTACTGTGGGCTGGTTGGCCTTCCAACCAAAACGCCCGAGAGTGGTCTGCTGGGTTTGAATATCCCACACCCGATTCGGGCGACCTGAAATACCATCACCATTTTTATCCTCTGGATCGGCAAAAGCTAAGATAGCCGATTCTGGAATCGCTTCTAATAAACCCATACCTACCATTACGGGGGCGACGCGTAAGGACATTAAGGTATTCGGATGTAATGCGCCATAATTGAGCTGGCTAATACTAATCTTAGGCTTGAGAAGTTCGTAAGGCGTGCCGTCTTTGAATTGTCCCGTGATGGTTTCATAGTTGACAACAGGCTTACCCTCCGGTTTTAAGCCTTGAATACTCAAAGGTTGAAGCTGATCACCATAGCTCGGTTCAGGTACTACGCCCATGGTTTTAATAACTAGCTGATGATCGGCTGTAGTAGGGGGAATACTTAAGCGAATCAAGGAGGTGAAATGCGTATCCTCTAACGATTGCGGCGGTTGCCCACGTCCATCTTTAGTGTGACAGCCTTGACAGCTATTACTATTAAGTAAAGGCCCTAAGCCATCGCGTGCAGTAGTAGACGAGGGCGCACTCACCCAAGGCTGAGTAAAAAACGCATTACCAATAAAAAACTGGTCGCGGCGTGAAATACTCATATTATTGGCGGGCAGAGAAAACGCATTGATACTTTTATCAAAGGTGGTAGTAGCACCTCCTGATAAGCGTAAATCAGTGGTTTTTTCCGTAGTATTAGCTCCAATACTGCTACTGAAGCTTAGTAAGACTAATAATGAGAGCGTTCTCATTACTCTTCCTCCAAAGGTTCAGGATTAAGGTTTTGTATGCCTAGAGCACCGGCAGCGCTTTCAATCGCGGCGGTTTGATTTTTGAGTGCATCGATTGTGGCTTTAACCAGAGCATTATTAGCATTATCGGCTGCAATTTGCTGGTCAAAGCTGCTACCGGCTTGAGCTGTGCTTACAATAGCTTCAGCATTTTTAAGTGAATCGGTGAGTTTTGCTTTTAAGTCTGCATCGATTTTAGCCTCCTTACTGGCGACTAATTGAGCTATATTGGCACCCTCTAATACCGATCCATCCGCTTTGACATAGTATCCGGTATACACATTTTGTATACCTTGGATATTGCGGAAAATATCATCATGGGTATTGTCACTAAAGCAGGAATGTTCATCTTCTTGTGAATGAGCCAGCAGGGCGACATTCATCCGTTGTCCGGCTAATTCACCCAGACTCAAACTGCCCATACCAAATAAAACCCGACGCATTGCTTCTTTTTCATCTAGCGCTAAAAAGGTTTTACGGTAATTGTCTTGATCGGGTGCCCAATCTTTAACCATGGTTTCGAGGTCTTGGACTAATAGGTCGGTCACAGTTTTGAGGTATTCCGCTCGGCGCTCGCAATGACCATTGCTGCAAGCCTCACCTTTGAGGTAATCGGTATAAGAGCGCTGTCCAGCACTTTTAGGGTCAGTATTAAGGTCTTGCCCCCAGAGTAGGAATTCAACAGCATGATAACCAATAGCGACATTGGCCTCCGAACCACCTTTTTCTTGATACGATTTAAGCAGCTCGCTAGTGATCGGTTCTGTCCCCGCAATAATATTCGCGGTGGCAAATTTATTACCATCCTCATACTCATAGGCATCAGCTTGGACGTAATCAATCAGCCCTTCATCTAAAGGCCAAGCATTGACCTGTCCCTCCCAGTCATCCACATTAGGATTACCAAACCGGAAAACTTCAGTTTGACTATAAATAGCGCGTGCTTTTATCCAAGCAGTTTTGGCGGCTTGTTGGGTCTCGGCGGAGGGAGCCGCTATAAAAGCATTGATAGCGGTTTGTAAGGCCTTGGCTGAGCTTAAGGAATCAGCATAATTAGCGTAGGCAATATCAGCATACTGAGTGATTACTTGGCTAGGCGTAGGGGTGGCGCTGGTCGCCACTGGGGTAGTATCTGCATAGGCTAGAAATGGAGTAGCCAATACCAAAGTGCTACCGACTAAAGCAGCCAATAAAGTCTTACGTATCAAAATAAATCTCCCAACAAACAGTCATTAATCATGAGGGGGGTAAGTATGAACTTTAATGAGAATTATTCTCATATTTTTGCAAATAGTAATAATTCTTATTTCAATAAGCAATGAGTATGATGCGATACGGACAAAAGAGACTAGAGAAACCCTAGTAGGATGCTGTGTTATGAGGCAGATAAGTCGGTTTCATAAACATCCATCTGTAGCCGTCGCTAGTGAGATGCTCTATCATACCCGCTTTGAAAATACCCTCAGACCAAAGACTATGTTGATTCTCCCCGGTAGCGTTGCTCTTACTGATTTTCGTCGTGAAAAGTTACTTCAAACCATTCAAGCACTGAACCCTGCTGTCCAAGCACTCCATGCGGAATATGTCCATTTTATACGTTGTGAGCGTGAACTCGATAGTGCTGAACAACAACGTTTAGTCACCGTTTTGAACTACGGCGAGCAAGCCGGTAGTGGTGTGCTCTTAACGGGTAACTTATTTCTGGTGATACCTCGTCCGGGTACTATTTCACCGTGGTCAAGTAAAGCCACCGATATTGCCCATAATTGTGGCTTAAGGGTGGTAGAACGTATTGAGCGTGGTTTGGTTTATGTGCTCAAGGGCGATGAGTTAACCACTGAGCAAAATCAAGCAATTGCAAAGCTCTTGCATGATCGTATGACCGAGGTAGTACTGAATAATTATCAAGATGCTGAAATCTTATTTAGACATACCGAACCCGGTGAGCTGAGATTTGTGAATATTAGTGGGGATGCGGATGCAGCCCTCGCTCAAGCCAATAAAGACTGGGGTTTAGCGCTATCACCCGATGAAATTATTTATTTAGCGGAAAACTATGCGGCTCTAGGGCGTAATCCGACTGATGTTGAGTTAATGATGTTTGCTCAAGCCAACTCTGAGCACTGCCGTCATAAGATTTTTAATGCCGATTGGGTGATTGATAATAAAGCACAAGCTAAATCACTATTTGGCATGATTCGCAACACCTATCAACACGCACCGGATGGTATTTTATCCGCTTATAAAGATAATGCCTCGGTCATTGAAGGCTCTGATGCAACGCGTTTTCTAACCGATCCTCAAACGGCAGAATATCGCTATAGTCACGAGCCAGTCCCTATTTTAATGAAGGTCGAAACCCATAATCATCCCACTGCGATTGCGCCATTTGCGGGTGCAGCAACGGGATCAGGGGGCGAAATTCGGGATGAAGGGGCGACAGGGATTGGCTCTAAACCTAAGGCAGGTTTATGTGGATTTTCCGTGTCTAATTTGCGTATTCCTAACTATATCCAGCCATGGGAGCAGGATTTCGGTAAACCCTCCCGTATTGCCTCAGCCCTAGAGATTATGATCGAGGGGCCATTGGGGGCAGCGGCGTTTAATAATGAATTTGGACGTCCTAATCTTGCGGGTTATTTCCGTACTTTTGAAATGCAGGCACCGGGTGCTAAGGGTCTAGAGTTACGGGGTTATCATAAGCCGATTATGATTGCGGGCGGTATGGGTAATATTCGCCCTAATCATATTCAGAAAAAACCACTGCCTGAAGGTACACCGATTATTGTGTTGGGTGGGCCTGCCATGTTGATTGGTTTGGGTGGAGGCGCGGCCTCTTCGATGGCCAGTGGAGCGAGTACTGAACATCTGGATTTTGCCTCAGTACAACGGGGTAATCCAGAAATGCAGCGCCGTTGCCAAGAGGTGATTGATCGCTGTGTCGCGATGGGGAATGAGAATCCTATCCTCTCGATTCACGATGTAGGGGCGGGCGGTATCTCGAATGCTATACCGGAAATTATTAATGATGCCGGACGTGGGGGGCGTTTTGAACTACGCGCTGTCCCTAATGATGAGCCGGGCATGTCGCCTATGGAAGTGTGGAGTAATGAAGCACAAGAGCGTTATGTGTTGGCGATTGCTGAGGAGCGTTTGAGCGAATTTAGAGCCTTATGTGAACGTGAACGGGCAGTCTATGCGGTAGTTGGGTCTGTCACGGCGGAGCAGCAATTATTAGTCGGCGACTCCCTGTTTGATAATACCCCCGTGAATTTACCTATGAGTGTATTACTCGGTAAACCGCCTAAGATGCTACGTGATGTACGCCATCAGACTTTCCATAAACCAGAAATAGAATTAGAAAGTATTGATCTAAAAGAGGCGATTGAGCGCGTATTACGTTTGCCTAGTGTTGCCTCTAAAGCCTTTCTCATTACCATTGGCGATCGCACTATTACGGGCATGGTAGCACGGGATCAAATGGTAGGGCCGTGGCAAGTGCCAGTAGCCGATGTGGCGGTGACGGTGAGTGATTATACCACTTTCTATGGTGAAGCTATGGCGATGGGGGAACGTACTCCGATTGCTTTAGTAGATCCTGCTGCCTCAGGGCGGATGGCGATTGGTGAGGCCTTAACTAATATTGCCGCTGCTGATATTCAAAGCCTACGTGATATTCGCTTATCCGCTAACTGGATGGCAGCAGCAGGCTATGCTGGAGAAGATGCCGCGCTGTATGACACGGTAAAAGCAGTAGGCGAGGAGTTATGCCCGCGTTTAGGCTTAGCCATTCCGGTGGGTAAAGATTCGCTCTCCATGAAAACCGTATGGGAGCAAGACGGTGAGCCGCGTGAAATGATTGCGCCTTTGTCGTTGATTATTTCAGCCTTTGCTCCGGTTAAAAATGTGCGCCATACCCTAACGCCGCAATTACGCACGGATAAAGGCGATACCGATTTAATTTTAATTGATCTGGGTAAGGGTAAAAACCGCCTAGCAGCCTCGGCCTTGTCTCAAGTTTATAATCAAGTCGGGCATCAGTCTCCTGATCTAGATGATCCTGAGGCCATGAAATCCTTTTTTGAAGTGATTCAAGATTTACGCGCTGATGATTTAATTTTAGCTTATCACGACCGCTCGGATGGTGGATTACTCGCCACCTTAGCAGAAATGAGTTTTGCCGGACATGTGGGTATTACCTTAGCATTGGGTGAGCTGGGTGGGAAAATATTACCCGCCTTATTCAATGAAGAGCTAGGTGCGGTGATTCAAGTCAGCCATTTCGATACCGATACTGTGCTAACCACCTTCCGTGATGCGGGGCTAGGCCACCATACCCATGTCATCGGCGAATTGAATGAAACCGATGAATTTATTATTAACTTTGGTCATAAAGAGCTATTTAAAGCGCCTCGTGCCGAGTTACAAAAAATCTGGGCTGAGACGAGCTATCGCATGCAGGCACTGCGTGATAATGCCGATTGTGCTGCGCAAGAGTTTGAGCGTTTAGACGATGCGAGTGATCCGGGTTTACCTTGGGAGATTAGTTTTGATGCCACTGCCGATCTAGCCGCACCCTATATTAATTTAGGGGCGCGTCCTGCGATGGCGATTTTACGCGAGCAAGGGGTGAATGGTCAGATTGAAATGGCTGCCGCTTTTGATCGCGCAGGCTTTAAAGCAGTCGATGTGCATATGACCGATATTATTAGTGGTCGTGTGAGTCTGAGGGATTTTAAAGGCTTAGTGGCTTGCGGTGGTTTCTCTTATGGTGATGTATTAGGTGCAGGGGGCGGATGGGCTAAAACTATTCAACTCAATCCACGTGCGAGTGATGAATTTGCTGCCTTTTTTACTCGTCAAGACTCCTTTGGTCTGGGGGTATGTAATGGTTGTCAAATGTTCTCACAACTACGCGATATGATCCCTGGTGCAGACCATTGGCCGCGCTTTTATCGCAATCGTTCTGAACAGTTTGAAGGGCGTTATGCCGCTGTTGAGGTGCTCCGCTCACCTTCGATTTTCCTACAAGGTATGGAAGGCTCGATGTTACCCATTGCGGTGGCACATGGTGAAGGGCGTGCAGTATTTGATGAAGGTGTAAATCCTCAAGAGCTAATTGCACAGGGTTTAGTTGGTTTGCGTTACATTAACAACTATCGTGAGGCAACCGAGCATTACCCTGAAAACCCCAATGGTTCACCCTTAGGGATTACGGGTCTTACCACAGAAGATGGACGTTTTACAATTATGATGCCACATCCAGAGCGGGTATTCCGTGCCGTATTGCATTCATGGCTACCTCACGATTGGGAGGGTGGCGCACCGTGGATGCGGATGTTTAGTAATGCACGGGTATGGGTAGGTTAAACCGTATTATTGAGATTGTTTGCTACTATTAGACGGGGAAGTGTGAGTCTTACTCGTCTAATTATCAGGAGTTCGTTATGAGCCAGCATGGTATTGAAAACATAAAAATTGAAAATTTTAAGTGTTTTGAGAATTTAGAGATTAATGGCTTTAAACAGGTGAACTTGATTGGTGGTAAAAATAATGTGGGCAAGACCGCGCTTTTAGAAGCATTAGAATTAGTAAGTAACTCATCTAACCCTTATATATTAGCTTATCTTACTTGGACTTTATTAAGACGTAGGCAAGATAAAGGATATCTTGAGAACGATTTGGTTTATGATAATCATATAGGGTTTAAAATAAATTCTAATTTAAACCAACTAGAGGTGCATAAGGATAACGACCCTTTATTTAAACAGCAATTTGATAGAACCCCTTTTGATAATATATCTGATATGGCATTACGTTTTGTAGTTGGTGGTGCAAATACAACGATACCTCTTGGACGCTTATCAGATTCAGATCTAAAGGCTTTTTTTTCTATGCGAGCTAAGAAGGAGGAGCTTAAAGGAGTTTTTATTAAATCATCTCGTTTATCTGATGATGAGTTGGCACTTTTATACGGCGCAATTATTAATAAGGATAAAGAGCATTTTTTAGAGAGTTCAATAAGGTTTTTTAGTGACCACCTTAGGAGTATAAAGGTAGTTCCTGTGAGTCATGGAGTAAAGCTCAAAGCTAAATTAGCTAATAAAAATGAGTTGGTATTATTAAGTTCTCTAGGTGAGGGTGTAAATCGCTATATAGCGATACTCTGTGCTATTTGGGCTAGTCAAGATGGCTATCTATTCATTGATGAAATAGAAAATGGCATTCACTACACTAACTACCCTAAACTCTGGGAGCTTATTTTTCTCGCTAGTGCTCAAGCAAATTGCCAAGTCTTTGTGACCTCTCATTCAAAAGAGTGTATTACCGCTTTCAATAATATTCAAATGTTAGAGACTAGTAGAAATAATGGTGCTTATTTTGAACTATTCTATAGTCAGAAAAAACAAAGAATATCAGCAGCCTATCGCGATTCTGAGCAATTAAAATATGCTTTAGATCATAATGAGGATATTCGTGGTGAGTAAAAATGTCCTGATTGTTGAAAGTCAAAATGATAAGTTCTTCATAGAAAATTTGTTAAAGCATATTAATAAAACTGCAATTATAGTAGAAAACCCTATTTGCTCTATTGATGACTATGAATGTTTAGAGGGACTATCATTAGTTAAGCTAAAGCATAAGCTAACTGAAATACAAACAACTATAGAAAAAGATGATATTCAAAAACTAGGTATAATAGTTGATGCAGATACTCAAGGTGTCGATCAACGCTTAGAGTTGGTCAATCAAGCACTTATTGAGAGTGGGTTTGATACTGAACCCTTAGAGTTTAATAGTTGGCGACATTGTCATCAGTATGATGTTGATCTTTCGTGTCATGTACTAAATTATAATGGTGAAGGTGAGTTAGAAACTTTATTGAGAGCTATTAAAAACCAAGAGTCTAGTTTTGCAGATTGCTTAAGTGCTTGGGAAGCTTGTTTAACTAGTCAGGGAAAGGTTCTCTCAAAAAAAGATTTTGATAAATTTTGGATTAATATTTATCAACGCTATGATAATTGCTCTAAAAATGATAAAAAACAAGCTGGTCGAAAATGTTCATTTGAGGCAAGCATGGCTAAACCCATCTGGGATTTTGAACACCCTGCTCTAAGTGGTTTAAAGAATTACCTAGGTACTTTTAACTAATGATGTAGTAATAAAATAAAAAGATCTAGAAGCTGATTTTTTGATATGCCCCTGTTTTTTTCTTGTTTGGAGGAGAAGTTCTAGAGGCAGATATTGCTTAAGTAGAGATTTTAAAATCTAAAATAACCTGATATTCTGTGGAATATCCCCTACTCAGAACCATTTTATAGTTTGAGTAGGGAAAGTGATTTAGAAAGTATCGTAACGTAGATTAAGTCCCATAAGTCCTACATCTGTATTATGCTGATAATTAGCACCGACTGATAAGGCATTCGTTAAATAAGCTCGTCCACCCATGCTGAACATCAGACCATCTACATCTTCGAAAATCGTATCATCTAAATCCTCAGCTAGTTTTTTATATTCTATCTTAGCATTAAACTCTACCTTGGAATTTAGCTTATGGCGAATACCTAGTTCAGTACCATAGCCCCATTCACCTTTAGTTCTACCGATTTTGTAGTCAGTATCTAATAATAAATAGCTATAGCTTAAGGTCGCATTACCATAAATATCTGTTTTAGGAGCAATACTTTTATGTGCCCCCATTCCACCCCTTAACGTATTGAGTGATATGCTATTTACATAAGAATGACTATTCCCTTCAGTGACCATGCTTTCTACACCAAATAACATATTGAATGATGGGCTAATATCCCGTGAAACACTCCAGTCAATACCATAATCAATACCAGTATCATCATTACCTAGTAGTAATTTACCATCCATATAGTTATAGCTAGGTTTTAGGGTTAATTCTTTTGCCATACTCATCTGTGCAGATAAAAGGCCAATAGCTAATAAACCAAATAATTTTATTTTCATTATTTATGCCTGTGTGGGTTTGTTGTTTATTTGAGACAATAATAACAATTTGTTACAAATGCCCAACAAATATCAGATAAACAGAAAAAATGGTTAAGATAAGTACTGATATGCACTTTTTTTGCTTTTTAATCGGGTAATATCCTCCATTAGTCGAATGTTTAGACGGTATTTCTTCAAACAATATTCAGGAGTTATGAGGATGAAAGGTCACTTATATCAGGTCACGGTAGAGAAGCTTGCAGATAATCAAGGCAATCCGGTTAGTGCAGAAAAGCTAGTGTTTGAAGCTAGGAATCACGACGATCTAGCTACGTTGGTGAGTAAAGTAAAACAGCGCGGGCAGTTTGAAGAAGATGAGGCGACGGCTTTTATTGTTGGCCTAAAATTATTTAGTGAAGTGATGCTGCGCCATAAAGATATGGAGTTATTCAAGGATTTTGCGCCACATTTTAAGGAGTTCATGGGTAAGCTCAAATCCGGCGCTTAGGGTTTGCATCGGGATTATCCCCTCCCATTGCTATCAGAGTGCTGGTGAGTGGATAGATGTGGCTAACTGGAAAAATAAAACGAAGGTTTTCCAATCCTACTCCGTATCACTGGATATGATTGATCAAAACCTTAAGAAAACGATCTGTAAAGCCCTACTATGCCCAATGCACTAGAAGTCATCGCCAGGCTGCTGCGTAGTCGCGATGATAGATCTGAGGATAACGATGCCACACTGGTGAAAGCCGTGCTGCATGGTGAGCGCACCGCTTTCGATCAGCTAGTGATTCGCTATCATGAGCTGGCGTATGGCTTAGCTTACCGTATGGTGCAGCAGCCGGAACTGGCTGAGGATATTGTGCAGGATTGCTTTGTCAAAGTCTGGCAACAAGCCGGTCAGTGGCAACCCGAACAGGGGAAATTCAGCACCTGGTTATACCAGATTGTCCGCCACCAGTCGCTGGATGAACTGCGTAGTGCCGCTCACCGTTATAACGAACCTTTGGCTGCAGAGGACGAGCTGGCTGCACCGCAGCAAATTGAGGCTGTTTTCGAGCATCAACAACAACAAGCACAGTTTCAACAGGCACTCAGCCAGCTCAACATCGACCAACGTACCGCTATCGCACTGGTTTACCAGACAGGCCTATCCAATAAGGTGGCTGCACAGGTTATGGATTTACAGCTTAAGGCATTTGAATCTTTGCTGGGACGCGCTAAATTCCGGTTAAAACAACAGTTAGGTGAATCGAATGAAAGATAAAACTACCCCCAAAGATGCACCATTTGAACAATGGTTACAGCAGAGCTTAGCCGGTGATAAACCCTCGCCCGCGCTACAGGAAAAACTGCGGCGGATTCCTGAACAATTTCCTTCGGCTGTCAACATCGTTGGGCATAAACTCGCTGGTGAATCAGGCTGGGAGAACCGCTGGCTGTATCCGCTCTTGGCAACCGCTGCTTCGGTGGTTGGTATTCTCGCTGGTTTGCTGGATTTGCTGGCAGTAATGCCTAAACAGGATTTTTTGACCGCATTACTATACGGCACCCCTAACCTGAGTGTATTAGCACTATGAGTACTCGAATGAAACGCTTTGTTCTGATTGGCTCACTGCTGCTGAATATCTTTTTTATTATCTGGGCAGGTAGCCAGTGGCTCAAAAACCGGCTCATTTCCGATTCACTATTAGCGCACACGATGCAAACGGTGCCAGTAGTGGCACGCCCGGTGTTTCAGAGACACCTGCGTAATAACAAGGATGAACTACTGCACAATTTGCAACAACTCAGGAGCGGACGTCAGGCTATCAACCATTTATTACAACAAACCGAACTGGATAGTGCTGCACTGGATCAGGCGCTCATACAGTCCAGAGCTGATCTGAACAAAATAGTGGAGCAGTTACAGTCAGCAATGGCTGCGACCATGAAGGAACTACCCCCCGAAGCACGTCGGGAATGGTCGCAACAATGGCAGCAGGGGGATGGCCTGTTGACTCAGGCAATTGCCGTTTTGACCCGTGAGCTGGAGAAATAAAATACTAAAACAAACGGAATAAAACGAAGGGTTTCTGCCTCTGACTCGTTTCATGAGTAACAACACTTCAGTTATTCATATAGGAAACGATTCATGGAAATGCAAAACCTGCAACCATTACAATTGATCATACCCAGTGTTTTTTTGGCATTGCTGGTGCTTGAAGTTATCATCGCCCGCCGGAAACGACAGGATGTATTCATCGTCAAAGACTGTCTGAGTAATATTGGGATGATGCTCTTTTCAAATACCGTACTTAAGGTATTCACCGTCGCATGGACGGTCTGGCTAATCAGTCTCATCCAACCACTGCAGCTATTCAGCTTGGAAAAAGACCTGCTGACTTTTACATTGGCTTTTGTGGTCACCGACTTTATGTATTACTGGTATCACCGCCTGAGTCACGAATCGCCGCTGCTGTGGTCGATGCACCATACCCACCATTCCAGTCTGGCAATGAACTTCACCACGGCTGTTCGCCTCAATTGGGTTGGTAAATTCATCAGCCCGTTGTTTTTCTTACCACTGATTATTATCGGTTTCCCGGTAGAGTATGTTTTTGGCTCGCTGGTGCTGGGTTTGTTGTATCAGCTATTCCTGCATACCGAATTTCTACCACGCATGGGTTGGTTTGAGGGCAAGCTGCTTAACACCCCATCAGCACACCGCGTACATCATGGTGTTAACCCGCTCTATATTGATAAAAATTATGCGGCGGTATTTATTGTCTGGGATCGCATGTTCGGCAGTTATCAGGCTGAAACCGAAAAAGTGCAATACGGTACAACGGATGGCTTCATTGGCTATAACCCTCTCAGTATCCAGTTTGGTGCGATGATACGTTACGGGAAGCGGCGACTGGCTCGTCTTAATGGATCAACACAGTCTGCCTGACGGGTAAAACCGGTACTTTGACACATTGAATTTAATGGCTTCAACAATAAATCGACAAGGATTTTTCTTATGAAAAACAGATTATCTATTATCCTGCTCATTTTCGCTATGTTAACCACTCCGGTATGGGCTAGTGACAACAGTGCTGCTGTGCAAAACTTCCAGCAGGCGGATGTTAATGGCGACAAGGCTCTCAATCAAAAGGAATTCAGGACGTTTATCGATCTGAATGCAGAAGACAATATCGGACGTGCCAATATGGTTAAATCGCGCAAACTTTATTCCATGGCATTCGGGCGGCTTGATAAAAATAAGGATGGCAAGCTCACAGCAAACGAGCTAGGGCAAAGGTAGAGGGTGATGACGCAACTCATAAACTCATCTGCCGCAGATAAGGCTCATCGGTTATCTATTTAACAAAAAATCCCGCCAGATCTACACACGCTATTTTATCGGTCTTGGCGGTAATCCGACCTATAATCACCTCTGCAGGTGGCTTATACCTTATCTGAATATGGGTTACGATGCTGCCATTGATACGCGGTTAAATGCGATATTTTCAAACAAGGATCATATGTCAGCCTCAACTAGCCGCTAAAGACCACGACGCAGATGCTGAGGCGGCTTTGAGGCGTTTGCTATCATCTAAAGCCCACTAGTTGCAGTAGAGTTCGCACCGCTCAACAAATGGGTACTACGCTTAGGTTGCTTGCCTTAAGCACTAAGGCAGCATAGTCTTGTGAGCATAACGACGATGATAACGAGGTTCCCATGTCGAGCATTAAAGGTAAGGGGCACTGTCGCTCTTGTGCTATTCGGCAGATGAGTATTTTTGCTCAATTACCAGAGGCTGCTTTAGTAGAGATTCAACACTTTCAACCTTCTATTATACATTTCTCTGCGAATGAAACGGTTTACCATCAAGGCGAAGCCGCCAGTTGTGCCTATACTTTGCGTCAGGGTTTAGTGCGTTTAGTAAAAACGCTCCCCAATGGGCGTACTCAGATTGTGCGCTTAATTCGCGCGGGGGATAGTTTTGGATTTGATGGTTTTATTGGTGAGCCTTATAACCATAGTGCGATTCCTTTGTGTGAAATCGAAGTTTGCCGTTTACCATTAGCCGAATTATTAGCATTAAAGCGCCAGCATCCTGAAATCGAAAACGCCATGATGAAGCGTTGGATTCAGCACTTACGTGAAGCTGAGGATATGATGCTAGAGTTAGGCGCTAAAAAAGCTTCAGAACGCCTAGCCTCATTTCTGATTCGCTGGTGTGAGCCGGTAGGTTTGAATGGTTGGATTGAGTTACCTTTATCACGCAGTGAAATAGGCGAGCTATTAGGTTTAACCATTGAAACGGTCAGTCGATTTATTTCGGATTGGAAACGTCAAGGCTGGATTGAAGAGCGGCAAGGGCGAATTCACCTGCTGGATACTAAGCAGCTACAAGCATTGGCTTGTGTGGATGATTAGGCTTTAAAAGCTGGGTTTTAAACACAGCTTATCCCAGCACTGCTAGAGGAGGGCTAAAAGGCTTTAAAGGTCAGCGTAGTCAAAGAGCGTTCAATATACTCAATATCTAAAATATGGGTATTGATGAACTTGCCAATATCTTCTTCATGGGGTACATACAGCTTAATCAATAAATCCCATTCACCACTGGTCGAATACAGTTCAGAAACTATTTCACGCTCATAAATATGGTCAGCCACTTCATATGCTTTGCCGGGTTTGCAACGCAATTGCACAAATACGCAAGTCATTAAATCATGCACGGCAGTGATCCTTTGAATCCTAAAGCTGCAATGTAGCAGGATTCTAGTAGAGCGTCACCTGCTGGAGCCTTTGATGTGAGGGGTTTTATAAGCAGCAGGTTGCTATCTTTTAAAGGTTCTATTATGGTGCTTAGACTATAATAGTTTTATTTTATTCAAGGTGGAGTGCTGTGATGATTACGTTAAAAAATAAAGATACCCAAGAGATCATTGGTACCTTAACCCCTGCTCAGCTACAGTTCTTAATGGATCGTTTAGAAGAAGAAAGCCCAGAGGATCATGATTACTGGCTCAACCGTGCTGAGTTAGAGATTTTAGCAGAAGAGGGCGCCGATGCAGGTTTAGTTGAGCTACTAAGTAAGGCTATGGGAGCTGGGGATGAAGTAGAAGTTGAGTGGGATATTAGTGCTTAGTTACACTTCACTACTCAATGTTGAGAATCGCTAGAGAGAAATGTATGTCGAGTTGGCAAACTTTAACAGTTACTGAGCGTGCTGCTGGGGTGACTCAGGTTACTATGGCTCGCCCCGCCGTTTTTAATGCGTTTGATGAGCAAATGATTGCTGAGCTTAAGGCGGTATTTGCCGAACTCATCGCCGATGAGCGTGTGCGTGTCATCGTCTTGGCGGGTGAGGGTAAGCATTTTAGCGCCGGAGCCGATTTACAGTGGATGCGCCGCGCGAGTGCGGCTTCACAGGAATGGAATTTAGAGGATGCACGGCGCTTAGCTCAAATGTTGCATATGATTGAGTCTTGCCCGAAACCGACGATTGCCCGTATTAACGGTGCAGCATTAGGTGGTGGAGTCGGTTTAGTGTGTGCCTGTGATATTGCCATCGCGGCAGATAATGCGACCTTTACCTTGAGCGAGGCTAAGTTTGGTATTGTGCCTGCGGTGATTAGTCCCTATGTGATTAATGCCATAGGACAGCGCCATGCTAAACGTTTAGCCTTAACCACTAGACGCATTGGCGCACAAGAGGCTTTAGCCTTAGGTTTAGTACATCAAGTAGTCAATAGTGATGCCCTAGATGCAACGATTGATGGGGTGATTGCGGATGTATTGTTAGGCAGTCCTAATGCACACAAGGAAATTAAATGGTTGTTTAATCAACTAAGTCCGAGTGAAATTACGCCTGAAGTACGTGAACTCACTGCACAAACGATCAGCCGCGTGCGAGGTACAGAGGAAGCACGCGAAGGGGTGGCAGCCTTTTTAGCGAAACGTCCAGCGGTTTGGGCTAAACCGAGTTAGCCCGCCTATTAGTTTTTTAAGCGAATAGTGGAATCCGTTTATTGTAGGCTTTCACTATCGCTATTAGTGATAGGTAAACGTTTAAAATAATACACAGTTGGATGTAAGCGCCCATTGGGTGTAATAGCATAGTCAGGTATTACGCCTGCCTTTTCCCAACCTAGGCGTGGATAAATCAATTCGGCAGTTGAGCCTTGTTCTGTATCAAGGACTAATAGGCGTAGGCCAAGATTTTTAGCATAGTGTTCTGCGGCCTCTAGGAGCTGTTTACCAATACCCTGTTGGCGAGCACTACTCAATACCATCAGTTTTTGCAATTCTGCACGGTGACGCCCATTATCTTTAGTACACACGTTTAATTGTACCGAGCCTACTATTTGTCCTTCTGTTTTAGCTATCCAAAGATATAAACTATCCTCTAAGGCTTTAGAGACCTGTGACCAATAATGATGGGTGGTATCGTTAGATAAGGGGATAATAAAGCCAATCGATGCCCCATTATTAACACAATCATGTAGTAAAGCATTTAACCCTTCTAGGGTATTTCCATCTATAGTGGTTAATTGGCAAATTTGCATGGTTATTACCTGAGTTAAGCTATTACAGTCAATTTTAGCACTCGTTTTAAGTAGAGCTAAGGGCTGCCTGTAGGGTATTTATGGAGTTTACCCATTCATTATAATCATCTGTTTCGCCCCATAGTTCTTGCAGCTCAGAGTTTTCAGTCATAATGCGGGTGAGAGCCTGTTGTGCTTTTTTGAGCAATGTCTCACTAGGTTGGATGTGAATAGATTGAACCCAAGCATCAATTTTGGAGGTATAGCCATCGGTTTGAGTCCCTTTACCTAATAGTTTGGCTAGCACTTCAGCTGCTGCTACCGCATGAGAGCCTTCGTAAGAGTCCAGATAATCATCAGTACCTAGATCTAGTACCTCATCAAAGGCCTGCTCAATGAGGGATAAATCGTGTGTGTTTTCCAGATCATAAGCCCAGTCGCAAGCCGTATCATTGCCAAAAGGTTCGTGTGACCATGCTCCCATTGAATTATCTCCTGAGTTATTGAAGTGAGAAGTATTGAATATTTCGTTAGTTTATCATCCTGTCATTGATAGAGGCAGAGGGTTTTCAGTTGGCTACGAATAGTCCTAAGTTGTCTTGACAACTATACAGCTATCAATCTATGCTAGGCCTATCCTATATAGTACAGGCCGGACATGTCGCTTAATACCCGCTCACCGATTCCTCTTTATCAGCAACTGGCGGAGCGTATCCGGCAGGATGTGGCGGCGTCTGTGTATGCGGTAGATACGAAAATTCCTTCGGAGCACGAACTCGCTAGCTACTACGGCATCGGGCGTCCCACGGTGCGACAGGCAACGGATCTTTTAGTGCGTGAAGGCTTATTACAGCGGCGACGGGGTTCGGGTACTTATGTTTTGCCACCCGTGCAGCAGCTTGATTTGTTCTCACTAGCGGGAACCAGTGCCGCATTAGCCGGTAGTCAGGCTCGTATTACTTTGCTACAGCCTCCGCGTTTACTGGCGCTAGATGAACCCCATCCTGTGATTTTTACCGGACGCAGAGCCTATTACTTTCAGCGCCTTAGCAGTTTGGCGGCTGAGCCGGTACTACTCGAAACCTTTTACCTTGATGCTGAGCTGTTTTATGGGCTAGAGCAGCATAATCTGGAGGGGGATTCATTAGCGCGTCTAGTGCGTGAAACGTATTACCTTGAAGCCAGTGAAGCAGAGCAGTCCTTTAGCATTATCTATCCAGAGCCAAGCATCGGGATACTATTAAAAACCAATCGTCACACCCCTCTGCTACAGGTAGGACGTACCCTGCACTTTGGCAGCCATCGGGCCGCAATTTATTGTGACATCCATTGCCGTACTGACCGATTCCATTTTTCTCAAACCATTCACCTACCCGCCACAGCGGGTTGGATACGCCCTGCACAAGGAACCACAGCATGAAACACAGCGGTTATCACACCCAGTTCGGGGGAGCCTTTATTCCAGAGATTCTGGTTCCCACCTTTGAACAACTGGAAGCAGCCTATCTGGAAGCGAAAGCCGATCCAGCCTTTTGGGCGGAATATAAGGCTTTGATGAGTAGCTATTCCTGCCGTCCGACCCCGATTACGTTTGCCGAAAACCTGACGCGCCATTTTGGTGGGGCACAGATTTATATCAAGCGTGAAGATCTCAATCATACCGGAGCGCATAAGGCTAATAATGTCATGGGGCAGGGGCTATTGACGCGGCGTATGGGTAAAAAGCGTGTGATCGCTGAAACCGGAGCCGGTCAGCATGGTGTGGCGACAGCAACTATGGCGGCTCGTTTTGGTTTTGAATGTACTATCTACATGGGAGCGGTAGATGTAGCGCGTCAGCGTCCTAATGTATTCTGGATGGAACAAATGGGGGCGACGGTAATTCCGGTCGAGGATGGTAGCCGAACCCTGAAGGATGCCATTAATGAAGCCTTCCGCGATTGGGTAACTAATATGGATGATACCCACTATGTACTCGGTACAGCTTGTGGCCCTTATCCCTTCCCTGACATGGTGACTTGGTTTCAGTCCATTATTGGGCAGGAGGCACGGCAACAGATGTTAGAGCGCGTCGGACGTTTACCCGATCGTGCCTATGCGTGTGTTGGGGGGGGGTCTAATGCGATGGGGCTATTCAGTGGTTTTCTAAATGATAAAGAGGTAGAGCTAGTCGGAGTCGAAGCCGGAGGTCGAGGCCGTGGCACGGGCGAGCATGCGGCAAGGCTTGCCTATGACGATGCTAGCATTGGTGTGGCTCAAGGCTATAAGACCTATTTCCTGCAAGATCGAGATGGTCAAATGCAAGATACTCACAGCGTTTCTGCTGGACTAGATTATGTGGGAGTATCGCCTATTCTAGCAAGCCTTCATGAAACCGGACGAGTACGCTTTGAAGCCGCCACCGATGATGAAGTGATCAAAGCCATGCAGCTAACCGTGCGTAAGGAAGGATTGATTCCAGCACTGGAATCCTCACATGCGTTTGCACAGGCCTTCAAAGAAGCACCTGATCTGAGTCCGAACGATATTATTCTCATCAATCAATCTGGACGTGCTGATAAAGATATTTTCACCGTAGCCGATGCCATTGATGATCCGAAATGGAAGGAATTCATTATCCGTAAGGCTGCACAATACCAGTCCGGCGCACAGGGAGGACATTGAAATGACTGACCAATTACAACACTACATTCAAGCGCGTCGTCAACAAAAAGACTTGCTGCTCATGACCCATATTGTGTTGGGCTATCCGGATTTTGATACTTCTCTGCGTGTCGTGGAGGCTATGGTCGAGGCCGGTGTGGATTTGATGGAGCTACAGATTCCATTTTCCGAGCCTATGGCCGATGGGCCGGTGATTTTGCGTGCTAATGCCGAAGCGCTAAAGACGGGTGCTACAGTAGATCGCTGTCTGGAATTGTCCGAGCAAATCACGCAGCGCTTTGATATTCCTTTTCTATTTATGACCTATTACAACATCCTATTCCGGCGTGGAGTGGCTGATTTTGTGGGGCAGATGAAACAGATTGGGATGCAGGGGGCGATTATTCCCGATCTACCACCCGAGGAAGGGGCGGATTATTTAGCTGCCATGCGCTCGTGTGAACTGGCACCGATTCATATTTTTACCCCTAATACTAGCAGTGAGCGCATGCAACACTTAAGTGATTGCAGTGCTGGTTTTATTTATACCGTGGCACGTAAAGGCGTGACGGGTAAGGATACTGCCTTTTCCAGCGAGTTAGGCGACTATTTGGCGCGTTGTCGAGCCGCTACCAATTTGCCACTGGCGTTGGGCTTTGGTGTCACTTCACGCGCTGATTTCGAGTTTATTCGCGGCAAGGCGGATATTGCCGTGATTGGCTCGGAAACTATCCGAGTGATGGAGCGTGACGGTGTTGCCGCAGTGAAGCCGTTTATTCAAGGTATTCTGAGCGGGGGCTGATTTAGCTAGGGGTTAAGGTGCGCCTAACGGCTTCTTTCCAACCCGCATATTTTGTTTGTCGCACCTCATCACTCATGTGTGGCTCAAAGCGTTGATCTAGCGCCCATTGAGCTGCAAAGGTGTCAGGATCGGGGCAAATCCCTTGTTGATAGCCCGCAAGCCATGCAGCACCCATCGCGGTCGTTTCCAGCACTTGGGGGCGATCGACAGGGCTATTTAAAATATCGGCTAAAAATTGCATAGTCCAATTCGAGGCTGTCATACCGCCATCTACCCGTAAGACCGTTTTGGTGGCTTGTAGTAGAGTGCTATCGGCTTGCATTGCTTCTAGTAAATCACGGGTTTGATACCCAATACTCTCCAAGGTCGCTCGTGCTAGTTCCGCAGCTCCGGTATTACGGGTTAAACCATACAATGCGCCTCGTGCTTGCGCATCCCAATAAGGTGCTCCTAAGCCGACAAAGGCGGGGACTAAATAGATTTGTTGGTGTGGATCGGCTTGTTCGGCTAAGGCTTGCGTATCATGAGCGTGCTGAATCACTTTTAAGCCATCGCGTAACCACTGCACCGCAGCACCGGCTACAAAAATCGAGCCTTCCAGAGCATAGGTCGCTTTACCGTTGAGTTGATAGGCGAGGGTGGTGAGTAGTTTATTTTGCGACAGTACCGCATGCTCTCCAGTATTAAGGAGAGCAAAGCAACCGGTGCCATAGGTCGATTTCATCATGCCCGCTTTAAAACAGGCTTGACCCACTACGGCCGCATGCTGATCACCCGCAACCCCAGAAATAGGAATGGCGGCTCCTAGTAACTGCGCATCAGTAGTACCAAAATCTGCTGCACTATCTTTCACTTCAGGCAGTAATGAACGGGGTATATCTAAGAGTTCTAAGAGTTCATCATCCCACTGATGGGTATGGATATTATACAGTAAGGTACGGCTCGCATTCGTTGCATCGGTCGCATGGACTTTTCCGCCGGTTAAATGCCAAATCAGCCACGTATCAATCGTGCCCATCGCTAATTGGCCTTTCTCGGCTTTAGCTCGTGCGCCAGTGACATGATTTAAAATCCAGCGTATTTCAGTACCACTAAAATAGGGGTCAGCAAGTAAGCCGGTTTTTTCCCGTATTAAGGTTTCAGCACCAGAGTCTTTAAGGGTTTGACAATAATCAGCTGTACGCCGGTCTTGCCAGACTATGGCATTATAAATGGCTTTGCCAGTGCTTCTATCCCACACCACCACGGTTTCACGTTGATTCGTAATGCCAATGCTAGCGACTTGTTGTAGGGTAATGTGTGCATTAGCGAGGGCTTGTTTAAAGGTACCCAGCGTGCTGTGTAGTAAATCATTAGGATCATGTTCGACCCAACCCGACTGTGGAAAGTGTTGGGGAAATTCCTGTTGCGCCAAGGCGATCACGTGGAGGTTTTCATTAAAGACAATACTGCGACTAGAGGTCGTACCTTGATCAATAGCAACAATATACTGAGACATGAATCAACTCCCCTAACTAAAAACAATCCAGCTCAACCTTAGTATAATCACTAAGGCTGAGTATTAAGATTTGAGCGAACGTAATCAGATATTTCTTCCGCAGTCGCTGTAAAAAAATCGTCAGGAACGATTTTTCACGCCAGCTTGAGAGGCGCATGGACGCGCCGAATAATACATCCTTGTACGCTACAAGGCGGCATCCTTGCCGCCAAGACTGCTCCAGAAATACCTGATTACTTTTGAGTATCTACTTTAGCTCTTTTTCCATGATTTAATGAGTTCATCGTAATCAATGGTTTCAGGTTTAGGCTTTTCATTATCTAACTTTTTGCGTGGGGCATGATCGTCAGATAGCCATTCATTCGGGTCTTTAGGCTCATTTAATTTTGGTCCTAAATCACCTTGTACACCACTGCGTTCTAACCGTTCGAGTACCTTTTCTTGTGCTTCGCATAAAGCATCCAAAGCGGCTTGAGGTGTTTTTTCACCGGAGGAGGCATCACCGATATTTTGCCACCATAGTTGAGCCAGTTTAGGATAGTCTGGCACATTTGTACCTGTTGGCGACCATCTTACTCGATCCGGTGAGCGATAAAATTCGACTAACCCACCTAATTTAGGAGCGCGTTCGGTAAAGCTTTCATGGTTGACCGTGGACTCACGAATAAAGGTTAAACCGACATGCGATTTTTTCACATCTACGGTTTTAGAGGTGACGAACTGAGCATAGAGCCAAGCGGCTTTGGCGCGTTCTGGTGGGGTGGATTTCATGAGAGTCCACGATCCCGCATCTTGATAGCCTACCTTCATACCATTTTGCCAATAGGCTCCATGCGGAGAGGGGGCCATGCGCCATTTTGGAGTGCCGTCTGTGTTCATGACGGGTAAGCCCTCTTTGACCATATCGGCGGTAAAGGCGGTATACCAGAACATTTGTTGCGCCACTTCACCTTGAGCCGGAACAGGGCCTGCTTCGGAGAACACCATACCCGCTGCTGCTGGTGGAGCATATTTTTTGAGCCAGTCTACATATTTAGTGACCGCATACACTGCCGCCGCATCATTAGTCGCACCACCACGAGCCACACAAGAACCGACAGGTTGGGATTTATCATTGACCCGAATGCCCCACTCATCCACGGGCAGACCATTAGGCTCACCTTTATCACCCATCCCCGCCATAGACATCCACGCATCGGTAAAACGCCAACCGAGTGAAGGGTCTTTTTTACCATAGTCCATATGCCCATAGACTTTTTTGCCGTCCTGCTCGCGTCCGGTAAAGAACTCGGCAATATCCTCATAGGCTGACCAGTTCACCGGCACACCGAGGTCATAACCATATTTAGCTTTAAAGTCTTCCTTATTTTTCGGATTAGAGAACCAGTCATAACGGAACCAATAGAGATTGGCAAATTGCTGATCGGGCAATTGATACAGCTTTTTATCTGGCCCTGTCGTGAAACTAGCGCCAATAAAATCCGCAATATCTAAATTAGGATTAGTAACATCCTTACCTTCACCCGTCATCCAATCACTTAGATTACGTACTTGTTGATAACGCCAATGTGTACCAATTAAGTCAGAGTCATTAATAAAGGCATCATAAATATTCTTGCCAGACTGCATTTGGGTTTGCAGTTTTTCGACCACATCCCCCTCGCCAATTAAATCATGAGTTAATTTAATGCCCGTGATTTCAGTGAAGGCTTTGGCTAGGGTTTTAGCTTCATATTCATGAGTAGTGATGGTCTCGGATACTACATTAATCTGCATATCCTTAAACGGTTCAGCGGCTTTAATAAACCACTCCATTTCTTTGACTTGATCCTCTTTTGATAATGCAGAGGGTTGAAATTCACTATCAATCCATTTTTTAGCGGCTTCTATATCGGCAACAGCCAGCGAACCATAACTAAGCATGAGTGCTGTAGTCACCGTAAAACTTAAACGTTTCAGTTTCATATCGTCCTCCTCCTAGATGAATCAAATTTATACCCAGCGAAATACTGCTAAGGCATAAATGACACAAACAACTAAAGCCCACCATAAGGGTGAACCTATCGCAGCAAGCCATCCCAAGCAAATAAAGGCACTGCCTAAGAGCGAAATAAATAATCGATCGCCTGGGGTTGTTTCAATGCCTAATATTCCTCTCCTCGGTGCTTGAGGGGCTTTAATACTCCAAATCGTCATTAATATCAGGGCTAATAAAATCAGGCTAAAAAACAAGGCAGTTTGCCAAGTCCACGCCATCCAACTTAAATCCATCGCGACCTCCTTATACCCGACCCAGAGCAAAGCCCTTGGCGATATAATTACGCACAAACCAAATCACCAAGGCCCCCGGAATAATCGTGAGTACTCCAGCAGCAGCGAGTACCCCCCAATCCATACCGGAGGCAGATACGGTACGGGTCATAGTCGCTGCAATTGGTTTAGCCGCGACGGACGTTAAAGTGCGGGCGAGTAATAACTCCACCCATGAAAACATAAAACAGAAAAAGGCCGTAACACCGATACCGGAGGCAATTAAGGGCATAAAAATACGGGTAAAAAAGCGTGTAAAACTATAGCCATCAATATAAGCAGTCTCATCAATCTCTTTCGGTACACCGGACATAAAACCTTCTAAAATCCATACCGCGAGTGGCACATTAAATAAACAATGGGCTAAGGCCACTCCAATATGTGTATCAAATAAACCCACCGAGCTATATAGCTGAAAAAAGGGCAAAGCAAATACCGCAGGGGGAGCCATGCGATTGGTGAGTAACCAGAAAAAGAGATGTTTATCCCCTAGAAAACGATAGCGCGAAAAGGCATAGGCTGCGGGTAACGCTACAGTAATCGAAATCACGGTATTTAAGACTACATAGGTAATAGAGTTAATATAGCCGGAATACCACGAGGGATCGGTAAAGATTTTAATATAGTTATCTAGGGTTAAATGCTGAGGCCATAGGCTAAAGGTTGATAGTATCTCTTCATTGGTTTTAAGGCTCATATTAATCAGCCAATAAATCGGTAAGAGTAAAAACACTAAATATACCGTCATGACTATACCTTGACGGCTAAAGCGTGATTTTTTAATAGGAGCAATACTCGATGTGGCTACCGTACTCATGATTTTTGCCCCTGTTTATCGAGGTGGGTCATGACGGTGTAAAAGACCCAACTGAGTAGCAAAATAATCAAGAAGTAGATAATGGAAAACGCCGCCGCAGGCCCTAAATCAAATTGCCCAATCGCCATTTTGACTAAATCAATGGAAAGGAAAGTGGTAGCATTTCCGGGGCCGCCACCGGTGACAACAAAGGGTTCGGTATAGATCATAAAGCTATCCATAAAGCGCAATAGCACCGCAATTAACAGTACTCCACGCATTTTAGGGAGCTGAATATAGCGAAAAATGGCCCAAGTACTCGCACCATCAATACGTGCGGCTTGGTAATAAGCTTCTGGTATGGATTGCAGTCCGGCATAACATAATAAGGCCACCAGTGAGGTCCAATGCCATACATCCATCACCACGACCGTGATCCATGCATCGGCAATATTCTGGGTATAGTTATAATCAATACCGAGTGCTTTCATGCTGGCACCGAGTAAACCAATATCGACCCGTCCAAAGATTTGCCAAATGGTGCCCACCACATTCCAAGGAATTAATAGAGGTAAAGACATTAAAACTAAACACACCGGAACCGCCCAGCCTTTTTTGGGCATATTCATGGCAATAAAAATACCGAGCGGAATTTCAATTGCTAAAATCACCGCACTGAAAATAAATTGCCGAATGAGGGCATCATGAAAACGCTCGGAATTAACAATCTCTTCAAACCACTGTAATCCGGCCCAGAAAAATTGATTATTACCAAAGGTATCTTGCACCGAGTAATTGACCACCGTCATGAGTGGAATCACCGCACTAAAAGCCACTAGTAATACGACGGGGAGTACCATCCACCACGCTTTATTATTCCAAGTCTTATTCATAGGGTGTCCTCCGCTGTGATTAACCAATCGTTGGCATACAGATGAATATGAGCCGCATCAAAACTTAAATAGGTGTATTCAGGGCTAACAGCCACCTGATCCGGCACAATCACATTGATGATTAAATCTTGAAACGCGGTACGTACTATTTTATGGCGTCCAATATCTTCAATACGTTGAATCGTGACAGGGATACTATTAAAAGTGGGTTCACGGTGTAGACTGAGAAACTCAGGGCGGATACCCAAGGCTAAGGATGTATTAGGCGCTGGGGTATAACTTTGCGGTAGATACAGCGTTTGATCATGAAAAGAGACTTGGCGGCCAGCGACTTGTACGGGTAATACATTCATGCCGGGGCTACCAATGAAGTAGCCTACGAAAGTATGAGCAGGGCGTTCAAATAAGGCTTGGGGGGTGCCCATTTGCACCACATAGCCGTCATACATCACCACGACTTGATCGGCAAAGGTTAAGGCTTCGGTTTGATCATGAGTGACATAGATCATGGTGCGCTGGCTTTTTTGATGCAACGCTTTGAGTTGCATCCGTAATAACCACTTTAAATGGGGATCAATCACCGTCAGCGGTTCATCAAATAAAATAGCGGCGACATCTTGCCGAATCAGGCCACGTCCTAGGGATATTTTTTGTTTAGCATCGGCGGTTAAACCTTGCGCTTTTTTCTTTAAATCACCGCTCATTTCGAGTAGTTGGGCGATTTCTTGTACGCGCGTTTTAATCGTTGCTTCATCCACTTTGCGATTGCGTAGTGGAAAGGCCAGATTGTCATAGACCGTCATGGTGTCGTAGACCACGGGAAATTGGAATACTTGGGCAATTTGGCGTTGTTCGGTTGGTAGCTGGGTGACGTCTTGCCCGTCAAATAAGACTTGGCCTTGGCTTGGATGTAATAGACCAGAAATAATATTGAGTAAGGTTGATTTGCCACAGCCCGAAGAACCCAATAGGGCATAGGCTTTGCCATCTTCCCAAGTCAGGTCAATTTGCTTTAAGGCATAGTCACTGGGTGCTTGAGGATGAGGTAGGTAACTATGTGCCAGTTGTTTGAGATAAATTTCAGCCATCTAGACTACCTTTAGGCTGCTTGAGCCAGTGAAGGGGGAGACATCCACTTACCTTGCTCATTAAAGCAATACACTTGTTCGGGGGCGACATAGAGTGTTATGGCACTGCCTAAGGGGAAATCATGTATGCCACCCACCAGAGCGACCCAACGCTCCTCTTCGTGTTTGAGGTGAATAAAGCTTTCGGAGCCAGAGAGTTCTACAACCGTGACTTGGGTATGAAAAGCAAGATCATGGGGGCTACTCGGTTGCAGAGTGAAATGATGCGGTCTAAAGCCTAAGGTATAGGGGGCATCGGGTAGTGTTTGTAGCGCAAGGGGGCAAGCGAGTACTTGACCTTTTAGTGTTTTAAGCAGCTGATTTTGTTTGGTTACAGACAGGGTATTGAGCGGAGGATCAGAAAAGACCTGTGCGGTGGTGAGGGTTTGCGGATAACGATAGACCTCTAAGGTATTACCCATTTGAGTCACCTGACCTTGATGTAGGGTGATGGTATTCCCCCCTAGTAATAATGCCTCGGTAGGTTCAGTGGTGGTATAGACAAATACGGCACCGGAAGCGGTAAAAATACGTGGTAATTCAACCCGTAATTCCTCACGCAGTTTATAGTCTAGATTGGCTAAGGGTTCATCAAGTAATACTAAGTCGGCCTCTTTGACTAAGGCACGTGCTAAAGCACAGCGCTGTTGTTGCCCACCGGATAATTCTAGCGGCCTACGCTTTAGCATAGGGGTGAGTTTGAGCAATTCGGCGGCTTCATGTACTTTGGCTTGAATGGTTTTTTTAGGTAGACCCCGAATTTTGAGAGGAGAAGCAATATTCTCGTAGACGCTTAAGGAGGGATAGTTAATAAACTGCTGATAAACCATCGCGACATTACGTTCTTGTACGGGTTTAGCGGTGACATCCTGTCCTTGCCACAGTATGCGCCCCGTGGTCGGTTTATCTAAACCCGCCATTAAACGCATGAGGCTAGTCTTACCGGCTAGGGTCGCGCCTAACAGCACATTCAAACTACCCGCTGCTAAGGTAAGGGTGGTGGGATGAATATGAGTATCCCGTCCAACGACTTTGGAAACGTGATCCACGGTCAAGCTCATGTTGTCTCCTCCTGCAATGTGTCGCTATTTAAAGGTTAGCAAACCACTCCATGAAATAGTTACGCTCATCCAGAGTCATATGCAAGCCTAATTTAGTGCGTCGCCATAAAATCGCCTCGCTACTGCTTGCCCATTCCTCTTCACACAGGAAATAGACTTCGCGTTCGGTGAGGGTTGCGCCAAAGTATTGACCCATGTCACTTAATTGTTGGGCATTTGCCAGCATATCCCACGCTCGCGTCCCATAACGTCGGATTAAACTCTGCGCCCACGCCGGCGTTAAAAACGTATAGTCTTGCTGTAAACGGCTAAGCAGTTGAGGTAATGCAGTGATGGCAAAATTACCTCCTGCTAAGGGGGCGGCATACGTCCAAGGGGCGGTTTGCTGTGGGTAATAGGGCTGTAATTTGTGCAGAGCATCTTCAGCTAAGCGTCGATAGGTAGTGATCTTGCCGCCAAATACATTAAGCAAAGGAGTCTTCCCGTTCTCATCACTGACCGCTAAGACATAGTCGCGGGTGGCTTCTTGTGCGGCACTCGCCCCATCATCGTACAACGGGCGGACACCCGCATAAGTCCAAACTACTTGAGCGGGGGTAATAGGGTTTTTGAAATACTCACTCGCGGCCTTACAAAGATAATCAATTTCTTCTGGTGTAATTGCTATATGGCCTAAACCTGTAGTGTGATCGCAGTCTGTAGTACCTATGAGAGTAAAATTCTGTTCATAGGGAATAGCAAAAATAATGCGCCCATCCCCATTTTGGAAAATATAGGCTCGATCATGTTCATATACTTTAGGCACGACAATGTGACTACCCCGCACGAGTCGGACATGGTGTTGTGCGGTGGGTAGTAGTGCCGTTTGATGTAAGAACTGATCAACCCAAGGGCCTGCAGCATTAACCAAGCCTTTAGCCTGAATCAAGGTAGGTGCATTTTGTCGTGCTGTGCTGAGGGTAATATCCCAATGTTCTGCTTGGCGCTGGGCATGAGTGCATTGGGTTTGGGTTAAAATCGTAGCACCGCGTTGTTGTGCATCTAGGGCATTTAAGACCACAAGACGAGCATCATCCACCCAACAGTCAGAGTACTCAAAGCCTTTGCTATAGCCGGAGGCTAACGGTTTGCCAGTAATATCAGTGGTTAAATCAATGGTTTTAGTAGCAGGTAAGAGCTTACGCCCTCCTAGATGGTCATACATCAATAACCCTAAGCGGATCATCCATTGGGGACGTAGTTCGGTATTATGAGGCAAGATAAAGCGTAAAGGCCAAATAATATGTGGGGCGTTTTTAAGCAGAACCTCACGCTCGGATAAGGCTTCCCGCACTAAACGAAATTCGTAATGCTCTAAATAGCGCAAACCTCCATGGATCAGCTTAGTGCTTGCTGAAGAGGTTCCTTGTGCTAAATCGCCTTGCTCAATCAAGACGACTTTCAGCCCTCGCCCCGCCGCATCACGCGCAATACCACAGCCATTAATACCGCCACCGATAATGGCTAAGTCATACTGGTTTGGACGATTAGACATACTACACCACATACAAACTGTTTATGTAATGAAAATAGTATCGGTGTTTATGGGGGTTTAAGCAAATCTAGCCTCTATGGGCGTGGTTGTTAAGGCATTATTTTGTATAACCCTATTGGAGTCAGTACCTAAAACCCCCCATAATCCTCCTAGGCATGAAGCCATCAAGGGGAGGGTCGTGAGAACACCTCCTGACATTGCTAATTACGAGCGGGTGAGCATTTTTATGAAAGAGAAAGATACTGAAGTCGATTTTGAGGCTGCCTATGATGCTTTCATCGTAGACGTTAAGCAAAACGGACAAGTGTGGGGCTTAAATTCGGAGGATGGCTGGGCGACCTGTCCCTCTGCATTTTTTGAGGAAACGGATGTTATTCCCTTCTGGTCAACAGAAGCCGCCGCACGTGGGCATTGTAGCGAGGAATGGAGTGGCTATCAGCCAGAGGCAATTAGTTTAGAAGAGTTTGTCACCGATTGGCTGCCGGGTATGCATGAGGATGATTTGCTCATTGGCCCGAATTGGGATGAGGAGCTGGAAGGATTGGAGATTGAGCCTCAAGATCTCGCCGCCGAATTGGGTCAAGGTCTAGAGGATCAGCAGGAGTAATATATGTTAGCAGTGGATGGGTGGGGACTAGTAGCTATTGGGATAGCGGGTATTCTGGCGGGGCTGATTAATGCGCTAGCTGGCGGTGGTACATTGGTGACGTTTCCGACTTTAGTAGCACTTGGTATTCCCCCCATCGCTGCGAATGTAACCAGTACGGTGGCCTTATGTCCGGGGTATTTAGGGGCAACGCTGGCACAATGGAAGGAGATTAGGGCACAACAGCATTATTGGCCTTGGGTTTTACCCATAGCCGTTTTCGGTGGTTTGGTAGGCGCGTTATTATTATTACAAACTGATGAAAAGGTATTTAGTAGTTTAGTCCCTTGGCTCATTCTATTGGCCTCTATCTTATTAGCCTTACAAAATCCATTACGCAATTGGCTAAAGCAGCGGCTACAAAATCCGGCTCATGCCCATTTACCCGTGTGGTGGGTAGTCCCCTTAGTGTGTTTAGGCGCTATTTATGGTGGCTATTTTGGTGCGGGGTTGAGCGTCATTATTTTAGCGGTATTAGCCTTGGTATTAGAAGGAACCTTGACAGAGCTAAATGCGCTTAAACAAGCGGTCGCGTTTTGTGTCAATGTGGCTGCCGCCGTATTCTTTTTATTTTCTGGTGAAGTGGTTTGGTTAGCGGCGGGGATAATGGCAATCGGCGCTTTAATCGGTGGTATGTTGGGTGGCAAATTAGCAGGCTTTATTAATCCGAATCATTTACGAACCTTAGTTGTTACCTTGGGTATTACGATTGCATTAGTGTATTGGTTTAAGTAGCCTTTTTATGTTGTTGTCATGATTTTTCCAAAAGACAATCCAGCCGCTCTTTTTAGCAAATAGGAGTCGGCTGGGCGATGCTGAAAGGGGGCTTTTTTCTGTATTAGTCTTACCATGCAGTAGGCTGATAATCCTTTAAAAACTTACCATAAACCAAGCCCTTATTATTCACAGCATCAAAAATAGGTACAAGTACTCGTGCTGCGCCATCAATGCAGTCTAGTGGTGGCACAATTCCCTTGCGGCGGTTACGCTCTTTTATTGGGAAGGGATTTTCTTGTGTTACCCAGCCGGTATCAACACTATTCATGTAGATTCCAACCTGCTGATAATCCTGTGCGGATGTTCGTGTCATCATATTTAAGGCGGCTTTTGCCATATTAGTATGAGGGTGGCGGTGGGTTTTATTTTCACGATTAAATTGCCCCTCCATCGCTGATACATTTACAATAAAGCGTTGTGGGAAAGGTGATTGCATCATTAACGGTTTCAAACGACTATTGAATAAAAAGGGAGCCATTGCATTTATAATTTGGGTCTCTAAATACTCTACCGTATCTACCGATTCTAATGTGCTTAACCAAGAGTTATGGGGTCGCCTATCCAGTGGTTCACCAAATTCATCCACTTTACTTTCTGTATGAATGTGATGATGTGTAGGAAGGCTCAAATAGTGCTGCTGATACTGCTCAAGTTGTTTATCCTTGAACGATCCCAAACAGTTACTGGCTGCAAGGGGTAAGCATTTCTGCTCACGAATAGCCATGGCTCGATAATAATCGTCAGATTTTTTGATAGTTTGAGCGGCATTATTAATCAATATATCAATAGGTTGACCTTGAGTAGTCAAGTAACTAATAAAAGATTCTACGGTTGGGATATGTCGTAAATCTAAGCCATAGATAGTGAGACGTTGTTGCCATTCAGGGTAGTCTCTTTCTTGCATATAGCGAGCCACCGCGTCGTGTTTAAAGCGTGTGGTGACTATGACATGCGCACCTGCTCGTAACAATTTTAAAGCAATTTCATAACCTATTTTGATACGCCCACCGGTGACTAGTGCAGCACGCCCGTTGAGGTCAGCGTTATTAGTGCGTTGCTGGTAGTTATAGTCAGCACAATGTGGGCACAGTTGGTGATAAAAGTGGTGCACCTCAACATAGCGCTCCTTACAAATATAGCAACGGCGTGGTCGGAATAGGGTATGGCTGCTGGGTTGATAGTTAAGCAGGGTCTGGGGTTGTCCTAGCAGGGTGCCATCCTCAAGAAATAGGGGTTCTTGCCGATAGCGTTGAGTCGCTGCGATAATGGCCTGATCATGCTGGGTTTGATAGTGTTTTTGGGATTGTTTTTGGGTTAGTGGGATTTGTTCTATTCCCGTATTGAATGTGTTAGACATGACAGCCCCCTAGGCTACTTCTTGTAAAATTTGCATGATTTTTTTGAAATGCGAACCTTTCCAAAACACTTGTCCGCAGTTTTGGCATTGTTGATAGTCTTGTTGCCACGCAAATACACCCGCAGGAACTAAGGCTTGAACACTATTTTTAGCAACAGGCTTAATGTGTCCATTACATTTTACGCAGTAGGTGAAGGGTTGAAAGGCCGAGTGTAATTGATAGTGCTGTACCACCTCTTTGAATTGTTGCTCAGGTAACACGTTTCTGATCCAACGCCCATATTTAATTTTGGAGCGCTTGAGCAATCCTATATCGCGCGTGAGTAAAATACAGGTATGACTAGCGGCTATCTCAGCTAATACCGCATCACCATAGTCTTGGTTTTCATGTAGACAGTTAAATCCGGCTAGACGTAAATAACGTGCTAGAGCACCTAAATGGACATCCAGTAAGAAACAGGGGCGAGGGGATGGCATGTAGGGTAATGGGTGAGTGGTGTCTTGATTGGGGTGTGGAAATACCTTGACCGTTTGCCCATCTTGCAAGAGATACTCAAAGCCTACCCATTGTTGATCGACTTGAATGGCACCTACTTCGGTATGCGGAATACCTAATGCTTCAATACTGTCTTTAATCGAAGGGCGATCATCGAAGGCGTAGCTAATATCTTGATTGAGCATTTCTCCGGCTAAAAAATCATTACAGTCACCATAAAAACGAAAACTGACACGGTAAAGTTTATCGGTCAGCGCTATTTGTTGGTTAAGGTAAGCGGGCCATAGTTGATGTAATAGAGCTTTGGCTTGGTTTTGATTCATAGAACCTAGGTCGGCTAGGTTTTTTACCCATAATTTATACTGGCTAATCAATACCGATTCGGTGATAGGTGCAAAGGGAGCATGAGGCGATGCAAGTAGTTTTTGGTAATGATGATCATCTTTATAGCCATACAATTGGGTCAATAGTTGGCGAGCTTGTGTGGTTTTGATGTGTTTGAAAGGCCAAAATTTGACAACGATTTTAGCTTGATGCTTGAGAGTATTGGCAGAAATAGAGAAAGGCATAACATAATCTCCGTCAGTATCGCACGAGTTTTGTCCCACTCTTAAACTCGCTTGAGCCAATAACAGAATATAGAGTTATGTTATCTCAATGGAATACGTGACTATTGTGCCGAATAAGCAAGTCACACAATGCTTCAATGACCGATGAGTCTTTTCTTGTGGGAAGATGGGATATGAGCACCCCCTTGATTCTTAATTAGAATACTAAATATTGGGGGATTTGCAAAGGGGCAGCCCGCTCTTAGACAGGGCAAATGCCGTAAGCTGTCTGATGGAGCATCTGCCGCCCCTAAAAGATCCGCGTCAACTTGCCAAACTGATCTATCTGCTGCTCGAAATCCTATTACTGGGTCTAGCGGCTACCTTGCTACGTGCTTCTACAACAATAAAGATTCAAGCAATTGCCTTGTGAAAATGATTGCTTTTGTTGGTATCTTTATGGTATTTTAATTAAGTGTCATTTCTATAACAATATCTATTTAATTTTATTAATCTTTAACTGGATTAAGGGTAATATTTTTTACTTTTAAAGCTCGGTGAATAGTTAGAACTTAAACACGGCTCCTATGCGATTAACCTTGAGAGGTGTAACATGTTGCTAATAAAATACTTAATCACTATAAGTTTAGCTTTACTACTGATGGTTAATAATGCCTATGCACTAGTAGTAGCCCCTAGTTTAGGGGGAACGGCTTATTCCCAAAACAAACCTACGCTTTATAGTAATCCTACTTACCAAGGTAATGCGGTGGATATATGCCTAACTTGGGCAACAAATTGTGGTAAGCCTGCTGCCGATTATTTTTGTCGTTTATCCTTAGGTTCCGGTGCGAGTTCACGTCGCCATACTATTGTCTATGATGCACCCCCTACGATTCTGCCTAAGACCGGACAACGCTGCACAGTGCCTGATTGTGATCGATTTGCCAGTATTACCTGTAGTACAAAAGTTGTAATTTTTAGAAACCCGACAGTTAATGGAGTGAGTTTAGATATTTGTACTACATGGGCAACAAATTGTGGTAAGCCTGCTGCAGATTTATACTGCCTCAAAAAAGGTTATAGTACCTCTGTGAGCCATGAAATTGCTTGGAATAGTCCACCCTCAAAGTTATTTAGTGGACAAGCCTGCAATGGTTCCTTTTGTGATCGCTTTACTGAAATTACTTGTCGGTAGTTATGAGTTTACTTATTTGGTCTAAACTAGAGTAGCCTTAAAACTACTCTAGTTTTAGGCATTAATTAATTACCATAAAGATCAAAGTCAAAATACTTTTTATTGATTTCGGCATAAGTGCCATCATCACGAATTTTTTGAATCGCTTGATTAAATTTTTCAGCTAACTCTGTCTCGCCTTTACGCACACCGATACCTACACCTTCACCGACGAATTCAACATCGGTAAAATCACCACCGACGAATTCTACTTTACCGGCATTCTTTTCGTCTTTAACGAAAGGAGCGAGTACCACAGAATCGGCACACACTAAATCCAGACGACCCGATAATAAATCTAAATTAGCCTCTTCTTGCGTTTTATACGCAGTCACTTCGGCAATATCTTTAAACTTAGCGCGTGCAAAATTATCGGCAACGACACCACTTTGTACGCCAACGGCTTTGCCTTTAGTTTTTTCAGTGTCACTAGGATCAACGTCTTTACCGACTTCGCGCACACATTTAATCGGGGTGCTATAATATTTTTTGGTAAAATCGATTTTTTCTTTACGCTCTGCTGTAATCGACATAGAGGCAATAATCGCATCGAATTTTTTGGCATCAAGTGCTGGAATCAAGCCATCCCAGTCTGATGTAACCCATTCGCATTCCACTTCCATGGCTTTACACAGCGCATTGCCAATCTCAATATCAAAACCGACTAAGTTACCGTCTTTATCTTTACTATTAAAAGGAGCATAAGCGCCTTCAGTACCCAATAGCAGTTTATCCGCTGCTTGTCCGGTTGCGGTGAGGCTGAGAGCTATTAACGCACTAGCAATGAGCGTGGTTAGTTTAGTCATGAGTCAACTCCTATAGTCCTATCGTTGGACGGGTTACATTACATAGTTGTGATAGTAAAAAAGTCTTACTTAAGCTATTTATATTGATTCGCTAAAAACTGCTGACAGCGTTCGGTTTGGGGATTATTAAATAATTGATCGGGCGTACCCTGTTCCTCAATGCGCCCCTGATGCAGAAACACGACTTGAGAGGACACTTCACGGGCAAAGCCCATTTCATGAGTGACGACTAGCATAGTCATACCTTCATCCGCAAGTTGACGCATCACGCGCAATACTTCCCCAACTAATTCAGGGTCGAGGGCGGAGGTGGGTTCATCAAACAGCATAACATCTGGTTTCATAGCTAAAGCCCGCGCAATAGCAACCCGTTGTTGTTGTCCGCCGGATAAATGATCGGGGTAGCTATCAGCTTTTTGCGCGATCCCTACTTTATTGAGTAGCTCCATAGCGTATTCTTTGGCTTCGGCTTTGGAGGTTTTGAGTACATGCACGGGGGCTTCCATGACATTTTCTAAAATAGTGCGGTGACTCCAGAGATTAAAACCCTGAAACACCATGCCGAGACGGGTGCGAATACGGTCGACTTGTTTAGCACTTTTCGGTGCTGTTTTGCCTCGGTGCTGAGTCATTTCAATAAGTTCACCATTGACCCATACTTCGCCGGTATCGGGAATCTCTAACAGATTGATACAGCGTAAAAAAGTACTTTTACCGGAGCCACTTGAGCCTAAGAGTGAAATGACATCCCCTTTATTGGCGGTGAGAGAAATACCATTGAGAACAGAGAGTTCTCCAAAACGTTTAGTAATATTATTGACGACAAGGGTGTGGTCAGTTGTCATGTGTAGTTCCCAGCTGCGGCGAATGAGATATGCTAAGCAATAAAACAATCAGCTTAATAAAGCAAGTAAAAATCATAGCGCTTGCGGTGAAAAGCTAAAAGTCCCCTCTATCTTGAGTAAAAGTAACACGATAGAAATAACAGCAGTTTAGCTTTGTGCTTGATTGATCAGCTAAGAAAGTGAGTTCAGTTTCAGCACTGTTCGAGCGTTATCAGCGCTGTAGCGCACCGAAATTCCCTTCTATGCTGCATTAGTTGTGGTTTAACTGATCGATACTCAAACGCTAAGACTAGAGTAGCCCTAAAGCTACTCTAGTTTCAGGTATTAATTACCGTAGAGATCAAAATCAAAATATTTTTTATTAATTTCGGCATAAGTACCGTCATCACGGATTTTTTGAATGGCTTGATTAAATTTTTCAGCTAACTCGGTCTCGCCTTTACGTACCCCAATACCAACCCCTTCTCCTACAAAGGCTACATCGGTAAAATCACCCCCTATGAGTTCAATCTTGCCCACATTTTTCTCTTCTTTAATAAAGGGAACCAGTACGACAGAGTCAGCACACACTAAATCAAGGCGACCCGCTAATAAATCTAAATCAGCCTCTTCTTGTGTTTTATAAGCGATGACTTCGGCAAGATCTTTAAATTTAGCCCGTGCGAAATTATCCGCGACTACACCACTTTGGACGCCCACCTTTTTACCTTTAACTTTTTCTGGGTCACTAGGATCAGCCTCTTTACCCACTTCGCGCACACACTGAATCGGGGTACTATAATATTTCTGGGTAAAATCGATTTTCTTCTTACGTTCTGAGGTAATCGACATAGAAGAAAGAATGGCATCGATTTTTTTGGCATCGAGTGCGGGAATTAAACTATCCCAATCGGTTGTTACCCACTCACATTCCACTTCCATGACTTTACACAATGCATTACCGATTTCAATATCAAAGCCAATTAAGTTACCGTCTTTATCTTTGCTATGAAAAGGCGCATAAGCACCATCATTACCTAATATCAATTTATCCGCTGCCTGTGCGGTGGTGGTGAGGCTGAGAGCTATTAATGCACTAGCAATGAGTGTGGTCAATTTAGTCATAGTCAACTCCTATCCTTGGTGGTATTAAGTATTTGCGTCAAAGTAATCGAGTATTTCTTCCGCAGCCGCTGTGAATACCTCCCTGTACGCTACAAGGCGGCATCCCTGCCGCCAAGACTGCTCCAGAAATACTCGATTACCTTGGGATATCTACTTGCCTAAATAATGGCCTATACTGCAAAGCAATATCTATGCCGCCGTAAAAATCATAGCGCTTGCGGTGAAAAGCTAATAAAGCTAGCCTTCTTGATCTTAATAGTAGGAGAGGAGTGATATGTTTGATAGTGTTTTGATCAGCCCTAATCAACTGCGGGAGCAGTTCTCCCAAGCATTATCAGCGATGTATCGTACTGAAGTGCCCTTATATGGGGCGTTAGTTGATCTGGTTGTTGAGGTTAATGGGCAGTATTTAGCGGAGCACTCTGATGATTTACCCCGCTCAGAGCGAGATACCGACCTAGTGCGCCTAAGCCAAGAGCGTCACGGGGCTATTCGCTTAGGCACCGCTGCAGAACTACATACCATGCGCCGCCTGTTTGCGGTCTTGGGTATGCAGGCTGTGGGTTATTATGATCTTGGTATAGCAGGGCTTCCGGTTCATTCGACCGCGTTTCGTCCGGTGGATGCTAATGATTTAGCCGTGAATCCCTTTCGTATTTTTACCTCCTTATTACGCCTAGAGTTAATTCCCGATCAGGCATTGCAAGAGCGTATCAAAGCGCTATTAGCCAAGCGGAGAATCTTTCACCCTGAACTAATAGACTTAATTGAACTGGCGGAGGAGCAGGGGGGCTTAACTGCGTATCAGGCCGATCATTTTGTAACAGAGGCGCTTAATGTGTTTCGTTGGCAAAGTGAGGCGGCGGTGGATGAGGACACCTATCAACAATTAAAAGCATTGCACCCTTTAGTTGCGGATATTGTGTGCTTTAAAGGGCCACATATTAATCACCTGACCCCACGCACCTTAGATATTGATCAGGCACAAGCGGCAATGTTAGCGCAGGGGATTGAGGCTAAAACAATTATTGAAGGGCCGCCAAAGCGCCAACACCCTATCTTATTGCGTCAAACCAGCTTTAAAGCCTTAGAGGAAGCGATTCAGTTTAAAACTAACGTTGGTACTTGGCAGACAGGTACTCATACCGCTCGCTTTGGTGAGATTGAGCAGCGGGGAGTAGCGCTAACCCCTAAAGGTCGAGCTTTATATGATGAGCTATTAGCACAAGTCCGAGAGCGAGTGCCCCAGCCTGAAGCTGACCCTAAACATTACTACCACGTTTTGCAGGAGGTATTTCAGGCCTTTCCTGATGATTTAACACAGCTTCGACAAGAAGAACTCGCTTATTTTACCTATCACTTACAAACCGATACGGTCAAAGGCGCGAAACAGAGTATCGAGGAGTTAATTAAGAACGGTATTATTCTGCCCCTACCTATTATTTATGAAGACTTCCTACCTGTGAGTGCAGCCGGTATTTTCCGCTCGAATTTAGCCGCTGATGCCGCCAATGATTTTACCGCACAGGCCAGCCAACAAGCCTTTGAGCAAGCGCTGGGTGTGCAGGTATTGGATGCCTTTGAATGGTATGCCCGTATAGAACAGCAATCTTTAGCACAGTGTCTTGCGGTGCTACATGGTTGAGATACTCGAATACTATTTAGGGCAATTACGCGCTAGTGGGTTTGCAGGCGATATAGAAACGCAGTATGGAGCGCGTATTGTCGCGGCTACCGATAACAGTATTTATCAAGTGCTGCCCTTAGCTATCCTGTATCCAAAAGCAGTCGATGATCTAAAGCTTATCGTGCAAGCACTGCAGGACTATACGAATACGGATCTAGCCTTAGTCGCTCGTGGTGGGAATACTGGCACGAATGGGCAATCACTGAATACGGGTATTGTGGTGGATTTTGCGCGTTATCAAACCGAGATTTTAGCCTTTGACCCGGTCGCACAGACGGTGAAAGTGCAGCCTGCCGTAGTCCTCGATCAGCTCAATGCATTTCTAGCCCCACATGGTTTATTTTTCCCACCTCAAGTCTCGACGGCTTCACGTGCCACGATTGGTGGGATGGTGGCAACCGATGCCTCCGGTAAAGGCTCGCGTGTGTATGGCAAAACCTCGGATTATATTGTGGAGCTAGAGGTGGTATTAGCCGATGGCTCCACACTCACCGTCAAGGGTAATGAACCGCTAAATACCCACCCCCTCTATCAAGCCTGTCATGATTTAATTGCCCCGCATCAAGCCGCTATTGAGCGTATTTTTCCCAAAATGAATCGAGGTCTGACGGGTTATAATCTCAAGCAAGCCTTAGTACCTCAGTCCGATAGTCAAACCCCACAAATCAATCTAGCCTATTTACTAGCCGGTTCGGAGGGGACTTTAGCACTCACCCAAAGTATTACTATAAAAGCGATCCCTCTCCCCAAACATGAAGCCTTGATTGCGGTATTTTATGCTGATTTCCTGTCTGCTTTAGAACATATTCCCACCTTACTCCCCGCCGATCCGGTCGCTATTGAAGTAGTGGATGACAAGATTTTGACCCTAGTGCAGCAAGACTCTCTATGGCAAGATTTGCAAACGGTATTAGGTGATACCTTAAAACACAGTACTCAGCCGATTTTGGGGGCGAATTTTATTCAGGTCTGTGGCGAGACAGCGGAGAGTATTACCGAACAATGCGCTTATTTAACTACTTTGATTCAGCAGTCTAGCGCGGCATTCCAAGTGGTGACTCATTTAGTGGAAGTGCGACCTTTTGCTATGAATGCACTGTGGTCACTACGCACACGGGCTGTGGGCTTATTGGGCGGTTTAGAAGGGGCACGACGCGGGATTCCATTTGTAGAGGATGCAGCCGTACCGCCAGAATATTTGCCCGATTTTATTCGGGAGTTTCGTGCTTTATTAGATAGCTATGGTTTGCAATATGGCATGTTTGGGCATGCGGATGTGGGCTGTTTGCATGTACGACCCCTGCTAGATATGCGCCAGGTAACGGATCAAAGCTTGATTCGACCGATTAGTGATGGGGTAGCACAGCTAGCTAAAAAATATGGCGGATTACTTTGGGGTGAGCATGGCAAAGGTTTTCGTGGTGAATATGTACCCTTTTTCTTTGAGGCCACCTTATACCCCATAGTACAAGAACTCAAAGCCCTTTTTGACCCTCATAATTGTTTTAATCCCCATAAATTAGCAACGCCTAAGAGTGATCCTCATACTCTGAGGGCTTTAGATCGTATTGATACGGTTCCTTTACGCGGGCAATTTGATGCTGAATTAAATACCGAGTATGCAGCGGCCTATCATGATGCGGTGCGCTGTAATGGCAATGGGCAATGCTTTTCGTGGTCAACACAAGAGGCGATGTGCCCCTCCTATCGGGCCACTAAAAATCGTAGCTACTCACCCAAAGGCCGCGCGGCTTTATTACGCGAGTGGGCACGTTTAAACAGTTTAGATACCTCCAGTACTATTCTAGAGCCATTGAGTGAGGAGGTTTATCAATCGTTATCCGCTTGCCTGTCTTGCCAGTCGTGTAGTTATAGTTGTCCGGTTAAGGTGGATATACCCAAGTTAAAATCGCAGTTTTTGCATACCTATCATCAGAACAAACGCCGCCCGCTACGAGATTATGCTTTTGCCCATTTTGAATCCTTAGCTTATTGGGGGCGTAAAGCTCCACGCTGGACGAATAGGCTATTGCATAATCCCTTATCTAAGCGCTTGCTGCGGCAGCTAGGTTTAGTTCACTTGCCCCATTTTTCCACACAAACCTTACATATTCCCTCTATACCCCAGCCTAAAGCGCAAGTGGTATTACTGCCGGATAGTTTTAATGCCAATTTTGATCGTTCAGTGTTACAAAGTGCGATTGATCTATTAAGCGCTTTACAAGTACAGGTGATAGTGGCACCAGTATTAAATAATGGTAAGGCTTTGTATGTAAAAGGTTTTAGTAAACAGTTTGAGCAGGTTGCTAAAGCTCAGGCACAGGCATTAGCACATTATGCCGCACAGGGTTTGCCGCTAGTGAGTGTGGATGTGGTAACACGCTTACTCTATCAACAGGAGTATCGAGCCGTGAGTGAGATGCTGCCTAAAGTACAGGCGTTAGAGGCGTGGCTTACTCAACATATCGAGTATTTGGAGCCATTAAAAAGTAGGGTGCGCTCGGAGAGTGGTGCTTTATTATTACCCCACTGTATGGAACAAACCGCCTCGAAAGTCAGTATGCAACAGTGGCAAACACTTTTTGGGTATTTAGGTTTAAAGCTCTCGGTGCGTAGCAGTGGCTGTTGTGGCATGGCAGGACTCTTTGGGCATGAAGCCGTGAATGAAGCTTTATCAGAGCAAATTTTTAATACCCATTGGCGCGAAACGGTGGAGCAGGCCACGCACTCCAAACAAACCTTATTAGCCAGTGGTTTTTCCTGTCGTCATCAGTTGAGTGAGCAGTCGTTTCAAGCACAGCATCCGGTGCAATATCTCATGCAGGTACTAGGATAGTGTATGCAAAAAATTAGTTCTCAATATCCCGCCATTCTGTTAGCCGCTGGGCAAAGTACCCGTTTTGGCTCGCAAAAATTGCTGCATGTATTGCCGAATGGTGTAGTGATGGGTGTGCAGTCAGCACGTCATCTTAAAGCAGTGTTTGAAAGAGTGATCGCTGTGCTAAGTCCTGAGTATGTAGCACTACAAGCCTTATTAGAGCAGGACACTATTGAAATAGTCATCAATCAAGAGGCCAAGCAAGGCATGGGTACGAGCTTAGCGTTAGGGGTATTGAGTGCTTTTGAGGTAAAAGGTTGGGTTATTGCTTTAGGGGATATGCCCTTTATTAGCTTAAATACTTTGCAAAGGGTGGGGCAAGGTTTAGAGCAGGGGGCAAAGATGATTGCACCTTTTTATCAAGGACAACGTGGGCATCCGGTAGGGTTTAGCGCTGCCTTTAGGGATAAATTAATTACTTTACAAGGCGATAAGGGGGCAGGGAGTATTATTCAGCGTGAGCAAGCGCTGTTAACTCAAGTAGAGGTAGAGGATAAGGGAGTGCTGTGGGATATTGATACGCCTGGTGCGGTAGCAGAGCTAAAACTATCCTGATTGTTGATTTATTTGGTGTGATGAATGTCCACAAAACTCAGTTTAACTTTGGCTTCTAATTCAAGAATCAGTTGTGGGTCCATGTAGTGATAGTCATCGGGAATATCCAAAACATAAACCGGCTTATAGTCCAGCATTCTCGTAAACTCGGCAATCAGTCGGTTTTTATGTTTTTCTTCCATGACAAAGATAATATCAGCCCATCGGATGTCCGATGAGCTAACGGTTTTTCTTGCTTTAGGGCTAGTACCAGCAGATCTTGTATTGAATCTGGGGTCGTTTTTCCAGAGTGCTTCTGCTGTAGGGCTGCGCCACTGATTTCTACTACAAATAAATAACAGATTTAACGGCTTATTCATTCGGTGAAAGTTCAAGGTCTAACAGTTGACGGCTGCTTTTTCTGGGGTATTCAAAGCCAAGTTGTTTAGCTCTGGCTTGTTTTTCTGATCGAACATAGAGCATTTTCCAGTTTTTTTCGGGCTTCCATCTTTCTTCAGTCCCCATGCCTCTTCCATTATTGACCCAGTTTTTGAACCTTCTCCAGGCTCGATCTCTTTCATTACTCATTTCATCATCCTGTTAATACATCGGGTTCAGCAGCCGCGATAATACGGACAGGTTTTGATATCAAAATATTTAATGTTACAGAGATAGTCTGTTAGACATCATCAATGGTATCTATACATTTCCATGATTAGACGAAACAAGATTAATACAGGAAACTATTGATAGCCAGAGTTTTTTAGATAGGTTGTTATAAGTAGGTATACCAAAGTAAGTGGGTATTTCTGAAGCAGTCATGGCGAGAGGGACGTATTCACAGCGGCTGCGGAGGAGATACTCGATTACTTTGACTCAAGTACTTATCTGAGTACGCACGGGCAATTTTGTTCAATACTTTACACCAGCATGGTTGCAGACTTCGGTTGAGCTTCATCAACTAAGAGAAACTACCATGACACCCACACTTTCACTGATGTTACCTATGGCTGCTTTTGCATTGGCAGCATCGATTTCCCCAGGGCCTGTGAATCTAATAGGGCTAAGTAGCGGTACACGCTATCCCATTTCTAGAGGACTCATTTTTGTTACGGGTGCTACGTTGGGTTTTATTGCCCTGTTTATTATTATTGGTCTGGGGCTTTACTCGGTATTGATGGCTATACCGGGGTTTAATATGGTGTTGCGTTGGGCGGGTATCGCGTTCCTACTGTATCTGAGCATCCAGTTATTTCGTGATAAGGGTGAGGTCTCAAACGCGGAAATTGACCAAGCCCCCGGTTTTATGACAGGTGCTATTATGCAATGGCTCAATCCCAAAGCATGGCTTGCCTCAGCCTCTGGTATCGGCACTTATACTAGTGGTAGCGATATGGGGCAAGTTATGCTGTTTGCCGCTATTTACTTGCCCATTTGCTGGTTATCCCTGAGCTGTTGGGTGTATGCGGGTGCCTTTTTGCGACACTATGTTCATAACCCTAAAATACTAATCGCTATCAATCGAATACTCGCTTTATTACTGGCGGCTAGCTGTATTTACCTATTGATTGGATGAGGCTTGTTGGTATTGTCTAGGTGTGACAGCTAGTAAACGTTTGAAGGTACGTTGAAAATGGGGTTGGTCGGCAAACCCTGCATTCAGTGCGGTTTCGGCAATCGGTTTGCCCTGTTTAAGTTCCTGTTGTGCTAGCTGAATCCTCGCATTGATCCAGTAGGCATGTGGTGTCAAACCGAAATAATATCGAAAGGTTCGGATCAAATGACTAGGGCTGTAACCAGAGCGCTCGCATAGTGCATCTAAGGATACCTCTGCTACGGTCTGTGTGGCATGATCCTGAAGATAGGTAGCCAATGCCAGCAGTGTATCAGGGGCATTCGGAGGTGGTTTTAGTTCCCATATTTGCCCGACTAGTTTGAACATCAGGGTAGTCAAATATTCAATAACAACCGTCTGTTTGTCCAGCCAATTCTTGTCTGGATCGAGCAGGCATTCTGCCATCTGACAGTAGCCTGCATAGTATTCGGGGTCGGTGAGGAGCGTGGTGGGGATGTCTTGCCAGCAGGGAGTCTCCAGCAAACCAGACTCATACCGCAAAGAGGCTAACCATTGCGTATCAATATACAACATCAGATAGCTCCAAGGCTGATTCATGAGGGGATTGCAGGCATGAACTCGATAGGGATTCATCATCAACAGCGAGCCTGCACTGACCTGAAATGTATTGCCCTGATAAGAAGATAGACTGCTACCCTCGGTGATAGCGCCTAAAGACCATTGGGGGTGGCTATGTGGCGCATAACAGACCTTGCGCCCATCTATAACCTGCCGCAGCTCCAGATAGGGCAGACGTGAGTCACGCCAAAAGATAGGTTTGTCTGAGTTATTCATATCGCATACCTGTCATTGAGATTGGTAAACTAGAGTGTGCTAAACTTACTCTAATGAGCATTAGGATAAAATAACCCATGACCCAGCGCAAAAAGCTCCCCATTGGCATACAAACCCTGAGCCAGATTTTAGAGGGTAATTACTACTATGTAGATAAAACAGCTTTTGCAGTCAGATTAGTTGATGAGGGTAAGCACTATTTTCTCTCACGCCCGCGCCGTTTTGGTAAAAGCTTATTCTTAGATACCTTAAAAGAATTATTTGAAGGTAATAAAGCTCTATTTACAGGCTTAGTAGCCGAGCAGGATTGGGATTGGTCAGTAAAATATCCAGTACTACGTTTTAGTTTTGGCAGTGGTAATTTTAAAGAGATCAATTATCTAGCTCAAAATATAGCTGCACAATTAGATAACTTAGAGCAGCAGTTTAATCAGCAATCTGTCTACTCTACTTGTCCAGAGCGTTTTAGAGCATTAATTCAAGCTGTTGAACAGCAAGCGGGACAACCCGTAGTTATTTTAATCGATGAATATGATAAGCCGATTTTAGATGCACTAGATAGCCCTGAAATAGCACGAGCTAATCGGGATTTTTTACGTGGATTTTATAGCACCATTAAAGATTATGATGCTCATATTAAATTTAGTTTTTTAACGGGAGTGAGTAAGTTTTCTAAGGTTAGTTTATTTTCAGGATTAAATAATTTAAATGATATTACTTTAGATGAACGCTATTCCGCTCTTTGTGGCTATACCGATCAGGATATTGATACCGTGTTTGCAGCAGAGCTACCCGGATTAGAGCGTGATGAAATACGCGCTTGGTATAATGGTTATAATTGGTTAGGTGAAGGGGTCTATAATCCTTTTGATATTTTGCTATTGTTTGATACACGTAAATTTAAAAATTATTGGTTTGAAACAGGAACGCCTACCTTTTTAATTCACGCTTTACAAAAAGCTAAAGTACAAACTCCCCAGCTTAATCAACTTTTAAGTAATGATGAATTGCTCTCAAGCTTTGATATCGACCAAATGGCGATTGAAGCCTTAATGTTTCAAACCGGCTATTTAACGATTAAGCAAGTTGAGAATTTAGATGATAACTATTTCTATACCTTAGGCTATCCTAATCGAGAGGTCTATCAAAGCTTAAATGGTAGTTTACTCCAGTATTGGAGTGAGCCAAGTAGTGCCCCTATTGTCAATCGAAAAAATCTTTATCAGGCTTTGAAAGCTAATGATTTTGAGCGTTTGAAAACCATTTTCCAAGCCTTCTTTGCCAGTATTCCTCATCAATGGTATGACAGTAGTAAGGGTTTAATTGCTCATTATGAAGGGTTCTATGCCTCCATATTCTATTCCCATTTTGCTGCTTTGGGTATGGAAACGATTGTAGAGGATAGTTCTAGTCTAGGGCGCTTAGATATGGCAGTAAAGTTTAATCAGCATATTTACCTATTTGAATTTAAAGTGATTGAAAATAGTGGTGAGGGTAAGGCATTAGAGCAGTTAAAAGCCAAACACTATGCTGATAAATATAAGGCACTTGGTTTACCGATTTACCTTATTGGGGTTGAGTTTAGTAAAGAAAGCCGAAATGTCGTGGGTTTTGAGGTTGAACCCGCATAATCTATTCAGTAATTTTATTATTCCCGCTGTTTTCTATGAATCTTTAAATGGTTTTTAGTGTCTCAAGTAACGATGAAAATAAGTGAAGTTCACAGAAAAAAAGGAGTTTTCATGAATAAGTATGGGTTGTTGATTGCACTAGTTGCTTCGAGCTGGATACAGATGGGTGTTGCTGAAGCGGCACAGGAGCCGTCATTCACGTGTAAAAAGGTAGAGTCTGGCAGTATCGCGGAGTTGATTTGTAAGGATAAAGCCTTAGTAGCGCTTGATCTCAAACTAGCGGGGGTATACAAAAAAGCCTTGAAAATGGCTGCGAATGAACCTGGGTCAACTTTGAAAGCCGAACAGCGCGGCTGGATTAAAGGGCGCGATGATTGCTGGAAAAGTACTGATAAGACCGCTTGCGTGAGAGAGAGCTATCAACAACGCATTGCTGAGCTACAGGCTCGTTACCGGCTAGTGTCTGCCATTGGCCCTGTGCGTTATGGCTGTGGTGGGAATGCGGCTAATGAGGTGACAGTCACTTTCTTTAAGACTGAACCTGCGACCTTAATCGCTGAGCGCGGTGACAGTGTGTCACTCATGTATGTACAGCCTAGTGGTAGTGGAGCACGTTATCAGGGGCGCAATGAGAGCTTCTGGGAGCATCACGGAGGGGCTATGATCACTTGGGGGGCTGGTGCGCCCGAAATGCATTGCGAGCCAAATACCAAATAACTAATGATTCTAGCCTGTGGCTTAGGTATTGAACTAAGCCGCAGGCTAAGTATTAACTCGCTACAGCATAGGGCATACTACAGCTATCCTCTTGGCAAAAATGACTAGTGTTAGTAGCTTGAGCACCATAATGCTCATGAATCAGTTGGTCTTTACTGATATTAAATGTGGCAGCCACTTCAGCAACACGCTCAATTAAACCATTAGAACCACAAATATAAATATCAGGGGTAGTGGGTGTGTTTTGCATCAAGGCTTTAAAAGCATCCGCGACTGAGCCATGAAACCCTTGCCACGTCGGAGTTGCATCCTGCACACAAATTTGATAGTGCAGATTAGGATAGTCTGCTGCTAATTCAGCCAGCTCGGACTGGTAAAAGACCTCCTCTTCGCGCCATACCCCAAAGAGTAATTGCACTTCATGGGGTTCTTGCAATTCCGCCATTTGGCGTACCATTGCCATCACAGAGGCGAGACCACAGCCGCCCGCAATAAAATACCGAGGGCGTAAGCCACGATCTTGTAGGGTAAAGTTACCACTGGCTCCTTGCAGGGTGAGCACATCGCCGACTTGAGCCTGCTCAGTAATATACTGAGCAAACTGTCCGTGGGAGCGCAGCTTAATCAGCAGTTCTAATACCCCATCCCAGTTTGGTGCATTGGCAATAGAATAGGCACGTTTAATCTCAGTCTGCGGAATCCAGATTTCAATATACTGCCCCGGCTCAAAGGCTAGGCTTAAATTACCGTCCTCGTCTTCGATTAATTGCAATTTAAGTTGCAAGGTATCAGGGGTGAGGTAATTTTTTTCTAGTAGAGTGGCTTGGCGCATAGGTAACGGTTGCTTACGTACCTGATTGGCGTCATAGGGCAGAACTACTTGCAAATCACTGCGTGGATAGGTACGGCATAAGAGTACCTGTTCTGTATGTGCAATACTGTTAGCAATATCGGGATCAATATCTTGCACATACTGCCCGCGTGTGGCAGTGCCGATACATGCGCCACAGCTACCCGAACGGCATTGACTGATTAAATACAATTCAGCTCGCTCGGCAGCACTGACAATATCCTCGCCTGCAAGGCAATTAAATTGCAGCACTTGCTCGTCACGAGTGACTAATTGAATCTGGAATTCCGACATCATAATAACCCTTAAGCCGCCGTCGCTAGTGCCAGTTTTAAATCAGCTTCAGGGGTATTATTCACCCGAATATCAAAGCGTTCTTGTAATACCGCTAATAAATTCGGAGTGAGATAAACGGGTAACGTGGGGCCTAAATGAATACCTTTCACACCTACTGCTAGGAGGGATAATAAGACTGCGGTGGCTTTTTGCTCAAACCAAGAAATCATTAAGGACAAGGGCAGCTCATTTACGCTACAACCAAAGGCTCCAGCCAACGTACTGGCGATTTTAATCGCTGAATAGGCATCATTACACTGCCCTAAATCGAGTAAGCGCGGAATACCGTCAATAGCACCGAATTCGTGTTGATTAAAGCGATACTTCGCACAGCCTAAGGTCAGTACGACGCTATTAGCGGGCGTACTTTGTGCCAGTTCGGTGTAGTAATTACGTCCGGGTTTAGCTCCATCACAGCCACCAATAACAAAAAAGTGCTGAATGGCTCCGGCTTTTACCCCAGCAACTACTTTATCTGCCACCCCTAATACGGTGTGATGACCAAAGCCGGTAGTAATAAATTTTTCGGGAGCGCTTTCTTTAAATCCGGGCAGCGCTTTAGCAGCTTGGATCGCCATTTTATAGTCGCCATTATCAATATGGCGCACCCCCGCCCAACCTACCGGGCCTACGGTAAAAATACGTTGTTTATAGCTTTTATCCGGCTCGATAATGCAATTCGAGGTTAAAATAATAGGCCCTGGGAATTCAGCGAATTCGATTTGTTGATTTTGCCAAGCACTCCCATAATTACCCACTAAATGCGGATAGCGTTTTAAGCCCGGATAGGCATGCGCGGGGAGCATTTCGCCATGTGTATAAACATTCACACCGCTGTCTTTGGTTTGCTCCAAAATTTGGGCTAAATCGTGTAGGTCGTGACCACTGACTAGAATGGCTTTGCCCGCAACAGGACTAACCCGCACTTGAGTAACAGTCTGATTACCAAAGGTTTCATTATTCGCACGGTCGAGTAATTCCATCACACGCAAATTAACTTCACCGACTGCTAAGGATTGAGCCAGTAGCTCATCCATATCCACGGGATCAGTGCCCAAATAAGCCAGTAGTTTTGCAATATCTGCATCAATAGCACTATCACGAAAACCTAAGGTGCGAGCATGATGAGAGTAGGCACAAACCCCTTTTAAGCCATATAAAATCAACATGCGTAAACCAATCACATCCGCCCCAACTTCGGCTTGATCGCGGTTAATCGCTGCAATCGGATGTTGTTTTAGTAGCTCCTCCATCGTACTAGTCGGTGCAAAAGAGGCAGCTGCAACCCAAGTATGATTGGCAAGGGGAGTGGTGGCTAACTGGGCTTTTAAGGTATCGCGTAGTTTGGCAGCTTGCTGAATTAAATTTACAAAGCGTGTGGCATTAAAATTCACATTGGTCAAAGTAGTAAACATGCCATACTGAATGAAGTCATCAATGCCTTGATCAGTAATACCCACGGTGCGAGCGTGTTGAGCATAATCAGCTAAACCGATCAGTTGATAGATCAAAATATCTTGTAAATCGGAGGTATTGGTATCTTTACCGCAATTGCCTTTTTGTGAGGCGCAGCCGAGCACGGTATCACTACGTTGGGTTTGTTCACATTGATAGCAAAACATAATTCCATCCTGGGTTCTATTATGTGCTCACCATATGAAAAAGGGTTGCTCATCCGCCTTGACCTAGATCAAGGCTTGATGGCGTTATCCTGATAGCTTTGGCATCGATTGTAAGAGGTAAGTGGTAGATGGAGTTGTTACGAGTAGCCCCATTATTGAATAGTTTGAGTGATGCTGATCTAGCCCCGATTGCAGCGGCCTCGCGTCTCATGAGTTTAAAGATGGGTCAATTATTATTTCGCGAGGGTGATCCTTCACAACATTTTTTTCTAGTCACTAAAGGTAGTATGCGTTTATATCGCCTGACGCCCGAAGGCAAAGAAAAAGTGATTGAAATCATCAGTCCGGGACAAACTTTTGCCGAGGCTGTTGCTTTATTGAGTAAGCCTTATCCGGTTTATGCCTCGGCATTAGAGTCGACAGAATTAATTGCCATACCCTCGCAAATATTGCGTGATCAAGTACAAGTTAATCATGAGCTAGCGTTTAAAATGCTGGCGAGTTTGAGTTTACGGATTCATGGTTTTTTAAATGATATTCACACACTAAGTCTGGCGACTGCACAGCAAAAGGTAGCGGGCTATTTACTCGCTTTTTTAGAGCAAGCCACAGATGAGCAGACGATTCGTTTACCTGCCACCAAAGCAATGATTGCCTCACGTTTAGGGTTACAACCCGAAACGTTTTCGCGGGTACTCTCTAAAATGAAAGAGCAGGGCGTTATTCAGGAGGATAAAAATCAGATTTTGATTTTATCATCGAGTGCATTAAAGCAGTTACGAGATACACCTTAGTTGGTGCATAGGCAAAAGCTACTGAGTATTGCTTCCGCAGTTGCTGTAAATACATCCTTGTACGTTACAAGGCGGCATCCCTACCGCCAATGCTGCTCCAGAAATACTCAATAGCTTTTGCTTAGTTATGATTAGCTTGACTAGAGGTCGTTAATTTATCCAGTACATAACTAACCGCAACTAATGCAAAAGTAGCGGTTACTGTCATCACCGACCCTAAACCGCCTGCACAACTTAGTCCTGTTTTAGCACTGGCATTATCGGCAAAACTCATAGTTTCCTCAGACCATACACAGGGGATATCAAAACGGCGTTTAGGATTACGAGTAAAGTTATAGTCCTGACGGAGTAATTTACGCACTTTAGACAGTAATGGATCTTGCAGGCTTTTAGTTAAATCGGTGAGGCGAATTTTAGTAGGGTCTTTTTGTCCACCTGCACCACCTAGCGTAATGATTTTAATTTTATGGCGTTTACAATGAGCAATGAGTGCGGCTTTGATTTTAGAGTTATCAATACAATCGAGCACATAGTCAAACTGAGGGGTAATTAGAGTATTAATCGTTTCTAATTCTACAAAGTCTTCAATCGTATTGACACTACAATGGGGATTAATATCAAAGCAGCGTTCTTTTAAAATAGTAACCTTAGCTTTGCCTAAAGTGCTATCTAAAGCGACTAGTTGACGATTAATATTCGACTCACTCGCCGAATCTAAATCAATTAAGGTTAATTGCCCAACTCCACTGCGAGCGAGTGCTTCGACCGCCCAAGAGCCAACACCTCCCACGCCAATCACACAGACATGCGCTTGTTGTAGACGGGCGAAACCCTCCACACCATATAAACGAGCAATGCCACCAAAGCGGCGATTGAGATCAGGGTCAGTACTGCAAGAGGTCATAGGGGTACTCCAACAGACTCCACCGCAAAGCCTTCAATATTACGCGATAACTTACTGAACTCTACCGCTATTAGATAAATAGGTTGCTGGAGGGCACGGTATTTATCAGCATAGCCTTTATTTTTTAATTGCTCCATAGCGGCTTCTGGGCTGCTATTTTCGATGACTTTAAATTCAAACAGGTAAATAGCTCCATTGAATTGTACCGTCATATCAATACGTCCTAAATTGGTGGCATCCTCGACAGTAACATTTAAACCCAATGAGGCAAAATAAGAATAAAATACACTAGCGTAATAGCCTTCATAGTTTTGAATATCATTATTGCTATACCAGTGATAGGGGATACTAGCAAAGAAGCTATGAAACAGTGACTTTAAGCCTAATAAATCATTAGCTTTTAATAAATCATATAAACGTAAAGTCTGAATACCTTGCGCCTTTTGGTTTTTAACCCATGCGGATAAGAGAATCTCATTAAGACTTTGGTAAACCTCTTGATTAGGATAGCCTAAGGTATAGAACTCCTTATCGCCTGCCCAGAGAGTATTTTTAATGGTTAAATAGCCGGTTTGAAATAATAAAGCATCGGTTTCTATATCATCCACGTCAAATTTAGAGAGGACAGTCGCACTACTAATACTATTATCTAATGAGATAGAGGTCACTTTACGCTTAAGTAACAAATCCACTAAAAAGGTAGGTGTACCCGTTTCAAACCAATAGTTTTTAAATTTGCCGGTATCAAACAGTTGTAGAACATCAAAAGGGTTATAAACACCGTCACCTAACCAGTGATAACCATTATACCATCTACGAATTTCATCTCGATCAAATCTTGATAGTTCTGGCGAAAATACTTGATCTACATCGGTATCAGTATAACCACATAAGGCGGAATAACGTTCATCTAAAGTAATATCTTTTAAGTTGTTTAGGCCAGAAAATAAACTAACTTTAGAAAATTTGGTAACACCCGTTAAAAAGCTCAGTTTAATATAAGCATCATAGTCTTTAATGGTGCCATAAAATCCACGGAGGAAATCACGATTCGCACGAGCGATCTCAGGGTAATGCAGAGCATCCAAAATAGGTTTGTCGTATTCATCAATCAGAATTACAACAGATTGCCCCGTTTCTTGTTTTGTGTAACGAATTAGTGCTTGTAGACGCTCAGGACAGGTACTATAACCGGACTGAAATCCCCACTGAGCTTCTAGTGTATCTAATTGAGCACTGAGGTTCTGAGGTAAATAATCAGCATGGGTAAAATTACCACTGGCAAAACTGAAGCGTAATACGGGATACTTTACTGCCCAATTCCATTGATCATACACCGCTAGATCTTGAAATAGGGGTTGATTACCCTCAAACAATTCTTTCAGCGTATCAAGAAATAGACTCTTACCAAAACGGCGCGGGCGAGAGAGGAAATAGTGCTTGCCTTCATTGATTAGTTTGTAGGCTAGAGCTGTTTTATCAACGTAGTAATAGCCTTCTCGACGTATTTCGGCAAAGGTTTGAATACCAATGGGGAGCTTTTTACGGAGCATGGAATCACTGTTTTACTAGGCTACTGGAAAAAGAGGCAGTTGTTATTTTAAATAATAGCATAGAGTGCCGCCGCTTGTCTGTGAGGGTAAAGGACTAGAGCAAGAGTAATCGAGCGAGAACTGCTCGATTACTCTTGAGCGACTTAGGTTAAGTCATTAAGCATAAGGATGATTGAGAATAATGGTTTGTTCTCGATCGGGCCCCGTTGAAATAATATCAATCGGTGTTTCTAGTACCTCTTCAATGCGCTTTAAATAAGCCTGTGCATTAGCGGGTAGCTTATGATAGTCGGTCACGCCAAAGGTGGATTCCGTCCAGCCGGGTAGCTCTTCGTATACGGGGGTACATTGAGCAAAACGCTCGGTTGAAATAGGTGGAACATCGTATTGTACGCCATCTAATTCATAGGCTACACACAGGCGAATGGTATCAATCCCATCTAAAACATCGAGTTTAGTGATACATAAGCCACTAATACTATTGAGCTGCATAGCGCGACGTAACACAACGGCATCAAACCAACCGCAGCGACGGGCGCGTCCGGTAGTAGCACCAAACTCTTGTCCGGTTTTAGCAATGTGTTGGCCTACTTCATCAAATAATTCAGTCGGGAAGGGGCCTGAGCCAACGCGGGTGGTATAGGCTTTGGTAATCCCTAAAATATAATCTAGATCACGAGGCCCTACACCAGAACCCGTGCAAGCGCCACCGGCTGTGGTATTTGAGGAGGTCACATAGGGGTAAGTACCGTGATCAATATCGAGTAGGGTACCTTGAGCACCTTCCATCATAATATTGTGTCCGGCTTTACGTAGCTCATAGAGGCGGTGCGGAATGTCCATAATCATAGGGCGCAATACTTCACCCATGGCTAGGCCGTGCTCTAAAGTTTGTTGAAAATCAACAGGATCAGCATGATAGTAATTGACTAAGATAAAGTTATGGTAGTCTAGAATAATGCGCAGTTTAGTTTCAAATTGGACTGGATCTAAGAGATCACTGACCCTTAGCCCACGCCGAGAAATCTTATCTTCATAGGCCGGCCCAATCCCGCGTCCAGTCGTACCGATGGCTTGGCTGCCGCGTGCTTTTTCCCGTGCTAAATCAAGTGCGGCGTGATAGGGGAGAATCAATTGGCATGACTCCGAAATACGCAGCCTTTCCCGCACGGGTATGCCATTGTTTTCTAACATAGTCATTTCTTTTAGCAATGCCTCTGGGGAAAGCACCACGCCATTACCAATTAAGCACTCCACATTAGGTCTAAGAATACCGGAGGGAATAAGGTGTAATACCGTTTTTTGACCATTAATAACGAGGGTATGACCGGCATTATGCCCCCCCTGAAAGCGCACCACAGCGGCAGCTTTTTCGGTGAGTAGGTCAACAATTTTACCTTTACCCTCATCACCCCATTGGGTACCCAGTACCACAACATTCTTACCCATACTCAATCTCACTCAAACTTTATTAAGAATCCATTGCCCATTCGTATATACGAGTTGGCGGGTTAATCCTAGCTCTGCTGCTGTACTCACCTGTCCTGCTAAAGCGCGAATTACACATTCACCCTGTAGGCGTAATTGAGCAATTGCTTGATCTAACGCAGGGTCTTGAGTAGCAGGTGCTAAAATAGCGCCATTATCCATCAGAGCAGCAGGCAGATATTGCACTAACTCGTGTAGGTTGGTACTAAATCCGGTCGCAGGTCGAGAGCGCCCAAACGCTTCACCTATACCATCATAACGCCCGCCGCGTGCGATCTCCGATCCTGTTCCGGGTGTATAAGCCGCATAGACAATACCTGTATGATAGCTATAGCCCGATAGTTCGGCTAAATCAATATGGATACGGCAAGTCGGATAATGGCGTTGTAGCGTCTCAACAATCTGTTGTAGATAATCGAGGGCGGCTAGGACATTAGGTTGTGCTAACTGTAGAGCATTACGGGCATCTTGCAGCACTTCGACCCCACCATAAAGGCGTGGCAAGGCATGTAGCATCGCGCGTATTTCATCACTACAAGTAAGCTTAGCTAACCACTGATCTAATTCAGGCAGGGACTTGCGCTCTAAGATGGCTAGATAGTGCTTTTGTTCTACTTCATCTAATTTTGCTTGAGCCACCAGACCGCTGAATATTTCTACATGACCGATACCAAGTAAAATATCAGGTACATGGCAGTGCATAAGGGTTTGGATTAATAAGGCTAGTATTTCTACATCACTATCGATGCCTGCATGCCCAAATAGTTCGGCACCCACTTGCAAGGGAGCACGCGAACCATCACGGTGAAAGCTTTTTGTTCTTAATACCGTGCCAATATAGCAAAGGCGATTGATTTCATTTGCTCTTAGGCGGTGGGCATCCATACGCGCCACTTGTGGGGTCATATCAGCGCGAACCCCCATCATGCGCCCATTGAGCTGATCGGTCACTTTAAAGGTTTGCAAATCCAGATCAGTGCCTTGTGCAATACGCAAGGACTCCAGATACTCCACCATGGGTGGCATAACGAGTTGATAGCCCCAAGTGGCATATAAATCAAGTAGTTCACGGCGTAAGCGCTCTAGACGTGCGGCATCAATAGGCAATGCCTCATTAATCCCGTCGGGGAGCGCCCAGTATTGATTAGCATTGGACATGGTGGAGTTAATCAGTCAGAAAGAGCAGTAGGATACCAGCAATAATGCTAGCGAGACCAATCAAACGTAAGGTTTTTTCCGAATAGGTCAAAAATTCTGTATACGTTTTCTTAGATAAGCCGGGGCTTATAAACGGCAGTAAGCCCTCTATAATAAGTAAGAGGGCTATGGCAGTTAATAGACTTTGCCAATCGATCATAGCTTACTGAGCCGCAACAGCGTTAGGCTGAGGCTGTTTCAGGTAGCGGAAGAAATCCATACTAGGATCTAAAATCATCACACTAGAGTTATCTCCTAGCGAACCGCGATAAGCTTGTAAACTACGATAGAATGAATAAAAAGCAGCATCCGCTTGATAAGCCTTAGCATAAATCTCAGCAGACTTAGCATCCCCTTCACCTCGTATCCGTTCGGCATCCCTATAGGCTTCGGCTAGAATAATGGTCGACTCACGATCCGCAGCCGCTTGGATTTTTTCGGCTTCTTCCTTACCGCGTGAACGGAAGTCTTGTGCGACCCGTTTACGCTCGGAGCGCATGCGCTCATACACCGATTCGCTAACCTGATCAGGGAAGTCGATTTTGCTGACCCGCACATCCACCACTTCAATCCCTAGTTCTTTAGAGGCTTCATTGGATTTGGTTTTTAAACCCTGCATGATTTGAGCACGTTGAGCGCTTAAGGCTTCTTCAATGGTGCGCTTAGAAAATTCATTACGTAGGCCATCCTTCATAATATCTTCTAAACGACTGGTCGCATCTTGCATACTGCCACCACTGGTAGAACGGTAAAACTTACCCACATCCTCAATGCGCCACTTCACGAAAAAGTCGACTTGCACATATTTCTTCTCGCTCGTTAAGAAGCGTTCTGAACTGGATTCTAAGGATAGAATTTGCGAGGGGAAATAAGCCACTTGCTCCATAATAGGGATTCTAAAGTGTAAACCCGGAACAATATTAGACTCCACAATTTCCCTAAAACGGAATTTAATCGCCTGCTGGCGTTGATCCACGGTATAGGCCATGGCATATAACGCAACGACTAACACGCCTGCGGATATGCCAATGATTTTAAGCGTCGAGGTATTCAATTTATCCATCATACTCATGATTAACGTCCCTCCCGTGTAGCACCCGGAGCTAAATTACGTTCTTGGCGTGTTGAGCTAGTATTAGTCACAGCAGGAGCCGTTGAGGTAATCATCCCTCGGCTATCACTATTTTGTGAGGTAAAGCTCGCCGGTGGTGTCGGTGGAGGCGGAAGGCTACTCACGGCTGAACCGGGTTCGATGGGCAAATACAAAATATTTTGCTGTTTATTATCAACCAATACTTTGCGTGATCCGGTTAGCACTTTTTCCATCGTGTCAAGATATAAACGTTCACGAGTGACAATAGGAGCCTTTTGGTATTCGCTGAGTAACTGGGTAAAGCGGGCGGTATCCCCTTGGGCTTGAGCGGTTACTTGCTCACGATAAGCATTGGCTTCTTCTAGTTTACGAGCAGCTTGACCACGTGCTTCGGGGACTACTTTTTTAGCATAAGCATCGGCTTCATTTTGGAAGCGATTCGCATCTTCCCGTGCGCGGTTGGCATCATCAAACGCATCTTTCACTTCCGTTGGTGCTTCGGCATAGGTGAGGTTAACTTTAATAATCCTTACCCCGGCATTATAACCATTGAGAATGTCTTGCATGAGCGTTTGCGTTTCGAGTGCTATTTGTTCACGCCCTTCTTTTAAAATAAAATCCATACTATTGCGTCCGACCACTTCACGAATAGAGCTACGCAATACTTGATACAAAGTGCCGTGCTGATCAACCGAGCTGTCAATATTACGCACATTAAAACTATAAGCGACCGGGTCGCTGACTTTGTATTGCACAGAAACCGCAATATCGACAATATTTTCGTCTTTGGTCAACATGGTGCTGCGGTCTTGAGCGCTACGGTTTTGATCCACATCAACAATTTCAATGCGCTCAATCGGATAGGGTAGGTGCCAATGTAATCCAGGCCCCGTGGTTTCCGCATACGAGCCAAAACGTAATACTAACGCCTGTTGGCGTGCATCGACGGTATAAATACCAAAAGCTAGCCACGCAACCACCCCCGCAGCGGCTAATAGACCTAAGGTTTTGAGATTGGGACTTTGGCTAGGGGAGGAGTTATTAGAGCCACCGCTACGACCTCCTAGTAATTCATTTAGTTTTTTAGTAAACGAATTGAGTAGTTCTTCTGGACTCGCTTTGCTTCCTGTAGAGCGCTTTTTGCCAGTCCATGGATCCTGATTGTTATCTCCCGGTTCATTCCAGGGCATAAAAAACTCCTAAAGTAATGGCTATCCAGACCTATATGCGTTAAATATTGAGCGTTTGGTAATGGCAGCGCAGGCATAATTAAACTAAGAAGCGCATTGTAAGCAGGTCATTTAAGAGTGGCAACTTTACTCCGTAATAAATGGACTTTAATTGAGCTTTCAATCACTCAAAAAAGGCGGATGGAGTCAATGCGGGGCTTGAAAATAGAAAAATTTAGGCAACACACTATACTTTGCACTGTTCGCACAGCGCAAAGTATAGGGAATAAGGTTATTAGGGGTGATTAAAATTAAGCGCTAGGCTGAACTTCATCGGCTGGGGTATCAAGTGCAGGCGCTTGTGCCGCCTTATGTTTAGCAACCGCTGCTTTAACAGCAGGCACTAACTCGCCATTTTGCAACATTTCTAAAGTAATATCGCAACCACCAATCAGCTCACCATCTACATAGATTTGTGGGAAGGTAGGCCAATCGGCATAGCGTGGCAAGTTTTGGAAAATTTCAGGGTCAGCTAATACATTAACATAAGCGAATTCTTCACCACACTGCATTAATGCTTGAGCTGCGCGGCTGGAAAAGCCACATTGCGGCATGCGTGGGGTACCCTTCATAAAAATGACAACGGGATTATCTTTAACCGCTTGGTCAATGCGTTCCATAACGTCCATAAATACTCCTAAAATAGTAAACTTTCGTTAATGGCACTATTCTAACGTGCATTACTCGGAAATACACGTTACTCCTTAAGAATACTACATAGCGGCTAAGTTAAGTCAGTGCTTTAGTTGCTTAAACTAGCGCGACCCACGATAAGCGGATCAACAGGCACGACGGTCTTAGGGTCTTTGCCGGCATAGGCTAATTTATTTAACACATAGCGCATCGCATTGAGGCGAGCACGTTTTTTACAGTCTGACTTAATAATAGTCCAAGGTGACTCAGCCGTGTCGGTATGGAAGAACATCGCTTCTTTAGCCTTACTGTAATCTTCCCATTTTTCTAGGGAGGCGAGATCAATAGGGCTGAGCTTCCATTGTTTGAGCGGATGGATTTTACGCTCTTTAAAGCGACGGCGTTGTTCTTCACGACTCACAGAGAACCAGAATTTAATGACATGAATACCGCTTTTGACCAGATGGCGCTCAAACTCAGGAGCTTGACGCATAAACTCTAAGTATTCATCTTCACTACAAAAGCCCATCACACGCTCAACCCCCGCACGGTTATACCAAGAGCGGTCAAACATGACGATTTCGCCAGCAGTAGGAAGATGAGACACATAACGTTGGAAATACCATTGACCCCGTTCGGTTTCAGTGGGTTTTTCCAACGCGACCACACGAGCACCACGAGGATTGAGATGCTCCATAAAGCGCTTAATGGTTCCCCCTTTACCCGCCGCATCACGACCTTCAAATAGGATCACTACACGCTGTCCGGTCTCACGTACCCACATTTGTAATTTGAGGAGTTCAACTTGTAGGTGATATTTTTGCTGTTCGTAATTTTTGCGTGACATACGATTTTTATACGGGTAAACCGCCGTGCGCCAATTTTCGATTAACTCATCATCGGGACTCGCTGGTAGCTTGTTGTCCGCAGTCCATTTAAGCAGCGCCGACTTTAAACGGGCTGCATCTTCAGGGGAGGCATCACTCAAGAGTGTTTCTAGCGTTGAAAGAATCTGTGAGTCATTATCAGCATCGGGTTGTTTTTGCATGCTTTGAATAATATCTTCAATGGCAGTCAAACGCGCCGACCCTGTTTTATTAACCCCCTCATTGACAGTGAACTCTTCCACGGGCTGATCGTCGCTGCGTGGGGATTGCGTCATGGTAATAGTGGGTTCAACAGTTTGATCATTATCCATAAATACCTCCTTGGTGAGGAAAAACTGAATGAGACCCTAAGTAAACCGCTAGTTTATCAGGGGCCGAAAAATCCCTTATAATAGTCTTAATTAAAACGTTATGTCTGTGCGAAATATCAATTTACACCAAAGCGGCAAGGGTTGAAATGGTTTTTTTTTAGGCAATACGAGAAGATTAGCACTAGATGCACAGGCTTAAATCAGCTTAGCAAAGCACTCTGATTATATTAGAAAGTGCTTTGTTGGGGGATTAACGAAAAGCCTTGAGTGTAGGTAGCCATCTATTAACAGCCGCTTTTACCTGAGTTGCTGCTTGATGTTTACGTTGAGCATTTTCTTCTTTAGAAAGGTCTGCACTATACCAATCACCAGGGCAATCTGCTGAGAAGATGGGACCTTGCTCTAGGATTTTGTATTGCTTACCATTATAGCCCCATTTCAGCAATACCTTACCACAACCTATTTTCTCTTGTGGGGCAAAGCGTATGACATAATGTTCTGTTCGCATCTGACGATACCCTGCCTTATCTTGAGGAGTTTTAGTAATACTAAGTGGCCCATCACTTTCCATCAAAACTCTACTCTTATTTTGGCTATCCTGTTGAAGCACCCATGAATGTATACCTCCTCCATCGCCTCGCACTTGCCCCTTCAGGCACCCATATAATGAAGTCGATATAAACCATTCTTGTGTTTTGGAATTATTATCCAGCTCAAATGGAACCCCTACAAACGAACAACTTTTTAATTTTTCTAAATTACTGGATGTGTACAGATAAGCATAGGCTGCTTTAAAAGGGTTATAGGTAGTAGATCGAAACAAGTTTTGCTTCACTATATTAGGTAATTGATCTATTTCAACGGTTCCTATGGTGCTATTTAAACTCTTATATAAAGTAGCTCTTCCATAAACCAGACCAGCAATTTTTTTAGTAAGAGGATTAGAATTATTAGGCAAACTACCCGCAAATAAATATCTATTAGCATCTAAAATTTGAGCAGGCTGTGCCTGAGCAATACTGCAGAGAAATACTAACGACAAGGTAAATAAAGTTAAATATTGGCATTTTTTCAATATCCATTTAATAGCTAGCATAAATAATCCGTATGTTTAAGTTTAAAAAGATACGCTTAAAATATAGCTTATAATCTCGATCAAAAGAGCCATAACGCTTCTGAGGGTCACTCGCATCTGACCCCCATCTTCACTATACTGTTGCTATTACAAGCGACCTCAAGAGCGACCCTGTGTATGAGTGACGTCTATCTCAATCCGTTGACTGACTTTGGCTTTAAAAAGCTGTTTGGAGAAGAGCCACATAAGGACTTACTCATCAGTTTTTTAAACACCTTCTTACCAGCACATCATCAAGTACAAGACTTGAGTTACACTAAAAATGAGTATCAAGGCCGTAGTATGGTGGATCGCAAAGCGGTGTTTGATCTCAACTGCATTAGCCCCACAGGTGAGCGTTTTATTGTAGAACTACAGCGTGTCAAGCAAATTTATTTCAAAGATCGTAGTATTTATTACGCTACCTTTCCTGTTCAAGAGCAAGCTAAGCGTGGGGATTGGAACTATAAGCTTACCGCGATTTATACCATTGGCATTCTGGATTTTTTGATTGATGATGAGCAAAGTAAAGTCTTTTATCATGCCCAATTAAAAGATCAGGATAATATTTTATTCTACGATAAACTTAACTTTATCTATTTAGTCCTCCCACGCTTTCAGTTGCAGGCTAATGAATTAAGTACATTACAAGATAAGTGGATTTATGTGTTTAAGCACCTCCATGAATTAGATCATATTCCCTCTCAACTCACCGATGAGATTTTTCAACGTTTATTTGGGATTGCTGAAATCGCTCAATTACCGGCTAATGAACGTCAAGGATATGAAAGCAGCTTAAAGGATTATCGAGATTTTATGAGTAGCCAAGCAACCGCGCGTTTAGATGGGTATAAAGACGGAAAGGTAGAGGGCTATCAAGAGGGTAAAGCAGATGGGGAGAAAGAAGGGCTAGAAAAGGGTAAACAGTTGGGGATTGAAGAGGGTGAACAAATCGGAGCATTAAAAAAAGCCCAAGCTATTGCTATCAATTTATTACAGCTAGGCGTGTTGCCTGATGTTGCCATTGCTCAAGCGGCAGGACTTACATTGGAGCAAGTACAAGCATTGAAATCATAATATCATCTGCAGCAGCCCAGCCTATTACAAGCCAGAGCTGCTACAGCGGTTTGGAAATTATCTTTAGGCCTTTTGTGCTAAGTAATGCTCATTGAGCCAATAAACGACATGATAATACTCGGCTTGAATCGCGGGTAGGATGGTTTGCAGGGTATTATTGCTCAGTTGGCACGCCAGTTGAGACAAGCGCGTAGCGCCTAATTGTTGGCTGAGCGTTTTTAGCTTATAGCCTAATAATTGGATGCGACTGGTGTCATTTTGGGTAAATGCCAGACGCAATTGCTGGACTAGTTGAGAGGTTTCTTTATTAAATTGAGCCACAATAGACTCAAAAACCTCGTCACCTAGATGGTTACGTACATGATTAAAAATATGTGAATCAATAGCTGCGATCATGGGTGTGCTCATCAGTAAATTACCCTAAGTTATTGTTATTATTTAGGTGGTTTGTAATAGATCAAGCCTTAAATCTATGGAAATGGGTTCCCAACAGCGGGCTGTACTCTTAATGGTAACAAAATCAAAATAAGCGTCAATATCAACTTTGATAAGCGGGAAATCGTAGGAGAGTCTTTTCTAGACTAGAAGACTGACATATACTACGCTGTCATAATATTGTTTTTATTAAATACAGGTTGCTCTTGAGCACAACTACTACACCTTCTCTTTCTACCGTCCGTTTTGATTTAGAGCCTGTCGATACTGAGCGTTTGATGAATTTAAGCGGTCAGTTTGATCAGCATTTGCGCCAGATTGAAAACCGTCTGGGTATTACGATTGAAAATCGTGGGCATCAATTTCAAGTCACCGGCGTCCCCAAGGCCATCAGCGCCGCTGAGCGTTTACTAAAAGAGCTGTATGAGGAAACGTTAGATACCCTATTAACACCCGATCATATTCATTTGTCGATGCAACAGTCTCATTTAGAAGACGCATTTGATCGTGATCCTAATGAGGTGAAGGTACGCACCCGCCGGGGCTATATTAAACCCAAAGGGGCGACGCAACGTGCCTATATTGAGCGCATTCGTAACCATGATGTGAATTTTGGGGTGGGGCCTGCCGGTACAGGTAAGACGTGGTTGGCGGTGGCGTGTGCGGTGGAGGCTCTAGAGCGCGATGAAGTACGCCGCCTAGTGTTAGTACGCCCTGCGGTAGAGGCAGGGGAGAAGTTGGGGTTTTTGCCCGGTGATTTATCCCAAAAAATTGACCCGTATTTACGCCCTATCTATGACGCCTTATATGAAATGATGGGCGTTGAAAAAGTGACACGTTTGATTGAGCGCCATGTGATTGAAGTGGCTCCCTTAGCCTATATGCGGGGGCGCACCTTAAATGATTCATTTATTCTCTTGGATGAGGCGCAAAATACCACCACTGAACAGATGAAAATGTTTTTAACACGTCTCGGTTTTGGCTCGACCGCTGTGATTACGGGCGATATTACCCAAATAGACTTACCGCGCCATCAGGGATCGGGTTTAAAACATGTATTAGAGATTTTGCGTGAGGTAAAAGGAATTAGTTTTACCTTTTTTGAGAGTAAAGACGTAGTACGGCACAGCCTAGTACAACGTATTGTTGAGGCATATGAGCGCCATAGCCATGACCCCCAGTAACACCCCCCCTAACAACACCCCTACTATTCAGATTGAACTCCAAAATGCTGCTGAATGGGAACGGGTTCCCTCGATTGAACACATGCAAACGTGGCTAAGCTTGGCTTTACAGCAAGAGCAAGGCGAGTGTGTGCTGCGTATTGTCGATCTAGACGAGGGGCGCAGTTTAAATCATGACTATCGTGGCAAAGACTATGCCACTAATATTTTATCCTTTCCCAATGAGCTACCCGATTTTGATCTAGAGCCGGAACTAATGGCTGAATTAGATCAAGATTATTTGGGTGATTTAGTGGTTTGTGCGGCAGTAGTTGAGCGTGAGGCACAAGAGCAGGGTAAGCCACTAGAGCAGCATTGGGCGCATTTATTAATTCATGGCCTCTTGCATTTGCAGGGCTATGACCACCTAACCGAGGCCGAGGCCGAGGTGATGGAAGCCTTGGAAATTACTATTTTAGGGAAATTAGGCATTCCCAATCCTTATCTAATTAATCAGGAATCATGAAAAACGAAAATTCAGACTCGAAGCCGCGTCCACGTTGGAAGCAATGGTTAATTGAGCGCTTAGATTTATCCACGCAAAGTCGTGATGAATTAATGGAAGAACTGCAACGTATTAATAAGAAAAATATATTATCAGACGATGCGATCAATATGATGCAGGGGGTGGTGAATTTTAGTTCATTACAAGTCCAAGATGTAATGATTCCCCGCTCTCAGGTTCAATTCATTCATCATGATGATGATTTTGCTACGATTTTAAAATTAATTGCCGAAACAGAGCATTCTCGTTATCCCGTTGTGGCGGATAATCGAGAGGATCTGATTGGGATTTTATTAGCAAAAGATTTGCTGCGTTATATCGGGCGCGAAGCCGAATTTGTGATTGATGACATTATCCGACCCTCGTTAATTGTTCCCGAAACTCAGCCCTTAAGCCGTTTATTAGCCGAATTCCGCAATAATCGTGCCCATATGGCAATAGTGATTGATGAATACGCGGGTATTGCCGGATTAGTCACTTTTGAGGATGTCTTAGAACAGATCGTGGGCGATATTGATGACGAGCACGATGATGAAGAAGATGATGATCCTAATATTGTCCAACAAGAAAGCGGGCGCTATTTAGTATCCGGTATTACCCCGATTGAAGAGTTGAATGAGCTAGTCGGGATAGCGCTCGATGATGAGGATGCGGATACAGTTGCGGGGCTAATGATTAACCATTTAGGTAAAATCCCCCGCACCGGCGATGAGGCCGTGATCGGTAGCTTGATCTTTAAGGTATTGCAAGGGGACAGTCGCCGTATTGATCAGATCGAGGTTTGGGTGAATAAGCCTGCAGCGGCTAGCTTAGGCTCAGACTGAACTACGGAGTCACTCAACCAATTATCGGATAACTCCGCCTATCAAGGGTAGGTATGGCATGCTTAGGATAAATTAGCTCGCTTCTGAGTCGATCTTCCTATGCTAATAATTAGGCTACAATCATGACAAAATCTGCCTACTTCCTCTTGAGTTATATGATTATGTGTACCGCGATGCCTGTACAAGCTCAGCTTTACCGCTGGGTTGATGCAGAGGGTAAGGTTACTTATTCGGATAAGATCCCCCCGCAGGCGACTAATCTTGGGCATGCGGAGTTAAATAAACAAGGTACTACAGTAAAAGTAGCACCGCCGGCTAAAACGGCTGCTGAGATCAATGCAGCTAATGAAGCTAAGCTAAAACAGCAACAGTTAGCAGAGAAAGCAAAGTATAAGGCCGAGTTAGAGCGTAATTTAACCGATAGTTATGCGACGGTGGATGAGCTAGTGGCGGTTTATGAGAATCGCCTTAGCCTACAAAAATCGACCCTCAGTCAATTACGGGATACTCGCGCTAAACTAGCCACCGAGCTGGCAAAGCAGCGCGAAAAGCTGGCTAAGATCAAAGATAAAGATCAAATCAAAACCTTAGAGGGCTTTATTAAGACCAGTGAGGCTGATTTAAATACTTATGATAAGGCGATTGAGCAAGGTTTAATGGAAACCTTAAAAATCAATGAGCAATACGAAGCCGATAAAAAACGCCTAGAAGAACTATTGGCAGATAAAGCGGCAAAGACGGGTAGCTCAGGCTCTACTAGTGTGACACCTGAGACACCCGCCGCTAATTAAAACTAAGGTGTGACTAGTGTGCCGACCCCGGTATCAGTTAGTAACTCTAATAACACCGCATGCGGTAAACGCCCATCAATAATACAAGCACTACGAGCGCCTGCCGCTAAAGCATCGGTCGCGCAGGCGAGTTTAGGCAGCATACCCCCGTGAATAGTGCCGTCCTCCATGAGGCGGGTAATATCCGCACGGCTTAATTCCGGCATTAATTGCCCTTGTTTATCTAATACCCCTGGCGTATTGGTGAGTAACAATAGTTTTTCCGCATTTAATACTTGCGCGATTTTACCCGCGACTATGTCAGCGTTGATATTATAGCTTTCACCAGCATCACCCACACCAATCGGGGCAATCACGGGAATATAGCGATCTTCTTCTAGCATGCGTACTACACTAGCATCAATGCTGGTGACTTCGCCCACATGACCCATATCGACGATTTCAGCAGGTTGGTTCGCCTGTGCTTTACGCTCTAGCATGAGTTTACGGGCTTTGATCATATTGCCATCTTTACCCGTTAAACCAATGGCTCTGCCGCCCGCTTGATTGATGAGGCTCACGATTTGCTTATTGACTAAGCCACCTAATACCATTTGTACCACATCCATGGTAGCAGTATCCGTGACGCGCATCCCATCCACAAAGCGGCTTTCAATATTGAGCTGATTGAGGTAGTTATTAATTTGTGGGCCGCCACCGTGTACGACCACCGGATTAATACCCACTTGTTTTAATAGGACTATGTCACGCGCAAAGCCTTGTTGCAGGGCGGGTTCGGTCATGGCGTTGCCACCGTATTTGACCACAATGGTTTTGCCCGCGTAGCGCTGAATATAGGGTAGGGCTTCGATTAAAATAGCAGCGGTATCGTTATTCATGTTGGATCGTCCTCGGTACGAATATAAATTTTAAAATTATCACGATAGTCACGTAGGTTTTCGCCTAGCCAGCGGCGATATTGACGACTTAATAGCTCCATATTGCTGTCCATATCTTCGACAAATTCAGCTTTATCGAGTGAGTTAACAGCAGCAATAAAAGCGCTATAACGGGTGGTAGCGTAGGTCATGGCGGCGATCACCGCGTTGGGATCGGTGTCTGCGCTGAGTTGATTAGCCAGTTCAATGAATTGATCCGCCATATCCCAAAATTGTTGCTCATTTTGATCGGTATCCGATGATGAGTTTGAAGTACTCATGTATGAGTCCCCAGTCCTGTAGGTACTTAAAACAGCGGATTATAGAGGTTTGAGGGTAAAAGGGGTATGGCTTCTTAGGTCATTTCATTTTTTCGTAGGAACGTCCATTCGATACTCAGGTCGGGAAATAAATCGACCCGTACGGGGTCGGTGAGTCCTAGCATTTGATAGTGTCCGTAACGGTTATCTTGCCCTAAACGGTAGATCATTAGCCATTGGTCAATTGGGTGAATAATCCAATAGGTTTTAACACCGTGGCGCTCGTAGAGTCGGAGTTTTGTCTCCATATCCATAATGGCAGAGGAGGGCGAGATAATTTCAATAATCCAATCCGGTGCGCCGCGACAGCCTTTGTCGTCTAATTTACTAGGGTCACAAATGACGGCAATATCGGGTTGTACGGCGGTGTCTATTTTGGCGTCGGCTTCATCTTGTCGTGGGAGGCGGACGTCAAAGGGGGCGACATAAACAGCGCAAGGTTTGCCTTCGAGGTAGCGGTCTATTTGGGTGGCGAGTTTTAGGACAAATTGTTGATGTAGGCGTGAGGGAGCTGCCATGGCGTAGATGTTGCCGTTGATTAGTTCCCAGCGTTCGCCTTCGGGCCATTTGACATAGTCTGCATAGGTATAGTGTTGGGCTAATTTTTCTGCTGTGGTCATGGCTGTTAGGCTCCGATAGGATTATCTAGCGTTTGTAGGGACTAGATTAGCATAGTTGGTTGTGCTTGAACTCCACTTCGTTTCGTAGATTACCTTAGGGTGAAGGTGGTTCTTCCATTTGTTGGGCTAGCCGCTCCCACAGAGCTAAACCTTCATTTGAGCCTAGTTGCTTAGCTAGGTTTTCTAGTGCTTTTAGTGCTTCAGCTAAATTAATAGAGCTAGCTATTTGATAGACACTTACCCATGTTTGTAGAGCTGTATCTTGTTGTTCTTGTTGCCAATAAATAGAAGCCATATTAAACAGTGTAGGGCATATGCCTGCAAGATCGCCGATGTCTTGTATAATGGACAGGGCTCGTTGAAGGTAGTCGAGGGCGGTAGAGTAATCGCCTCTTGCTTGATAGATTTGAGAAATATTATTGAGAGTGGTACCTTCGCCTCGTTTATCGCCGATGTCTTGTGTAATGGACAGGGATTGTTGAAGGTAGTCGAGGGCGGTAGAGTAATCGCCTCTTGCTCGATAGATTAGAGAAATATTATTGAGAGTGGTGCCTTCGCCTTGTTTATCGCCGATGTCTTGTCTTATGGACAGGGCTCGTTGAAGGAAGTCGAGCGCGGTAGAGTAATCGCCTCTTGCTCGATAGATTAGAGAAATATTATTGAGAGTAGTACCTTCGCCAGCTTTATCGCCGACGTCTTGTTGAATGGACAGGGATTGTTGAAGGTAGTCGAGGGCGGTAGAGTAATCGCCTCTTACTTGATAGATTTGAGAAATATTATTGAGGGTGGTGCCTTCGCCTTTTTTATCGCCGATGTCTTGTCTAATGGACAGGGCTCGTTGAAGGTAGTCGAGCGCGGATGAGTACTGTCCTAGATGTAAATACTGTTTACCTGTTTGCCCTAAAGCTTCTGCTTTAATTTTTGCATCACTAGATTCACATATGGGTGGCAACCATTGCTCTAATAAAGTTGTATATAAACCCGCCGTATTAAGCACCCCAACTATCCACTCCAACGCCAGCCGATGCGCTTCCAACTCTAATCCCGCAGCACTCAAAGCCCCATGCGTAGCAAATGCATATGTCCTAGTTGTATTTAGCTTTTCCTCTAACTGCCAATACAAAAACTTAGCAGCGGCTTGCAACAGCTCTGGCGACACGGATTCATCAATTTTTTCTTGGTTGAAACCTCTTCCTTTAGGAAAATATACTGATTTGGGAGGGGCGTAACCCCTTCCAAATTCGCCCGCAAGGGTGTGGATTGAAACATAGTATTGATTTAGATAACTACTAATGATGGGGGCGAGTTGATATTCCATCCCTCTTTTTTCGGATTGATACTGCTCTACCAACGATACCGCCAACAACTCATCTAACAGAGGTGGAGTATCCGCCAGCTTTAATAAATGCCCCAGCTTTCTCACCCCATTCAATGGCACAGCCACCGGATACGCCCGCAGTGCTAGCAGCAGTTGCAATGCCTCATCAGTGCAATGCTCCAAGAGTTTTGCTAGTGCCATATCAGTTTGTGCTTCGGCTGATGCTGTGCTCAAAGCAGCAAGAAACTCCTCCTCTTTTGCTACACTCATGCTAGTTGTTGCTTTGGCAAAAAACTCTAAAGCACGGAAATTCCCACCGAGCACTTGATAAGCTTTTTGCAGACGTTCACCCGTTAACGGCAAAGCCTGTTGCTGTGCAAAGGCCACCACATCCCCATAAATCGGACGACCCAGCGCACAATGTGCCTCTGTTGCCCAATGGGGTAATAACCAGCGCGAAGTTGCCAGCACTTTTAAGCCGGAAGCACTCACTGATAAAGCTGCATCGAGCCACAATTGCACTTCAGGATCATTAATCGCATGGGGACTGGTTGTAGACTGTACGGACTCCAGATTGTCAAAGAATAAAATCAGTTTATTGTTAAAGTGTTTTAGACTGAGTTTAAGTAGCCATTCCAATAGCTTAGCGCGACTGAGCGGCTCGGTTTGCAGACGTTCGTATTGCTTGTTAAGCGTTTCATTTTCAAATAATGCCATTTTAATGGCTAGTTCGATCTCTTGCCAATCATGCTCAGGGCGCAAGGAAATACTAAATAAGTGATAGCCCTCATGTGTCAGCTTTGCAATCAGCTTACTTGCCAAAGCGGTTTTACCCATACCACCCGCACCCGTAATCAAAAGCTTATGTTGAGTACTCAATAAGCGATTTTGCCATTTGCGTAATTCACGCCGCCGTCCTAAAAAGCGTTCAGGTACAGAAATATCTCCCAATAGTTCCTTAGTTGGAATCGGTGTTTTAGGCTGAGGGGTAAATGACCAATCCGTCAAAGGTTGATGAATGACATGACTTAATAACTGTGGCAAACACCAATGCATCGGTGCAGCGGCAGAGGTGGCGATAGCCTGCCGAGCCGCTTGCAGTGCAATATCCACACGCTCCTTAGCAGTAATTTCACCCAAAAGTGCTTTAGCAAATGCAACACCTGCCTGATCAGAGACAGATTCTCGCATCCCGATCACCTGCGGAACACCCGCCTGATACAACACATAGCTCAAGCCCCTATCAGGGTAGCGTGGGTCTTGTTTAGCACTCAAACAGGCCGAAAGCACGACCAATTGCACCGGAATATTACTAAAACAAGCCGCTATCTCGGCCTCATTCATGAGAGATTTATTACCCAAAGCATCCTCAAAGAGAAAGCCGCTAGTCACTTTGTTAAGTGCGGTCTCGACTTGAAAGGTACCATGTCCACTGAGATAAACCACATGCGGCTTAAAAGTTTGTAGCTCAGTTTTAAAGCTCTCAAAGCGCCCATCATCAGGCATATGAAGTTGAATCTCACCCCTTAATTCAGCCTCAAACAGCGCTTCTTGTACTTGCGCTTGCTCATTTTCAATATCAAGACGCTCACGCTCGCTCAAATCATCCGGTAAAGAAGAAAAGAGCAATACCCGCAATGGCTCGGCCTTAGGTATAGGGAATGTTTGGACAGAGGTTGCTGTGTGTCGTGACAAACTAAAAGCAGGGTGACGACCTAAAAATCCCCATTCGGGATGATACAGTGTTTCCCACGGCAATTGCATCAGAGCAACATCAGAGCATTCAATAATCAGGGCAATCGCTTGAATCTTTATTGTTGTAGAGGGATGAGTGGCTCCAAGAGTTCGGCGAGATAATCGGTTGACCAAGCGGCCTGCTTGCGCCGTACTTTGAGACTATGCTTATTTGTCTGGCTGTACCGAAGTAAGTTAGTCGCCATCTGGCGTAGGAGGGAGAAATTGTGAGGCCCATCGCCGGTACGGTTACGCGCCCGATCCTCCTGCATCAGCACATCCAAGACCCAATGGAGTCGGTTCTCAATCCCCCAATGGGA
>NZ_KB904750.1 GCF_000380185.1 Thiofilum flexile DSM 14609
TAATAGGATCTCGGGCAGCGGATAGATCACTTTGGCGAGTTGGCGCGGATCGCGTAGGCTTGCCAGATGTTCCATCAGACGGCTTACGGCATTGGCAGGAGGTGGGCATTGGGTAGGGGGGATAGGAGGAGTGTTTGGCATCTTGACGGCTCTCGGAGTAAAAGCCTTACTTATCCTCTATTTATATAGCAGGGTTCAAGCGATTGCCCTGCCTGGTAGTGCTTGTTCAGTTACCACAGGTAATGCTAGCACCTATACTAAAGCCTCTACTAGTTTCACAAACTCTGGAGCAACTCAATTGCAGGTTGTATGCCCTCTACCTCATATAAATGCTGAGGGTATTTTAGCATCTTTAGTGAAAGTATATGTATATCAAACTGCTGCTGCTGCTACGACTTGTACACTCAGTCGAAAAGATATTGCTTTAAATACTGCAGGTAGTAGAAATAATATTGCTGTACCTGCAGCTATTGGAGCTCAAATTGTAACTTTCAACGATTTTACAACTCCACATACACCTCAAGCTAGTTACGCTCTTATCTGTAAAATATCAGCTGGAGATACACTCAGAGGTTATGAGTGGTAATCACTAAGTTATTTTATAATTAAAATAGATATATCAGCTAAAAGCTGATATATCTATTAAGCTTTCATCAAATTAAATTTTAAAATGAATATTTTTTATCAATTAAAGCTTTTAAATAATATTGGTTTAGTATCTTATATAAAAGGAATCCATGAAACCCTTTATAACAAATACATTCAAAAAAAGTTTAATATTGATGGATGGCATGTTACGGGCTATCATTTGAGGCCTTATAAAAGTCAAGTAGTAGATTTAATAAATAATTTAAAACCAAATTCAATCTTAGAAGTAGGATGCGGTTTAGCAGATATCCTTTCAAAAATCAATTGCCCTAATAAAATTGGCATTGATTCTGATCCAAATGTTATCAAGGCTGCTAACTATATTCACCGTAAGCAAAAAATTAATTTTATTACAGCCTCTTTAGAAGAAAGTTTCGAGGGAATTATAAGCAGTAATATAGAAAAAGTTGATATTTTACTATTAGTTAATTGGATACATCAAATTCCTTTCGATGTGCTTTACCTACATATTTATAAGTTAATAAGTTATTTTGAAGTAAAATATATCATCCTAGATATAATAGAACCAAATGCTATAGGGTATAGGTATCACCATTCTATTAGCCAACTAGAAAAAATGGGATCGATAGTAAATAGAGTTCAAGATATTGATAAAATTAGAATTTTTGTAGTGATCTCCCCTAATAAATGAAGGTTGGTTCTATCTGGTCATAGTCCTTGACCTGTACTCACATCAAGTGATCAGCTAGCCGCTAGTCTATGTCCGAGCGAATGATGGTAGATACTCGCAAGCCTATCACAATTGAATCCGTTTACATTCTGCTCGTCAGTATCGCAGTCCGATACAATGTGAAGCAGATTTTTGTCAAACGCTCGCTTCTTAGGCTATCTACTTTTGATGGAATAAATCAGATGCTCCCACATCCATTAATCTCTCTTTTTATTATTCTAAAGTACCCATTGTTTTTTATAAAAATAGCCTTTACTTAAAATTTGGCAAGATATTACCACAGCATATACTATGAAAAAATATATTATTAGATTCGATGATATTTGTCCTACTATGAATTGGGATAATTGGGAGGATCTAGAAAAAGAACTTATTAAGTTAAATATAAAACCAATAATTGGCGTTATTCCAGATAATAAAGATAAAAAACTAATGATAGGTTCAATAGATGAAAAAAAATTTTGGGAGCGCATACGTCACTTTGACCAACTTGGATGGACCATTGCATTACATGGTCTTCACCATACATATGAAACTCAGGATTCTGGCTTACTAAAGCTAAATAATCGCAGTGAGTTTGCAGGGTTACCTTATGATATTCAGAGTAATAAAATCAGAAAAGCGTTAGATATTTTCACACGTAATCAGATAAACATTAAGATCTGGATGGCACCTGCTCATTCTTTTGACGAAAATACTATCTTAGCTCTTAGAGAAAATAATATTAATATTATTACAGATGGTTTCTATTCAAGACCAGTGATACATTTAGGTATTACCTGGATTCCACAACAATTATGGAATTTTAAAAGACATTTATTTCCTGGGATTTGGACAATATGTTTTCATCATAATAATCTTTCTACGAAAGATATATATAAGATCATAGAAAATTTAAATAATTATAAGAAAAGAATTATATCTGTAGATGATCTACTTAAAAACCATACAATACAAAGAATTAATTTTTTAGATATATGTTTTAATTTTTTATGGAGAAAAAAAATTCATATTAACTCTAATTTACATAAATATATTGGCTTAAAAAAATGAAAATAATGATAGATCTTGATAGCTTACCTAAGGAAAAATCCATACAAATACTTAATGATTTTCCAAAAAATAGCTATTATATATTAACCCAATACGATACAAATTTATATAGAAATAATATTGGAGATAATGTTAAAATACACAATTACCCTCTATACCATAATAAAATTAAAGAGACTAACTTAAAAAATTCTCCTGATAAAATATGGAGCAATATAATAAATGACCACCAAACTTTTATGCTTTATGATAGGGAAAAAGTATTCCCTGGTCAGACTAATAATAAGGTTTATGAAATCTCTAAGCTATGTTTATCCTTTCAAATATACCTTGAAGATATAGATCCTGATATTATTATATTCATAGCCACACCCCATCACATCCACACATGGATATTTGCCAGAGTAGCGGAATCAATGGGTATTAGGGTGATTTATTTTAAATCAAGTATTCTTCCATGGCGCTATTATTTATGCCAAGGGCTTCACTCAACACCACTCCTAATTAGCCATAAAGATATAGACATCACTGAGAAAGAGCACCAATTAATTTCTTTTTTTATAAAAAACAAGAAAGATGGGCATTTAAATGCTATGCCAGCATACGAAAAAGATCGCCTTAGTAATAATAGAGGTAAATATTTTAATATAAAAAATGAGATCATTAGTTGGTGGCAACGACCTGATTTAATCTTAAATAAAATCTTATGCTTTAACTATTATAAAAAACTAACTAAAAATTTTACTATGCCTCATAAGAAGTATGTAGTTTATTTTTTGCATTATCAACCTGAGAGAACCACTCTTCCTGAAGGATATGGTTTTGCACAACAGTTACTAGCTATCCAATTACTTTCAATAGCGTTACCAAATGATTGTCTTTTAATTGTAAAGGAACATCCAACAACATTTACAAAAATGTGTTCATGGAAAGAAAGAAATACAAGTTACTACTCAAAGATTCATAGCCTCCATAATGTAATAATAGCCCCTATTGAGCAAGATGCTTATACACTAATCGATAGAAGCATTGCGGTTGCTACTATTACAGGAACAGTCTCAGGCGAAGCTTTAATTAGAGGAAAACCAGCTATTGCTTTTGGCAATGCTCCCTTAAAAATAAAAAACCATAAGCTATTCCACCAATACATTGATTTATATGAACTTTCTCTATTCATAGCACAAGCTTTTAGCTTGACTAATCCCCATAATAATCAAAATGAGGTGAAGGAATTGATCTATCACACATTTTGTAGAATATCAGATGATGAACTAGGTCAGATTGATTTAAAAAAAATTAATTATTTAGACTTAAGAAATAATACAATACTTAATGGAATTAATAGTTTTCTATCCTATGAATATAAAAACACCAACTAAAGAATATAAGGAAGAATTTTTTCTTGGCTTTTTATTTTCACTACATTTATTACAATTTAATCAACTATCTTTTTGGTTATTCAATATCATTAGTCCACTATTATTATTATTAATTTATAAACATAATACTTTAAAAGCAGATCAACTCAAAATTATAGTTATTTTTTTAACATTCCTTTTATGGATTTTACTCACTGGAGTACTCTCTCAAGAACCTTTCAATCCATTAAGAAAAGCAAGTGAAATATTCCTATGTTTTCTATTTCTTATAGGTATTTTATTAATAATAAGTAATAATAAAAAAACTGTTGTATTTATTAATGGCATTATTTATTCTGGGATTCTTATTTCTCTTTATATCATTCTTGTGGGAATTCGAAGCTCTTTTGAGATTGATTTTTCTACGACATTAGTTTCAAAAAATCCCTCTGGAATGCATCTAGTTATTTCAGGGATGGCAATAATTTTTCTTTCCACAGTTAAAAAAATAAATCTACAATATTATTTTTTCTATTTGATTATAGGATTTGCGCTAATTTTAACTCTATCATTAAAATCAATAATTATCTATTTTATGATGACTTTTTTTCTATTTATAAGAAGCAATAAAAAAATACACGTACTAATTGGATCTATGATCCTCTTCATAATTTTTCCTATATTATGGCCCGAATACATTTTTAATTTTGAGGAGTCAAAAAACTATTACTTTGTTTCAAACAAATTCTTTGCTGCATTAGGGTATGATACAAATACATTTGCGGATAATGCCGTTATTGTACGTCAACGACTGCAGCAGGGTGCTCTAGAGCTTTTTAGAGAAAACCCTTTTTTCGGTATTGGTTTAGAAAATACTAGGATTTATCTTGGAACTTATTCTCATAACAACTGGATAGAACTACTTGCAGGTGGAGGGGTGTTAGCCTTAGTTTTATTCATTTTACCTATAGGATATATATTTTTGGCAAAACATGACACTATCCTTGCCAGTAGGAAAAGATTTTTATTATCTATTTTGATAGTAGTTGCAATTTTAGTTTTCTCACAAGCTCAGAGAATATATGACTCCAAAACTTTCATAATTCTATTCTCTCTCCTTTACCTATCTACTCTCAAAAACCTAGGTAACCAATAATGCCAAACAGAAATCATATTGCTATATTCCTACCCTCATTAATGGGTGGGGGGGCAGAGCGCATGATGATTAACCTAGCAAATGAATTCGCTCATCAAGGATTTCGCATCGATTTAATTGTTGCTCAATTAGAGGGGCCTTATTTGACAGAAATCAGTGATGATATATGCTTAATAAACTTAAAATCCACACGTGTCATAAAAAGTATAGTACCTTTAATAAGCTATATTAGAAAAGAAAGTCCCGATATCATTCTATCTGCAATGAACTATGCAAATGTAGTGGTTATTATATCAAAAATACTATCTTTTTCTAAAACAAAAGTTATTGTAAGTGAAAGAAGTGTTCTATCACAAGTACTTTCTAAATTGCATCCAATAAAATCTATTTTTTTCAAAATACTAATTAAAACCACTTATCCATTTGCAAAAAAAAACATATGCATCTCAAATACCGTTAGACATGATTTATTAAATACAATTAAAATTAATGAAAACAAATTAGTCACTATTTACAATCCTGTCATTGATAAAGGTTTTTTCGAAAAAAAGCAAGCATATATTTATCACCCTTGGCTTAGTGATGAAAATATACGTGTAATTTTAGGTGTCGGTCGCCTTTTTTCTGTTAAAGGATTTGATACTCTAATAAAAAGCTTTAAAATAACTCATAATACGAATAAAAATACAAGACTAATAATATTAGGAGAAGGACCATTAAGATCGGATCTAGAAAAACTAATTCAACATCTAGAAATTGAAGACTTTGTTTTCATGCCGGGCTTTGTGCAAAATCCATACCCATATATGGATAAAGCAGATATATTTGTTTTATCTTCACATTATGAGGGGTTTGGAAATGTACTTGTTGAGGCCATGGCTTGTGGAACACCTGTTATATCAACAAATTGCCCAGGGGGTCCCGCTGAAATCTTGGAAAATGGAAAATGGGGGACTCTTGTTCCTGTAGATAATCCACATATTATGGCTAATGCAATTTTGGAAGTATTATCTAATTATAACTTTTTCTTAAAAAAAAGCTCTCAAGAACGAGCTTTACAGTTTAATACTAAAACAGTTGCTGATCTTTATATGAAAGAGCTAATGCAAGCAATAAAGTAAAAATTATGAGAATACTTCACATCATTACAGGTTTGAATAATGGTGGCGCAGAAGCTGTGCTATATAGATTAATATCCCGTGACACAAAAAACACTCACACGGTCGTATCACTAACAGGTAATGGTAAATATAGTAGTCTTTTATGTGATTTAAATGTAACAGTCTACACTCTTAATATGCCTAGAGGGAAAATTACTTATTTAGGGGTAATGAAATTATGGAAAATTATAAAAAATGACAATACCGCTATTATACAAACATGGATGTACCATGCAGACCTACTTGGTGGCTTGCTAGCCATATTACAAAAGACTCCCTATATTATATGGGGTATAAGAAACAGCGATATTTCTACTCAAACAACAAGCTCAAGTACTCGTATTGTGGTATACATTTGTGCACTCTTATCTCGAATTATTCCAACCAAGATTATTAGTTGCTCACAGCAGGCAGCAGATGCACATCAAAAAATAGGATACATAAAGAAAAAATTTATTGTAATTCCAAATGGTTACAATACTAGTTTATTCTCACCTCATCATGATTTTTATTCAGCATTATATAGCGAATTAAACTTACCAAGAGATATAACCGTTTTAGGCATGGTAGGGCGATTTAGCCCACACAAAAATCATCAAAACCTGATTGAAGCTCTCAAAATAATAAAGCAAAATCAAATTAGCTTTCATTGCTTACTAATAGGCAATGATATGTCTCATACAAATATTGAATTAATTAAATGGATAGAACAAGCAAATTTAACCAATCAAATTTCATTGTTAGGACAACGAAATGATATTCATAAAATAATGAATATACTTGATATACATATATTATCATCTATTGGGGAAGCTTTTCCGAACGTATTAGCAGAAGCTATGGCTTGTGGTATCCCTTGCGTTACAACTGATGTGGGTGATGCTGCTATGATAGTCGGTGATACCGGATGGATTGTTCCGGCTTCTGATAGTCAGGCTTTAGCTGATGCTATAATTCGTGCCATAGTAGAAAAGGAAAGTGAACCAAATATTTGGCTAACCCGCAAACAAGCAGCAAGAAATCGAATAATCGAAAACTTTGATATTGATCGTATGGTCAGTGCCTACAACAAAGTTTGGCAAGGAATCTAAAATAATGTGCGGTATATGTGGGTTACTAAATTATTATACTCATACTGATCATCATTTGCCGAAAATGATAAATATGTTATCTCATCGTGGCCCTGACGATTCTGGGATATGGTATGATGATGAAAGAGGCATTGGTTTAGCACACCGTCGTCTTGCCATTGTTGATCTATCTCCTGCTGGTCATCAGCCCATGCATTCAAATGATGGTCGTTACATCATTGTCTTTAATGGGGAAATTTACAACCATAACAAGCTACGGGCTGAACTCGAAAAGACTAACCCAGCTCCCCATTGGCGCGGACATTCCGATACTGAAACTTTATTGGCTGCTATTGAAATATGGGGTATTGAGTCCACCCTACAACGCTGCATCGGCATGTTCGCCATCGCTTTATGGGACAAAGAAACCCAAACCCTGACTTTAGCGCGTGATCGCTTGGGTGAAAAACCGCTGTATTATGGTTGGCAAGGTGATACTTTTCTATTTGGCTCCGAACTTAAAGCACTTAAAGCTCATCCCGCATTTCAAGCAACGATTGATCGTAATGCTCTATGTCTCTATATGAGGTATAATTATGTACCAGCTCCTCATTCGATCTATCAAGGTATCCACAAGCTTCCTGCTGGCACTTGGCTACAGGTGTCACGCCAGCAACGAGAGCCACAGATCAAAACATATTGGTCAGGTGTTGAGATTAGCCATAAAGGAAAAATTCACCCCTTTACAGGCACATCTGAAGATGCAGTAAATACTCTCGAAACTCTACTTAAAGACGCTATTAAGCAACAAATGATGGCAGATGTACCACTAGGAGCATTTCTTTCAGGGGGTATAGATTCATCGACTGTGGTTGCTTTAATGCAAGTACAATCTAACCAACCGATTAAAACCTTTTCGATTGGCTTTCATGAAGAGCTATATAACGAAGCTGCTCATGCTAAAGCAGTAGCCCAATACCTAGGCACTGATCATACAGAACTCTATGTCACACCGGATGAATGTATGAGGGTTATCCCTCGCATACCTGTCTTGTATGATGAGCCCTTTTCTGACTCCTCACAAATACCTACTTTTCTGGTTTCGCAACTAGCACAGCAGCATGTCACTGTATCACTATCTGGGGATGCGGGTGATGAGTTATTTGCCGGTTACAACCGTTACCAACTCACCGCTAATACATGGGGAAAGCTTTCACAAATACCTCGCCCACTACGTCATGGGGCAGCTAAAGCCATTACACATATTTCGCCAAATAGTTGGAATCGTATTGCCTCTACCCTAAAAACTATTATTCCTGCCTTCAACCAATGGGCCAATATAGGAGAGAAGCTACATAAAGGTGCGGGTGTTATGACTCACCAATCTGTCGCTGATCTTTACTTAGGCATGGTTTCGAGCTGGCAAAACTCTTCAGATATCGTTATTGAAGGTAAAGAACCACCTACATTACTTACCAGTCATTTACCCGACCTAAGCCATCTCAATACTATCGAGCGTATGATGCTACTCGATATGCTCACCTACCTTCCTGATGATATTCTTTGTAAGGTAGACCGAGCAGCAATGGGAGTATCACTAGAGAGTAGAGTTCCTTTCCTAGATCATCGTGTTGTCGAATTTGCATGGCAACTGCCGCTGGAATATAAACTGCGAGAAGGCCAAACCAAATGGGTACTACGTCAAGTTCTCTACCGTCATATACCAAGAGAGTTAATCGAACGCCCTAAAATGGGATTTGGAGTTCCGATCGATAGTTGGTTACGAGGACCATTACGTGATTGGGCAGAAAATCTACTTAACGAATCACGCCTACATCAAGATAACTATTTTAACCCTATACCCATACGCCAGAAATGGAAAGAGCATCTTTCAGGACAACGTAACTGGCAACATCAACTATGGAATGTACTAGTTTTCAATCAATGGCTTGATCATAACCGCCTATCAAACACATGAAGCGATTTATTCTTATCGGTGCACTACCCGAATCCCTAATCAACTTTCGTGGTTCACTTATTCAGTCGTTACGCAAAACTAATTATCAAGTCACTGCAATGGCATCGGAAACAAAAACAATTGTTACCCAACAGCTAGCTGCATGGGGTACAAACTTCTGTACATACCCTGTACAACGTAACAATTTAAATCCATTGGCCGATCTAAAAACATGGTATGCTTTGCGACAAACCTTTCTTATTCTTCAACCAGATGTCATCCTAGCCTATACAATAAAACCTGCAATTTGGGGGGGATTAGCTAGCCGAATTTTACCTAATGCCCGCTTTTACGCACTCATTACTGGTTTAGGCTTCGCCTTTCAAGGTAAAACCATCAAACGCAAGCTTTTGAGCAAGCTGGTGACATTTCTCTATAGCATTGCTCTAAAAAATGCCAGAAAGGTCATTTTTCAAAACCCAGATAATCTCAATGAATTTGTCCAACGGGGTATTGTACCTGCTGATAAATGTGCTTTGGTGAATGGTTCTGGTGTAGATATTAGCAACTACACACATACGCCTTTACCAAGTGGTTCTATAACTTTCCTTACTATCGGACGTTTATTAGGTGAAAAAGGCTTTCGCGAGTATGCTCAGGCTGCAAAACTTGTCAAAGCTCTTTACCCAGAAGCCATCTTTCAACTATTAGGACCAGAAGATCCATCACCTGATGGTATTCCCCTTAGTGAAGTGCAACATTGGCACCAACAAGGTTGGCTCGAATACCTAGGTTCTACCCATGATGTGCGACCCTATTTGCAAAATTGTCATATCTACGTATTACCTTCCTACCACGAAGGAATGCCACGTACTGTACTAGAAGCAATGGCAACTGGTCGTCCTATCCTCACCACCGACGTACCTGGTTGCCGTGAAACGGTAACTAATGGCGACAATGGCTATCTCGTCCCCAAAGCAAATGCCCAAGCGCTCGCCGAACGTATGATTTGGTTCATCGAAAACCACGACCGGTGGGAACATATGGGCAAACGCAGCCGTGAACTCGCAGAAGAAAAATATGATGTCCACAAAGTCAACGCGAAATTGCTGGAAATAATGGGATTATGAAGCGCTTTTTTGATCTAACCGTATCCCTGCTCGGCTTGCTCCTGCTCAGCCCACTTATTCTGATACTGATACTATTGATACGCTGGAAACTCGGTTCTCCTGTATTCTTTACTCAAGCCCGCCCTGGTTTACAGGGCAAGCCGTTCAGAATGGTTAAGTTCCGTACCATGACTGATGCTCGTGATGATAATGGTAATTTACTGCCTGACAGTATTCGTCTTACCTCATTTGGTCGTTTTCTACGCTCCACTAGCCTCGACGAACTCCCAGAACTCTGGAATGTGCTTAAGGGTGATATGAGCTTAGTAGGCCCCCGTCCCTTACTAATGGAATATCTTCCCCTCTACACCTACGAACAAGCACGTCGCCATGAAGTGCGCTCTGGCATTACTGGCTGGGCACAAATCAATGGGCGCAATGCCATTAGCTGGGAAGAAAAATTCAAACTTGATATTTGGTATGTTGACAACCAATCCTTTTGGTTAGACCTAAAAATCTTAGCTTTAACTGCAAAAAAAGTGTTTGTGCGTGAAGGGATTAGTGCTGAGGGTGAGTCTACCATGCCCAAATTTACTGGATCGACATCATGATTTATATCTATGGTGCGGGTGGCCATGGCAAAGTTGCTTTTCACACACTAATCCAAAGTGGCAAACAAGTTGGATACTTCATCGATGATAAAGCACAGGGAGACTTATGTGGCATCCCTATTCTTGCTCCAACACAAATTATGGAGTCACGCACCTATACTATTCACTTTGCGATTGGAAACAATGCCATTCGTAGTCGACTACAAAACCAATGGCACAATATCGCTATTATACCCGAAACTGCCATCCATCCCCATGCCACGATTTACCCAGGTGCAAGTATAGGCTTAGGCAGCCTAATCACTGCTGGCTCTATTATTGGTCCAGATGCCCAACTTGGCACTGGTTGTATCATCAACCATAATGCCGTGATTGATCATGATTGTGTCATTGGTGATTTTTGTCATATTGCCCCTACAGTTACTCTTGGTGGGGGTGTTACCATCGGTAAGCAGTGTCTTATTGGCGCAGGTGCCACTGTTCTACCCTACTTAACTATAGGCAACAATGTCACTGTTGGTGCCGGTGCAGTTGTTACACATAACCTACCAGATAACATCATAGTAGTGGGTTGCCCTGCACAACCTAAAAAATCCTAAAACCAAAATTATGCTAAATACTCAACCGTCTCCATGGCCTGCATTTACCCAAGAAGAAGCCGATGCCATTTCCCATACCCTTCTCTCTAATAAAGTCAATTATTGGACTGGTATAGAATGTCGTGAGTTTGAAAAAGAGTTCGCCACGTGGTGTGGTACAGAACATGCTATTGCTCTTGCCAATGGCACAGTCGCTCTTGATCTTGCCCTCAAAGTATTAGACATTGGACAGGGTGATGAGGTCATTGTTACTTCACGCACTTTTCTTGCTTCTGTCTCCTGCATCATTACCGCAAGTGCAACTCCTGTGTTTGCCGATATTGATCGCGATAACCAAAATATTACTGCTGCCACCATCGCCCCTATGATCACTCCGCGCACTCGCGCCATTATCTGTGTACATCTCGCAGGTTGGCCGTGTGAGATGGATCCCATCATGCAACTTGCTGCTCAACACAATCTCTATGTCATTGAAGACTGTGCCCAAGCTCATGGAGCGACCTATAAAGGGCGCATGGTTGGTAGTATTGGGCATATCGGCGCATGGTCATTTTGCCAAGACAAAATTATGACCACAGGCGGTGAAGGCGGCATGGTCACGACCAATGACCATAAGCTATGGTCAAAAATGTGGAGCTACAAAGACCATGGCAAGAGTTGGGAAGCTGTATATGAACGCCAACACCCCCCAGGGTTTCGCTGGCTACATGATAGCTTTGGTACTAACTGGCGTATGATTGAAATACAGGCTGTTATTGGTCGTATCCAACTCACTCGTATGAAGAACTGGACAGCTCAACGCCAAAAAAATGCCTCAGCTATATGGGAAACTGCTCGCCAACTACCTGGGTTACGTGTCCCTATCGTCCCTCCTCATATCGGTCATGCCGCCTACAAGTGCTATGTTTTTGTAGAGCCACAACAATTGAAAAGTGATTGGAGTCGTGACCGCATCATGGCTGAAATGAATCAACATGGCATCCCCTGTTTCTCTGGCTCATGTTCGGAGGTCTACCTCGAAAAGGCCTTTGATAATACAGGATGGCGACCTACTCAACGTCTTCCTATTGCTCAGGAATTGGGTGAAACCAGTCTAATGTTTCTTGTTCATCCTACTCTTACTGAGCATGAAATAACAAAAACTTGCTCTACTATCACTCAAATCCTCCAAGCAGCAACCTTATAGCAAATACATAACTGTATTTTACCTGGCTAAACCACAAGCATTATAACTGCCTAAGAGCCTATCCATGTTTAATCCCTCTCAATCCATCTACCATCTGTTTACCCTCCCCCGCTGGCAAAAGCGCATTGTCATGGTCACAGCCGATCTCTTGATCCTGCCACTGGCGATCTGGATCAGCTTTGCTCTGCGCCTCAGTACTTGGACACCTACCCTCAATGATGGGGTGTGGCTGATGCTCATTGCCCCGTTGGTTGCATTTGTTATCTTTACTCGGTTAGGGCTATATCGTTCTATTATCCGCTTTATGGGGGTGAAAGCCTTACAGTCAGTCGTGATAGGTGTCACACTCAGTACTATAGTCCTATGGGTGGTTGCAACCTTTGCTCATTGGAAAGGGATTCCTCAATCGATCTATCCTATCTATTGGGGTACTGCTTTATTAGTGATTGGGGGTAGCCGCTATCTCATGCGACGCTACTATCAACTCCTTAACTCGCGTCAACACCAACAGCAACGCGCTGCTGTACTGATTTATGGTGCTGGACAATCCGGTGCACAGCTTGCGGCTGCTTTAGAACACAATGAATATTATCGTGCAGTAGCCTTTGTAGATGATAACCCTAGCCTGCATAAATCCCTTATTCAGGGCTTATCGATCTATGCACCCGAACAAACCGCACGCCTCATTGAACAATATGCGATTAAGCACATCTTTTTGGCGATGCCACTCATAGCCCATACCCGTAAGCGTCAAATTATTCAGTCTTTAGAGTCGCTACCTGTGCATGTGCGCACTATTCCTAGTATGACTGAATTACTCTCAGGTCAACGTTCCATCGATGAAATTCGCGAAATCGATATCGATGAACTGTTAGGGCGTGAAGCGGTGGCTCCTAATCAAGCCTTATTGTCAGTTTGCATCCAAAACCATCATGTGATGGTCACCGGAGCGGGGGGTTCAATAGGTTCAGAACTCTGTCGCCAAATTCTCCGCCAACAACCTAGCTCTTTAGTGCTTTACGAACTCAGCGAATATGCGCTGTATCAAATTGAACAGGAACTACTTGAAATCAATCGTAGCGAAGGTTTGAATATTCCGGTGATTCCGGTGCTGGGTTCGGTACAAGACCGCCAACGTCTTGACGAAACTATCAAAAATAATCAGATTCAAACCCTCTATCATGCCGCAGCCTATAAGCATGTTCCTTTGGTTGAACATAATCCCATTGAAGGTATCCGTAATAATACTCTAGGTACCTATCACACGGCTCAAGCCGCGTTGGCTCATCAAGTGAAACACTTTGTGCTGATTTCCACCGATAAAGCGGTACGCCCTACCAATGTCATGGGGGCTAGTAAACGCATGGCGGAGTTAGTCTTACAAGGTATCTCCGAACAGACTCAACATACTTGTTTTAGTATGGTGCGTTTTGGCAATGTCTTAGGCTCCTCTGGCTCAGTCGTGCCACTTTTTCGCAAACAAATTCAACAAGGTGGGCCGATTACTGTGACTCACCCCGATATTATCCGCTATTTCATGACGATCCCCGAAGCCGCTCAATTAGTGATTCAAGCCGGTGCACTCGCACAGGGGGGAGAAGTCTTTTTATTGGATATGGGTGAGCCAGTTAAAATCGTCGATCTAGCTCGCCGCATGATTCATCTCAAAGGCTTATCGGTTAAGAATGAAACCAATCCCTATGGTGATATTGCGATTGAATTCAGTGGCTTGCGTCCAGGTGAAAAGCTGTATGAAGAACTACTGATTGATGATCATGCCCAGCCTACTCAACACCCCCGTATTCGTCAGGCACATGAAGACTACTTAACTTGGCCTCAGATTCAACAAGTGATTAGCACCCTACAATACGCCTGCTCACAGCGTGATCTGCTCACGATCTATCAACTACTGCTACAACACGTCAATGGGTTTAAACCGACCCATCTGCCTGACTACCTAGCGCCGCTTGCGAGTCATACCCTTCCCACTTCTAACTCACACACCAACACATCCCCACCTCGTATTCCATCTCTCTCCTTTACACCTCTCTCCGCGAATTAACTTGTGACCTTTTATCTTTTTATTCTTTATAGGAGCAATGACCGTTAATACGGAAAGATTAGTCCTTTATAACAATAGTTAATATAGTCTAGCCAACCTCCTAGATTATTAAAACAACTTAATAAAGGGTCAATCCATGCTAAAAAAAATAATTCAAGCCACACTTTTAGTTTTAAGTCTTAGCAGTTCTGCTGCTGTTTTAGCTGAATTAGTCAATATCAATACTGCCGATACCAAAACCATTCAAGATAATCTAAAAGGTATCGGTGAGAAAAAGGCTAAAGCCATTATTGATTATCGCACCGAAAAAGGCAGTTTTAAAACTCTAGAAGAAATTCAAGAAGTTAAAGGTATTGGGCCTAAATTATTTGAAAAAATCAAAGCAGATATTTCCCTTACTGAAGGTTTAGGTACTACTAAACCCACCCCAGCCTCTAGCCCTGCTCCTATTGCTACTACAACACCCAGCACTACCCCTGTTTCTACCCCTAGTAATACCCCAGCACCTGCTAAGCCGGTAGAAAATACACCTACTCCGACTTCAACAGTGGCAAAAAGTGTAACAGCTCCAGTCATCAAAACAGATTCTGGCAAAACTCCCCTTAGCTTAGATCGTCCAGCAACGTCTACTCAGTAATAGTAGCTATAAAATAGTGGTATAGGGTAACTTTATAAATGCTACTCTGTACCACTGGCTATTAAGTCACATAAGCGCCTTTTTAACCTTACCTTAAACCAAAATAGGATTTATGACGTCTTAGGAGAAATTACGCTATACTATCCCTAGGTTTGCTTTCCCATTGGTGTTACAAAATTTTTCTATGATTGATTTACATAGCCACACACTCCCCGCTCTTTGTGATGGATCACAAGATCTTGAAACCTCACTTGCTATGGCACGCATGGCCGTCGCGGATGGTATTACCCATTTAGCTTGTACCCCCCACATCTATCCGGGCTTATACGATAATTCAGCCGCTACTATTGCTCCCGCTTTAGAGGCACTACAAGCACAACTGGATTTAGCCCAAATTCCACTGAAATTGTTGATTGGTGCAGATACCCATATGGTACCAGATGTGATGCGAGGCTTGAAAACGGGGCGCATCCCTACCCTCAACCATTCACGTTACTTTTTACTCGAACCCTCGCATCATGTCCCAGTCAATGATTTTATTGGACAGGTTGAAAACTATATCCATGCAGGCTATATCCCCCTCATTACTCATCCCGAACGTCTTACTTGGATTGGTGAGCATTATGAGGAGTTTTTAACTGTCGCACGTTTGGGGGCTTGGATTCAGATTACGGCAGGTTCTATTACTGGACAGTTTGGGCGCAGTGCTAAAAAATTTGCCGAGCAATTCTTGCGTGATGGTTATGTACATATTATTGCAACGGATGCCCATGGCATTGATAGACGCCCACCGATTTTATCAGAAGGGGTTAAAGCAGCAGCATTGATTGTAGGTGAGCAAGAAGCACGATATTGTGTCTGGGAACGCCCTCAGGCTATTCTGGAAAATCTGGCTCCTCATTTAGTCCCAACTATTCCTGCCTTACAGGCTAATACCTCTAAAACCCCCTTGCGATCTGCGGCTAATGATGCTAATAGGCAAAAGTCGTTCTTACAGCGTCTATTTGGGCGCAGCTAACCATTATTCGATTGACTAGTAAACTGAGATATGATGAACCAACTAAAACTAAATCTCACTGCCGTTGCCTGCTGTGTTGTTCTGGCAGGTTGTAGTACAGGCGGAGCGCTCCCCGTTACCTCAGGCCCTGCGGTCAATAATAGCAAGCAAATTTTTTCCAATATTAATGAGTTGGGCTATATACCCCCACAAAGCGAATACCGTATTGGACCATCAGATCTATTGGCTATTACTATTTTTCCTGCTGAAGGCTTAAATCAGGAAGTCAGAGTCGATTCACGCGGTTATATCGCTCTGCAAATCATTAAGGAAATTAAGGCTCAGGGCTTAACTCAACAAGAATTAGCTCGTGCTTTAGAACAAGCCTACTCCAGTAATCCCGAAGGTCTTAATAACCCTAAAATTACCGTCTTAGTGAAAGAAGCGGCTAATCAAAGGGTAACCGTTGAGGGTGAAGTCACTAAACCTAATGTTTATGCGATTGAGGGGGCTATGACGGTGATGCAAGCCATAGCTCAAGCAGGAGGACCAACTACTCTTGCTTCTAAAGATAAAATTATTCTATTTAGGACACTACCTAATAAATCGGTAAAGGCTTATCGCCTTAATCTTACTGCAATCCGTAATGGGCAACTCAAAGATCCTTATCTGCAAAACGATGACCGTATTGTCGTCCATCGCTCTGATAGTCGTTATTGGTTGAAGGAAGCCGCTGCATTTATTAGCCCTATCAATACTCTCAACAATTTGGTTAACTAAACAAACAGGGGTAGTGGATTCAATGAACGCGGAATTAAATGCTTCTGAGTATGGGCGGCGTCAAACTTTCCCTACTCAATCTCAACAGGTTATTACAGCATCCTATCAAGAACCAATTAATGATGAGTCAGATGACAAAATTGATTTACGTGAGTTATGGCAAGTTATCATTAGACGCAGATGGTTAATTCTCTCCATTACAACCTTAGTACTCATGTTAGCACTCGTAGCAACCCTGATGATGACACCAATCTATCGAGCCAGTGCTACTTTGCAAATCCAGCCTGAGTCCTCTGGTAAAGTTTTAAGCTTTGGTGTTGAGGCTCAAGATGCTAATGTTACTGACAAGGACTACTATCAAACTCAATATGAGTTATTGAAAAGCCGTAATCTAGCACGGCGTACCATTGATAGCTTAAATCTAGATGCCGAGCTAAAAGGAGAACGAGTAGCTAAACCTTTTTTTGCTGAAACGTTAGATGAGATAAAGGCTTTATTTGGTGAGAAACCTACTGATCCGAATACCTCTAACGATGATCCGCTATTGGAATCTGAAACTACCCCAGCACCAGAAGAGTTGGTCAAAAAACTAGGTGAACGACCATTAGAAGATAAATTTCTTAGTAATTTAACTGTTTCACCAGTTAAGAACTCACAAATTGTCACACTTTCATATGATCATATTGATCCAGTAAAAGCATCAACTATTATTAACACTTTGAGTGAAAACTTTATTAATATGAACCTGGAGAGGCGGCGAGAGTCGGCTCAATATGCGGAGAAGTTTTTAAATGCTGAATTAGCAAAAGCTAAAAGCCAAGTAAATGAGTCTGAAAAAGAGTTATTCAACTTTTCTAAAGAAAAAGATATTACTAACATTGACCCTGAAAACAAACAAACCTTAACAGGACAGAAACTGCTAGACCTTAGTAAATCTTTATCTGAGGCTCAAAGTGAACGTATCAAAGCTGAAAGTCAATATGAAAAAACCCGAGCAAGTAGTGGTGCTAGTAAAACATTGAATAACTCCACTATTCAAGAACTCAAAAAGCAATTAGCACAAGCGGAAACCCAATATCAAGCAGAGTTAGCAGCTCCTACTGCTTATGATAATGAAGTGGTGAAAAATTTACGCAAGGAACTAGCCAAATTAGAAGGTGATTATATAGCAGAAAGAAGTGTTCCCACCGCTCGTGATAATGCGGTAGTACGTAGCTTACGCCAAGAACTCACTAAACTGCAGGGCGAATATCAGGCACAACTAAAAGCATCTACTGCACGTGATAATCCAGTTGTCTCAAGCCTACGCCAACAACTGACTAAATTACAAAGTGACTATCAAGCTGAGGTTAAAGCATCTAAAGTCCAAAGCACAGATCCAACCATTCAGGCTCTAAATCGACAGCTTCAGACCTTGCAAGCAGAATATCAAGAAAAACTCCAAGTCTATAAGCCTCTTTACCCGACCATGGTACAATTAAAACAAAAAATTGATACTATCAAGACTCAATTAGTTGAAGAAACAAGAGCTGTTAAGGGTAACAATATTAATAATCTCAAGCAACTAATTACTGAGATTGAAGCACAAATCCAGCGTGAAACACAAACTGTTAACAATACTACTTTAAATAATTTAAAGCAGCGAATTAGTGAATTAGAAGCCCAAATGATCATTGAAACTCGCACAGTACAATCAACAACTGTAAATAACTTAACACAACGAATTGACCAGTTAAGAACACAGATTATTCAGGAATCATCAGCTATTACAAAAACCACACTTAAAAACCTTGAGGAACGCGCCAATCGTTTACGAGCACAAATTCAGGATGAAACTAACAAAATTACTCAAACAAGTAGCGATGAACTAGAAGCCACATTAAAAGCTGCCCAACAGCGTGAAGCTGTATTAAGGGTTGATGTTGAGGCACAAAAGGCTGCACTATTCGAATTACAAGAAAAGAGCCTAGGCTTTAATACATTAAAACGTGAAGTAGAAAAAAGTCGTAATTTACATGAGGCTTTGTTACAGCGTATTAAAGAGGTAGGTGTAGCCAGTGGTATCGGTAATAACAATATATCGATTGTAGATCCAGCTGTGATTCCTTTTGCTAAATATAAGCCTAATACTAAACTTAATTTGGCTCTTGGTTTAGTATTGGGTTTACTTTTAGGTACTTTATTAGCTTTTTTACTCGAACTCCTTGATGATCGCATTAAGACCACAAGTGATTTAGAGCGCGTAGTAAAATTACCCTTACTAGGAATTACTCCGCTTATGAAAAACACTATTGATAAAGATATAGCATTAATCGCTTCTCAAAATCCCACCTCCGCGATGGCAGAGGCATTCCGCTCACTGAGAACGAATTTATTATTCTCTACTAGTGCTGGTGCGCCTTTAACACTATCTATTACAAGCTCTATGCCTAGCGAAGCTAAATCGAGTACTTGTACTAATCTAGCTGCTGTTTTTGCTCAGGCAGGTAAACAAATTCTAATTGTAGACTGCGATTTACGTAAGCCTACCTTGCATAAACGCTTAGAACTAGATAATAGTATAGGGCTTAGTGCCTATTTAACCCATCAAGCAACTATTGAAGAGGTAATTCAACAAACCTCTATGAAAGGTGTTTTTGCTATTACAGCAGGTCCTCTATCACCCAACCCAGCTGAGCTAATTTCGAGTCCACGCATGGAGGAGTTACTTACTTTAGCCCCAACACGTTTCGATATGATTATTATTGACTCCCCTCCAGTTATGGGGTTAGCCGATGCTTTAATTCTTGCCAATCGTGTGAATGCTACTATTCTAGTCGCAGCTCATGCACAGAGTAAAAAGCGTCCGCTACATGATGCTTATCAACGTTTACGCCAAGCCAATGCTAACTTAATTGGTGTGATTATGACTAAAATGAAAGCGGGTTCTAGTTATGGTTATAACTATGATTATTACTACTCTTATGGCTCTGACGCTAGTCGCACACGTAAACGCCTAACATCGGATACTAACTCATGATCTGGGTATGGCGTGGGCTATTAATATTAGGTTTGATAGGTATCAGCTATCTGATAGCGGTCTATCGTGTGGGAGGGGTAGGGCCTAATGATTTTACCTATCCAAAGTATAGCTCTTCTGATCTCGCAGGGGTAGAAGGCTTATTTCCTCCTCTAGAACCTTGGCAGGTACAGCGTAGCGAAGCCCTGTTAGATCAATCACAAGCTATTTATAATCTGGATATTAATCAAGCTTTGAGTTCAGAGTCATTAGCAGAAGCTAAAGCTCTAGCCTTACAGTCCTTGAAACAAGATATTACCTTTGGTTATGGGGCAGCACAGCTGTTAAGTATTTATGAAAAGCAGCAAGATCTAGAAAATGCGAATCAACTAGCTACACTTGCTACAGATTTAGCACCTGCCCATATAGCCACTCATTCTTATGTAGCGAACTATTGGCTTCGACAAGGTAATCTGGAAAAAGTATTATATGAATGGAATATATTGTTAACTCGTGACCCAAACAAATACAAAACATTATTTCCTATTTTATTGCAAGTCATTTCAGAAAATATAAATGACTTCATACCCTTTATAGAAACCCCCCCTACTTGGTGGAATCGTTTTTTTACTTTTGTTGCTCAATCCTCAGAGCATGGCGAGTTATTAGAAGTAATCTATAATAAACGCATACAGCTATCAAATGGTCCTCTATCATCACAAGAATTAAATACTTACATCGCACGCTTAATAAAAGATGGCTTTTGGGCTGCGGCTAAACAAGCTTGGATTGAGGGATTACTTAATCATCAGATTAAATTTGGTGGTACTATCTATGATGGTGGCTTTGAAGATACTCGCAATATAAATAAAGGAGGATTTTATTGGAGTTTTGGTCGACATAAATTATTTACTATAGAACCGAGCATTACCTCCGGCATGAAGGGATCAAGTGCGCTAAAGATCAACCTACGTAATACAGTTGTCCCTATTAACTTTCAGCATGTTAGTCAAAATTTAGCTCTAGAATCTAATGCATATATCTTTAATGCTTTATATAAAGTCGACAAACTAACAACCACGGGGGGATTGAGTTGGCGTATTCGCTGTCAAGATACACAAAAAACCTTACTAGGTGAAAGCACTGCGATAAAGGAACGTACCAGCTGGAGCAGTTTAAGTATCCGATTTACTGTCCCTAGTAATGACACTTGCGAAGGTCAAATGCTACGTTTAGAAGCAGCCAGCCCATATGCTCATAATAAAACCTTTAATGGAACAGTATGGTTTGATCAATTAAGCATTGTGCCTATTATAAATGAGGAGCGTTCTGAATAATGCTTGCTAATAAAAGCCAATGGGTAATGACTATTATAATAGGCTTACTATTTATTATTATCCCCATTCTATACAGCGGACGCACTCTTCAATCTCTGTTTCTATTGGAAATAGCCGCCCTATTACTCTTACTCATAACCGGGTGGAATTTATCGTGGCGTTCCCATATTAATAAACTTAGTTTAGTTTTATTCGGACTAATTTTAATAACTCCACTACTTTACTTAATACCCCTGCCTTATGATACATGGATTCAATTACCTGGTAGAGAGCGCTATCTAGCATCATTAGAGTGGTTGACACAAAAAGCCCATATTGAACCTTATTTGGCTATTAGTATTATACCTTATAAAGCTGTTCATGCTTTTTTAGCTATGATACCCCTAGTTGCTATTACCCTAGCGCTAACAACCTTAAACTCTAAACAACGTTATTATTTGGTAGTTTTATTTTTAATAGTCGCCTGCTTTCAAGCTATTTTAGCCTTAATGCAGTATATGAATCCTAATGCAGAACTCCTTAAATGGGTAGGAGCTGATACCGGGCGTAGTTCACAGGGTACTTACCGAAATCGGGATCATTTAGCCACTTTTATGGTCATAGCTCTACCTATGGCAATCGGTTTAACCATTTATAGTATTGGTCTTAAAACCTCCACAGATAATGGTAGAAAAACACAAGAATGGCGTATCACTACCACTTTAACCTATTTATCTCTACTATTGATTATCTTAATAGGTGCTATTTTCACCCGCTCACGGGCAGGGGTATTGCTTACTATAGTAGCCCTAATTGTCACCTTACCCACATTTGCCCCTCATATGGGAGGGCGTAAGGCGGCTGGTATTATCGCTAGTATTTTGGGCTTGGGCTCTGCCCTATTAGCCAGTATTGGGTTAATTCCAGTCTTAAATCGCTTTATTGTCGCTAGCCCATCAGAAGATGGACGCTGGGAAATGTTTGCTATGACTATGAAAGCGATTAAGGAGTTTTTTCCCATTGGATCTGGGCCTAGTACTTTCCAAGAAATCTATCGCGGTTTTCAACCTGTTGAGCAATTAAAATTCATTAATCATGCTCACAATGATTATTTAGAATTGATTTTAGAAATTGGTGCTTTAGGTATTGTGCTACTAGCTCTCGCCTTTATTGTTTACATTATGGGTTGGGTGGCTATGTGGGGTACACAGTGGGATCGTGAGCGTATTATTAAAGTGGCGGCGGGTATTGGAATTTTACTATTCATGCTGCACGCTATTTTAGAATTTACCTCTCATACGCCTGCTAATGCAATGTTTTTAGCCTTTTTGGCAGGGCTATTCTTAAAGTTGCCTAGTGATTCTCAACTCAGTAAAACCTAATACTTGGCTGATTAAATGTTATAAGCTCTCGTAAAACGGTGGCTAGTACCTGTAGTGCTAACCACTGTTTTACGAGATATCCATTAGCATTGTCGACAATTTTTATATCTATCGATCATCTAAGTTTATAATCGCTACTTCAAAGCGCTTTCATAGGTTTTAATAATCCTAGAATTAATAAAATTGTCGACTATTTCAGTTAAACCCTCTTTAAAAAAATCCTAACTTAGCTACACTCTTCTCACCTTTGAGAGAGGTGGATTTTCGAGCAAGGCACAGTATGCTAAGCCAAAATCGTAGGATTAATTAACCAGAGGAGGAGACTTCATATGAAAAAGCTGACTTATATATTAGGAATTACCCTTACTGCCTTGAGTTTAAATGTTTTGGCTGCTGATGAAATTGGTAATGAAGCAGAAGCACAAGCTATGAGTGAAAAGGCCGCTACTTTAGTCAATGAAAAAGGCGATGAGGCTTTTACTGTATTTGCGGATAAAGCGGGCGGTTATCAGGAAAAAGACCTGTATGTATTTTGCATGGATTTAGAGGGTAAAATGTTATCCCATGCCATAAAGCCTGAGCTAGTTGGTCAAGAAATGAAAGATTTTGATAAATATGGTGATAAACTATTTCTCAATATGATTGATACCGCGAAATCTACTGAGGGCAAAGGTTGGGTTGAATATAAATGGCCTTATCCGGGTACTGAAGATTTAAAAGCCAAGAAAACCTATGTAATTAAAAATGATAAAGGCTTTTTCTGTGGCGTGGGCGCTTATGTAGCAGAATAATACTAGGCTAATCCTGCGAAATAGTTCTACTTAGCTTAATACTAGGTAGAGCTGTTTAAGCGCTCAAATAGTTAATAATAAAACCACGGCATGCGCTGAAATACCTTCTTTTCGTCCCTCAAAGCCTAAACGTTCCGTGGTGGTAGCCTTAATATTGATTTGTTCTATAGTACATTGCAAATCCGCAGCTAAGTTGTTTCGCATTGCTACAATATGCGGAGCCATTTTTGGGGCTTGAGCGATAATAGTTCCGTCTAAATTACCAATCTTATACCCACGCTCTTGTACTAACTTAAATACATGACGTAATAAAATACGGCTATCAATATTTTTATACTCACTAGCCGTATCGGGAAAATGCTGACCAATATCGCCTAAAGCACAAGCTCCTAATAAGGCATCGCAAATGGCATGAATTAAGACATCACCATCTGAATGAGCTTTAAAAGCATGAGTATGTGGTATTTTTACCCCACCTAAAACAATATAATTGCCCTCGGTAAAGGCGTGTACATCGTAACCATGCCCTATTCTCATTTTTGTATGACACCTTGTTGCTGTAAGGCTACTGCCTTGTTATGACGGCTAATCACTTTAGCACACATAAAACTACCACTATATAAGCATATACTGAGTATTATCATGCTATAGCCATAAAGAGGCTCAGAACCTGTATTTAAAAACCCTATAATGACATAAACTAGTGCTAGCAAAATAGCGTAGACATATATTTTTCCTATGTCTTTTACTATACCCGGTACTAGCACGATTAATGGAATGAGTAATAAACTCAATTCAAGCACTAATGGCACATATTGCACTAACGATAGTTGTAAATTCCAAACCAAAATCAAGGCTATTAAACCCAACAACCCCGCTAAACTTAAAGCTTTCCAATACCACGGAATAGTGATCATAATTTAACTGCCAGCGTTGCTAGACGCTTACCTAATGCTCTACAAAGGCGTTTTTCTTCCTCACTCAGCGGACGTTTGCTATCACTACCAGACACATGAGTCGCACCATAGGGTGTCCCGCCTGTTTGGGTAGTGATTAAATCAGCATTAGAGTAAGGCAGTCCTACGATCATCATACCGTGGTGCAATAGGGGTAACATCATTGATAATAAAGTACTTTCTTGTCCACCGTGCAAACTAGAGGTGGAGGTAAACACCGCCGCAGGCTTATCCACTAACGCACCCGACAACCATAAGCCGCTAGTTTGCTCCCAAAAATATTTTAAGGGTGCTGCCATATTGCCAAAACGTCCGGGGCTACCTAAGGCTAGAGCAGCACAATCCCTTAAGTCCTCTAGTGTCACATAGGGCGCACCGGAGGTTGGAATGCTATCAGCTATAGCCTCACACTCTGCTGAAACCTCAGGTACAGTGCGCAGTTTCACTTCACACCCTGCTACGGACTCTACCCCACGCGCTATCTGCTGCGCCATCAAGGCAGTATTCCCCTGACGACTATAATATAAAATCAAAACGATTTTCATAGTTCTTCCCCGCGCATAGACTGCAACAATAGATTAGCTAAGACTAAGTCACTAGGGCGGGTAATTTTAATATTCCAAGCATCCCCTTCGACTAGGCGCGGCTTCAGCCCTTGAGCCTCTAAGGCAGAGGCCTCATCCGTGAGCGCGGCTCCTGTAGCTAGACCCTGCTCTATAGCTTGCTTCAGTATACCTAAAGGGGCGGCTTGTGGGGTCAGCGCATGCCATAAGCCTGCTCTTGGCTCAGTATAGGCCACTAACGCCTGCTCAGTGGCACGTTTCATAGTGTCACGCACTGAATAGCCTAACAACGCCCCCTCTGGACTATTTTGAGCGATCTCAACTAGATGATTAAGGTCTGTTTGACTCAAACAAGGGCGTGCTGCATCATGCACCAATACCACACTCTCCGCTGATATTTGCAACACATCGGTTAAATAGCACAAACCATTTAATACGGAATCAGCACGTTCCTTCCCACCTTCTGTCCAAAAAATGGGGGTAGTAGAGTGTGAAAAATGCAATTGCTGCCAATAGGGATCGTCAGCACTCACCACCACCACAATCCCTGCAATCACAGCATGTTCAATAAAACAACTCAAGGTATGCTCCAATACAGTTTTACCTTGGAGCTCCAAATATTGTTTAGGGCGATCAACCTGCATACGCTTCCCAACGCCAGCCGCTGGAATCACCACCCAGACTTTTGCCTTATTCAACACGCACTCCTGTAGTACTAGAACTAGCAGGCAGCGGGGCTAATAAGGGTGCTTCGGGCTGATTTTTGAGAATCACCTGATAAAATGTTTCACCTGCTTTAATCATCCCTAATTCGCTCCGTGCATAATCCTCTATAGTATCATTATCCCTAGTGATACTAGTGACATCGGCTTGTAATTTACGATTACGTTCAGCAAGCTGTTGATTTTCATCTTTTTGGGCTTGGATGCGCTGCTCTAGCTCCCAGATTTCGGGGTAACTTCCTGATCCTACCCAAATCCGAATACTTAAAAAAAACAGCACAAAACCCAGCACCCATAACATCATTGGTGTCAGCTTCATTCTCGATCCTAAAACAAGGGCAATAGCCCAGCAAACTTAAGCATATCAAAGCACACACCGAATTTCAGACAAAGTCACTATTGCGGTGTTTTTATCACCACTATAGAGGATATACACGATTACTTTTGTCTAATTATTTACCTGTATGACAGAAAATCTAGCTTCTTTATTTGTATACTGGATATAACGGCATTAAATGTGAGGATGTATTGGTATCCGTTGGCGGATATTTAAACTCTTTCACCGCTTTAGCCAAATTAGCACCCTCCCAATTTTTATCGCCCCCTTCTTTGCTATAAAGCGCCTGCTCTAATTCGTTCATAGCGGTTTTGAGGTCTTGGCTTGCAATGGCTCTTAAATTCACCCACTGTGGGCTAGGTAGTGCTAAGACATCACGCGCCCAAGCGGTTAAGCCTAATTGCGCGGCCTGCTTATCCTGTTGAGCACAGGCTTTCAGTAAATGATTTAAACTCCCCCGCTGTAAACTGTCTTGTACGGGGTTATGGTTCTGAGACCCTTGTTTTTTACCATGGCGATACGCAATAGCACCCACCACTAATACAATAAATGCTAACAATGCCGCCCATAGCCATCCTGCCCAGCGCGGATTAACCACAGGCTCTTCTGCCTTAGGTGGAGTCGCTGCTACCGTATTATCATGAGCAGGTTGAGGCGCGGTATTAGCCTCTGTCTTTGCCGGTGGATCTGCCACCCAAGGTTCACCCCCGACCTTAAACTGTGTGGCATCTAACTGCGCTAATTCTTGTTGTTGTGTTTCAGTATTCCACCAATCCAGTGTCATTTCAGGAATATTAAAATCTCCACCGCCTGAAGCAATAAATACCCACTTCTCTTGACGAATACCAATAATACCTTCCTCTCGCACCTGATCATTTAATAAGGGTTGATCACTATAGGCCTTCATGCCGACTGGAACCGGAATAGTCAGCGCGGGTAATTGTTCTGCCGTCAAACCATCCGCCATAATAGCAATCGTTAGCGTAACCGGCTCACCCGCTTGCAAAGAATCTAAGGGTTTATCCCATGAAGCATTTAAACTAATATTTTTAGCCGGTAACCAATCTTTGCCCGTATAGAGGGGATCCTGTGGGGCAACAGTAATATCAAAGGGTTTGGAAAAACGCCTAACATTTTTCCCGCCTAAACTAAAGGCAAAATAACGCCCTAAAGGATCATTATTATTATTAGCATTAGGGTCAGGAATAACACCTTCAAAAATAGTCCGGCCTATAGTCAATGTACCGCTTTGTTGAGCCATCAGGGCAAATTTACGTTCAATCACTTCATAACGTTTACTATTACGCACAATAGTATGGGCGGTCGGTGAACCTAGTTGGCGCAATAAACCTTTGCCCTGTTCAATTTGCGGTAACGTTAAAGAAGCTTGGGTATTATCGAGGCGGGTACTGGCTAATAAGCGTTGAGTTAAAATAACTTGCTGCTGCACTAAAGGAGCCTTAGGCTCAATATCAAACTCAATTAAAATATCAGCCGGGGCATTTTTATTATTACTTGCGCTAGGGCTTGTACTATCGCTTACGGTTAACCTAATAGGATCAGTACTTTCATTACCTACCACGATGGCTGGAATAATTAACTGCCCCGCTTTACGTGGATAGAGTGATAGCACCCAACGTGAAGTTTGAGTGACACGACCATTAATAGAGCTAGATAACTCTTCTTGACGTTGAGAGCTGATCTCAAAATCTTGATCTAAGACAGATAAATCAGGTGCTACAGTGGTATGATCCGTCGCCGTAATAGTAAGCTCTATCGCATCACCATAGGCTAACTCCGTTTGGTCGACGCTGCTTTGTACCGCAGCCCAACTATAACCGACAGTACTAAACCAGATTAAACCCGCTATCAAAATACGCTTTACCATTGTGAACCCTGCTCTTGTGGAGTACGTTGTTGATACTGATATAAAAACTTACGCCGCCATAATTCCGCAGGATCATCGGGAATCCGCCGCAACCATTGCTCCGTAGCTTGCTGTTGCTCTCGACTTTGTTCAGACTGCGGCTCACTCTGTTGAGTAGCCTCTTTAGTGGGGGACGGCTTTTGTTCTGGTCGCTTAGCTTCTGGCTTTTGTTCAGTAACCTCTGGTTTTTCCTGTTTTGACTCGGCTTGATCTTGAGGCTTAGACCGTTGATCATTTTGCTGTTGATCACTTTCTTGCGGTTTGGCGTTTTTATCTTGATCTTTTGAGCCAGATGAAGAACCGGATTGTTGTTGTGAGCTATTGCCCTGCTGCGGTTGCTGATCTTTTTGTTGATCTTGTTGCTGCTGCTGAGCTTGCTGTTTTTTCAACTCAGCTTCGACCAGTTTACGATTATAAAGGGCGTCTTCATGTTTAGGATTTTGCGCCAATACTTCATCATAAGCCTTTAATGCTTCAGCGAACTTACCTTGTTTGGCTAAGGTATTAGCATAATTATAGCGTGCCTCTGGTGAAGTTTGGTTTTTATAATACTGTTCGGCCTTATTCCACTCTTTTCCTTCATAGGCTGCCGCTGCTTTCCAATCAGGTTGCTGAAACTGTTGCTCAGCCTGCTTAAACTCCTGTTTGTGCATGGCTTGCATAGCCTGCTGATCTGGCGTCTCAAATAAATATTGCAGTTCTAAGGCTAATACTGGCTCAGGATGGGTACTCATGACAAATGCAACCGCTAAAACCAACCACCCGCGCCTAAATATGCCCATCATTAAAAAAATAATAGGAATTAATAACCAGTAACCGGCATTCAACCATACGGTCGCTTGTTGGTTTTGTAATTGTGGGGCTTGATCTTGTACATGTTGCTCCCATAGTGCTTGTAATTGCTTAATCTCGCTATCATTAATAGTCGTTTCTAAAGCTAAACCACGCCCTGCTTGAGCGACGGCTGTAATGGCTGCTTTATTGACAGGAGCAAGTATGGTCTTACCTTGATCATCTTTGAGAAAGCTCTTATTAGGAATCGGAATGGGTGCGCCCTTTTCAGTCCCGATAGCCAAAGTAGATACATTAAAACCATCCTGATTGGCTAATTGTGCCGCATAGATAGCATCAGTCTCATCATCAACTCCATCCGTTATCAGTAAAATATCCCCTTGACGGGCATTGGCTTGCGTCAATAATTGCCGTGCCTCCGTAATCACTGGAGCTAAGCGACTGCCCATGGCTGGCATAATATCGGGGGTTAGGTTTTTCACTTGCTCGGCAATAGTTACCGTATCCGTGGTCAGCGGTGTCACTACAAAGGCATCACCCGCAAATACCACTAAAGCGGTTTGACCGTCTTTACGTTGCGCTAAAATATCTAGTAATTTAAAGCGTGCCTGATTTAGGCGATCAGGTGCCACATCTTTTGCCCACATGGACATGGATAAATCTAACCCAATCACTAAAGCATGCGGATTATCATATACCGGCACTTCACGCTTTTGCCAACTAGGCCCGGCTAAAGCACACACGGTTAACACCCATATTAGCCCTAATATGACTAATTGCCAGCGCTGCGAATCGATCAGTTTACCAGTCAATACAAAGGGAGCGAGTTTGGCATCCACCCATTCTTGCCAATGGACTTGTTTAGGGGCATAGAGCAGCCACAATACCAAAGGTAGCGCTAATAAGAGAACTAGCCACCAAGGATACAAAAAATGTAACTGGGAAAAATCCACGCTATTCCACTCGCCTCCACACTAATAATCCCACCCCTAATACCACTGCCAATGCCAGAGGCCAGGTAAATAACTCGTGTTGCGGACGCCATTGTTTACCCTCTTGCTCAATCGGCTCTAATCGATCCAGCTCGCTATAAATACGGCTAAACTCGGTTGTATCGCGAGCGCGAAAATATTGCCCACTTGTTTTACTCGCAATGAGTTTTAATAATCCCTCATCTAAATCAGCAGAAGGATTATTAAAAGAAAATCCAAAGGCACTATTTACCATATTCGCATCGGAGCCAATCCCAACCGTATAGATTTTTAATCCAGCTTTAGCTGCCATATCGGCGGCCTCTTTCGGATCTACTGAACCAGCGGTATTAGCCCCATCGGTCATTAAAATCAAAACCCGATTTTTTTCAGGATTATCCTTAAGGCGTTTGAGTGCTAAACCTATGGCATCACCAATCGCAGTACGTTCACCCGCCAAGCCAATAAAGGACTCGCGCATCAGGCGACTCACGGTAGCGGCATCAAAGGTTAAAGGCACTTGCAAATAAGCTTGATCGGCAAACACAATGAGTCCCAAACGATCCCCTTGGCGTTTGCGAATAAAATCACCGGCAACATATTGTGTCGCGGTCAAACGATCTACCATACGCCCATTTAGCTCAAAATCCGTTTCCCGCATACTGCCAGATAGATCAACGGCTAACATTAGGTCACGCCCGCTAAAAGGTAGAGCCACAGGCTCACCAATCCACACCGGACGAGCCACGGCAACCACTAAAGCACCCCAGATAATACTGGCTAATAATAATTTTAAGCGGCTCTGCCACGTGCTTTGCTCCACCCATTCGCCTAACTCAAACTCATCCACATTAGGGACTTTTAAGGCTAGGGTATTATCCGCACTGGCTTTAGGCGAGAGCCAGTACACTAAAATCGGCAGCGGCAATAGAGCAAAAGCCCACCACCATAGAAATTCATACATACTAAGAACCTATCAACTGCGGTTTGAGCTGAGCATTAATCCATGTTCGTACTTGTTGTATTAATTGGGTACTATTCACATCCTCAATCGGACGATAAGGCATTTCGCTTAAAGCATGGGCTAAATCGGCACTCATCACCGGATTGCCGGCCTGTTGTAAAAACTCGGCCCAAGCGGCCCCTGTTAAACCCGCTGTTTGGGAGCGCCCATATTGTTGCATTGCGACTCGACGTAACAAACTGGAAACCGCTTGTACTAATTGACGCTTATCATTGTGATAATGCTGCTCAATAAGCTTCAATTCTTTGAGTGCTTGTTGAATAGCCAAACGCCGCCGATTAGTGCGATATTTATGATACTCAACCAGCAGCATACCAAGTGCAATCGCTCCTAAAATCAATAACAGCCACCAGCCGATGGCAGGAGGCCACCAGCCAATGGGGTCTGGGAAATGAATAGGGCGTAAAGGAAGTTCAGTCGTGCTAGGTGTCATGCAATACTCCGCGCTAATAAACGCAAGCGCTCGGTCGTATTCATATCTGTACTAATAGTCAAAAAGCCCATCCGATAGCGCCTAGCATATTGTTTTAATTGGTTTAGCTGTAAACTAGAACGCTCGGCATAACACTCCCGAAAGCGTTGTTGTAACGATATCCATAAACTATACTGCCCATCGGTTAGGCGCAGTTTACCATTCAGATGATCGGGCATTTTTGCTTCAAAGGGGTCTTGAATATGAATTAAGCTGACCTCGCAGTGCTGCGATATTAAGGCTAATTGGCGCAAAGCAGCCGGGGTGGTTTGTTTAAAATCACTAATCAATATCACTTGAGCGCCCGCCGTCGCCACCCGCCGCAAGCGCCCCCAGCTTTCATCTAATAATGATAAGGCGGCTTGCGTATTAGGTTGCTGTAATTGTGTGGTATCTGCAATATGCCGTAATAAATGCAAGGCAGCGCCATAAGCATGGCTGGGTTTGAATTCCGCACAGTGATGTGTTGTTTGAATAAAGCCGCCAATCCGATCACCCGCTTCTAAGGTTTTCCACACTAGCAAAGCCGCTACTTCTGAGGCTAAGACACTTTTAAAGCAGTTTCGGGTGGCAAAATACATGGCTGGGCGCATATCTAGCCACAGCATCACGGGGCGCTCGCGCTCCTCTTGGAATACTTTGGTGTGTACCTTGCCACTACGCGCCGTCACACGCCAATCAATCGTCCGAATATCATCACCTGCTTGATAAGGACGGGATTCGGCAAAATCCATGCCCCGCCCTTTAAAAACGGTACGATATCCACCAGACGTGTTAGCCTCTGCGTGTTTTTTGGCACGCTGCAAGGCTGCAACTTGAGCTTTTAAACGAATTAGGGCGTTTAAAGAGCTATAAACAATACCCTCACCGGCTTGCATCTAAGGTACTGCCACCACATTAAGTAATTCGGTGACTAACCCTTGACGCGTCATACCGTCTGCTTCAGCTTCAAAAGTCATAATAATCCGGTGGCGCAATACATCATGTGCAATCGCCTGCACGTCCTCTGGGCTAACAAAGTCCCGTCCATTAAGCCAGGCATGCGCCCGAGAGCAGCGATCTAAGGCTAAAGTCGCCCGTGGACTCGCACCAAACGCAATACTTCCCTTTAATAAACCGCCATAAGGGCCGGGCTTACGGGTCGCCATCACCAATTGCACCATATATTGCTCTACATTCTGCGCCATATAGAGGCTTAATATTTGTTGGCGTGCAGCAAAGATATCGTTTTGACTGACCAACACTTGCTTGGTTGTCACATCATGACGCACTTGTTGTAATGCTTCTTGGCGGGCAAGCTGGAGGATTTTATATTCATCCTCTACATTCGGGTAATCCACCACTACATGCATTAAAAAGCGGTCTAATTGCGCCTCTGGTAGTTGATACGTCCCTTCTTGCTCAATCGGGTTTTGGGTTGCCATTACTAAAAATGGCTCTGGTAAACGCCAAGTGGTGCCTGCAACAGTAATCTGGCGCTCAGCCATGGCTTCTAACAGAGCAGATTGCACCTTAGCGGGTGCGCGATTGATTTCATCCGCCAGAATCAGATTATGAAACAAAGGTCCCTTTTGAAATTTAAAGCTACTATCGCTAGGATAGAACACTTCGGTCCCTGTAATGTCGGCAGGTAGTAAGTCGGGGGTAAATTGTACACGATGAAAGTCGCCCTCAATCGCTTGACCGAGCACTTGAATCGCGCGGGTTTTAGCAAGCCCTGGTGCACCCTCTACCAATAAGTGACCATCCGCTAATAACGCAATAAGCAGGCGATTAATAAGCGTGTGCTGACCGATGATTTTACTGCCAAGGTAATGGGCCAAATTGTCAAAATTTTGTTTTTGATTCATGCCTAAAAAGCCATTTTAACGTGTATGATGGTTTCTATCGCGCCCCTAAGGGCGAATTGGAAAGGAGTTATGCCTCTCCCAACTCAGTATATCTCCCTATCTCCCTGAAGGAAGAGGTTTCAACCTAAGAGAAATTTGATGAAATATACGCACTATTTGTTGATATGCAAGCTTTCAGAGGTTCATTATGCACATCCAAACTCAGATTGAGGCAACCTTACAAGCGACTTTCGCCCCCGACTTTTTGCAGGTTGAAAATGAAAGTCACCTGCATAATGTCCCTCAAGGCTCGGAATCACATTTTAAAGTTACCTTAGTCAGTGAGCGATTTACAGGCAAGACGTTAGTCTCTCGACACCGACTTGTCAATCAAGCCTTAAGTATAGAGCTTTCACAAATTCATGCCTTAGCGCTGCATACCCTGACACCAGAGGAGTATTTTGCCCGCGCGGGCAAGGTGGCGGATTCGCCATTATGTATGGGAGGTGCTAAACATGGGTGAAGTACTGCCTTTTCGCCGCAAAGGCATTGATGCCGCTCAAGGTGAGGGGCTAATGCTCTGCCAAAGTAAATTCCATAAATGGGAAATTGTGCAAGAAAAACAATTTGATGTACGCTTGGGCAAATTAATTACTTTATACAAATGTAAACGTTGCGGCGTCACGAAAACTGAGGCTCGTTAAAATAAAAGCCCCAAAGTTTGATACTTTGGGGCTTTTATTTTAGCTAAGATTTGCTTTTAGTGGGCTAATAAAATATTAGAATTATGTGAATAAGAACAATGACACCATCTTTTAGTATCCGCACAATATGAGATGCGACCGCATTGAAAATCCATCATATAGGTTTTGCCATCTGGGGCTTCATACTCATCCGATATTGGATAACCTAATAGACTCTTTTCTCCGCCTAAAGAAAGCCATTTTTCCAAAATAACCCCATGTACCCCATGAGCACCGGTATATCTAGTCCAATAGATACGCCCGCCCTGAAACTGCACAAAGGCTCCCTCGCCATCCGAGCATTGGATAGTGGTTTCTATCGTTTCTATGGGTTCTCCTAATAAGCCTGCCTCACCATCTAGGCCACACCATTTGGTATATACTTCTTGGTGAATTATTGAGAAATCCACCGTCGTTTTCTCATTTGCAGAGAAAATGGTGTTGATCTCATCACTAAAACCTTTAAAAAACTCTAGCTTTGAATTATTAAAAACTTGATCGTAAAACATAATATCTCCTCCCCCCTATTGAAAAATAACAACAAGACCTTATTATTATAGAAATAAATAATAGCTATCTAGAGTTTAAAAATATATTTAACACAAGCATCAAAGGGTCTACAGTATCTCAGGATTTATCTTATTATTGAGTGTAACTGTATGACTATGTATGTAAAAAATTAGAAGCTAAAACCGTAATACTTAAAGCGAATATTCATGCACCATTCAGTTAATATTACGTTCATGATTATAATAGCTATATTTTTAGTAATTTTCAATGATTTTTAATTAATCCCCATCACGCAATTAAAATTATCTTTATTAATAGCTAAAAATTAATCACTTTTTGTTTCCATCGTTAATTAAATTTCATTATTAATATAAATAGTTAACTTGTTGATTTTGCTATATTACAATAAGAAATTAGGCTTATATGCTACAAAGCGGCATTTCTGCCGCTAAACTGTCTCCAGAAACATGAAATTACTGTCTGTCAGATATTTAATAGCCTGTATATTCTGCCATACAGCGCACATGTTCAGTCACACTACGCCCTAGCGAGGAAAGCTCATAGCCCCCCTCTAAACAAGAAACCACTCGCCCCTCGGCATAGCGTTGAGCAATATTACATAGGGATTTAGTGATCCATACATAATCAGCCTCTACTAAATTAAAGTCCCCCATATCATCTTCCATATGGGAGTCAAATCCGGCTGAAATTAATATTAATTGCGGTTTAAATTCCTCTAAAGCCGGTAGCCAACGCTCATACACTGCCGAACGCCATTGGGGGGATTTCGTACCTTTAGGTAGAGGTAAATTAATCACATGCGCCACATCGGTATCGGCACCTTTATAGGGGTAATAAGGGTGTTGGAACGAGGAGCAGAATAAAATACGCGGATCATCTTTTGCCACGGCCTCCGTACCATCCCCATGATGGACGTCAAAATCAATAATCGCGACCCGCTCTAGCCCATAGTGATCTAAGGCATGTTTAGCCGCTACGGCGATATTATTAAAGATGCAAAAGCCTGAGGAGTGATCGGGATAGGCATGGTGTCCAGGGGGACGAATCGCACAAAAGGTATGCCGATGCTTACCTGCCATGACTAAGTCCACCGCTTGAATAGCCGCACCGGCGGCATGACGCGCCGCACTTAAGGTATGTTTATTCATGGCAGTATCGCCGTCTAAATTAATCAACTCGTCATTTTGTGGTGCTATACTACGCACCTTAGCTAAATATTCTGCTGTATGAACCCGCTCTAATTGTGACCAGTCGGCTTCTGGCGCATCATAATGATGACAAACCCAGTCCACACCGGAGGCAATAAGGCGATTATTAATAGCACCCAAACGCTCTGCACATTCGGGATGGAGGCTGTTTCCATTATCGTGTAACTCACAGCTAGGATGGGTAATCAACGCGATCGTCATAGTCCTTTACACTCCTACTAGAAAAACATGTTGCAACGCACAAAATAAGGTATAATAAACCCTCTTTCGGTACTAAAAAATAACACAGAGGTCTCCATCATGGGACACCATTATCTCCACCAGCTTTTAGCCTCTCATACCGTAGCGGTATTCGGCGCTAGCGAGGAACCCCTTGCCATCGGCTCGATGGTGTTAACTAATCTTATTCAAGCACCTTTTAAAGGTAAGATTCTACCTATTAATCCTAACTGTGAAAAAGTACAGGAGCTAACCTGTTATCCAACACTTGATGCTGCCCTACAACAAAGTGGGCTGCATGTTGATTTAGCTGTTATAGCAACGCCTGCTGATACCGTGCCTAGCATTGTGGAACAATGCGGGGCGCATGGTGTTAAAGGCGCACTTATTTTATCGGGAGGTTTTAGCGAAACTACTCAAGGTAGACGCCTAGAGCAAAACTTTATGGAAGCCGCCCATCACTACAATATGCACATTATTGGCCCTAATTGTCTAGGGGTAATACGCCCTAGTCGTGGCTTAAATGTCACCTATAGTCGGAATCAGGCACGAGCGGGCAATTTAGCCCTCGTTTCTCAATCAAGTGCTATGTGTACTGCCATTTTGGATTGGGCTGAGCCACGTAAAATTGGCTTTTCCAATGTCATTACGCTCGGCGATGCAGCGGATGTCGATTTTGGGGATGCACTCGATTACCTAGCACTAGATCCTTTAACCGATAGCATTTTGCTCTATGTGGAAGGTATCCATCATGTGCGTAGCTTTATGAGTGGCTTACGGGCTGCCTCGCGCATGAAACCGGTGGTGGTGCTTAAAGCCGGACGTTATGAAGATGGTGCGCGGGCAGCGACTTCCCATACCGGAGCTTTAGTCGGACGGGATGATGCGTTTGATGCAGCATTAGATCGTGCAGGGGTGGTGCGAGTGAATACCATCACGCAATTATTTGCGGCGGCTGAAATTCTCGCCTCTGGCATGCGTGTACAGCAAAACCGTCTCGCTATTGTTTCCAATGGCGGAGGGCCTGGTGTCATGGCAACGGATCGCGCTGTAGAATTAGGCATTCGTCTCGCCCCCCTAGAGCCAAGCCTAATCACTGCCCTCAATAAAGTACTACCTAAACAATGGCCTCATAATAACCCCATTGATATATTAAGTGATGCCACACCAGAACGTTATGAAGCGGTATTAAAGCTCTGTCTGGCTAATGACTCTATTGATGGGGTGTTGGCGATGCTGACCCCTCAAGCGCTTACTGATCCGCGTGGTATTGCTGAAGTACTCGCACGTTTAAAAACAACCACCAAAAAACCTATTCTAGCCTGCTGGATGGGCGATGCTTTAGTCGCAGCCGGGCGTGAAGTATTATTCAATGCGGGTATTCCCCATTTTCAGGCACCTGAATCTGCTATTGAAGCCTTTTCCTACCTCACAACCTATCGTGAAAACCAGAAAATGCTCCTGCAAATGCCCCCGTCCGTTGACACCACACAACACGGTGACCCAGATATTATCGGTGCGCGACTCATTATTGAAAGCGTATTATCCGAAGGACGCAAAGTACTCTCCACCACCGAATCTCGCGCTATTTTAGCGGCCTTTCATATCCCCTGTTTGCCTACTATTCTAGCTCGTAGTGCAACCGAGGCCTTAGTGGTGGCAGAGTCAATCGGTTTTCCGGTGGCGATGAAAATCAGCTCCCCCGATATTATCCATAAATCGGATGTACACGGGGTACGCCTCAATATTTCTAGTGCTCAAGCAGTGCGTAGTGTCTATCAAGACTTAATCGATAGCGCCAAAAAACAACGCCCCGAAGCGCGTCTAGAGGGTGTCACTATTGAAAAAATGCACTCTAGTAAAACAGCGCGTGAATTAATGGTCGGGGTGGCACGTGATCCGGTGTTTGGGCCGGTGATTAGCTTTGGTACGGGCGGTACAACGGTTGAAATTCACCGCGATCATGCCGTCGCACTCCCACCACTGAATGAATACATTATTCGTAAAACCATCGGGCGTACTCGTATTGCGCGTCTATTGGGTGAATTCCGCCATATGCCAGCGATTAAATGCGAGGCATTAATTACCGTATTGCTGCGTGTTTCGGAAATGGTGAGTGAATTACCTGAAATTATGGAAATGGACATTAACCCCCTACTCGCGGATGAGCATGGTGTAATGGCGGTGGATGCGCGTTTTGTAGTAGGCTATCCCTCTGGTGCAGGACGGAAATATAGTCATATGGCAATACATCCCTATCCTATTGATCTGGTGCGTAAACTACAATTAGCCGATGGCACCGATGTGGTGATTCGCCCGATTCGCCCTGAAGATGCGGAAATGGAACAGGAATTCGTCCGTAATCTATCGATGGAGTCGCGCTATATGCGCTTTATGCAGGCTTTACGCGAACTCACTCCCGAAATGCTCGTGCGTTTTACCCAAATTGACTATGACCGCGAGATGGCCTTTATCGCTCTCGCTCGGCAAAACGGTAAAGATGCTGAAGCGGGTGTGGCACGTTATGCGATTAATCCTGACAAAGTGAGCTGCGAGTTTGCGCTGGTGATTGCAGATGATTGGCAAGGGCGCGGCCTAGGCGGTCTATTAATGCGCTCTTTAATGGAATCGGCGCGGAGTAAGGGTTGTACGCTCATTATTGGCGAGGTGCTCGCTGATAATGGTAATATGATCCGTCTCATGACCCGTTTGGGCTTTGAAAAGTCACGCGTTGAAGAAGGTGTCGTCACTGTCACCAAACGTATTACGGATGATGCATTCTAAAGGAACTCGTTTTGCCTGATTACTCCACAACAATTGAAACGGTTGCGGATGCATTAGCCACACAAGGCTATTGCATCCTAGATCACGTTTTAGCTAACACGGTAAATGAGGCACTCTTAGGGCATTGCAAAAGTCTCGACCAAGCTCAGTTTAAACCAGCGGGCATTGGTCGAGCCACTCACCATCAGCATAATCAGCAAATCCGTACCGATCAGATTGTGTGGCAGGACTCTGATAATCCGCTACTTGCCGCCTATTTTGACTGGATTGAACAATTACGCTTAGGCTTAAATCGCGTCCTGTATTTAGGTTTATTTGATTATGAATGTCATTATGCCTATTACCCTGCGGGGGCTTTTTATCGCAAGCATATTGATGCCTTTAAAGCCCAACGTAATCGCATGGTCAGTACTATTTTATATTTAAATCCCGCTTGGTCAGCCGAAGCAGGTGGGAAACTCATTTTATATCATCCCGATGATAGCGGAGTATTAACCCGTATTGAGCCACTGTTTGGGCGCATGGTCATTTTTTTGAGCGAACAGTTTCCCCATGAAGTCGCTACCACAAGGCAAGAACGCTATAGTTTAACGGGTTGGTATCGGGTTAATAGAGGGTGAATGATCTTTATGCTAGTATCTAAATGATACTTTTATTTTCCTAGTATAAACATAATCCAGAACGATTATACTGAGATACCATAAATGACCCGAAAAAAGCTCCCCATTGGTATTCAAACCTTTAGCGTGATTCGTCAAGAAGGGTATTATTATGTTGATAAGACAGCACTAGCCTATCAACTTATTAATGAAGGTCGTTATTACTTTCTTTCTCGTCCGCGTCGATTTGGTAAAAGCCTATTTCTAGACACTCTCAAAGAGCTATTTGAAGGCAACGAACCCCTATTTCAAGGGCTAGCCGTACATGATAAATGGGACTGGTCAATTCAATATCCTGTATTACGCTTTAGTTTCGGCTTAGGTAATTTTTCAAACCCCGACTATTTATTTCAAAATCTCAGTGCCCAACTCGATCAACTAGAAACCCAATTTCACTTTCAGTCAGGCTACACTACCTGCCCCGAACGCTTACAAGCACTGATTCGTCATGTTCACCAGCAAGCAGGGCAATCCGTTATTATTCTGATTGATGAATATGACAAACCGATTTTAGATGCGCTAGATTACCCTGATATTGCCAAACAAAATCGTGATTTTTTACGTGGCTTTTATAGCACCCTTAAAGACTATGGTGCTTATATCCGATTCAGTTTTTTAACGGGGGTTAGTAAATTCTCTAAGGTCAGTTTATTTTCAGGGTTGAACAATCTCTACGATATTACCCTAGATAAAGAGTACTCTACGCTATGCGGCTACACGGATCACGATATTGACACGGTTTTTGCCGAAGAACTAGAAGGGCTAGATCGAGAGCAAATTCGCGATTGGTATAATGGTTACAATTGGCTAGGAGGTGGCGTTTATAATCCGTTTGATATTTTGCAGCTATTTAGACTGCGTGAATTTAGAAACTATTGGTTTGAAACAGGCACTCCCACCTTTTTAGTTAACCTACTCCTCAAGCGTAAAGTCACCTCAGTTCTATTAGATAACAGCATTAGCAGTGCTACCGTATTATCTAAGTTTGATGTAGATGATATAGAAACGGATGCACTATTATTTCAAGCAGGCTATTTAACCATTAAAAACACCCGTTGGGCCGGTGATAAGGAATTTTATACCTTAGGCTACCCTAATCAAGAAGTCTATCAGAGCCTTAATGAGATTTTACTATCAGCATGGGTGAAAAATCAAAAAGCGCAAGGGATTCAAACGCTACACTTATATGATTTATTAAAGGCAAATGATTTATTAGGCTTAAAGGCATTATTTCATAGTTTCTTTGCCAGTATCCCCTATCATTGGTATAGCAATAATGATATTCAAAACTATGAGGGCTATTATGCTAGTGTCTTTTACTCCTATTTTGCTTCGCTTGGTCTAAAAATCACCGTAGAGGATGCCACTAATCTAGGCCGTATTGATATGACGGTACAGTTTAATGAGAATATTTATTTATTTGAATTTAAAGTATTGGAAAATAGTAGCCCTGAAGCCGCTATGGAGCAGCTAAAAGCCAAACGTTATGCCGATAAATACCGCGCCCTGCAACAACCCATCTACTTGATCGCGGTGGAATTTAGTAAACTTTCACGCAATATTGAAGGTTTTGCCGTCGAGCAGGTATAGTAGCCCCCTTTTAAGAATGGGTGTTATATCACTATGGAACAACGCTTAGAGCGCTTAGAAATGCTCTTTATGGAGCAAGAGCAAACCTTAGATAGCTTAAGCGAGCAGGTCTATTTGCAACAAAAAGAAATCACTCAATTGCGCCTAGAGATTCATCAGCTCAAAGAACGTCTCAAGGGTTTCACTCCCTCTATTATCGCGAGTCCCGCTGAAGAAACACCGCCCCCGCATTATTAAGCTCCAGATGTTATGCGTTATCAATTAGTTCAAACGCCTGAGCGTCTAGAATTACACGACTTAGCAGACCCTCATATGGGAGCGGTCTATGTCGATTTTATTGGGGGTAAGGCGCAACATCGGCGGCAATTTGGCGGTGGCAAAGGGCAAGATATAGCCAAAGCGATAGGGCTTAATAAATATGCGCATCCTTATGTAGTAGATGCGACCGCAGGCCTTGGACGTGAAGCATTTGTGTTGGCGAGTTTAGGCTGTCAGCTTTTAATGCTAGAGCGTAATCCTATGGTATTTGCATTGCTAGCAGATGGTTTAAAACGCGCCCAAGCCTGTGAGGATGCCGATTTACTAGCCATTATACAGCGCATGACCTTAGCGCCTATTGCTGCACAAGACTGGTTACAGACGCTCACACCTGATGCCTATCCTGATGTGATTTATCTTGACCCTATGTTCCCTGAGCGACAAAAATCGGCCTTGGTACAAAAAGAAATGCGCTTTTTTCATAGCATTGTCGGCAATGATGACGATGATGCGGGCTTAGTGGAACTAGCGCGGCATAAGGCATTAAAGCGCGTGGTGGTTAAACGCCCCCAAAAAGCACCGTTATTGGGTAATAGCAAACCGGCTTTTGTGATTGGCGAAAAGGCAGCGATTCGTTTTGATGTGTATTTGCCCTTTATTTCCACGCCCCTAGGGTAATCTTGCCTTGGCTCACATAATGCGGCGGCACGGTTAAGGCAGGAATATTTAATGCGCTATTCAAAGGGCGTCCTGTGAGGTCATAGCTGGCTTGCGTACACGTATCGCGCAAGAATGACTGCCTGACCTCGGTAATTAAGGTTATTGGGCAACCGATCCCCGCACCTTTATTGAGATAGACAAAGTAAGCGGGATTATGCATTTGAGTGTCAGGCGCACGCGTATTAGCCTGATTTAAACTAGCTTGCATGGCCTCACTAAGGCGCAACACCCCTACTTCTTGTTGTCCCCAGCGGATGAGTTGTACTTTGCCCACCGGAGCGGTTAGCGGCACAGTGAGCTGTGAACTCGTCTCAAGCTCTGCAGTAGATTTGACCTCTGACGTGCTGATAAAACTGCGTAGCAATACACCGAGCAGCACTATTAGGCCAAATAACACCATGCCTTTCATCAGAACTCGATATAATTGACGCTTATCGATTGAACTCATGTTCACTATTACCTTGGAAAATGACAAATGCTCTCACAACATAAACCATCATTATGGTTATTCCTAGCGAGTTTATTGGGCTTATTAGCGGTGGTACTCGGTGCCTTTGGTGCTCATGGTTTAGAGAAGATCCTTGATCCTCAACTATTACAGCGTTATCACACCGGCGTAGAATATCAATTTTATCATAGCTTTGCTTTATTAGCGGTAGGGCTTTGGTTTAAGATTCAACCGACTAAGTTACTAGGTTATGCGGGTTTATTGTTTACTATAGGAATTATTTTATTTTCGGGTAGTCTATACCTATATGCTCTTAGTGGTGTTAAAGCCCTTGGCATGATCACCCCCATCGGTGGGATTGCTTTCATCGCTGGCTGGGCTGTGATGCTATATACGGCTTGGACCACTTAAGCTGGCTAGGCTGAGTTCAGATAAACGTTAAAACCCCCGCTTTTATCTGAGCCAACTCGCACTGAAGTACAGAGTTGCGATTAAATACCCTGATTCTAGAGACAGTTTTACTAATCTCTATTTTCTTTTAACCACTGGCGTTGCTGTTATATGCCCTATCAAGCCTTTAAATTTTTTAGTCGGAATAGTCGCGGACGCGATTTTGTCGTGGGTGATATTCACGGACATTTCGCGGCGTTAGAAAATTTATTACAACGGGTACAGTTTAATCCGTCAGTAGATCGGGTTTTTTCCGTTGGTGATATGATTGATCGCGGCCCTGAATCCCATCGTGTGATGGAGTTTCTCAACTACCCTTGGTTTCATGCCGTTATGGGCAACCATGAGCGTATGTTACTCGACTCTGCCCATGATATGACCGTCAAACAAAACTGGATTGAATATAATGGTGGCGCGTGGTGGCATAATATTCCTTCGCTCATAAAACCGCGTTTTCGCCGCACAATTGGCAATTTACCGATTGCTTTTGAAATTGATACCGAACTCGGACGCGTGGGGATAGTGCATGCGGATATTCCCCAAAGCTTTAATTGGCGGCAGTTTATTAATAATCTCAGTCTAGATGAGGCGGTGGTTGAATATGCCTTGTGGTCAAGACAACGCTTTAAGCAATTACAACTAATGGGGCGTACCTTGCCTATTAGTCAGATTGATTTAGTGATTTTTGGACATACTCCCGTTTCACGCGTCGTGCAACAGGCCAATGTCTATTACATTGATACGGGTGCTTGTTATCCACAAGATCCTGATTTAGGGCACCTAACCTTATTAGAGTTAGGGCGTGGCATTAAAGCGTATAGTATTGGTATTAAAGTACAGGATAGAACGGCTCCCTCAAGACAAATGGCATTAAGCCATTAGCACAGATCCTATCCTATACCTAAGCTCAATGCGCTGTGCTAGCGCGAGTAGTGGTACTGGTTGTGCGAGGCGGGAACATGGTTGCAATACGATTGGCAATCGTATCTTGACGTTGTGACACTTGGCGCACTTCGGGGCGACTCACAAAATTAGCCAGAGTTAACTCATCTAAGAATTTATATAACTGATCGCTTAAATCGGCCCATAACTGATGGGTTAAGCACTTTTCACCACCGTGGCAACCAGGGCCACCTTGACAACGAGTGGCATCAATTTTTTCATCCACCGCGTCAATAATTTGAGCAATCGTAATCTGATTCGCAGGACGTCCTAAACGGTATCCTCCTCCCGGACCACGAACACCCTCGACTAAACCTTCTTTACGTAATCTAGCAAACAATTGCTCTAAGTACGATAAAGAAATCCCTTGGCAATTAGAAATATCTGCTAGTGTCACGGGGCCTTTATGATCATGTAATGCCAAGTCAAGCATGGCAGTAACCGCGTATCGTCCTTTGGTGGAAAGTTTCATAACGCATTCCTAAAGTTAATCCTTACTATCATTAGAAAGGATTTGTGGGTTTTTATCCGAAAATCATTGTAATATTAACCTAGTATTTTAATCAACAATAATACTACATGCAGATGGTTAAAACTACATTAAATTCCACTGACTATTGACCATACCCATGGTGATGGTCACCAACTAATAACTAACCTACATACACTAGGGATCACCTTTGCTCATCCATAAGCTCATTACTCTATCCTTACTTATCTATACTGGGTGCTTTAAAAAAAACTAACTTTCTCGCTAATACTTATCTTACCTCTAGCGACACTACCGTAGAGGTTATACTGAAATCTCATAATTATATTATGATTTAATTATATATAAACTATATATCAATACCAAGAGGCTTACTTAGAGGTTAGCGCAAATTGATACTGATGGCGACGTAAATGTCGTATCCATTTGTATAAAAATCGATTCGTACGCCAACGGTATGCCAACATACTATCTGCCGTACCTCGTAAAAAAGACTGGGCTTTTAAACCATGGGTTTGCCCTACTACCTCCACTTGACGCGCATCATGATAGACCCTGAGATCTAAATCATAGGAGCGCCCCCCCTCATGATCCGAGCTAAAGCAATAGGTTAGGGTTAGGTTAGTGGTGTGTTTTGCACGGTCGGTAATGGTTAAAGCAACCGGGACATGCCCCACCACTTTAGCCAGTGCATATTCTGGCAAAGCCTCAAACTCCCCCAAGAGCAAACGTAGCTGAATATAGTTCAACTCATACATTTCCATTAATGCACCAAATGATTGCGGCACGGGCGGAAAAAGGGATTTACTTTGTTCTTTAAGTAGCATAATTTCTTCATCTACGTGACTGAGTAACAATAAGGTTTGCCCCTCTATGACCATTCAAACTATATCCACCACACCTTTTGATGATCAAAAACCCGGAACATCAGGATTAAGAAAAAGTGTTAAGCACTTTAAAAAACCCCATTACCTACAAAACTTCGTTCAAGCTATTTTTAATACCCTAGACACCGCGCTCATTCGCTCACGTTTAGTCTTAGGGGGAGACGGTCGCTATTTTAATCGTGAGGCTATCCAAATTATTTTGCGGATGGCAGCGGCTCATGGCGTTGCAGAAGTGATTGTAGGTCAAGGTGGTATTCTCTCTACTCCTGCTGCGTCTCATCTTATCCGTCAGTATAAAGCATTAGGGGGCATTATACTCTCAGCGAGTCATAATCCGGGCGGCCCTGAAGGCGATTTTGGCATAAAATTTAATGGTAGTAATGGCGGCCCTGCACCAGAATCGCTCACCGAAGCCTTCTATGAAGAAGCTTGTAAAATTACTCAGTATAAAATCGAAGATTTACAGCCCGTTCCACTAGATAAACTAGGCGACTATACCCTCGGACAAATGAAAGTACGGGTGATTGATCCGGTCGAAGATTACTCGGCTTTAATGCAGCAAATTTTTGATTTCGACAAAATTCGCGCCCTCATTCAATCCGATGGCTTTGCTATGCGCTTTGATGCCATGCATGCTGTAACAGGCCCTTATGCTACCCGTATTTTCGAGCAGGAATTAGGAGCTAAAGAAGGTACTGTGATGCATGGTCAACCCTTAGCAGACTTTGGGGGTGGTCATCCTGATCCTAATCAAGCACACGCCACTGAGCTCATGGAGCAGCTCTTCTCAGAACGTGGTATTGCCTTTGGTGCCGCCTCTGATGGAGACGGCGACCGCAATATGATTTTGGGTAATTATTTCTTTGTGACCCCTAGTGATAGCCTCGCGATTATTACCGCCAATGCTACTTTGATTCCCGCCTACCGCAACGGTATTAGTGGAGTCGCGCGTTCTATGCCCACGAGCCAAGCAGCCGATGTGGTCGCACAGAAATTAGGGATTGAATACTTTGAAACCCCGACCGGTTGGAAATTCTTTGGTAATTTACTTGATGCAGGGCGTATTACCTTCTGCGGCGAGGAAAGCTTTGGTACTAGCTCTAACCATGTGCGTGAAAAAGATGGTATTTGGGCGGTCTTATTCTGGCTCAATCTATTAGCAGAAAAACGCACCTCCGTAGAAAGCATTGTACGCGAGCATTGGGCTAAATTTGGGCGGCATTATTATATGCGCCATGACTATGAGGCGATTCCTACTCCAGCGGCTAATGCGGTCATGGATCATCTCAAAGCGAGTTTACCTAAACTGGCGGGTACTGAGGTGAGCGGTATGAAAATCTTAGCGGCAGATAATTTTTCTTATACCGACCCGATTGATAGTTCTGTTAGCTCCAATCAAGGGATTCGGATTCAATTTGAAGGTGGTTCACGTCTAGTCTTTCGCCTGTCCGGTACGGGTACTCAGGGGGCAACACTGCGGGTATACCTAGAGCGTTATGAGCCGGATGTGACTAAACATGACCTTGACCCAGTGGAAGCACTTGCCAATATTGCCAATGCCGCTCAAGCCTTAGCTCGGATTGAGGAGCTAACCGGACGCGCTAAACCGGATGTAGTGACCTAATACAATAAGGAAAATCGATTGAAGAAAGCGGTTGTACTGTTCAGTGGTGGGTTGGACTCCACCACTGTTTTGGCTCTGGTCAAAGCACGCGGGTATGAGGTTCATGCCCTATCGTTTAGTTATGGTCAACGTCACAGTGTTGAGTTAGAGATGGCACGGCGGGTTGCTGCTCATATGTCCGTCAGTAACCATAGCATTATTAATATCGACCCACAGGTATTTCAAGGCTCCGCCCTGACTTCTGCGCTTGAGGTTCCCAAAAATGCTCCGAATGAACCCATTGGGCAGGATATACCCATCACTTATGTACCCGCACGGAATACCATTTTTCTATCCTTTGCGTTGGGGCTAGCAGAAGTTATAGGAGCGGATGATATTTTTCTAGGGGTGAATGCGGTGGACTATTCAGGCTACCCTGATTGCCGCCCCGAATTCATTGCCGCTTATGAGCAAATGGCTAATCTAGCAACCAAAGCTGCCGTGCAAGGCCGACACATGACCATACACACGCCACTAGCGGGCATGAATAAGGCGATGATTGTGCAAGAGGGTATGGCACTACAGGTCGATTATTCACTCACCAGTAGCTGTTATGACCCCGCGCCAGATGGTCGCCCCTGTACGCGTTGTGATTCCTGTGTATTACGGGCAAAAGGTTTTGCGGAGGCGGGTTTGAAAGATCCGTTGTGGGTTAAATTTGGGCTAATTTAAGCATTACATCACATCGGTTAGGTAAAAAGCCCACCAGTATTTCTGGAGCAGTCTTGGCGGCATCAATGCCGCCTTGTAGCGTACAAGGACGTATTCACAGCGACTGCGGAAGACATACTGGTGGGCTCTTTGCTCACAGACTACTAAACTAAAGAGCGTAACAAGTCACACTTGTTACGCTTCATCTAGCAGAATACTTTTATTAACTATTACTATTCGGTACTAAGAGCACCGGAATTTTACTGTGCTGGGTTAAAGTACGCGCGGTAGAACCTAATAAAGAATGCTTAGGTTTACCATTTGCATGCGTGCCCATCACAATTAAGTCCACATTATGCGTTTCGGCATAATGCTTAATGACCTCGGCGGGGTCACCCGCACTCACCGCAATTTTGTCAATAATTTCGTCTCTATCATGTAAAATATCATCCTCTTCCTCGCAATACTTATCTAAGCGCTGGCGCATGGTATCGGCGACTTGGCTGAGGCTTTCCTGCTCGACATTGGAGATATTTTTCTCTGGCAAATACATCGATAAAATCGCGCGTCCGGTAGAACCTAAAGGCGCTATGACATGCAGCATAATAATTTTAGCTTTATGTATACGCGCCAAATTAATCGCTTGGCGAAATACCGGGCGTGTGTTAACGCCTAAATTCGTGGCATATAAAATCGTTTTAAATGGCCTTACTTCAGGCATGGTAAGTGACTCCTATATCAAACCCATTAACTGTGGTAACCATAGACTAATAGCGGGTATATAGGTTATTAACATTAAAAACGCTAACATGGTTAATAACCAAGGCCATACCGCTATTGTTAGTTCGGTAATACCCATTTTCGCAATCCCTGAAGCGACATATAAGTTCAAGCCTACAGGGGGGGTACACAAACCGATCTCCATATTGACCACCATAATAATCCCAAAGTGAATAGGGTCAATGCCTAATTTCATTGCCATAGGAAATAGAATCGGCGCAAAAATTAAGACGATACTCGAAGGCTCCATAAAGTTGCCTGCCATGAGTAATAAGATATTGACAATCAAGAGGAAAACAATAACGCCCATGCCTTGTGCTAACATCCAGTCTGCTAAGGATTGAGGAATATTTTCATTAGTCAAAATAAAGGAGAACATCACCGCATTGGTAATAATATAAAGCAGCATAGCCGACATGCTAGCGGAGTTTAACAGGACTTTAGGGACGTCTCTCAAACCCATATCTTTATACACAAATACCGCTATTACAAACGCATAGACCGCACTCATTGCTGCCGCTTCAGTCGGTGTAAAGAGGCCGGTATAAATCCCTCCCATCACGACTACAATCAAGAGTAAACCCCAAATGGAGTCCAAGAACGAGGTAAGACGCTGTTGAGTGCTCGCTTTAGGCTGACGGGGATAGTTAAACTTTTTCGCACGCCGCCAAGTGGTAAAACCTAAGAAACCCGCCAACATCGCGCCCGGAATCACGCCCGCCATAAACAAAGCTCCTACTGAGCTATTGGTGGCGACCGCGTACATGACCATGACAATAGAGGGCGGAATCAAAATCCCTAAACCACCTGAGGTGGTAATAACACCGGCACCGAAATCTTTAGGGAAGCCCGCTTTTAGCATCGCGGGTAATAAAATTGCACCAATAGCCACAACGGTAGCAGGACTAGAACCAGAGACAGCGGCAAAAAGCGCACACGCCACCACGCCCGCTAAGCCTAAGCCACCATACCAATGCCCTACCATAGAGGAGGCAAAATTGATCATGCGTTTAGCGACCCCGCCGTGGGTCAAGAAATTACCCGCCAAGATAAAGAAGGGAATCGCCATAATTTCAAATTTTTCAATCCCCGTGAATAGCTTTAACGCTACCGCCTCAACGGGCACCGAACTCATGGTGAATAAAAAGGTTAATACGGTAAGCCCCAATGCAATCGAAATGGGCATGCCCGTCAGCATAAGAACCGTCAATAAACCAAAAATGACTAATGCACTCATTATTTACGCCCCACTTTAATTTCTAAGGGTTCCGTTTCCTCTAAACCGTCGACATGACCGTGATCATGATGCGGTAAATCGCCCGTTTTTAAGAAAGTGATAAACACCTGTATAAAGCGAAAACACATGAGCGTAGACCCCAAAGGCACGGCTAAATACACCGCCCAAGTAGGCCATTCCAGATCGGGTGTAGTAGGCCCCTCGTAATACTCCCCAGTTTCTAAGCCAAAGGTCGTGAGTGTGGTATACGCCAGACCATTTTCCCATACCAAACGTCCGCCTAAGATCGCTACTGTTGCGGTAAACAAAATACAAGCGCCCAAGGCAAAAAAAGTTGTAAGACGACGTTTATCAGCCGATAAACGATTGACTAAGACATCAACGCCCACATGAATACCTTGGCGTACCCCATAGGCTGCACCAAATTTAGCCATCCAGACGAATAAAATAATGCACAGCTCTTGTGCCCAGCTCAGATTGATCTTTAGCAATCCATCTTGCAGCGCACCTAGAGACGACATACCAGAGGTGTAACGATGCACAACGGCAACAAAAATAACTAACGTAGCCGCTGCAATCAAAAAGGTAATAAAGATTTCTTCCAGACGATCAAGCCATTTCATAGTGGCCTCCTCCATAGCAAGCTTTAATAATCACACTCCAACTAATTAGCGGATAATTAGCTGGAGTGGAGAAACTTGAAGCGATTATGAGCTACCTGCAACAGGGACACAGGTAGCAAAGAACATTAACTATTTAGCGGGATCAAAACCAGTCGTAGTATAAATAGAGTCAATTAACTCTTTGCCAATACGATCAGACATTTCAGCATGCACAGGCGCTAGGGCTTTTTGCATGGCCTTAACTTCATCTTCAGTTGGGGTATAAATTTCTGTTTTACCTGACGCTTTAACCGCTTCTAGTGATTTGTCATTTTCCTCTTTAGCGATTTGGTTGGCATAGTCAGTCGCCTCTTTTAAAGCTTCTTCTAAACCTGTACGTACGGCAGGATCTAACTTTTCCCAAAAACCTCTATTAGCAATCACGGCATAACCTAAATAACCATGATTCGTTAAACTGACATGCTTTTGCACTTCATGCATTTTTTGGGTGTAGAGATTAGACGGTGGGTTTTCAGTCCCATCCACAACGCCGGTTTGTAGGGCTTGATAGGTTTCAGAGAATGGCATGACTTGAGGATTAGAGCCCAATGCACGCATTTGCGCCTCTAATACTTTAGAGGACTGAATACGCATTTTTAAGCCTTTGTAATCATCTGGCATTTTTAAAGGCTTATTAGCACTCATTACTTTAAAGCCATTATCCCAGTAAGCCAGACCTTTCACGCCTTTTTTCTCAAGCTTGTCTAATAAACTCTTACCCACCTCACCTTCAGTAACTTTGTGTAGGTCTTCATAGTTACGGAAAATATACGGGAGATCAAAGACTTCAAACTCTTTTACCCCTAATGGGCCAAATTTAGCTAAGGAGGGGGCTAACATTTGTACAGCACCCATTTGCAGCGCTTCCATTTCCTCTTTATCTTTATACAGTGTGCTATTAGGGTAAACCTCGATTTTTACCGCACCATTGGTTTTGGCTTCGGCTAATTCTTTAAACTTTTCAGCCGCTTTACCTTTTGGAGTATCGGGTGCAACCACATGGCTAAACTTAATCATGATAGGATCAGCCGCTTGAGCTGATAAAGCAGCCACGCCAAACACTACAGCTACTGCCAAACTTACTAAAGGTTTCATCACTCTCTCCATTTTAAACGGTTTGTGTCACTTACTTAACCGGACTATTATTAAAGGAAAGGTAGGCGTTTGACTAGCCTTACCGCTAAATTTATTTAATCCGTCAATACTAATCAATGACTTATATAGCAACCTGACGATAGAATGCTAAATACTCGCGCAAAATGGTGAAAATAAATGCCTGCCACCGCCTTGTTCACCTAGATTACCGCCTTGTTCACCTAGATTCTTGTCTATTACATTGAATGCGAATATTAACTACTTAATACTCATCCCATAAAAATTTAAGACACTAACCCTCTTTTTAAATTTTAAGCACTATAATCTAGATTCAAATCCAACGAACCCTTTACTGTTAAGTAGGTATACCAAAGTAATTGAGTATTTCTGGAGCAGTCTTGGCGGCAGGGATGCCACCTTGTAGCGTACAGGGAGGTATTATTCGGCGCGTCCTTGCGCCTCTCAAGCTGGCGTGAAAAATCGTTCCTGACGATTTTTTCACAGCGGCGGAAGAAATATTCGATTACTTTGGCTCAAGTACTGACTCAGTATTCATTACAGATCACAACATATAGCAATTAATAGGAACGATTATGCGTATACTATGGGGCGGACTTTTATGGTTAACATTAAGCAGCTACGCAGGAGCCGCCAACCTCAATTGTACCGAGATTGAAAAATTCTCTGATGATGACTCCGCCATCGACCTGTGTCTAAAACAAGCGAATGACACTCTCAATAGAAATTATGAGCAATTACAAAAGCGCTATAAAACGAGTCGGGAAAAATCAACCGCTCTACTCAATATGCAAATTGCGTGGTTAGCCTTACGTGAAGCCCAATGCGATCTCGCCGGCTATAATGCTCAAACCAAGAATAGTTTAATGCGCACCGCACAACGTTGTGTCGTTAAGATGACGCTAAAACGTGCCCATGAATTAAGGGAAATGCCATAAAACTTATTTTATACTGTGCTGCTTAATACAACTCTTGTACCTTGACGATGCTGCCAACTATCACGGATTTAAACTTTTACGCTGTACTCGCCGAGCATCCTGATCCCACCTTAATACTCGTGACAGCACCCCACTGTGGCGCTTGTCAGGTATTAAGACAGGCGCTATCACACTCAACTCTCGCAAATGCTATGCCGATTTTTGAGCTAGACGCCGTGCATAATTCTAGCATTGTACAAGAGTTGGAAATTTTCCATTTGCCCGCCCTGTTTTTGTATGTCAATGGTGAGTTTCACGCCGAGCTACGCACTGAACCTAAACCACGGGCGATTCAACAGGCGTTAGAACATGCCCTCACCCAACCGGCAGAGGAAGCACCTTAATGATTGATACCCAAACGGGCTTATATAGCTTAGCCCGTCAATGTCCTTCACCCAATCACGATGAACGTCCTGCAGGGTGTGTGCCTGATTTAATCGTGCTGCACAATATTAGCCTACCGCCTTATGAGTTTGGTGGGAATTGGATTGATCAACTCTTTACCAATCAGCTTGATCCTAATGCTCACCCTTTCTTTGCCACTATTACCCATTTACGGGTGGCGAGTCATCTCTTGATTCGTCGTCAAGGCGAAGTCGTGCAATATGTCCCCTTTCATCAAAGAGCTTTTCATGCGGGGGTATCCCGTTATCAAGGGCGTGAGCGTTGTAATGATTTTTCTATTGGGATTGAAATCGAGGGGACAGATTTTGAGCCTTTTACAGAAGCACAGTATTTAGCACTAGAGGCTTTATTACCCGAATTAGTCGAGGCTTATCCCACCTTAAGCCTTAAGCATATTACCGGGCATGAGCATATCGCCCCCGGACGTAAAACCGATCCAGGGCCTTATTTTGATTGGGCACGCTTATCTAAACGCTTAGGTGTCACATTACCCGCTGATGCAGGCAATGTATTGGGACATTTTGCCTAAGTAGCCCCTAAAAAGTAGTCGAGTATTACCGCCACAGTCGCTGTGAAAAAATCGTCAGGAGCGATTTTTCACGCCAGCTTGAGAGGCGCAAGGACGCGCCGAATAATAAATCCCTGCCGCCAAGACTGCTCCGGTAATACCCGACTACTTTTAGTCGTTAACAGATACTTATTTTGAATTCTTTTTAATAAATTTCATCAGGCGCTTTTTCTTATGAATCTGACGTGGCGTTAGAGTATTACGCTTGCCTTCATAAGGATTTTCGCCGGTTTTAAACTCTAGTTTAACCTGAGTTCCTTTGAGTTTTAGCGTTTTGCGGAAATAGTTAATCAGATAGGTCTCATAGCTAGGCGGTATTTTCTCGGTCTGATTACCGTGAATAATAATTAAAAACGGGTTGCTGCCCCCCTGATGCGCATAGCGCAATTTAATTCGGCGTCCATTGATAATAGGCGGCTGATGCATACGTAAAGCGGTTTCTAAAATACGGGTTAAACGTGAGGTAGGCACTTTGAGCATGGCAGAATCATAGGCTTCTAATACCGACTTAAAGAGCAACCCTACTCCAGTACCATGCTTAGCGGAAATAAAATGCTTATCTGCAAAGTCTAAAAAGGGTAGTTTTAGTTCTAATTGATGCTTAATCAAATCACGCTGTTCGGTATCAATACCATCCCATTTATTAATGGCTAAGACTAAGGCTCGCCCCGCATCAATGATCATCCCTAATAATGTAGCATCCTGATCGGTAATCGCATCATGCGCATCCACTAGCATAATCACCACGTGGGCCGCTTGAATAGCTTCCATCGTTTTGATAATACTAAACTTTTCTACCGTTTCACTTACCCGACTGCGGCGACGCATCCCGGCGGTATCAATGAGTGTATAAGCTTGCTCATCACGCTCAAAGGGGATAAAAATACTGTCTCGTGTCGTACCGGGCTGATCAAAGGCAATAACGCGCTCTTCACCTAAAATACGATTGACTAAGGTTGATTTACCTACATTAGGTCGTCCAACAAAGGCAATTCTAATCCGCCCCTCGGTATCGACTTCATTACCCTCCTCATCCAATAAGGGTGGTAATTCCTCTGCCACTTCAGGCTCAGGAAACGCCTCTAAAATCTCCTCAATCATCGAGGTCACACCACGATTATGGGCTGCTGCAATGGTAAATACATTAGTAAAACCAAAGCCATAAAACTCAGAAGCAGCTTGATCTGCATCAATACGGTCGATTTTATTGATAACTAGGAACACAGGCTTATTGCTGACACGCAATAAATCCGCAATCATTTCATCCGCCCCGGTGCGCCCGTGTTTACCATCCACGATAAACAGTACGGCATCGGCTTCAGCAATCGCTGCTTTACTTTGCTTCGCCATGTGTTCATCAATGCCGACTTCTTCGCCACTTAAGCCGCCAGTGTCAATGACATGATATTCTCGCTCATCCAACTCGCCCAAACCATATTTACGGTCACGAGTTAAACCCGGGAAATCCGCTACTAGCGCATCACGCGAGCGAGTCAGGCGATTAAATAAAGTAGATTTACCCACATTTGGGCGACCGATGAGAGCAAGAACTGGTTTCATGACAGAGGTTTATTCAAATAAGTAACATCAAGCGCGAGAGGATACCACAAAGTGGAACTAAAGCGCTGTGCTATCTGAGTTTGGTTCTAGTGGTTCATCAAACTCCGCTAAAAACGCCCAGTCTATCGTTAAGTCATTGAAGGTGATCACCCTACTCACCTCATCCATCCCTAACATCAAAGGCTTACCATATTTTCCCTGTGCATCCAGCACATAAATCATCACCCAACGCTCCTCAGGATGGACAATCCAATATTCTTTAACACCATGTTTTTCGTATAACTCGCGCTTGAGATTCATATCTTTAAGCGCTGTTGAGGTCGATAGCACCTCAATAATCCAATCGGGAGCACCACGACAACCACGCCGATCTAGTTTAGTTTTATCACAAACCACCACTATATCAGGCTCTACAACCGTATCGGTTTTGTCATCGGATTGATTAGGTTTAGGTAAACGCACGGCAAAGGGCGCAACATAAGCTCTGCAATTTGCATTTTGCGCTTTGAGATAGTCACGGATTTGTCCACCCACCTCAAAAACCACTGCTTGATGAATACGCAAAGGAGCCGTCATAGCATAGGCAGTACCCTCTATTAACTCCCAACGCTCCTCTTCAGGCCAACATTGGTAATCAGCATAGGTGTAAGTTCGTGCTAATTTCTCAGCGGTTGCCATAGCTAAACCTCCGTGATTGAGTACTTTGACTATAGCATAGGGCAAATAGTAAAAAACTTAGGCCTTTTTCAACCACGGCACATACATCACGGCCTCACCTTGTATCAATACTTTGCCATCCTTATCGGTACAGGTGGTTTTTAAGGTTACAATCGGCTTACCTTCACGAATACTGGTAATTTCCACCGTTGCGGTGACATCCGTATTCAAATAGACAGGGGCTTTAAAGTTCAGATTTTGGGTCATGTAAATGGAACCATGGCCGGGTAGTTCTTCACCTATTAAGCCTGAAAACATACTCCCCACCAACATACCATGCACAATACGCTGCTTAAATTGGGTCGTTGCAGCAAATGCCTCATCGAGATGTACCGGATTATGGTCTGTAGATAAATCGGCAAAGATACGAACATCTTGATCGGTAAACTGACGTGTCACCGATACCTTATCACCTACTTTTAACTCTCTTGGCATAAATTATTCCTTAAGTTTTCTAGGCCGAATAGTTGAAAAGCAAAGGGATGTTTCTGGAGCAGTCTTGGCGGCAGGGATGCCGCCTTGTAGCGTACATGGATGTATTTACAGCGACTGTGGAAGAAATGTCCCTTTGCTTTTTGCCCAGCGACTTACATATTCGGGTAGTTCGGCCCACCACCGCCCTCTGGTGTGACCCATGTAATATTCTGCGCGGGATCTTTAATATCACAGGTTTTGCAATGTACGCAATTCTGAGCATTAATTTGTAAACGTACCCCGCTCGCATCCTCTACTACTTCATAAACCCCTGCCGGACAATAACGCTGGGCAGGTTCGGCATATTTAGGCAAATTCGACTGAATAGGAATAGTTGGATCTTTTAAACGCAGATGACAAGGTTGGTCTTCTTCGTGATTGGTATTCGACAAAAATACTGAAGTCAGCTTATCAAAACTCAATTTACCATCCGGTTTAGGGTACGCAATGGGCTTACACTCGCTCGCAGGCTTTAAACGGGTATGATCGGGATGATTATCTCGTAAGGTAATAGGTAACTTACCTTTAAACCAATTTTGATCTAGGTAATTAAAAGCGCCACCCAATAAAGCGCCGTATTTATGTAAAGCAGGGCCAAAATTACGCGAAGACTCTAATTCATCATACGCCCACGAATGTTTAAAGCGCTCGGCATAGCCAGTTAAATCTTTACCACCCTCATCACCACTTTGTAGGGCAGCAAAAACCTCTTCAGCCGCTAACATGCCGGTTTTCATAGCGGTGTGAGTGCCTTTGATTTTGGAGAAATTCAAAGTACCCGCCTCACAACCGATTAATAAGCCTCCCGGAAAAGTCATTTTAGGCAGAGCATTAAAGCCGCCCTTGGTAATCGCACGCGCCCCATAAGCCACCCGCTTACCACCTGTTAGCGTGTCTGCTATGACAGGGTGGTGCTTAATACGCTGAAACTCATCATAAGGGCTTAAGTAAGGATTAGAATAATTAAGATCCACAATCAAGCCGACTACGACCTGATTATTCTCAGTGTGATAGAGGAAAAAGCCGCCCCCTGTGCCACCGGGCAATGCCCAATTTTCTAAAGGCCAACCGGAGCCATGCACCACTTTGCCCGCCTGATGCTTAGCAGGGTCAACATCCCATAACTCTTTAATACCTAAGCCATAGTGCTGAGCATCGGCGTTTTCATCGAGCTTAAATTGTTGATATAGACGCTTACCTAAATGGCCACGACTCCCCTCGGCAAAGAGGGTATATTTAGCCACCAGCTCCATACCCGGTGTGAAGCTATCTTTAGGCTCACCATCCGCCCCTATGCCCATATCGCCGGTTTGAATACCCCGTACACTACCATCCTCATGATACAAAATTTCACTCGCGGCAAAGCCGGGGAACACATCCACGCCTAAACTTTCAGCCTGTTCGGCTAACCAGCGACATACATTCGCAAGGCTAACAATATAGTTACCCTGATTGTGCATAGTAGCTGGAATAAACGCATGCGGTAATTTAGTAGCGGCGGTTTCATTACGCAGTAGATAAAGCTCATCCTCGGTCACAGGGACATTGAGTGGCGCACCCATTGCTTTCCAATCAGGGAATAGCTCATCCAGGGCGCGACTTTCAATCACTGCACCCGACAAAATATGAGCACCTACCTCCGAACCCTTCTCGACTAAGCACACACTTAGTTCTTGATTCGCTTCATTGGCTAATTGTTTCAGGCGGCAAGCAGCGGCAAGTCCCGCAGGCCCTCCTCCAACAATCACCACATCAAACTCCATTGTGTCGCGTTCAATTATGCTCATACTGACTCTCTCTGGGTTCTGGCTCAGCATTTATGCTTAAGTAGATAACAAGCGGCAAGCACTTATTGGTAAAAATAAATACTTGCCTTTTGCCTAGTTCATGATAAATGACGCAGCTCTTTGCGTAAGATCTTACCTACATTGCTTTTTGGTAAACTATCGACAAACACGATTTGTTTCGGGCGTTTATAACTGGTCAATAATTCACGGCAGTGCTGCTGCACTTCCTCTACCGTGAGGCTAGGGTCTTTTTTGACAATAAAGGCTTTGACTATTTCACCGGAATGCTCATCCTTCACCCCAATCACACCCGATTCTAAAATCTTGGGATGCGCAGCCAATACATCCTCGATCTCATTGGGATAGACATTAAAGCCCGATACCAGCACCATATCTTTGAGGCGGTCGACTAATTTCACAAAGCCATCCTCATTAATAATCGCCACATCGCCCGTCTTAAGCCAGCCGTCGGCGGTTAATACCTTAGCGGTTTCGGTTGGGCGCTGCCAATACTCACGCATGACTTGCGGACCCCGTATCCATAACTCACCCGCTTCACCGATGTCTAGCTCCTTGCCCTCTAAATCACGCACGGAAATGTCGGTCGAGGATAAAGGCAAGCCAATCATGCCATTATACTCGGTCAACGTGACTGGATTAATACACACTGCGGGCGAGGTTTCAGTTAAGCCATAGGCCTCTAATAACACCACCCCGGTTAATGCCTTCCAACGTTTAGCTACCGCTTCTTGTACCGCCATTCCCCCGCCTAACGCTATTTTAAGCTTAGAGAAATCTACCTGCTCAATCCCTTTGGAGTTAAGCAATAGATTAAATAAGGTGTTTACTCCGGTAATAAACGTAAAGGGCTGACGTTTTAAATCTTTGAGAAAAGTAGGCACATCACGCGGATTCGTGACTAAAATATTATGCGCCCCCAGTTCTACGGCAAATAAAGCATTAGCGGTTAAGGCAAACACATGATACAGCGGTAGGGCGGTAATGAAAGTTTCTTTGCCCTCTTCCAGATAATGCCCCACCCAGCTTGAGGCCTGTAGTAAATTGGCAATCATATTACGATGGGTTAATACCGCTCCCTTAGCTACCCCAGTCGTTCCCCCCGTATATTGCAAAAAGGCAATATCCTCTTGTGTCACTGGTGGATCTTGATAAGTCGCTAACTGCTGCTTACCTAGCTTTAATGCCTGCTTTAGCTTGATGGCCTGTGGTAAAGAAAACGGTGGAACCATTTTCTTAATATAACGCACCACAAAATTAACGAGTAAGGATTTAAAGCCCCCCATTAAATCACCGACCTCAGTCGTGATAATGGTTTTCACCTCGGTACGTGCGACTACTTTTTCTAGTACATGGGCAAAGTTCGCTATAATAATGATGGCTTTAGCGCCCGAATCTTTAAGCTGATGCTCTAACTCATTAGCGGTATAAAGAGGATTAGTATTCACCACCACTAAGCCTGCGCGTAGTGCACCAAATAAAGCAATCGGGTATTGCAATAAATTCGGCATCATAATCGCAATACGATCACCCGGCTTTAACTGCACCTCATGCGTTAAATAAGCCGCAAATTGACGGGTGAGCTCATCCGCCTGAGCATAGGTTAAAGTACTCCCCATATTGCTAAAAGCGGGTAAGGTACTAAATTGTTGCACACTGCGCTGAAACAGATCGACAATAGAACGATACTGATTCGGGTCAATGTCGGTGGGTACACCTTCTGGATAATGTTTAAGCCACACTTTTTCCATGATACGTCCTCCTCTTAGCGTTGTAATAATTAGTTATATTGACATCCTCCCCGACCTAAAGGACGGGGACTCCTACAGCTAGACGCTCATGTCCGAGCGCGAGAATGTTCTTAGCCGCATTGACATCTCTATCATGCACAGCTCCACACTCGGAGCAAGACCATTCTCTTATTCCAAGACCTACTCTACCTTTCGGACTATTAGGGCTTATACAGCCGCAACACGAGCAGGTTTGGGTGGTGTACGATTCATTGACTTCTAGAAACACCCCTGACCGCGCACTCGCTTTGTATTTCAGTTGTGTCTTGAGCATAAACCAGCCCGCATCTAAAACGCTCTTTGCCATTTTCGTTTTAGTTAGACCGGAACTGCTCACATTGCCAATGATGATTAAGCCGTTTGCTTTCACGACTTTATTGGAAAATTGATGGATAGCCTCTAAGCGCCTATTTTTGATCTGAGCGTGAAGCGCTTTTACCCGTTTCTTTTGCTTAGCTCTCTGAGCTTTACCTAGTGTTGGTTCTAGTTCACGATAGAAATCACCACTCTCTAATTTATCCCCATTGCTACAGGTCGCAGTGTCTTTCAATCCTAGGTCAATACCTACTTCACCCGTAGCAGTCGATTCAATGTTGGGTACTTCCACGACAATATTGAAGTACCAACGGCCTCGTGCCTCTTGGGAAAAGCTACCTGAGCGAAACTCGTATTGCGCGAGGTTGTAGCTATCCCAAACACCAAAGAAATGCCCAGCATATCTGACTTGTCCATTCTTCCAAACCACAGCACCTTTTTTAAACGGTACCCAGCCTAAGGAACGTTTAGAACCACTGGATACCCGCCAACGCAGTTTGCTTTTCTTGAATTGCTTACGGGCTTTTTCATGAACGGCTATCGTTTCTTGAACCGTGCTAGAGTGAATCATAAAGCCTCGTTCGGCTTTCATACCTTTGAGGTCTTTTTGTAGATCGTAGGCGCTGAGATAGAGTGAGTGAAAACCAAACTCCGGAATGAAAAAATGTGAATAATAGGCGGTTTCTTCATTCGCTACATTCCAGACCTGATTCACCTCATAGGCCATACGCTCAAGAATAGCTTTATGTTTATCCTTGATGCGAACTTTGAGAGTTTTGAGGTGAGTGGATGATTTCATGATGTTGATTATACTACAAAAGGTGCTAACTGCTATTACTGGTAGTACTACCTTTCATCGGCTGTCGCCGATCGCCTTATATCCCCTAGCTGAAGCAAGAGGCTTTACGGCTGGTTCGGTAATTATCAGTATACGGGTTATCAGGAATTAAGGAATAAATCCCCCAACAACCGATGTCCGGGTGCTACCGCATAGTGATCTAGATTGGTAATCCCTTCCGCAGAGAGGACTTCGTCATCGATATAAAAATGTCCGGTTGTGGTTTTAGCATCACGTTTGAAAATAGCACAGGCGGCATCAGCTAAAATCTCCGGCTTGCGACAGCCTTCTGGTTTAACCATACCACCTAACATCTGAATCGCAGCGGTATAAATCACGGTACGCGGCCATAAAGCATTTACCGCCACCCTACCCCTAAACTCCTCAGAGAAACCCAACACACACATACTCATACCATATTTAGCCATAGTATAAGCCGTATGGTTTTTAAACCATTTAGGATCCATATCTAGCGGGGGAGATAGCATTAAAATATGCGGATTTTCGGCTTTGAGTAGCTCTGGCAAACACGCTTGAGAGGTCGCAAACGTACCGCGTGCATTGACTTGATTCATTAAGTCATAACGCTTCATGGGCGTTTCAAGCGTGCCGGTTAGATTAATCGCACTGGCATTATTCACCAGAATATCTAAGCCACCAAAAGTCGCCACGGTTTGGGCAACAGCGGCGGCGATTTCATCTTCATTGCGAATATCAACCTTCAGGGGTAGCGCTTTACCCCCTGCTTTTTCAATCGCCTCGGCTGCGCTATAAATCGTGCCGGGGAGCTTAGGATGTTCTTCGGTCGTTTTAGCCGCAATCGCTATATTCGCCCCTTCTGAAGCGGCTTTAAGTGCAATCGCTAAGCCAATGCCACGACTGCCGCCGGTAATGAATAGGGTTTTTCCTTGTAAGGTACTCATGATGATTTCCTTTTATTCACAAAAGCCGTGACACGTTGGGCAAAATCAGGCGTTAACATACAACCGGCAAAGCTTTCTTGCTCGGCTTGTAATTGCTGCTCTAATGAATGACCACTTGACTGATTGATCAAACCCTTAGCTTGTGCGAGGGCATGTTGCGGCACTTGTGCTAAGCGTTGAGCGAGTAACAAGGTGTTTTCTGGTAACTGCTCGACGGGTACGACCTGATTCACCAAACCCATTTGCAATACTTGCTCTGCGTTATACACATCATTTAACAGTGTGACGGCTTTGGCTCGCTTTTCGCCAATCATACGTGGCAAAAAGTAAGTAAATCCGCCATCGGGTGATAATCCCACTTGGCAATACGCCGAGGTTAGCTTTAAATCCGCCCCCGCAATAGCCAGATCACAAGCGGCTAATATACTCACGCCGAATCCCGCCACAGCCCCTTGTACTGAAGCAAGTACAGGTTTACGAATGGAGCGAATCAGACTAATGGTTTCATGTACTAAGGCAATCGCTTCTAAGCCAGCTTGATGCCGCTCCTGCTCGGACATAGACAGAGTACCCGCGAAATAGACTAAATCCCCTCCCGCCATGAAATGCCCTGCATCCCCTTTGATAATGATACAACGCACTTGATCATTGTCTTGGGCTTGTAATAGCTCAGCTTTTAATTGACTTGCCATATCTAGAGTCAGAGCATTTAAAAAAGCCGGTCGACTGAGCGTTAAGGTCAAGAGAGATTCATGTAAATGCGATTTAACAACGGTTTCCATGTCCATACTCCCTAAAACGCTTCGTGATTAAATTGCATTAAAGTCTGGCTACCGGACAGAATCGCCGACAATAGCGCTCCGGTTTGTGGTAAGAGACGTGCAAAGTAAAACTGTGCGGTATCGAGTTTCGCCTGATAAAACTCTGCCTCACCCTCGCCCTGTTTTGCCAATGCAATTTCCGCCATGCGAAGCCATAAATAGCCCAAGGCCACTAAGGCAAATAAGCGTAAGTAATCGGTGGCGGCAGCGGCCGCTTCATCAGGATCTTTTAGACCTTGTTGCGCAATGAATCCGGTGGCTTGTTGCAAACGTCCAAACGCTTTCATCAGGCCACCGATCATAACTTGTAGCTCATCGCTGCTATCGGCTGATTTTTGCTCTAGATACTCACTCACTTCATGGAAGAAAGGCCGTAAGAGACGTCCGGTATTTTGTGCCATTTTGCGCCCAACTAAATCCAGCGCTTGAATACCATTAGTGCCTTCGTAAATCTGCGTAATACGTGCATCACGGACAAATTGCTCCATACCCCATTCACGAATAAAACCGTGTCCGCCATAGATTTGCACCCCTAAATTGGTCACATCGGTGGCACAATCCGTCATAAAGGCTTTTACAATGGGGGTCATGAGCGCGACAAAATCATCGGCACTTTGCTTTTGCTTAGGATCGGTCGCACGATTGGATTCATCTAGCTTACGCGCGACCCAAATGGCTAAGGCTCGATTGCCCTCGGTATAGGCTCGCATAGTCAATAACATACGGCGCACATCGGGATGCACAAACAAGGGATCCGCTGGTTTATCCGGTTGGAAGGGTGCTTTTAATGCACGACCTTGTAGGCGATCACGCGCATAGGCGACAGCATTTTGATAGGACACTTCACTTAAGCCCAAACCTTGAATACCCACGCCTAAACGGGCGGTATTCATCATTTGGAACATGGCCTGCATACCCTTATTCAAAGTACCGACTAGATAACCCTCTGCCGCATCAAAGTTAATTACACAAGTCGCCGAGGCTTTAATCCCCATCTTGTGCTCAATCGAACCACAACTCACCCCATTAGCCGCGCCCACTGAACCATCCGCATTGACTAAATACTTAGGCACAATAAAGAGACTAATCCCTTTAATACCAGCTGGTGCATCGGGAGTACGAGCCAGCACTAAGTGAATAATATTATCGGTGAGGTCCTGCTCACCGGCAGAGATGAAGATTTTAGTACCCGTGACTTTATAAGCGCCATTGCTCTGTGGCTCGGCTTTGGTACGTACTAGACCTAAATCGGTGCCACAGTGTGGCTCGGTCAAGCACATCGTGCCACTCCACTCACCTGTTACCATTTTAGGTAAATAGGTCGTTTTTAATTCATCCGTACCGAATTTAGCCAAGGCGTTATACGCCCCCTCAGTCAAGCCCGGATACATACCAAACGACATATTGGCGCTACAAATCATTTCCTCAACCATCATACCGATGGTTTTAGGCAAACCTTGTCCGCCATAGGTGGGGTCTGCAGTGACAGCTCCCCAACCATTCTCACAAAACGCTTGATAGGCGGCTTTAAACCCTTTAGGGGTAGTCACTGCACCATTATTAAAATGGCAACCTTCTTCATCACCGGATTGATTTAAGGGTTGCAGTACGGTTTCACAAAACCGCCCTGCCTCTTCCAGAATCGTATCGGTCAGATCAGTATCCACCTCCTCAAAGCCGGGTAAGGCTTGTAATGAGGTGGCATCAAAAAGCTCTTTATAGACAAACTGTAAATCGCGTAAGGGTGCTTTATAAGTAGGCATAATATTAATTCCTCAAGGGTTTACCAGTGTCTAACATATGTTCAACACGCGCTAAGGTATCGGGATGACGAATCAGGGTCATAAAGGCTTCACGCTCTAATTCCAATAACTCATCCTCACTCACGGTTTCAGTGATATCGGTATCACCCCCACTTAAGACTTCAGCTAATTGCAAGGATACGACTTCATCATGCGGGGTCGCTTTACCCATCTTACGGAAATCTGTTACGGCCATCGTTAGCGCTACTTTTGCGGTTTTACCCGGTAAACTGAGTTCTACTGGTGTGGGCGCTTGATAGCCCTCCACCATTGCTAAAGCCTGAGCCTTTGCATCGGCGAGTAAACGATCCCGATTCATAGTGATTTTGTCGGTCGGACGTAAGAACAATAGCTCTTGAGCTTCCTGTGCGGATTTCGCCACGGTTGCGGTACTAATCATTTCAAAGGTTTTAGCTACCGGCGGTATTGGCCCACCCGGACGCTTAGGATTTGTGACCCAACGGGTCAGCATCTCTTTACAACCACCCCAGCCCGGCACAACCCCGACACCGACTTCTACTAAGCCCATATAGGTTTCGGCGTGAGCTTGAATCGCATCGCAATGTAGTAGAATTTCACATCCGCCCCCTAATGCCATACCCGCAGGCGCACCCACCACCGGGAAAGGCGCATATTTCAAGGCTTTATAAGTATCTTGCCCACTTTTAATCAATGCTTCGATCTGATCCCAAGTAGCGATATTCGCGCCGAATAACAATAGCCCGATATTAGCCCCTACTGAGAAATTAGAGCCTTCGTTATACACCACTAAAGCCTTATAACTACGCTTCACCAATGCAATGGTCTTGCCAATCATCTCCATGATTTGCGGGTCCATAGAGTTCATTTTGCTAGTGAACTCCAGGCATAGCACCCCATCACCAATATCCCATACACTCGCCGAGCCATTTCTGAGCACGGGTTTAGAGCGTAGTTTAATATCAGAGAGCAGTACGACACCGGCTGCACGTGGCAGCGGCTGATAAGTGCCATTAGTATTCAGGTACTCTAACTGCCCCTCTTGTACCCGATAAAAACTACCGACTTGAGCCGCTTGGGTAACAAGTGCAGGAACCGGCAGACCTTCAGCCTGTAAACGCTCAGCAAAACGCTTAGCCCCTAATTGGTCAATCAATTCAAATGGGCCATATTTCCAGTTATAGCCTAGACGCATGGCCTCATCGACTGCTGGAATTTGATCCGCAATGGTAGGAACTAAAGAAGCCGCATAAGACAAGACCTGTGACAAAACTTTCCACGCATACTGACCACCACGATCGGGATATACCACTAAGGCAGCAAGACCCGCTTTGGATTCTTTGAGACTATCTAAACGAGCTTCAACCGAAGGCGCATAATCACCTGTTTTTAGATTGAGTGATTCTTTAACCTTTTGCCCACCCGCACGATTGATGCGATAGAAACCACCCTTGCCTTTGCGTCCGGTATAGCCATCTTTAATCATGGCATGAATAAAATCGGGAATAATGGCTTTAGCATGAAAGACATCCTCTGGAGCTAGGGTACGTTTCATGCTTTCCATTAAATGCGGCATGAGGTCAATACCCACGAGATCCGATAAACCAAAGACCCCAGTTTTGGGAATACCCATGGGTTTACTGCCCACCGCATCCGCCTCTTCTACGGTTAGCCCTAGATTAATCGCCTCTAAAATAGCGGTTTGAATCCAGTAGATCCCAATGCGATTAGCGATAAATCCGGGCGTATCCTTACAAGGCACAACCCCTTTACCTAAACGTACATCCGCAAAGCGGCTAATGGTGTCAATGACTTCGGGTTTAGTTTTTGCCCCACCTGTCACTTCTAATAAACGCATATAGCGCGGTGGATTAAAGAAATGGGTAATTAAAAAGTATTCTGCAAAACTATCCGGTAAACCAGCGACTAAATCCTGTAAGGGAATCGTCGAGGTATTAGAAGACACAATGGCATCAACACGGCGTACTGCATTAATTTTTTGATAGAGGCTTTGTTTAATATCTAGCCGCTCAATAACCGCCTCAATAATCCAATCACAATCGGCCAATAGGCTCATGTGGTCTTCAATATTGCCGGTGGTAATGTGCTTAGCATTACGGCTACTCATTAAGGGTGCGGGATCTGCTTTTAGTAGTTTTTCAACCGCGGTTTCCGCCACAATATTACGATTGCTGGCCTCTTTAGGTACTATATCGAGCAGTACGACTGGAATTTGAGCATTAGCGATATGAGCGGCGATACCGGCTCCCATCACCCCTGCCCCTATAACGGCAACTTTACGGATGTCCATTTATACAGCCTCCAAAATAGTTGCTATGCCTTGACCGCCCCCGATACATTGGGTAGCTAGAGCAAATTGTTTACCTTCACGTTTTAAGAGGCTTGCAGCCTTGCCGGTAATACGCGCACCTGTAGCACCTAGTGGATGACCTAAAGCCAGCGCTCCACCATCTAGATTGATTTTGTCTAGATCTAAACTAAGGTCACGAATACAGGCGAGTGATTGGGCTGAAAACGCTTCATTCAGCTCGATGATGTCTAGATCGTTGACAGTTAATCCGGCGCGTTTTAGTGCTTTTTGACTAGAGAGTACTGGACCAATCCCCATAATATCGGGGGCGCAACCAGAAATAGCGATACTACGAATACGCGCTAAAATGTCTAAACCATGCGCTTTGGCAAACTCTTCACTGCATACCAACGTTGCGGCGGCACCATCGGTTAAAGGCGAGGAGGTTCCGGCGGTGACGGAGCCATTTTCATCAAAAGCGAGTTTCAAGCTGCCTAGGGTTTCTAAAGTGGTTTCAGGGCGAATACAACCATCTTCTTTTACTGAACCTACGGCTACGATTTCCTCGGCGAGTTTACCCGCTTGTTGTGCGGCATAGGCTTTTTGGTGGCTAGCTACCGCGAATTGCTCCTGCTCAGTGCGGCTAATATGATAGAGTTTGGCTAGGTTTTCAGCTGTTATCCCCATACCCATATAGGCACCGGGCATATCAGCATAGAGTTTAGGATTCGGTGAGGGATTAAAGCCACCCATATTGACCCGTGTCATGGATTCCACCCCCGCACAAATAAAAGCATCCCCTGCTCCCATTTGAATCGCACCGGCAGCTTGGTGAATGCTCTGCATGGATGAACCACAGAAACGGTTTACAGTTACGCCACCAATCGATAGGGGTAAACCGGCGAGTAACACGACTAAACGCGCTACATTTAAGCCCTGCTCCCCTTCGGGAAAGGCGCAGCCTAAAATTAAGTCTTCAATCTGAGTAGGGTCGATACCCGTTTTAGCCATGAGTCCCTTTACCGCAATAGCAGCTAGATCATCGGGCCTGACTTTAGCGAGGGCACCTTTTTTAGCAAGGGTAAAGGGTGTGCGGGTATAGCCTGCAATGACAACGGGTTTCATAAGACGCTCCTAACTAACGTAATTAATTTTAACTATTAATGATGTGTGACTAATGCTTTAGCTGCTGCCTTAAAATGTCTTGGCACTCTACTTCGAGCGCCTCTAGCTCCTGCAGCATAGCCGCTAAATCCTCTTGCTGGCGGCGTAATTGATTGGTTTTATCTTGCACTCGAGTTAACAAAAACTGCATTTGAGGGACTTTTGTCATATCTAATTGATACAATTCTAGAAACTCACGAATCTCACCTAATGAGAAACCTAAACGCTTACCCCTTAACGCAAGCTTTAAACGGGCGCGATCCTGATAGTTATAGACCCGATTGACCCCCACACGCTGTGGAGTCAGCAAACCTTTATCTTCATAAAAACGAATTGCTCGTGTGGTCATACCCAACTCACTCGCTAATTCGGAAATAGTCCACAGTTTTGTTTGCATACAAGATGTATTGGTCAGTTTCAATAGATTAACCAATACTAGAATACATTGACGTTAACGTCAATAACAATGCAAATTGTAAGGATGTCTAGAGATAATCACTAACTTATTGATTTAAATATAAATAATCAAATTTATCTGGTTTACATTTACGTAAACGTAAAGAAAAATTGATAGAAAAACTAGCTAATCTATGACATGTAGCACTAGAAAGTGAGTAAAGGCTAAGCTGGTAGTAATAAGGCTGGTTATAGCATACTAAACAGTGGCTCCGTTGTTTCATCAGGGAAGTGCTACCGCAACTACACTTGGATTCGGTGCAGGTAAAACAGTAGGTAACACTACTAATCTTGGATCCGTCAGTGGGGGGGTTACGTATGATCAAGGTAAAACAGGTCTCCCAGCATGGTAAATATTATGTTTGGTGGATTTAGTAGTAATAAACCTAAAACGAGAGGACAGAAGTTGGCTGCAATTATTGTGATTTCCATTTTATTGTCATGCTTTCTCTCTATTATCATAGAAATGATATTCGGTTAATTAGCCAATAGCGGCTAAAACACTACCTCTGAATTACTTAGTGGTAGTGTTTGATTTTCGAAAAATACTAACCTTGAGGTAATCGGTAGCTAGCTATAACAACTACAGTTTCACGAAGTTCAATTGCTGCCATTGTGCAGAGCAGGCAATGAAAGAATGTGGGGCATCAGTACCACCAAATAGCTGGCCAAACCTTCCTATCAATCCAGGTCCACAACCTGGTGAGGATGGATATAGCCAATCGCCTATTTATGATTCTACTTTAGGAAAAAAAGCAAATGAGTGATACCAAGGTTTGGTGGATAGGATTCACGTTGATAATTACTTTTATTTTCATTGGTCATCTAGTTATACTCCTCCCAGAGTATGCTTATAGACGTTTAGGGTTGAGTAGAGACCTAATTCTTTTAGTTCTCTGGCTACTATCCATAATCGCTTCCTTTGTAGTAGTAACTTTGTCTGAGAAAAGAGGCGTTTTAATGGCGCTAGCACTGGCTTTAATATCGAGTACTCTAGATCCTTTGGTTCATTTTCTTTCCGGTCAGCTCGGAGCAACTATTGATTTTGCGGGTTTATCAGGATTGAAAATAACCTTTCAAATTTCCCTAATATTGAATTTGCTAACAATTGGCATAGGGGCTTTTCTAGGTTTAATCCTCAAGAAAACATGATCTATGATTTTCAAGTCGAAAGCCTAACTAAATACTAGACCTTATGTTTAAGGAAAAATTAGCTAATCATTTAAGTGATGCATTTTTTAGGCAAAGAACTGTTTTTTTATCAAGTGGTGCTACTGTATAAAAAACAGGTAGTGCAATTAAGGAGTTGAAGCACCGTCATATCATCTATGTAAGTTAGGCTCAACCAAGGGGTTAGTTGATCTCTGCAGGTACTTTCAACACATCTAACGCACTACCATTTTGTGAACCAAGTACAAGGTTTTTTTTAATCATGCTAACTAATACTGACCTATTATTACTTGACTACATAGCTGATTTGCCCTGTAAAGTGCCCTTATTAGTTTCACACGATGCAGCAGACCTCTTTAACAAACCATCATTAAGATTGGGTACTGGTGACCTCATAAAAAAAGTGAACTTTCTAGAGTCAAAAGGCTATATTTCTAAAAAAATAACTCAACAGGAGCATGTGCTACATCTAACAGCACTAGGAGCAGCTATATGGGAAAGCTTTTTTAAGCCTGAATGGTCTAAATATATTTTAATGGAATCTTTTTATAAGGATAGTTATGAGTTTTATGAAATTAGCGCTTTAAATTCGGATAAATTAAATAGTATAGCTTCTACTCTACTTGAAAAATGGCATATTACAGGAACTTTAAAATCTATTACACCTTGGGAAGCCACCTATTGGAAAAATTTTGATAGTGGGTATGTATTTCGTTTTAAAACTCAGAACGATATTGATCAAGAATTGATTATATTAAGAGATAAATGGCGACTAAACTGGTCAGATATTTATTTATTGTAACAATACCAGTTTCAAAAAAAGTACTTAGACTCAAAACCTCTAAGTACTTGTGCCTTCAACTACCTCAATCAACCGGTAAGCAAAACGCTCTAACAAAAATAGAGGAGAAGGTCGTCCTTTAGGTACGGATCAGGGCAATCGCTTGAAGTAACTCCATGATATTTCAGAAGTTAAGCTTAATGGGAGATAGAGATCAGAGTAATTTTCTATGAAAAATTTACTCTTGACTTTTTAACTATATCAATTTAATCAATAACTTGTTTCAGGCGATTGCCCTGGGGTACGGATGAAGACTAATGAGTAAAGCTACGCTACCTGATATTATTAATAATTTTGAAACTATTGATACCCATGATGCCAATATTTTAGGAATAAATTTATACAATAATAGTTGTGTGATTAATATTAAATTAATATCTAATCAATTAATTGAGCTTCATTTTCATGAAGTCGCAAAAATTGTTTGTGATAACTTTAGAGAAGGAAATATTATACTTAGTATCGAATTAATAAAAACTGAAAACGAAATAAGAAAACTCTTAAGCAGTTTATTTATCAAACCTCCTGTACAACCAGGGAAATATTTTAATTTTTTTGAAAAAACAGTGCTTGAAATAACATCAGGGCAACGGTTTTTAATTAAAATAGATCCCTCCTATGGTTGTGACTGTATAATCCTATGTAACTCTATTACATGTAAAATAGTATAGGAATAAATCATACTTAATTAGCAAATAGTGATCAAATACTATCCTTTAGTTTATTGAGGCTAGTATTTACCTTTTAACTTCAACACCTCTTCCACCTGTGCAATATGCTCCACCGATAATAAACCCGATTGCAATAAATTCTGTGCTATTTCCTGTGTACACTCTCTCTAATTCTTGCTGTCAAACCCATCCATTAAATAGCGCAACATGCGAATAGGGCATAGTGCCATCATTCGCGTTTTGGATTTCGATGTACAAGATGAAGGTTTCGCCCATTTGACGGTGGCGCAGTGGTAATGCACTAAGTGAGTATCTTGCTAAATTAACAAGGATACTCGCCTGATAATACCTAAAGACTACAGGCTAGCCTTTCAGCCACTGCGCCACATCTTTAGCAAAATAAGTCAAAATACCATCGGCTCCGGCGCGTTTCATGCCAAGCAATGACTCTAATACACAGGCTTTTTCATTAATCCAGCCATTCATACCAGCGGCCTTTAGCATGGCGTATTCCCCGCTCACCTGATACACATAGGTGGGCACCTTAAACTCATCTTTGACCCGACGCACAATATCTAAATAAGGCATACCGGGCTTAACCATCACCATATCGGCACCCTCTTGTAAATCGAGTGCAACCTCATGTAAGGCCTCATTACTATTGGCGGGGTCCATTTGATAGCTATATTTATTACCACCTTTGAGGTTACTCGCCGAACCCACCGCATCACGGAAAGGGCCATAAAAGCTCGAAGCATACTTCGCTGAATAGGCCATAATACGGGTATTGAGATAGCCATGTTGCTCTAACACATCTCGAATCTCACCAATACGCCCATCCATCATATCGGAGGGGGCTACAATATCCGCCCCTGCTTCGGCATGGGAGAGGGCTTGCTTAGTCAAAGCACGGACGGTTTCATCGTTCAAAATATAGCCCGACTCATCCATTAAACCATCCTGACCATGAATCGTGAACGGGTCTAAGGCCACATCGGTCATAACACCCAATTCAGGTACAGCTTGCTTTAAAGCGCGAACAGCACGTTGGGCTAAGCCTTCTGGATTCCATGCCTCTTCCGCACGTTCTGATTTTGCCTCTTGAGGTGTCACCGGAAATAAAGCTAAAACCGGAATACCTAATTGATACGCCGCCTCAGCCTCTTTGACTAATAAATCAATACTTAAGCGCTCCACACCGGGCATAGAGGCCACGGCTTCACGCCGATTTTGTCCCTCTAAGACAAATAAGGGCCAAATCAAATCATTCGCAGTCAATACGGTTTCACGCATTAGACGACGTGAAAAATCATCTCGACGCATACGACGCATACGCGTATACGGATACATACCTAAACTTGCAGCCATGAATGCTCTACCTGATTACTATTGGGATGCTTTAGCGGTGAAAGAATTGCTCTGGATAGAATTTTAAAGTGCCGCTAATAAAAAAGCCACCGACTATCACTAACCGATGGCTTCTTCCCTTTAGCTCACGGAATTTAATTTCTCCTTATCGAGCCGCTGGAACGCTACCCGACACCACAAAGTTAGCCGAGAAGGTTGTGTTGTCAGGGTGTAATAACACATTACCTACGATGATATTCGAGTCATTACCAGGGCCTGCAAAGAGCGTGAAGCCATTCAAGTCCACATCGGTGACACGATAGCCTGCGAGGAGATAATTACCATTTAATAAAGTATTTTTAGGGGTTAATAACACCGCCCCTAATACGCTATTAAGGTCATTACCCGGACCATTCGCAATCACTTGATTGCTTATATTATCATCACCTGCCCACATTAAGGCTACCGTACTAACTAAACGTGCCTGACTGCCATACACAGCGGTGCTAGGTGAGGTGAAATCTACGACAGTAGCCACTCCATTTAAGGTGATAGGACTCGCAGTCATCACCGCTAGATGATTACGATGTTTTAGCACCACATAGTAGTCTCCGTGGGTAACATTACTAAGACTTACATCTATTGACCCTGTGTCTGCAGTTACCACATCACCATCCCGTTGTAATAAAGCCGCTTGACGTGCAACGATCACAGCCGGATTACTCGCACTACGTAACTCCACCAACACCCAGTCCACAATCGCATCAGAGCCTGTCACGGTGAGCAAGGTGCTATTGAGTTGCTCGGTTCCCTTATAATTCATAGGTGCCATGTCATACGGTTGAGTACTCGGAATAAGATTTAAGGTACGTAAGGTATCTTGCATGAGGCGAGTTTTACTATTAAAGGGGCCTTGTAAAAGGCCTTTGACTTGTAATAGGACTCCCTCATTTAAACTATTGGTTACAGTGACCGTTAGATTCTGTACATCCGTCCCGCCCTTGCCATCGGATACTGTGACCTGCACGTCGTAATTATTATCCGCCCCCACATCCATTGGATTTTCATAGTCAGGCGTATTGGTAAAGACTAAAACACCCGTACTCGGATCAAGCGTAAACTGAGCCGCATCTGCTCCACCTGTAATCGTATAGGTCAAAGTATCATTATCCGCATCGGTGGCTGTTACAGTGGTAACTGCCGTAGTGTTTTCCGGAACACTGATACTGGCTGTCGCACCACCACTGTCACTTGTAATGATAGGAACTACGTTTTCAAATACATCGGTTATCGTGACGGTAAGATCTTGTACATCTGTACCACCCTTACCATCCGATACCGTTACCTGTACTTCATAATTATTGTCTGCACCCACATCAGTCGGATTTTCATAGTCGGGCGCACTGGCAAAGACTAGAACACCTGTACTGGGATCAAGCGTAAACTGCGCTGCATCCGCTCCACCTGTAATGGTATAGGTCAGTGTATCGTTATCCCCATCGGTCGCTGTCACAGTGGTAACTACCGTGGTATTTTCTGAAATACTGACACTCGTGGTATCACCTCCGCCATTACTGGTAATGATAGGCGCTACGTTTTCAAATACATCGGTTAGCGTCACAGTGATGTCTTGTACATCCGTCCCACCATTTCCATCAGACACAGTGACTTGTACCAGATAAGTATTATCTGCCCCTACATCGGTAGGATTTTCATAGTCGGGGGCACTCGCGAAGACTAAAACACCCGTACTCGGATCTAAGGTAAACTTCGCCGCATCGGCTCCACCGGTAATGGTATAGGTAAGAGTATCATTATTCGCATCGGTGGCTATCACGGTGGTAACTGCCGTCGTATTCTCAGGAACACTGATACTCGCCGTATTACCCCCCCCATTGCTGGTAATGATAGGCACTATGTTTTCAAATACATCGGTTAGCGTCACGGTTATGTTCTGTACGTCCATACCACCCTTGCCGTCAGATACGGTGACTTGTACGACATAGGTATTATCCGCCCCCACATCGGTTGGGGTTTCATAGTCAGGTGCCGAATTAAAGACTAAAACACCCGTGTTCGGATCAAGCGTAAACTTCGCCGCATCTGCGCCACCCGTAATGGTATAGGTAAGAGTATCACCATCGGCATCCGTAGCTGTCACGGTGGTAACTGCCGTCGTATTTTCTGGAATACTGATACTGGTGGTAGCTCCAGCGCCATTACTGGTAATGATAGGTAGTGCATTTGGAACGCCATCACCCCAATCTAATTGAACATTGTTGACACGAGTGGAGCCAGATGCTATCCCTTGATTACCCACAGAATCCACTAGAATGAAGTTGTTTTGTATATCAACCCCCACAGAACCAATACGGGTAATATTAGCGCCATAGTCATCTACCCCAGCCTTATAACCGGTTACATAAACATTACCCTGAGCATCCACCGTCCAACTACCACTACCCCACATATTACCGCCCGCACTACGAACATTCATCCAGCCTGGAGTAGACGCTTGACCAAAGGTGGTATCCAATACGGGAGTACCTAGTGGATCAGGATTACCAAAGGCATCAACCAGTTTGTATTTATATAAATAGTCATCGTTAGTATTGGCAATGAAGGCCGCTACGTAAAAATCGGTTTCGGTATAGAAATGTATATAAGGACTCCACGGCGATATAATTTGCTCCGGTAGTGTATAGCTAGTCTTAGCCCCTGTGGTTGGATTAATACGAGTTAAGGTTAAGAAGGTGCTGCCCGAAACCGCATAGAGATAGCTCCCTGAGGGCGTATAGGAAATATCAAAGACGCCGCTCACAGCGACACTGGCTGGGGTTGAATTAGTACCATCAAAATTATAAAGCTGGACGGTACTAAAATTATCGATTACCGCATATTTTCCGGTTGGGACATTCGCATCCCCCTTCCAGAAGGTTGTACCGAGTTTTTCCCATGCTAGGGTACCATCCGTATGATACGCCTGTATGCCATACCCACCGCGATAGATGAAAAATAGATCTCCTGCTACATCGTACTCACTTACATCATATTTGCCGACGATCATAGGTCGATCAGTACGCCCATAGGAATCGGGTTGATAACCGGGTTGATTATAAAGGCTCTGCTCCCCCGCGCGGTACATTACAGCATGGTTAAGCATATTGCCTCGGCTGATCATAATATTCAGCCCTGGCGTGTGAGAGGCTGGTGCTGTTGAGGTAGCGGCGGCTACGACACTCGGATCGCTGACCGCCAAACCACTCGAGGCAGCGAGGTTTTCTACTGTATTATTGATGGACGTATCAGGAATACCATTGCCGTGAAGGCGCACAAGACCTGCATGAAACAAATTGTTATAGCCTGCCAAGGTACCTGCTATTAATAACTTACCATCCGGTTGAATCTTCAGGTCACTAATCCCATAACCACCAGAACTTATATCACCCGCACCATGCGAGTTGCTAATGAACTCCTGATCCAGCACACCATCCTTGCTCAGCTTGGCAATCCCTCCAATGGCAACTTCTGCATCGGTTAAATGGGTAAACGAACCACTGATATAAATCTCATCGCGGCTATTCACCACTACACGCGTAACCATCCCAGGCCCTATATCACCACCGGCTGCTGTGCGACTACCTTTGTGCTCAGTAAAAGTGCTATCTACTGTGCCATCAGCATTCAAACGCGCTAAATAATTCCATATTTTTCCGCCCTTGGTGATACCCATACTGCTTCCTACCATCACGATTTTCCCATCACTTTGCAACGCCATGGCGGTCGGTTGAGAGAGTGGAACTTCGGTGTAGGTAGCAATAACCGCCCCCGTCAGTGGATTTACTTCACGCGGCTGATAATTCTGCTGCGCAACGACTAGATTACCTGCTGCATTAAAAATCATATCCCGGTACTGAGGAACACCTCCCCCTGTATGCACAAACGAGAAGCCGGTATCTATAGCGCCCGTTGTTAGATTCACTTTGATAATTTGGAAAGGCCCCCCCATCATCGCAACATACGCGACATTATCATCGGTGGGATGCTGTAATATTTTATAGATAACTGAGAAACTTCCCCATGTAGTGCTGATCTCAGTGCGAGTACCACTGGGTGTAATTTTCCACACGCTATTCACACCGATACCCGGTGTGTAATCGGCAAATAAGAAGCTGTTATCCCGCAGAGCGGTTATTTTGCTCATGCTGTCCAGATACCAAATAGAGGAATAGCTATTGTAGCTAGGTTCTGGTGTGAAATCGGGAGCATGAAAAAATAGCCCCGCCTGACCTTGTCCTCGATAGCTCACAAAGGTACCCGCCGTACCAATCACCCCGTTTGGAGCCACCGCCACACTATCTAGATTGACACTACCAAAACTAGTATCAACCCCTCGATAACCCGCATAATCGGTTTCGTTCACATTGGTACTAGGTACTATGGTCATAGGTGGACTCAGAGCAGGCCCTGCTTGTACTGCAGATCCTAGCAAGAGTAATAGCGTAAATAGTAAATAGTTCAGTTTCCGCCGCTCAGTTAGCCAGCGTTGATGCCACGAAGGTCGAATGACTCTTTCTAGGGCATTGATTATTATAGACACGGAGCTACCTCCTCATCATTATTGTTTATATTTTTACTAAATACTCACCAAGACCATAGCTGCATTATCAATTAGAGAGAATACATTGTAGACAACTCTCCAGAAACAACCTATGTAACTGACTTAGCGAGGAGTTTTGATGATTTAAATACTGAATAAAATCGTCACATACACTCCATAATGCTAGAACTAATAGCACTCTTGACTATCGACAATGCTTCACACCTAGCATAGAAAGAAGCCACTGCTTCAGGCCGATTTTGTCCCTCTAGACGCATAAGGGCCAAATCAAAATTCGCGGTTAGAAGAGAAAGAGCCTCTTCTGAGTCAGTATATCTTGCCGAACAGCAGGGTTTCCAGCAAAAAGTTACGATTAAGTTAACCAGATATAAAAAATCTTGGTATAGACACTCATTGACATGGTATTCCATAAAAAAGCCACCGGCTCGACTACTCACCGATGGCTTCTTTCATTTAACTCACCTAATGTGATCTCTCATTATTGAACCTTAGGAACTGTTCCCTGCACTACGAAGTTCGCGGAGAAGGTTGAATTGTCAGGATGTAATAATACATTGCCTATAATGATGTTCGTGTCATTACTAGGGCCTGCGAACAGGGTATAACCATTCAAGTCCACATCGGTATCACGATAACCTGCGAGTAAGTAATTACCATTGAGTAAGGTATTCTCAGGGTAGACTAATACGGCTCCTAACACCCCATTAATATCATTACTAGGACCATTGGCAATCACTTGGTTACTCTTATTATCATCTCCTGACCACATTAAGGCGACGTCACTGATTAAGCGTGGGTTATTCCCATAAGTAGCGGTCGCCGGCGAGGTAAAATCAACCAAAGTCGGTGTCGGACTTAAGGTGATAACCCCTGCGGTCATCACACTTAAGTGATTACGATGCCGTAACACGACATAGTAATCGCCCGCTGTAATGCTACTAAAGCTTAAGTCGGTTGAACCCGTGTCTGCCGTTATGACATCACCATCCCGTTGCAATAGGGCTGCTTGTCGCGCCACAAGGGTAGCGGGATTACTTGCACTACGCAGCTCTACTAAGACCCAATCAACAATCGCATCAAAACCTGTCACGGTGAGCAAGGTGCTATTGAGCTGCTCTGTGCCGGTATAGTTGAAAGGTGTTACATTATACGGTTGAGCCGTAGGAATCTGACCTAAGGCGCGTAAGGAGTCTTGCATGAGACGCGTTTCGCTATTAAAAGGTCCCTGTAAGAAGCCTTTGACTTGTAACATGACAATACCATCAGCCACATCAGTTACCGTGATGGTGAGGTCTTGTACATCGGTACCGCCTTTACCATCAGATACGGTTACTTGCACTTCATAGTTATTATCCGCTCCCACATCGGTGGGGTTTTCATAATCAGGCGCGGTATTAAAGACTAATACGCCGCTACTCGGATCTAAGGTAAATTTCGCCGCATCCGCCCCGCCGGTAATGGTGTAGGTGAGAACATCATTATCTGCATCGGTTGCGGTTACGGTAGTCACTGCGGTGGTGTTTTCTGGAATAGTGACACTCGCGGTATCGCCTCCACCATTACTGGTGATAATAGGTGCTATGTTTTCAAGCACATCGGTTACGGTGATAGTGAGGTCTTGTACATCTGTACCGCCTTTACCATCGGATACGGTCACTTGCACTTCATAGTTATTATCCGCTCCCACATCGGTGGGGGTTTCATAGTCCGGTGCGGTATTAAAGACTAATACGCCCGTACTCGAATTTAAGGTAAACTTCGCCGCATCCGCCCCGCCGGTAATGGTGTAGGTCAGCACATCATTATCCGCATCGGTTGCGGTTACGGTAGTCACTGCGGTGGTGTTTTCTGGAATCGTCACACTCGCACTATCGCCTCCACCATTGCTGGTAATGATGGGAGGTGTGTTTTCGGCTACATCGGTTACAATAACCGTTAGGTCTTGTACGTCAGCTCCACCTCTACCATCCCAGACACTGACTTGGACTTCATAGGCATTATTCGCATCGACATCGGTAGGATTTTCATAGTCTGGTGCTATGACAAAGACTAGAACCCCGGTACTAGGATTAATCGAAAACTTCGTCGCATCCACACCCCCACTAATGCTATACGTCAGCACATCATTATCTGGGTCGATTGCGGTTACGGTGGTGACTGCGGTGGTGTTTTCTGGAATCGTGACACTCGCACTATCACCGCCGCCATTGCTGGTAATCACGGGGATTTCATTGATATCGATGACGGTAACGGTGATATCTTGTACATCGGTTCCGCCATTGCCATCGGATACGGTCACTTGCACTTCATAATTATTATCCAGACCCACATCGGTGGGGTTTTCATAGTCTGGAGCGGTATTAAAGACTAGCAATCCGGTATTAGGATCGAGCGTGAACTTAGCCGCATCTGCGCCACCCGTAATGGTATAGGTCAGCACATCATTATCCGCATCGGTCGCGGTTACGGTAGTCACAGCGATAGTATTTTCCAGAACATTAATATTCGCCGTATCGCCCCCACCATTACTGGTGATCACGGGTGGTCTATTAGGAACGCCATCACCCCAGTCTAGACTCACATTGTTGATATGATTGGAGCCTGTTGCTGCTCCTTGATCTCCCACAGAGTCCACTAAGATGAAATCGTTTTGTATATCAACACCGACGGGGCCAATACGGGTAATATTAGCACCATAGTCATTCGCACCACTTTGATAGCCGGTTACATAGACATTACCCTGATCATCCACTGTCCAACCACTACCGCCCCACATATTACCGCCCGCACGACGCACATTCATCCAGCCTGGATTAGAGGCTTCACCAAAGGTGGTATCGAGTACGGGTGTACCCAATGGATCGGGTTTACCAAGGGCATCGACTAGTTTGTATTTATATAAATAGTCATCGTTACCATTGGATACAAAAGCCGTCACGTAAAAATCGGTTTCAGTATAGAAGTTGACCAAGGGCACCCCCCACTCTACCGTTTGCGCGGGTAGCGTGTAATTGGTTTTAGCACCTGTAGTCGGATTAATACGCGTTAATATGACACTACGAAAGGCTCCTGCATAGGCTCCCGCCGTACCATAAGTGGCGTAAACATAGCTCCCTGATGGGGTATAGGCAACATCATAAACGCTCGCAGTTACACTGGCTAGAGCCGGACTAGTACCATCAAAATTATAAAACCGGATACTAGTACCATTATTAGCCACCGCATATTTTCCGGTTGGGACATTCGCATCAGCTCCCCCAAAGGTTGAACCGAGTTTTTCCCACGCTAAGGTTCCATTCCTATTATAGGCTTGTATGCCATGCCCGCCGCGATAGATGAAAAATAAATCCCCCGCAGCGTCATATTGGGTTACATCATACTTGCCGCTGATTAAGGGCTGATCAGTGCGCCCATAAGAATCAGGTTGATAACCCGGTTGGTTATAAAGGCTCTGTTCACCACCTCGGTACATCACCGCATGATTAAGCATATTGCCACGGCTAATCATAACATTAAGACCTTTCTTGTGAGAGGTCGGGGCGGTTGTGGTGGCAGCGGCTATGACACTGGGGTCTTTGATCGATAAACCACTCGAAGCGGCTAGGTTTTCGGGGCTATTGTTAACAGGAGTATCGGGAATACCATTGCCATGCAGACGCACAAGACCAGCATGGTATAAATTGTTGTAGCCAGCCAAATACCCTGCTATTAACAACTTACCATCGGGTTGAATCTTCAGTTCAGTAATCCCATAACCACCGGAACTATTGTCACCCGCACCATGCGAGTTGCCAATGAATTCCTGATCCAACACACCATCTTTGCTCAGTTTGGCAATGGCTCCGATAGCAACTTCAGCATTGGTTAAATGGGTAAACGAACCACTGATATAAATCTCATCGCGATTATTCACCACCACACGAGTAACACTTGCAGCTCCGAGATCAGCACCGGATGCTGTGCGGCTGAGTTTATGCTCGGTAAAGGTATCATCTACCGTACCATCGGCATTTAAACGTGCTAAATAGTTCCACGTTTTTCCAGACTTAGTAATCGCCATGTTATACCCGACCATCACGATTTTTCCGTCGCTTTGTAGCGCCATTGCGGTGGGTTGGGAGCTAGGCACTTCGCTGTAGGTAGTGATAACTGCTCCGGTTGTTGGATTCACTTCACGCGGGCGATAACTATCCTGAGCGACGACTAGATTACCGGCTTTATTGAAAATCACATCACGGTACTGAGCAATACCCGCGCCCGTATGAGCAAATGAGAAGCCGGTATCTATAGCGCCGGTTGTTGGATTCACTTTGATGATTTTAAACAGACCACCCAGCATCACAATATACGCGACATTATCATCGGTCGGATGCTGTAACATTTTGTAAATATAGGTAAAACTTCCCCACGTAGAGCTGATTTTAGTGCGAGTACCGTCTGGTGTAATTCTCCACACGCTATCAACACCTATCCCACCCGTAAAATCGGCAAATAAAAAGCTGTTATCTCGTAACGCCGTTACTTTGCTTAAGGTATCCAGAAAGTAATTATAAGCATAGCTATTGTAGCTGGGTTCTGGTGTGAAGTCGGGTGCATGAAAGAATAGCCCCGACTGACCTTGTCCTCGATAGCTAGCAAAGGTACCACTCGTACCAATCACCCCGTTCGGAGCCACTGCTACACTATCCAGATTGACACTACCAAAGTTGGTATTAACACCTCGATAACCCGCATAGTCGGTTTCATTCACCATAGTACTAGGTACTATGGTCATAGGTGGACTCAAAGCAGGCCCTGCTTGTACCGCAGATCCTTGCAAAAATAATAGCGCAAATAGTAAATAATTTAGTTCTCGCCGCTTATCTAGCCAGCGCTTATGCCGGAAGAGCCGAGCAGCTCTTTCTAGGGCATTCATTATTATAGACACGGTGCCACCTCATCATTATTGTTTATATTTTTACTAAACACTCACCAGATCACGGTCACTTAGCCAAAAGAGTAAAACCTGCAGCTATTACTCTCACATCACTCTCTATAGCAACTTATATAACTGATTTAGTGAGAAGTTTTGATGATTTATATATCGAGTAAGATCGTCCCTACCCCCATAACGCTAAAATTAATAGCACTTCTGAGCACCCATCCGAGGGACTTTTGACGAATACTTCCTTAGCTACTCTCGAAATTTTTATTTATTAACCTGTAACTGGGTTTACTAGAGTAATAAGTTCTTATCTCAGAAAAGAAAGATTGTTTATAGCGCTCACTGTAATGGATAGGAAAGTTATTCCTTAATTCTACAGCAAATCTTCAGCTAGCCGCAAGCATTTATAAGCATATTTTATTGATGAATAATAAAAAAATAATACCCTAATATTTACCTCTTTTTATCTCTCGGCTCTATTTCACTCGTCAGGAAAATGCTCCCTATAATCTTTAACAAAACTGACTCCTATCAAACCTCTCTGCATAGTTAGAGTCTAGATTTTAGGGAAAATGTTGACGTGTTTGCTGTGCTTTCTCTAAACCTAATAATCCCCCCATTATTAACCAAAATATCCAATAGAGCTAGAAAATGTTAAACTTAAATCCCAACCTAACTAGTACTCATAACCTTGCTGGTGGTACTTCGGTACAACAACCTGCTACTCAAGGTCAAAACTTCAACTTTGGTGGTGCAGTACAACAACCTGCTACTCAAGGCCAAAACCTCAACTTTGGTGGAACGGGTAATACGCAAAATCTTAATAGCAACAACCTATTAGCCATGATTATGCAATTGCTGCAACAACTCATGGGTAATCAAGGCAATGCCGCTGGTGGCAATCTTCTTGGTGGCCTATTAGGTGGTATTGCTAATGGCGGTGGCGCTACTGTTAACGGCGGCGGTGTTGCTAATGGTGGTGCTACTGTTAACGGCGGCGGTGTTGCTAACGGTGGTGGTAATGTTACAGCCGGTGGAAGACCAACCCCTATTACTGTTCCTGATCCTGTTACAGTAGGTACTGGCGCACAAGTTTGGGGCGACCCACACTTCACTGGAGCTGAAGGTGATACCTATAACGTTAAAGGTGATGAGGGTAAAGTTTATAACCTATTAAGTGATAAAGGTATTCAACTTAACTCTACCTTTAAAGGTAACCTGATGCAGGATTATGGTTTAGTCATTGGCGATAATGAAATCTCCTTTGATAAAGCCGGAAAACTCCTGATTAATGGTGAAGAGCAAAAAGAAGATGGCAAATATTTAGATGGTATGGTGGAAAAGAAAGGTAAGACCGTAAAAGTCAAAGCCGGTGAGTATAACCTCACTCTTCTCACCCAAGGCAGCTATATGGACGTTAAATTTGCTAGTGCCAACGTTGCGGCTGATGGTGTTATGCCACACGGTCTATGGGGTCAAACGGCTGACGGTGATGGTAAAAAACGTACCGGAACTGATTTTGATGGTACTGGAGCGATTGAGCGCTTAGACGGAAGCATGGCTAAGAAAGGTGATAAAACTTACCAACTCTATGAAGTAGGTAGTCTTTTCGATGTGAACTTCGAGAACTTCAACCGCTTCTGGGGTGACACCGGTGGCGAAGTGGCTAGACCTACTATCGCAACAGGTGAAGCTGCCTAATCCACTCATTAGGAGCAGGCTACTTATACGCATAAGTAGCCTTTTCTCTGTGTCTGATACAGATACATCCCTTCGTTGATCAACTAACCTATTAAATCGAGCAATAAGATGTTAAATCTAAACAATCTTACTAATACCCAATCTACTCATAACCTCGCCGGTGGTACTTCGGTACAACAACCTGCTACTCAAGGTCAAAACTTCAACTTTGGTGGCGCTGTACAACAACCTTCCACTCAAGGCCAAAACTTCAACTTTGGCGGAGCAGGTAATACGCAAAACCTTAATACCAACAACCTATTAGCCATGATTATGCAATTGTTACAACAACTCATGGGTAATCAAGGTAATGCTGCTGGTGGCAATCTTCTTGGTGGTCTATTAGGTGGTATTGCTAATGGCGGTGGTGCGGTTAACGGCGGCGGTGTTGCTAACGGTGGTGCCACTGTTAACGGCGGCGGTGTTGCTAATGGTGGTGGTAATGTTACAGCCGGTGGAAGACCAACCCCTATTACTGTTCCTGATCCTGTCACTGTTAATAATGGCGCAACCGTATGGGGTGACCCACACTTTGTGGGTGCTGAAGGTGATACCTATGATGTTAAAGGTGATAACGATAAAATCTATAATCTCCTGAGTGACAAAGGTATTCAGCTCAACTCTACCTTTAAAGGTAACCTCATGCAGGATTATGGTTTAGTCGTGGGGGATAATGAAATCTCCTTTGATAAAGCTGGAAAACTCAAGATTAACGGTGAGGAGCAAAAAGAAGACGGCAAATATTTAGATGGCATGGTAGAAAAGAAAGGTAATACCGTAAAAGTTAAAGCCGGGGAATATAACCTCTCTCTCATCAATAACACTAGTTACATGGATGTTAAATTTGCTAGCGCCAACGTTGCGGCTGATGGTGTTATGCCTCATGGTCTATGGGGACAAACAGCAGATGGTGATGGTAAAAAACGTACTGGAACCGATACCGATGGTAGCGGAGCCATTGAGCGTTTAGATGGTACTATGGCTAAGGCAGGGGATAAAACCTATAAGCTTTACGAAGTAGGTAGTCTTTTCGATGTAAACTTCGAGAATTTCAACCACTTCTGGGGCAATAACGGTGGTGATGTGGTTAGACCAGCTGCTGCAAGCGGTGAAGCGTCCTAATCGATTCACTAGAAAAATGCTGCTTAAAATCGTAAGCAGCATTTTCTCTGAGCTTGATATATCTACGGCTAATCAATCCATTCAATCGAGCTAAAAAATGCTAAATCTAAATAACCTCTCTAATACTCAATCTACTCATCACTTTGCTGGTGGCACTGCCGTACAACACCCCTCTAGTCAAGGAACTAACCTAAACTGGGGTGGAGCTAGTAATGCTCTTCAGGGTACTAACTCCAGCAATCTACTCGCTATCATTATGCAAATGCTGCAACAACTCATGGGTAACTCACGTGGTACAGCCGCTACAGGTGGCAATCTGCTGGGGGGACTCTTAGGTGGCCTCGGAGGAACTACCACCACTACTGGCGGGACTGCAAGCACCACTACGGGGGGTACAGCAACAACTACTGGTGGTGGCACTGCAACGACTACAGGACGCGGTACGACCACGACTACGGGTGGCAGAGTTGTTCCTGTCAATAATGGCTCACAAGTCTGGGGTGATCCTCACTTTAAAGGAGCCGAGGGCGAGACCTATAATATCAGAGGCGATGACGGCAAAATCTATAATCTTCTGAGTGATAAAGGTATTCAACTCAACTCTACCTTTAAAACGAATTTAATGCAGGATTACGGTCTCACCATCGGCAATGACAAAATCGCCTTTGATAAAACCGGCAAGCTCATGATTAATGGTAAAGAAGAGAAAGATGGTACTTATCTAAATGGTGCCATTACGAAAAAAGGCAACTCCGTTAAAGTCAAAGCAGGGGAATATGATCTCACCTTTATCGCCCAAAAGGCACGGGGTGGGTATCTAGATGTTAAATTTGCTAGCTCCAATGTAGCGGCTGATGGTGTCATGCCTCATGGTCTGTGGGGACAAACCGCTGATGGTGATGGTAAAAAACGCACCTCCTCAGGTTTAGAGGGTAGTGGAGTATTAGAGCGCTTAGACGGCACACTAGCGAAAAAAGGTGATAAGACTTATCAACTTTATGAAGTAACTAATATTTTTGACGTGAATTTTGCTAATTTCAATCGTTTCACTGGCAATAATGCAGGCGATGTGGTTAGACCGACGGCTGCACGCGGTGAGGCTGAATAACGCTCAAAATTAGATGTGGTGTTAAGCAACTCATCAACCTCTCGTCTTAGCATGGATGAGAGGCTAAACTCTATAGAATAAACTTCCCCATCTTAAGATGCTGGATAGGCCGCTGAAGCATCGAAGCTTCACAGCTTATGTGATTATTGCACTGGGTGTTTTAAAAAATCACACTGTATCGCAAAATTTATCTGCCCCTTAGCGCATTTAGTGTTTAAAATACCAGCGAGCACTGATCATCAATTATTATAGCTTTCATAAATATAAATAAACTGAGGTTAAGTACGTCAAATTGACTAATCTTGATTACAATTAAATCCATAAACCTCATTATTTAATGAGTTAGTGAACACAACGGCATAACTATACGACCGAAGAGTCAACGAGAGTCAAAAAATCCAAGCCCAATGGTTTACTCTATGGTCGTGTTTCATCCTCCTAAAAATAGATAAGGTAGTCTTTAAGCTATGAAAACTGAACAACGTAAATGCTGTTGCGGGGGTCTACCCGCGCTTTGGTGGTGGTTACTAGCCCTGTTAGGCACAGGATTGCTCTATCTTGGGATGATTGCCAATAAACAAAGGCCGATTGAGCAAGACCTAACGGAGCGCTCGACCACTGTTCTGGAGCAATCGGGTTATGATTGGGTAAAACCTGTTGTCAACCAACGGGGACGTGATGTTTATCTTTCGGGTGTTGCCCCTGATGAGACTAGCCGCCAAACCGCCATCCGTAATGTTCAAAACTTATATGGGGTAAGAACAGTCGATGCAGCAGGCCTAAAAGTTGCTGGCGATCCCATGGTTCCCCCTCCTCCTGTTGCTAGTAGTACTACTGCTGCTACCACAGGTACTTTAGCCGTTGGAACGGCTTCTGGTTTAATTGCAGCCGGTACATCTGATGCCAACTCTGATACTACTGCATCAATGGATACTACAACTAGCACGCCAACAGATGCGACAACAACGACTGTTACTAGCAGCATGACGGATACGCCTGAGAGCACGCTAGCAGCAGGTGTTCCTGAAACTAGTACCGAACCCGAACCCACCACACAGGCCACAGTGCCTACCACTACTGTACAGGGTAATGTCAATTCATCTACCTCAACAGAAGCAACTAGCACTACTGCTGCTCCGGCAACAGCCACTACAACAGCAGAAGCGCCTACTACTAATACTACTAATACCTCTACACCTGAAGAAAATACGGTTGTAACCGCTCCTGCCCCCGCAGCAGAGCCAGCTCCATCAGCAACTTCAGCCTCTACACCTAGCTCAACTACTAATACCACTCAAGCGTTATCCCCCACCACAGGCAAACCCGCTTCACCAGAAGCTTCAGCCTCTACACCTAGCTCAACTACTAATACAGCTCAAGTATTATCCCCCACGACAGCGACCCCTGCTGTTACTCCAGACCCAGAGCCTGTAGTAGTGCTGGATGATAAACAACAAACTTGCCAAAACCGCTTTAGCCAAGAAGTGAAAGACACCACTATTCAGTTTAGTGTCAATAAAGCTGTCATTACTCCAGGTAGCTATCCTCTATTAGATACCCTAGCCACTATTGCTAAAGAGTGTGCTGGTACATTAGGTAATCTGAAGGTAGAAGTTGGCGGGCATACCGATAGTGATGGTAATGATAAATACAATCAACAGTTGAGCGAGCAACGTGCTGGCGCTGTTAAACAATACTTAGTCAAGAAAGGTGTTGCTACTACACTGTTAACTGTTAAAGGCTATGGTGAATCCCGTCCTGTTGCGTCTAATTTGACTGCTGAAGGTCGCGCCCAAAACCGTCGTATTGAATTTAAACTCAAATAAATAGGACTACACGATGCACTACTTATTAGTTAATTTGTGGCCTTGGCTACTGCTAGCCTTCATATTCGGCCTTATTTTAGGCTGGTTCTTCCCTCGTAAACGGCGTGGAGAGCGTTCATGAACTTTAACTTCTTTCATCTTGAGTCCTTAGCTCTGTTATTAGCTGCTCTATTACTGGGTTATTTAATTGGTCGCTGGTTAGTCAGTCTCTTTTGCCGTAGCAAAAAAATAGTGACTATTGAGGATACGACCTCCACCACCAACCCCTATAACCTGAGTAATACCTCATCGACTATTAAAGCGAATGCAGCAGCGGATGCAGAAAAAACTCGTTTATCTACGGTCAGCAATGCTCGTGTGGTCACTAATGATCAACGCACGCCCTCACCTGCTAGCCGTGGGATTACAACCGATGCAGTTAAACTCAATACAGACCTGAAACCTGAGCTAAATATTGATGCACCTAAGGTAGCGGTTAATACCTTTACTAGTGAACTTGAATTACCTAAGACAGAGGTAAGACAACCCAAACTAAGCACTGATGCTTTATCTAAAGTAGCTTTGGCTACAGGTGGTGCAGCGGTCGTCGGTATTGGTAGTAAATTACTAGCGGATAAAGAAACGCCTGCTACTAATATTAATCTGGATATTAAAGCACCTAAGATTGAGGCTCCTGCTGTACCTGAGCTGGCGCTAGATATGCCAGAGGTGGGGGTTAATGTACCGGATCTTTCATTAAATAAGCCCAAGGTTGAGGTAGAACTTCCCAATTTAACTGGGCATAAAATTGATTTAGAGGTCAATACGCCTGATATGGGCGGCAGTGATATTCAACTACCGGATGTTAATTTTGAGGCACCTAGCCTTAAGGTAGATGTAGCACCGGCTGATATCACAACACCTGCAATACCCAATGTCACTCGTGGGGCGGTAGGTATTAGCGCACCCAGTATGGATACACCAGATTGGTTAGTGCAATCCCCTGTGGTTGAGGAGACTGTTGCCATTACCGAAGCAGCTATACCTGCTTGGGCACATACTCCTGCAAAAGAAACGCCTGATGGTGTTCCGTATTGGGCACATTTCAAAGCCAAAGATACCCCAGATGGCATCCCCTATTGGGCACATTTTACGGCTAAGGACACTCCTGATGGCATTCCCTATTGGGCACACTTCACAGCCAAAGAGACTCCTGATGGCATCCCCTATTGGGCACACTTCAAAGCGAAAGAACTATCTACTGAACTAGATGCATCTCCCCTTACTCACAAAGTCATTGAGGCGAAAGATACATTAGTTGAGAAAACCACTGACCTAGCCGATGCCACTGGCGCTAAACTGGCGGATGCTACACACACTCTCGCAGATGCCGGTCATACCCTCGCAGATAAGGCTAAACACTTAGTTGATGTTGCAAAGGATAAGCTGGTCGATGCGAAAGAGGCTGTAGTTGATAGCACTGACGCTACTGTAGGTAAGGTTGAGGATGCTTCTGGCTCACTTAAAGCGGGTTTAGCTTCAGCCGGTGCAGTCACTATCGGACTCGGGTCTGCCCTTGTTCACAAAGTGGTTGATGCTAAAGATGCCGTAGTAGAAAAAACCGCTGATCTAGCTGATGCAACGGGTGATAAATTGGCAGAGGCCAAGGATGCTACTGTTAAATTAGCCGTAGATACTAAACATACTGTTGCAGATGCGGGTCACACCCTCGCAGATAAAGCTAAACATCTAGCTGACTCGGCGGAAGGTAAACTTATTGGTGCGAAAGATGCGGTAATTGATACCACAGATGCAGTCATTGACACTACAGGCATGACCGTAGATAAGGTTGAGGATAGTTCTGGTTCACTCCTCGGCTCACTCAAAACTGGCTTAGCCTCTGCTGGAGCCGCTACGCTTGGACTGGGTTCTACTCTCGCTCACAAAGTGGTTGAAGCTAAAGACGCGGTAGTGGACAAAACCGCTGACTTAGCCGATGCCACAGGTGATAAGCTTGCCGATGCTAAACATACCCTCGAAGATAAGGCTAAACACTTAGCCGATGCGACTAGTGATAAATTGGCAGATGCGAAGAATGCGGCCGCTAAATTAGCGGAAGAGACTAAACATACTTTTGCAGATGCGGGGCATACCCTAGCAGATAAAGCTAAGCATTTAGCTGACTCGGCTAAGGATAAACTGGTTGATGCGAAAGATGCAGTAGCAGATAGTACTGACGCCGCCGTGGCTAAAGTTGAGGACTCTTCCGGCTCAATCAAAGCGGGTTTAGCTTCTGCTGGAGCGGCTACTCTTGGATTAGGCTCAACTCTCGCTCATAAAGTGGTTGAAGCTAAAGATGCCGTAGTAGAAAAAACGGCTGATCTAGCTGATGCGACAGGTGATAAGCTTGCCGACGCTAAACACACCCTCGCTGATGCCGGTCACACTATCGTAGATAAAGCTAAACATCTAGCTGACTCGGCGGAAGGTAAACTGGTTGGCGCGAAAGATGTGGTAATTGATACCACAGATGCAGTCATTGACACTACAGGCATGACCGTAGATAAGGTTGAGGACAGTTCTGGTTCACTCCTTGGCTCACTCAAAACTGGCTTAGCTTCTGCTGGAGCCGCTACTCTTGGACTGGGCTCTACTCTTGCTCACAAAGTGGTTGAAGCTAAAGATGCAGTAGTAGAAAAAACTGCTGACTTAGCCGATGCAACAGGTGATAAGCTTGCCGACGCTAAACACACTCTCACTGATGCGGGTCACACTATCGTAGATAAAGCTAAACACTTAGCTGAAACTACGGGTGATAAATTAGTGGAGGCTAAGGACGCGACGGTTGAATTAACGGCTGATACCCAACATACCCTTACAGATGCAGGTCATACTCTCGCGGATAAAGCTAAACATTTAGCCGATGCTAGCGGTGATAAACTTGCGAATGTAGGCCACACTATTGCAGATAAAGCTAAACATTTAGCTGAAACGGCTGGTGATAAACTCGCGGCTGCTAAAGAGGCGGTAGTTGATAGCACTGATGCGGCTGTTGCTAAGGTTGAGGACTCTTCTGGCTCACTCAAAGCGGGTTTAACCTCTGCGGGTGCGGTTACGCTGGGATTAGGCTCTACTCTCGCTCACAAAGTGGTTGAGGCTAAAGACACGGTTGCAGAGAAAGCGGCTGACTTAGCCAACAAAACAGGCGATAAACTTGTAGATGCTAAAGAAGCGGCGGTTGATGCAGGCAAAATTGTAGCTGATAAAGCCAAAAATCTAGCACATGAGGTAGACAGAAAAGTAGCTGATGCTAACGATACTCCGATTGAAATTGAAGTAGCGAAGGCAAAAGATACTACTGATGAGCTAGTCATGCTGACTACAACGGCTATAGTGGATAAAGCTGGCAATGTGGTTGAAGTAGTTGATGAAAAAGTAACAGCTCTTCATAGCTCTAGTACTCCTTCTGTGGATACGAAGACTGCTACTACCGAAATCTCAGGACAAGATAAAAAAATCTTTAGTCCTGATCTACCGAGTTTCCACATCAATCCTAACCATGTACAGCCAACTAAGGCACCTGTTACACCTAATGAAATGCCTACAGTCAGTGTACATCTCTCCTCCAATCCTAATAAAACGACTGAAACGCCCAATGATTTAGTCGCTAAGGGTGAGGAGCTATTAGGTAAGGCAAAAACAGCGCTGCATGATTTTGCCGATAAAAACCCTGACTTAGTCAAAAAAGCCGAGCATTTAAGCGAACAAGGCTTTAAGCAAGGCATGAGTTTCTTAGATAAGGCACGGGGTTTGGCTCAAAAGGCGGTTCATAAGATCGAGGAAGGTATGCAACGCCTCGATGATAAAGACTCTAACGGTAAGAAATAACTCGTTAAATAGCTTTATCTAGGTAAAGGGAGTTAATTTAATTATTAACTCCCTTTATTTATAGTGGCCTGAAAAAAGCCGTATTACTAAATCGCAATTACATTATAAATCAAATTATTAGCCTCATTTTATTCAAGCATAAAACCTTTTACAATGACTCTTAAACCCTATACAGACTTGTCTATATCATGCTATTTTAACTGTACTTGCGCCCTATTTTCGTATGAACTATTCATAAATAACTTAGTCATTAATTAGACTATGGAATGAAAAACTCTGCTTTCCGACTTGCTTAGCGAATTCTGGGAGGAATGCCCACATGAATACTAGAATAATTTCTCGATTTTGGTTGCATCGACTGCTCTTGCTACTAGCCTTAACTAGTCTAGTGGTGGGTTGTCAGGATGACACTAAAACCTCTAATGCGACCTCTACTACGAATGAAGTGATTGCGAATGTTGCAACTGCTGCCTCTAGTAGCTCAACTCCCGCCAATGCCTCTGGCCTTAAGCCTTGGGCGGAATGGGTCAAAACCTATCCACAAGGTATTTTGAGCCGTACTACACCGATTTTAATCACCTTCCGCCAGCCTATTATCGCTGAAGATCAAGTGGGTAAAACCGCTGATACCTATCTCAGTCTTAGTCCTACCGTTGCAGGTAAAGCGACCTTTGATACCACAAGTAGCATTACCTTTACCCCTGATAAAGCATTAAATTCCGCTCAAATCTATACCGTTGCTTTAAAACCAGCGGGCTTATTGAATATTCCTGCGGAGCTTGCTCCGATGGAAATGAGTTTCAAAACACCAGCATTAGAGTTAGATGTGCAAACCGATGGCTTAGTACCTAGCACCCAATTTCAAAATCAAATGCAACTCAATGGCACGGTTTATACCTCAGACTACGCGGAAGATTTAACGGTTGAAAAAATATTACAAGCCACCGTACAAAATAAAACATTACCTATTAGCTGGGAACATAATGGCGCAGCTACTGAACATCGTTTTACAGTTAATGCGATTCCACGCGAAACCTTTGCTACTGAATTAGCACTGGCTTGGGATGGAGCAGGACTTAATGCGACTGGGACTCAGGCGAAAGGACAAAAAACCGTTGCTATTCCTAGCCAGAAAACTTTCAATATTACCCGCATTCAAACCGAAACGGATAATAGCAAGCCCTATATTAGCGTCACCTTTTCCGACTTATTAAATCCAAGCCAAGATTTAACCGGATTAGTACAGCTCGATAGTGATAAAATCCGCACCCAAATTATTGGTAATCGTATTTCAGTCTATCCTAGTGATGATATAGAACCCGGTGAGCATAAACTGATTATTAACTCCGGTATTCAAGCCGCGAATGCCAGTTTAGGTAAACTACCCGCGACTCTCGTAGAAACGATTCGTTTAGAACCCCCTAAACCCATGGTACGCTTTGTTGGTAAAGGCAGTATTTTACCGGATAATCAAACCCTAGAAATTCCTATTGAAGTACAAGCGGCTAATGCCGTACAAGTTACTGCCTTTGAAATTTACCCCGATAATGTCCCCCAATTCTTACAAGTCAATGATATCCATGGTAACGATAATACGGGCAGAGTAGGACGCTATTTATGGCGCAAAACCATTCCTGTGCAAATGGCTAACCCTAATCAATGGAATCGTTTTACCTTAGATGCGACTCAATTACTTAAAACGAAACCCGGTACTTTATATCGTTTAGAATTATCCATTGACCGCCGTCATTCCACTTTTCAATGCCCACCTAGCACAGCAGCGCCGACCAAAACCGATGCGCCTTTGAAAAATTATGAGGATGATGGTGAGCGTGCGGCTAGTGGTTGGGATGGTATTGCAGATTACTATGCCAATGCTAGTGGCGAACAAGAATACGATTGGGATCAGCGTAATAATCCTTGCAATGATAGTTATTACTATTACAACGATGAGAAGACTAAAAGTGGGCAAAATTTTCTGGCTAGCAATTTAGGGTTAATGGCTAAACAAGAAGATAATGGCTTAATCCATGTGATTGTAACCGATCTGCGTACTGCGAATCCGGCAGCAGGTGTAGAACTCACTATTCATAATTACCAAGGGCGTAGTTTAGGTACTGCCACGACGGATGATAAAGGCTTTGCCACCATTCAAACGCCAAGTACACCTTTTTTACTGGTTGCTAAACAAGGCACTGATACCGGCTATCTCAAACTCAATGCTAATAGCGCCCTCTCTATTAGTCAATTTGATGTCGGTGGCGAAAAGCTGCAAAAAGGCTTGAAAGGCGTGCTCTTTGGTGAGCGCGGTGTTTGGCGTCCGGGCGATAATATTTATATGACCTTTGCGCTGCAAGACCGCGCAAAAACCTTACCCAGCAATCACCCGGTAACTGTGCAACTGATTGACCCTATGGGTAAAGTCAAACAGGTGCAAACCAATAGAACCCCTACTGGCCCCTTCTATACTTTTACCCTACAGACGGATGAGTCTGATCCTACGGGTAATTGGTTAGTCAAAGCTAATTTAGGCGCGAGCACCTTTGATAAGAGCATTAAAGTCGAAACCATACGCCCGAATCGCCTCAAAATTGACTTAAGCTATGGCACCGATATGCTCTATGGCTATAAGCCGCTACCGGATGCTAAGCTCTTTGCCCAATGGTTACATGGAGGCAAAGCAAGTAATCTAAAGGCTGATGTGAGTGTACGCTTACGGGAAAAGACCACGCAATTTGGGCGTTTTAATGATTATACCTTTGATGATCCTACCCGTAGCTTAGACAGCGAAGATCAGCAGCTAGTCGAGGGGCGTTTAGATGCGGAGGGCTATTTAACTTTTAATAAGTCTTTCCAACCCAAAGAACCCGCCCCCGGTATGTTAAGTGCTTGGTTTACCAGCCGCGTCCATGAAGAAGGCGGTGGTTTTAGTATCACTAAGCAAGACATGGATTATTATCCCTTTGAAAACTATGTCGGTATTAAAGCCCCTAAAGGGGATGCTGAGCGCGGGATGCTATTAACCGATACCCCACACACCATCGACATTGCCAGTGTGAATGCTGAAGGCAAAGACGTCTCCCTCTCTCAAGTCGAAGTCACGCTATATAAAATCGAGTGGAAATGGTGGTGGGATAAAACCCCTGAATCCTTAGCGGAATATTCTGACTCTAGCCATAGCAGTAAACTACAGCAAAAAGTGATTAGTACCACTAATGGACAAGGTACTTGGAACTTCCAAATTAACTACCCTGATTGGGGACGTTATTTAATTCGTGCCTGTGATCTCACAGGTAAACACTGCACCGGCAAGACCCTGTATGTGGATTGGCCGGGTTGGGCAGGTCGTGCGCAGGAAGAAGGCTCTGGTGCGGCTGCCATGTTGCGCTTTGCTAGTGACAAAGATGCTTATAAAGTTGGTGAAACCGCTAAAATTCAACTCCCCGAAGCTACTAAAGGGCGGGCACTCCTCACCGTTGAAAATAGCTCGCAAATCCTTGACCAACGCTGGCTAGAACTCACTGGTGATCGTACTCAAGTCGAGATTCCCATTACTGATAAAATGGCACCCAATGTCTATGTGAGTATTACCCTACTGCAACCGCATCAAAACAAAGACAATGATCGCCCTATTCGTCTGTATGGCATTATTCCCTTAAAAGTAGAGAATCCTAGCACCCTGCTACAACCAGTAATTACCGCAGCAGAGGAATGGAAACCGACCACGCCACAAACGTTTACTGTGAGCGAGCAAAACGGCAAAGCTATGACCTATACCCTTGCGGTAGTGGATGAAGGCTTACTGGGACTCACGCGTTTTGAGACCCCCGATTTGCATAAATCCTTCTATCGTAAAGAAGCTTTGGGGATTAAAACCTGGGATCTATTTGATGATGTGATTGGTGCTTATGGTGGTCAATTAGAGCGTATGTTAGCCCTCGGTGGGGGTGATGAGGCTCAAATTGATGATGCGGCTAATAAACCGAAACGCTTCCCTCCAGTGGTGAAATTCTTAGGAGCCTTTACCCTAGATGCAGGGCAAACCAAAGAGCATACGGTAGAATTACCGCCTTACTTAGGGGCGGTGCGAGTGATGCTAGTCGCTGCACAAGATCAAGCCTATGGTAAAGCCGAAAAGCCCATCTTTGTGCGTCAACCGGTGATGTTATTGTCCTCACTCCCGCGTACCCTTAAAACCAATGAAACGGTTCAAGTACCGCTGACCATCTTTGTGGGCAAACCGGAGGTGAAACAAGTCACCATTGAAGTCAAAGGTAATAACGCCTTTGCTTCTTTCCCAACGCCTACCACCACAGTGGACTTTGCTGAGCCGGGTGAAAAGGTTATTTCTGTACCAGTCAAAACGGGTAATATTCCGATGATGGGTAAGCTGCAATTTATTGCCAGCAGTGGAGCTGAAACCAGTCAGCAAGAGGTTGATATTGCAGTGCAAGCCCCTAATCTACCGAGTATTCGCTCCGTGATGTCCACTATTGATCCACAAAATACGTGGTCAACTAGCATTACCCCACACGGCTTAGCCGGTACAAATCAAAGCACTTTAGAAGTGTCTGCACTGCCGGGGCTGAATCTGGATCAACATCTGGATTATTTAATCAACTATCCGCATGGTTGCTTAGAGCAAACCACCTCTTCTGCTTTCCCACAATTGTATTTACCTAAGCTATTGCAGTTGCCACCTGAACAGCAGCAAAAAGTCGAACGCCATATTAAACATGCGATTGATAAAATGGGGAGCTATCAAGCGGCGAGTGGTAATTTAATGTATTGGCCGGGTTCCAACGAGGCGAATGCTTGGGCCAGTATCTATGCGGGTAATTTCCTGATTGAAGCGCAAAAACAAGGCTATGCCGTACCGACAACCTTGCTCTCAAGCTGGTTATTATATCAGGCCAATCAAGCGCAAGAATGGAGTGCTTCCTCGACGCCTAATGAAGATAGCAGCCATATCCAAGCCTATCGTTTATATGTCTTGGCACTCGGTGGTAAACCGCAATTAGGCGCTATGAATCGTTTGCGTGAGTCGGGCAAAGCCAATACGCAAGCGCGGTGGTTATTAGCTGCGGCCTATCAGCAAGTCGGTCAAGCAGAAGCTGCGACCCAACTCACTCAAGGCTTAAATGCGGCTCAAGCGCCTACGCCGACCCCAGAGCAAACCTTTAGCGGTAAATTGGGCAATTTAGGGATTCAATTAGAGACCCTATTAGCGCTCAATAAAACGCAAGATGCGGATGCTTTAATTCAGCAAATGGCGATTGAATTAGCGATTGCGGATAATGCCAATACCCAAGACCTCTCCTGGGCTTTAATGTCCATTGCCCATTATCTAGCGCAATCGGGGCAAAGTATTAAAGCGCAACTAGGCATAGAGGGTGCGGCGGCAATGGCCTTAACTAGCACCCAATCGATTATCAGCCAACGCCTAGCCACTGCTGATGCGCCTTTCAAAATCGAGCTACGCAATGAGGGCGATCATAAGCTCTATGCCACGGTTTATACCAAAGGCATTGCTGCAGCGGGTAATGAAGCGCCTGAAAGCAAGGGGCTAACCTTACAGATGGAGATTGTGAATAGCGCCAAACAAGTGGTATGGAGTAGTCAAACTATGAGTGCTACCCCAGTGCAATTAGCTCAAGGTCAGGACTATAACGTCGTGGTACAAGTCACGAATAGTACACCTAAAGCGGTAAAACGGGTGGCACTGAGCACTCTAGTCCCCTCTGGGGTGGAAATTGGTACACCTGCGGAGGCGGCAAAGGCAGGGCTAAGCTATCAAGAGGTGCGGGATGATCGGGTATTGAGTTACTTTGATCTAAAAGCGGATGGCAAGAAAACGGTGACTATACCGATTAATGCCGCCTTTTTAGGTGACTATTATTTCCCAGCGGTGAGTGCTGAGGTCATGTATGAGCCTAATAAGCGTGGACGTACAGCAGGATTAGCAGTGCAAATTGTGAAAACGGTTACTGCACCTGCTAGTGTACCCACCCCCGCACCGTCTACTACAACCCCGGCTAGTACTACTACACCAGCGGCTCCAGCAGCGACTAATTAGGCGCAAGGAGGCTTAACAGAAAGTAGACTGGCTTGTTAATAAAGTGCTCGTGCTGTTTTAGGCACGAGCCACTTTCTGCCCTATTGCAAATCATCATGACTCATCTATCCCCAGAAGCTCAGAATCACCAACCTATACGCCGCTATTATGGGTTAATGGTACTACCTACCTTAATCGTATTATTTCTAGGGTTTAGTGCGTGGTGGTATTGGCTTGCCGTGCCGGATGAACTCTTTGCCGCTCCCACCTCCAATGTAGTACTAGATCGCCATGGCAAGCTCTTAAGTGCCCAAATTGCTGAGGATGAACAATGGCGCTTTCCCGATATTGATCAAGTACCGGAGAAGTTTGCCACCGCGATTACTCTCTTTGAGGATAAACGCTTTAATACGCATTGGGGGGTTGATCCTGTGGCATTACTGCGTGCGGCTTATCTTAATCTGCGTCAACGCCGGGTGGTTAGTGGTGGCAGTACGCTAACCATGCAAGTTATTCGCCTCTCGCGTCATAATCCAGCGCGTACTTTAGGTGAAAAAGTCATGGAAATGGCACGCGCTTTACGGCTAGAAAGTCGCCTAGATAAAGCCGCTATTTTAAAGCTCTACGCCAGTCACGCTCCCTTTGGGGGTAATGTGGTAGGGCTTGAGGCTGCAGCTTGGCGCTATTTTGGACGTGATCCTGCTCAATTATCATGGGCAGAAAGTGCCATGCTTGCAGTATTACCCAATAATCCCGCACTAGTACATTTAAGCCGTAATCGTCAGCGTCTCTTAAACAAACGCAATGCGCTCTTAAAAAGACTTCATGAACAACACTACCTAAGCGAACTCGACTACAAACTCGCAGTGGCAGAACCCTTACCCGATGCTCCCCATGCCCTACCACGTTTAGCCCCGCATTTATTAGATACCTTAGCGCTCAAACAACGTGAGGGACAACGCTTCCATACCACCATTGATGGTGTACTCCAGCAACAGCTCCAAAACCTAACTCAACGCACGGGTGAGCAATTGGCACTAGAGGGTATTAATAATCTGGCGGTGTTAGTCATTGATAATAAAACCTTTGAGGTACGTGCCTATCAGGGTAATCGTCCTAGTATTAACCCCCAAACAGATGGCTATGCCATAGATCTAATTCAACGCCCCCGCAGCACTGGCAGTACCCTAAAACCGCTCTTATTTGCCGCTATGCTAGAGCAAGGTCTGATTGTACCGGACTCGCTGATTGCTGATGTTCCGATTAGCTATACCGGCTTTACCCCGCAAAACTATGATCGTGCCTATCGAGGTGCCGTGCCTGCCCATGAGGCATTGGCTCGCTCGCTCAATATTCCAGCCGTGAATATGCTGAGCCAATACGGGGTACAACCGTTTCAAATTCTGTTACAACAAATCGGTATGCAATACCTCAAGCGTCCTGCACGGGATTATGGTCTAAGCCTCATCTTAGGGGGGGCGGAGGGTTCACTTTGGGAGATTACCCATCTCTATGCTAATTTAGCCTATTTAGCCGCTCAAGAACCCTATACCACCCCCCGCCATTGGCAACGCGCTAAAGTATTAGCCAGTCAAGCCACCGAAACCGAGCGTATTGTCAGCCTCTCCACTGCGAGTGCTTGGCTGACGGTCGAAGCATTGATTGAGGTAGCGCGTCCGGGTGATGAAGGTTATTGGGAAAAATTCAGCAGTAGTCAGCGGGTAGCGTGGAAAACCGGCACTAGCTATGGACATCGTGACGCGTGGGCCATTGGGATTACCCCGCTTTATACGGTGGGAGTATGGGTCGGTAATGCCAGTGGTGAAGGACGCAATGGTCTAACTGGCACACTCAGTGCGGCTCCCTTACTATTTAACACCTTCAATCTATTGCCCACTAGCAGCGAATGGTTCGCTAAACCGGAGTGGCAACTCAGTAAAATCGCGGTATGTAAGGATGATGGTTACCTCAGCAACGGTCAATGTATGACTAAACAAGTAGATGCCCCTCAAGGCGGACGCTTTACCCGTCTTAGTCCCTATCATCAGCTCATTCATTTAGATAGTAGCGGACAATGGCGCGTTACCAGTGACTGTGAACCGGTTTATCAAATGCAAACCCGTAACTGGTTTATTTTACCACCCGATCAAGCTTATTATTACCGTCAGCATCATGCCAATTATCAACCCTTGCCACCATTTCGCGCCGATTGCCAAGCACTCGATAACTCTCAATCTGAAGCCATTGCTCTAGTCTATCCACGCCCCAATACCCAGATTTATCTACCGCGTGAATTAGATGGTAAACGTAATCAAGTCGTCTTTCGTGCCGTACCACGTCGCCCAGAGACCTTACTGTATTGGCATGTAGATGATCAATTTGTCGGTACAACTCAAACCTTTCATAGCCAAGCGCTGACTATTCCTGTGGGCGAGCATAAGGTCGCTGTGGTAGATGAGGTCGGTAATCGGGTGGAGCAGAATTTTCAAGTGCTATATGGCGAGCAACACTAAGGCTAGTGTTAGACTAGCCTTAGTGTTAAGTACTAACTAAAAGGATATACCATTATTCGTAAAGAACTCTTTTATAATGAGTTTTTTATCTGTTTCTGCCCCTGTTGAATACAACGGGAACCAAGAGGAATAGTTTTTATAACCCCGCTCTTGATATGTCGTTGTGGCATCTGAGCGAGTCAGCTTTTTATTAATCCAATTACCATTACTATCTAAAGAGCGTTCCTCGGTAGTGAGAACGTTATAAATACCATCACCAGCAGTATCCTGCTCTTGGGTCAGGGTTAATTTATTAGTGCTAACTACAACCGTTTCACGCTTATTCTGATCTATTTTTCCATCACCATTACTGTCTAGCTGCTCAGCATAATAGGTACGATTACCGGCACTATCGTATTGAGCTTGATAGCTTTCAATTTTATCCCACACTTTATCCTTATTAGTATCTTTAAACTTTTTACTCGCTATTACTCTTAATTGAGCATCATAATTCAATACCATTTGCTGTGTGGTGATTAACTCACCCCCCGGAGTTGGGGCTTCTTTAGAGGTTATGGTTTTAGTCAGTCTAGGCCAATCCATAGTAGAGCTTGATTGTGCTGTCACCTTACCTAATTCATTTTTAGTCTCTGAGCTATAGCCTAACTCACGACCTAAAGCATCTCGTAAATAATGAACAGTAGTTGTAGAATTTCCACTTACTAAGGTTCCGACTAAACTACCAGTAGTGTAAGAATAGTCATGAGAGCCACTCAGAATAACAGATGGCTCATTATAAGAATCAGCCGATATAACAGAGGTTAAATAACCATAGGGATTATAACCATAGCTCTCCCAGTATTTTCTTGTAACAATAATATCACTTGTAATTATATCACTATCAGTCTGACTAAATTGAGCTAACCAATTATTCTGATTGTACTCTGCTACAATATCACTCATTAATCTACCGTCATAGATAATAAAACCCTGACGTTGAGCTAGAGAGCCATACTTGTTGTAGGAGTAAATAACTCTACTATCAAAAGTCGTTGGTAAAGCCGTAATACTTTTATAGAATAATATTTGCTTATTCAATTGCTGTTTTAATTCATCAAAATCATAGACTTCAGCGACACTTGAGGGTGCTACATTGCTATAGTCGCGCCAATCACTCGCTACTTTAGGGATAGTAGGCTTTAAGCCCAAGCCACTATATAAATAATCTAATACCTTAGCATAGTTCATTAAGGGCTTTACTCCACCCCATAAACCTTGTGCTCGTCCTAAACCGATTAAATATTTAAAGTCAGGCTGATGATTAAAATATTGACTAGAATGAGTATTAAAACTCATTTTTTTATCTTGAGCTAAGGTAGTAAATGGGGTGGGAATACTAATCCCATTGCTGAGATTGCTATCTGTATCTAAGGCTTGTAAAAAAGCCGCTATATTGGTAGCTACTTCAAAAGGACTCGGTAAGTTATTAGCGTCTGGTATAGGCGTGGTACTATTCTCCATTTGCCTTAATACTTTACTAGTCTCTGCCGCCGTGATAGGGGGATTTTTAATACCCACTAAATCAAAAGGTGATAACTGCGCTTGAGCAGTTGCTTGACCTAACTCAATTCCGCCGACTTTAAAACTAATGCTTTCACCGGCTAAATACTTAAACTCCCCCGCCGTATTAGTCATGCCGGATTGAGTAGCAGTTTTATAGCTTAAACCACTGACCCCCTGAGGTGAGGCGATAAATTTTCCAGTTAATACATTACTCTCAGCAGGCTTAGGGTTAATTAAAATATTAATTGTATCCGCCGCAGGCCAGCCCTGATTATCAGTAACAACGAGTTGAAAGGTTAATGTTTCAGTCGTAGTTACATTAGGGGCAATAAAACTAGCCTTACTCGTATTACTATTGAATAGGGCAACAGAGGTTCCCGATTTTTGCTGCCAAAAGTATTGCAAGCCACCCTCATTATCACGGCTGCCACTCCCATCTAAGAGCACAGATGCAGTAGCGGTTACGGTTTGATTTAAACCAGCGGAAGCTTTGGGGAAAGTATTACCAAACTGCTGCTCTATTTTGGCACGGGTGGCGTCATCTAATTGATCCTCACAGCCACTCATTAAAATAGCCACTATGATTAGGCTTAAAAAACGACCTAATGACGACTTAGGTATAGGGATTGAGGTTAACGCCATGGGATACTCTTATAATTATAAATATGGTATCCGCCATCTTAGCGTTATTTATGAAGCTCTTTTAACTTAAAAAGACTAAAGGCAACATTAAAATCTAAGGGTACTTACTCAAGAAGCAAATACCCTCATACTCAGGCTAGCTACTTAAAAACGAAAAGCCATGCCTACATCCCAACGATCCACTGGCTCATCAAGATTATAACGCTCAACATTAGTGACTAAGCTCATACTACGATTAATATCATAGCCTAACCCTACCCGCACATAAGGATCGGTACCATCCGACTTAAACCGAAAGCTTGTCCCGTTCACGGTAACATTCTGCTTATCTTTCCATGCTACTGCACCGACGCCTAAATTCACACTTGCACGCGAGGCAATCGGCATACGATATTGCACCCCAGCGGTATAAGCACGATTACCACCCCGTTTAGAGGTTGCATCATACACCGCACGAGCCGCTTGAACGGGAGTGGTTCCCACAGGTACAACTAGATTTGCATTGTAATCTGTATTACCAAACTGGACTACACCCATATCTGCCGCCCAACGAGGGCTAAAATGATATTGAAACCCTAAACGCCCACTGGATTTTTTAGCTTTACCAGTGGAAATACTATTAACAGTGTAACCGCGTGTTGTTAAAGCCGAGGTATCAATGCTCGCATCTTGCTTTGCCTCACCTCCAGTAACAACTACACCTAAACGGGGATAAGCACCACCGCCACCACCACCCCAACCACCAGCAAAAACGCTGCTACTTGTAGCCGAAATGAGGGCTAATAAGATCATTTTTTTCATAAATTTTAGTCCTTACAAAAAGTACCTTATAACTTAAGTACTTGTATCCATTACATTAGTTTTATAGGCAAGGGGCAACCTACTACACACTAGTTTAGTACAAAATAGCGCTATTGGACTATATTCTACAAAAGCACAGGGTTATTTTACCGAACGACTAGAACTATTATCGTTAGTATTGATGCTGGATGGGGTTAGCACTTTGCGAGAACTATTATTAAAATATGAGTAGGTCAACAAACCTAGTATTTTTATCTCCTCTATAGATTGTTTATCAGTATCGAAATCAATCCGATACTGATATATATTTTTAATACTTAACTACGCAAGTTACTATTTAATTTTACCTACTAATTGGCGTAAGGCATTAATTTCACTGGTAAAGTCTAACTGCATACGCTCAATCTCAGCTAAGATTTGTTGTTTTAATTCATCAGCTGATACTTTATCGTTCACAATACTATCTAACTCGACTACCGCCTGAGAAAGAATAGGAGAAATTTCATAAACCTCTTCTGTTTTGCCTGTACCACTATCGATCATACGTGTATGCACTGAGCGCCCAATGCTATAGCTGCGTGTTACTGGCAGGAAAGAGCCCTTAGGACGTTGGTATTTAATTTTGAGTACATCAGTAGAGGGACTCGCTTGATATAGGGTATAGCCAATGATTTCTTGTGGATTTTGCACACCCATCTGTGCCAAGTTCGGATATGTAGTCATCATTAACCTCTTTCTGCTATTAGTGGAATTAAAACTATACCACTAGCGCTTACTTTCTGAAACGCCCCTTGCAAGCGCTTTGAGTATATTTTGAAATTAATTACCCTAATAAAGGATACGACAAACCCTTTCTATTCTAATTAGCCCCAATCATGCGATACTGAGCGCCCTAAGCCTAACACCTTAAATCCACTATGACCCTTGATTCATTTGATCACGCTATCCTTGCTTTATTGCGCCAGAATGCGCGTTTGAGTGTGTCTGAGCTAGCTAAACAGGTCAATCTATCGCGTAGTGCCGTGAGTCAGCGCATCAGTCGTTTAGAACAGGAAGGTATTATCACCGGCTACCATGCCGCTGTGAATTTATCCCCACAAACCATACGAGCTTATTTAATCGCTATTTTTCATACCCCTAATTGCCGTACCTATGGTAAGCGTTTACAGCATTACCCTGAAATCAAATATGTGCATTCGGTGGCGGGGGATTTGGATTTATTAATTTTTGTGGAAGCGCCCAGCATGGAGCGCTTAAGTCAAATTCGGGATGAGATTAGTACATGGTCGGAAGTCACTAGTATTAAAACCTATCCCCTATTAACCAATGTATTAGGCTAATCTATAGAGCATTAGCTTTAACGCGTCGCATCAATACATGCTTTGATTAAGGGGGGGCCTTGATAAATCAGGCCGCTATACACCTGCACCAACTTTGCCCCAGCATCTAATTTAGCCTTAGCATCAGCTCCTGTGCTAATGCCACCGACGCCAATAATGGGCAATTCATCTTTTAAATGCTGATAAAACTCGGCAATCACTTCGGTGGAGCGCTCTGTTAAAGGTTTACCACTTAAGCCACCCTTTTCATCAGCATAGTGCAATCCCTGAATTTTAGAGCGATCTAATGTGGTATTCGTCGCAATTAAACCATCCATTTGGGTGCTTAATAGTACTTCTGCAATGCCTTCTATATCTGCTTTCTCTAAATCGGGGGCTACTTTTACCACCACCGGCACATAACGTCCACTTTCATCGGCTAATTGCAATTGAGTTTGTTTTAAGGGCGCTAATAATTGCTTTAGCTCTGCTCCATATTGCAAAGTACGTAATCCGGGTGTATTCGGGGAGGAAATATTTACCGTAATATAATCAGCATACGGATAAACCGCCTGCATAGCCTTTTGATAATCCTCTAAGGCATTTTCTACGGGGGTATCAAAGTTTTTACCGATATTAATCCCTAAAATCCCGGTATAGGTTTTTTGCTTTACTTGCTGAATGAGATAGTCGACACCCTCATTATTAAATCCCATACGATTAATAATGGCCTCTGCTTCTTTGAGGCGAAATAGGCGCGGTTTAGGGTTACCGGGTTGAGCGCGTGGGGTAATCGTCCCAATTTCAATAAAACCAAAACCTAAGGTCGCAAGTGCATCAATGTAATCACCATTTTTATCTAAACCTGCCGCTAGACCCACCGGATTAGGGAAATTTAAACCCATGACCTGCACTTGACGCCCCATCATGGCCTCTGATTTTCCAGTTAGACCCCAGGTGGTGGCACGTTTTAAACTGTTTAAGGTCAGATGGTGGGAAGTTTCAGCGGGTAGTAAAAACAATAATTCACGAATTAAGCGGTACACTCAAGCGCCCCTACAAGCAAAGTATAAAAGGGGCTATTATGCACGAATCAAGACGAAGTCAGCATACTTTTGCTAGACCTTCAGGGCAATCGCTTGAACCCTGCTATATAAATAGAGGATAAGTAAGGCTTTTACTCCGAGAGCCGTCAAGATGCCAAACACTCCTCCTATCCCCCCTACCCAATGCCCACCTCCTGCCAATGCCGTAAGCCGTCTGATGGAACATCTGGCAAGCCTACGCGATCCGCGCCAACTCGCCAAAGTGATCTATCCGCTGCCCGAGATCCTATTA
>NZ_KB904751.1 GCF_000380185.1 Thiofilum flexile DSM 14609
GAATATGAAACCCGTTGTGAGAAGCCTATGGGATCAGCTATTACTGCGTAAGCGGGCGATTATTGAGACCATCAATGATCAACTAAAAAATCAATCTCAAGTCGAGCATTCTCGTCATCGTTCTTTGACGAATTATATGGCAGATGTGGTCGCGGGATTGATTGCTTATACCTATCAACCCCGAAAACCCTCGTTAAATCTTAGTAGCTCTGCACTTATTGCATTGTAATCAATGAATTAACAGATTTTCTTATGTCGAACTCAGGTTAGAAAAGAAAATCATGGAAAGCACCCAGCGACATAATGCCTTTTTAAAAGAGTTGGGTTTGCCATTATTGCCTTAACGAGGTCATTAAACTTCTCTTGATAGGAGAAAAGCTCAAATCAGTTCCCTCACCTTTTCAAGGGGAGGGCTAGGGTGGGGTTATTGTAGTTAACACACCTCTCTCGATAGGAGAAAAGCTCAAATGCAGTTCCCTCACCTTTTCAAGGGGAGGGCTAGGGTGGGGTTATTGTAGCTAGCGCATTTCAGGTGTTAGAAGAAAAGCTCAAATCGGCTCCTTCAGTTCCCTCACCTTTTCAAGGGGAGGGTTAGGGTGGGGTTATTATGGCTAGCGCATTTCAGGCTGCCAATTAGATAATAGCTCATTATCAAACTCGACTTTCCAAGTCGCATTAGGCGGCGTATGGCGGCAGGTCTGTAGGTAATGAATATAATCCGCCCGTGGAATCGTTTCGGCTCCCATCTCCAATAAATAAGGATTGGGCATTTGGCAATCGATGAGTCTAAAGCCCCACTGTTGAGCCGAATAGCATAGGGCGGTGAGGGCAATTTTAGAGGTATTCGGCTCAATACTAAACATCGATTCACCATTAAATACACCGCCCGTGACCACCCCATATAAGCCACCCACTAACTCACCCTGTGGATTCCACACTTCAAAGGAATGAGCCAGATTCATTTGATGCAGGCGACCATAGGCTTTTTGCATAGCCGACGTGATCCATGTGTCATGGGAATAACGTCTAGGTAATGAGCAGCCAAAAATAACCGCATCAAACGCTTGGTCAATGGTGATTTTATAGCCTTTATTGCGGATCACTTTACGCAGGCTGCGGGTGAGATTAATCCGCTCAGGAAATAATACCCCGCGTGGATTAGGACTCCACCAATAAATCGGCTCATCCTTATTAAACCAGGGGAAAATACCACTCTGATAAGCAGTCAGCAGGCGGACAGGGCTTAGATCTCCGCCCACTGCGATTAAACCATTGGGAAAATTACAAGCTAACTCAACCGGCGGAAAAGGCTCATCAGGACGGTGGGGATTTAGCCGAGTTAAGCTCATTTCTTGTGACATAGCGCAATATTCCGAATGTTTTTAATAATCCTACACTCTCCTCCTCCTGCCATAGAAAGAGGAGAGTAGGTTAATTATTAACCTATATTATCTAAATACTTTTCAGCATCCAAGGCCGCCATACAACCTGTTCCGGCTGAAGTAATCGCTTGACGGTAGATATGATCCATCACATCACCCGCCGCAAATACCCCTTCAATACTGGTTTGGGTCGCATTACCCTGAGCGCCACCTTTGACTTTAATATAGCCATTTTCCATCTCTAATTGATTCTGGAAAATTTCAGTATTAGGGTGATGACCAATCGCAATGAAAACACCCATTAAATCAATCTCTTGGGTGCTATCATCGAGGGTGCTTTTAACCCGTATACCAGTAACGCCGCTTTTATCGCCTAGCACTTCCTCAAGTGTATGATTCCAGAGAATTTTGACATTGCCAGTGCGCTCTTTTTCAAACAGATGATCTTGCATAATCTTTTCGGCTTTAAGCTTATCGCGCCGATGGATTAATACTACTTCTGAGGCCAGATTAGAGAGATATAATGCCTCTTCTACAGCAGTATTTCCCCCGCCAATCACGGCAACTTTACGCTTACGATAGAAAAAACCATCGCAAGTCGCACAGGCAGAAACACCACGTCCTTTAAAGGTTTCCTCTGAAGGTAGCCCTAAATACATGGCTGAAGCCCCGGTGGCGATAATTAAAGCATCACAGGTATACGTGGTATTATCACCGATTAGGGTAAATGGGCGTTCCTGTAGGTTGACTTCTTTGATATGATCAAAAATGATTTCGGTGTTGAAGCGTTCGGCATGTTGTTTCATGCGCTCCATTAAATCGGGGCCTTGTACGCCTTCGTGGTCACCGGGCCAATTGTCCACATCAGTTGTGGTTGTCAATTGACCGCCTTGTGCCATACCCGTGATGAGCACAGGTTTAAGGTTGGCGCGAGCTGCGTAAACCGCAGCCGTATAACCCGCAGGGCCAGAGCCTAAAATAAGTAAACGGTAATGATTAGGACGGTTCAAGAGTTACTCCTTTACACTAAATTTTTTTATCACTATTGGGCATCAGTGTATGCGTTATAGGACAATTTCAGCAATCCTATGCGAATATCATAGTTGGGGTAAAGAAGAGTCTTGACCCATAGGGCGAATGTCTGGAAGGGTACGAGTTTCTCTATCTTTCAGTGAATCTGACAGGCAGCGTTAGACACTAACCAGAACGGAATAAGGAATTCTACTTTGAGTAAAGCCAAACTCAATGCGCAAAAACGCGCTAGCTTACAGCAGGCTAGTATCATTTTATCAGCAGGCGTGGCACTTATGTTTCTGCTGATGTTGATTAGCTATGACTCATCGGATCCGGGAGCATTTCATCGTAATGCCTCTTTTCAAGGAAATTGTCAAAATTTCATTGGCTGTAATGGTGCATGGCTTGCCGATTTAATGTTCGGCTTATTGGGCTATTTTGCTTATTTACTGCCTTTTGGCATCGTATTTTTTGGTTGGAATGCCTTTAGAGATAAGCCTAAGACCAATGCCGCTCCGAGTTCGCCAGAAAATGGTGGCGTGAATACCGCTATCACGGTTGGGGGCGCTGTATTGACGGGGCTAACGGGTAGTGCGCTGGCTCATGTTTTATTTACGCCTTATCCGCAAGGCATTGGTGGCGGGATTTTCGGTGCCATCATCGCCGGTTTCCTAGTAGAGAAAACTTTTTTCGGATTTCATGGCACCGTCTTATTATTAACCGCCTTATTTTTAGTCGGTATTACCCTAGTCGCTGATATTCAGTGGGGTGAAGTAACCGAGCGGGTAGGGGACTGGGTCATTAAGATGTTTGGTAAAGTATCGACCCGTTTTGCCACTATGAACCTGCCGCTCACCGCGAATGCGCAAATGAGTACCGCAGGAGGTTATGCGAATCCTCGCTCGCGCTCAGGGCGTAACTCCGATACTTCCTTATTTGCTAGCACGCAAGACTGGATTAAAAATAGCACTAAACAAGCAGGGGGCGTGGTATCCGGTTTAGTGAGTCGTTGGGGGCGTAAAACACCTATTAGTGCGGTGGGTACTGTTGCTGCTAGGCGACCCTTCTCTAATCTAAGACGGAAAAATCCTTTAGATACAGTGTACGGTGAGGAGCAAGATCCGCTCTTTAGTGAGACTAAGCGTACCGAGGATAGCCGTAATCAGGCACCTAAAACCCAAGGTCTACAAACGCCAGATCCCGATTTTTTAAGAGCAGCAAGTACGCATAATACCGCTGCTAGTGCTCCGACAGTCGCAGCAGCGCCTAATCCCGCTCCTGTACCAGCGCCAGCGCCGAGTAGCTTGGTGGTGGAAGAAGTAGGGCAGGTTAAACGTCGCCCGCAAATACCTAAACCCGTTGCCAGTGCCGATAAGCTAGTACTGCCATCCTTAGATTTACTCAATCTCCCTCCACCGGCACGCGAGCGGGTGACACAAAGTAAAGAAAGCCTCAAGCGCATGGCAGAGCAATTAGTGCTCTCTCTGAGTCATTATGGTTTGCGCGATGTGGAAGTGGTCGCGAGTGATCCAGGGCCGGTGATTACTCGTTTTGAACTGCAATTACCCGATGGGACTAAAGCCAGTAAAGTGTCTGGGTTAGCCAATGATTTAGCGCGTAATTTATGCGTATCCAGTGTGCGCGTAGTGGAGGTCATTCCGGGACGCCCAACCATTGGCATTGAGATTCCTAATGAAAAACGGGATGTCGTCACCATTAGCGAAATGTTTGCCTCGGATGTGTATAAAAATAGCCGCTCCCCACTAACCTTGGCTTTGGGTAAGGATATTGCAGGTACACCCATTGTGGCTGATTTAAGCAAAATGCCGCATCTACTGGTGGCAGGTACTACGGGTTCGGGTAAATCCGTTGCTGTTAATGCCATGCTCTTGAGCTTGCTATACAAGTCTACACCAGAGCAAGTTCGCCTGATTATGATTGACCCCAAAATGTTGGAGTTAAGTAGCTACGAAAATATCCCTCATTTGTTAGCCCCGGTCGTCACTGATATGAAAGAGGCAGCGAATGCGCTACGCTGGTGTGTGGCAGAAATGGAGCGCCGCTATTTATTAATGGCTAAGCTCAAGGTACGGAATATTGCAGGGTTTAATACCAAAATTCTGGAAGCCCAAGAGCGCGGCGAGCAAATTCCTGATCCCTTATTTGATCCTACCAAATCTTTAGATCCCCATCCTAAACCATTGACTACCTTGCCCTTTATTGTGGTGGTGGTGGATGAGTTTGCTGATATGATGATGGTGGTGGGTAAAAAAGTGGAGGAGTTGATTGCTCGGCTAGCACAAAAAGCGCGTGCCTCAGGGATTCATTTGATTTTAGCTACCCAGCGCCCCTCCGTGGATGTGATCACCGGATTGATTAAAGCTAATATCCCCACCCGTATTGCCTTTCAGGTATCGACCAAAATTGACTCACGCACAATTTTAGATCAGGGGGGAGCGGAGCAATTATTAGGGTATGGTGATATGCTGTATATGCCTCCGGGGATTTCTATGCCGCAACGGGTACATGGTGCATTAGTCACTGACCAAGAAGTTGAGGATGTGGCAACATTCCTCAAGCGGCAAATGGAACCGGATTATATTGAGGGGGTCTTAGAGGATGTTAGCACTGTAGTAGAAGGCTCTGGTGCTGATTTAGGGGAACAGGGCGAAGAAGCAGATCCATTATATGATGAGGCGGTTGCTGTGGTGACAGAATCGCGTCGCGCGTCCATTTCTTATTTGCAACGACGTTTAAAGGTCGGTTATAACCGTGCCGCGCGTATGATTGAGGATATGGAAGCTGCAGGCGTTGTCAGCCCAGTATTAGCCAATGGGACGCGCGAGGTTCTCGCCCCCCCACCCGTAAATGATTGAGGTTATTAATGAAAAAAATCTTATTAAAAACGTTGCTAGGTGTCAGTTTAGCGATCAGTAGTTTGGCTGCTTTGGCAGCAGATCGTAGCACATTGAATGATTTCTTTACCAAAGTAAACACCATGCAAGCGCAGTTTACTCAGGAAGTTTATGACGAAGGGGGACGATTACGCCAAAAATCCCAAGGCGTGGTCTTTTTAAGCCGTCCGGGTAGATTTAGCTGGGAGTATCGCTCTCCTGAAGCTCATCGTATTGTGGCAGATGGCAGAAATGTATGGGTACATGATGTGGAGTTAGATCAAGTTACGGTCAAACCCATGTCTCAAGCCTTATCCGCCGCCCCCGTAGGTTTATTGCTGAATAAACAGCCGGTAGAAAAACAATTTAGAGTGACTGAGTTAGAACCTTCGGGCGGATTGGCTTGGTTTAATTTGATTCCTCACCGTCGCGATTCGGATTTTACGGCGATGGATCTAGGGGTTAGTGATCGTGGTATTCAAGAAATGATCTTAAGAGACAAATTTGGTCAAGAGACTAAAATTCGTTTCAATGGTATGAGTCTCAATCCTAATATTCCGCCTACACGTTTCCAGTTTAAACCACCTGCAGGTGTGGATGTGATTGGTAGACCCTCTTAATCTACCCCTCATTGGCTCTTGAATACTACTAGCTATCAACCGCTTGCTGAAAGAATGCGCCCCACCACCTTAGAACAGTATGTGGGGCAGCAACATTTATTAGCCCCGAGTAAACCCCTACGTCGTGCGATTGAAGAGCAGCATTATCATTCTCTACTATTTTGGGGGCCACCCGGCACCGGAAAGACTACTCTTGCCCGTTTAATCGCTCGCTATTGGCAAGCTCATTGGATTAATTTGTCGGCAGTATTGGCGGGGGTGAAAGAGATACGTGCCGCACTCGCCGAGGCTCAGCACTATGCTCCTCAGCCTACGGTAGTATTTGTGGATGAGGTACACCGTTTTAATAAAGCCCAGCAAGATGCCTTTTTGCCCGCGATTGAGAGTGGGCAGCTTATTTTTATTGGTGCGACTACTGAAAATCCCTCTTTTGCCTTGAATAATGCGTTGCTATCGCGCCTTAAGACCTATGTACTCAAAGTATTAACGGCAAATGACATTCAACAAGTACTCCAGCAAGCACTCACTACAGAGCAGGGACTCAATACGGATTTAGCTGTACCCATTAGCATGCAACCCGATGCCTTGGAGTATTTAGCGCATTGGGCGGATGGTGATGCGCGGCGTGCTTTAAATACCTTAGAAATGGCGGCTGACTTAGCCAGCAGTGATGAGCCGTCAAACCTCATTCAATTGAGTACCTTACAAGCCGTATTGGGTGAAAGTACGCGGCGTTTTGACAAAGACGGGGATGTATTTTATGAGCAAATCTCTGCTTTACATAAATCGGTGCGCGGTACAGACCCCGATGCTGCACTCTATTGGCTAGTACGTATGCTAGACGGTGGCTGTGATCCTTTTTATATTGCACGGCGCATTATTCGCATGGCGAGTGAGGATATTGGCAATGCAGATCCTAGAGCACTGACCTTAGCACTCAATGCGTGGGAATCCTATGAGCGTTTGGGGAGTCCAGAAGGTGAGTTAATGTTGGCTCAGGCAGTAGTGTATTTGGCCTGTGCACCTAAAAGTAATGCAGTATATCAAGCCTTAAAACTAGCTCAAGCCGATGTAGCTCAGTATGGTTCACTCGAAGTACCGCTCCATTTACGCAATGCACCAACCGCTTTTATGAAAAAGCTCGATTATGGCAAAGATTATCACTATGCCCATGATGCACCCGATGCTTATGTAGCAGGTGAGCACTATCTACCGGATGCGTTACAGGGTAAACACTACTATGAGCCGGTCGAGCGCGGTTTAGAAATCAAAATCCGTACTAAATTACAGCACTTGCGTAGCCTTCCAAAAACAACTACAAGTTGATTCTGCTTTTTTTGTTAGGAAGGTACATCTTATGTCCCTACAGTATGATTTTATTATTGTGGGTGCCGGTACAGCCGGTTGTTTATTAGCGAATCGACTCAGTGCGAGTGGTCAGTATTCGGTCTTACTGTTGGAGGCGGGGCCGCGTGATAACTATCCTTGGATTCATATTCCGGTAGGCTATTTATATTGCATTGGCAATCCGCGCACCGACTGGCTGTATTTTACCGAGCCGGATCAGGGGCTAAATGGGCGCAACTTACGCTATCCACGCGGTAAAACCTTGGGTGGTTGTTCCTCGATTAATGGCATGATCTATATGCGTGGACAAGCCCGTGACTATGAGCAATGGGTCGCATTGAGCGGAAATCCTGCTTGGTCATGGGCGCAGGTATTACCCGATTTCAAACGTCACGAAAACCATTATCGCTTAGATCAAGGGGATTTTGAGCTAGGTACTCAAGGCCACTATGCAGATTGGCACGGACACGGCGGCGAGTGGCGCATTGAAAAACAGCGCCTACATTGGGATATCCTCGATGCGTTTGCTAAGGCCATGAATCAGTGGGGTATTCCCAATACCGACGACTTTAATCGTGGGGATAATTATGGCGTGGGCTATTTTGAGGTTAATCAAAAATCCGGTTGGCGCTGGAATGCTAGCAAAGCGTTTTTACGTCCGGCTTTAAAGCGCCCTAATCTTACCGTTTGGACCGAAGCGACGGCACAAAAACTGAATTTTAGCACGGAACAGGAGCAATTACGTTGCACTGGTTTAACCGTATTACATCAAGGGCAAGTACAGTCGCTGCAAGCACGACGTGAGGTGATTCTAAGTGCGGGTGCGATTGGTTCCCCCCACTTATTACAATTATCAGGTATAGGGGCCAGGGAGCTATTGCACGATAAGGGGATCGCTGTCGTACATGAATTACGCGGGGTAGGGGAAAACCTACAAGATCATTTGCAAATTCGTGCAGTCTTCAAACTGCAACAGGCTAAAACTTTAAATACCCTCGCTAATAGTTGGCTAGGTAAGGCTAAAATCGGTTTGGAGTATGCGCTAAAACGTACCGGCTCCATGAGTATGTCACCTTCGCAATTGGGCGCGTTTACGCGCTCAAGCCCTGATCAACCCTATGCTAATTTAGAATATCATGTGCAGCCCCTAAGTCTTGATGCCTTTGGGCAGCCGTTACATAACTTTCCGGCTATGACGGCGAGTGTGTGTAATCTTAATCCGAGTAGTCGGGGCTATGTACATATTAAAACGCCGCATGCTCAGGATGCGCCCGCGATTGCACCTAACTATTTAAGCACGCCAGATGATCAACAAATTGCGGCGCAAAGTTTACGTCAAGTGCGTGAGATTGCGGCACAACCTGCTTTAGCAGCCTATCAACCCCAAGAGTGGAAGCCGGGCACACAGTTTCAAACCGATGAGGAGCTAATTCAATTAGCCGGTGATATTGCAACCACAATTTTTCACCCCGTTGGTACGTGTAAAATGGGTAAAAGGTCTGATCCTCTGGCGGTAGTTGATAGTGAATTAAAAGTATTCGGTGTCGAGGGTTTGCGTGTGGTGGATGCGAGCATTATGCCAACCATTACCAGTGGCAATACTAACTCACCCACTTTAATGATTGCGGAAAAAGCAGCCGCTTGGATTTTGCGTGCTAACACTAAGGTTTAAGCTTGCAAATGGGTAGTATTAGTGTGTCATTATTTTGTGGGTGTGCGCAGGTCACGTCACACCCATTTATGTGATGCTATCAATAGCTTAGGTTTAGAACGTAGGGGGGATAGTAGGGGTATTGGGTGTTGTGTGATTAAGGGGATGTGGGGGGCGTTTAGAGAAACGTTTATAGCTATTGCTCATCAGGCGCTGTTCTCCCGTCTGCTGCTGCCAAAAGTAGCGTGCCATATCCTGCCATTTCATGAAATTTTCATTTTCTATGAGTGTACTGTACCAGTTGGTGACTAGTATGATATGAGAGTTGGATGAGTGTTTTTCAGAGTTATATTGTTTTGCAACTAGTTGTTCTGTAGCACTGATGGTCGAGGTGGGTATTCTGACCCGATTAGAGGCCGCATAGACAATTTCAGCCGCTCCACAAGTAAGCATTAATAAGCCACAGGCTACGTAATAGCACGATTTAATAATAGTTTTCATCCTATGCTCCCCCAAAAAATAGATAAGAAATTGTTAGTTTTGCTCTTGTATTGAGCAGAGATCCGTAGTGATAGATCGGCTACCCTCACCTCCTATAGCTGCCCTTAACTTCATTAACCTTTATATTTAAATGAATACCTTACTGACTTGGTGTGGATATTCTTTGACGAAAGGTGTTATTTTTTTTGATAAACGAAATTAATATTAGGGGGATAGATTACCGCTTATAGCGACAGAAAACCTTCCAATTAATGAAATGTAATCTGCGATATTCAGCGACTAATTAGTGATTAAAGCGTCAGTGCCTGTTGATGACGAGTAGATATATTATTTACCATACTATGAGTAGGATGTTGCCATGAAAGAGTCTAAGCAGTCGCCAGCAGCGCCTGAGTCGAGCGATAGTTTTTGGGATAAATTAAGCCGTTTATTCAGCAGTCAATCCGAAGAACGTGCAGCGGATACAGTTCCGCCTAGTACTGAAATCGACTGTAAGGCGGATGCACCTGACTTACAACTTCAAGCACCACTAGAGAGCATTGCACGAGTACTGTATCAAACGGATCGCGTTCCGCCGCCTTGTGAGCAGTTGATTGACCAGCCTTTTAGCGAAGATGCCATTAATATCAAAGCCAATGGGCAATGTATTAAGGGTAATCGCATTATCGACACGGTTATAGGTTCGGCATTAGACCAACAGCAGGGGCTAGCCAAACGCGCACATCGGGATGGTGTACAGCTCATCCCAACCCAAGCTCAGGTGGGTAATTATCAGTTTATGGCGGGTGTTTTGCAGGATATTGTGATTGAGGATAATCACATTGAGTCTAAGGGCTTATTACAAGGTATCTTTGCCTCGGATGGGGTATTTCGCAATATCAGCATCGCGAATAACTGCATTAATACCCAAGCCGAGCATAAGATCACCCTGAATGGGCTACTGTCAGGCCAGATTAGTAATAATCGCGATGCAGCAGGCAAATTATTGCCCATTTATTTAGGTCCTTTGCGTATTGGCGGCAATTTAGCGACCGGTAATGTGTGGATTTTGTCATTTGCCGCTGATGAGGATCATCGTTATGCCCCTTTAAGTGAGATGATACCTGACAGTGATAAGGGGAGTGACCCCGCCAATCCTTATCCCCATGTACGAGATGAGCGTTATCAGCCCCAAAATCGCAGCGGTGCTATTGGGGACACTAATCTCTATGCCTTTCCGCTGGAGCGTTTTAAACAGCATCTATCCGGTGTCACCATAGAGTATTTATTAGCCTTACAAACGAATTTAGACAGCCTATTTCATGACTGGCTAGGACGCTTATGCCAAATATTGTCTGAAGCACAATTAAATGCACTCAAAGAGGCCTATCAAGCCGAGCGTAATGTGCCTATTGGGCAAATTAAACATCAAGCTTTACGCCATTACTTTCTGCAAGCATTGGCTAAACAATTAGGCAGTTTAGAAGACCCTATGCGCAGCAAAGTATAAGGATTGAGTGTCGGGGGCGGTTGGTGTAGTGTCACAGGATCGGGCTATTATTAGGATAATGGATGAACCCCCTTAACCCCATGACAGTATCTCTAGATAAACGTCTATTGATCGAAGCGAGTGCTGGTACGGGTAAAACCTATACTATCTCATTGTTATATTTACGTTTATTACTAGAGCACAGTTTAACCGTTGATCAAATTCTAGTAGTAACCTATACCGATGCCGCCACGGCTGAATTGCGGGCGCGTATTTTATTGCGCTTAAAAGAGGCACTGAGTGCATATGAGCAACCAGAACAGGCCACCGCAGAATATGCCCGTTTATTAGAGCAATATCCGACTAGTGCAGAGTATATTTTAAGTTTAAAACGCGCCTTACTGAATTTTGACGAGGCTGCTATTTATACTATTCACAGCTTTTGCCAACGCGCACTGAAAGAAAATGCGTTTGAAGTCGGCATGCCTTTTGAAAGTGAGTTAATTAGTGATGAGCAGGCTTTATTAATTAGTTTAGCCGATAGTTTTTGGCATCGCTATTTACTGCATCCTGATCCATTACAAGAAGCCATTATTCGCCATAAAGGCTGTACACCTGATGATCTATTGGCGGTGGTAAAACCTTATATTGGGCGGCCTTATTTAGATCGCCAACCTAAAGAGCTATTAACAGCACAAGAATATGTCGAGCGCCAAGCGAGCTTAGCTAATAATTGGCAGGCTATTAAACAGCAATGGCAAATAGCAGGCTCACAAGCCATAAAATTAATTATTCAAGCCATTCAGTCAGAGGCTTTAAGCAAAACTCATTATAAAACCATAGATACATTATTACATGCTGAAAGTATATTGCAAAAAGTACTGCAAGGTGAACGGCCTAATGGTTGGGCAAATAATTGTAATTTATTTACAACTAGTAAGTTAATTCAAGGCACTAAAAAAAATAAAATAACCCCAGTACATGCTATTTTTAGCTTAATTGAAGCAGCTATTAATGAAGAACTTGAGTTAACGAATGCTCTGGATAGAGGGTTTGATCAACTTTGTTATGATTTAATGCTATTCTTACGCGAAAAACTACCACAGCGTAAGTCGGCATTAGGGGTATTAGCGTTTGATGATTTATTAGTGAATTTACAACGCGCATTAAACGAACGTCCAATTTTAGCCAGTCAGCTCGCAAGTGATTATCCAGTTGCTCTAATCGATGAGTTTCAAGATACCGACCCCATACAGTATGAGATATTTAACCGTATTTATGCTAATAGAGGCATATTAGTTTTTGTCGGTGATCCTAAACAAGCCATTTATGCATTTCGCGGAGCGGACATTCATACCTATTTACAAGCCGCTCAAGATATTGAAAAAAACCATCATTATACCCTAGATCGTAATTTTCGCTCTACAGCTCCTTTACTAGAAGCCTTTAATTGCTTTTTTAGTTGTTCAAACGATCCTTTTAGAAATAAGCTCAGTGTTGCTTATGAGGCCGTACAAGCAGGTAAAAATAATTTGATTTTTCAAGTGCCACTGCTGAATACGCCCTTACGCTTTTGGACATGGGAAGCTGAGGCACAAGAAGCTGAAGAGAAAATAAAATATTCAGCGCGGCAATTAGAGCAAATAATTGCTAAAGCCGTGGCCAGCGATATAGCCGAGCTATTAATGGCGGCTAAACGAGGTGAGGCAGTGATTGGTGAGGGGGAAGCAAAGCCTTTACAAAGCCGTGATATTGCTATTTTAGTGCGGAGTCATAAGCAAGGTAAATTAATGAGCGAGGCATTACAGGCACACCATATTGCCAGTTCTCAACGTTCTAAAGAGCCTATTTTTGCTACCCCAGAAGCTTATGAGTTACGTTTATTTTTAGAGGCTATTATTGAGCCTACGCATGAGGCAAAACTACGCCGCGCTTTAACAACAGAATTGCTAGGCGGAACAGTAAAAACCCTACTTGATTTAGAGCTAAGTAAAGAAACGGATAATCGTTTATTAGAGAGTTGGGTTGAGCAGTTTACCCGCTGGCAATTATTATGGGCTAAGCAAGGTTTTATGGCAATGTTTCAGGATTGGCTGCAATCACCTAACTTACTAAATCAGAGCCTCACACAGCAGCAATATTTATTAGGCTTTATTGATGGTGAGCGCCGCTTAACGAATTTATGGCATTTAGCTGAGCTACTATATAATGAAATACGCCACGGCGCTAAAAGCATGCAGGCCTTAATCCGTTGGCTTATGGAGTGTTCTGAGCAAAGTAGTAATGAGGATAATGAGTTACGCTTAGAAAGCGATGAGGCCTTGGTGCAAATTGTTACTATTCATAAAAGTAAGGGATTACAATATCCCATAGTCTATTGTCCTTTTTTATGGAATGAGGGTAATAGCCGAGCGCATGATTGGTTTAATTATTATGATTTAGCCACTGGTAAAACCTCTCTTTTTGCCTCGCGCTTTAAAGATGATGAGCGTGATTCTGCTTATGCTGCTTATAAACAAGAGGCTCAACAAGAATCATTGCGCTTAATTTATGTGGCATTGACTCGTGCTATTTATCATTGCTCTATTGTAGTACCCATTGGTAAAATAGACGGTTTTAACTATGATAGTGCTTTATATTGGTTGCTCTATGGGCATTTGCCTAATAGTGAGGCTTTACTAAGTGTAGCGTCCTCTGAAGCAGCTAAAAAAGCTAAAATCACTCCTGAAGATCGTACCCAACTCTTTAAACAGGGACTAATAGATTTAGTTAAAGCAAGTCATAATACTATTAGTTATACCGCCCTACCTGAAGAATTGAGTGATTTAAAGGTCAGTTTAGGTCAAGAGAGCCTATTAAGATCAGCGCCCTATTTTAAGACCACGCTAGTTAGCCCCCAACGTTTTGAAAGTTTTAGTAGTTTAAGTGTAGGTAATCATTATGATGCCCCTGATTATGATAGTGAATGGGGTACTAGACCTGTGCCTATACCTGATTATACTCAGTTTCCGGCAGGTAAATTAGCCGGTGTTTGTCTACATAAAATATTTGAGGAATTGGACTTTAAAGCAAACCTTGAATCGCAAAAAGAATTAATAACTAGTACCTTATTAGCCTCTGGTTTTGAAGAGCCTTATTTCAATGCGGCTATGCAGTTAGTCAGTAATACATTAAATACACCGCTAAGAGCTAATAAAGAGCTAAAGCTAGCGAGTATTACTAAAGAGCAGCGCTTAGATGAATTGGAGTTTTATTTCCCTATTAAGTATTTAACTACTAAAAAGCTCCAGCAGGTATTAGAAGAATATATTTCCCCCAATAAAATAGCTCAGCATCAGGCCATTAAACGTTTAAAGCCTCAAGTAGTGCAAGGTTTTATGAAGGGATTTATTGATTTAATATTTGAATATAAAGGAAAGTACTATATCGTTGATTATAAGTCTAATAAGCTAGCCGATGATCCAGCGGGTTATAATCAAGAGCGTATGGAGGAGGCTATTGCCGAGTCACATTATTATTTACAGTATTTAATCTATAGTATTGCTTTGCAGCGTTATCTGCGCCTGTGTTTGTCTAATTATGATTATGATGCCCACTTTGGTGGAATATTTTATTTATTTATTCGTGGGATGCAGCCCTCCGCTGGGGGGGAGAGTGGCATTTATGCCACTCGACCTAAGGCAGAGTTTATTAATGCATTGGATCAGCTAATGAGTTAAGTTACTCAAGAAAATACACGATTATTTTTCTCAGTTATTTATAAAAAGTAATCGAGTATTTCTGGAGCAGTCTTGGCGGCAGGGATGCCGCCTTGTAGCGTACAGGGATGTATTCATAGCGGCTGCGGAAGAAATACTCGATTACTTTGGCTTAAGTACTTATCTAAGGAGCAGCATGTTTATAATCCGGTTCAGGTGGTGGTTTGGGCATAAACGTACTAACAATAATCGCACTCTGTGCGTTTTCTGGTATGGGATTGCTGCATAGTAATTTTAAATGCTGAGCCTTAGCTATAGACATAACAGTTAATACTCGGCGTGGTTTTTTGGTTTTATTAACGACTACCCATAAATGCTCGTCCTTTTTGGTTCGGCGTTTAGCAATACCAGTTTGGCGATTATAATAACGCGTGGTATTGGCAATAGAGTCGGTAGTGGTGGCACTAGCCCATTGAATGCTACCACGCTCTCCACTCACTTCACCGGCACATTGATTAGTTTGATTCGGATAGCGTTGTGCTGAAAAACCGATCATCGGCGGTCGAATTTTGGGTTGGGGTAACTCGGTTGGAGCCGGATGGCTAGCAGCACAGCTACTGAGAGTCGTTAAACTGAGCATTAAAAGCACTAAACGCACAGTACCTCCCTTATATGATTAAATGACACATAAATTTATCCTAAGTACTAACAGGTACTTATCACTAATTGGGGTTATTGAAAACCATTATGACAGTATTTGAGTCTTATGATCCATTTGCACGACAATTGGCAGATTTGCTGATACGTCTAATGCCGCCCGCTTCCCCTGATGTTGCACAGGAATTGCGCCGTTTGTTACATTTTCTCGTAGAGCAAACGCAAGCGGGAGTGATTGCGGCTCCTTTAAAGTATTTAACCCCTCCTTTAAATAGAGAGTTAATTGCAACCCTAACTTTAGTGGGTAAACCCTTTGAGCGGAAGCCATTAATTATTTCGGAGACTCATGCGTGGTTTTATCGTTATTGGCAATATGAGTATGAATTAGGGCAAGCCTTAAAAGAACTATTACAAGCAACAGAGCCGCCTACTCAATTAAAGGAAGCGATTAATAACTTATTTACCACTACATCCGAAATAGACTGGCAAAAAATAGCAACGGTTTTGGCACTTAATCAGCGTTTTATGATTATATCAGGAGGGCCAGGAACGGGGAAAACGACAACCGTAACGCGCATTTTAGCCTTATTATTACAATTACCCTCGATTCATCCTAGCCGTATTCAACTCGCAGCACCAACGGGAAAGGCCGCTATGCGTTTGCAGGAGTCTATTAAGCTTGCTCAGCAGCGCTTGGATTTATCCAGTACCTTACAGCAGCAGCTCCAGATTCCGAGTCAGACTTTGCATCGCCTATTAGGCTATAAGCCGACGAGTAATACCTTTAGTTATCATCGTGAGCGTCCTTTGCCGGTGGATGTATTGGTGATTGATGAGGCATCAATGATGGATATTGCTTTAATGGCTAAGGTATTGGAGGCTTTACCAAAAACAGCACGTCTCATTTTATTGGGTGATAAAGATCAATTAGCGGCGGTTGAAACGGGTTCGGTATTTAGAGATTTATGTGCTCATGCGAATAATCATTTTTCATCTCCAGTAGCGGACAGGCTAAAGCTATTTGACATTGAGCTACCCAATGCATTAGGTAAAGCGGGCTTAAATGATCATATTGTGGTTTTAGAGCAAAGTTATCGATTTAATACGAATTCGAGTATTGGTCAATTAGCACAGGCGATTAAAACGGCGCACTTTAAACAATTAAGCACGGTATTAAAGCATCCTGATGCTGAATTAGAGTGGATCAATCAAACCTCTTTAGCGCATGATGAATTAATCGCAGGCTGGAGTGATTATTTTGCCGCAGTAGAGCAGGGTGATATTGAACAGTGTTTTCAGACGTTTAATCGCTATCGAATTTTAGCACCTATGCGCCAAGGTGGGCGTGGCACCGAACTATTGAATAGCAAAATCGAGCAATTAGCCAGTAAGCGTTTGCCAGCAGCCTCAGGAACCTTACGGGCGCAAGGTTGGTATGTGGGGCGTCCGGTGATGGTGACTAAAAATGACTATGTGCAGCATTTATTTAATGGAGATATTGGTATTGCCTTAATGGATAGTAGCGGTCAATTACGGGTGTATTTTCCTGATGACAAGGCCGGGGAGTATCGTTCGATTACTCCAGTACGTTTACCTCTCTATGAAAGTGCGTGGGCGATGACGATTCATAAGAGTCAGGGGTCTGAGTTTGATGAGGTATTATTGGTCATGCCAGATAATACCGATAATGCTTTATTAGGACGAGAATTACTCTATACGGGGGTGACTCGTACCCGCAAGAAGCTGCGTTTAGTTGCTAGCTTAGAGGTGCTAGAGGTGGCCTTAAAGCGCTCAACCCCATCCTCATCCTGCATTTTAGATTGGTTGAATTAAGTCGCTGAGCAACCGTAATCTTGCTCCAGAAAGACCCGATTACGGTTGAGTGCCAATTTAAAAAGGGTGTTATTGGTATCTTGCAGTCAATTCGATTAAATTCCCCCTCTAGGATTAATCACTGATGAGGAGTGAGTTATGTTGAAGTGGAGTGATATTTTACAGTTTGCCCGCACTGGCAATCCTATTCCTGACCACAAAGTTGTCAAAACCCCAGAAGAATGGCGGGCGCAATTAACGCGCGAGCAGTATCATGTGACACGCCAACATGGCACAGAACATCCCTTTAGTTCGGAAATGTGTTCATTATTTGAGCCGGGATTATATGCATGTGTGTGTTGTGGGACTTTATTATTTGATGCTTCACAAAAATTCGAGTCTGGTACGGGTTGGCCTTCCTTTACCCAGCCGATTCAGGAAAATGCCGTTTCGTATCATGAAGATAATTCCCACCGGATGCAGCGAGTGGAGACGCTTTGCAATACTTGTGATGCCCATTTAGGACATGTATTTCCCGATGGGCCCGCTCCGAGTGGTTTACGCTATTGTATGAATGCGGTGGCATTAGAGAAAGTCAAAGCCTCATAACTTAGCAAGAACTCAGTCGTTCAAATTATAATCACATTTGAACGACTCATTTAAAACAACATCCCTGCTCACGATATACACTCATCACCCAAACTAAATAGGTTGCGTGATCATATAGTTTTTAGGTGAGAGTGTAACTATTACAGCTCTTGCTATTTTCCTAACAGTCTCCTACGATAGCCGCCCGCATTTCATTCCAAGTGGATGGATAGGGATCACCACCATATATCCTAAATTTGTAAACGTTAATAGTTGTAATCGAGCTAGGTCGTCCTTTGGTCGACCTTTATTTTGGATATGTGTTTAGGGTTAGCTACACTTTGGTTTAAATAGTCATCGGTTGATTTATTCAATAACGATGTTACTTAATAAACCATAAGCAATAAATATATTATCTAGGAGTCCATTGTGACATTACCATTATCTCAACAAGCCCAGAAAATTTTACCTCCTTTGGTTTATACTCATCGCTTACTAACAGCGCATCATATTGAAAACAAAACAATTTATGCTCAAGATGGGCGAGCTTTAGCGTTTAGACAAGTCATTCGTCTAAAGAAATAATAGCTATATTCAGGCTATAATCATTTTAAATCTCACAGTTAATTAATGATAGAGTAAGAAATGCTGTTGATTAATAAATTTAGTAACAGTATTGCGGCTAATTTTTTTGATTAGCCTAGGCTTAAAATAAGCTAAATTTTTGTAAAAGGAGCTTCTTATTAATTATAAGCTCCTTAGTGATAGCAGATTTTCTGCTGGCCTATTGGAATTGCTTACTAACTAAGCATAATAGGGGCATTGTTCTAATTGATGTCTCTTATCCATGTCTAATCTTCGTTATCCCCTACTAGATGCCTTGCGCGGCCTTGCGGTTGTCCTGATGATCGCCTTTCACTTTTGCTATGACCTAAATTATTTTGGTTTCGCTACATTTGAGCTATATACCGCCCCGTTTTGGTTACATAGTCGTACCTTGATTGTGGCTATGTTTGTCATCATTGCTGGGATGAGCTTGTATTGCGCTAATCATCAGGGAGTAGGGCGCGGATTTTGGAAGCGTGAGGGATTATTACTGATCTGTAGTAGCCTCATTAGTATTGGAACTTGGTTTTTATTTAAAGACACTTGGATCTTTTTTGGCGTACTCCATTTTATGCTGCTAGGTAGTGTACTGGCATTACCCTTTATTCATGCCGGAAAAGTTAATATTATACTGGGTATCTTATTGATTATTATTGGTAATTTTTTAAGCTTCCCCTTCTTCGATCAGCAGTCGTGGCAGTTTATTGGGCTGATGACTCATAAGCCTTTTACCGAGGACTATGTACCCTTATTGCCTTGGTTTGGTGTCTTATTAATCGGCATCAGCTTAGGAGCGCAATGGGGAAAAATAACCTATTTACAGCGTCCATTGACACATGCTGCGTGGAAACCCTTGCTCTGGTTAGGGCAGCATAGCCTTATTGTTTACATGCTGCATCAGCCGTTATTATTTACCCTATTTTGGGTGAGCTTCAGCTTACGTTAGTGCGTTTTGATTCAGGCAACTATGGTAACATTCTGCTACTCCTAAGCCCATGTGGAGGCTAAGCACTCTGAAATCTTAGGAGAATTTTGTAGTAGTAAAGAGAATGCATATGGGATTATTAGCAGATTTGACGGGCTGGCAATTAGTGTTAATCACTTTGGTCATGACCCATATTACGATTGTAGCGGTAACGGTTTATCTTCACCGGCATCAGGCGCATCGAGCGGTGGAGTTAAACGCTATTCCCGCTCACTTTTTCCGCTTTTGGTTGTGGCTTACTACAGGTATGGTGACGCGGGAGTGGGTAGCGATTCATCGTAAACATCACCACAAATGCGAAACCCCCGACGATCCTCACAGCCCGCAAACCCGTGGTTTAAATAAAGTATTATGGGGTGGTGCATTACTTTACCGTCAAGAAGCTAAAAATCTACAAACTATTCAACAATATAGTCAAGGCACCCCGAATGATTGGCTTGAAACCCATCTGTATTCTCGTTTTCCTTGGTTAGGTATTACGCTCATGCTACTCATTGATCTGGCACTCTTTGGCGGGGCGGGGCTGATTATCTGGGGTGTGCAAATGATCTGGATTCCGTTTTGGGCAGCGGGGGTGATTAATGGCTTGGCGCATTTTTGGGGCTATCGCAATTGGAATACTGCTGATGCATCGAGCAATATTTCCCCTATCGGTATTATTATTGGGGGTGAGGAGCTGCATAATAATCACCATGCTTTTGCAGCCTCAGCCCGCTTTTCGACCCAATGGTATGAGTTTGATATTGGTTGGTTTTATATTCGCCTGTTGGAAGTATTAAAACTAGCACAAGTGAAACGAGTTGCACCGCGCATTAAAGTGGATTTAAAAACTAAAGTGGTTGATTTAGAAACCTTAAGTGCTGTGATTGGTAATCGGTTGCAAGTGCTATCCAATTTTGCCCGTCAAGTCGTGCATCCGGTGATTAAACAAGAGCTAGGTCAATCCAGTGGTGACTACAAAGAAAAGTCACGTTTAGTGCGTCAGTTATTAGGTCAACCGCATTTAGATGAGAGCGCTCGTGAACGCTTACAAGTATTACTATCTGAAAGCCAAGTGTTGACTACGGTCTATCAATTCCAGCAAAACTTGCATCATTTATGGGAGCGTACCGCTAATAACCAAGAGGCACGTTTAGCGGCGCTACAAGAATGGATAGCCAACGCCGAGCAAACGGGTATTCAACGCCTTGAGGAGTTTGCTCAACGCCTAAAAGGCTATCGGGTCAGTGTATTAGCGAATACCCAACCCGCTTAAGCCACCTGATTTAGCACCTCACCTGTGTTAATAAAGGTGCTAATAATCTGGGCGAGTTGTTCAATAAGGCGTTGCCGTGCGGTGCGGCTCGCCCAGGCAATGTGGGGAGTGACAATTAAGTTCGGTAGTTGAGCCTCTAAGAGAGGATTACCCTGAATCGGTGGTTCTTGTGGCAAAACATCAATCCCTGCTCCCCCTATTTGACCTTGTCTTAAAGCGGCTAACAGCGCTGTTTCATCCACAATGCCACCCCGCGCGGTATTGATTAATAAAGCATGGGATTGCATGAGTGCTAGGCGCTCAGCATTGATTAAATGGGTGGTTTCAGGCGTGAGAGGGCAGTGTAAGGATACCACATCGGCTTGTTGTAAACCGGCTTCTAACGCAATTTTACCGGCACGAGTGGGGGCATGGGGGCGTTCAGCAAATAATATTTTCATGCCTAAGGCTTGTCCTAAACGGGCGGTGGCTTGGCCTAGTGTACCCCCTCCAATAATGAGCAGGGTGTTACCGGCTAATTCACGAATAGGATGATTCAGGAGGCAAAATTGCTCCGCGCGTTGCCAAGCGCCTTGGTTTAATTCTTGCTGGTAGGCAGGTAAACTACGGCTCAAGGCAAAAATCAGGCTAAATACATGTTCTGCCACCGATTGTGAGCCATAATCACGGACATTGGTCACGGGTATATTGAGCTGGCGTGCAGCGTTTAAATCAATGTTATTGGTTCCCGTAGCCGCAACACAAATAAGCTTTAAAGTGTCTCGTTGTGAGTGCATTAAGGCTGCATCTATGGGGACTTTATTACTAATCACTATACTGGCAGTCCCAATATGTTCTTGGATTTGAGCGGCTGGGGTATGAGGCCATAGGGTAAGCTGTCCCTGACAGGCTGTGGATAAAGGGGTTAAATCTAAATCACCTGCTTGAGTACTAGCAGTGTCTAAAAATACTACTGTGGGCATTTGCTTTTCACCGAGGGTAGCGTGGTTTGATATACTGGCACAATGGCGGTGTGACCTAGCACTAACTAAATTGGAATTCAATGATTCGGAAGATAGTTCGTAGTATACAACTGACGCTGTTATTTGTAGTGGCTTTATTTGGTTATAGCTTCTTTGCCGATCCTGATTTTGATCAGTGGAAGCTGGAGTTTAGCCAATATGCTGAGCAACAAGGTATCAAAGCCGAGGTGTTACATTTAGCCTTTGCGGGATTATTGCCGGATCGTAAGGTATTGCGTTTGGATGCACACCAACCCGAATTTAGCCGTCCGATTTGGGATTATCTCGATAGTGCCGCGTCGACCGCACGAGTCGCGAAGGGGCGGCGTTTATTGGCGGAGTATGGCGAGCTACTAGAGCGCATTCACCAAGCCTATCATATACCCCCAGAGTATATTTTAGCGATTTGGGGTGTGGAGACAGACTATGGTAATTTCATGGGCGGCTATTCCACCATTCGTTCCTTAGCAACGTTAGCTTATCAAGGGCGCGTGGTACGGCGCGAGTTTTGGCGCGAGCAATTAGTCGCAGCGCTGCGTATTGTGCAAAATAATGATATGGGCATTAATAGCCTAATTGGCTCATGGGCGGGGGCGTTTGGGCATACGCAATTTATTCCCACCACCTTTGAGCGCTATGCGGTGGATTTTGATGGTAATGGTAAGCGCGATTTGGTTAATAGCATTCCCGATGCGCTGGCCTCTACGGCGAATTATTTAGCGCAATCCGGCTGGATAGATGGTGAGCATTGGGCGCAAGAAGTAAAACTCCCTAGCACCTTTGAGTGGTCACGTGCCGATCCGACCTACTGGTTACCTGTACGTTTATGGGTAGATCAGGAGCTAGTCAGTAGTGCCTCGAATCAACCTTTACCTTTGGATAATCAAGGCTTTATTTTTCTCCCTGCTGGATATCGTGGCCCCTCATTATTGGCCTACCATAATTTTAATGTATTGCTCAAATATAATAATGCCTATAGCTATGTCATGGCAGTAGGAACGCTAGCCGATCAAATTCGGGGCGAGCCTGCACTGCAAGCCACCTGGCCTCGCGATATGCGAGAATTAAGCTTTGCCGAAAAAGCCGAATTACAAGAGCTACTGACTATAGCAGGCTATAGCACTGACGGAATTGACGGACGTTTAGGCCCTAATAGTCGTGCCGCTCTACGGCGTTGGCAAATGGATGTAGGCTATCCTGCGGATGGGTTTGCTATCTATGAGCACTTGGAAAAACTGCGCCTGCAAGTACCGATGGTTTAATATTTATCCTTCAATAGTTTGACCCTATTACACAGGCATTTATGCTATACTCGTGTGCCATAGTGTCACATGATATTGAGGTTGTTATGGCTAGTCTATTACCACGTATTACCGCACGAGTAGATGATGAAACCCAAGGATTGTTAGCAAAGGCAGCATTTTTATCCGGTATGACCAGCATTAATTCGTTTGTACTCAATGCAGCGATTGAGAAAGCTAAACAAATTATTGAGCGTGAGCAGATGCTAATGCTTAGTAAACGTGATGCTATGCGTTTAGTGGAAGCATTAGATGCGCCTCCTAAAGTTCACCCACGTTTACAACAGGCGGCGCAACGCTATGCAGCTAAGACTCCTGTATGATCACTGTCAGGTTAGACAAAGCTAAGCACAATCGAGATCAGTTTGATTGTGGCGTAGTGGTATTGAATAACTACCTGAAAACCATGGCGAGTCAACAAGCTCAAAAAGATAATACCAGAACGTTTGTTTTAGAGGATGAAACATATGCTAGTGTTATTATTGGTTTTTACACCTTAACGATGATCTCCGTTGACCTAAAGAATTTACCTGAAAAATTACAAGAAAAGCATCACACGGCTAATACGGCCGGATTAATAGCTCGTTTGGCAGTCGATAAGCGTTATACTGGAAAAGGTTTTGGTGAGTTATTACTAATTGATGCTTTAAAGCGTTTGTTAGAGGCTAGTGAGTTAGTCGCTTTTCCTTTAGTGGTTGTCGATGCTAAAGATGGCGCTATAGGGTTTTATGAAAAATTTGGTTTCACATCATTTATAGATAGTTTAAATAAACTCTATTTAACCATTAACGACATTAGAGTAAGCATAGAGTAAAAATTATTACCAAACCTCATCTAAGTGTTTTGCTTTTAGTAGCTTCGCGTATTGAGCATAGCGGGGTGATTGCATATTAATTTTGCTAGTTGATAGACGTGGTATATTATTAATATGTTGAGCAGGTTCTTTAAAATACACCATATATCTACCTGTGTCCTCGTGCGGCTTAATACTCGCGATAGAGGCGATATGAGTAATGGCGGCTATAGGAGATACTTGATAAGCGGCAATATATTTGATCTTGGGAATGTTGGCTTCTTTAATCCGAATAGCAAACCAACGCTGATTTTCTAGAAACTCACTGATAAAGCCGCCTTGTTGTGCAGGAACTACTATTGTGTCGAAGTCTATGATTTGATTGAGACTAGGTTCTTGAACATTACTTTGATCATCATTTAAAGATTGCTCAGTAAAAGCATTAATACTCAGCATAGGTAGGATTTGTAACATACTGCTCAGAAAGGTAGTAGCCATTGCATGGCTCGCAGGAGACATACTAGGATGGGTAGCTTTGTTTTTATTGGTGAGTATGGCGCGATTCGTTTTTTTAGCACGTTGTATTAATTCAGCCTCTAGAAATTGCACTTCAGTTTTACCAATTTTTTTGTTCTGATCAAAGAAATAAACACCCCACTCCCAATCTTTGCGCTTAGCCACATGATGCTTTAGGCGCTCTCCTACAGGATCACCTTCACCAATATAAATAGTTTCCTGAGCAGCATTACCTACAAGAATATAAACACCTGCTTGGTCAAAGCCTTTTTCGGTTTTAAGGTTTTTAAACAATGCCTTAGTGAATACTACGCCAAAGCCTGACCAGTTGGATTTATCAACATGGCGTATACCATGAGGATCACCTGTAGTGGCGAATAGGGTAATAGAAAAGGGTTCAGTCATGGGGTTATGCTTCTCCTAAAATAATACGTTCTATCTGAGTTATTGCATTTTTTACTATTTGGTTAGCTTCTTTCTGTCATTGTCGAGCCGCGAATGGGGTGGGTACTGGGTAGATTTATATTAAATGTGTTCAAGGCGTCTTTGCTTGATTAGATTAGAATAATTTAATTGGGTAGTCATGTGAATTTGTTTAATGAGTGAAAAAGGGCATTACTAATAATGCCCTTTTTCCAGTATGGCTAGTTACTCAAACTCCACCACTAAATCACCTTGCTCCACCAATTCACCGGCTTTTAGGTGAACAGCTTTCACCTTGCCAGCAATCGGTGCAGTAATTGTGGTTTCCATTTTCATGGCCTCGATGACAAATAAAGGTGTATTGATATCCACCTCATCGCCTACTCGTACCGCTACAGAAGCTAAGCGACCTTGTAATGATGTGCCAATTTCTTTCGATCCTGCGGCTTTACGATTACTCGCTTTAGTCGGTTTTACGGCTAAATCACGAATTAATACCGAGCGAATCTGACCATTAAAATCAAAAGTCACCGTACACATACCATTTTCATCAGCCGGAGAGCGATATAACATCCGGATAATTAGCATTTTCCCCTGACCTAGCTCAATCATGACTTCTTCATTAAGCTTTAGGCCATAGAAAAATACCGGAGTCGGAATATGACTGACGGAATCATATTCTTGCTGGTGTTTGTAAAACTCTCGGAAAACGGAGGGGTACATTTTATAAGATAGGAAATCTAAATAACTTTGTTGCTCATTAAACTCTTGTTTAAAGGCTTCATATTCAGCGTCTAAATCAACCGGCTTTAAATGATCATTAGGGCGACCTTCATTAGGCTTTTCACCTTTCAGAATAATATTGCTTAAGGCAGGAGGAAAACCACCCGGAACCTGACCTAAACCGCCTTTGAATAAATCAATGACGGAATCTGGAAACGCTAAGGTACGACCACGCTCCATGACATCTTCTTCGGTGAGGCCATTAGAGGTCATGTAAATGGCCATATCCCCCACGACTTTTGAGGAAGGGGTGACTTTAACAATATCGCCAAACATACAATTCACGACCGCATAATTCGCTTTAACTTCCTCGAATTTATGCTCTAAGCCTAATGCAATCGCTTGTGGGCGTAAATTCGAGTATTGACCCCCCGGAATTTCGTGATTATAGACTTCCGCTGTACCGGCTTTTAAACCCGATTCAAACGGATAGTACATTTCACGTACATCTTCCCAGTAATTGGCATAGTCATTTAATGACTTGAGATTAAAGGGTTGCTCGCGCGGTTGTCCTTCCATGGCGGCAATTAAGGAGTTTAAATTCACTTGTGAGGTTAAACCCGACATAGAGCTTAATGCACCGTCTACAATATCCACACCGGCTTCAATCGCATTTAATAGGGTAGCGGCTTGAATCGAGGCGGTATCATGAGTGTGTAGATGAATGGGGATATTGACAGCTTCTTTTAAAGCGGTAATCAGTTTAGTAGCTGCATAAGGTTTTAATAGGCCAGCCATATCTTTTACAGCGAGCATATGTGCCCCAGCATCCTCTAATTGCCGTGCTAAATCTAAATAATATTGCAGATTATATTTATAACCCGGCTCGGTGCGTAATACATCTCCTGTATAACAAATCGTACCCTCGGCAATACCTCCGGTTCTTTCGCGTACCACTTGAATCGATTTCCGCATGCCTTCGATCCAGTTCAAGGAATCGAAAATACGGAATACATCAATACCTTGTTCCCATGATTTTTCAATAAAGGATTCAATCACATTATCAGGGTAGGCAGTATAACCGACGGCATTTGCGCCCCTAAATAACATTTGGAATAAAATGTTCGGAATAGCTTCACGTAATAAGCGTAAACGTTCCCACGGGCACTCGTGTAAAAAGCGCATGGATACGTCAAAGGTCGCACCGCCCCACATTTCCAAAGAAAAGAGTTGCGGATGGTTTTTGGCGAGTCCTTCAGCTACTTTGAGCATATCTTCAGTACGTACCCGCGTGGCTAAGAGCGACTGATGCGCATCCCGCATGGTGGTATCGGTATAGAAAACAGTGGGTTGCTCTTTAACCCATTGGCTAAATTTCTCCGCTCCCATTTCGGTGAGTAAGTCTTTAGTACCTTTAGGGTAAGGCGCGAGCCGGTCAAAGGTAGGAATAATAGGTTTACGGAAATGTTTATGCGGGTCGATGTATTTAACATCGGGATTACCATTAACCGTAATATTACCGATGAATTTTAAGGTTTTAGTTCCCCGGTCAAACCGCTGAGTAATATTAAATAGCTCAGGGTGATTATCAATAAAGGTAACCGTTGCATCTCCGGCTACGAAAATAGGATGTTCGAGGACGTTTTCTAAAAAGCCAATATTAGTTTTCACCCCGCGAATACGGAATTCGGTGAGGCCACGTAAATTCCGCCCAATCGCATCTTCTAAGGTGCGTCCCCAAGAGGTTACCTTGACGAGCATGGAGTCAAAGAAGGGTGATACTTTCGCGCCCGGATAAGCCGCACCCACATCCAGACGAATACCAAAACCGCCGGTCGAGCGATACGCAATAATAGTCCCATAATCAGGCTTAAAGCCGTTCATAGGGTCTTCGGTGGTAATCCGGCATTGCACCGCATAGCCATTACAGCGAATAGACTCTTGATTAGGAATATTAATTTCCGGGTCGGTCAGGCGTGCGCCACCCGCGATGAGGATTTGACTGCGAACAATATCAATACCCGTGATTTGTTCGGTAATGGTGTGTTCGACTTGCACCCGTGGGTTGACTTCGATGAAATAGATATTTTCATCTTTATCGATTAAAAACTCGACCGTACCCGCGCAGGAGTAGTCCACATAACGGGTAATCGCAAGGGCATATTTATAAAGATTTTCGCGGGTTTCAGCTTTTAGGCCGGTGCTAGGCGCAACCTCAACCACTTTTTGAAAGCGGCGTTGTACCGAACAATCCCGTTCATAGAGGTGGACTAAATTACCGTGTTCATCGCCTAGGATTTGCACCTCTAGATGTTTGGGCGAATCGATATATTTTTCAAGGAAAACGGTAGCATCACCAAACGCCTTGAGTGCTTCATTACGTGCATCGTGATAAGCCCGCTCTAATTCCTCTGCCTTGCGAATCACCCGCATGCCACGACCGCCACCGCCCGCTGCGGCTTTCATCATGAGCGGAAAACCAATTCGCGCTGCTTCGGCTTTAGCAATGTCTAATGTCGTGAGTGGGATTTTGCTGTCTTCAATAATTGGCAAGCCCGCTGCAATGGCAATGGCCTTAGCCGCCACTTTATCCCCTAAGTTTTCCATCGCCTCTGGTGATGGGCCAATAAACTTAATCCCTTCCTCGCGACAGCGACGGGCAAAGGTGACGTTTTCAGATAAAAAACCATAACCCGGATGGATAGCATCGACATGATAGCGCTTAGCGATCTCAATAATGCCTTCAATATCAAGGTAGGGTTTCAAGGGTTCATCATCACGACCGATTTGATAGGCTTCATCCGCTTTATAACGGTGGGGTGAGAAGCGATCTTCATGGGTGTAAATGGAAACGGTATTGAGTCGTAACTCAGTAGCAGCCCGCAGAATGCGGATAGCGATTTCGCCACGATTGGCGACTAGGAGTTTCTTGATTTGCCGTGACATAGATCGATCCCAGGGTAGAAACAAAGGTTTGAGTTTACCATTTGTCCCCCCCTTGTGAAGGGGAACTGACTGAGAGATTAACAAAAATATTGCAATTGTGGGTTAGTGTTAGCTAGTAGCCACCCTATTAGGACTACTAGTGGGGCTATGGGGCGACGCACTCCACCGCAAAACCCTCGATATTTCGTGATGATTTACTAAACTCTACCGCGATCAAATAAATAGGTTGCCCTAGTGCGCGATATTTATCAGCATAGCGTTTGGCTTTTAGCTGCTCCATAGCGGCTTCGGGGCTACTGTTTTCGATGACTTTAAATTCAAACAGGTAAATAGCTCCATTGAATTGCACCGTCATATCAATACGCCCTAAATTAGTAGCGTCTTCAACAGTAACATTTAAGCCCAATGAGGCAAAATAAGAATAAAATACACTCGCATAATAGCCTTCATAGTTTTGAATATCATTATTGCTATACCAGTTATAGGGAATACTAGCAAAGAAACTATGAAATAGCGTTTTTAAGCCCAGTAAGTCATTAGCTTTTAATAAGTCATATAAACGTAAGGTCTGAATGCCTTGCGCCTTTTGGTTTTTTACCCAAGCGGATAAGAGAATCTCATTAAGACTTTGATAAACTTCTTGATTAGGATAGCCTAAGGTATAAAACTCCTTATCGCCTGCCCAAAGAGTATTTTTAATGGTTAAATAGCCGGTTTGAAATAATAAAGCATCGGTTTCTATATCATCTACGTCAAATTTAGAGAGGACAGTCGCACTACTAATACTATTGTCTAATGAGATGGAGGTCACTTTGCGCTTAAGTAGCAAATCTACTAAAAAGGTAGGTGTGCCGGTTTCAAACCAGTAGTTTTTAAATTTTCCGGTATCAAAAAGTTGCAGAACATCAAAGGGATTATAAACACCGTCACCTAGCCAGTGATAGCCATTATACCATCTACGAATTTCATCTCGATCAAATCTTGATAGTTCTGGCATAAATACCTGATCTACATCAGTATCAGTATAGCCACATAAGGCAGAATAACGTTCATCTAAAGTAATATCTTTTAAATTGTTGAGTCCAGAAAATAGACTAACCTTAGAAAACTTGGTAACACCCGTCAAAAAGCTAAACTTAATATAAGCGTCATAATCTTTAATCGTACTATAAAAACCGCGTAGAAAATCACGATTGATACGTGCCACTTCAGGGTAGTGCAAAGCATCTAAAATGGGTTTGTCATATTCATCGATTAGCACAACTACGGGGGATTGCGTTTTGGCGCTAATGGTTTCAAGTAGATCGGCAAAGCGGCTACCGACATCATTAAATGTTTGTTGTACTTCAAAGTTGCGCTCTAATTGAGTTAGTTGCTGATGCAAAGATTCTTCTAGGCTTTGTTGTAGGCTATAGTTTTTGCGCCCGAAACTAAAACGCAGTACCGGATAGCGTACTTGCCAATTCCAGTGCTCATGTATCGCCAAGCCTTGAAACAGCGTTTCATTGCCTTCAAATAACTCTTTGAGGGTATCGAGAAATAAACTTTTACCAAAGCGACGCGGACGCGACAGAAAGTAGTGTTTGCCTTCATTAATGAGTTGATAGGCCAGTGCCGTCTTATCAACATAGTAATAACCCCCTTGGCGGATTTCGGAAAAGGTTTGAATACCAATAGGGAGCTTTTTACGGATCATGGCGGTTCACTGCTTGAGGAAAAGAGGTAGTCATGGCTCGATAATAGCATAGGGCAGATTAGAGCTTTAGTCCTTAGGATGTTATCTTAGGCCGCTATAGTTGATGGGTTTAGAGGGAGACAACCTTATGCGTATTTTACACACTATGTTACGAGTGGGTGACTTAGATCGTTCGGTAAATTTTTATACTCAAGTGCTAGGTATGAGGGAGTTACGCCGTAACGACTATCCTGCAGGTGAGTTTACGCTTGCTTTCTTAGGCTATGGCGCGGAATCCGAACATACGGCGCTAGAGCTGACCTATAACTACGGCGTGAGTAGCTATGAAAAGGGTACAGCCTATGGGCATATGGCGTTTGAAGTGGATGATGTCTATGCCGCCTGTGAGCAAATGAAAGCGCAGGGTGTCAAGATTCTACGTGATGCAGGACCTATGAATGCGGGTAAGACCATTATTGCTTTTATTGAAGACCCCGATGGTTATGCTATTGAGCTGATTGGTAAAAAATATTAGTACCACCTATGCCACGTTTGTTCATTGGGTTAGGCCTATTAGCACTATTGAGTTTAGTAGGCCTCACAGTATTAGCCTTTTATGGTTTATTGCGCTTTAGCTCTGATATTACCCTTAACTCCTTAGCCGATCCCTATATTCATGGGATTGTCTGGTTTTCGATTAAACAGGCCGCTTTAAGTGCTTTGTTGTCGGTAGTGTTGGGCTATCTAATTGCTAGAGCGCTGTATTACTCGCCACAATTGCGCGGGCGAGCAGCGTTTTTGAGCCTATGCTTACTCGCCTTTGTGATGCCGACTTTGGTATTGGTAACAGGTTTAGTCGCACTCTTAGGGCGTAATGGTTGGCTAAGCCCCTTCTTAGGGGCGGATTGGAATTTATACGGCTTGCAAGGGATTTTATTAGCGCATTTATATCTCAATATTCCCTTTGTGATTCGCGCCATTGTGCTGCAATTGCAGGCCATACCAGAGAGTAGTTGGCGCTTAGCGTTGCAATTAAAGCTCAGCCCGTGGCAGCGTTGGCGTTATATGGAGCTGCCTAGTGTGGGGGGGCGTTTAATTGTATTGGCGGGCTTTGTCTTTGTGCTGTGTTTTAATAGCTTTGCGGTGGTATTAGCCCTAGGGGGTGGGCCACAAGCTACTACGCTAGAGGTCGCCATTTATCAAGCGCTGAAGTACGACTTTAATATTAGTGAGGCATTAGTCTTAGCATGGTTGCAGTTTGGTATCGCGGGGGTGTTATTTGCGGTATTAGCGCGTTTTAGTTCGGGGGCGTGGCTGTCACCTGATACGGGGACGCAGCGTTATTTGCCCACGCCTAGTCCTTGGGTACGTGGCGTTTATGTCTTACTGTATGGTGGGGCGTGGGTGCTGCTGGTATTGCCGATTTTGACCTTGATAGTGGAGGTGTGGGGGTTAGGATCAGGGCATTGGCAATCTATGCAACTCTTAAAACCTACCCTAGTCACTTTGGGTTTAGCCTTAGCGAGTGCGGTTAGTACGGTAGTGATGGCCTATTTAGTTTTGATTCCGGTACGTCAAGCAGTGCTAGCGCGGCAGCGAGTTTATTGGTTGTGGGAATGGCTTAGCTTACATAATCTAGTTGCACCCGCTATGGTGTTATCGGTAGGTATTTATATTGTCGTGTTACGGGTGATGGATTTAGAACATTGGGGGCTAGTCTGGGTGGGGATAATTAATACCGCCTTATTAGTGCCGTTTGCCGTACAACAGCTTAAGCCGCAAGTATTACAATTTGATGCCCAGTATGAAAACCTCGTTTTGACCTTAAAGTTATCGTGGCGGGCGCGTTTGAGTGTGGAGCTACCGTGGTTACGAGATACTTTAGGCGCAGCGGGGGTATTGGTATTGCTATTAGCGATGGGTGAGGTGTCTATCTTTGCCATTTTTGGTACTGAACAAGCAACGAGTTTACCTTGGTTGATTTACAGTTATGCGAGTACGTACCGCTTGCCTGAAGCGGCTTTGGCTTCCTTAGTCTTATTGGTTCTATGCGGCGGGATTGTGGGGTTATGGGAATATATGCAGGTACGCAATACTAAAGTTAGGTCTATTCATGTTAGCCATTAAACAACTACAAGTGCAGCGCGGTAAGACACTTTTGCACTATGACCTGACTATTCCGAGTGGCAAAATCATCACTCTACAAGGGCGCAGTGGTGTGGGAAAAACGACGCTATTATTAACCATTGCCGGATTTGAGCAACCCTTGAGTGGCGATATTGTCTGGCAAGGCGAGTCCTTAGTAAGGCTGCCTATTATTAAGCGCCCGGTCGCGATGTTATTTCAGGAACATAATCTATTTGAGCATGTAAGTATTGATAAAAACTTAGCGCTAGGTTTACCCTTACAAGATAATCAGTGTCTAGAGCAACGTTTAGAGCAGGCACTCATGCAGTTAGAAGTGCAGGAGCAGCGTTATAAAATGCCCGCGCAATTATCCGGTGGGCAGCGTCAACGTATGGCTTTAATTCGTACTTTATTAAGACCCGAACCCTTGGTGTTATTAGATGAGCCTTTCGCGGAGCTGGATGCTAAAAGCCGAGTTTTAGCGGCGGATTGGGTACGTGAACAAGCGTTGGCTCAGGGTAAAACGGTATTGCTAGTGACCCATCAACAAGAAGATGTGGAGCGTATGGGGGGCGAAACCATTATTTTAGGGGATTTGATTGATAACTAAGCAGTAGCACAGTCGGTAGGGCTATGTTAAGATGCGCCCACCATTATTAAATTGATAACACTATAAACTGAATTAAAAAGGGTCTGAAATAACGATGAAAAAGTACTTATTAGTCGCTTTAATGTTGGGGACTACTACTTTAGTAGCTTGTGGGGGATCATCAGACGCGCCTAAAGCACCAGAGACTAAACCTGCTGCTAGTGCTCCAGCACCTACACCCGCTGCATCCACTCCAGCGCCTACTCCAGCACCCGCTGCTGCAGTTCAGGCACCGACTCCTGCTCCAGTAGCAGCACCTGCCGCCGCTACAGGGCCCTTAGCAGATTTGATCAAATCCGCTTGTGCTTGTACGGCTCCTGAGTGTGGTACTAAAGCGATGGGCGATTTAGTGGCGCTAGCTACCTCTGGTACAGCGATTGATTTACAAGGTCCCGATGTGGCGCAACTCAGTCAATGCATTATGGCTACCGGCATTGATAAAAACGAATTTATTAGCAAAATGCGCCAATTACGTCAGTAATAGGCATCTGGGGCAGTCACTATAGATTGCCCCCATACTCAAATTCACCGCTACCGCCAACCCGCCTGATCCATTAATTTCACCGCCGCTCGATTATATTGACCTAGTGCGCTTAAATTCAGCGTATCTGCTTTAAAGTTCCCCCATGATCTTAGTTGCTCGCTTGTAAGGCTTTTATTGGTTACTGGATACTCACCATTTACTGTTGAATACCAGCGTTGAGCATCGTCTAGCGTCATATATTCCAATAGCTTAATGGCATTCGCTTTATTAGGAGCAGACGCTGTGATACCAGCACCACTAATATTAATATGGACACCGGTACTCGTTTGATTAGGCCAAAGCAGTCCCACTTTAGTGGCAGCTGCTTTTTGACTGCTGTCACCCCCAAATAGCATTTGAGCATAATAATAGGTGTTGCCTAGGGCTATATCACACTCACCGGCTGCTAGTGCCTTAATTTGATCTCTATCACCTCCTGATGGGGTGCGAGCTAAGTTGGCTACTAAACCTTTTGCCCACTCACCCGCTTTAGCTTCACCATAATTTGCAATCATTGCAGCGACTAAGGATTGATTGTAAATGCTGTTAGAGGAGCGCACACAAATACGACCTCTCCATTGGGGGAGTATCAAATCCTCATAGCTACGAATGTCATTAGGATTAATCCGCCCCTTCGCATAAAAGATCACTCGTGCCCGTGAAGTTAGCCCAAACCAGCGTTGTTGAGGATCGCGCAAATGAGCAGGAATAACTTGTTGTAAACGTGATGAAGAGATGGGTTGTAAGACACCATATTGAGCGGCGCGTGCTAGGCGTCCGGCATCCGCCATGATCAATACATCCGCATTAGAGTTGGCACCTTCCCGTTTTAAACGCTCTAGTAAAGGATCATCATCACTGGTAATAAGATTGACTTTAATACCAGTATCTTTACTAAACGCGATGAGTAAGGGTTTGATTAAGGGTTCTTCACGAGCAGAATACACATTCACTTCATTAGCTAAAGCGGTAGAGCTAAGCAAGGTACTTGCTAGCAGTAAATAGATAAAGCGCATACTTAAAATCCTTTAGGTATTGGCCCAGCGGCGCATTAGATTGTGATAGACCCCTGAGAGACGCACGACATTAGGATGATTAAGTCCGACCTCGGAGGCTAGGGTTTGAATACTTTGATCAAGGTCATATAAGAGGGCACGCTCACCATCATCACGTACCATACTTTGTAACCAAAAAAAGGCGCTAATACGTGCGCCCTGTGTTACCGGCATGACCTGATGTAAGCTAGTAGAGGGGTATAACACCATATCGCCCGTCTGGAGTTTGACGCTTTGATTGCCATAGGTGTCTTCAATGATTAATTCGCCGCCCTCGTAATCCTCCGGTGGGGTTAAGAATAGGGTGCAAGATAAATCGGTACGCATACGTACTATAGTGCCTGGAATATGGCGAATAGCATTATCGACATGAGTGCCAAAATGCCCCCCATCTTGGTAGCAATTAAATAAGGGTGGGAAGATTTTTAAGGGTAAGGCGGCGGCAACAAAGGTCGGGCATTTGACCAACGCATCCAAAATAAAATCACCTAACGCACGAGCGACCGGATTCGATTCGGAGAGCTGACTATTATACTTGGCTTGCGCTGATTGTAGTCCGGCAGTGACTTTGCCGTCGACCCATTCGGTACTTAAAAGCTGACTACGACAATAAGCAACCGCATCAGGACTGAGTACTTGAGGAATGGCGAGTAACATAGTTTTTATCCTTAAAATACTCTCTTATCCTAGGACAAGAGAGTAAACCAGTCCGGTGATACCGAACTCTGTGGAGCCAAACAACAGAGCACTGAATCCGGGACATATGATGAGGGTTAGAAATCGTAATTAAAGGTCACATTAATCGAGCGACCGGGGGCGACATAGGTAAAGGGGGCAGAGCTGCGATAAAACGCTTCATAAATCGTTTTATTTTCTACATTGTTAATGTTCAGTTGTGTCGTTAATTTTTTGGATACTTTATATTGTGCCATTAAGTCAAGGCGGGTAGATGAGGGGAGCATGACCTCATTACCATTCGCATCTTTAACGCTTGCGGCAAAGGTTCCGGCCTTGATTTTGTCCTTATAGGTGACAGCTCCACCCACCGCGAGCTTAGGTGTTACTTGATATTTGGTCTGGATATAGGCACTTTTAGGTGCTACATTGGCTAGTTCTAGGCCAATATTAGAGGCTGTTGCGGAGTTCGTCACTTCGGTATCCAGATAGGCAACGCCACCTGTGACACTGAGTTTAGGCGTGATATTACCGGAAGCATTAAGCTCTACCCCTTGTACACGCACCTCACCCGATTGATGCGCTTCTTGACTCGTACCCGTCCCCGTAACTTCGATTTTATTTTTCTTATCGGTTTGGAAAATAGCCGCTCCCACCGCGAGATTATCGCCGCGAATATTCCATTTAGTACCGACCTCTACGGTTTTATTTTCCTCAGGCTTTTTGAGTGCAACGGTTAATGGTGTGATACCACCATACTCCACACCGCCAGAGTCAAACATTTCGCCTGGTAAGTTCGCCGAGGTGCTCGCCGAGGCATAAAAGCTGGCATTTTCGCGCGGTTTATATATTAATCCGACGTGTCCACTGCTAAAGTTTGTACTATCAGATGAGTCTGAGTTGGAGTCATAAGTCCCCTCGCGGGCTTGGCGGGTAATATCAAATTGCTCATAGCGTAACCCCCCGAAGACTTGCCATTTTTTCCCGAATTTTACCGTATCCATCACATAGAAAGATTTAACATCCGCCTCGACTAAAGAGGTGCTGTCACTGCGACTTTTAATACCCGGCGCAATAGCATGATTATCAGGGTCTTTGACGTTTATATTAGGCGGGACAACCCCTGTTGGGTTAGTGCTGGCATTATAGGTATCTAATACATAGCCCTGATTCGTCACCTTTTCTTTACTGAACTCGACACCACCGACTAGGGTATGCTCCGTATTGCCCTTATGTAGTTCATGAGTAATTTGTGAGTTAATACCTTGAAATTTATTGGTAAAGCTAGCCGTCGAGGCACGATTAGTAATAGTGGTGCTATCGGTTAAACCATTAATACTAGACGGTGTTGAAACGATATAGTCATTGGTGGTTTCCCCTTTACGCACTTTTGTTGTCCAACGGGTGTTGGCGGTAAAGTCCACATCTATAGTGGAGGTGAAAATATCGGCTGAGGTATCTTGGAAATCGCGCCCGACTATGCCATAGAAATTATTACGATCGACTGCTGCTGGAGCATTGGTAGCACGATCCCATGGATGCCCACGATCGGGCATTTGCTCCCCTTTGAGATGATAGTAATCGGTGAGGATTTTAACTTTATCAGTTGCTTTGTAATCGGCAGATAAGGCTATGCCTTTGCGTTTATCATATACCTCATCACGTCCAGCAATATCCGAGTCTTGTACCATCACATTGGCGCGAACCTTGAGCTTATCGTTAATAACGCGGTTAGCATCTAAGGTGGCACGTTTGTCATCACCTAAAGTCAGAGAGCCTTTAGTAAAATTAGTATTTTGCGGTTTTTTAGTAATACTATTGATGGCTCCACCCGTTGTACCGCGACCTGCAAAGGTAGAACTGGCTCCTTTGGCAATTTCAATTTGTTCAGCAGCAAACACTTCGCGGGTAGTAACCCCTGGATCACGCATACCGTCTACAAATACATCACCCCGTGCTTCAAAGCCACGAATAATAAAACGGTCGCCTTGTGCATTACCACCTTCCCCGGTGCCTAAGGTGATAGCGGGCTGTGTCCGCATTAAATCGCGTAGAGCAGTTGTACCAGTATCGGCTAATTGCTCTTTTCCTATGACGGTAATGGTTTTAGAGACATTGAGTAATGGCTCAGTGAATTTATTATTACCGGACTTATCAATTTTATATGGTGCTTCATGATCGGCATTAGGGTTGGCGGCTGGTGCAGTCGCAGGCTTACGCTTTGCGGTAACAGTTACGCCTTCGAGAGTCGTTTCGTTAGTAACGGTGGTAGCGGCTGTTTCCGCCGCATAGCTAATAGGCATGAGTAGGGTACTGCCTAGGGCTAATAAAGTACCAGAGGCTAATGAGGCGTGACGCGTAGTTAATTGTGTAGTCGAACGTAAAGACAAGGGTTTGTAATCCAAACTCACCATAAAAACTCCCAAAATTTTTCTGACTGACTTAGTTGGTTTTATAATGAGAATGATTCTTATTAATGTCAATATTGAAATGAGAATTATTTTCAATTAGAGTGCGGCCCACAGTATTGACTGTGCTGTATCCATCTGTGGAACCTCTAGGAGTATTTTAATGGAATTACTGAAACTCTACTTAGATCATGCGGTATTAGGTATTTTGGGTTTAATGAGCTTTGTTATGTTGGCGCTAGTAATTGAGCGCTATATCTATTTTATTCGCGTGAAATTAGAAAACTTTCAGCATATTGAGTTACTTAAAGTCACACTGACACGCAATCTCACCACTATTTCATCGGTGGGTTCTAATGCGCCCTATATTGGTTTATTAGGTACTGTTTTAGGTATCTTAGTGACGTTTTATGAAATGGGGCAGGGCGGTAAGATTGATGTGAATAGCATTATGGTAGGTCTTGCGATGGCACTTAAAGCTACTGCTGCAGGTCTTGTGGTCGCTATTCCAGCCATGTTGTTTTATAACGGTTTATTACGCAAAGTGGATGTATTAGTCGGGCGTTGGACTGCATTACAAGATGGGGTCAAGGCATGAAGCGTTTTGACCAGATTAATATGATTCCGTTTATCGACATTATGCTAGTGCTATTGGCTATCGTGCTGACAACGGCGACGTTTGTATCACAGGGTCTGATTGAAGTGAATTTGCCTGATGCGGAGCGTGTCACCGCCACACAGGGCGATAAAGTTCCGGTACAACTGGCTATTAATGAACAACGCCAGCTCTTTATACAAGAAGAAGCGATTGCCTTTGATCAATTAATTGAGCGCTTAAGTCGTTATCAAGATGATGAGCTGATTGTACTACGCATTGATAAAGGTGTTCCCTTTGAGCAATTTGTGAAAGTACTAGACGCGCTAAAAAGCCGTCCTTTTAAAAACGTATCCATTCAAGCGCAGCAACCATGAAATGGAATCAAGTCACAGGCTATGGATTATCCGCCGCGATTCATGCCGCTTTAGTGCTAGTGGTGGTGCCTTTGGTACTAGCCCAAAAACCCCCTGAACCCGAGCCAGAATTAGTCCCCATTGATCTTGCTATGTTCCAGCCCCCTCCGCCGGAACCGGAGCCTATTCCAGAGCCGGAACCACCCAAGCCAGAACCGATTCTAGAGCCGGAGCCACCCAAACCAGAACCGATTCCAGAGCCACCTAAACCGGAGCCGAAAAAGCCAGAGCCGCCCAAGCCGAAACCGGAGCCGAAAAAGCCAGAGCCACCCAAGCCGGAGCCAAAAAAGGTAGAGCCACCCAAACCAGAACCGAAAAAAGCGGAACCGCCTAAGCCCGATCCAAAAAAGGTAGAGCCGAAAAAAGCGGAACCGCCCAAGCCGGAACCAAAAAAGGCTGAACCGCCTAAACCGGAACCGAAAAAAGTGGAACCGCCTAAGCCCGATCGTTCGGCTGAATTACAGCAGCAAGCGGCTCGACAAAAAGCCGAACAAGAGCGTATTAAACAGGAATCCTTAAAACGCTGGGAAACGGAACAAGTTCGCAAACAACATGAAGCCGAGCAACGTGCGGAACAAGTTCGCCAAAAGGCGGAACAAGAGCGTGTTCAAGCCGATGCGCGTAAGAAATGGGAAGCAGATCAAGCACGTAAACAACGTGAAGCAGAGGCTACTCGCCAAAAGCTAGAAAAAGAACGTGCTCAAGCCGACGCACGTAAGAAATGGGAAGCGGATCAAGCACGTAAACAACGTGAAGCCGAAAAAGAGCGTGCTCAAGCTGATGCGCGTAAGAAATGGGAAGCAGATCTGGCACGTAAACAGCGTGAGGCTGATAGTGCGCGTCAAAAGGCGGAAAAAGAACGTATTCAGGCTGATGCGCGTAAGAAATGGGAAGCCGATCAGGCACGTAAACAGCGTGAGGCCGAGCAAGCGGCTGCCCAAGCAAAAGCACAGGCACAGCAAGCGCGTCAACAAGCCGAGGCACGCAAAAAATGGGAAGCGGATCAAGCCGCAAAAGCAGCCAAAGCGGTACAAACTGCAAAAGCCGCCACACCTGCTACTAAGCCTAGTACAGCAAAGATAGCAGGTGAATCGGATACATTGGATAGTAATCCATTGGTTAGTAGTCCGCGTTATCGTGTACCACCCACTCAACCCCCCTATCCGCGTCGTGCGCAAGAGGAGGGGTATGAAGGTACAGCGATCATTGAGGCGCAATTAGATGCGAATGGTAATGTGGCCGTGGTTAAAGTCCACCGGTCTTCAGGACATAGTATGCTAGATAGTGCTGCATTGAGCGCAGTAAGAGCATGGAAATTTGAGCCAGCACGCAAAAATGGTCAGGCAATCCGTTCACGCATCCGTGTTCCAGTACATTTCAACTTGACCTAGGGGCTATTAATATTAATACTTTGATAAGGAGTACATCTGTACTCCCTAAGTATGGGTAATTAGGCGAATGCGACACCTAGCTCGGTTGCAGGTAGAATGGTTTGCTCTTGTTGAGCTTCATCAATAATTTGCCGTGCCATAAATTGACAGCGCCCACAGCAAGAGCCAACTTTTAGCTGACAGCTTACTTTGTCAAAAGTATCATGGCCTTGAGCCACAGCTTTTTTAATATCACGGTCAGTCACCGCATTACAAACGCACACATACATGATAGGTTGTTACCTGTAAATGAGATTGATTCGTATTTATATAACGATCATATAAACTCTTAGTGTCTAAATCAAGTTAATGCGATATATGTCCCTATTTGACAGCTAAGCGTTGACTGCATAGCATTCTAACTATTTCTATCCCCTTTGTTTCAGCTACAGGAGCCGACTATGCGAGGTAACCCCGCTCTTAATCAGGTACTCAATCAAGTACTACGCAGTCAATTGACTGCCATTAATCAATACTTTCTCCATGCACGCATGTGTGGCAATTGGGGCTTAGATAAGCTCAATGACAAAGAGTATCACCGCTCTATTAAAGCCATGAAACAGGCCGATACACTGATTGCACGGATACTGTTTTTAGAAGGACTACCTAACCTACAAGATCTAGGCAAACTCTATATTGGCGAAGATGTGCCGGAAATCATGGTCAATGATTTACGTTTAACGACGGAAATTATTGCCGAATTACGCAGTGCTATTGCCAAATGTGAGCAAGAGCAAGATTACGTATCGCGCGATTTATTAGAGGAATTGCTCGAAACCGAAGAAGAGTATGTCGATTGGTTAGAAAGCCAAGAATGGGCCATTGCTAATATGGGTCTACCAAATTATTTACAATCCATGATGTAAGGAGAATGGCTATGCAAGGTAGTCAACGAGTGATTGATGAACTCAAAAAATTACTCGCCGGTGAGTTAGCGGCGCGTGATCAATACTTTATCCATTCGCGCATGTACGAGGATTGGGGCTTGAGCAAGCTCTATGAGCGTTTAGATCACGAGCGTGTAGAAGAGACGGAGCATGCCGATGCGATTATTAAGCGTTTATTATTTTTAGGCGCTGTACCCGATTTAAATAATCAAGATAGTTTAAATGTAGGCAGTGATGTGATTAGTATGCTAAAAAATGATTTAGCATTAGAGTACCATGTAGTAGGCGCATTGAAGGCGGGGATTCAATTGTGTGAAGCCGAGCAAGATTATGTGACCCGTGATATGCTAAAAGCCCAACTCTTTGATACCGAAGAGGATCATGCCTATTGGCTAGAGAAGCAATTAGGTTTGATTGATAAAATAGGCTTGCAGAATTACCTACAGGCGCAAATGTAAGTCATTATGCAAAACATTTTCACCTAAATATAATAGTCGATATTATCTCACTCTATCTTTGAGTTTTCTTTCCTGTTGAGTACACCGTTGCCCCAACACGGTTAAGCTAAAAGATCGTGAGGGGAGCAGCGTATTACCAGCAGGATAAGGGGCTTTGACGTGGAGCAGGGATATGACATTAGTGGATTTTAACTTACCGGTGGTGGTGCTATTACCTTTTTTAGGGGCACTATTAGCCACGCAAGCAGCACGATTTAATCGCCTTGCCGCAGCAGGAACCGCTGCTGTTATTACGATTCTTGCACTTATACTATTATTGCCAGCCCTACCATTACCCTTTGCAGGGCAGACTTTAATCCAACGCTGGGAATGGGTTCCTAGCCTAGGTTTAGAGTTTGCCTTTCGCTTAGATGGTTTGGGCTTATTATTTGCCTTATTAATCTTGGTCATTGGCTTATTAGTCATTATCTATGCCCGCTACTATCTCTCACCACAAGACTCCATGGGGCGCTTTTTTGCCTTTTTACTCAGTTTTATGGGGTCTATGCTGGGTATTGTGCTCTCGGAAAATCTGATTCAATTAGTTATTTTTTGGGAGCTAACTTCATTAAGTTCCTTTTTGTTAATTAGCTATTGGTATACCCGTTCGGATGCGCGGCAAGGGGCGCGAATGGCGCTCACCATTACAGGCATGGGAGGCTTGGCTTTATTCGGCGGGGTGCTGATACTAGGGCATATAGTAGGCAGTTTTAATCTCACTGAAGTACTTGCAGCAAGCTCGCTCATTCATGCGAGTCCTTGGTATACCCCTATGCTGGTGTTGATTTTATTGGGTGCTTTTACCAAGTCGGCACAATTTCCCTTTCATTTTTGGTTGCCCCATGCGATGGCAGCACCGACACCCGTTTCAGCCTATCTACACTCGGCGACGATGGTAAAGGCGGGTATTTTTTTATTAGTGCGGTTATTTCCGGTGCTTTCCGGTACACCTGAATGGCATTGGCTCGTGGGGACAGCGGGGATGTTGACCCTATTGCTAGGAGCCTTTACAGCCTTATTTAAGCACGATATTAAAGGCTTATTGGCCTATTCAACTATTAGCCATTTGGGACTCATTACCTTATTACTGGGGATAGGTTCGCCTCTGGCGGTGGTTGCGGCTTTGTTTCATATTATTAATCATGCCACTTTTAAAGCTTCCCTATTTATGGTGGCGGGCATTGTGGATCATGAAACCGGAACGCGCGATATGCGCCGGGTGAATGGTCTGATGAAGTATATGCCGCAAGTGGGGATACTCGCGATTATTGCCTCGGCTGCCATGGCGGGCGTGCCTTTACTCAATGGCTTTTTGAGTAAGGAAATGTTTTTTGATCAAACGGTTTCTGTCTCCGCCATTTCACCGCTGGCTTGGGTGATTCCGGTATTAGCGACCTTGGCGGGGGTATTCTCCGTCGCTTACTCCGCCCGTTTTGTCCATGACATATTTTTTAATGGCGAGCCAATTAATTTACCCAAAAAACCTCATGAGCCACCACTCTATATGAAAATCCCGGTGGGCTTATTGGTACTTGCGTGCATTGCGGTGGGGGTGTTTCCGGTCTATACCATTGCTGGAGTCCTGTATGTAGCCATTGCGGGGGCGTTGCAAACGACGCCACCGGAGTATAGTTTAGCGCTTTGGCATGGTTTTAGTGCGCCTTTGTTAATGAGTTTTATTGCCCTAGTAGTGGGTCTTATTGTGTATTTGATACGTAAGCCCTTATTTGCTTGGTATGACCGTGGGCTTAGTCAATGGGATGCGCGTATAGTCTATCAAGCGCTAGTCAATGGCCTGATTCACTGGGCGCAAAGTGTGACACGGCGTTTAGATCGTGGCACCTTTCGCAATATGTTGATATGGTTTTTTGGAGTGACCTTATTAGCAGGTGTTGTGGGCTTTTGGGACGAGGCTTTATTGGGTACGCGTGAATTAATGCCAGTGGATGGGATCACCGCCATGGCTATCGCGGGCTTGATATTAAGTAGCTTACTCACCGTACTCAAACACCGTTCACGCCTGATCTCTTTGGTGATGCTAGGGGTCGTGGGGTTGGTCGTGTCATTAGGATTTGCTAAATTTTCTGCCCCTGACTTGGCCTTAACCCAGCTCTCTGTGGAAATTGTAACCGTAGTATTACTGATGTTGGCCTTGTATTTCTTACCGCAATACACCCACATGCTGAGTTCGCATAAACGCCATTATCAAGATATTGCTTGGGCAATGGGATTAGGTTTCAGCGCTGCTTTATTGACCCTCGCTGTTTTGACCCGCGATTTACAATCGATCTCTGGCTACTTCCTAGCGCATAGTAAAACCGGCGGTGGCGGAACCAATGTCGTCAATGTGATTTTAGTCGACTTCCGGGGTTTTGATACCTTAGGCGAAATTGTAGTGCTTGCCCTAGCTGGTTTAGGCATTGTGGCACTGTTACAAGGGATTAAACTCTATGCGCCGAAACGTAATGCCGAAGGAGTGCCTTGGAGTCAAGAATCACATCCACTGATTTTACAAGTGCAAGCCCGTATTCTATTTCCCATGATGCTGATGGTGGCAATTTTTATTTTCCTGCGCGGGCATAATCTGCCGGGTGGGGGCTTTATTGCCGGTTTGATTGCGGCCTTAGCCATAGTCTTGCAAAACCTAGCTAATGGTATTGTTTGGACAGCCGCGCGTATTCGTTGGGATATGCACAGTGTATTAGCCGCAGGTATTGGTATTGCGACCTTTACCGGATTAGGCGCTATGTTAATGCATTACCCCTTCTTAACTTCCACCTTTACCTATTTAAAGTGGCCTATTGTGGGTAAGTTTGAAATAGCCAGCGCGATGGGATTTGATACCGGCGTCTTTTTAGTAGTGGTGGGCGCTACCGTGATGATTCTAGTGCAATTAGGACGTTTGAATTATATTGAAACCGAAGATACCGGCGATTTACAACCAGCAAAAGGATCTACCCCATGAGTACTGAACTATTAATTGCGCTGAGTATTGGTATTATGGTGTCTTGTGGCGTGTATTTGATTCTAAGACCCAATACCTTTCCCGTGGTAGTAGGATTAACCTTTTTATCCTATGCCGTAAATGTATTTTTATTTGCTATGGGCGGTTTAAAGGTGGGTATGCCACCGATTTTAGATGAAAAAGTTACTACCTATACCGATCCATTACCACAGGCATTGGTTTTAACAGCGATTGTAATTTCTTTTGGTATGACCGCCTTTTTAATTGTCTTGTCATTAAGAGCACGGGATAATTTAAATACCGACCATATTGATGGTAAAATTTACTTATCTAATTTTACCGATAATAAGCTAATAGAGCCTACTGAAGGCAGCTCAAAAGACCAGCCTGAAAGAGTTGAATCGACGACAACCTCCCAGCAGGATATTTTAAAATGAATTATCTTCCTATTTGGGCTATTTTATTTCCTTTACTAGGTGGACTACTACAGCTTTTAATACGTAATAAAGCGGGGGTAGCAGCACAGCGTGGTTTATCACTGATATTGCTAAGTGGTTTAGTCTTACTGGCCTTATGGATGTTTATAGTTGCCTTACAAGGCGAGCGTTATGTTTATTATTTAGGTAATTGGCCTGCTCCCTTTGGCATTGTATTAGTACTAGATCAACTTTCTGCCATGATGGTATTACTCACGGCTGTATTAGCCTTAATGGCAATGAGTTATGCCATGCTCAGACAAATAGACCAGCTAGGGTTGCATTTCCATGTATTATTTCAAATTCAGTTATTTGGCTTAAATGGGGCTTTTTTAACAGGCGATATTTTTAATCTCTTTGTTTTTTTCGAGGTATTATTACTAGCCTCTTATGGCCTGATGTTACACGGTTTAGGGCAGGAGCGTACTAAAGCAGGTTTGCATTATGTAACACTGAATTTAGTCGGCTCAATCTTGTTTTTATTTGCCCTCGGTGCCGTTTATGGCTCCTTAGGTACGCTGAATTTAGCCGACTTAGCTCTGAAAGTCGGACAAGCACCGTTAGAACGGCAGGGTTTGATTAAGACCGCTGGGCTATTGTTATTAGTGGTATTTGGCTTAAAAGCGGCAATGTTTCCGTTATATATGTGGCTACCGGCGACCTATGCCAGCACATCGGCTCCGGTTGCGGCATTATTTGCGATTATGACTAAGGTGGGCATTTATGCACTGATTCGTGTGCATGGCACTATGTTTGGAGCCGAAGCACAGGGCTTGGCTTATTTCTATCAGCCTTGGGTATTAAGTGCTGGACTAGTGACCTTATTTGTGGCTGCTTTAGGGGTAGTGGCGGCGCAAGAGTTACGCCGTTTGGTTACTTATGGGGTATTAGCTTCAGTGGCAACTTTATTAATTGCAGTAGGAATTAATACGCCCGCCTCATTAGCTGCCGCCTTATTTTATTTAGTTCACTCTACCTTATTAGCTGCCACTTTTTTCTTATTGGCGGATTTAATTAGCGAAGGCAGAGAGGATATAGGAGATCGCTTAGAAAAAGCCCCTATCATGCCGGGAGCTAAATATTTAGGGATAGTTTATTTTGCCGTAGTGGTGGGTATGGTGGGTTTACCCCCCTTATCTGGCTTTTTAGGGAAAGCTTTAATTTTGCAATCCGCGCTCGCTCATCCTTGGTATGGATGGATTTTCGCAGTGGTACTCGGATCTAGTTTAATTATGTTAGTGAGTATGGTCAGAGCGGGCACTTTATTATTTTATCGTTTACCCCCTCGTGATGGCAGGGCAATAATACCGCTCCAAAAAACAGCGCTATTACCCATCTATGCCTTACTTTTCATTAGCCCACTTTTAGTCCTATTGGCTCACCCTATTACCGAGTTTACGCAGCAAATGGCACAACAATTACTTGATTTGAGTCATTATACCCAAGCCGTATTAGCGAATCCTATGCAAGGAGGTCACTAATGTTTAAAAAGCTCATTCCTCATCCTATCTTAAGCGTGATGCTGATTATTATTTGGTTGTTGTTAAATAATGATTTTTCTGTTGGGCAGATGGTTCTAGGTGCTATTTTAGGCGTGGTTATACCTATTATTACTACTGGTTTCTGGCCTGATCAGGTTGATGCCCAAAAGCCTTGGCTTTGGGTCAAATTTTTTGGTGTGGTTATTTATGATATTATAGCAGCGAATATTTTAGTGGCACGTTGGATATTAGGGCGTAGTCAGACCTTAAGACCAGCATTTATGGAGTTAACAATAGAACTCACCTCCCCTTTAGCGATTAGTATTTTAGCTAGCACCATTTCACTCACGCCGGGAACTGTATCCTGCAGCCTTTCAGCCGATAAGCGCCGCTTACTGATTCACTCACTACATGTAGAAAACATCAGCATTGCTTTAGTTCAAATGCATGAGCGTTATCAAAAGCCACTCTTGGAGATGATTAAATAATGTTAAATATTGCCTTAGTGTTGGGTTTTATTTTGGTCAGTGGGGCGTGCTTTTTGAGCTTAGTTAGGCTGTTAATTGGCCCTGATTTGCCGGATCGAATTTTAGCGCTGGATACTTTATATGTTAACTCCATTGCTTTACTGATCTTATTTGGGATTACAGAAGGCTCAACATTATATTTTGAGTCGGCTTTATTAATTGCAGTCATGGGATTTGTAGGTACTTTGGCATTGAGTAAGTACTTATTACGCGGCGATATTATGGAGTAAAATCAATGTCAGGCTTTATGGAAGTGGTTATTTCTTTATTAATTATTATCGGTGCGATATTTACCTTATTAGGTTCTTTGTCCTTGCTAAAATTACCCGATTTTTTTATGCGCCTGCATGGCCCTACGAAAGCGTCAACCTTAGGGACGGGGGCTATTTTAGTGGCGTCTGCGCTTTATTTCTCACTCACTAAAGGTGAGATTAGTGTGCATGAAATTCTGATTACGGTATTTTTATTTATTACCGCACCAGTAAGTGCCTATATGTTGGCGAAAGCCGCATTACATTTAAAACTTAAACAACAAGCCCAAACACAAGGGCAAACATTAAGCCAACAAGAAGGCGAAGGGTAGAGCGGTATAGGGTAGATACCGCCCTTATCTTAGTGAATTAGGGGGTAAACGTGGCGGGCGTACTCGGTTGAGTATTGTCAGCAGGTTTATCTAGTGTGACACTTTCCCCTTGTTTCATGGCTTCTTGAACACCGGGCGCTGCCAGTACTTCACGCAATTGCTCTTCTTGGTCTTTTGTCAGAGAGGTTTTCAGCACGGTGCCACCGTAGCCTTTAATGCCCTCTAGTACTTTATCAGGTGTTGCTGAGCGTATTAAGACAAATAATACGGAGCCACCATTAGCAATAGAAGAACCTAAATCTTTCATAAAGTCATCATTAATACCAATATCTGACAGTGCGCCCGACAGTGCGCCTGCTCCTGCGCCGACCACCGCGCCTAATAATGGATTAAGAAATAGCATACCGATTAACATACCCCAGAAGCTTCCGCCTATAGCACCAGCGGCAGTGAGGTTGACGGCTTGATGTAGTTTCACTTTTCCATCAGCATTTTTAGTAACAACCACCGCATCTTCTAAGTTAATGAGATACTCTTTTTGCATATTGACTAGCTTGTCACGTAATTCAAATGCGGTTTTTTCGTCCTTAAAAGCGATAGCAACTAATGCACTCATCCTATTCTCCCTCTTAAATTAACAGTTAACAGACTCTGACAAAGCCGAGCCTATGATTGTATATAGCTTGACATCCTCCCCGACCTAAAGGACGGGGATTCCTGCTGCCAGACGCTCATGTCCGAGCGCGAGAATGTTCTTAGCTGCATTGATATCTCTATCATGCGTTGCTCCACACTCAGAGCAAGACCATTCTCTTATTCGCAAGCCTGTTCTACCTTTTGGACTATTGGAGCCTATGCAGCCACAACACGAACAGGCTTGGGTAGTGTACGATTCATTGACCTCTAAACACACACCTGACCGCGCACTCGCTTTGTATTTCAGTTGTGTCTTGAGTATGTGCCACCCTGCATCCAAGACGGATTTAGCCATCTTGGTTTTGGCTAGGGCTGAACTACTGACATTGCCAATGATGATTAAGCTGTTATTTTTAACGACTTGGGTCGTGAATTGGTGAATGGAGTTTAGGCGGCGATTCTTGATTTTGGCATGAATCGCTTTCACCCGTTTTTTCTGTTTAGCTCTTTGAGCTACACCCAATTTAGATTCCAGCTCTCGATAGAACTGTTTGGACTCCAGTTTTAATCCATTGCTACACGTTGCCGTGTCTTTGAGTCCTAGATCAATGCCGATTTGCCCTTGAGCTATCGACTCTATAACAGGGACTGCTACGACCACATTGAAGTACCAGCGACCTCTAGCATCCTGAGAGAATGAGCCGAAGCGGAACTCGTATTGAGCTAGTCCATAGCTATCCCATACCTTGAAATAGTGACCCGCATAGCGAACTTGTCCACTCTTCCAAACGGCTGCACCTTTTTTGAAGGGTATCCAACCTAAGGAACGCTTAGAACCACTAGAAATACGCCAGCGCAATTTACTTTTCTTAAACTGTTTACGCGCGCGCTCATGTGCTTCCGTCACTTCTTGAACTGTTTGAGAGTGAATCAGAAACCCCCGTTCTTTGCGTAAAGCCGCTTGAGATTTGGCAAGATCAAAAGCGCTCAGGTATACATGAAGCCAACCAACCTCAGGAATCGGTAAATGTGCATAATAGGCCGTTTCTTCATTGGCCGCATTCCAGACCTGATTCACCTCAAAGGCCATACGTTCAAGGATAGATTTGTGCTTATCCTTGACACGTACCTTTAGGGTTTTGAGAACCGTCACTAGGGGATATGTCATGCTACTATTCTAACTCAAGTGAACGACCGAATCATCGGTTTCCAACCGATTCGCCTGATATCCCCGCCGTGAACGGACGGGGTTTTACGGCGAAACTGATAAATTAAGCAGATTTTTGCAGGCAGGGAGATTGATAAGGGGGAGTGCCGCAAAGATGTGGGGGGTAGCTTCGAGCAGCAAGACCCTGCGTCAAAGGTGCAAATAATAAAATCAGCCGCTTGGTTGGTCGCAACCCTTTGGAATCTAAACACGGGTTTAGCACACGACTACACTCTAGCCGAAGAATTACCCACCCAGTTGATATTGTTTGGTGTTCTGGTTGCAGCTTATTGGTTGTCTGTTTGGTTTAAACATAGCTAATGGCTGGAAATTACCTAAAAACTAACAGGTTGAGCTGGAGGAGCTGGCACAACCTGTTAAACCAAACAAAATTAACGTCTGGGTATGTTGTTCAATTGATCTATTTTTGGGGTAATGATTTTAGGATCAATGACTTTGCCCTTAATCTTGCTTTGATCAAGTGTTGGACAACTTAAGCAGGTCGGGGGAATAGGAAGTTTAAATTTTGGTTTGATAATAGTTTTGCCCTCGATAAGCTCAGGGGGTACACGCTTAGCACTTGCTATACTCATACCTCCTACTAAGGCCATAGCTATCAAACCTATTAAGATGCTTTTCATTTCAGTGCCCTCGCATGGTTTGGTATTATTTCTACCCTTTTTTAAACAGACTACAGTTTTAAAATACGCTCCCTAGGAACGGAAGACGGTGATTTAATAAGTGCTTAAAAGGTGAATAATTCACTGCAACTTATAAATTCACTAAAGATTACCTTATAAATAGCCGTTTAAGAGTGAGCCTACAAAAAGAGCATGACACTCAGAAAACACTAGGCATTTGCTGCTGTGTGTGGTCTTTTGCCAATACAACTAGCAAGAGTGGGAATAAGCGTCGCCATTACTAACTACTTTGTAACATACGGTAGGGGAGGGGGATTATAAAGAATAGATAATTTCTATACTAAAAAAAACGACTAAACACCCAATTAAAATAGAACCTATTGATCGAAGCAGAGCAGGGTATCTACCCTTAGCTTAACTGATTAGATTCGTCATGATTTAAAGCGATAGGTTTTTACGCGATTTTTATAGCTCATAGTCTATTCTTTTAAGCTATGAATTTTATTTTATGAAAGAGGTGAAGGTCATGCGTTTTTTACCTGCTTTAGTCTTTAGTTTGGCATTGAGCAGCTCGGTGTTATGGGCTGATGTTAATCATGAGAAACAAGATTATACCACTGCCTTGAAAATAACTAAGTCGCTAACTGATTCAGGTAGCACGGAGCTTAATCTTGGGCTGATGTATTTCAGGGGAGAGGGGGCGAAAGAGGATAAGAGTGAAGCTGCTAAGTGGTTTACCAAAGCGGCCGAGCAAGGCAATGTTAATGCTCAACTCTACCTCGCACTGATGTATAGAACAGGGATGGGTGTAAAGCGGGATGTGAATGAGGCTATTAATTGGTATATCAAGGTGGCTGAGCAGGGCAATGTTGATGTTCAGCGCTATCTTGGGTGGATGTATGGTTACGGAGAAGAGGTAAGAGAGGATAAGCGAGAGGCAATCAAGTGGTATGCCAAAGCAGCCGAGCAAGGTAATGTTGCGGCTCAATATTACCTTGGATTAATGTATAAAACGGGGGGAGGGGTAAAAGAGGATAAAAATGAGGCGGTCAAATGGCTTACCAAAGCAGCCGAGCAAGGTGATGTTGAGGCTCAACGCCTTCTTGGACAGACATATGATTTTTCTTATGATGAAAAGAATGCATTGGCAAAATATGAAGCAATCAAGTGGTATACCAAAGCAGCGGAACAAGGAGATACTGAAACTCAATTTTACCTTGGATTGATATATGACTTTGGAAAGAATGTGAAGCAAGATAAGCAAGAGGCAATCAAGTGGTATACCAAAGCAGCCGAGCAAGGTAGTAATTCCGCTCAATACAAACTGGGGCAAATGCACGACAAAGGCGAGGGGGTGAAGCAAGATAAGCAAGAGGCAATCAAGTGGTATACCAAAGCAGCGGAGCAAGGCCATGCTGATGCTCAATTCAGTCTTGCTCAGGTGTATGACAAAGGAATAGGTGTAACACAGAATAAGAGAGAGGCTGCTAAGTGGTTTGACCAAGCACAAATCCGTACGGAGGATCAACGTTTAATTAAATTAAAACATGAAATTGATGAGAGCTTAAAGAGCGGTAAGAGTGTGCTTATTATGAGATTGTACACCCAGGCGACTGAGCAAAATGATGCAAGTGCTCAATTCAGTCTTGCTCAGATGTATGATAGAGGATTGGATGTGAAGGAAGATAAAAGTGAGGCTGCTAAGTGGTATACCAAAGCGGCCGAGCAGGGTGAAACGGATGCCCAACTCAATCTTGGGCGGATGTATGAAATGGGTTTGGGGTTGAGGGAGGATAAGGGAGAGGCTGTTAAGTGGTATACCAAAGCGGCTGAACAAGGTAATGATAAAGCACAATTTGCTCTTGGGAAAATGTATGCTTATGGCGAAGGGGTAAAAGAGGATAAGGGAGAGGCTATTAAATGGTTTACCAAAGCAAAAGACTATATGAATGCCCAAATTTTCCTTGGGGTAATGTATGAAATGGGGCAAGGGGTGAAGCTGAATAGGCAAGAGGCTATCAAATGGTTTAGCAAAGCCGCTGAACAAGGCCATCCAGATGCTAAAAAAGCATTAGAGCTACTGAAACAGGCTCACTGATTAGGAATTAAAGCCTGTTGCAAAATTTGTCTCATGAATTGGATAAATACTTGTGTGCGTTCAGATAGGTATTTGCGATGCGGATAAAGGGCATAAACAGGCATCGGTGGAGCGGCAAATTGCGGCAAAATACTCACTAATTGACCACTCGATAAATACTGCTGAGCATCATAAGCGGGCACTTGAATCAAACCCAGCCCTGCCAAGGCACAGGCAATATACGACTCCGTATCGGTTACCGCTATTTGGGTTCTAAGGGTAAATTGGCCTGCCTCACTGCCATGGAGATACTCCCATTGCTCAAGCTGTGGGGTTTGGCTGGTATACCCGACCATATAGTGTTGTGCTAAATCGGTTAAGGTCTTTGGTGTGCCATAGCGCTCTAAATAAGCAGGGCTGGCACAATTCATCATGGCACACTGACCTAAGGGTTGAGCAATTAAACTACTATCTGCCAAAGCCCCAAAGCGAATGACACAATCAATACCTTCTTTAATCAAGTCGCTGATTTGATCAGCCGCTTTGAGTTCGATATAGAGCTTGGGGTGTTCTTGTAATAAGCTGGGTAAGTGAGGCGCTATGAGCTGGGTAACGAGACGGCTGGGCGCTGCAACGCGGAGTTGCCCTGTGAGTGTGGTGGAGGGCTGAAAGAGTTGCTCAAGCTCTTCTAATTGCTGCAAAAGTGCGGTGCTACGCTCTAGTAATTTTTCCCCTTCATGAGTCAGGCGTACGGTACGGGTGGTGCGAAAAAATAGCCTAACCCCTAAGTGGTGTTCTAGTTGTTGAATCAGTGCGGACACACTAGAGCGCGGATATTGCAATAAATCAGCCGCTTTAGTGAAGCTATGTTGTTGTGCGACGGTATTAAATACTTGTAAAGCCTCTATTTTATCCATGTCTTGATCCATTGTTCGTTTATCATGGATAGTTTATCCACTATTCAGGGTATTATCTAATCATTAAAAACAGTTAGACTGTTTGGTCAAATAATGAGTAGGGAGTGGTATGAGATGGCTAACCACAGTTTAAAAGATAAAGTTGTATTGATTGCCGGTGGTGCTAAAAACCTAGGTGGTTTACTAGCGCGTGATCTGGCTGAACACGGTGCTCGTGCGATTGTAGTGCATTACAATAGTGCATCAAGTAAAGCCGATGCAGACAAGACTGTCGCTGCTATTAAAGCCTTAGGCGCGGATGCCATCGCTATACAAGGTGATTTGACTAAGGGCGCGGTGGTTGAGCAAGTATTTGCGGCAGCTAAAGCACAATTTGGTCAGCTTGATATTGCCATTAACACCATAGGCAAAGTGATTAAAAAACCTATGCTGGAAACTAGCGAGGCAGAATTTGATGAAATGGACGCGGTCAATAATAAAAGCGCGTTTTTATTCCTCAAAGAGTCTGGTAAGCAGCTAGCCGATAATGGCAAAGTGGTTACTATTGTAACCTCATTATTAGGTGCCTTTACTCCCTTTTATTCCACCTATGCAGGCAACAAAGCACCCGTTGAACATTATACTCGTGCGGCAGCAAAAGAATTTGGCGCTCGTGGTATATCGGTGACTGCCGTGGGACCGGGTCCCATGGATACCCCATTCTTTTATCCGGCTGAAGGAGCTGAGGCGGTGGCTTATCATAAAACTGCTGCGGCACTATCGGCTTTTAGCCCTACGGGTTTAACCCATATTGAGGATGTAGTGCCTTTCATTCGTCATTTAGTTACTGATGGCTGGTGGATTACCGGACAAACTATTTTGATTAATGGTGGCTATACCACTAAATAAGTAGGTCTATCAAAGTAATCGAGTATTTCCTCCGCAGCCGCTGTGAATACCTCCCTGTATGCTACAAGGAGGCATCCCTGCCGCCAAGACTGCTTAAGAAATACCCGCTTACTTTGACTCAAGTACTGAACATCATAGTGACATTTCAAAGTATTAGGAGAGGACGCCCTTGCGTACTTTAATCATTATCTGCATTGGTTTAGCGCTTGCAGCACTGACCCTCTGGTTCACACCAGCCGCTAAGCGTTTGCTATTTGGTGCTGTGTTTACCGTGGGTTGGTTGCTAGCAACACTTTGGAACCTAAACACAGGTTTATCACACGGTTACACCTTAGCGGAGGAATTACCCATTCATTTGATGCTATTTGGTGTTCCGGTTGCTGCTTATTGGTTATATGTTTGGTTTAAACAGAATAGCTGATGAGCTGATAAAGGTAAGCAGGTATTTCTAACATACAAGGAAGTATCATTCGGTGCACCCACTGCGCTTCCTGAGCCACTGTGAAAAGGCGTTCTTGACGATTTTCACAGTGACTGAGGAGGAAATGCCTGCTTACCTTTGTTTCACCTACCACTCAGCCACAAAAAGAGCATGACACCCGGAAAAAATTAAGCTTATGATGCAAGGCATTCATAGGTTTAAAGAGGGGGTTATATGAATCCATTAGTGCCGCACTCGTGGCGTGAGCGTTGGGCGTGGGCGTTTTATGACTGGGCCAATTCAGTCTTTATTACCACCGTCGTGGTGGCTTTATTTCCTATCTTCTTCCGTAATTATTGGGCAAAAGACTTACCCTCCGAGCAAGTCACCTTTTATCTAGGTAATGCCAACTCTCTAGCGAGCTTAACTATTACCATACTAGCGCCTTTTCTAGGAGCCATAGCGGATCGCAGTGGTAAGAAAAAAGGCTTATTAGCCAGCTTTTTACTCCTTGGGGTAGTCGCTACCTTTGCTTTAGCAACGCTAGGGGAAAACCAATGGCAATTCGCGTTGTTTGCGTTTGCGCTAGGTATGATCGGGTTTCTGGGGGGGAATATTTTTTATGATTCGCTCTTAGTGGATGTGGCGGCGGAGCCAGCCTTTAATCGGGTGTCAGCCTTGGGATATAGCCTAGGGTATTTAGGGGGCGGATTATTTTTAATTCTGAGTATCTTATTGTCGCTACATCCAGAATGGTTTGGTTTGGCGGATAAAGCCACCGGAGTGAAGGTCGCCTTTGCTTTAACCGCTTTATGGTGGGCTATTTTTTCTATCCCCTTATTCCTCTATGTGCGTGAGCATAAAGTGGCTAGTGATAAACTCCCTTTTTTTGCGTTATTAAAATCAGCCGTCGTTGATTTTATCGCCACCTTCCGCGAAATTCGCCAGCATCGCACTGTGGCCTTATTTTTATTAGCCTATTGGTTTTATATAGATGGTGTTGACACCATTGTGGTGATGGCGGTGGATTATGGGCAAAGTTTAGGCTTACCGGCGGATAGTCTGATTACCGCCTTACTCGTGACGCAATTTACGGCTTTCCCTGCCGCCTTATTATTTGGTTGGATCGGGACAAAATATAGTGCTAAAAATGGTATTTTAATCGCTATTGTTGGGTATGCTCTGATTACTATTGGGGCGAGTCAAATGGAAACGGTACGCGGATTTTATGGACTAGCCTTTAGTGTGGGGTTATTCCAAGGGGGAATTCAGGCCTTAAGTCGCTCGTATTTCGCTAGTCTGATTCCTGCCGATGAGGCGGCTAAGTTTTTTGGTTTTTATAATATGCTCGGCAAATTTGCAGCGGTATTAGGCCCTGCTTTAGTCGGTTGGGTGGGATTATGGACAGGTTCCTCACGGATTGGTTTATTAGCCTTATTAATTTTATTCGTGCTGGGGGGACTTATTTTGTGGCGAGTGCCTAAGTCAAACTAAAACCCCATAATAAAAACCTACTGGTATAAACCAGTAGGTTAAGGGGGATTATTAAGAATTTTTTATATTATCTGGGTCAATCAATTTAAGGTCAATCAAAAGGGTCTAGGCCATCATATGATTCGATTCCACCACTAAACTCGCATGATGAGCGGGAAACATATTCGCAATCATATTCGCAGTTTGTCCCATACGCGGTTTTAGACGCGGTTTTTCCTGATGAGCTAATACGGCTAGTGACATACCAGAGAGCAGGGCGTTAAGTTTGTTATTAAGGTCTTGCCATACCTGTTTGGCTAACGCCCGCTCTGTTTCAGTGCCAGTATTTAACCACGCAAACCCATGTTCTGACGGTTCCACCGCACTGACAATATCGGCGAGGTTGATCTTATAAGCCGCACGCTTGAGGTAATAACCGCCACCTGTGCCACGAATACCTTCGACCAAACCAGCTTCACGTAGCCGCGCCATAATCAATTCCATCTGTGGGCGCGATACACCTAAATGAGCTTGTAAGTCTTTGAGACGTAAGGCTTGTGGCTCATCGTGATTAGCTAGTAACACCATGCTCATAATAGCGTTCCAGCTTTGCTCAGATAGTGTCATAACTAATCTCCTTGTGGTTAATGTCTTGTATGGAGTTAACTATAGAGGAGAATGAGTGGTAAAAAAATTCGATTTTTCTATGCTTTCAATTCAAAAAAATTGAATATAAAAGTATGATTTATACTAGATTATAAAAAATAATGGATAGCTATGACTAACTGTAACGTCCAAAGGTATTGCTATCCACTAAACCATTAAATTGAGGTATTTGCTTGTTCTATGAAGCGGGTGAGGCCTGTCACTGCTAATACAGATCAAAACTAAAAGAGTTTTGTAAAACCGAGGCTGGTGAGGGAGGGGAGGTAGGCTAACTGTTTGTGTTATAGCCATACTCCTGATGGAGGATGGCTATATGTAGCATGAGTTAATAGGAGAGCTATTAGGTCGGTGCCCGTTATGTAGTACTGAATAGGCTTTTTATAAAACACAAACTACTTCTGCCAGCTTTTCTTGGTTATCAGGCGATATTTTAGGATCAATAGTAAAACTCCCAGAGGCTAAATACTTGCCACTGGGACACTCTTTTGTAATCAAAGTACCTTCTTCTACTAGATTAGAAATATCATAGTTCCACCTTACCTCAACACCACCCACCATTATTGATGATTTTTATTTAAAAATACAACATAACTAAATTTATAAATCCAATATACTAGACCAAGCAATAATAATACTGCTGAAATAGGATTTTCTATATTAATTCCTATTTTCTTTGCAACATTCTTTTCCTGTAGTAAAAAAAGGTAAGGATAAACTCCTGTAACCATAACCAATACGTTTAAACAATTTAATGACCATGCCCCTAATAATTTTAGTTTACTACTATAACTAGATATTAATCTATGTAATTTATACAAACTATAGCTAATAAAAAATAAACCAATTACCGCTATTATGAATAACATAAACCAGCCTTCATTGTCATTCTATTATAAGCATCACGAATTGCGTCTGAAGAAAATACTACCTCAGAAGAAAAACCGATTCGTGATACTTGTCTTATTGCCATTTCATAATCTCCAGGAAAGCTATTTCTCCCATTAATAGATCTCATATAAGGATAATTATTTAAAGTATTTTGACGTAGAACCGGCCTAGCTAGTCCGCCACCTATATTAACCCCTGCATAGGCCAAATCGCCATACTCTTTTCCAACAACAGTATAAGTCAGCTTTCTGGCTGGTCCATCTTCTGTGGTATATGCTTCATACATATTGCTAGCTCCTAATCCAATAATAGGAGCACCTAATACACAGCCCGCAACAGTAGAACATAAGGCTCCACCTAATCCTGCTTGTGCTGCTCCGCCTACAAAGCCAAGTGTTCGTAACCCATAGCTTATAGTCTTATCCAACAATCCCTTTTCCTCATTAAACAAATGAGTAAGCGCCGCACTCAAAGCTCCATCCTGAAAACTCCCACCTGTAGCCTCTGCTGCTAGCCCGCCAAATACTGTAGCCGTGACCGTGCGTAGGGTGATCGCCATACCACTTGAGCCACCCATGCCGTCCGTTGCTACACCTGAGAGCTTGCCTATAACAGCTCCTACAAAACCCGACTTAAAGCTCCCGCTGCGTAGATTAGAAATGACTCCTTGTGCCACTCCATGCGCCAAACCTTGACTAAACAGGGTTTTGAACACACCACCATGCCCAATAAAGCCAGCCACCCCCGCACTCAACCCACCATAGAAGGCATTTTGTAAGGCTCCTTTCAAGGTTCCCGTCGTGGCATAACCCTGCACAAAAGAGGCTGCCACCGCATTACCAATACCCTTAGCAGCAAATAAGCTATGCCCAAACGCTCCCCCCATCAACGCCATACCCGCTGCCATGCCAATGGCTTGAATCAGCTTATTACTGCTATTCGAGGCGGCAATGGCAATAATGGCACCTATAATGAAATTGAAGAAATACCCACTCGGATCCGTGTATTTGAGGGGATTATTCATCACATACACATAGCGATTATAATTCTGGCTTTGAGTGGGGGCTTGAATAAAGGTATCGGGACTGATAAAGCGCCCTATCTCTGGATCATAGAGCCGTGCATTCATATGCACTAACCCTAAGCCTTCGAGATGTTCGTGTCCGGTAAAGCCTCGACTGGTCCACGCCTTTTTGTCGGGGTCGGTGCCATAAGTGACGGTGCGATTACCAATAACCCGCGTTATACTCCTCACCTAATCAAGCACGGATAGCAAAACACCATGGCAGAAAAAGATATAGTCAGCAAAGAAGTCCTACAACACCTCGCCGCCGATATTGCCAATATTTTACTCCATCTTGATGTGGAGCAGGATTCGGTAGAGTTATTACAAACCGAACAGCAGCGCGTGGAAATGCGCCGTGCGGATATGATCGCTCGCATGCGCCGTCGCCAAACGGGGGAAAAATTTATCCTGCATATCGAAATTCAAAATGCGAATGACCACAGTATGCCCATTCGTATGCTGCGCTACTTGACTGATATTTTGCTACAATATCCCAATGAACCGGTTTATCAATATCTGGTCTATATTGGACAACGCGGTTTAGGCATGCAACATCAATTGCTCTTACCTAATCTGGATTATCGTTACCACGTGCTGGATATGTACACAGTAGATTGCAGTTTATTGCTCGCACAAGATACGCCAGAGGCCTTAGTGCTCGCCATTTTATGCGATTTTAAGCAACGTCCGGTGCAGGAAGTGGTCAATTATATTGTGATGCGTTTGCGCGAATTGACGGGGGATGATGAGAAAGCGTTTCGCAATTATTATGAAATGTTGGAAACACTCGCCGATAATCGTAACCTACAAGCTAATTTAGATGAGGCCAAACATATGTTAACACAAGTTGATATTACACGTTTTTCTACTTATCGCTGGGGCTTTGAGAAGGGCATTGAGCGAGGCATTGAACAAGGTATTGAGCAGGCTCGTGGGGAGCTTCAGCCTTTGTTAGATACCGAAAAACAGCGTCTCTTGCAGGGGGTTAAGCAATTGATTCAGATGAACACGATGAGCCATCAGGCCATTGCGGATTTATTTCAGTTATCGCTCACTGAAGTGGAACAAATAGCAGCTTCTATTACTCCCACTCAGCATTAAGGAGGTAGGGGGATACTTTCTGACCTACCCCGTGTTAATAGTCAGTTAGGGTTTTGAGCGTTTGGGGATACTAGAAAACGGCTAGTATCCCTAAGTTTGTTGAATAAAGAGTTATATGGTTTTTCTGGCAATTTTTTACGCAAACACTTGGCTCTAATGATAATTAATCAAAAATTACCATTCATACAGCACTCATAGCCGTCGCGTTTACAAGTATTTATGTAAATACTAATAATAATTTTATCATTCATATAACTATCAACTAGATAAAAGAAAAATTTTTTACTATATTTTTTATGAGCCTCAATTTTAGTAAAAGTTGATTTTTCTTTAAAAAAATCCCTATTTATCCAATATGAAACTGTTTCTTTGATATGAGATCGATGATTATCAATACAGTCTACATAATCATTTGAATCTACTATTCTTGCAATAGGACTATCATAATAGTTAATAAAAAAGTTGACTCTACTAATTAGCCACCAAGACAGCAGTAAGACAATAATTAATGCAATCATAACCAACGGCCTATAACTCCACCTTAAAAAAATAGCCATTTGTTTACTCCATTAAATTATCAGACAAAGGGTAGTATGTTAGATGTGTTGAGGTTTCAGCTATAGATGAATTTGGTTTTGTAGTTAATACTTTCTCTCTAAAGAAATCATCATACTTGCGGCACTTTTCATTTGAAAGCGGATTATTTAGAATAGGCTCTCGATTTAATACGCTATCAATAGCTGTTCGACCATCTTTATCCTTCCTATAGGGATCAGCCCCTGCCTGTAGCAAAATCTGTGTATGCTCCAAATAACAATAACTAGCACTCATCATTAAGGGCGTAGTACCGTCCTTGGCTGTAGCATTAACATCTGCTCCTTGCTCAACTAAAAACTGGAGAATCTCAGCAGGGGAATTAACCATTGCCTTGGTTAAAATCGTATAATGCCCACTACGTTGGTGAATATCTTGTTTTTTCTCTATGACTAAATACTTGATTACTGGCAAATTAGGGTTACAGGCTAACTCTAGATTTAAATATACTGGGTTATACTTCTCAGAGCCACGAACTGCCTCTAAACTACCGGCTTGTGCTATAGCTTGTTTCACTCCCTCTAAATCTCCAGAGCATACCGCTGCCACTAGTTGTTGAGATGGGCTCGGTATTTGGTTTTCTTGTTTATCCCATAAGCCTAAAGCAATGCTTGCCCATAGGATCAGACCTAAAGCCATCGCAATCAATATATGATTAGGGGATATTTTCACTTATTACTCTCCAAAATCAGTTGAACCAAAAGCTTAATTTGTTATAACTTGGACGATTATGTCTTATAAACCCTACAGAGAATATTAACCATTCTTGCAAGCGCCCTGGTTGAGTTAGGTTGTATTAGAAAGAGGGGATTGTTTTTTATGTTTTGCTGAATAAAGCTTTTTTTGTCAACATTACCTCTGTTTACTAAGATAGAAATCAAAAATAATAGATTCATTGTCGACAATCTGGGGTGGTATCGGTATGATTCGCTCGCCTTACAGGGCATTTTTACCATCACAAACGGTCGGAGGCAGAGTCAATGAGCTCTATTAAGATTACCGAATTATTAGGCGATGGCATTGGCCCAGAATTGGCCAAATCAATACATGCCATTGCGGATGCATTACCCGTAGATATTGAATTTGAACCGATTGACTGGTCAGTAGAGACGCGTGAAAAAAAAGGCCTACTGTCTATTGATGAGGCGGAAGCCTCCATGCGTGCTACAAAGCTGGCCTTAAAGTACCCAACGGAAACCCGTACCCGCAGCCCCAACGCTTTAATTCGTCGCCGCTTAGATTTTAGCGTGATTTATCGCCCCGCTATCTCAATTAAAGGGATTAACTCTAATTTTAAAGAAAACGTTAATCTGCACATTATACGGGTGGCAACCGGCGGGACTTATGATGATCCGGGGCAAAGAATTGGTTTAGATAGTGCGATTTCAGTACGGATGGTGGAAACCCGTCCTTGCATGCACGCGGCTAATTTTGCCTTTGATTTAGCACGTAAAAAAGGCAATATCTACGGTGGGCGCAATTACAGCGTAACCTCATCCTCTAAATACACCATTCAAAAAGTCACCGATGGTCTATTCGAGTCTATCGTTAAGAAAGTGGCCTCAGATTATAGCGATGTAAAGCATAATGTTGAATTATTCGACGCCTTACTCGCTAAAGTAATCATGAAGCCGCAAGATTTTGAGGTCGTCGTGACCCTGAATGAATATGGCGATTTCTTGTCTGACATGGCTTCCGGTTTAGTTGGTAGTTTAGGTACAGGGGCGAGTGGTAACTACTCCTTCACCGATGACTATAAAGTGGATATTGCTATGTTTGACCCTGCCGGTGGCACAGCCCCCGATATTGCAGGCAAAAATGTAGCGAACCCATCCGCCGTACTTTTAGCCTTTGGTATGTTACTCGATCATGTGGATCGTTATGATTTAGGTCATGCCTTACGTCTGGCATTATTAGGCGCGATTGAAGATGGCGAATGTACTCGTGATCTGAAAGGCAAACTCAATACCGATGAATTCACTCAAGTGGTGATTGATCGTATGCAGGATCACCTACCAAAATAAATATTTTTGGCAGGTTTTATTAAGGCAAAGTAGGCAGATTTTTCTGGTTCTACTTTGCCTTATAGTCGCCTCACTTCCTCGTTTATTCAGTGCTTGGTGCCCGCTGCACTATCCTCTACACTGTGCCCACCTTTTCCTATGCAGGGCTTACTCTTTTATGTCTACTGTCCAACGTGCCACCGCGATTGGGGCCATTTCTATTGGTTTATGGGGTTCATTGGCATTATTAACCAGCCTAACCGAGGGGCAGATTCCACCCTTTCAATTATTAGCCATGACCTTCACCATTGCCTTTGGTGTCATGCTGATTCACTGGCGCTATAAGGGTGTGAGTGGATTACAGTATTTAAAGCAACCTTGGCTAGCGTGGGCCTTGGGGATTGGTGGTTTATTTGGTTACCATTTTTTATATTTTGTCGCCTTGGCTCATGCCCCCGTCGCTGAGGCAAATTTGCTGAATTATCTTTGGCCTTTGTTAATTGTGGTCTTTGCCTCGTTCTTACCCAATGAACGTTTACGTGCGACTCAAGTTTTGGGTTCCTGTATAGCCATTGTGGGATGTTGGTTATTAATCGGTGGTGGTGCTGAGGGTTTTAAGGCCAATTATTTAATGGGCTATTTAGCCGCGATTGGTGCTGCTATTATTTGGGCAACCTATTCCGTAGCTAGCCGTTTAGTAAAACAGGTGCCAACGGATGCTGTCGGCTGGTTTTGCGGGGTGACGGCCTTACTCGGTTGGCTGTGTCATTTCTTATGGGAACCTACGGTCTGGCCTCAGAGTGGGGTGCAATGGCTGAGTGTCTTAGGAGCAGGGTTAGGGCCCGTGGGTATAGCATTTTTTACTTGGGATTATGGGGTAAAGCATGGCAATCTACCCTTATTAGGGGTGCTATCTTATTTTATCCCTTTAATTTCAACCTTATTGCTGATTGTGTTTGGACAGGCTACGTTTACTTGGCAGGTAGGGGTTGCGTGTGGAGCGATTATCTTAGGCGCTTGGGTCGCGAGTTATAAAAAACGCGCGATTGCTTGATTGATAAAGTAAGGTGTAAACGTAATCGGGTCTTTCTTCCGCAGCCGCTGTGAATACATCCATGTACGCTACAAGGCGGCATCCTTGCCGCCAAGACTGCTACAGAAAGACCCGATTACGTTTACTTAGCTACTTACCTTATAATTTTCTCTCAAAACCGTCTCTCTGTTTAGAGCCGTTAAATTAGACGGTATTTTTGTCATAACACTAAAACTATTGCACAGAAACTGATTATTACTTATGAAGTCTCCAGTATTGAAGTCGACCTTAATGCATCGCTTAGGTGTATTACCACTAATCATTTCCTTAGCGGTATCGAATTATCCCGCTTTAGCGGCGGAGAATGATCCTGCCATTAATATTCAAGGGGGGGATATTCGTGCTTTAGTGGAGTTAGTGTCTAAACGTACGGGGCGTAACTTTGTGATTGATCCCTCAGTTCGGGCAGAGGTCACTTTTATTTCGGGGCGTGGCATTACCGATTCCGAACTCTATGATGCTTTTATTTCGATTTTACAAGTGCATAACTTATCGGCTGTTGATACTGGCAATATTACTAAAATCGTTCCTATCAATCGCTCGGTACAAAATGTGGCTCCCATTATAGGCGGGAGTGCTAATTCTAAAACCAATCAAACCGCCCATTCACGCAAGTCAAGTGCTCCAGATCCTGCACCCAATACTACTCCAGCTCCCCCTTCGATGGCAGGGCCTAATCTGGATTTTGGTGCCTATCCAGAGGCTACGCCATCGATTGTGCCGGAGCAAAGTCGCTTACAAGGCGAAACCCCTCCTGTTGAGATTGATGCGAATTTACCCCCCGGATTAATCCAGCCCACAACTCCCGCGAATATTATTCCGCCCGTGCCAGAGGAGAATGGTTTACCCCGTTTGGCACCTGATGAAGTGGTGACACAAGTGTTGCGCTTGCAATATGTACCGGCTATTACTGCCAATGCCACGTTGGTGCCTTTAGCAGGGCAAGGTGATACCCGTGTACAAATGAATCAAACTAGTAATTCACTCATTGTCACCGGACGCGCTCAAAACGTGGCACGGGTGATTGAGTTAGCCAAAAGTATTGATCGCCCGAATAATGATGGCTTTGATTTAATTAATCTAAAATATGCGGTCGCTACCCAAATTGCACAAACCTTACAGCAGTTAATTGGTGCTGGTGGGGTGCAGTTACCTGATGGTGGGGTATTACCAGGGGGAAGCGCCATACGTATCTCTGCCGATGAGCGTACTAATAGTGTATTGATTTCGGGGGATAAAGCTGCTCGTGAGCGTTTACGGGCTGCCATTGAGCGCTTGGATGTTCCGCGCAAAGAAATTGGCGGCACTCAGATTATCCCCTTACGCTATGCCAATGCCGAAGAAATGGCGCAAACCCTACAAGGGATTTCTCAAGGGGTACAACAGCAAAAAGCGGGTGTGGCTGAAGGGTCAGCGGGGGCGCTAGCAGGCGCGGGGAATCAAGTACTGATTATTCCCGACCGGAATACCAACTCATTAGTGGTGACTGCTCCGGTCTATCTCTATCCTAATATTCGTAGTGTGATTGCCCAGCTCGATGTCAAACAAAAGCCCAAAGGTGGCACTCGTGTTATCCCGTTAAGATTTGCCAGTGCCGAAGAGATGGCACAAACCCTACAAAGTATTACCAAGGGCGCACAACAAAATGCGGTTGGTACAGTGGAGGGTGCCGCTGCTAAACAAATGGCGGATCAAGGCGAGTCGATTATTATTGTGCCGGATCGCAATACCAACTCTCTCCTAGTTACCGCGCCAGAATATTTATTCCCCAATATCTATGGTGTGATTAATAAGCTCGATGTCAAACAAAAGCCTAAAGGTGGCACGCGGGTGATCACCTTAAGGTTTGCTAATGCCGAAGAGATGGCGCAAACCCTGCAAGGTATTACCAAAGGGGTGCAGCAAAATGTAGCCGGAACGGTAGAAGGTGCCGCCGCTAAACAAATTGCCGATCAAGGCGATGCTATTTCCATTATTCCTGATCGTAATACCAACTCTCTTGTCGTCACCGCGCCTGAATATCTATTCCCGAATCTCTATGGCGTGATTAATAAGCTCGATGTGAAGCAAAAGCCTAAAGGTGGCACGATTGTGATTCCTTTAAAATATGCTAAAGCAGAGGATCTAGAGAAAGTATTACAAGGTATGTCCTCTCCCTTACAACAGCAAATCAAAGGTGCTGCTGAGGCGGCTCAAGGGGGGGGAGCGACCACTAGTAGTTCAAGTGGGGATAGCTCGATTAGTGTGATTGCCGATAAGTCGACTAACTCACTGGTTATTACCGCCCCAGAATTTATGCAGCCTAATTTGCGTAAGGTGGTTGCTCAGCTTGATGTGCGCCGTGGACAAGTGTTGATTGAGGCGATTATTGCCGAGGTTTCTACGGATCTGGCGCATCGTTTGGGTGTTAGTCTCGCGGCCCGTCCTGAAAATGCGAATACCGGCGGGGCGGTGGGGATCAGTAACTTTGGTAATGGTATAGGGCAAGCCTTTGCTTTGTCGGGTTCGAGTACCGCTGCGAGTGCTCTAAGTTCTGGTTTATTGTTTGGTTTGGGTAAGGTCATTGGTGGTAGTCAATTTGGTCTGATTGCGAGCGCCTTAAAGGGTGATGCAGCAACTAATATCTTATCAACGCCTACCCTAGTAACCCTTGATAATGAAGAGGCTAAGATTGTCGTAGGACAGGAAGTCCCCTTTATTACGGGTAGCTATGCTAGTACCACCAGCGGCTCTACCAATCCCTTTACTACCATTGAGCGGCGCGATGTGGGCTTAAGCCTAATTGTGACCCCGCGCATCAATCGAGGTAAAACGGTTAATCTTAAAATTGATCAAGAGATTTCCAATGTAGCCTCCACTAGTGTGAGCGCCTCTGATGTGATTACCAATAAGCGTAAGATTACTACTAATGTCATGGTTGAGGATGGGCAAGTCTTAGTATTAGGGGGATTGATTGAGGATTCCTTCCGCGACTCTAAGGAAAAAGTCCCGGTATTAGGGGATATACCCTTGATCGGGGGCGCATTTAGGGGAACTAACACCTCCAAAACCAAGCAAAATCTAATGGTCTTTATTCATCCCATGATTATTCCTGATGCGAATGCGGCGGATGCTTATACGCGTGCTAAGTATGAAACCATGCAACGCCAGCAAGTGAATAGTCAGGTGCTACAACGCGGACGCCCCGATCAACGCGCAGCGCAATTACGTCCGCTACAGAAAAATAATACGTCGGTGGATAATTTGCATTACACCCCTCAGCCCCAAAGACCTCCCGCGCGAGTGATCAGACGACGTGTTGTACAACCGGTGGAAGACTATAAGCCTACACCTTCCTATGCACCACAGGCCAAGTCGGGATTGAAGTGATGAGCGTTATGCTTGAACCGGAATTGATCGAAACAGTAGAGATTTTAGAGATTCCCTATGCGTTTGCTAAGCGGCATGGGGTGTTGTGGCGTGAGGCGGCAGTCCCTACTTTAGTATGTCGTGAACCCACAACTATGACTGTATTAGCCGAGGTACAGCGTCACTATAGCGGTGCGTTTGAGATTGAAGCGGTGGATAGCGAAACCTTTAATCGCCTCTTGGCTCAGTCCTATGATCGTAGTCAAGTTGGTTCGGAGGTGATGCAGGATATTGGTGATACGCTGGATTTAAACGATATCGCAGGAGCCTTACCCGAACCGGAGGATTTATTAGAGTCTGAGGATGATGCGCCCATTATTCGTCTCATCAATGCCTTACTGGCTCAAGCGGTGAAGGAGGGTGCTTCCGATATTCATATCGAAGCCTTTGAAACCCGTATGAAGGTCAGAATGCGCATTGATGGCGTATTGCGTGAAATACTCGAACCTCCGCGTAAGTTAGCACCTTTGATTATTTCGCGAATTAAAGTCATGGCGCGGCTCGATATTGCGGAAAAACGGGTGCCACAAGATGGACGTATTTCCCTACGTCTAGCGGGGCGAGCCGTGGATGTGCGGGTATCAACGTTGCCTTCTGGTCACAGCGAGCGGGTGGTATTGCGGCTCTTAGATAAGCAAGCCGGGCGTTTGAACCTAACTAAGCTTGGTATGGAGCCGGTAGCACATAAACGTCTACAACAATTGATTCAAAAGCCACATGGCATTGTGCTAGTGACAGGGCCTACGGGTTCTGGGAAAACCACCACCCTCTATGCTGGACTCACTGAACTCAATAATAGCGAGCGCAATATTCTAACCGTGGAAGACCCGATTGAATATTTTATCGATGGCATTGGGCAAACGCAGGTCAATACTAAAGTTGATATGACCTTTGCACGCGGCCTACGGGCGATTTTGCGTCAAGATCCCGATGTGGTGATGGTAGGGGAGATTCGCGATTTAGAAACGGCTGAAATTGCCATTCAAGCGAGTTTAACCGGGCATTTAGTCTTTAGTACTTTGCATACCAATACGGCTATTGGAGCGGTAACACGGTTACAGGATATGGGGGTGGAGCCTTATCTATTATCTTCTAGTTTATTGGGCGTCCTCGCTCAGCGTTTAGTGCGTATGTTATGTTCGGAGTGTCGCGCCCCTCATCAAGCCACACCTGCTGAATTAGAAGCGATGGGTTTGCCATTAGGTGAAACCATTACCCTCTATCGACCTGTAGGCTGTGTAGTTTGTAATCATAGTGGTTATACCGGACGTACAGGGGTATATGAGCTAATCGTCTTAGATGAAAACTTGCGCCAATTAATTCATAACCGTGCGAGTGAAATTGAAATGGAGCGTTATGCGCGTCAAACCATGCCCAGCATTCGTGAGGATGGGGTGAGGTTGGTGCTAGAGGGGCGCACCACTTTAGAGGAAGTATTGCGCGTCACGCATGAGGGGAATGAATAATGCCAGCCTTTGAGTATCGTGCCTTAAATAGTAAAGGCAAAGAAGAGCGGGGCATTATAGAGGGGGATACCTCCCGTCAGGTGCGCCAAGCCCTACGTAACCGCGAGCTAACTCCGCTGGAAGTCCAAGCGGTGATTAAAAAACACAAAGAAACCGCCACTGGGGTGATGTCGCGCCCCTTATTTGGAGGCGGTTTAAGCCCCACCGATTTAGCCTTAGTCACGCGCCAATTGGCAACGCTAATAGGCTCAGGTTCTCCGATTGAGGAGGCATTGAATTCGATTGTACGCCAGTCCGAAAATGGCTCGATGCGACGTATTATTTCCGCCGTCCGCTCTAAAGTATTAGAAGGACATACGCTTGCCAATGCTTTAGGACAATTTCCGCATGCGTTTCCTGCTCTATATCGAGCAACTGTAGGCGCGGGGGAAAAGTCAGGGCATTTAGAGCAGGTATTAGAGCGTTTAGCCGATTACACCGAAAACCGTCAACTCAGTCAGCAAAAAGTATCGAGTGCATTAGCCTATCCGATTTTATTAAGTGTAGTATCGATTGGTATTGTCATCGCGCTATTAAAGTTTGTGGTGCCCAATGTAATTAAAGTATTTGATACATTTAATCATGAATTACCCTTATTAACTCGCTTACTGATTAAAAGCAGCCAATTTTTAGAAAACTATGGTACGGCCTTATTAATCGGAATCGTAGGGATTGCATTCTTAATCCTCTTATTGCTCAAGCAAGAAAGTTGGAAAATGCGTTTTCAACGTTGGCAGTTAAAAATACCTGTAATAGGGCGTTTAGTGCGGAGTACTAATAGCGAACGATTTGCGCGTACTTTAAGTATTTTAGCATCTAGTGGGGTGCCGATTATTGATGCTATGCATATTGCAGCGGAAGTCGTGAGTAATTTACCCATGCGCCAAGCCATATTAGAAGCGGCAGCACGGGTGCGTGAGGGTACATCCATTTATAAGGCTTTGGAAAAATCGACATTATTTCCCCCTATGATGATTTATCTGATTGCTAGTGGTGAGGGTAGTGGACGTTTAGAGCAAATGTTAGAGCGGGCGGCGACTCAGCAAGAGCGCGAAATTCAAGCGCGTTTAGCCACCTTTGTGGGGTTATTAGAGCCAGCCTTAATTTTACTCATGGGTGGGATTGTAACGCTCATTGTATTAGCGATTATGTTACCTATTTTGAATATGCCACAGTTGGTGCGTTAACTATTTCGAGAGACAGTGTCTCCCGTATTGAGCTGGTCGCATTACAATAGCCTATTGCACATTAGTAAACCTAAGGCGCGGGCTTGGTATGCTCAAGAGGCGATGGCTCAAAGCTGGAGTGTGAATAAGATTCGCAAAAAAATTGCTGACACAAAGCCAAACATGTAAATCATCTGAGTGCTAAAGGTCGTTAGCTGCTCCTCCGTTGTTAACGACCTTCTAGTTCTTTTAAGTTATTCTTAGCCTTTTTTAAATAGTCTTTATGTAAACTCTTATAGTGACTACCCTGTAGTTCTGCTTTGTCAATAATAGCGTTGAGCAACTCAACTGCTTTTATAGTATTACCTTGTTTTTGCTGCATTTGGGCATAGTAATAGTCTGCATCTGGTCCTGCAAAGTACTTATGCAAGGCTTCATACTCTTCATTCGCTCCAGCATAGTCCTCTAAAGCATCGAGGGTGCGAGCATAAAGCAAATGTGCATCTGGATTTTTAAAGTCAGGATTATGCTGAATCAGTTCATCTAGTAGCTTTTTAGTCGTGGCAAAGTTTCCTAGCGCAAACTCAGTTTTAGCTAAGCCATGCATAATATCAGGGGCATGCGCATAGATTCCGGTGAGGCTTTTTGCATATAACTCTTTAGCCTCCGCATAGGCTTGTTTTTGATACAGCTCATTAGCCAGTTTTAAGGTGTTTTCTATAGAATCAGATAGTTTAAACTGATGTATAGCCGCTTTAACCTCTTTATTGGGATTAATTTTTTGCTCTAAAGCTCGCCGCGCTTGTCGACCAGAACGGGTATTTAATAATTCTGGCAATACCTCTACGATCAAATAAGCAATGGAGCCTGCCAACGGTAATAAGACTACAATCCATACCCAAGTAGTATTACGCCCTGTTTTAACGATATGAATAACCAAGGATATTTGAATAATTATCGATAAAATGAAAATAGGCATACTAGCTCCTTAACTAATGATGTAGGAGCAGTATACCAAATAAGTATTTAGTTTTAATTAAAAGCTTAACTAATGTGGCTATAAAATATATTGGTTTGATCTGGGTCTGACAAACCTAGCATTAAATCATGCACTAGCCGCCCATAAACCTTCCCAGTCTTGATCGGCTTCCTCATCGCGTCCGATAGTATTGGCTAGTATGGCTCGATCAATATACCCAATTCGTTCACCCTTATTATTCACCACCCAAATCGCGCTAGGATTTTGTAGAATGGTCTTATTCAATAGATATTCGACCGAGCGACTACCTTTGACAGTCATGGGGCGTGAGTCATCGATATCTGTAGGTAAAGCGTTCATGCCCTGCATAATGGTCTTTACCTTCAGCACACGGGTACGGTTGACATCAGCTACAAAGCGCCGCACATAAGCATCGACTGGATTCAGCAAAATATCTTGTGCATTACCTTGTTGTATCAAGGCACCATCGCGCAAAATAGCAATACTATCCCCAATACGCAGTGCTTCATCCAGATCATGGGTAATAAAGATAATAGTTTTATTGAGTTCTTGTTGTAGGCTCAATAGCATATCTTGCATATCGGTACGAATTAAGGGGTCTAGAGCACTAAAGGCCTCATCCATTAATAAAATATCAGCATCGGTGGCTAGCGCTCGCGCTAAACCTACTCGCTGTTGCATACCACCGGAAAGTTGACGGGGATAATGTTGCTCCATGCCCTTTAAACCCACCCGCTCTAACCAGTAAGTACAGCGCTCTTGCAAGTCAGCTTCCTTAAGGGAGGAACCGCGCAGCTTTAAACCATACTGTACATTTTCTGCAATGGTTAAGTGAGGCATTAAGGCAAATTTCTGAAATACCATGGCAATTTTATGTAAACGCATCTCACGTAATTGCCGCTGGTTAAAGGTGAGAATATCCTCTCCATCTAATAAAATCTTACCAGCGGTCGGCTCTAAGAGACGGTTAAAATGGCGGATTAAGGTGGATTTGCCCGAGCCAGATAGCCCCATAATGACTTCAATCGAGCGCGGTTGAATCGATAAATTAATATCTTGCAACCCTAGTACATGGTGCTTTTGATCCAGTAATTCTTGTTTATTCATCCCCTCTTTAACCCATTGCAAGGCTTGCTGAGGATGTTTACCAAATATTTTATACAAACCCTCAACCACTAATTTAGGGGGGGTATCTGTTATGTTTGACATAATAAAACCTTACCTTATGCGTTATGTTGGCCTTGAAGGCGTTTGCCGTAGCTTTGTGATACACGGTCAAAAATAATAGCGAGTGCGACAATCGCTAGGCCATTGAATAACCCCATAGCAAAGTATTGATTAGTAATCGCTTTTAACACAGGTTGCCCTAGACCCTTCACCCCAATCATAGAAGCAATCACCACCATAGACAGTGACATCATAATGGTTTGATTAATGCCAGCAAAAATAGAAGGCAGTGCCAGCGGTAATTGAACTTGACGTAGTTTTTGCCAATAGGTCGAACCAAACGCTTCGGCTGCTTCTAATACCGCCTTATCTACATGGCGAATCCCTAAATTAGTCAGGCGAATCATAGGAGGAATAGCATAAATAACCACCGCAATGACACCGGGTACTTTACCAATACCCAATAACATCACCACTGGAATTAAATACACAAAGCTGGGCATAGTCTGCATAACATCTAAAATAGGGGTAATAAATGACTGTGCTCTATTAGAATGCGCCATTAAGATACCAATAGGTAAGCCTAGTAGTATGGATAACAGAGTGCAAACCGTAATAATGCTTAAGGTACTCATGGTATTTTCCCACATGCCGAAAATACCAATTAATAATAAAGAAATAGTGGCACCTAAAACTATTTTATAGTTGCGGCTGGCAAACCATGAAACCAGTGCCACCAAGCCTATAATAATAGGCCAAGGAGTAGTAATTAATAATTGCTCTAACCAGACTAGAAATTGTAAGAGCGGATCAAAAAATTGCTCAATACTACTGCCATATTCACGAGAAAAATCACGAAAAGTAGTATCAACCGCTTTATTAATCTCACGCAGAGCATCATAAGACAATGCTGGAAATTCTGTTAGCCAATCCATATAAACCTTCTATATCATGGTGCTAATAAGAGAGTATTAAGTTTTTATAGTTAATCCCTAAGATAGGGTATATTGTTATTAGCATTGTTAAAAACTAGGTACTAATACAGGATCATCACAGTAATTAGTACCTAGGAATCATAGGGGGTATTTTTATAACTCGAATAGGCTATTTTATTTTAGCTTTAATCTTTTCTGCGACTTCAGGGCTAACCCAAGTAGTCCATAAAGGTTCTTGGGTTTTGAGGAAATGCATAGCACCGGCTTCACCATCGGCTTTTTCATTATCCATCCAAGCTAGAATTTGATTTAGCATGTCATTTTTATAAGTACGCTTACTTAAATAATCCATGACGGCTTTAGGTGCGCGTTCGGCAAAGGGTACGGTCACTGCGGTGCGTACTTCAGATTTAGCCCAAGCTGAGGGTTTAGGATCAACACAGTCTTCTTTACTAATACAGCTCTGCCACATCTTATCATCATAGGGCACATTAAAATCGAGCTTATACATCGGGAATTTGCCTAAGATAGCCGTTGGTGCCCAGTAGTAACCTATCCACGGTTGTTTACGCTCATAAGCCTTAGCAATAGAGCCGTCTAATCCCGCTGCTGAACCCGGATCAATTAAATCAAATCCGGCTTCTTTGCCTTTAAAGGCTTTGAATAAATTATCGGTGTTAATTTGGCAACCCCAACCAGAAGGGCAACCCATAAATGCACCGCGCTTTTTATTTTCTGGATTAGGGAATAGCTCTGGGTGTTTTAGTGCGTCTTCTACGGTCTTTATGTCGGGATGGGCATCAGCAAAATATTGGGGTATCCACCAACCTTCTTCTCCTCCGTCTTCTAGGATATTACTAACTGCTTTTAATTTGTTAGCTTTAATGGCGGCCTCAATTTTGTCACGATTAGCATTAAACCATAATTCAGAGGCTAAATCAGGTTCTGCTTTTTCAGTCATAGAGGTAATAGCAGGTACTGTATCACTAGGAACAAGGCTGACTTTACAATCGAAACCCGTTTCGAGAATGATTTTATCTAGATAGGCGGCGAATTCTGCGGACGCCCAGTTCATATCAGCTAAACTGACTTTTCCACAAGTGTTATCGGAGTGAGCCATTTGACTAGTGAATAGGACTAGGGAGCAAAGTCCTAATCCTAAAATATTCTTTAAAGACATAAGATATCCTTACCGCTGCTTAAAGCAATGTAAAATAACAAGGTTAATAGTTTAATAATAATCAACCTTGGCTAAGCAGCCATGCGTAGGATTATGAGAAACGCATGACAATGTAACTTGCTAATTAGCAATCTCTTTACACCTTAACGCCTTAGGCTGGTAATTACAACAAAATTTTTTAATAAATTTATAAAAAATATATATTATTTATTTTATCTGAAAATAAGTAAGAGTATAGATATGATCTGATTTCTTAAATGATCAGCTATTAATTTAATACTGTAATTTAAATGATCCTATGGATAGATATTAATAGAGTAAGACGTTTTTACTTTTTATCGGAAAAAATGGGATGTGTCCGTGAGACGTGAAACAATGCTGGCATGTGTAGTGTGTACCTTGCCTATGGTGGCAAACCCCAATCTTATAAATGAGTGAGCACAATAATGAAAAAATATCTAATAGCACTAGCATGGATAGCAGTCGCTAATGCTAGCGCTTCAGCGGCTGATTTAATGGACAGTAAAAACCTCTATGTGGGCGGTAATCTAGGTACAGTGGTGTCCTGGGGCAATTTGAATGACTGTGGTGATGATAGCTACTGCTTACAAGGTAAGGCCTTGGTAGGGTATAAACTCAATGATAGTTTTGCGGTTGAAGGTGCTTTTCATCAATTATTAGATGTCACTTATAGGAATGGTATGACCTTAGCGGTTACTGGCCTGAGTGTCAGTGCGGTCGGCTCCATGCCAGTGGCTAACAAGACCGAAGCCTTTGGGCGTCTAGGTATCATGTCGGGACGTAATATAGTGGAATCTGCTAGTGGTGGCAGTGCCTCTTCTGATCGTACCGATGTGCTCTGGGGCGGCGGCCTGCAGTATAAAATGAATGATAATATGAAGTTGCGTGGTGAATACGAAAATTTCCAAAGTAATGCTAATAGTCTGGATATTGGGATACTTTCAGCAGGTATTACTTTTTCCAGCTTTTAAGGTAAATTTGGTTGAATTTTAATCTACTCATTAGATTAAATATTCACCGTTAATCCTTTTTGTCGGGAAAACTCCTAACGCAGTTCTGTTTAATGAATAATAAAACAACTCAGCTTGCCGAATCGGTGAGTTGATTTTGGATCACTTACTAAATTAAAAGAGAATAAAAATGAAACAACAGTTATTAGCTTTAGTTATTGCCTTAAGTACTTCATCTGTGTGGGCGGGTGGACTGACTACAGGGTTGGGGTTAGGTGGTGGTGGTTCTGGCTTTTATGCAGGTGCCAGCATGGGTAAAGTAGTAACAGGTGATGTTATGGATGACTGTGACAAACTGGAGTGGGATTGCTACTCTTGGAAAGCATATGGCGGTTATAAATTCAATAAAAACTTTGGTGTAGAGGGTGGTTATTATAATTTTATTGATGAAGATTTTGATGTAGATAATGGTAAGACAACGACTACAAGCAATCTTAAAATGACGGGCTATTCGGTGGCAGCAACTGCAAGTATGCCATTAATGGATAATAAAGCCGAGGTATTTGGGAAGTTGGGTATGTTTTCCATGAAAGCTGAGGTGGATGGTGAAGCAATTAAGAATGAGGATGGAGATGAGAAAGAGACAGGCGCACTATTTGGGGTTGGTGCGGGTTATAAACTCACCAATAATATCGGGGTTCGTGGTGAGTATGAGCACCTAAAAGGCGATGGTTTGTTAACCGGTGGTGTGACCTTCTCTACTTTCTAATCTAGTTTAGTCAGTGATTGAATAGGCACGTAGCTGATAAGGCTACGTGCTAATAGCCGGTTAGCTCCATATATCCCATCCCATTTTTCCCTCCATCCACTTCAACTACGCCCTCCCAATACGGAAACTGTGCTGCCATCCATTGTTGAGGATAGGGGGTGCTGATTTGCCAGCGTTTATTGAGTTTGGGTAATTCAAGCGTCCAAGCCAGCGGTAGGGTTAAGCGTAACGGTTGACCTTGTTTAAGCACCTCAATCGTCTGTGAAGTCTGAGGGGTTAAAACGATATCCTCCGCCTTTAGGGTTTGACTGATGCCTGCAGGTGTAATCCAGCTTCCACTGAGCCAATGCTTGCCATCGGTGTGGCGTAATTGATAAACCATTAATGCATAACCATCCTTAAAATGCAGAGAAAACCAATCCCAACCCTGTTGATTAGGGGCTAGTGGTTGTGAACTCCACTCGCGATCTAACCACGCCGTACCCGTAAGCGGAGTAGATTTGCCCTGACGTGTTGCTGTACCTGTAATGCTGATATGGGGTTGGCTGTAATAGTAACTCGCCTGATTACCGGCAGATTTTTGGTTATAGCCCTGATCGCCTTGTAATACCCACGGCTTATCACTGTTTAATTCAAAGGTGAGTTCCCAATCGGCCACGGTAAATTTCAATATTGAGGGAAAAGGATTCGCCGAATGACTTTGCCACGCCCAATCATCCAGCCATGCAGCAAAAGGCTGAGCCTCAACACTGGCTTGTCCAATGCCGCCACGAGCAAAGCGTTGGGCAGGAAAATAACCATTAGGGGTAGAGAGTGCGGCATGTGCCATCCACATTTGATTACTCTCCCAACCATTTAAAATAGGTTTTGGGGTGAGGGATTGCCGGAATAGCGTCCATTGAATACCCCAAGGCTTACCCTCTGGATCCGTTAAATTCGCGGTGATATACCACCACTCAATCCGATAATCAGGGTGAGGGGAATGATCGGCTGGGAAATTAAAAGTGCGGTGGGGTGTGACAGCAGCATAGCCTGATGCGTCTTGGCGTAGGACTTGATAAACCTCTTGTGTTGCACTTTCAGCTAGGCTTATGGCGCTCCAACACAGGAGTAGGCATAACCACCGTATTCTCATAGTTGTCCTCCTAAGCGTGCTAAGGTCTGGGGTAATTGCCGTTTTAATTGCCAAGCGACCACGACTAAGGTGATAGCGATAACACCTAAGGTCATAAGAGCCAAAACCCCTGCGGGTCGCATTGACCACAATAGGGGCATACTCCAACCAAAGGCCATGACATTGAGCTTATGAATCAAGAGCCATGACAATAATGCGCCTAAGGGTAAGGCTACTAACCATGTGATGCTGGCCCATAGGAGTAGGGGGACACTCATCACTAACCATTGTTCTCTAGTATTAACCCCCAAGGCTCGCCACTGCGCAAATTCAGGCAAACGTTCTTGTAAAATCGCCATCAGTGCCGCGAGTAAGGCAATGCCAGCTACCCATAAAGTCAAACTATTAATCGCCGCTGTCATGGCAAAGGTACGCTCAAAGATTTTCATCGAAGCTGCTTTTATCGTTTGTTGCACCGTCCAATCACCGGCTTTAGCCCCTGCATTTAATAGCGCTTGCTCGGCTTTGGGGAGATCACTAGGGTTGTTTAACCACAGTGAGATATTCCAAGGCTCTGGCTGAGGCCAATACGTTTTTAGTACGCGATTGGGGATATAAAGCTGGTAATACGGATTGCCATAATCATGGACGAAGGCAGCAATCGTGAAAGGTTTTAAACCCTGAGGGGTTTGGAGTTCTAGCTTCTCACCGATCTGTTTGCTGCCTAAAAAGTGTAATTGTTCATTAGCTAATACCCAATTCTGTTGGGTATCTAGGTTGCGCCATAGGTTTATTGTTTGGGGTAGGGCTTGAGTGATACCTAACTCTTGTGTATCGGGGGCGGAGTGATCAAGACCCCGTAAAACAAGGGGTTGGTCTTGATAACGTAACGTGACTTGAGTACGTTCATTCACCGCTTTAAGCCAGGTCGCGGTGCTAGGATTAGCGCGTAATGTGGCTAAATCAAAGGAACTACTGCCCTGCACATACAGATCAGAGGATAAGCGCTGTTCGAGCCAATCGGATAATGCAGTACGAAAACTACCAACCAGTGCCTCCACCCCTAAATTAGCAGTCAAGGCTAATAATAAGGCCATCATTGCAGTACGTAAGGCGGGTAATTGTGCCCAACCATCACGAATTAACCAGCGCCCCTGAAATGAGTGTTTGGGTAAGAGGCGCTCTAGTAGCGTTAAACTAAGAGCCAATAAGCTAGGTAAAGCCCACGCTCCGGCTAAGAGTACGATACCTAGTAAAATAAAGCCTTGTATCAAGGTACTAATCAATGGATACAAAACCAGCGCTAATATACTTAACCCAATGGCTGCGAGGAGTAAATAGCGTCGAGTACGTTGATCGGTGAGCCAGTAGGTGCTTAAAGAATGACTAGGCAAGACGGGTAAACGTAATTGCTGCCATAGGGGTAGAGCAAGTGCGATGATTAAGCCACCTAAGGTTAAGAGCCATGCCAACAGTACTGTCGTAGGTTGCAGTATAATGTGAGAGCCTATATTGGCTCCATATAAGGACTGTAAGCTCGCACTCATCGCGGGCAATAATATCTGGCTCAAACCATAACCAATGAGTAAACCTAAACTACTCCCCACAATACTCCAGATCACGGTTTCTAGCCCAATGGCTAGCATCAAGGTTTGCACACTCACGCCGATTAAACGTAAGGTGCGTAATGTCGGGCGGCGATACCAGAGTGAAAAACGGACTGCATTAAAGACAATAAATAGTCCCACCGCAAACGACAAGAGACTCATGGCGGTGAGTTGGGTATGTAGACTTTGGGTGAGTTGAGTGAGGTCTAGGCTTTGCCGATTAGGGATGAGCCGTAGGTGAGGGGGTAAAGCTTGTTCTAGTTGAGTTTGCCGCTCAGAGCTTAGTGGTGTGACGGCTAGATAGCTTAAGGTACTGCGTTGCAGTGCTTTTAAGGCGGGGGCGATGTCGAGGAGTACTTGTCGGCCTTGTTGCGCTTGGGTTTGCAGAATCGCGGGGGGCAGAGTTTGTCCATTTTTCAATAAGACGCGGGTATTGGCAGTGAGATTCAGCTCATTAGCCAGGTCAGGAGGAAACCACGCTTGATAGGGGGGCTGAATAAAGGCGAGGTCATTAAACGCTACTGTAGAGGTATTGGTTTGTAAGACTTCAGCCGGTAATACAATAGGATCCGTAGCAATTAAGGGAATACGTTGATTAGTAGCGGTGGTGATGATGCCTTGTACTACGGGATAGACTTCACGAAAACCTAGGCGGCGGAGTGCGGTATAATCTTGCGTGCTTACCCCCGTACCATTCGCGGCACGAATCCAGAAATGCGCTTGTGTGCCGAGGACTTGATTGGCTTGCTCATAACTCGCTCTCGCATGGCTATTGATGACTTGTACCGCTGACCATAAGCCCACACCGGCACAGAGTCCGACTAATAAAAAAAGCGCCTGCCACGGGTAGCGCCAATAGTGACTGAGTAAGGCTTTGAGACTGAGTAATAACATACTCATGCGCTCTCCTTGCTGTGTAGTACACCGGATTTGAGCCAATACTGCTGATCTAAATACCCTGCCATCACTTTGCTGTGTGTGACCATGAGTAAACTACTGCCTGCTTGTTTGACCAATTCACTCAAAAGCGCCATGACCTGCTCGCTGCTATGTTCGTCTAAGTTTCCGGTCGGCTCATCCGCTAGCACCAGTGCCGGTTTATGTAATAAAGCCCGCGCAATGGCTACACGCTGTTGTTGTCCACCGGAGAGCTGATGCGGGTATTTTTGTAATTGGCTTGTTAAATCTAAGCGCTCAATCAGCTCAGCTTCCCATTGGGCGTTATAACGTTTGGCTAATTGCGCCTGAAAGCGAATATTATCTGCCACACTTAAGGTACTAATGAGGTAAAACTGTTGAAAGATAAGGCTAATGGTAGTACGGCGGAGCTGGGCTAATTGGCTTTCTGTTAAATCAGTCAGGGATTGCTGCTGAATCAAAATATGGCCCGCATCGGGTTTATCTAAGCCTGCGATTAAATGTAAGAGCGTACTTTTACCGCTGCCACTAGCACCTAATAGAGCGGCAGATTGCCCCGCGCCTAATTGAAAATTAAGATTGCTTAGGATGGGTGTGCTGTAACCATCGGGCTGGCGATAAGCTTTAGAGAGCTGGATGAGTTCTAACATAAAGGTATCGAGTCCTTTGCAAGATCAGGCAGAATAGGGGCAATAGGCTAAATTTGGCAAGTAATCTATAGGGGGGTAGCAGCATGGCAGTAACAAAAATCGTAAAAATAATAGAAGGGGATGCGCCGGGGAAATGTACTGAGCTTACATATTTTCAAATAGGCCCAGCGGATGCCAAACGCAAAATTTTTTTACAAGCCGCTCTACATGCGGATGAGCAGCCGGGGATTTTGATTTTGCATCATTTACTCGAATACCTCATAGACGCTGATAGTAAGGGCTTATTAAAGGCTAGGTTTGTGGTATTCCCAATGGTGAATCCGCTGGGTATGGGAGACATTGGTTTCTTACAACATCAAGGGCGTTATGATCGCAGCTCAGGGGTGAATTTTAATCGGCAATGGCCAGATTTATATGCTGCCATTGAGGAGCATGTGGGGGCGTATTTAACCGATAGTGCTGAGGACAATGTTAAGCGAGTACGAGAATTAGTACAGCACTGGCTGAGTGAGCAACAGCCTGTGAATGCCCTACAACAGCAGCGCCATTATGTAATGCAAGAGGCGTTTGATGCGGATTATGTCCTCGATTTGCACTGTGATAGTGATTCCTTGCCGCATATTTTTACCGTGCCGCAGTCGACAGAGGTAATGCAAAACCTATCGGATTGGATGGGGGCAGCGGCGACCTTGGTCTGTGAAGCTAGCGGTGGCAGTTCGTTTGATGAAGTATGGTCAACGCTATGGAGCCGCTTAGCCAAGCAGTTCCCGAATAAACCTATTCCCCAAGCCACACACTCGGCTACTTTAGAATATCGCGGGCAATTTGATACTTTTGATGAACTCAATAAAACCGATGCTAGACACCTGTATGCTTTTTTTCAGGCACAGGGTTTAATTGGGGGCGAGTTAATTTTACCGCTACCACCAAAAACACCGAGTGCAACGGATTTAGCCGCCACTGAAATGATTAAAACACCACAGGCTGGATTATTAGCTTACACCGTTGAATTAGGTCAACAGGTTAAGAAAGGGGATTTAATTGCTGAGCTGATTAGTTTAGACGGTGAAGAGGCTTTTCGAAAACGTATCCCCCTTTATGCTGGAACGGCAGGAGTGGTATTGTCGAGGAATACCTTTAAATATGTTTGGCGTGGTGCATCGGTGGCTAAAATAGTAGGAAAAGAGTTATTACCCTCACGCGGGAAATATTTATTGCAGGATTAGTAGCTAGGTTATTTTTAGGAGTAATAGGTTTCAATACCACCGATGTTACTCTAACTCACCGAATGGCTGCGTCACGCATACCCTGACGCAGCCTAAGCCTTATTTAGTGTAAAAGTTGCAAGCGTTTCACCCACTCCGCCTTTTCCGCCTCGGACAAAAAGCTCGCCGTAAAGCTATTCTCGGCTAGTTTAATCGCCTGCGCCTTCGTCATATTTAACGCATCCGCCACAGCGACAAAATTCTCGGTCATATACCCACCAAAATAGGCTGGATCATCCGAGTTAATTGTCACCTTCACCCCGCGCTCTAATAACGCCAAAATATTATGCTCACGCATATCCTTAAACACACAGAGCTTAGTATTCGACAGCGGACAGACCGTCAGCGGCATTTGAATCTTAATTAAATGCTCAACTAAGGCGGGGTCTTCCACACAGCGCACCCCATGATCAATCCGCTGCACCTTTAATAAATCCAGCGCTTGCCAAATATACTCCGCAGGCCCTTCTTCACCGGCGTGGGCGACGGTTAAAAACCCAGCTTCCCGCGCTTTAGCAAAAACGCGCTCAAACAGCTCCGGCGGAAAGCCTTTTTCTGAACTATCTAAACCAACCGCAGTAATTTTATCTTGATAGGGTAGGGATTGTTCTAAGGTTTCAAAGGCAGCCGCTTCGGGTAAATGGCGCAAAAAGCACATAATCAAGCGGCTACTAATACCTAATTGCGTCTTAGCATCTTGCAGCGCCCGATCAATACCCTTAATCACGGTGTCAAAGGCAATACCCCGATCCGTATGGGTTTGGGGATCAAAAAAGGGTTCAACATGCAGCACATTTTGCGCCTTGCAACGCTCTAAATACGCCCAGGTTAAATCATAAAAATCCTGTTCGGTTTGCAGTACACCGGCTCCTTGATAATAAATATCAAGAAAGTCCTGCAAATTACCAAATTCATAGGCCGCACGAAGGGCTTCTACCGAATCAAAGGGCAGCTTAATCTGATTACGTTGGGCGAGCTTAAATAGCAGCTCCGGTTCAAGGCTGCCCTCTAGGTGCATATGCAGCTCGGCTTTAGGGAGATTATTTAGAAATGAGTGAAAATTATTCATAGACTTAGCGATTCATGAGTAGTGGAACTTAAGGGGAAGTGTAACGAATGTATAACGGCCTCGCTATGTTTAGTAAAGCATTGACCGTTTAGGAGAGGTTTGAGAGTATGCGACGGTTTAGATTTGCTAATCGATAAAAGAGGTGTCTATGAGCCAGTTTGATAATGTGTCAGTTGCTAAAACCGCTAATATTTATTTTGATGGTAAATGTGTCAGTTATACCCTGCAATGTGCCGATGGTAGCCGTAAAAGTGTAGGGGTTATTTTTCCTGCGAGTTTGACCTTTAATACCGGAGCGCCTGAAGTGATGGAACTGCAAAAAGGTCATTGTCGCGTGAAGTTTTCCGGTAAGGATCAATGGCACACCTATACAGCCGGTCAATCGTTTGAGGTGGCGGGGAATAGCTTGTTTCAGATTGAAGTGAGTGGTGAGCCGTTACATTACGTATGCCATTTTGGTTAGGTCATAGGAGCAGTGGACGCTGTACCTTAATACTTGAATACCAGTAATCGAGTATTTGTTAAGTATTTGTTATACGACTGCTGTGAGAAAATCGTCAGAAACGATTTTTCACTTAAGCACGAAAGGCGCAAGGATGCGCCGAATCATACCGCTAGATTATTACCTACCTACTAAACCTCTACCGCACCTGCTACAACCGGAACATCTACGACCACCGGAGTATCCATCGGGGTATCTAGCACTAAGGCATCTGTCGGATTAGCCGTGTTTTGTGCCAATGCAACAGCCGCTAGATCAGCCGCATTTAATACGGTAGGAGCCGTACTGGTTGTGGTTGGCGTTGAAGCCGCCTGTGCGCCAGTAGCGGGAACGGTTGCTGCGGCATCACGCGCTGCAAATACGGGTGAGGCTCTCAACGCAGCAGGAGCAGGTCTTGCCCGTGCTAAGCCCGGTGGCAAGCGCCTAGTATTGCTATCCACCGTCTCTGTTGCTACAGGCGTGGCGGTCTCAGCGCGTTGACGTGCTAGGGTTTGTGCTAGAGTCCCTAAGGTAGGATTACCCGTTTGAGCGGCAACATCCTCTGTACGATTTGGTACAGGAGGAATTGTGGGAGCTGTGGCGGTTGTGGGGGGGGTGATGACTGTGGGCGTCGTGGCGACTGTGGAAACTGTCGGGGGCGTGATGACTGTAGGAGTCGTAGGGGTTGTGGAAACTGTCGGGGTTGTGATGACTGTGGGAGTCGTGGGAACTGTAGGAGTCGTGGGAACTGTGGGAACTGTAGTGTTATCCGCTATGGGAGGCACTTCACCCAATACCTGAGGATTCAAGGTTTCCACTACTCGCGCGACACTATTATTAAAATTATTAGTTGCAGGGATAGCACTCTCAAGATTGATAGCAGGAAGATCAATTTCGATAGGTGTATCAATAATCGATCGATCACTCGGAAAAACAGTGCTAGCAAGATAGACTGTGACCATGGGTTGCCTCAGGGGTTAATGGTTGAAGTTTAGAACTTAGAATAGTAGTTGTTATAGCCAGGCAGAGGCGAATTGCAGAAGTGACTTAGATGGGCGGTATTAACTCAAAGACAATCTAGCCTTCGGGAGCGCTGAGTTCAGCCTCCCAAAAGTAAGATCCACAGCATAGATCGGTTAGTCGCACGCGGCGGTAATGACGATTTCTACCTTATATTTATCACAGGCAAGACGCATCTCAGCACAAGCCCGTGCAGGAGCAAAACCGGGCGGAATCCAAGCATCCCAAACGGTATTCATGCCTTCATAATCTTTAATGTCACTCAACCAAATAATGGCCTGTAAAATTTTATCGCGTCCACTATTCACTTGCTTTAGTAAGTCGTCAATTTGTGCTAAACAGTGTTCCGTCTGGGCTTGAATGGTGTCACCATCGCCTACTTGACCACATAAATAGACAACCCCTCGGTGTGTCACCGCTTCGCTATAGCGTGTACTGGTATGATAACGTTTAAGTAACATGGTATTAACTCTCGCTAGCTAGAATTTGTTATGAGTTTCTTGTTAAACGTTCTGTCTCTAAACAGATAAGGACTATCTTACACTTAAAATCCATGTATGAGTATGTATCAGAAAGAGTTATGCCGTCGTGCTATATAAGGTAGAGGGAAGAAAGTCGATTAGGCAGACATATTCAGAGTGCGTTTATACGGATGAGCATACATTGATCAAGAGTAAATGCGTAGTCCCGATTGCCGAAATGCACTAAAAATAGTTGAGCGTGGAACTACACAGCCTACTCTTAAGGGCTAGCTTGACCGACACACCAATCGAGGGTTGAGGTTCTCATTTTATTACTGACCTAAGTAGGGATCTTCTCCTATAAATACGGTCTAAACTTGAAGAAGTAGCTTTTTTGCGCCTAAGATCATCATCAGGTAGTTGTGAGAGTCATCTTAAAACTACCGTGACCATTTGACAATGTAACTCAGCATATAGGGCTAACACCACGCTGTGCTGTAAGGGGTAAGGAATGAGCATTTTTGATCATTATCGATCACGTTATGAGTCTTTCCAAGAAGAGGAGTATTCTCTACAAGAATACCTAGAGCTCTGTAAGAAAGACCGTATAGCTTATGCTAGTGCTGCGGAACGTATGTTAGCGGCCATTGGCGAGCCTGAGATTGTAGATACCTCACGCGATCCAACGTTAAGCCGTATTTTCTCCAATAAAATGATTCGCCGCTATCCTGCTTTCTACGAGTTTTATGGTATGGAAGAAAGCATTGAGCAAATCGTGTCTTTCTTTAGACATGCCGCTCAAGGTTTAGAGGAAAGCAAGCAAATTCTCTACCTATTAGGGCCCGTAGGCGGTGGTAAATCGTCATTAGCGGAGCGCCTTAAAGCATTAATGGAAAACGAAGCCATTTATTGTATTAAAGGCTCACCGGTTAATGAATCACCTTTGGGCTTATTTAGCGCAGAAGATGCGGCCATTTTAAAAGAAGATTATGGTATTCCAGAGCGTTATTTAAAAACCATTATGTCACCGTGGGCAGCGAAACGCCTAAAAGAGTTTGGTGGTGATATTACACGCTTTAGAGTGGTGAAACGCTATCCTTCACGCTTGAATCAAATTGCTATTTCTAAAACTGAACCCGGTGATGAGAATAATCAAGATATTTCTGCATTAGTCGGTAAGGTTGATATTCGTAAGCTTGAGGATTATCCACAAAATGATCCCGATGCCTATAGCTACTCTGGTGGTTTATGCTTATCTAATCAAGGGTTAATGGAATTCGTGGAGATGTTTAAAGCTCCTATTAAAGTTCTGCATCCCTTATTAACGGCAACCCAAGAAGGAAACTATAACGGCACTGAAAGTATTGGTGCGATTCCATTTAATGGTGTTATTTTAGCTCACTCGAATGAGTCAGAATGGCAAGCATTTAAAAATAATCGTAACAATGAAGCCTTTATCGATCGGGTGAGTATTGTTAAAGTCCCTTATTGTTTACGTGTTACTCAAGAAATTAATATTTATCAAAAACTACTGCAAAATAGCTCTTTATCAAAAGCACCCTGTGCGCCTGATACCTTAAAAATGCTAGCACAGTTTTCAGTATTGTCGCGCTTAAAAGTACCTGAGAACTCCAGTATTTACTCAAAAATGCGTATTTACGATGGTGAAAATCTCAAAGATATTGATCCACGCGCTAAAACCATTCAAGAGTATCAAGATGCTGCGGGTGTTGATGAGGGTATGGCTGGGTTATCAACTCGTTTTGCCTTTAAGATTCTCTCTAAAGTATTTAACTTTGATGCCACTGAAGTTGCCGCTGACCCTGTACATCTGATGTATGTATTAGAACGTCAGATCGAGAAGGAGCAATTCCCAGCAGATATTCAAGATCGCTATGTCTCTTATATTAAAGAATATCTAGCACCGCGCTATATTGATTTCATCGGTAAAGAAATTCAAACAGCTTACTTAGAGTCCTATTCAGAGTATGGTCAAAACCTATTTGATCGCTATGTGACCTATGCTGATTTCTGGATTCAAGACCAAGAGTATCGTGACCCTGAAACCGGTGATTTCTTAGATCGTGCCGCTTTAAATACTGATTTAGAGAAAATCGAGAAACCAGCGGGCATTAGCAATCCTAAAGATTTCCGTAATGAAATTGTAAATTTCGTATTAAGAGCACGTGCCAATAATGGTGGCAAAAACCCTGCTTGGACGAGTTACGAAAAATTACGTCGCGTTATTGAAATGAAAATGTTCTCTAGTACTGAAGATTTATTACCTGTTATTTCTTACGGTGCTAAATCCTCAACAGAAGAGCAACGTAAACACGATAATTTCGTGGATCGTATGATGAAGCGTGGTTATACCGAGCGTCAAGTACGGTTATTGTCCGAGTGGTATTTACGCGTGCGTAAATCACAATAAAAGCGTCATAATAAACAACTCCATAGCAATATGGGGTTGTTTAAAATCCTAATAGGTTATGGGTAAATAATACAAGGAGAGCTATATGGCTTATGTTGTTGACCGCCGACTTAATAGCAAAAACAAAAGTCTGGTAAACCGCCAGCGCTTTCTTAAACGTTATCATAACCAAATTCGCAAAGCTGTGTCCGATGCAGTCAGTCGTCGTAATATGACCGATATGGAACAGGGCGAAAATATTAATATCCCTAAACGAGATATTTCTGAGCCTATCTTTCATCATGGTTCTGGCGGTAACCGTGAAATAGTGCATCCGGGTAATAAAGAGTTTATTCAAGGCGATAAAATCCCTCGGCCTCAAGGCGGGTCGGGTGGTTCTGGTTCGGGTGATGCGAGTGATAGTGGGGAGGGTGAGGATAATTTTGCGTTTCAAATTTCTCAGCAAGAGTTTTTAGAATACTTGTTTGAGGATTTAGCCTTACCTAATATGATTAAGCGCCAATTAGTTGGTAGTGATTCGTTTGATACTCGGCGTGCTGGTGTGAGTGAGGTGGGTAATCCCAATCAGCTCAATATTGTCCGCTCGCTAAAAAGTGCTTATGCACGGCGTATGGCATTAGGGGGTAAAGCGCGACGTGAGCGACGTGAATTAAAAGCAGAATTAGAAACATTACCTGAGTCTGAAGCGGCACGGCGTTTAGTCGTTGAGGAAGAAATTAATCGCCTCAATGTGCGGTTAAATGCCATACCTTTCTTAGATGATTTTGATTTGAAATATAACTTACAAGTTAAAATCCCTAAACCCTCGCCTAAAGCGGTGATGTTTTGTGTCATGGACGTTTCTGGCTCTATGACTCAGGATATTAAAGATACAGCAAAGCGCTTTTTCTTCCTGCTGTATCTCTTCCTGAAGAAAAATTATGAAAAAATCGATGTGATTTTTATTCGTCATCATACTCAAGCGCAGGAAGTCGATGAAGAAACCTTCTTCTATTCACGCGAAACAGGTGGGACGGTGGTTTCTAGTGCCTTAAAGTTAATGGCTGAAGTGATTGAGGCGCGTTATTCACCCGATGAGTGGAATATCTATGCTGCCCAAGCCTCGGATGGTGATAATTGGCAAGAAGATAATATGCGCTGTCATAAAATATTAACTGAAGATATTTTACCAACCGTGCAGTATTTAACTTATATTGAAATTGGTGATAGGCAACCACAGGGTTTATGGCATTTATATGAGCATTTACAAGGTGATTATGCTGACCGTTTTGCTATACAGCGGGTGCGTAATAATGCTGAAATCTACCCGGTTTTCCGCGAACTATTTCAAAAAACGATAGATAAAGGATAATTAACCATGACGGGTAAATTAATATCTACCAGCTCAGATTGGACGTTTGAAACCATCCAAGCCTATGATCGAGAAATTGGTCGCATAGCACGGGATAAATTCAAACTCGATACTTATCCTAATCAAATTGAAATTATTCGTTCTGATCAAATGATGGATGCCTATGCCTCGGTCGGTATGCCAGTGTTTTATAATCACTGGTCTTATGGCAAGCATTTTGTATCCGTTGAGCAAAACTATTCGCGTGGACGTATGGGGCTGGCGTATGAAATAGTGATTAACTCGAATCCCTGCATTGCCTATTTAATGGAAGAAAATAGTTTGACTATGCAAGCATTAGTGATTGCACATGCTTGTTATGGTCATAATTCTTTTTTCAAGGGGAATTATTTATTCCGTAGCTGGACGGATGCGGATGCGATTATTGATTATTTGCTATTTGCTAAAAATTATATTGCTCAATGCGAGGAACGCCACGGGGTTCAAGCAGTGGAGCAATTATTGGATTCGTGCCATGCCTTAATGAATTATGGTGTCGATCGTTATAAGCGCCCTAAACCTATTTCAGCCGCTGAAGAAGTACAACGTCAAAAAGAGCGTGAAGTTTATGTCCAACAACATATTAATGATTTATGGCGTACTATCCCTAATCGTAAACAGAATGGTCAAGCGCTTAAAGAAGAAGTAAATTTCCCGGCTGATCCACAAGAAAATATTTTGTACTTTATGGAAAAAAATGCGCCCATGTTGGAAAACTGGCAGCGCGAAATTATCCGTATTGTGCGTAAAGTGGCGCAGTATTTCTACCCCCAACGTCAAACCCAAGTCATGAATGAGGGCTGGGCTACCTTTTGGCATTATACGTTATTAAATGAAATGTATGATGAGGGCTTGGTCAATGAGGGGTTTATGATGGAGTTTTTAACTTCTCATACTAATGTGGTAGCGCAACCGGATTTTGATAGTCGTTATTATTCGGGAATTAATCCCTATGCCTTAGGTTTTGCCATGATGAAGGATATTCGTCGTATTTGCGAAAATCCTACGGCAGAAGATAAGGTGTGGTTCCCTGATATTGTAGGCTCTAATTGGATTGATACGCTTAATTATGTCATGCGTAATTATCGAGATGAGAGCTTTATTCTCCAATTTATGTCGCCTAAAATTATGCGTGATTTTCATTTTTTTGCCTTGCAAGATGATGATCGGGCAAATGCGATTGAAGTGAAGGCGATTCACAATGATGAAGGGTATCGCGCCTTACGCGAGACCTTGTCACAGCAATATAATCTAAGCTACCGTGAGCCAGATATTCAGGTTGAAAGTGTCAATTTACGCGGAGATCGCTCGTTAACACTGAGTCATTATATGAATGAGCGTCGCCCTTTAGGCAATGATACCTATGAAATGTTACGCCATATTCACCATATTTGGGGTTATGATGTACATTTAAATTCGGTCGAACCCGATGGACGTCGGGCGCGAAGCTATCGTTTAGGTGCGAGTTAACTATAATACGTTGGTTATTGTGCGAAGCTACTAGTGTGGCTAGTAGCGTCTTTGATTTTTTAGGTAAGTAGGGCTATGGAAGATCATAACACAGCGGAATGCCTCAATTGTCATAAAGTAGGGTGCCATGGCGTTCGGCATCGTATGTGTACGGACAAAAAAGGAACCATGCCGCGTTTAGTGACGGAATGTCAGTGGTGTGAAGCACGGTTAGTCGTGAAAGGTAAGCATACTTGGATTGAGTATGCAGCGATTGTCATGTTATTTACGCCTTTAGCTTTGCTAGAATATTGGCCTCAAGCATCGTGGGTTTTTTCAGCGTTGATTGTGGTGCTGGCTTTGGCTTTAATCATTTGGGCGAAATGGGGTGTGAGTTATCAATTAGCTCATAGAGTTGAGCCGGAGTTTGAGAGTGAAGCTAAAGAAAGCGGCAAACCTGCTACACCACCTACCGAGCTTAGGACGTAAATGTCCTGATTAGTCGTTGATCGTTTACTGGGTTACTGTACCTAGGACGATCTTTGGCTAATGTGATCCTCTTTCATTTCCCACTAAATTAGTGAATCATAACACCATTATTTATTGAGCCAAATCGCTCAGCTAATGCTTGATTAGTTGTGGGTATTTGGTTTTTTCATATGCTACAAACAGGGAGCGCATATCCGTATGAGTACTTTAGTCAAGCGCTTAGCGATAGGCTTATTTTTAGGCGTATTAATTGTTTTTGCGGTGGTAGGGCTGAAAAGTACCCTACAGCGTCCTGCTAGCACACCCGCACCTAATACCACAACGACCACCACTGCTACCGTACCCACTCCTGCTACCGTACCTACGCCAACACCTGAAACGACTACTCCTAGCACGACCCCTACGACAGCAGAGACACCTACAGCGGTGACCCCTCCGGTAGAAAAACCGAGTATTGTGGAGTCTGATGCTGAGGCTGAGATGAATCCAGAGACTATAGAGCCTCCAGATGCGACGGATACCCCCACGCTACAAGGTACACCACAGGCCAGTGTTCCTAATACTCCGCCAACAGTACGCACTCAGCCAGCACCAGCTACGACCACCGCACCTGCCACTAATACAGCAGCATCTAGCCCCCAAATGGTTGATATACCCGTGCCCGCTCCTGTGCTAGGTAAATTACAGTTAGTATTAATTGACCCCACCAATGCCAATGCTAAACCCAAGGGGAATTTTATTATTACCGATAGCCAAGACGTACAAGTGGCTATGCAGCAAAATACGGATGTGGGTATCTTTGAATTACCACCAGGCACCTATAAAGCCACGGTCAGTATTAAAGGCAAACGCAATACCCGCACCGTGCAAATAGTAGGGAATCAAGTTCAATTAGAAAACTTTAACCTCCCTCCTAGTATGACTGCTGCTGCCGTGAACGAACCGACACCTGCGACGAATACCGCTCCGATTATACAAGAGGGTACTTTGCAAGTGCTGGTTAAAGCATCCGGTAGTGGGGAAGCGGTACGCGCCAATATTTATGTGCAAAAACCGAATGGGGTACATATTGCGAGCAAAACCTATACCACGTCCGCCGATTTTCTCTTAGAGCCGGGTAACTATAAAATCACGGTCAAAGCAAAAGACCGCGTGGATTTAGTACAAGAACTCAAAGTGACACAGGATAAAGCCACCCGTGCTACCTTTAGTCTACAAGCAGTCGTTAAAAATGAACCCGTATTGAGGCCAGCTCCGTCCGTTGCTAAGACGCCTAGCTCTACTCCAGCTCAATCAGCACCGATTCAGGTCACAGTTCCTCCTGTGGAAACTTTACCGATGCCAGAGTTGAATAAACCGATTGTGGAGCCTATTGATCCGCCTTTAACTTCCTCTGACGATCCACGCTTGAGAATTGAGCGAGCGCCTATTCCAGCGCCTACCCGTCAGATGCAGCCCTATACGCCCGGAAGCGAAGTAGACACCATACAAAATCCTAATGAAGCACCGCAATTTGCTACCCCGATGGGAAGCTTAGAGTTATATGCGGTATCTGGGGTTGATAATAGTCCGCTAGCAGTGAATTTTACCGTCACAGATTTACAGGGTAATGTGCTGGAGAGATTCCGTGGCGTGGCTTCTGCTGAGCTGCATCTACCCGCGCAGCCCGTGTTAGTGAATATTCGTTACCGTGGCATGCGCGGACGCGAGACTATACAAGTAAAGCCTGGTGCTCCGACGGTGTATACCTTTACCATCACACCTAATCAGGGCGATGACTTCATGAACTAATCGAGTGGTATAACGGGCAAAGTCGCCTAATCTAGGTCTTTGCTCATTATACCCGACGTTAGGAAGTTGACGTGTTTATAAAACAGTGTTTTTTGCGTGACAGATGATGAGGGCTTAAGCTAAGGTAGATATTGTGACGTTCATGAGGAGGGGGAGGTATGAATATTTATCAACAGCATTTAGACTCTGTTGCTGCTAATTATGAGGCTTTGAGTCCTTTAAGTTTCTTAAAACGCACCGCCGATATTTATCCTACTAAGCTTGCTGTCGTTCATGGCGAGGTACGACGTACTTGGCAAGAAACCTATGCCCGCTGTTGCCAATTAGCCAGTGCATTAAGTCAACGCGGTATTGGGGTAGGTGATACGGTATCTATTATTTGCCCTAATCTACCCGAACATTTTGAAGCTCACTTTGGTGTACCCATGGTGGGGGCAGTATTAAACTCAATTAATACCCGTCTTGATGCCGCCACCGTCGCCTTTATCCTGCAACATGCTGAAGCCAAACTCCTCATTACCGAGCGTGAAATGACGCCTATAGTCAAGCAGGCTTTAGCCCTGATGGATAACCCACCGCCGGTGATTGATATTGATGATCCGAGTTTTGAAGGCGGGGAGTTATTAGGTGAAATGACCTATGAGCAGTTTATTGCTCAAGGTGATCCGGCTTTTAGTTGGTCGAGTCCTGCGAATGAATGGGATGCGATTAGTCTCAATTACACCTCTGGTACCACGGGCGATCCTAAGGGTGTGGTCTACCACCATCGAGGTGCCTATCTCAATGCGGTCAGTAATATACTGTCTTGGGGTATGCCGAATCAGGCGCGTTACCTGTGGACTCTACCCATGTTTCATTGCAATGGTTGGTGCTTTCCTTGGGTATTAGCCGCTATTGCTGGGGTGAATGTGTGTTTGCGCCATGTGCGAGCGGATAAAATCGTCGACTTAATCGCTGAGGAAAAGGTCGATCATCTCTGCGGTGCGCCTATTGTATTGAGCATGATTGCCGGTGTTTCTGCTGAGGCTAAAGCCCGCCTCAATCATCCCGTTAAAGTGATGACTGCCGGAGCACCGCCGCCGGCTGCGGTGATTCAAAGCATGGAAGAAATGGGTTTTAGTGTAACCCATGTCTATGGTTTAACCGAGACTTATGGCCCTTGCGTGGTATCAGAGTGGAAAGACGAATGGAATGAGCGTTCGGTTACAGAAAAAGCCCGCCTGAAAGCTCGTCAAGGGGTGCGTGCGCCGCTGCAAGAAGGCTTAATGGTGGCGAATCCCGATACCTTAGAACCCGTTCCACAAGATGGTCAAACCTTAGGTGAAGTCTTTATGCGCGGCAATATTGTCATGAAAGGCTACCTGAAAAACCCTAAAACCACCGAAGCGTCATTTGAGGGCGGCTGGTTCCATTCCGGTGATTTAGCGGTATGGCATCCTGATGGCTATATTGAGATTAAAGATCGCTCTAAAGATATTATTATTTCAGGGGGCGAGAATATTTCCAGTATTGAGTTAGAAGATACCCTCTATCGTCATCCCGCCATTCAAGATGTCGCAGTAGTGGCTAAATTAGATGAAAAATGGGGTGAAGTGCCTTGTGCCTTTATCAAATTAGTAGAGGGGGCGGTACTGACCGAGGCCGAGGTAATCGAATATTGCCGCCAACATATGGCACGTTTTAAAGTGCCTAAAACCGTGATCTTTGTTGATTTGCCGCGTACCTCAACAGGTAAAGTACAAAAATTTGTTTTGCGGCAATGGGCTAATAAAGCTTAGATATTACCGTTTAATAAGGCTCAAACACAGTAGCTACTCCTCCACTTTGCTTGAGCCTTTTGGGGTAATTAACAGTGCTTAATTACCCCTTCTCTGGAGCACCACCAGACTAATGAATATTTTTTAATAGGATATAGGTGTGATATGAAAATAGTAGTTGCGATAAAACGAGTGATTGATTACAGCGTCAAAGTTCGGGTTAAGTCTGATCAGAGTAATGTCGATCTGGCTAATGTGAAAATGGCGTTAAATCCCTTTTGTGAAATTGCCGTAGAAGAAGCGGTGCGTTTAAAAGAAGCGGGCAAAGCCACTGAAATTGTCGTCGTGACTATTGGGCCTAAAGCGGCACAAGATCAGATTCGGGCAGCAATGGCAATGGGGGCAGATCGGGGGATTTGGGTTGAGACTGTGGATACGGAGCTGGACGCGCTAACTGTCGCTAAATTACTGGCTAAAGTCGTGCAAAACGAGCAACCACAGTTAGTCTTATTAGGCAAACAAGCGATTGATTCGGATAATAACCAAACCGGACAAATGCTCGCTGCACTGCTGGATTATCCTCAAGCAACGTTTGCCTCTAAAGTGGTGATTGAGGGGAATGAGGCTGTGGTAACACGCGAAATTGATGGGGGCTTACAAACTTTAGGTTTGACGTTACCGGCTATTGTGACGACCGATCTCCGTCTGAATGAGCCGCGTTATGTCAAGCTACCTGACATTATGAAAGCCAAGAAAAAAACCTTAGATGCGACCACGCCAGAAGCGCTAGGGGTTAGCCTGCAAAAAAGTATTAAGCTCTTAAAAGTAGAGGCACCTGCGGAGCGTCAAGGGGGAATCAAAGTCGAGAGTGTTGATGCCCTAATCGATTGCTTAAAAAATAAAGCCCGTGTGATTTAAGGAGTAGAACAATGAATATTTTAGTGATTGCTGAACATGATAATCAAACCCTTAAATCCGCCACTTTAAATGCGGTAAGTGCTGCACAAGCGATTGGTGGTTCGATTGCCATTGCTGTGATTGGCTCAGGCTGTCAAGCAGTGGCTACGGACGCTCAAGCGATTGCTGGGGTGGATAAAGTGCTATTGGCTGATAATGCGGCATATGCTCAGCATCTCGCCGAAAATGAGGCCAAGTTAGTCGCCTCTTTAGCCAAAAATTATACTCATGTATTAGCGCCTGCTACCGCTACAGGTAAAGACTTAATGCCACGGGTTGCGGCTTTATTAGATGCTAATTTAGTTGGTGATGTGATTGCGGTGGTGAGTCCTGATACGTTCAAACGCCCGATCTATGCAGGCAATGCCATTGCGACGGTACAAGATTCCGATGCAATTAAGCTCTTAACAATTCGTGGTACGGCGTTTCCTGCGGCGGCAAATACGGGCGGAAGTGCGAGTCTAGAGTCGGTCAGTGAAGTATTTGAAGCGACTAAAACCCGTTTTGTGGGTGAGGAAGTCGTGAAATCAGATCGCCCTGAGTTAACGGCTGCCCGTATTGTGGTATCCGGTGGGCGTGGCGTCGGATCAAGTGAAAACTTTAAGGTTATTTATGCGCTAGCCGATAAGCTCAATGCTGCGGTCGGTGCATCACGAGCTGCGGTGGATGCGGGCTTTGTGCCAAATGATATGCAAGTCGGGCAAACAGGTAAGGTCGTTGCACCGGAGCTTTATATTGCGGTGGGTATTTCAGGGGCGATTCAACATCTAGCGGGGATGAAAGACTCGAAGGTGATTGTAGCGATTAATAAAGACCCCGAAGCACCGATTTTCCAAGTGGCTGACTATGGCTTAGTAGCTGATTTATTTAGTGCTGTACCTGAATTGACCGCCAAACTGTGAGGACTACGCTATGACTTATTTAGCCAATTCTCAAGATGCTGAATTTGTATTGCGCCATGTGGTGCAGTTCGATGCTTTATGTGAGCGAGCAGGATTAGACGAGGTCAATACGGATCTAGCCGCCTCGATTTTGGAAGAGGCGGGTAAATTTGCTACTGAAGTACTCGCACCTTTGAATCGGTTTGGGGATCAAAATCCGCCGACTTTGGGTGAAAAGGGTGTACAGGAAACTGCCGGTTTTAAAGAGATTTATCAATCATTTGCTGAAGCGGGTTGGTTATCACTAGGGGCGGCTGAGGAATTCGGTGGTCAGGCTTTACCGAATGTGATTGGTACGGCCGTGAATGAAATTTGGCAGGCGGCGAATATGTCCTATGCCTTATGCCCCATGCTGAGCCAAGGGGCGATGGAGAGTATTGGGCATCATGCGAGTCATGAGTTGCAATCCATCTACCTACCGCGCCTAGCTTCGGGTGGGTGGACGGGAACCATGAACCTGACCGAGCCAGATGCAGGGTCTGATTTAGCCGCCGTTAAAACCAAAGCAGTCCCTCAGGGCGATCATTATTTAATTAGTGGGCAGAAGATTTTTATCACTTGGGGCGACCATCAAATGACCGAGAATATCGTGCATTTGGTCTTGGCTCGTTTGCCCGATGCGCCGGCTGGGGTGAAGGGGATTTCGCTCTTTATTGTGCCTAAGTATGTGGTGAATGCTGATGGTAGCTTAGGGGCGCGTAATGCTGCGCATTGTCTATCCTTAGAGCATAAAATGGGTATTCATGCGAGTCCGACCTGTGTGATGCTGTTTGATAATGCGGTGGGGTATTTAATCGGGGAAGCCAATAAAGGTTTGCCCTATATGTTCACCATGATGAATCACGCGCGTCAAGCGGTGGGCTTGCAAGGGTTGTCTATTTCCGAGCGGGCTTATCAGCTAGCGCGTCAATATGCTAAAGACCGCCTGCAAGGTACGCGCCGTGATGGTTCACGCATTCCGATTATTGAGCATGCGGATGTGCGGCGGATGCTGATGATTATGAAATCAGGCATAGAGGCAATGCGAGCGCTAGCCTTTGTTGCTGCTGCCGAAGTCGATCGGGCGCGGTATGAGTCGGATAGTGACAAAGCCGCGTTTCATGCTGCACGAGTCGAGTTATATACCCCGATTGTGAAAGGTTGGCTCACTGAGTTGTCTCAAGAATTAACCTATTTAGGGGTACAAATTCACGGGGGCATGGGCTATATCGAAGAAACCGGAGCCGCTCAGCATTATCGTGATGCACGTATTTTGACGATTTATGAGGGCACGACGGGTATTCAGGCCGCCGATTTAGTAGGGCGTAAAACGCTGGCTGATCAAGGACAGGGTTTAGGCTTATTATTGGCAGAAATGGCAGAATTAGACGCGAGTGCTTATCCTAATTTCGCACCGGCTTTAGCGGCTGGACAAGCTGCGCGTGAGTTTATCCTAAGCCATGCAGCGAGTGATCCTCAATTAGCGGGGAGTGCGAGTGTTAATTTAATGATGCTGATGGGCTATCTCTGTGGTGGCTGGTTGCTCATCAAAGGCGCACAGGCTGCACAAAATCAACTAGCCCAAGGTGAAGGTGATCCTGAGTACTTAAAGGCTAAAGTTATTACTGCTCAGTTCTATCATGATCATTTGCTGCTACGAGCTTTAAGCCATCTAGCAGCGATCAAAGCAGGTAGTGCGGCGATTATGGCACTTGCCGAGGATCAGTTTTAAGCGCGACTAGCACATAGTCATAGAGCATATCAGTGGCGTTGAGATCCTCTCAACGTCCTGCGCTCATTCACCTTTTTTGCTATTTTGATACGGTTAAAAAGAGAGCTTAGCCACAAAAACCCCTTAACCTTTTATCTCATTTATTCTACCCACTAGGATGGTCTAGATACTTTTTTGGATGATTATGAACTAAATATAAATAAACTTATTATCTAAGGAGTTCATGATGGTGTCATCCTTGAATACCACTTCAGGGTATGGAGTGAATAATAGAACTAGGGCTTATTCTAATACAGCTAAGCTAGATACTGTGCCTAATAAGCCCTACACCAATACTAATCCTGCTATTGATAGCAATAAAAATGCTTTGCTCTATCAACTCATTCAGCAGTTGAAAAGCCATGGGAGCCAGGGCAATCGCTTGAATCTTTATTGTTGTAGAGGAATAAGAGGCTCCAAGAGTTCGGCGAGATAATCGGTTGACCAAGCGGCCTGCTTGCGCCGTACTTTGAGACTATGCTTATTCGTCTGGTTGTAGCGGAGTAAGTTAGTCACCATCTGGCGTAGGAGGGAGAAATTGTGAGGCCCATCGCCGGTACGGTTACGCGCCCGATCCTCCTGCATCAGCACATCCAAGACCCAATGGAGTCGGTTCTCAATCCCCCAATGGGAACGTACCACAAACAAGGCAGACGCCGCACTCAGAGCAAGGGANCTGATGTAGTAGCGNACGGCATAGCTCTCTTGCCCGCCGCGTCTACGTTCGACCCAAGACTCGACGCAGACGAGACTGGCNAAGCCNGCCCNCTCATGNNGNTCGTTCAGCCAAGCGACNTCGTTACACACCCGACAGCGCCGNCGCTCCAGCCGACCATGATCCTTCTCGACCTGAGTATGCTCTTCTAGCACNACCCCACTAGGAGGCTGCTGGAAGAACAGCCGGATATCTTCGGCTAGGGAGGGCTGGTTGTCTTTCACGGCTAGCAGATACTCCCCACCGGCCTGCAGAATGGNGGTNGCAATNGTCTTTTGTGTCCCCATCGCATCAATCGTNATCAGNCAACCCTCCACCGACAGCTTANTCAGCAACAAAGGGATCGCGGTGATTTCATTGGACTTCTCCGCTGTCGCCTCCTGACCTAACACCAACTGTTGCTGACTCGCCCAAGCCGAGACTAAGTGGAGCGGTG
>NZ_KB904752.1 GCF_000380185.1 Thiofilum flexile DSM 14609
CTGGGAGATAAAGCCTACAACGACTACGCTTTTGAGGACTGGTTAGCGGAGGCCAAGATCACCTTATCTCCTTTGAGAAAAAGTAACTCGAAGCGGCCGATTCCGGCCTATGTCACCTATTGGCGACAGCTCAAACGTAAGGTGGTGGAGACCACTGGAAGCTTGCTCGAACAGCTTATGCCTAAACACATTCATACCGTCACCGCTGACGGATTTCAGATTAAGCTAATGGGCTTTCTGTTGGCCTTGAGCCTAAAATTATTACTCTCATGATTGGACGCAACTTGGGTTAAGAAAATACTTGACGCTTAGAGGATCCATCTATATCATACGCCTCCATTGCCGGTATAGCTCAGCAGGTAGAGCAACTGACTTGTAATCAGTAGGTCACCAGTTCGATTCCGGTTGCCGGCACCATATTAAAAAGCCTTGTAAGTGAATAGCTTACAGGGCTTTTTGCTTTGTGAGGATAAGATTTAAAAAGCAGCTAAAACCGTTTTATGGTGTACTTTGCGGTGTACTTTTGGCATTTTGACTCCCTCAAAATTATTCTTTCGAGGTGCTAAGGGTAGCCAGTGATTACCCCGCAGATTGTTGCACTCACCTAGGCAGTACTAGCAATCAAACAAGGCTACTTATCGTCATAGTGTCCACCAATGGCAAAAATGTACACGCTATCTTCATCAAAGCGATAAATCACCCGATCACTTTTAGAGAGTCGCCTTGACCATAAATCAGATAAGTTATGGCGTAGCGGTTCAGGCTTGCCGATACCTTGAGAGGGGTCATTTCTCAGCATTTCTTTTAGAATTTCACATAGTTTCTTATGTAACACTCGATTATCTGCTCTTAATTGCTCGTAAGCTTCCCAAGTACGCCCCTCAAATACTAAAGATTTCATCCAACATCCCTTGATCTGCTATGCGTCCTTGTTTGGCTTTATGCGTATTAAGAGAGTCGGCTAGTTGCTGCATGAGAGCCTTATTATTAAGAACGTAAAGCGTTTCTTGCTCTTGCTCCCAATCCTCTAGGCTCATGACAATAGCAGCTTGCCCGTTTTGGCGGGTGACTTTCACCACGGTGCTATCTTGGTGAACCTTATCTAACACTTTGGCTAGGTTTTCTCGAAAATGAGAATAGGTCATGGCTTCCATTATTATCACTCTATTAGTTGTACAACATATCGGTACAATGTTAGCAGAGTTGAGCAGGACGATACCAATAGAATCGGATGATTAGCGGGTTAAAGCGGGTAGATATGGCGCTATTTTCCGAAAGGGGTATTGCTCTCTAATCCAGTCGGCCTTAAGAGCGGCTGATTTAGCGCGTTCTTGTCTGATTTGAGCGATGGCACATCTAGGCGAAGCTATGAAGCCATTTATTGCTCGTATTCGCTATATAGTAAATTTTGGGACTACTTGCGCTTTCAATCTTTCTATACTACTATACGAAATATAGTAAATTTTGGGACTATTATGAGTGACTTTGAACAGTTAGGTAGAAGCATTAGTGAAGTCGATGACGTCATGAATGCCTGGATAAAAAAATTAGGCTTGAATTATAGTCAATTCGCAGTGCTTTACTCTTTAGCTTCATCACCCAACAAGCAATGCACACAAAAACATATTTGCGAAGAGTGGTTGTTACCCAAACAAACGGTATTTAATGTTTGCAAGGAATACAAAGAGATTGGGTGGATTGTTTTTAGTGAAAGCGCTATCGATAAGCGTGAGCGAATTTTGAATTTAACAGAAGAAGGTATTTCGCAGGCTGAAGTGATTTTACAAGCCACTACTATAATGAGTAAGAAAACGTTTAATCATTTTGGTGAAAAGAAGACAGTTCAACTTTTCAGATTATTAGAAGAATTTTGCTTAATTTGTCGTGAACAAATTAATGAAACAAATATTGGTAACAAGTAATGGAATTAAACACAGTCACTTTCGAGCCAACCATGTCTCGAACACTTAAAATACTTGCGGTTCAACATAAAAGACGTTTATTTGCAACATTTAGTTTAGTGGCGGCAGAGAACTTATTGTTATTAACTTACCCATTAATTGGGAGTTTTGCCGTAAATGCCATATTGAATGGTAAATTATTATCCGCTTTAGTTTATGCGTTAATGGTATTTGTTATTTGGTCAGTCGGCTCGGCTAGAAGAGCGGTTGACACTAGAGCCTTCACACGTATTTACTCAGAGCTAGTCGTGCCTGTGATATTAGGGCAAAAAACTAAAGGTGTAGATGTCTCTACGGCAACAGCAAGAGTCACACTCTCTCGTGAGTTCGTTAATTTTTTTGAACATCACTTGCCTACCTTAATAACAGCAGCATTTTCCATTATCGGGGCAGTAGTGATGCTATTGTTTATTGAGTTTTGGTCTGGTGTAGTTGCATTATTGATAGTTATTATTGCTGGGCTACTGTTGCCTGGCTATGTTAAAGGTAACGACCGTTTATATTTCAAGCTAAATAATCGTCTAGAGAAAGAAGTAAATTGTGTGGAGCGAGCTAAAAAGAGTGAGCTTACAAAACATTATCATTTAGTAGAAAAATTACGGATTCTTATTTCTAACCGAGAAGCACTTAGCTTTTTCTGTGTTGGTTTGGTTATGAGTGTTCTATTTGGAATAACCTTGACTATTTTGACCTTTAAAGAAGGTGTCACAGCAGGGCATATTTATGCGGTTATCACTTATCTTTGGACTTTTGCTTTTAGTCTAGATGATGCACCACGCTTAATAGAAGAATTTTCTAAGCTAAAAGATATTGGGAAGAGGGTTGAGGTTAAATAAAAATCCCCTAGACTAAGTCCTTAGTCTAGGGGTCGGTAGGAGGAGTAATTGTCCTCAAACTAAAGAGGTACTATGGTGTAACGGGTACAGTCCCCGACACCACAAAGTTCGCTGAGAAGGTTGAATTATTAGGGTGTAATAAGACATTGCCTGCCAAGATATTCACGTCATTATTCACACCTGCAAAGATCACATCACCACTTAAATTGAGATCCGCATTCCAATAGCCGGGTAGAATATAATTGGAGTTCATAGGGGTATTACCTACTGCCATGAGCACAGAACCTAAGATTAGATCACTGTCATTATCTACCCCATAAGCAATCACATTCTGATCTAGGTTACTATTCCCCGCCCAGAGTAATGCTTGAGCAGCGTTTTCTAGACGAGCATTTGCGCCATAAACCGGAGTGGCAGTCAGGCGGAAGTCCACCATGGTGGTACTGGAGGTGGATAGAGCCACAGGTGCTTGTGTCATCACAGCTAAGTGATTACGGTGACGTAACACTACATAGTAGGAGCCAGGGGTGAGATTAAAGAGTAGTTCTGAACTATCGGTATCAGCGGCGAGTATAGTGCCATCACTAGTGAGTAGGGCTGCCGTTTGAGCAACGATTACAGTAGGATCGCTGGCATTGCGCAATTCGACTAAGACCCAGTCCACCACTGCATTGGTTCCGGTGGTTGTTAGTCGGGCAGCGGAGACGGTTTCTGTGCCGTTATAGTTAAAGGCCGGATATTGACCATAGGGCTGAGTGCTAGGTATGAAACCACGCGAACGTAAGTTATCTAACATCAAACCACTATTAGCATCATAAGCACCTTGTAACCAACCCATCACAGTGAGTTTTAGGCTTTCCATCACATCGGTTACGGTAAGGGTCAGGTCTTGAGTAGTGATGCCACCTCTACCATCCACCACAGTGACTTGTACCTCATAGGCATTATTGGTGTCTGCATCGGTAGGTGATTCAAAATCAGGTGCTGAGTTAAAGGTTAATACGCCCGTACTGGCATCAATAGTAAACAATGCAGCATCGGCTCCCCCTGTAATGCTATAGGTCAATATATCACTATCTACATCGGTAGCGATGACGGTGGTAGCGGTAGTTTGATTTTCAGATACAGAGACCGTAGCCATAGCGCCACCACCATCGCTATTAATAACGGGTGCGTTATTAGGACTAATGGTTAAAGCATAGTCCTCTACCTCACCATTATTCGCGGCGAGTGCAGCATCGGCACTTGTGAGGGTATCCGTGGTGAGTCGTAGACGGGCATAGGTATTTCCACTGGCTGCAATAGTTCCAAAGCCCGAAAAGACTAAATCGCCAGCGAGAGCATTAGCGGTGACGGTGGTGGTAGCAAATTCATTACTATCAAAAGTGCCATTATTATTAAAGTCCACCCAGGCATAGAGCTTACCTGTTCCTAGCGCGGTAATATTCGCAGCGGGTAAGGTATATGTAGCACTACTACCACCTTTAAGGGTTAGGAAAGCACTTACCCCATCCTCATCATTGAGGCCGTTAGTATTATCACCATCAGCACCCGTGCTGGTCCATGCGGCTCCCTCGGATTCAACACTAGTACCTAAATGAAGGGTAGTACCGCCATTCAACACCGCATGAGTTGGAGTGCCATAGCCTGCGGGTGCATCCCCATAATCGCGGCAGTCGGCAAAACCAAAGATGAGATCATCCCAACGTATTTCAGTGGTACTACTGGTGACATCATGGAAAATAATACGAATATAGTAGGTCGTAGAGGGCGAGAGATAGAGCGCTTGACTCAAAGGAACCACGGTTTGTACATAACCTGAAACGGGAGCTACCACGGTATGACTATCGATGGCTAAAGAGGCGGTCGCAAAAGTAGGATCGTTCGAAAATAACATCGAGATTTTATAAGGCAAATGCGGGGTAGCAGTCGAGGCCGTGACCCCATAGCGTAATTGTTTAAGAAAACGCCCCGTGCTCATGCTGTTGGAGGTGGTAAATTGATATTGCGCATAATCGCCGGCTTGATAGGCTGCCATATATCCGGTGTGGTCAGCCCCCAAAATACGGGCGAAACCAGACGTAACCGTGGCAATATAATCAACACCATTCCCACTGACTAAGGGGGGAGCCGCAGCAATATCGGTTGCTACGGCGGCGGTTGCCGCATAAGGATTAGCTCCCCCATGATTCCAGCCCACTTGATAGGCAACGTTATAGGTTGAGGAGCTATCCATGGGACAAGTCGCTAGATTAGGATCTGGGGGATAGCTCGATAGGGTTGCTACCGATACCGCATAGTCCTCCACCTCGCCATCGGTCGCAGCACCTATAGCATTCGCACTAGTGAGGGTATTCGAGGTAAAGCGTAACCGTACATAGGTACTACCACTGGCGGTCACCATACCAAAGCCAGAAAAGGTTAAATTACCCGCCACCACATTGGCGGTTACGGTAGTTGAGGCAAATTCAGTGGCCTCAAACGTACCATTACCATTGAAATCCACCCACGCATAAAGATTGCCAGTCCCTGTGACTGTAATCGTGGAGGCGGGTATGGTATAGCTCGTAGCCCCTGTGGTCAGCGGTGCGAGTATAACACCATCATCAGAGGCATTATCGGCATCAAGGATAGCACTCGCCTCCGTGGTAATCGTAGCACCAAGTCGTGTACCCGCCACAAAGGTGTGAGTCGCGACTCCATAGCTTGCAGGAGCATCCGAATAGTCATCCGCTGCATAAAGTGGAGCAGCAAAGGCTGTCATAGCAAGACCTAATAACCAAAGGCTTAAGCTGGGTCGTATCTTTATAGCGTGCAGGGGTGCTAAGAGTAGGGTGAATAAATGAATAATATTCATAAGGGGTTTTATTAGATAATTATTAGACGCGTTATATAGCGTTAGTCGTTTATTCATACATCATCAACCTTACTCCTAGGCTACGCCATTAGCCTAGAAGTATGTTTTGGAGTGTAATAGCTCATCCTAAAGGAGCTATTGATACTAGGGGGATACCGGTACCCTCCCCATTACCACAAAGTTAGCTGAGTAAGTAGTATTATCAGGGTGTAATAATACGTTCCCCACCAAGACGTTCACATCGTTATTCACACCGGCATAGATCACATCGCCGCTTAAGTTAATATCCGCATTGAAGTAACCCGGTACGATGTAATTAGAGTTCAATAACGTATTCGCTGGTGCCATGAGTACCCCGCCTAAGATCGGGTTAATATCATTCTCGGCTCCATACGCAATCACATTCTGATCTGCATTACTATTACCCGCCCACATGAATGTTTGTGTACCATTTTCTATTTGGGCTTGTGTACCATAGGTGAGGGTGGTATTCACACGGAAGTCCACCACCGTAGCGCTGGCAACTGACAGTGCAACAGGGGCTTGAGTCATGACCGCAAGATGATTACGGTGACGCAATACCACGTAGTAGGATCCAGCACTGACACTAAAGCTCAGTTCTGGGCTATCAGTATCGGCCTCTAATACATTACCTTCACGAGTGAGTAGAGCCGCCTTACGGGTGATAATCACCGTAGGGTCTAGTGGATCACGTAACTCAACCAGTACCCAATCCACCACCGCATTAGCTCCAGTAATAGCCAGACGAGCACCAGAGACGGTTTCTGTGCCGGTATAGTTAAAGCTTGGATATTGCCCATAAGGCTGAGTAGCAGGTAAGAAGCTGCGAGAGCGTAAGGCATCTTGCATCAGGCTAGTATTGGAATCATAAGGCCCTTGTAACCAACCCATCACAGTGAGTTTGATCGCCTCATTCACATCAGTCACAGTGATAGTGAGGTCTTGGATATCTGTCCCACCATTACCATCTGATACGGTCACTTGAACCAGATAAGCATTATTCATATCCGCATCGGCGGGTGATTCAAAATCAGGAGCCGCTGTAAAGGTCAATACACCAGTACTCGGATCAATACTAAATAATGCTGCATCTGCGCCACCACTAATGGAGTAAGTCAGAGTATCCGTAGGATCGGCATCGGTTGCAGTCACTGTAGTCACTGCGGTTTGGTTTTCGGCTACGGACACTGCTGCCGTTGCTGCTCCGCCATCACTAGTGATATCGGGTGCTACATTTTCAGCAACATCGGTCACTGTAATCGTGAGGTCTTGAACATCGGTTCCGCCATTACCATCCGATACAGAGACTTGTACCTCGTAAGCATTATTACCATCAGCATCGGTAGGTGACTCAAAGTCAGGAGCCGCTGTAAAGGTTAGGATGCCAGTACTCGGATCGATACTAAATAAGCCTGAATCTGCGCCACCACTAATAGAGTAGGTCAGGGTATCGGTAGGATTCGCATCGGTTGCAGTCACCGTAGTCACTGCGGTTTGATTTTCAGCCACTGACAGAGCAGCGGTAGCACCACCACTATCACTGGTAATAGTGGGAGCCGCATTAATCAGGACTGCATAATCCTCAACCTCACCATCAATAGCGGCTGCCGTACTATCTAAACCCGCTACACTCGACCAACGGAAACGGGCATAGGTTTGTGTTAAAACGGCATCACTCGGTACGGCAACATTAAAACTAATCGCACCTGCAGTAGGATTCGTATCGTTTGCACCACCATCTTGTAAATCGGTCGCAATCTGTTCACTCGCATCCCATGCATTATTGCCATTCCAGTCAATCCACGCTTGTAAATAGCCCGCACCACTAACGACTACAGGCACGACGGCGGTATTACCTTGAGTCAATAGGGGTAAAGTCACGCCATTTTCATCATCCGTCGCATCTGTATCGTCACCATCAGCATTCATACTGGACAAGGCCGCTAATTCTGGGTCAGGGTCACCAGAGCCCATTTTGATAGTGCCGAGGATTTTGTGAGTAGGATCACCATAAACAGCAGGCGCATCCCCACGGTCATAACCGCAACTCACCAGCTTAAACATAATATCATCCCATAACACAATAGTTGGATAAGCCTGAGAACCTGTAGAACCCGCTGCTGATGCACCATAAACAAATACGCGAATGGTGTAAGCCGTATTAGATACTAAGGGTACTGTTGTGCCATTAGCATCAAAGCGTAATTGAGTTTGTATGCCTTGACCTAAATCAACAGGAGTTGCAGCCACGGTTGCAGTAGAGGTATCTCCATTATTAAGACTGACATCACTGATTAAGGTAGTAGGAGAACCAAAAGCAGGATCATCATCCACTTGAATCGCAAAATGATACGCACCCGTAGCAAAGGTATCAGCAACATCTCCCTTGTTATAGACCGATAAACTTAAGCCTGTTAATTCGGCGACCTTACCCGCAAGATTGGCAGTGGTGAAGGTGTATTGAATATAGTAATTAGGATCATACTGAGTAGGCACAGTGGTCATATTCACTTGAGTTGTGCCGGATTGAACTTGGCTGGCTAATCCAGTTGAGGATTCATCACCTGCAATAGCGATCAAATCTGTCCGTGCAATTTGAGCAGCAAGCGAGGTTCCCCCACTAGCATTATGTGACCAGTAAATGCCCGCATCGGTACTTGTACTAGTAGCTGTTTGTACACTACACACACTATTGGCTAATCCAGCTCCATTCGGGAAGGCAGGATTAGTCGTTTCAACGACATCAGTGACAGTGACGGTTATATCCTGCACATCTGTCCCACCATTACCGTCATCTACTGTGACTTGCACGATATAGGTGTTATTGCTATCCGCATCAGTGGGTGATTCAAAATCAGGGGCAGCAATAAAGGTTAGTACGCCAGTACTAGGATCAATACTAAACAATGTTGCATCCGCTCCACCACTAATGGAGTAGGTCAAAGTATCAGCAGGATCAGCATCCGTTGCAGTCACTGTAGTCACTGCCGTTTGATTTTCAGCCACTGACAAAGCAGCCGTTGCACCACTGCCATCGCTGCTAATCACAGGCGCTGTATTAGGCGCTGCAGTAGGGCAGATATTGGCAATAGGAGTAACAAAGTTAGTAATTTGTGCAGCAGAAAGTAGGAAGGTAGAAGAGGTTTCATAGCGTCTAGGGCTAGTCTGAGATCCTTCAGGATCCATCGGATTACTTTCTATAATACCGCTCCAAGACCCACCGACAGAGGCAATAGCTGCAGCCGCGCCATCACGCTCATCTGCTGTGATCCCATTAGGTAGCGTAAGTGCTGCGACTGAAAACTTAACACCTTGCGCTTTTAAGAGGTTATAGATGGTAAAGTTTGACCCATCATTAGGCTCGTAGCCATACCCCACGCCATCAATCATGGCAGAACCCGCGACAGATCCGTCTCGATAGGCATCGGTGAAAATGACGATTTGTAAGGGACGAGTTAAGTCACGGCTCAGCTCTTTGAGCGGGCTTAGAATAAAACTAGAGGTAGTAATGGCATTTCCGTCAAGCGCATAGCTCAACTGATTCACAGCGCCCGCTAGATTGTCCTCACCATAATTATAAATGTTGGGAAATTGACGGACAGGAGAGGAGAGTGCAGCGGTTGAGAAATCACGTTCCAGAGAGAGATACTGACCAAAATCGGCTAGGGATACACTACCACCAGCGACAGGGCCTGCATAGTGAGCGACAGCAATACGGGTGGATGGATTAGCAGTCAGTAGCGTATTACCGATACTCACCACCGTTGAAGCATAGTCAGTATATTCTCCAGCAAGGACAGAGCCTGAGTTATCCAATAGAAAGATGACATCGGTGCCCCCTGTAGCCGTACAAGTACCAGAACCTCCAATAGCAGGTACATTACTTTCAACAACATCGGTTACTGTAATTGTGAGGTCTTGGACAGCAGTGCCACCTCGACCATCTGATACCGTGACTTGTACAATGTAAGTATTATTCGCATCTGCATCAGTAGGTGACTCAAAGTCAGGAGCTGCATTAAAGGTTAGGACACCAGTACTCGGATCAATGCTAAAGAGTGCCGCATCTACTCCGCCACTAATACTATAGGTAAGCGTATCAGCATCCACATCGGTCGCAATAACCGTAGTGGCGGCGGTTTGGTTTTCAGCGACTGACAGTACAGCGGTAGCTCCACCACCATTACTGGTAATCACGGGAGCAATATCTGGAGTAATGGTTAAAGCATAGTCCTCCACTTCACCATTGTTAGCTGCAAGCGTCGCATTAGCACTGGTTAGGGTATCGGTAGTGAGACGTAAACGGGCATAAGTTGTTCCACTGGCTGCAACAGCTCCAAATCCAGAGAAAGTTAAGTCGCCAGCGAGAGCATTAGCAGTAACAGTAGTGGTGGCAAACTCATTACTATCAAAGGTGCCATTATTATTAAAGTCCACCCAAGCATAGAGAGTCCCTGTGCCTAGAGCCGTAATATTGGCAGCCGGTAAGGTATAAGTAGCACTACTACCGCCCTTAAGAGTTAGAAACGCACTTACCCCATCCTCATCATTGATACCGTTAGTATTATCACCATCAGCACCCGTACTAGTCCATGCGGCACCTTCGGATTCCACACTGGCTCCTAGATGGAGGGTAGTGCCACCATTCATCACTGCATGAGGCGGAGTACCATAGCTCGCAGGAGCATCCCCATAGTCGCGGCAGTTGGAAAATAAGGTGGCAAAATCATCCCAGTGTACATCGGCTGTACTACTAGTCACATCATGGAAAATCACCCGCATGTAATAAGTAGTCGATGGGGCTATATAAACAGGTTTGATAATGGGAATGAATGTTGTTAGATAGGTAGGACTCGCTTGGGCTACCGCCGTATGGCTATCCACAATCAAGGTAGCATTAGTAAAGCTAGGGTCGGTAGAGAATAATACTGAAACTTTATAGGGGAGGTTGGGTGTTGAGGCAGGAATGGTGACTCCATAGCGTAGCTGTCTGATAAAACGCCCTGCACTTAGGCTGCTGCTAGTAGTGAAAGAATACTGAGCATAATCACCGGCTTGATAGGCCGCAAGATACCCTGAATGATCAGCTCCTACCAATCTACCTGTTTGATTAGAGTTGGTATAAAGAATACCACTACCTGCCACAGCATTAGCTGCAGAGGCAATCTCTGCGGGGGCTATTATATTAGGAGCAAAGTAGTTTGGAGCACTATGAGGCCAACTAATGACAGTAGTTGTGGGAAAGGTAGAGGAACTGTCCATTGGGCAAGTCGCGAGATTGGGGTCAGCGGGAAAAGTCTGAGGGACTGCCACACCGACGACATAATCCTCTACCTCACCATTGGCAGCCGCACCTGTGGCATTGGCACTCGTCAGCACACTGGAGGTGAAGCGTACCCGTGCATAAGTACTACCACTCGCCGTGACTGTACCAAAACCGGAAAAGGTTAAATCACTAGCGACTACATTGGCATTCACAGTGGTGGAGGCGAACTCAGTCGTCTCAAAGGTGCCATTACCATTAAAATCAATCCATACATACAGATTGCCGGTAGTACCTGTTACTGCGAAATCAGCCGCGTGTAATACATAGCTTGTAGCCCCTGCGTCGAGAGGAGGAATTAATGCCCCATCATCGGAGGCATTGTCGGCATCCTGTACGGCACTGGTCTCCGACGTAATCGTAGCACCGAGTTGTGTACCCGCAACGATGGTATGGGTGGCTACACCATAGCTTGCAGGAGCATCCGAATAGTCATCCGCCGCATAAGCAGGTGCAGCGAATGCCGTACCTAAAAGTAAACAGATTAACCCAAGACTTCGTCGAGCTGTCATCCATGACTGGGATAAGCACGAGGGCAGGGCTATTTTGTGTGGTAAAAAACGGGCAGTTAACAAATGAATAAGGTTCATAATATAAGACTTTGTTAGGTTTTTGTTAAAATATTCGTATGCTATTAGTAGTTTATTCATATATCGCCAACCTTCTTCCTAGGCTAACTAATGAACCTAGGAGTGTATTGAAGATGAGAGCAAGCCCTCATCCTGTGGGTTATTATGGAGATGCAGGTACAGTCCCTGTCACCACGAAGTTAGCGGAGTAGGTAGTATTATTCGGATGTAGTAATACGTTGCCTACTAGGATATTGACATCATTATTGACGCCGGCATAAATGACATCGCCACTTAAATTGACATCGGCATTGGCGTAACCAGGTAAAATATAATTGGAGTTGAGAAGGGTATTATCTACCGCCATTAGGACAGAGCCTAAGATGGGGTTAATATCATTATTAGCCCCATAAGCAATCACGTTTTGATCTAGATTACTATTACCCGCCCATAAGAGTGCTTGAGCGCCACTTTCCATGCGGGCTTGTGTTCCATAGGTGAGCGTTGCTGTTAGACGGAAATCGACGACCGCCGCACTAGCAGCCGACAATGGAATAGGGGTTTGAGTCATGACTGCTAGATGATTACGGTGGCGCAAGACCACATAGTATGAGCCAGCGCTGAGACTAAAGGTGAGCTGAGGGCTATCGGTGTCCGCATTGAGTACATTTCCCTCGCGAGTCAGTAGCGCCGCCTTACGAGTGATAATAATGGTAGGGTCTAGTGCATCCCGTAATTCAACCAGTACCCAATCGACGACCGCGTTTGTACCCGTAATGGCAAGTCGAGCAGCGCTGACCATTTCTGTACCCGTATAGTTAAAGGCGGGGTACTGACCATAGGGTTGAGTACTGGGTAACAAATCACGAGAACGCAAGGAATCCACCATTAAACCACTATTAGCATCATAAGGGCCTTGTAACCAACCCATTACGGTGAGTTTTAGATCTTCATCTACATTAGCCACCGTAATGGTAAGGTCTTGGATATCTGTCCCACCATTGCCATCATCTACAGTAACTTGCACGAGATAGGTATTATTCATATCCGCATCAGTAGGTGATTCAAAGTCAGGCGCGGTAATGAAGGTTAATACCCCTGTACTCGCATCAATCGCAAATAGCGCTGCATCCGCACCCCCACTAATGGTGTAGGTCAGGGTATCGGTAGGGTTAGCATCCGTAGCGGTCACCGTGGTTACAGCCGTTTGGTTTTCATCTACTGATAAAGCAGCCGTAGCTCCCCCACCATCGCTGTTAATCACGGGCGCTACATTTTCAGCAACATCGGTTACGGTAATAGCTAAATCTTGGACAGTCGTTCCGCCTCTACTATCGTCTACGGTGACTTGTACCTCGTAAACATTATTGCTATCCGCATCGGTCGGAGACTCAAAGTCGGGTGCAGTAATAAAGGTTAATACCCCAGTAGTGGCATCAATAGTAAAGAGTGCTGCATCGGCTCCCCCAGTAATGCTATAGGTGAGTACATCACTATCCGCATCAGTCGCTGTTACGGTCGTAACTGCAGTTTGATTTTCATCCACGGCTAAAGCAGCGGTTGCTCCACCACCATCACTCGTAATAACAGGGGCTGTGTTTGGAGTAATGGCTAGCGCATAGTCCTCGACCTCACCATTGTTAGCTGCAAGCGTTGCATCAGCATTGGTCAGGGTATCGGTAGTGAGGCGTAACCGTGCATACGTGGTGCCACTGGCTGCAATAGCTCCAAATCCAGAGAAGACAAGATCCCCTGCTAACACATTACTTGTCACCGTTGTAGAGGCAAATTCTGTGCTCTCAAAAGTACCATTCGCATTAAAGTCAACCCAAGCATAGAGCGTACCACTACCCTGAGCCGTAATATTGGCAGCCGGTAGGGTATAACTGCTAGTGCTACCGTTGAGTGGCACAAAGGCACTTACCCCGTCCTCATCATTGAGGCCGTGAGTATTATCACCATCGGCATCAGTACTCGACCATGCCGCACCTTCTGCTTCTACGCTTGCGCCAAGACGCAGGGTACTACCACCCTCGGTGATTGCATGATAGGGCGCACCATAACTGGTGGCACTCGTAGGTGCATCACCATAGTCACGGCAGTCAGAAAAGAAGGTAACAAAGTCATCCCAATGGATATCCCCAGTGCTACTGGTGACATCATGGAAAATCACCCGCATGTAATAGGTCGTGGAGGGCTGGATATAGACCGGCTCAAGAGTGGGAACGACCGTTTGCGTATAGACTGCAGGAGTAACCACTGTTTGGCTGTCCACGATCAAAGTAGCATTCGCAAAGCTAGGATCAGTGGAAAATAAGATCGATACTTGATAGGGGAGGTTAGGGTCTGAAGAGGGGGTTACACCATAACGTATTTGCTTGAGAAAACGTCCCGCATTTAGGCTGCTGGCAGTAGTGAACTCATATTGAGCATAATCACCGGCTTGATAGGCTGCGAGGTATCCTGAATGATCAGCACCGATGATTCGACCCGTTGCAGTAGAGGTCGTATAAATAATACCACTACCGGCTGTTATGTTAGTAGCAGAGGCGATTTCTGCACTGAGTATGTTAGGAGCTAAGCGGTCTGTAGCAATGCCATGATTCCAACTGATCTCCGTGGTAGCGGTAAAGGTAGAGGAGCTATCCATCGGACAGGTTGCCGTATTTGGGTCAGTGGGATAGGCCAAAGGAGCCGCCACTGATACCGCATAATCCTCCACCTCACCATTAGTGGTGGCAGTAGATGCATCAGCACTAGTGAGTGTGTTAGAGGTGAAGCGTACCCGTGCATAGGTACTACCGCTGGCTGTAATGCTACCAAATCCAGTGAAGGTTAAATTGCCTGCCACCACATTAGTTGCAACAGTGGTTGAGGCAAATTCAGTCGTTTCAAAGACGCCATTGCCATTAAAATCAATCCACACATAGAGATTGCCACTCCCTGTTGCAGTGATGCTGGCGGCATTTAGTGTATAGCTACTAGCCCCTGAGGTGAGTGGCGCGAGTAATACACCATCATCGGAGGCATTATCGGCATCTTGTAACGCACTAGTATCGGCTGTAATCGTAGCGCCTAGCTGTGTACCTGCGACAATGGTATGAGTCGCTGTGCCATAGCTTGCTGGAGCATCGGAGTAGTCGGTCGGTGGTTCAGTAATGGGAAAGGCATAATCTTCCACCTCGCCATTTGCGGCAGCCATGGTAGCACGCTCATCTACAGTAGTGGTGGCTGCATTATCGGTCAATACGGTAGAGGTAAAGCGAAACCGTGCATAAGTGGTTCCAGCAGATCCAGCGCTAATACTTGACCAGGTTAAAGCACCAGCTAGCGTACCTGTCGTGACTGCTACCGAACGATACTCACTACTGGTAAACGCGCCATTTTTATCAAAATCGATCCAAGCATGAAGAGTACCCGTACCTGTAGCAGAGATATTAGCAATTGGTAGGGTATAAGAGGTTGCGCCTACTAATAGGGTTGGGAAAGCTGACACACCATCTTCATCATCGGTTCCTGTAACATCATCACCCGAACCATTAAGAGGGGTTAAGGTGCCTTCACTATCGGGTGCATTAGCCCCTAACTTTAGGGTGCCTGCAATGGCGTGCGTAGGAGCACCGTAGCTAGCAGGCGCATCGGATCTATCAAGGAGTGTTTCAATCGCCAAGGCATAATCTTCAATTTCCCCATCCAAAGCCGACATAGTGGATCGTTCATCCACAGTCGTAGTGGTCGCATTATCGGTTAGAGCGGCCGAGGTAAAGCGTAAGCGAGCATAGGTTGTTCCCACACTCCCTACCGCAATGCCTGTCCATGAAAGTGGGCCTGCTAGCACGCCATTAGTTACCGCTACTGAGCGCTCTTCGTTAGCAGCAAATAGACCATCCTTATTAAAATCAACCCATGCATAGAGAGTACCCGTACCGGTAGCAGAAATACTGGCCGCCGGAATAGTGTAAGAGGTCGTACCTGCAATTAACCAAGGAAAAGTGGTAACACCATCATCATCTGCACCATCCCCACTACCATCAAGGACTGAGAAGGTATCATCATCACTATCCACATTTACCCCTAAATGTAGCGTGCTAGGTAAAAAATGTACCGGCGTGCCATAACTTGAAGGCGCATCAGCTCGGTCTAGGGTTGGACAAACGGCTCCCGCAAATATCACTCTGTCAATCATATAATCAGAGTTTTGACCCGCTAGATTTTGGTCAACTTGAAATAGTAAATAATAATTGCCATAGATGGGTACGGATACTGAGCCACTGATAGTTTTCCATTGAGGTGTTTCCACCGCCGCTGTAGGTAGGGTATCCACAAAGTCTTGTGCGAGCACCGCAGTAATGGTGTCGGTATCAGCGTTGTATAGAGATACCTTATATTGATCTTGGAAAACGGTATGGTTAAAGCGACTCGTTAGATCAAATGAGAAAGGATAAACCCCAGGTTTTAACGCACGCGGGAAATGATAAGCAACCGCTGTAGAAGGCCCATCGCTTTCTTGCAGAATGTTGTACATCCCGGTGCTGGGGTTACCACTAGGATTAAACGCATCATAAAGTCCGCCGGATTGATCGGAGTTGTAGTGAATGGAGGTATAGCTATAAGCCGCGAGAATCGGTATATCATACGGGGCATTAGCATAGATCCAGCCAGAATTATTGGGAACTGTCCAAGTAGTGCTAGCTAAAGTACCACTTGAAAAATTGCCATTGTCTATTAGCGTTTCTGTAGCACAAAAAGCAGGCAGAGGAGGAATCGCTTCAATCGCGATAGCATAATCTTCCACCTCGCCATTAGCGGCTGCCATGGTAGAGCGCTCATCCACTGTGGTAGTAGCGGCATTGTCGGTCAAAGCGGTGGAGGTGAAACGGAACCGTGCATAGGTCGTTCCCACACTACCAGCAGTAATACTATTCCAATTTAATGAGTCGGCTAGTACACCTGCGCTGACTGCAACCGATTTATATTCGGAGGCTGAAAAAACACCATCCTTATTAAAGTCAATCCACGCATGTAATGTGCCCGTACCAGTTGCTGAAATTCGATTCAGAGGGATGCTATAGGCCGTTACACCCGTATAAAGGGTAGGGAAAGAGCTAATACCATCCTCGTCATCTGTTCCCGTCACATCATCTCCAGAACCATCGAGTGGGGAGAGTGTGGTATCACCATCGGGGGCGTTGGCACCTAGCTTTAAAGTGCCCGCAATAGTATGGCTAGGAGCACCATAGCTGGCTGGGGCATCTGATAAGTCATCTGCAGCGTAAACAGGTGCGGCTAAGGCGGTGCCTAAAAATAAACAGATCACCCCTAGACTTCGTCGAATGTTAGCCCCTGAATGAAATAAGCACGAGGGCAGAGGGGGTATCTTTGGTAAAAATAGGGCAATTAATAAGTGAATAATGTTCATAATATATGGCATGATATTTTTATATAGTTATTAAAAGTAATATATCCATCTTATTCTTCATGCTCTGCAACGAGATGAAAGAGACCCTATTACCAAAGTTTAAAAAATAGAGCTTTCTTGGTTTAAGCTTTTTTATTATTAGGGAAATTAGTCTGGGTGCTATTATTAGGTTGTTAGGTTTATTAATTAAAAATGACAACTGAATTAAGGTATTTTTATTTATATAAAGATTAAGCCCCAGTAAACCTCTTATTTATAATAGGCTACAGTCTTCATATTAGTCATTTAACTATATACTAGCGAGCTGGATAATAGTTTATTTTAGATGATGTATAAGACCCAAAAACCTTAATTAATAATTATCATAGGGAATAAGAAAAGTCAATCTGAAAACAAGGTTCTTTTAGCTTTTTACTAAAAGTATCAATAGCTAAGAGCAAATTTTGACAGTCTTGACAATAAAGTCAGTAGAGTTTGTAAGGATATTTAGTTTTAATAATAAAAGTGTGGTTAATATTTTATCGGACTATCAAGATACCCTCTCCTAAATTATCTTTAATTAAACGCTATAATTCCCCCTAAAGAGCTGCTATGATCTGCACCCTCTTATCAACCTATAATCTGGAGCTTTGGATACATGTCTCTGAGTGCAGAAGAAAAAGCGGCAATCGTCACCGATTATCGCCAGTCAGATACTGATACCGGGTCGCCGGAGGTGCAGGTTGCGCTATTAACAGCGAGCATTAAGCACCTTACCGAGCACTTTAAAATTCATACCCATGACCATCATTCACGTCGTGGTATGTTAAAAATGGTTAACCAACGTCGTAAATTGTTGGACTACCTCAAACGTAAAGATAATGCACGTTATCAAACGCTGATTGAGCGTCTCGGTCTGCGTCGCTAAACCGATACCCAAAACACCGCCTTGTGCGGTGTTTTGTTTTATAGTTAAATGTTCCCACGATGACACAAGTAACAGACTATCGTTCATGCAGGAAGGTTGTTGAAAAGCGCTGAGCATTAATAGATATAAGGCTACTCTGATAGTCGGAATGCAACCGCGCAAAGCCTGCTAACTCTTTGTTTTCATTTGCTTCTCTTGTCTATCACTACTATAAGCCTTCAGTGCTTCTCAACAGCCTGCCCGTGGCGATCTGTACTTGGTTTTAATAAACCTTAGGAAATAAACATACAGATGGCAAAAGTTACCAAAACCTTTCAATACGGCAATCATACAGTAACCTTAGAAACGGGTGAGATCGCGCGTCAAGCGACTAGTACCATTATGGTGAATATGGATGACACCATTGTCATGGTCGCTGTAGTTGCGAAAAAAGACGCAGACCCAGGGCGTGATTTCTTCCCCCTTACGGTTAATTATCAAGAAAAATTCTATGCAACAGGTCGCATTCCGGGCGGATTCTTCAAGCGTGAAGCCCGTCCTACTGAAGAAGAAACCTTAGTAGCTCGTTTAATTGACCGCCCGATTCGTCCACTTTTCCCCGAAGGGTTTGTGAACGAGATTCAAGTCGTCGCGACGGTGGTGTCATTAAATCCTGAAGCAAGTGCCGATATCGCCGCGATGATTGGTGCTTCAGCAGCACTAAAAGTAGCAGGCGTACCGTTCCAAGGCCCGATTGGTGCGGCACGGGTAGGTTATATCAATGGTCAATATGTACTGAATCCTACGCCTAAACAATTAGAAACTTCGGATCTCGATTTAGTCGTAGCAGGCACACAAGATGCCGTGTTGATGGTGGAATCAGAGGCTAAATTATTATCTGAAGAAATCATGCTCGGTGCCGTTATTTATGGTCATGAGCAGATGCAAGTCGTTATTCAGGCCATTAATGAACTGGCGGCTGAAGTGGCGAATCCTGTATGGGATTGGGTGGCACCGGCACCAAATGAAGAGTTAATTCGTCGTCTGTCTGAAACCTGTGAAGATGAATTGGTCGCCGCTTTCCGTGTGGCAGATAAAATGGAACGTCATGCACGAGTCGAAGAGTCTTATGCGAAAGCCGTTGCGGCGTTAGTGACTCCAGAGGGCAGTACCGTCTCTGAAGAAGATCTGCGTGGTGAGTTTAAAAACTTAGAAAAGAAAGTCGTGCGTGGCAGTATCCTGTCCGGTAATCCACGTATTGACGGACGTGATTTAGTCACTGTGCGTCCTATCACGGTTCGGGTAGGGGTATTACCACGTGCGCATGGTTCGGCACTGTTTACCCGTGGCGAAACTCAAGCGTTAGTAGTGACCACTTTAGGTACGGAAAAAGACTCGCAAATCATCGATGCGATTACCGGCGAATACCGTGATCCTTTCATGTTCCACTACAACTTCCCCCCCTATAGCGTGGGCGAAACCGGACAAATTGGTTCACCGAAGCGTCGTGAAATTGGTCACGGACGTTTAGCCAAACGTGGGGTGAAAGCGACCATTCCAGTGATGCAAGATTTCCCCTATGTGATTCGTTGCGTATCTGAAATTACTGAATCGAATGGTTCAAGCTCGATGGCGAGTGTGTGTGGTAGCTCCCTTGCACTGATGGATGCTGGTGTACCAGTCTCTCAACCCGTGGCAGGTATTGCGATGGGTTTGATTAAAGAAGGTAATGACTACGCCGTATTAAGCGATATTCTAGGTGATGAAGATCATCTAGGTGATATGGATTTTAAAGTCGCTGGTTCACGTAATGGTATTACCGCCTTACAAATGGATATTAAAATCCAAGGTATTACCCGTGAAATTATGGCGAAAGCACTAGAGCAAGCCAAAGGTGGACGTTTATTTATCTTAGGTGAAATGGAAAAAGTTATTTCTGCACCGCGTGATGAATTATCCGAATATGCGCCACGCTATGTCACCATGAAAATTAATCCGGAAAAAATCCGTGAGGTCATTGGTAAAGGTGGCGAAACGATTCGTTCCATTACCGAAGAAACTGGCACTACAATTGATATTAGTGACGATGGCTTTATTAAAATTGCCGCTGTCGATGCAAAAGCTGCCTATGAAGCTCGTAGTCGAATTGAGGCCATTACTGCTGAAGTGGAGTTGAATAAAGTTTATACCGGTAAAGTTGCTCGCATTATGGATTTTGGTGCCTTTGTTACCATTCTACCGGGTAAAGATGGCTTATTACATATTTCACAAATTAGCCAAGAGCGTGTGAATAATGTAACGGATTTTGTTAATGTCGGTGATGTGGTTAAAGTTAAAGTCATTGAAATTGATAAGCAAGGCCGTATGCGTTTAAGCATGAAAGAAGCTATGTAAGCACTCATATTGCTTATAATTTGCAACAAAAAGACCCCTAGTGGGTCTTTTTGTTTTTGAGGAGGATAATGCTGTAGGTTCAAATGGAACGATTAAAGGTTAGGTTAATTATGACCGTTCATACAGAATTATTCGTCGAGTTACCCCATTACAGTTAAAGTTAAATCTCTTCTAGTTCAGGTGCTACAGGTTTTGATACCTTTTGAGTTGAAGTAATATTAGGAATAGAGGGAATAATGGGTGCAATGAGAGTAGGTTTAACGGCTAAAATCCTGATAAAATCATCTTTTTTGCCATGATCAGCCCCTTGGCGAGAACCCCAAACGCCTACTTTATGCTGAGTCATTAAAGCCCAGACCCGAATAAACTGAGCATAGGTAACGACTAAGGCAAAAGCAGGTAATATACGCCAGTCGCGTTTATATTTATGTAAATGAGGGTATTGGCGTATTGCTATGGTTAACATCATACCGACTAGAGCTATTACAAGCGCTTGTATAACTGGTCGATGTGAATCACCTGATAAAATATGATAAGGCCAATAAATAGCGATCATACCGACGGTAAATAGCGCAATTAGAATATCCGTCCAATAAACAAAAAATGCAAACGGATAACGATGTAACCAACGTGAGCGTAAGGTATACCCCTGACTAGTGCGTCCCCACCGCACCCACATTTTAAAAGTCTTTTTAAAAGTGGCGGGGGCGGAAGTCGTAATAACCGCTTCAGGGACTAATACAGTTTTATAACCGGCTTCGAGAATAAAATTAGTAATAACCCGGTCATCACCGGCAATACAACTACGGCGCATAAAACCAAAATAACTAAAGGTATCATTCACTAATTCATCCATACGATGTTCAATTAATGAGGTTTTTGCAGCATACATTCTACCGGGTAAACAGGCTATTTGACCAAATAAACTAGCTGCTGCCATAGAGGAGTTAAGGCGAGCATCTTCCAGCCAAAAACTAATGCGTTCGCTTAAAGTGCGTGGATTATGTACGAGTTGTGCAGTGGTAACGCCTCCTATCATGGGATCAGAAAAAGGAGAGAGTAAGTTTAAAACCACTTGATCATCTTTAGGAATGGTATCAGAATCTAAAAAGATGGTAATATCATAAAGAATGTCACGCTTACGAGCTTCTTTTAATAAAGCACGTAGATTTTTACGCTTATTACGAGCATCTGTACCTAATACGACATCCGCATATTGATGAGCAATCTTATATTGTTCTGAGTCAAAATCATCATTTTGCCAGCCATCAATAATGGCGATAATCGCAAATTTCTCACAGCCTACCTCTAAAGCATGGCGAGTTTTAGCAATACATTGCTCTAGTATAATAGGATCTTCTTTATAGATGGTCAAAACTACTGTGGCATTTTTTTTAGTCAGTGGGTAGTTCTGAATAAGCTTCCTTTTCTTTAGCTGGTAAAAAACTCCGGCTAATAACATTCGAGGTAGCATAGCTACCCACACAAAAATTACATAGAATTCAAATAAAAACCATTGATTAGTATGCCATGTAATATTAAAGAGGTAGATAAGCTCAAGCATAATGATAGTCTTATGTTTATTAGTTAATTGACACAGTTATTCCTAATAAGCTATTTATGAGTAGCTTATTGTCCAAGTGCTAAATTTTATCTTTAATAGGGGCGTGTTTTAATACTTTATATTAATTAGATCTTATTATAGTTACTGAGACCAATTACCACCAAAACTACTTTCGACACCTATGTATACTTGGTTTTCAGCGCTGCGACCAATCAGTGTATTGCGATCATAAATTTCAGGGGTTTTACCTAAATATTCGATACGTCCAACGCCCGTAAATACGCACGTTTTACCCCATTGCTCGGCACTTTCTTGGCAAAAACGTACATCGGCTTTGGCACTCACTTGATTATTCCACCATTGATTATTATTGGAGGAGACAACACCACCTACGGTGAATTGTGGGCCAAAGCTTTTACCATTACCTAAATCCCAGATAACCGCTTGATTAGCATTAGCACGAATACGCGAGCCTATATAACCAAATTGATCACCCGTTACGGTATTGAGTGCAGGGTTTTCTGTTTCAGTCATGAAATGTTCCGCCCGCATATAAACCGACCAAGGTGTGGAGGGCTGACCACAGGTCGGCTCTTGTACGGTTCTTTTAATTTTTTTCATTTTCTTAGGCGGCGGACAAGTACCTGTACGAGTGGTTTTAATCGCTTTAGTTCTATTTAAAGTAGTAGGTGTCTCATCTGCGACATCAACCGTAATCAGTTCATCTACTATTTCCTCTCCTGCTGCTAATTCAACTCGATTATTATGAGCTTGCACAGCCTGTGTTTTAGTGACTCTTGTGTTAGTAGCAGCATTGGAATGCTCTTGGCCTTGAGACTCTATTTTATGTTTCCCCGGCGATGATTTTCGTTTTTTCTTTATAGCATGGCTAGTCGTATGGCTTTTAGCAAAACCGGCGGCTCTAAAATCATCAATAAGCGCTCTAAATTCAGGTTTTTCTTCTTTATATAATTGCCAGTTAATCTGCTTGGTATTAGAGGCTAAACCTGGTGCTATAGATTCAAAGAAGAAAGTAACGTGTTCCACACGAGTAAATTCATCTTGAATGGCATTTAGCATATCGCGATACCATTCAATACGATTAACACCACATTTATCAGTAGTAGCCGTTTCGGCAACGCCAATCGGTTTGCTAGTAATGGTCGTTAGTTTTTCATAGGCGGGACGAAATTCTTCGGCAAAGGATTTAGCTTTAGTGTGACTAGGTGAGGTACCGCAGCGGTTATAACTTGAAATCGTCACTTGATCTACATAATCATCTCCCGCATATAGCTGGGCGAAATCGTTGGTTTTACCATTAGCACTTTTGCGATTGTAATTTTGATCAAAGCGCACTAATCCATCAGCTTGCTCACGAATTAGGGTCACAATATGTCTAAAAGCAGGGGCGAAGTCTTCAGGTCTATTAGGTTTTTTATAGGCGTGCCAAGCATACCAATCACCATTACCTTCATAAAGTGGACGAATCGTAATAGGCCGACCATCTTGTTTAATCAGTTGACCCAATTTTCTTAAGTCATCGTCATAATGCCCCTCTAAAATAGCTGCTAATAAACTGCCCTCTACTTTAGGGATTTTTAAAATAAGCAGAATATCGTAATTACCCCGAAAGCGGTCATAAGGATGCGTTGCAAAGGAGCCTAAAGTCCAATAAACGGCAGCATGATCCATATTGCCTAATACTTCGGATTCTTGTTCATAGCGGTCTACGCCTTGGGTAGCAGAGAGACCGAGACTCACTTCTCTAGCCATTGCTATCGGTGTCGTGAGTAAAGAAATACATAGCAGAGAAATAAGTGATAAGAGTTTCACCGCGGTTAACTCCTGTTAATGAGGTAATTAGCCTGAGCTGGTTATAATTTTTGCGTTATAGCTGTTTGTCGTTAAATGATAACTCTTTTATAGCTAAGGCTATTAAAAATAAGATAAATGGATGGATTTTGTTAAATACTATTTAACTAGATTTGTATTAGAAGAGTGGGATGAGTGTGATATTAGCGCTAGGGTGGTGGCTAATGTTGCAATATTGACACACTGGTTTTAATCACGTAGCTTTCTCGCCTCCTAGGTGCGTCTAGTGGAGGATACATTCCTATCCTTACACGAAAGACGATAAACGGGAAGTTGGTGCGTAATAGTCCACTATTATTAAGCCAACGCTGCCCCCGCAACGGTAAATGAGTACGCTATTGCATCAATGTCACTGTGAGTAGTCATGGGAAGACGCAATAGGGAATTTAGCTATTCCACTCATAAGCCCGGATACCGGCCTAAGATTCTTGAGTTCTGTTATTGAGCTTGTTCTTTTTTTACCTTGTTACTGCGCGGTGGGCGCGGTAGTTGGATAGCCTTATGAAAACCCCTTTAAGTGCCGCTGTGAGCGGTTTTATTATTTTATTTCCCCTGACTTTACCCAGTTTTGCCGCTGATCAGCCCTTAGAGATTGTCATTACCGCTGGGCGTAAATCCCAGCCTATTAAAGACACCTTAGCGCCTGTTACAGTGATTACCCGTGAGGATATTAAACGTTGGCAAGTTACTGATGTAGTGGATGTACTGCGGCGTGTACCAAGTTTAAACGTAGTCAATCAAGGGGGGGCGGGCAAATTAACCACTATTAATCTACGCGGTAGCAATGCGAATCAGGTCTTAGTGTTAGTCGACGGAGCAAAAGTGGGTTCTGCTACAACGGGATTAACCGCCTTTGAATTTTTACCCTTAGATCAGATTGAACGTATTGAAGTAGTGCGTGGGCCGCGTTCAAGCCTATATGGTTCAGAGGCCATTGGGGGGGTGATTCAGATTTTTACCCGTCGCGATAGTGCGCGGGGATTTAAACCGAGTGCCAGTATGGCGGTGGGTACAGACAATACCCGTCAGGTGAATGTCAATCTGGCAGGCGGCAATGGTCGTAGTTGGTTTAATGCTAATGCAGGCTATGAAAAGACTGATGGTATTAATGCCTTGGCCTTAAATTGGGATGGCACGCCAAATACTGAAACTGATAAAGACGGTTTTGAGAGCCAAAATCTGTCGCTGCGTACGGGGCATCGCTTTAATAATGGTGCTACCGTAGAAATGAGCGCATTACGAGCGCAAGGTGAGAATCAATTTGATGGTACAGTGAGTGATCGCGAGGAGTTTGTCCAACAAGTATTGAGTGCTAAGGGCAATGTGCCCCTCAGTTTACGTACCCAACTAGCCTTGCAATTAAGCCAAACTCGTGATGAGCGCGATAGCTTTCAAGGAGTGGTATTTAGTAATCGGTTTGATACCCAACGCAACAATGCGACGGTGCAGCTTAATTCCCAGCTTACCGAGCGCGATCAACTGACCTTAGGTTTAGACGATCAAACTGATAAGGTTGATAGCACAACGGCTTTCACCGTTACGAAACGGAATAATCAGGGGTATTTTTTAGGCTATCAAAAGAAATTAGGGAAGACTCAGCTCGATACAGCATTACGTTACGATGATAATGAGCAATTTGGCAGTGCTAAAACAGGAAGTATCGGAGTAGGCCGCGCATTAACGGCGAATACACGAGCGACTTTAACCTATGGGACGGCCTTTAAAGCCCCCACTTTTAATGACCTTTATTTTCCTAATAGTTTTGGCTTTAGTGGCAATCCTAATTTAAACCCCGAAAAGGCACGTAATATTGAGTTAGGCTTACAAGGTAATCTTGCCCATGGTAATTGGTATGCTCAGGCTTTTCACAATAATATTAAAGACCTAATTAACTATGAATATGATAGTAATACGGGCTTAGGCACAATGAATAATGTGGATAAGGCGAAAATAAAAGGCATAGAGTTAGGTTTTAATCAATCTCGTGGAGCTTGGCAAAGTAATATTAGTGCGACTTATCAGCAGCCTAAGAGTGCGTCCGGTTCAACGGATGGAAAGTGGCTTGTACGCCGTCCGCAAACTCAATTGAAATTGGATCTTGACCGCAGTGTGGGGCGTGGCTCCGTCGGTGCTAGTCTGCAAGCGTTTGGCAAGCGTTATGAGGATACTGCGAATACGCAAAAATTGGGTGGGTATGCCACAGTGGATTTACGCGCCCAGTACCCCATTGGTAAAGCAGTTACTGTAGGCGTTAAAATAGGTAATGTATTGGATAAACACTACGAGACAGCGCGAGGGTATAATCAACTAGGTCGAAATGGCTTAGTGACCTTAAACTATACACCTAAATAATTTTAGCATTTAAGGTAAGGGGTGATCATGTCCGAGACGGAGTTGAACAATCGTCATAAAGAACGTATGGCGAAGAAAAAGGCTTTAATCGATGCCAGTATTGCGAGTGCTACTAAGCAAAAAGGTTTGCTCATAGTATTAACAGGTAATGGTAAAGGTAAGTCGAGTTCTGCTTTTGGCATGGTCGCCCGTGCCTTAGGGCATGGGATGAAGGTGGGGGTGGCGCAGTTTATTAAAGCGCGTACCGATACAGGGGAGGAGGCGTTTTTTAGTCGGCAACCTCAGGTCGATTGGCAGGTGTTGGGTGATGGCTTTACTTGGGATACACAGGATCGCAACCAAGATATTGCTACGGCTGAGCGTGGTTGGCGGGTAGCACAGCAGATGCTAACAGATGCTTCGTATCACGTAGTGGTGTTAGATGAGCTGACTTATCTACTGAATTATCAGTATTTAGACAGTGATGTAGTGTTGAATAACCTTATTAACCGTCCGCCTATGCAGCATGTGATCGTGACCGGACGAGCGGCAAGTGAGGCGTTATGTGCATTAGCTGATACGGTGTCTGAGATACAGGATATTAAACATGCTTATCGAGATGGCATACAGGCTCAGTTAGGGATTGATCTGTAGTCTAAGTGTACAGGCTGTTGTGGCAACGGTTCTGCTTTTTTATTTGTTTATGAACCAGATAGATTTTTCTGCATTAAAAACAAGCTTGCTTATAAGTTTTAAATATGGCAATTTAATAGTAAAAGTGCAGCTTGAATGCAAAATAATTAATTAATATTAAAAACATATCGAAAATCAAAATAAATAGCCTAATGAAAATAATTTAAAATTATAACTCTGGGTAAAAAATATTATGTCTATAAAGTATACTCTCTATTCCTTATCTAGAGGTGGAGGGGGGCGTTTGTTGCTAAAACCCTTCCTGATAATGTTACTATTTCTTACTTTTTCCCTCAGCAATGCCTATGCTGCTACGACCCTGAGTGGAACGGTCTTTGATGATCCCAATTATGGTGGGGGCGCTGGGCGCAGCTTAACCACCTCCAGTGGAGTAGGGGTCAGTGGTGCCACCATTGAGTTATACGATGCTACTGGTACGTTAGTGACCACGGTAACCAGCGCTGGCGGAGGTGCTTATAACTTTGCGACGGTAGATCCGGGTGATTACTATGTGCGGGTTGTGAGTGATAGCGTGAACTCCAGCCGCAGTGGTTCAACGGGGGCAGAGCTAGGAGTCATGACCTTCCGCACGGATGGTACAACGGATGTTACCAGTGAAGTCGGGGGACGTAATCCAGCAGTAGCCGATAGTGCCGCCAATAGTGGTACAGAAACCCTCAACACGACAACGTTTGTTTTATCGGGTGGGGGACAAGCCCAAGCAGTACAACCCATTACCGTTGGAGCTACACCGATTAGCGGCGTGGACTTTGGTTTTAACTTCAGCACCATCGTCAATACCAATAATGCGGGGCAAGGCTCGTTACGGCAATTTATTCTTAATAGTAATCTTTTAGCCAATACGGGATTAGATCAAGTAGACAATCCTAGTGATGGCGCACCGGATCCAGCAGCGGGGGTAGAAACCTCCATCTTTATGATTCCGGGGAGCGGTGCCCATACCATTAGCCTTAGTAGTATTTTACCTACTATTACCGGAGCCGCTACCGCTATCGATGCCAGTACCCAAGATGGAGTGAGCTGTAGCGCGGCTACTCGTACTTTAACCGTGACCTTAGATGGAACCAGTGCAGGAAGTCTGGTCAGTGGTTTAAATATTGATGCGGCTAATGTCCATGTACGTGGTATTGCCATTGGTAAGTTTACGGAGTCGGGCATTACAGGGACAGCGAATGGTGATGGCTTAGTCGTGACCTGTAGCAATTTAGGTCTAGCGGCGGATGGTACTACACTCCTCACCAATACCTTACACGGTATCCATGCGAAGAGTGGTCTAAGTGGTTTAATCCTCGGCGGTAGCTCGGTAGATGACCGCAATATTATCTCTGGCAATGCCCGTAATGGAGCCTTTTTAGAGGGGGCTTCTAATGCCATTATTGATCATAACTATATTGGTACCAGTGCGGATGGGTTATCTGCTCGTTCTAATAATCGCGAGGGAGTTGCTTATGCGGGGATTGTCACATCAGCAGCGGCAGCGACCAATATCATGATTCGCAATAATCTGATTTCTGGTGGTGATATTATTACCGGAACAGGGCCGGTTAATGTCACTAGTGGTATTCGTCTAGAGAATTTAAGTAATAATATTACCATTACGGGCAATTTAATTGGTACGAATCCTAGCGGTACCGCCGCTTTAGCCAATACCGGCTATGGTATTTATATTCAAAATGTCACCGATATCACTATCGGGGGACTCACGGCGGCGGAACGCAATATTATTTCGGGGAATGGTAAAGACGGTATTAATACCCGTTTTGGCACCAAACGCCTGAATATTTATGGTAACTACATTGGTGTCGATATTACCGGCACAGTGGCTCTAGGTAATACGGATAATGGTATTTTCTTAGCCGATACCCAAACCACCAATATTGGTAATGCTGATCCTTCAGGGCGCAATATTATTACCGGCAATAAAATCAGCGGTATTCGCAATAGTGCTTCCACCATTACCTCGATCGCGGGTAACTATATCGGGGTGGATGCCACAGGCACAGCAGCGCCAGGTAATACCTTACATGGTATTTTCGTACAAAATTCCAGTGATGTGACCATCGGGGGTAGCACGGTAGGGGCACGCAATGTGGTCTCTGGTAATAAAGTGATTGGTATTTTCATGCAAAATATTAACGCTGCCACTACTACTACTACCCGCATCGAAGGCAACTATATTGGTCTATTACCCGATGGGGATACTGCAGCCGGTAATACTCAGTCAGGGATTGAAAGCTCGTGGTCTGCAGGTACATTAACCGGCAATGTGATTCATAACAATGTTATTTCAGGCAATAAGACGCGCGGGATTCACCCTGTGAATAGTGCCAGTACTACTATTACTAATAATATTATCGGTTTAAATGCGGCAGGTACGGCTGCCCGTCCAAACATAGAGCATGGGATTGATATTGATATCGCTGCCAGTGATTTATTGATCGAGAACAATGTTATTTCAGGGAATACTAAATCGGGTATTCGGGTGTTCACGGGTACGGCTACGAACGGGCGGATTATTAATAATCGGATTGGTGTGGGTGTTGATGGTGTTACCGCTTTTGGCAATAGTATTTCAGGGATTTTGATCGACGGCGCTACGGGTATTACGGTGGGCGGCAGTGGGGCAACCGATTCCAATATTATTGCTTATAATACAGGCGATGCCGTATCTCTCACTGGTACGGGTAGCAAGGCGAATATTATTAGTCGCAATATCATGTTTGCGAATACAAACCTAGGTATCGATTTAGATGATAATAATGTCACCCTTAATGATGGTAGTGCGCTCAGCACCGGAGCCAATGAGGGCTTGAACTTCCCACAATTCAAACAAGTTACCTTATTAGGTGGCAATTTAACCGTAAATGGTTGTGCGCCTGCGGGGGCTACTATTGAGCTATTTGAGGCCGATGTATCACCGACTTCTGGCTCTGGCGTGGCAGCAGGCTCGAATCAAATAGGGCGTACGCTAGATTATGGTGAGGGTGAGCGTTATTTAGCGACCTTTGTCGAGGGTGTGGGTGAGGAAACACCGACTACTACCATTGACTGCGCAACATTGACCGATACAGATGCGAATAATGCTACCGGAATGAGTGTGTTCCAATGGACGATACCAGTTCCTAGCAATGTTGTATTAGGGGATAAGCTAACCGCAACTTCAACGATTGCGGCCTCTGGGACTTCAGAGTTTTCCAGTGTTTCATCAGTAGTTTTAGGTAATGTCGCTCCGGTGATTACCAGTGATGGTGGGGGAGCTACTGCTGCTCTATCTGTAGCTGAAAATCAAACCGCAGTGACTACAGTAACCGCTACCGATGCGAACCCTACTGATACTTTGACTTACTCTGTTAACGGAGGAGCGGATGCGGCTAAGTTTGCTATTAATGCATCTACTGGCGTATTGACTTTTGTTACTGCTCCAGACTTTGAAAATCCGACCGATGCCGATACGAATAATACCTATCTAGTACAAGTGACGGTAGACGATGGCAATGGCGGGACAACCATTCAAGACCTCACTATCACTGTAACGGATGCTGCCGAAAATGTAGCACCTGTGATTAGTAGTGATGGCGGAACTGCAACGGCTGCCTTGTCAGTTGCTGAAAATCAAACCGCTGTTACCACAGTAACCGCAACCGATGCGAACCCTACCGATACTCTAACTTACTCCATTACTGGTGGAGCCGATTCAGCTAAGTTTGCGATTGATACAAATACGGGGGTACTGACCTTCACTACCGCACCTGACTTTGAAAATCCGACCGATGCTGATACTAATAATACCTATCTGGTTCAAGTGACTGTATCTGATGGTAATGGCGGTACAGATATCCAAGATATCACTGTGACCGTAACCGATGTTGCGGAAAATGTGGCACCTGATATCACTAGTGATGGCGGAACTGCTACCGCTGCTCTATCTGTAGCTGAAAATCAAACCGCAGTGACTACTGTCGCCGCAACGGATGCAAATGGTGATACCTTAACTTACTCCATTAGTGGTGGAACCGATGCGGCTAAGTTTGCGATTGATACAAATACGGGGGTACTGACCTTCACTACCGCACCTGACTTTGAAAATCCGACCGATGCTGATACTAATAATACCTATTTGGTACAAGTGACTGTATCTGATGGTAATGGTGGGACTGATGTTCAGGATATAACCGTCACTGTTACAGATGTTGCGGAAAATGTGGCACCTGATATCACTAGTGATGGCGGAACTGCTACCGCTGCTCTATCTGTAGCTGAAAATCAAACGGCAGTTACTACGGTTACGGCAACCGATGCGAATCCGACCGATACTCTAACTTACTCCATTAGTGGTGGAACCGATGCGGCTAAGTTTGCGATTGATACAAATACGGGGGTACTGACCTTCATTACCGCACCGGACTTTGAAAATCCAACCGATGCTGATACCAATAATGCGTATGAAGTACAAGTGACTGTATCTGATAACAATGGTGGCACAGATATCCAAGATATCACTGTGACGGTAACGGATGTTGCGGAAAACATTGCTCCGGTAATTACCAGTGATGGAGGCGGTGCGACGGCAGCACTCAGTGTTCCTGAGGGTACAGCAACGGTGACTACTGTAGTAGCAACAGATGCAAATCCTACTGATACCTTGACTTACTCTATTAGTGGGGGCGTCGATGCGGCATTGTTTGGTATTGACGCAAGTACGGGGGTATTAATCTTTAATACTATTCCTAATTTCACAACCCCGACTGATGCGGATAGCAATAATGTTTACGAGGTGCAAGTGAGCGTTTCGGATGGTCAGGCTACGGCGGTGCAGGATTTGACTGTGACGGTGACGGATGTCTCGGTACAGGTACTAGAGTATACCGTGCGTCGTGCTGTGGATGGGCGTTATCATGTCTATATGCGTCCGACTATAGATCCGGTATTAGGCCCTAATCTAAGCTTTACTGGACAGATTACGCTCACCGTTCCAACGGGCGTAGGTGCTAATCAATTTATGGTGAATGATTTGCAAACGGCTGTACCGGGTGTGACATGGGCAATGAATTCACGGGCAAATGCGCCTACCGAAAGCAGTGGCACGGATTACCTATCCTTTAACTTCACTCCGAATGGTACGAATCTATTTAACTGGCAAGCGGGCGTAGAGTTGGAGGTATTTAACTTTACTAATCCGAATGCCTGCGTGGGGGTTGTGGCAGTAATGGAGGATGCTGATCCGTTTAATGCGCAACCTAACTCCGTCGGTTCAGTGCCAGGGAATCAATTTACCAATACCGGCTGGGGTTCACCTACTGATAATAATTACCTCGCTAATTATGGTAGCCCAGTTGATTGTGTGAATAATGTTCCTCCGGTTATTAACAGCGATGGTGGAGGTGCTACAGCGGCACTCTCAATGGTTGAAAACCAAACTGCAGTGACTACCGTAACCGCAACCGATGCCAATACGACTGATACCTTAACCTACTCTATTAGTGGTGGGGCAGATGCGGCGAAGTTTGCGATTGATGCGACTACTGGTGTATTAAGCTTTGTTACAGCACCAAGCTTTGCTACTCCAACGGATGCGGATACTAATAATGTGTATGAGGTGCAAGTCACCGTAACCGATAGTAGTGCTAATACGGCGGTGCAAGATATTAGTGTAACGATCACTAGTACACCTGCTGGGGTAGTCGTGCAAGTACGTGGTTTCTTGCAAGGGCCGTTTAATGGTTCTACTAGCTTAATGGAGGATAGTTTACGCACACTCAATCTTATCCCTAGTGCACAGCCTTATACGATGGCACCCTTTGCTTATACCGGAACAGAGTCAGCGGATAATACTTTGCTGGCGGTCAGTGGTAATGATGCAATAGTGGATTGGGTATTGGTAGAGTTGCGCGATGCAGCTAGCCCAACGACTATCTTGGCGCAACAGGCAGCACTTTTACAACGGGATGGCGATGTGGTAAGGCCAGATACTGGCAGTGTAGACCTAACCTTCTCTAGTATAAGTGCAGGGAATTACTATGTATCTTTACGCCATCGCAATCATCTTGGTGTTATAAGTGCTAGTGCCTTGCCGTTGAGTTCTACTCCGACTATGGTCGACTTCATCCAACTCAGTACAGCAGTCATGGGGACTAATCCGCGCATGCAGGCGGCAGGTCTAGCACTGATGTGGGCTGGGGATGCCAATCGGACGAGTCAGGTTATTGCAAGTGGTCCGAATAATGACACTAGCGATATCTTAGGTGTGGTGTTGATGGCGGTGAATAATACCCTGCTCAACAGCAACTTTAGACTCGATGGCTATCAAGTAACGGACTTAGATCTGAATGGTTCCACTTTATTTGCCGGCCCTAGTAACGATACTAACTTGGTGATTGGTAATGTGTTAGTGCACCCAGGGAATAGTACCTACTCAGCTAATTTCGTGATACAGGGAGGTATTCCACAAAATTAATAAATAGTTACTGTTCTGAGAAACTAAAAAGCCACCTCTGAATTAGAGGTGGCTTTTTTTATTGGATAATTAGCTAATCAACAGTAAGAGATATTATTTTTATTGATAATAATATAACCAATACCGAAGTTAATTTGTTTGAGTGTTTATCTGGCAATTTTAATGCTTAATAGCAGTCTTTTTTCTGTATTAAAAACAAGCTTGCTTATAAGTTTTAAATATGGCAATTTAATATAGAAGTGTCACTTGGTTTTAATATATTTATATTAAAAATATATCAGAATCAAAATAAATAGCCTGATGAAAATAATTTAAAATTATAACTCTGGGTAAAAAATATCATGTCTATAAAATATACTCTCTATCCCTTTTTCAGAGGTGGTGGGGGTCATTTTTCTCTCAAACCCTCCTTTCTTATCTTACTGCTGCTTACCTTTTTCCTCAGCAATGCCTATGCTGCCACGACCTTGAGTGGAACGGTCTTTGATGATCCCAATTATGGTGGGGGAGCCGGACGCAGCTTAGCCACTTCCAGTGGATTAGGGGTCAGTGGTGCCACCATTGAGTTATACGATGCTACTGGTACGCTAGTGACTACGGTAACCAGCGCCGGTGGGGGCGCTTATAACTTTGCGACGGTAGATCCGGGTGATTACTATGTGCGGGTTGTGAGTGATTCAGTAAACGCCAGCCGCAGTGGTTCAACGGGTGCCGAGCTAGGGGTGATGACCTTCCGCACTGATGGTACTACAGATGTCACTAGTGAAGTGGGGGGGCGCAATCCCGCTGTAGCCGATAGTGCCGCCAATAGTGGTACAGAAACCCTCAACACGACAACGTTTGTTTTATCGGGTGGGGGACAAGCCCAAGCAGTACAACCCATTACGGTTGGAGCCACACCGATTAGCGGCGTGGACTTTGGTTTTAACTTCAGCACCATCGTCAATACCAATAATGCGGGGCAAGGTTCGTTACGGCAATTTATTCTTAATAGCAATCTCTTAGCCAATACTGGCCTCGATCAAGTAGATAATCCCAGTGATGGCGCACCGGATCCAGCGGCGGGGGTAGAAACCTCCATCTTTATGATTCCGGGGAGCGGTGCCCATACCATTAGCCTTAGTAGTATTTTACCTACTATTACCGGAGCGGCTACCGCTATCGATGCCAGTACCCAAGACGGGGTGAGCTGTAGCGCGGCTACTCGTACTTTAACCGTGACCTTAGATGGAACCAGTGCAGGAAGTCTGGTCAGTGGTTTAAACATTGATGCAGCTAATGTCCATGTGCGTGGTATTGCGATTGGTAAGTTTACGGAGTCGGGTATTACAGGGACAGCGAATGCCGATGGCTTAGTCGTGACCTGTAGCAATTTAGGGTTAGCTGCCGATGGGACTACACTCCTAACTAATACCTTACACGGTATCCATGCTAAGAGTGGTCTAAGTGGTTTAATCCTCGGCGGTAGCTCGGTAGATGACCGCAATATTATCTCTGGTAATGGACGCAATGGAGCCTTTTTAGAAGGGGCTTCTAATGCCATTATTGATCATAACTATATTGGTACCAGTGCGGATGGCTTGTCGGCTCGTTCTAATAATCAGGAGGGAGCCGCAACATATGGTGGGGTTGCCACCTCAACCGTAGCCGCCACCAATATTATGATCCGTAATAACCTGATTTCAGGGGGGAGTATTATTGTAGGGATTAATGTTACCAGCGGTATTCGTTTAGAGAATTTAAGTAATAATATTACCGTGACCGGTAACTTGATCGGTACTAATCCTAGTGGTACAGCCGCTTTAGCGAATAGTGGTTATGGTATTTATATTCAAAATGCCACCGATATCACTATCGGGGGACTCACCGTAGCCGAGCGCAATATTATTTCGGGGAATGGTAGAGATGGTATTAATACTCGTTTTGGTACCAAACGGGTCAATATCTATGGTAACTATATCGGGGTGGACATTACCGGAGCGGTTGCATTGGGTAATACCGATAATGGTATTTTCTTAGCCGATACCCAAACCACCAATATTGGTAATGCGGATCCTTCAGGGCGCAATATTATTACTGGCAATAAAATCAGCGGTATTCGCAATAGTGCTTCTACCATTACCACGATCGCGGGTAACTATATTGGGGTAGATGCTTCGGGTACAGCAGCACTGGGGAATACCTTACACGGTATTTATGTACAAAACTCCATCGATGTAACCATTGGGGGGAGTACGGTAGGGGCACGTAATGTGGTCTCTGGTAATAAAACGATTGGTATCTTCCTGCAAAACAGCTCGTCTACCGCGACCACTACTGCCCGCATCGAAGGTAACTATATTGGCCTATTACCCGATGGGGATACCGCAGCCGGTAATACTCAATCAGGGATTGAAAGCGCGTGGTCTGTGGGGACACTAACCGGCAATGTGATTCACAATAACGTCATTTCTGCGAATAAAACCCGTGGAATTCATCCTGTGAATAGTGCCAATACCACGATTACCAATAATATCGTGGGTTTAAATGCGGCGGGTACGGCGGCTCGTCCAAATCTTGAGCATGGTATTGATATTGATATCGCCGCCAGTAATTTATTGATCGAGAACAATATTGTTTCGGGCAATACCAAGGCCGGTATTCATGTGCTTTCAGGTACGGCTACCAATAGTCGAATTATAAATAATAAGATCGGTGTGGCAGGTGATGGAGTAACAGCATTTGGTAATGGAATGTCTGGGGTATGGTTAGAGGGTACTAACAGTGTCACCGTGGGCGGCAGTGGCGCAACCGATGCGAATATTATTGCCCATAACACGGGCGATGGCGTGTCGCTGAGTGGCACCAATAATAAAATGAACATTATTAGTCGCAATATGATCTTTGCGAATAGTAATCTAGGGATTGATTTAGATAAAAATAATGTCACCCTCAATGATGGCAGTGCGCTTAGTACCGGAGCCAATGAGGGACTGAATTTCCCGCAATTTAAACAGGTGGCTTTGTTAGGTGGTAATTTAACCATAAATGGTTGTGCGCCTGCGGGAGCTACCATTGAGCTATTTGAGGCGGATGTATCACCCACTTCAAGCTCTGGTGTCGCGGCAGGTTCTAATCAAATAGGCCGTACGCTAGATTATGGTGAGGGGGAACGTTATCTCGCTACCTTTGTCGAGGGGGTAGGCGAGGAAGTGCCGACTACAGCCATTGACTGTGCCACCTTGACCGATAGTGATGCCAATAATGCTACCGGAATGAGTGTGTTCCAATGGACGATACCTGCCCCTAGCAATATCGTATTAGGGGATAAAATCACCGCGACCTCAACCATTGCCGCTTCAGGTACTTCTGAGTTTTCTAATATCACTGTGACTAGTTTAGGTAATGTAGCTCCTGATATTACTAGTGATGGAGGCGGCGCTACTGCGGCTCTATCAGTGCCTGAGAATCAAACCGTAGCGACCACTGTTACAGCCACTGATGCGAATGGTGATACCTTAACTTACTCCATTACCGGAGGAGCAGATGCGGCCTTATTTAGTATCGATGCAAGTACGGGGGTGTTAACCTTTATTGCAGCACCTGACTTTGAGTTACCGACCGATGCCGATAGTAATAATGTATATGAGGTGCAAGTGACTGTGGATGATGGTAATGGTGAAACCGATGTTCAGGATATAACGATTACTGTGACGGATGCTGCTGAAAATATTGCTCCAGTGATTACCAGTGATGGAGGCGGAGCAACCACAAGCGTGAGTATTCCTGAAAACACTACCAGTGTAACAACCGTAACCGCTACGGATGCAAATGGTGATACTTTAACTTACTCCATTAGTGGGGGCGCGGATGCCGCATTGTTTAGTATTGATGCATCTACTGGGATATTAACCTTTAATGCTGCACCTGACTTTGAAAATCCGACCGATGCAGATACTAATAATACTTATCTAGTACAAGTGACTGTAAGTGATGGTAATGGTGGGACAGATGTTCAGGATATAACCATTACGGTGACAGATATTGCTGAGGATGTCGTGATTCAAGTACGCGGATTCCTACAAGGGCCGTTTAATAGCACGACTGGATTAATGGAGGATACCCTACGTACTCTCAGCCTTATTCCAGCTACACAACCCTATACTAATGCACCCTTCGCTTATGGCGGAATGGAGCTAGCTGATAATACCCTGATGGCGGTTAGTGGTAACGATGCGGTTGTGGATTGGGTCTTAGTGGAATTGCGCGATGCAACTGATCCTACGGTTATTCTGGCGCAACAAGCCGCACTATTACAACGAGATGGCGATGTCGTGAAACCTGATACAGGGAGTATTGATTTGACCTTCGCAGGTATGAGTGCAGGTAACTATTACGTGTCGCTCCGTCATCGTAACCATCTAGGTGTGATGAGTGCAACGGCGCTTCCCTTAAGTCCTACTCCAACCATGGTCGATTTTACTCAAACTAGTACTATGGTATTCGGTATGGAGGCTCGATTACAGGTGGGGAGTATTGCCCTCATGTGGGCAGGGGATGCGAATAAGTCTAATCAGGTTATTTCGAGTGGCCCGAATAATGATACCAGCGATATTTTGGGGTCAGTATTAATGAGTGTAGATAATACCTTACTCAATAGTAACTTTAGACTAGAAGGCTATCGCGTCACCGATTTAGATATGGATGGCTCAACGCTATTTGCCGGCCCTGGTAATGATACTAACTTGGTGATGGGTAATGTATTAATGCACCCACTCAATAGCACCTATTCGGCTAACTTTGTAGTGCAAGGAGGCATTCCTCAATAAAGCACTTGTATTAATAATACAAGAAAAAGCCATCTCTAATTTGAGGTGGCTTTTTTATGGGACTTTGTTCGGTTATGTTCTATTTAACGTGAACGATGGAAGGGTTTTCCTAATGAAATCGGCGCGTAAAGCTTAATACGCTTTTGGTTCATGGATAAGAATACTAATACTACTATAGTAGCAATATAGGGCATACTGCCTAGTAAATTAGGTGAAACATTAAATCCTAAACCTTGCACCACTAAATGTAGAATGCTCATTAAACCAAATAAATAGGCACCTAATAATATTCGTCCGGTTTGCCAACTAGCAAATACGACTAAAGCCAAAGCAATCCAACCCCGCCCAGCACTCATATTCTCAGCCCACATCGGGGTATACGCGAGTGATAAATAAGCCCCCGCTAACCCTGCCATCGCCCCGCCAAACATCACGGCTAAATAACGGGTTCTAATCACGGGTAAACCGACAGCTTCAGCCGCATGAGGATTTTCTCCGACAGCTTTGACTATCAGACCTGGGCGTGACCAACGAAAGAACCAATAAACGCCGAGAAAAATAATAAAGGATAAATAAACTAATAAATCCTGCCCAAAGAGCATTTTACCAATAATAGGTGTATCACTTAGTCCCGCTACATTAATCGGTTCAAAACCCTTAATGGGCTGGCCTACATAACTAGCCCCAATGAAAGCGGATAAGCCAATACCAAAAATAGTTAGTGCTAAGCCTGTAGCAACCTGATTGGCATTTAAGGTAATGGCGATAAACCCAAAGAGCAGCGACATTAAAATACCCATTAGCATAGCGAGTAAAACACCAATGAATAAATTACCCGTAGCATAGGCCGTAATAAAGCCTGCCACCGCTCCCATGAGCATCATGCCTTCTTGCCCTAAGTTTAGTACGCCACTTTTTTCACAGACCATTTCACCTAGAGCGACTAATAATAAAGGGGTTCCGGTGCGTACCATGGCATAGAGCAAATTACTCAGCATATTGAGATCAAAGTCCATTAGTTTGCTCCTTGAGAAAGAGTGGTGGGTTTGGTTTTAATGAATCGATAGCGAATCAAGACATCACAGGCTAATAAGTAAAATAACAACATGCCTTGGAATAAGGAGGTGAGGGCAGCAGGAGTGCTGAGCTTAATTTGTGCTAATTCTCCGCCCATATAAATCAGCGCCATTAATAGACTAGCAGCTAAAATGCCAATGGGGTGTAAGCGCCCTAAAAACGCCACAATAATAGCAGCATACCCATAGCCGGGTGAGACATTCGGAATCAGTTGACCAATGGGGCCTGTCACTTCACAGACTCCCGCCAAGCCTGCCAAACCACCACTGATCATTAAGACTAACCACGTCAATCTTTTCTCTGGGTATCCAGCAAATTTAGCGGCTTTGGCTTCCATACCCATAACTTTCATTTGAAACCCTAGGAAGCTTTTACTCACCAAAAACCAAACTAATAAAACAGCTATTAATGCTAAGCCAAAACCAATATGGACGCGTCCGTCTTCCATGAGTGTGGGTAAGGTAGCACCGGCTGAAAAGGCGGCTGATTCGGGAAAGCTATAACCTTCTGGGTCTTTAAGCGGGCCATGCACGGCATATTGCAATAAATTCAGGGCAATATAGTTGAGCATAATGGTGGTGAGGATTTCATTGGTATTAAATTGTGTTTTGAGATAGGCCGCAATGCCTGCCCAAAACATCCCCGCTAATATCCCGCAGATAAGCACTAATACCAGTACCGCTTTTGATTCACTGTCTGGGAATTGTAATGCAACCGCACTGCCTACTAATGCGCCCATGAGGAGTTGCCCCTCGGCACCGATATTCCAAATATTAGCGCGATAGGCCACCGCTAGCCCAATGGCGCACAGTAGAATCGGCGAGGCTTTGACTAACCATTCAGAGACCCCTTGGCTGTCTTGTAGTGGGGCTATTAAAAAAGTGTGCAAGGCGGTTAAGGGGTTATAGCCAAGAGCGGTAAATAGAATCGCCCCAGTGATTAAGGTCAATAAGCCTGCTAGTACAGGCGATAAATAGACCATGAGCGCGGATGGCTCACGGCGTGGTTGTAGTTTAATCATGCCGCAGCCTCCTCAGTATTAAAGACTCCTGCCATCCATTGTCCTACTTCATCAATAGTCGCTTGTGCGGTGGGTTTAAAAGGGGATAGTTGTCCATCAAAGATGGCTCCGATGCGATCGGAGATTTGAAATAATTCATCGGTATCTTCAGAAATCACTAAAATCGCAGCCCCTTGATCGCGTAACTGAATCAAGGCTTGGTGTATCGCAGTGGCAGCCCCAATATCCACGCCCCAAGTGGGATGGGAGGCCACTAATAGCTGAGGGTTTTGCAGAATTTCACGCCCAATAATAAATTTTTGCAGATTACCCCCTGATAGGCTCGCCGCGTGCGCTTGGGCATTCGGGGTTTTGACTTTGTAGTCTTGAATAATCTGTTCGGCAAAGTGTTTGGTTTTACCAGAGAGCACCATACCGCCTTTAACTAAACCATGCAGAAAGCCCGTGAGTAAGCCATTTTCAGTCAAAGTCATATCGGGTACTGCACCGCGCCCCAGACGGTCTTCGGGGACAAAGGCCATGCCTAATTGACGGCGCTCGGTGGGGTTGAGTGAACCGACTGCACCTGTGGGAAAGCGGATACTGTCTGCCGTTGGAGTGAGTGTCTCACCACTTAAGGCGGCTAATAGCTCTTCTTGCCCATTACCGGCAACCCCTGCAATCCCTACAATCTCGCCACTGCGCACCTGTAAGGAGATATTTTTTAGTGAAGTGCCAAAGGGATCATGTGAAATTTGATTGAGCTGGTGCAGGGTTAAAAAGACCTCACCGCCTTGTTTTTTCTCATAGGTATTAGAGACCGGCGTTTCATCACCCACCATCATTTTTGCCATGCTTAAGGTGCTTTCATCGGCAGGGGTACATTCACCCGAAACGCGTCCCCCACGTAGGATCGTGGCTTTATGGCATAGTTCTTTTACTTCATAGAGTTTGTGGCTGATGAATAAAATGCTGCAGCCTTCGCTTGCCAATTGGCGCAGGGTGACAAATAGCGTTTTGACTTCTTGTGGGGTGAGTACCGAGGTCGGCTCATCCAGAATCAGCAGTTTAATGTCTTGGACTAAGCAGCGCACAATCTCAACCCGTTGGCGTTCGCCAATCGAGAGCGAATGCACCGGACGATGTGGCTCTAAGGCCATACCATAGCGTTTTGAAATGGTGCTAATTCGTTCGGGTAGGGTTTTGATATCACCGGCCTGATCGCCTAAAGCCAGCGCAATGTTTTCACTCACGGTCAGCGTTTCAAACAAGGAAAAATGTTGAAATACCATGCCAATCCCAAGGCTGCGGGCCTGGGCAGGGTCACGTATTTGAATGGGGTTGCCTTCCCAAATCATGGCTCCGGTGTCGGGTTTGACTACGCCGTAGATAATTTTCATCAAGGTGCTTTTTCCTGCACCATTTTCGCCCAAAAGTGCATGAATTTCGCCCGGTAAGATGGACAGATGAATATCGTCATTAGCGAGTGTGCCGGGGTATTGTTTGCGAATACCCTGTAGCTCTAAACGTGCAGTGGTGGCGGTCATGCGGACTCCCAGATAAATGAAGGGGGTAGAGCGCAAATGGTAGCAGACTCAACCTAATCAGGGTATGTGCAAGATTGGTTCCAAAGGGGGAATGAAGTTAAGGTGTATTATAAACGTGGGCTAAGTCAATGGATCAGCCAATCTAAACGAAATTTTTTGCACCATGCTCGAATAATCGCTTGTTCTTCTGGAGTAGTAGAGCGATTGGCATATCCTCGAGCTTGAGTAATTTTTTTATGATAGGGGTGCACCTCAATTGTTATCAGACGTTTATTGTTCTTCTGTAGTGAAAAAATGGCGGAGGAGTTGTTTTTACACGAATAGGCGTAGCCTCCTACACAATGGCGTTGGGCAGCTCCTTCTTCTCGTAACGCGTTTGAATTATTCAACTCCTTAAAAGACCATTGGTTATGATTAGTGGAGTATTCCCAATCCCAGCTATGTTTTTTCCAATTTAAATTAATGTTATATGTATATCTATTATAGATAGAGTCATAATAATTATTAGCTCTCTCTAAACAGGCGGCTAAGCTACGCCCTTTCCAACTAAAGGGATCAGCATTGCATCTACGAGCTTCTGAGTTTAAATGCATCGCCCAGTCTAAAATAAGCTCTATTTCACGATAGGTTAGCCTAGAATGATGGTGTGTTAACCAATTAATTGTTTCACACCAAAAATTTCCATAAATATCAGTATTATAGGTGGAGTGGAGATAGGCATTATTTACTATGCAGTTTTTATTATCAGACTGGAAGCATTCCAGCGTTGCTCTAAATATTTTATTATTTCCGCCTAATGATTTAATTTTTGTATAGTATAGTACAGAGTCAATGGCAATATTAGAGGGTGTTTTAAATAAATGAAGCTGTAGTTGTTTGGGTAAGGCCCATTTAAACGATTGAGCTGAGCGTGTTAAGCTTCCACCTTGAGCTAATAAAATAAACCAATAAAAATAAAAATTTATATCTTTGTCATAAGCGCTAGACCAGATAGAATATAAGCAAGCAGGTATAGGATAGCGACCAAAGACATGATCTAATAAGCTTTCTAATGTATTCCCTTGCCAAGTATTAGGGGATCTTATCCAAAAATCCCTAAATAAAAGCAAATTTATAACTACATTGGTATTGAGTAATAGAGCAATAGCATGGTACTTATGGGGGTCAATAATATTCTCATTAATAAGATCCAAGACTAGATTAAATTCTTGTTCAATTTGTTGCCAATGATTAAATAACTCTATTTCTAATCGGTATGCATTGCGTTGAATAAAATCACTATCTTCATCATCATGAGTATAGTCTTTAAAGCTAGGATTTAGGGTTTTTAATAAATCACTTAGTATCGGTTTTACAAACTTAGTATCGACTTGATGAGTCAATTCATACCCAGTATTATCATAATCATAATACCGATCATAATAATAAGGAGATCGATGGTCCCAGTTTTCATAGAGATCGTCATATATTGTTTCATAAAAACATTCATTATCGTGCTTAACTTGCTGGGTATAATTGTTAGACGAGTAATAAAGAGGATCTAGATCAACGCAGCGCAAATAGCCGTTTTTAAAATCATTTAACCTTAGTCCTATATGGCTATTGTGCATAATTTTACTGTTTTTATGATATTTCACAGCCTTACCCTTTGCTTTATACTAACATAGGTATGAAAGCAACATACGTGCCATATTCTTGTATATTTTAGTTTATTGTTTTTATTGAGTATTTTTAATTTTAAAAATATAACAATGATAAAATCCTATCATAAAAAATAGATTTCTATCTGAAATGAGTTTCCATTACAAAGTTCCGTTTACAGCCGCCAGTCAATTTCTGCTTGTAACTCTTCTGTACTCTCATAAGTTTGCAGTTCAACTCCCCATTTGCAGCATTCATATAAAAACTCATAACGATCCATATTGCCGCCGATAAATTCCAATGCCGCACCAGTAGAGAGTCGACCATGATGATAAAGATCAATGGCAGTATTAAGCTTAAGTAAGTGTATTAGCTCGGTAGGAGATTGATAGATTAAGTATTTTTCGGGAATATTTAGTGTAAGTTGCATAATAGATTTCCTTGAGTTCTTTATTTTAGCATGACTGAATATCTGGCAGTGAAAATCAACTCATCCCAAAAATATAACCTAAATCAATGCCTTGCTCCTGAAAGGGTGGAATAAATACCCGTTGGCAATCTTCGCTATTCTCACATTCTTTGGAAAAAACGACGCGGTAATGTTCTCCCGCTAGCTCATAAGCAATCAGGGTCTTATTTTCTGGGGAAATAATCCAATAATAAGGGACTTGATAGGTTTGTAAGCGTATTAAGTGCGTTACTAAATCCTTATGCTCATGCCCCGGAGACGTAATTTCACAGACCCAATCGGGTAAAGTCTCCATAACACCCGCAGGAGGAGTCGGAACACGCTCTTTACGCCAACCGGCTAAATCATGAGTGGGGCAGTGATGTTGGTTATATCGCACACTAATTTCCGTCACAATCCACCACCCGCCACCATCTTTGCGTCGTTTAAAGGTAGCCATTTCATCCGATAACCCTGACTGTGCCAAGGCATGGTTAAATCGTGCCATGGGGCGCTTGACGATTTCACCATTAATTAGCTCAATGCGCTCATCCTTCAATGTGGCGAGTAAAAAGTCAGCGACAGTTACTAATTGACGGGCTTCCATTGGTTATTCCCCTCAGATTGATGTAAGAACAGTATACTGAATGTCATAGGTAACGGGTTCAAGTGAATAGTATAGAGGTTCAAGGCACAAAATCTAATTGGCACAACGGTTGTATCTGCGTCATTATTCATGAAGCAGCTAGACAGCATTGAAGGAGTAGGTTGTGATCCAGTTTTTACTCAATGACCAATTGATAACCTTAGAGCAGATCGATACGAATACCACCGTATTGGATTATTTACGTCTCCATCGGCAGCAGACCGGCACTAAAGAAGGCTGTGCTTCGGGTGATTGTGGTGCCTGTACCGTGGTGTTGGGTGAATTGAATGAGGCACAAACTGGATTACAGTATCGAGCGATCAATAGCTGCATTACCTTATTGGGGGCGCTACAAGGCAAGCAATTAATCACCGTGGAGTGTCTCGCGGGTGAAAGGCTGCATCCTGTCCAGCAAACGATGGTCGATTGTCACGGCTCGCAATGTGGCTTTTGTACGCCAGGCTTTGTCATGTCATTGTTTGCTATGTGGAAACAGCAGCCAAAACCCAGCCATGAGCATATTGATCTAGCTCTTGGGGGCAATTTATGTCGTTGCACCGGGTATCAGCCGATTATTAAAGCCGCGCAAGCCCTAGGCGAGTATGCAACTGATGATACCTTTAGTGCGAATGCGCAGACGACACGTCAAGCCTTAAAAGCGCTTCAGCCCGCCTCACACTTAGCCCTATCCTATCAACAGCAACAGTACTTTTTACCTCATACTCGCGCGGAGCTAGCTGAGTTATGCCTGCACTATCCTGATGCTCGACTCGTCGCGGGTAGTACGGATTTAGCCTTAGAGATTACTCAAAACCTGAAAGAATTACCGTGTTTGATCGGCGTGAATCAAGTACAGGATATGCAGCAACTAGACGTGCTCGCCGAGAAAATCATTATTGGTGCTGCGCGACCCTATAGCGATTGTATGGAGGTGATACACACCTATTACCCCGCTTTTGCAGCCATGATGCAGCGTTTAGGCTCAACACAAATCCGTAATCAAGGCACCTTTGGGGGCAATATTGGTACAGCTTCCCCGATTGGTGATACCTTGCCAGTATTATTAGCACTCAACGCTGAGGTGGAGTTACAAAAGGGGGAGCATATTCGCTTGGTGAATCTCAATGATTACTTTACCGGCTACCGCAAAACCGTATTAGAGAAAGGTGAGTTTATTGCAGCCGTGCATATTCCGCGCTTGCAAGCACAGCAAGTGTTGATGGTGGATAAGGTATCTAAGCGTTTTGATGATGATATTTCAGCCGTATGTGCAGCATGGGTTTTGACGCTCAATAATAATGTCATTGAGTGCGCGAGAAGCGGCTATGGCGGTATGGCAGCCACACCAGCCAGAGCTTTAAATGCTGAGCAGGCTTTAATCGGTAAGCCCTTAGATCACACCACGATCCAAGCTGCCCAGCAAGCACTCGCTCACGATTTTAAGCCAATGAGTGATGTCAGAGCTAGCAGTTGGTATCGCATGATGGTAGCCCAGAATTTATTGGAGCGTATGAGTCTTTCAGTCCATCAACCTGCTTAGTTTAATAGCGCTAAGTAGTTATAGCAAAGTAATCGGGTATTTTTGGAGCAGTCTTGGCGGCAAGGATGCCGCCTTGTAGCGTACAGGGATGTATTCATAGCGGCTGCGGAAGAAATACTCGATTACTTTGTCTCAAGTAATTATCAGGCTTTTTGCTTAACTATTAAGCTGTATATTTTTAATATAAATGGGTTAACTCTTATTTAAATAAATTTATTTTGTGCTATAAAGAATTAGTGTAAGTTTTATTAGGACGATTATGAACGACACACTTAATTCATCATCTAGCTCGGTTTTATTAGTAGATTTAAATAATTTTGCTCGTTACCCAACGCTAGCGATTGGTTATTTAGTAGCACCTTTGCGTCAGGCTGGTTTTAAAGTAGAAGTATTATCACCGCTTGCACAAGGTGCTCCGGCTATGACCCATGAAGTAGCCGAAACGAAGTGGGAGCATATTAAGCGAAGAGTTTATTTTTCTACCCATCCCTTGATGCAATCATTGCATGAGCCTTTGCGAGCTTTTTATGCTAAGCGTAGTTTTAAACCCCACCAACCCACATTATCTTTATTAAGTGAGCGCCTACAAACAAATCCGCCAGATATTATTTTATTGTCTGCGTATTTAGAGCATTATCCGACCGTACAGTGGATTGGTGAGCAAGCCGCTTTATTTAACATACCTGTTTTATTAGGAGGACCTGCTTTTACGCATGCTGAAACTATTAAAAAATGGTCACAGTTAAAAGGGATTAGTGCTGTTTTTGCCGGTGAGGCAGATTTTGTCGTGGCGGATTTAGTGCAGCATCTCTGTACTGGAAAGCCAGCACAAGAATGGAAAGGCGAGGGGCTTTCTACGCTATCGAATGTTAATACAGTTGCTAGGCCTTTAACTCAGTTAGAGCAATTACCACTCCCAGATTTTAATGATTTTCCTTGGGAGTATTATCCCCATCGCATTGTGCCTGTTATGGCAGGACGAGGCTGTAGTTGGAATATTTGTACTTTTTGTAGCGATGTAATTACTGCTAATGGGCGCACCTTTCGTTCACGCCCCTTAATGGCTATTTTACAGGAATTAAAAACCCAAGCCTTACAGTATCAAGCTAAAGATTTTATTTTTTTGGATTTAAAACTCAATTCAGACTTAGTGATATGGCGGGGTTTAATTGAGCACTTTCAAACTGTTGTTCCCGGAGGACGTTGGATTGCGACGGTACATGTCGATGGTAAAGGTGAGCATGGTTTAGACCGGGCAATGCTAACACAAGCCAAAGCGGCAGGTTTAACCCGAATTAGTTTTGGTTTAGAAAGCGGTAGTCAGCGAGTATTAAAGCGTATGGGGAAGGGGACTACGGTGGAACGTAATGCCCAATTTATTCAAGATGCTCACGCCGCCGGTTTGAGTGTACGCTGCTCTATGATGCTAGGTTATCCCGGCGAAACCTTAGAAGATATTGAGGCTACACGTGATTTTTTAGCAGCTCATCATGCCCAACTAGATCGAGTTCGCCCAGCACGTTTTAAAGCGATTCCCGGAACCCGTTTTGAGCGGCTATATACACATCGTCCGCAGCGTTTTAAAGGTGTGGAAGTGCAGCAATGGGATTATCGTTTAGCACGTGCTAATTATCACAATACCGCAACCTCGCCTCTGGCCTATCGGCGTGTTAAAGCACAAGTATTAGCCCTGATTCACCAGATTAATAGTAAACCGCTACGCGATGGAGCGCGTCAATTTGATGGTTTAATGTGAGTCTCAAGCTAATAAACTTTAAGTGGGGGCTTGGAAGACTTTTTCGTAAACCTCTACAACGCTTAAAGTGCAGCCGATAGCGGCTAATGGAATGACATCATTCCATTCCGTGGCCTCAAATAAGAGCCATTGGTTTTGTTCAGTTTTGACATAGCGCTCAATACTTAAACGGTCTTGGGCGACTAATATATATTCCTGTAACGAGGCTAGACGTCGATAATGTGCAAACTTGGCACCACGATCATAACCCTCAGTAGAGGGTGATAGCACTTCGATAATCAACGTTGGATTGATAAGTGTATCTGATTTTTCATCTTCAAATTGTAGCTCACCACAAGCAACAGTGAGATCAGGATAAAAATAGGCCTCATTCGGGCGGGTACGCACACGCATATCGGCTACAAAGGCGGAGCAAGGTTTTTGACGTAATTGCGCATGTAGCAAACCCGTTAGATTAAATACCAATTGATTATGCTCACGACTAGCCCCTGCCATAGCGTAAATCTGCCCATTAATAAACTCTGCTCGCTCAGTACTTTGGCGCTCCAGCATTAAATAGGCGCTAGGTGTTAAATAAGATTGTATGGCAACTGGCATAATGGGACTACCTTGAAGTAGGTAAAACAGGATCTTAGTGTAACATGGGCTACAGTGTTCACCCTTATTTTAGCTCAAACTCATTCGCATCACGCCAAGCGGGAAATTGGGTCTTAAATTGATTTAAGGCCTCTAGGCTTAAGGTGCGTGTCTCTACAAAGGGAGTACTCGGTGCCTGATCAAGGAGTAATTCACCTTTAAAATTCACCACTAATGAATCACCTGTATAGTTCAACCCTGAGCCATCTTGCCCGACTCGATTAACCCCCACAACATAACTCAAGTTTTCAATCGCGCGGGCTTGCAGCAAGGTACGCCAAGCCATACGCCGAGGTTCAGGCCAGTTAGCTACCACAATGGCAAAATCATAGTCATTACGATTACGCATAAAGACCGGAAAGCGTAGGTCATAACACACTTGAGGCAGAATACGCCAACCTTGATAGGTAAAGATTTTACGCTCTTGTCCAGCTTGGTAGTGTTCGGGTTCTGGACTCATCCGAAAGAGGTGATGTTTATCATAATACAGCACCTCGCCCTCTGGGGTAACAAAAGTAAAACGATTTACAAAACCGGTTTCAATTTGAGTGGCAAGCGAACCACAAATAGCTGCCTTTAAAAGACTAGCCTGTTGTTTTAACCACTGTATGGTTTCACCCTCAAAGGATTCGGCATGCAATTCGGGCTGCATACTAAATCCAGTGGTAAACATTTCAGGCAATATGACTAAATCCGTTTTACCCTGAAGGGTAGCAAAGGTACTGCTAAAGTAGTCACGATTCGCGGCGGGATTTTGCCAAATTAGATTAGCTTGAATTAAGGTAATACGTAGCTCATTCATATTAATCCCCTTTAAATATTCAAACTGCGTAAACGTGCAGTGCCATGTTTTAACGTCATACTATTTTTAGCAAAACAAAAGCGGATAAGTTTCATATCAGCAGGCGGGTTTTCATAAAATACCGAAACGGGAATCGCGGCAACGCCAATATCCGTGGTTAACCAGCGGCAAAAGGCCACATCGTTTAGTTGGCTAAGGCCGGTATAATCGGCTAATTGAAAATAGGTTCCACTGCTAGGTAAGAGTTTAAAGCGTGTCTCTTGCATTAACTGGCTAAACTCATCACGTTTAGTTTGATAAAAAGCGGGTAATTGCTCCACATGCTGAGGGTTATCTCGCATCACATCGACTAAGGCATATTGCATAGGTGTGCTAGTAGTAAACGTCACATATTGATGAATTTTACGGAATTCTTGGGTTAAAGCAGGGGGCGCTACGCAATAGCCTATCTTCCAGCCCGTGGTATGGTAGGTTTTACCAAAGGAAGAAATCACAAAACTACGAGCGTATAATTCGGGGTGGCGATGAATACTCGCATGCGCTAAACCATCAAAAATAATATGCTCATAGACTTCATCCGACACGATGAGAATATTCGTATCGCGCACTAATTCGGCTAATTGATTTAAATCATGCTTATCTAAAACGGTGCCGGTAGGATTATGCGGGGTATTAATAATAATTAAACGCGTTTTAGCATTAATGGAGTCTTTGAGTTGCTGCCAATCGATTTTAAAGGTGGGCGGTAATAAGTTTAAGCGCACCGCTTTACCCCCATTTAAGGTAATCGCAGGCTCATAACTATCATAGGCGGGATCAAAGATAATCACTTCATCCCCCTGTCGCACTACGGCACTAATGGCATTAAACAGGGCTTCGGTAGCGCCTGAGGTGATGGTGACTTCATCAGGGGAGACGGGATTAGCGTATAAATGCTGCACTTTCAGGGCGATTTGCTCACGTAGCGCGGGAATGCCTGCCATCGGTGCGTATTGATTTAAACCTTGGGCGATATATTTGCCCACACCTTCTAGTAAGAGCGAGGGGCCATCAAAGTCAGGAAAGCCTTGGGACAGGTTCACCGCTTTAAAATCAGCCGCTAATTGCGACATGACGGTAAAAATCGTTGTACTAATATGCGGTAATTTAGAAGCGGGATAGTTCATAGTCGAGCACGTTTAGTCAATGAGAGGGCTAGTCTAACATGAGTCATTAATAAGCGAACTAGGCGACGGGATTTGTTTGCTTGGATGGGTAAGTGTCGACAATGCTGCAGGGCAATATTTCACTATTGGATCAAAACACGTTTAAATCTACTGATAGAGCGTCTATACTAGCTACTTTATTAACGTTGATTTTTATTATGTCGACACCTATGCTGAAAGTAGGTGACCATGGGATTAGATGTATGACAATGAACACAATCGCTACTTATCTAGCAGATACCTGGGGTTTAAAAGAGTTAGCTACTATTCACTGGAATCAAACCGCGCCAGTGTTGTATGAAGCTGCCGTGCGCCATGCAGAGGTCCAAGTGGCTGAGGGCGGTTCAATCGTGGCTTATACGGGGGTATTCACGGGTCGTGCACCTAAGGAAAAATTTACGGTAGAAGAAGACACCAGTCGTGAGTATATCTGGTGGGGCGATGTGAATAAGGGCATGAAAGAAGCCCATTTTGAGCGCCTACTAGCCGATGCCCAAGCCTTTTTAAAAGGCAAAAGTGTCTATGTGCAAGATTTATTAGCGGGCGCTGATCCTAGTTCAGAGTTACCGATTCGGGTGATTACCCAAAAAGCATGGCATGCTTTATTTGCCCAGAATATGTTTATTCGTCCTAGTGAGTTAGGGCGTGAATTAGGGGTTGATGAGCCACGTTTTACCGTATTACATGTCCCCGATATGCAGGCTAATCCCGCGATTCATGGCACCCATTCCGGCACCTTTGTCATTATTAATTTCAAACAGCGCCTAGTACTAATTGGTGGTACGCATTATGCGGGTGAAATTAAGAAATCTATTTTCTCGGTGATGAATTATATCCTGCCACGTCAGGGGATTATGTCCATGCACTCTTCTGCCAATGTAGGGGAAGAGGGTGATGTGGCCGTATTATTTGGTCTGTCAGGTACGGGCAAAACCACATTATCAGCTGATCCTAAGCGTCAATTGATTGGGGATGATGAACACGGTTGGAGTGATCAGGGCGTCTTTAATATTGAAGGCGGTTGCTATGCCAAAGTGATTAATCTATCACAAGAGCAAGAGCCGATGATTTATAAAACCACCCATACTTTCGGTACAGTACTCGAAAATGTGGTGATGGATGAAGCGACGCGTAAGCTCGATTTATTTGATGGCAGTATCACCGAAAATACCCGCTCTAGCTATCCAGTCACTCAAGTGCCGAATGCGCTGTACCCCGGCAAAGCAGGGCATCCTAAGCATATTATTATGTTGACCTGTGATGCGTTTGGGGTGCTCCCTCCGATTGCTAAACTCACGACTGAGCAAGCGATGTATCATTTTATGTCAGGCTATACTGCTAAAGTAGCGGGGACTGAAAAAGGTGTAACAGAACCTACCGCAACCTTTAGTACCTGTTTCGGTGCTCCATTCATGGCTCTACACCCCTCGGTTTATGCGGATCTATTGGGTAAGAAAATCAATGAGCATGGGGTATCGTGCTGGTTATTGAATACCGGCTGGAGTGGGGGCGCGTATGGTGTCGGTAAGCGTATGAAGATTAGCCATACCCGCGCTATGCTCAATGCTGCTTTAGATGGTTTCTTGGATAATACCCCGATGCAAGTAGATCCCATTTTTGGTTTACAAGTGCCGGTCAAATGTCCGGGTGTACCTACTGATGTATTAGATCCTTCCTCGACTTGGGAAGATAAAGCGCTTTATAAAGAAAAAGCGACGCAATTAGCCCATGCCTTCCATGAAAACTTTAAAAAGTACGCCGAAGGTACCAGTGAGGCCATCCGTAATGCAGGGCCAGTAGCCGGACGCGAATAGTCTCGTTTATGTTTTTTCTAACAAGTTTTCTCTAGCATCAGACTTCTGCTCGTGTAGATTTTGTGAGGATCACCTCATGAAATTACACGAGGCAGAAGTGCCATTACTCTTGAATAGCTCCCCACATTCTTAACCGATTCCACAGACAACTTTGTCGCCTATAAAGCTGATTATACACCCTGTCGCTTTGGTAAATAATTCCTTGATAAACAAATAGTATGTCATAACAGTTAAAAATTTCTTGACTTATGAAACAATTGTTTCATAATAATGATTTTATCTTGACATATGAAACGATTATTTCATAATAATAAGGTTAATTGAGGTAAAAAAATTATAATAGGCCATTTTTTAAAGAAATGATCTTAGTTATGGATCAGTATTCCAAGATTTAATTATTACACAATATTTTAGATAAATTTTAAGTGACTAGAATAAATTTTGATTTTGTACACTACGTTCATATTAAAAATAGAAGCTTATGATCTCATTACACATTAAATCAGATAAACATAGGTTAGCTATAATTTTTTGAATTTTATAGTTTAGGTGGGTGGGTTATTGTGATTGTCTTAATTTTTTTAATAAAGTCTATAAAATCTTAAGTTATTAAGATAGCTACTTAATTAGCTTAATCTATTTTGAATTATTTATATAACAACTATAGCAATATAGGGCGGGTATAATCATGCTAAAAATAGCTAGTTTTAAAGTCAAACTGTATTGGCTATACAGTCTATTTCTCTTACTTTTTTATTTTCCTGTACCCGCGTTAGCGGCAGTACCGGCTATTGGGGGTTCTAGTACTTGTACGGCTACCGGGGGTACCGATGTACTTTTTCTAGTGGATGACTCAGGATCGGTCACTGACGCAGAATATACTGAGTTTGCTGCAACCATAGTGAATATCGGTAATACACTGCTGGCTGCTAATCCAGCCACCCGTCTGGCTGTGGCTCATTATGCAGGGCCTGATACTGGCCCTGAGATTGGTCAACAGATCTTTCTTGAGCGTGATTTTTCGACCGCTGCACTCTCCTCTCCTGTACGTCATTTTGCCCAAACTTTGCTGTATACTGATCATTTGGCAGGCTCTGTTTATCAAGTGAGCTATGCGCTGGATGGAGATGCTGCTACCACCTCTAGTTATATTGTAAGCCCTCTCAAAGAACTTAGTCGTGATTTAAACCGTCCTTTGCAAATTGTGGATTTTACCGATGCAATGCGAGCGGAGTCATACGGCACCGCCGTACTCCCTGGCGAAGCCAGTGCTATGATTGATATTCCGGGGTATGACTATGAACCCAATGATGCCTCTAACTTTACCATCTTCAATATATTAAAAAACCAAGGGGTTAAGTTTTCAGTAGCACTTCTTAGTTCACCTGCACCAGCGGTGACTAACCCCGCCGCCGCCGCCATTGCCTCGGTGGGTGGATCGTGGACAGGTGCTATAGAAGATAATCCGGTGGATCCTGAAGGATCTAAGACTCTCCCTAGACGTTTTGAAACCTCCGCTACTACTTTCACACTCTCTGCCACACAAATTACGAATTTTGTTACCCCCATTGCTAATATGTGCCCCTATAATGTTAATGCAGCGCCTGTGATTAGCAGTAATGGGGGTGGCGATACGGCCGCTATTAGTGTGGCGGAGAATCAAACCGCAGTGACAACAGTGACCGCCACCGATGCCGACGGGGATACCCTGACTTATAGCATTACGGGTGGAGCGGATGCGGCTAAGTTCACCATCAATAGTAGTACGGGTGTCTTACAATTTGCCACAGCCCCTGACTATGAAGCGCCTACCGATAGTGGAGCTAATAATGTTTATGACGTTCAAGTGACGGTATCGGATGGCAGAGGTGGTACGGATCTGCAAACCATTGCCGTGACAGTGACGGATGTCGCTGAAAGCATACCTGTTATTGGAGGTTCTGGTACTTGTACGGCTACGGGGGGTACCGATGTTGTGTTTCTATTGGATAACTCAGGATCTGTCCTTGCGGCAGAATATACTGAATATGCCTCAACGGTGGTGAGTATCGGTAATGCGCTGCGTACTGCTAATCCAGCCACTCGTATTGCTGTCGCTCATTTTGCAGGCCCCTTGAGTGGTATACCCTTCTCCGATTATGGCCAGTATCTCTCTCTAGAGCGTGACTTCTCAACCGCTGCGCTCTCCTCGCCTGTACGTCAATTTCCCAGCATTTATAACTATGGTGAGGACAATCTAGCCGGTGCTGTTACTCAATTGAGCTATGCGCTGGATGGGAATGCCAGTACTACCTCTAGTTTTGTTCTAAGCTCGCTCAAAGAGCTAAACCGTGATTTAACTCGCCCCTTACAAATCGTCATTTTCACCGATGCCTATCGAGACGGGTCTGTCGCTGGTTCTGCCATGATTGATGGGGTGGGGTATGGTTATGAGCCGAATGATGGGTCAAACTTTACCATCTATAACCTCTTAAAAGCCCAAGGTGTTAAGTTTTCAGTCGCAGCGCTTACGCTACCTAATGGAATCACAGCCGATGAGCGTGATAAAGCGGCAGCTGCCATTGCCTCCGTGGGTGGATCTTGGACGGGTATTATAGAAAGTAATCCGGTGGATCCTGAGGGATCTCAGACTAGCCCTAGACGTTATGAAACCTCTTCTACCTTCACACTGTCTGCTGCACAAATTAGTAACTTTGTAACATCAATCGCTAATATCTGCGGTCCTAATGTAGCACCTGTGATTACCAGTAATGGTGGTGGTGCAACAGCGGCTATTAGTGTGGCAGAAAATCAAACGGCTGTTACAACAGTCACAGCCACCGATGCGGATGGGGATACTCTCACTTATAGCATTACAGGTGGAGCGGATGCCGCTAAGTTCACCATCGATAGCAGTACGGGGGTCTTACAGTTTGCTACAGCCCCCGACTTTGAAACGCCTACCGATTCTGGAGGCAATAATGTTTATGATGTTCAAGTCACTGTATCGGACGGTAATGGTGGTACAGATATGCAAGACATTGCAGTCACAGTGACGGATGTAGCTGAAAATGTGGCACCCGTGATTACCAGTAATGGGGGTGGTGATACCGCCGCTATTAGTGTGGCAGAAAACCAAACTGCAGTGACAACAGTGACAGCCACCGATGCCGACGGGGATACCTTAACCTATAGCATTACAGGTGGAGCGGATGCGGCTCTGTTCACTATTGATAACAGTACCGGCGTTTTACAATTTGTCACAGCTCCCGACTATGAAGCCCCCACCGATACCGGAGCTGATAATGTTTATGATGTTCAAGTCACTGTATCGGATGGTAAGGGTGGTACGGATATGCAAGCGATTAGTGTTACCGTGACGGATGTAGCTGAAAATGTGGCCCCCGTGATTACTAGCAATGGAGGCGGTGATACTGCCTCTATTAGTGTGGCAGAGAATCAAACCGCCGTTACAACAGTTACCGCTACCGATGTGGATGGGGACAACCTCACTTATAGCATTACAGGTGGAGCGGATGCCGCTAAGTTCACTATTGATAACAGTACCGGCGTTTTACAATTTGTCACAGCTCCTGACTATGAAAATCCTACCGATACCGGAGCCGATAATGTTTATGATGTTCAAGTGACGGTATCCGATGGTAAGGGTGGTACGGATATGCAAGCGATTAGTGTTACTGTTACGGATGTCGCTGAGGGGGGAGTCGTCTTACAAGTGAGAGGCTTTTTACAAGGGCCGTTTAGTAGCGAAACTCAGCTAATGTATGATTCATTACGTACTAAAAACTTAATCCCTAGTACTCAACCTTATACCGCTGCGCCCTTTAATTACTCAGGAACTGAGCAACTCAATGCTGCTTTGTTAACCGTGAGTGATTCAAATGCGATAGTTGATTGGGTATTAGTCGAGTTACGTAATGCGACTAACCCTAGTACCCTCGTAGCACAAAAAGCTGCCTTACTACAACGAGATGGTGATGTGGTTACAGCGGATACAGGTAGTGTGGATCTGACCTTTGCGAGTGTGGCGGCGGGTAATTACTATGTGGTCTTACGTCATCGTAATCACTTAGGTGTTATGAGTGCGAGTGCTTTAGCTTTAAGCCCTGTCCCTAGTCTGGTTGATTTTACCTTATCCGCTACCGCTGTTTATGGCAGCTATGCTCGGTTAGAGGTGGATAGCAAGGCGGTTATGTGGGCGGGGGATGCGAATAAAAGCAATCAAGTGATCGCCAATGGCCCTAATAATGATGTCAATGATCTATTAGGCCCTGTATTAGTTTATGAAAGCAATTCATTACTAAATAGTAACTATCAATTAGCGGGGTATCGTATATCGGATATCGATATGAATGGCTATACGCTGTTTGCAGGCCCTAGTAATGACACCAATATTGTCATTGGTAATGTATTAATGCACCCCAGTAATACTAGCCTTTCAGCCAATTTTGTGATCCCAGGTACTATTCCAAACGTCCAATAATACGACTCATACTTCCTTTCTATTCATTAGGATAGAAAGGAAGTCAATGATCTCACTTCGATTTTCTCTAACAACAGACTTCTGCTCGTGTGAGCTTCGTGAGTATTACTTCATGAAGCTACACAAGGCAGAGCCGCTATTACTGCTGAGTGACTCTCTTCCTTCCCCTCATTCTTAACCGACTCTACTTTCGAGCAGGTTATTACCTACCTTTTTCATTCAGATTAGCCTAATAGGCTGCTAGCACTAGATCACTTCGCTGTCTATGAAGCTGATCATACACCCTATCGCCTTGGTAAATAATTCCTTGATAAATAAAGAGTATGTCATAATAGTTAAAATTTTTTCTTGACTTACGAAGCAATAATTTCATAATAATAGGGTTAATTGAGGTGAGAAAATTACAATAGGCCATTTTTTAAAGAAATGATTTCGGCTGTTGATCAGTATTTCAAGATTTAATTATTACGCAATAGGTTAGATAAAATTTTAAGTAACTAGAATAAATTTTGATTTTGTACACTAAATTCATATTAAAAACATGAACTTTTGATCTTGTTATGCATTAAATCAATTGAGTATCTAAGCGTTAGGTTAACTATAATTTTTTTGAGTTATAGCTTATGGGGCTGCTTATTGTGATTGTTTCAATTTCTTTTTTAATAAAATCTATAAAATATTAAATTATTAATATAGCCACTTAATTATTTTAATCTATTTTGGATTATTTATATAAAAACTATAGTAATGTAAAGCGGGTATAATCATGCTAAAAATAGCTAGTTTCAAAATCAAACTGTATTGGCTATACAGTCTATTCCTCTTACTTTTTTATTTTCCTGTACCCACGTTAGCCGCAGCACCTGCTACTGGAGGTTCTACGAGCTGTACGGCTACCGGGGGTACCGATGTCATTTTTCTATTGGATAACTCAGGCTCTGTCCTTGCTGGAGAGTATGCTGACTATGCCTCAACGGTGTTGAGTATCGGTAATGCGCTGCGTACTGCTAATCCAGCCACCCGGATTGCTGTCGCTCATTTTGCAGGCCCCTTGAGTGGTGTACCCTTCGCCGATTATGGACAGTATCTCTCTCTGGAGCGTGACTTCTCAACGGCTGCACTTTCCTCCCCTGTCCGTCAATTTCCCAGCATTTATAATTATTCTGAGGACAATCTAGCGGGCGCTGTGAATCAATTGAGCTATGCGCTTGATGGAAATGCCAGCACCACCTCTAGTTTTATTCTAAGCCCCCTCAAAGAGCTGAGTCGTGACTTAACTCGTCCTTTACAAATCGTCATTTTCACCGATGCCTATCGAGACGGGTCTATCTCTGGTTCTGCTATGATTGATGGGGTGGGATATGGTTACGAGCCTAATGATGGATCAAACTTTACTATCTATAACCTATTAAAAGCGCAAGGTGTTAAGTTTTCAGTCGCCGCACTTACGCTACCTAATGGAATCACAACAGATGAGCGTGATAAAGCGGCTGCAGCGATTGCCTCGGTCGGTGGATCTTGGACGGGTATTATAGAAAGTAATCCGGCTGATCCTGAGGGGTCTCAGACTAGCCCTAGACGCTATGAAACCTCCGCTACCTTCTTACTGTCTGCTGCACAAATTAGTAATTTCGTTACCCCCATCGCTAATATCTGCCCTCCTAATGCAGTTCCTGTGATTACCAGCGATGGTGGCGGGGATACCGCTGCTATTAGTGTGGTAGAGAACCGAACCGCTGTCACAACAGTCACCGCCACGGATGCCAATGGAGATACCCTCACTTATAGCATTACCGGTGGAGCGGATGCGGCTAAGTTCACCATCGATAGCAGTACTGGCGTCTTACAATTTGTCACCGTTCCTGACTACGAAGCGCCCACCGATAATGGAGCCAATAATGTTTATGATGTTCAAGTGACTGTAGCGGATGGTAAAGGCGGCACGGATATGCAGGCCATTGCAGTGACCGTGACGGATATGTTTGATAATCCCGTACCGGCTATTGGAGGTTCTGGTCTTTGTACGGCGACGGGGGGGACAGATGTACTTTTTCTTTTGGATAACTCAGGATCTATTGTTCCGGCAGAATATACGGACTTTGCCTCCACGGTGGTGAAAGTGGGTAATGCGCTGCGTACTGCTAATTCAGCCACCCGTATTGCAATAGCTCATTATGCCGGGTCTCTTGGAGGAGCAGATTTTGGTCAAAATGTCTATTTTGAGCGTAATTTTTCAACGGCGTCTGTCGCCTCTCCAGTACGCCGATTTACTCCTCCTTCTACCCCTAATATGACCGAAGATAATATGGCGGGGGCTATTTATCAAATGAGTTATGCCCTTGATGGAAATGCCAGTACCACCTCTAGTTATATTGTCGGCTCTCTTAAGGAGCTGAGTCGTGATTTAACCCGCACTTTACAAATCGTTATTTTCACGGATGCGACTCGGTACTATCCCGACTCCTCAGCCATCATTGATGGTGAGGGGTTTGGCTATGAGCCTAATGATGGATCAAACTTTACTATCTATAATTTATTAAAAGCCCAAGGTGTTAAGTTTTCAATTACAGCGCTTTCGATAGCGGAAACAGTAGGGGGGGAAACGGTGGAGATGCGTGATGCTGCTGCCGCTGCTGTGGCCTCCGTCGGTGGGTCTTGGACAGGTGGTATAGAAACTAATCCAAATGATCCAGAAGGGTCTCAAACCTCTCCAAGGCGTTTTGAAACCACGACTAACTTTTTACTTAATGCGACACAAATTACTAATTTCGTTACCCCCATCGCTAATATCTGCCCGCTCAATGCAGTACCTGTGATTACCAGTAATGGTGGTGGAGCAACGGCCGCTATTAGTATGGCAGAAAATAAAACAGCGGTAACGACAGTAACAGCCACTGATGCTGATAACGATATCTTGACCTTTAGTATTACCGGTGGAGCGGATGCGGCTAAGTTCACCATCAATAGTAGTACTGGCGTCTTACAATTTGTCACAGCTCCCGACTATGAAGCGCCTACCGATTCTGGAGCCAATAATGTTTATAATGTTCAAGTCACAGTCGCTGATGGCAAAGGTGGCACAGATATGCAGGCCATTGCGGTGACAATAACTAATGTGGTGGCTGAAAATGCTCCCCCAGTGATTACCAGTAATGGTGGTGGTGATACAGCCGCTATCAGTGTGCCAGAAAATCAAACCGCAGTTACAACCGTCACCGCGACGGATGCGAATGGGGATACCTTAACCTATAGCATTACAGGTGGAACTGATGCAGCTAAGTTCACCATCAATAGCAGTACGGGCGTCTTACAATTCGTTACAGCACCAGACTTTGAAACGCCTACCGATAATGGGGCTAATAATGTTTATGATGTTCAAGTCACGGTCTCCGATGGCAAAGGCGGCACAGATATGCAAGCCATTGCAGTCACAGTGACTAATGTGGTTGAAAATGTTCCCCCTGTGATTACCAGCAATGGTGGTGGAGATACCGCAGCAATCAGTGTGGCGGAGAATCAAACTGCAGTCACAACGGTCACGGCAACTGATGCGGACGGGGATACCCTGACTTATAGCATTACAGGTGGAGCGGATGCGGCTAAGTTCACCATCAATAGTAGTACCGGAGTTTTACAATTTGTCACCGCTCCCGACTATGAAGCGCCAACCGATAGCGGAGGCAATAATGTTTACGACGTTCAAGTGACAGTCTCTGATGGCAAAGGCGGCACGGATATGCAGGCTATTGCAGTCACAGTGACTAATGTGGCTGAAGGTGTTGTATTACAAGTGAAGGGTTTCTTACAAGGGCCGTTTAATGCTGAGACTTATTTGATGCATGATTCATTACGTATTCTCAATATAATCCCTAATAGCCAACCCTATACGATAACCCCCTTCGGCTATACTGGCACAGAGCCGTTAAATAATACTCTGCTAACAGTCAGTGGTGTTGATGCTATAACTGACTGGATACTAGTCGAGTTACGTAATGCGACTAACCCTTCTATCATAGTGGCACAACAAGCGGCTCTCTTACAGCGTGATGGGGATGTGGTGACGGCGGATACCGGGAGTGTGAATCTGACGTTTGCGAGTGTGATGGCGGGTAATTACTATGTGGTCTTACGTCATCGTAATCACTTAGGTGTTATGAGCGCGAGTGCTGTAGCTTTAGGTTCTGCGCCTAACTTAGTTGATTTTACCTTATCCGCTACCGCTGTTTATGGCAACAATGCACGGTTAGTGGTGGATAGTAAAGCCGTTATGTGGGCAGGGGATGCGAATAAAAGCAATCAGGTGATCGCAAATGGCCCTAATAATGATGTCAATGGTCTATTAGGACCCATATTAGTGTATGAAGGTAATACATTACTGAATAGTAACTATCAATTAAATGGGTATCGTATATCCGACGTCGATATGAATGGCTATACGCTATTTGCAGGCCCTAGTAATGATACTAATCTTGTCATAGGTAATGTTTTAATGCACCCCGGCAATGCTAGCTTTTCAGCAAACTTTGTAGTGCCAGGTACTATTCCAAACGCCCAATAACATGACTCATACTTCCTTTCTATTCATTAGGATAGAAAGGAAGTGGCTTGTGGTTTTATATTTTTAGCGCCTCAGTAATACGCGAGCGAATATATTCTTGATCATAGGTTTCGGTAATCGGTGAGCCATCGCGCCAAGTAATATAAAACACATCCTCGGCTTGTTCGCCTAGCGTCGTGATTAAGGCATTACGCACGGTTAAATCTAGCTCATAAAATACTGCGCCTAAACGAGATAAGAGTCCGGGCATATCGCCTGTTCTAAGCTCCATTTCTGTTAATTGCCGCTCAATGTTTTGACGGAAATGGACACGAGTCGGAATATCAAAGTTGCGTAAAATACGCGAGCGATGATGCTGACGTGGAATGATTTCGGGTAAGGTTAAATTATGTTTTAAGGTTTGAATTACATAGTCCTCATCATTTTTACCAATGAGCTGATTATTAGGCCCTAATACATGCAAGGTATATAAGTCATGCTCGTCAATAGACGTTAGTCTTGCTTGTACAATATTAAGATTTAATTGCTCCATCGTAGCGGCAACACGGAAAAATAAATCTCCTTTATCATGCCCGTAAATAAAGACGAGATTAATATTGCCTGAAACCGTTTCACTGAGTTGCACTACGGGTAAATGATGTTCTCGTGTGGATAGTAAACATTCTGCATGCCAGCAAATAGATTCAACCGAATGCTGTAATAAATACTCCTCACCTAAACGATCCCAAAGGCTCTCACATTCATCCACTGAAAAACCTAATTTCACTAAGCATTCTAAAGCAGAGCGTTTCTTCTCCTTGATCAATGAATCACTTTGTTGTGAATGCGGGGTACGTGCTTGTAAATGGCGACGGGTGGCATGATAAAGCTCATGTAATAACGATTCTTTCCATCCATTCCATAATTTAGGATTAGTACCACGAATATCGGCAATGGTAAGTAAGAATAAATAGTCTAGACGGCTTTGCTCTACTACCTGAGCAGCAAAATCAGCAATAACCTCAGGGTCGCTAATATCTTTACGTTGGGCGGTAACACTCATAATCAAATGATTGCGGACTAGCCAGCTCACTAAACCCGAATCATGTAAATCCATATTATGCTCACGACAAAAGTCATACGCATCTTTTGACCCTAATTCGGAGTGATCACCATTACGACCTTTGGCAATATCATGAAATAAGCCTGCTAAATACAGTAGCTCTGGTTTTTGCAAATTGCGAAATACTTGGCTACAAAAAGGCATTTCCTGCTCGCCTTTCGGAGTACTATAATGGCGTAAATTACGTAATACCCAAAGCGTATGCTCATCAACGGTATACACATGAAATAAATCATATTGCATGCGCCCTACAATACTCGCAAAAGCGGGAATATAAGCTGCTAAAATACCTAAACGATTCATCAGGCGCATTACAAAGGTAATGCCAGTATTTTGCTGTAGAATTTGGCGGAATATTTGCCGATGCCGTGATTGTTGTCTAAAGCTATTATCAATACGATAAACATTACGCCGAATCAGCCGAATAGTATCGGGTGTTAAGCCGGTAATATGGGGCGTAATCTGCATTACCAGAAAAATTTCCAGCAAAGCAGTCGGGTATAATACAAAAGTATCGGGTGAACTAACTGCTAAATAACTGCCATAACGTTGATAATGCTCGCCTAACATAACCGGAGCAGGGTAGGTAGGCATTAAGACCTTATCACGTAATACCCCAATTAATACTTCCGTTAAACGTTCTAATTCGGTAATGGTGCGATAGTATTGATGCATAAAAGCTTCAACCGCACTATTACGATTAGGGTCGTTATAACCAAAGGCTTGAGCAAGAGCATGTTGATAATCAAATAAGAGACGATCTTCTTTGCGTTTAGTGATTTCGTGTAGTAAAAAGCGAATACGCCATAAAAAAGCCCGTCCGCGTTGTAGCGTACTATATTCGCCCGGTTCGAGTAGTTGGTGCTCGTGTAGTTCTTGTAGGGATAATTGCCCGTATTCGCGTTTAATAATCCACGTAATCATTTGAATATCGCGCAAACCGCCGCGCCCTTCTTTTAGATTAGGCTCAACGCGATAGGAGGTATCGCCGAATTTAATATGGCGCTGTTTTTGTTCTTCTAGTTTAGCGGTAAAAAAATCTTGGCTAGACCACATATTGTCAGGGGCTATGGTTTTATTGAGTAGCTCAAATAAATCATGGCTGCCGGTAATATAGCGCGACTCCACTAGATTAGTAATAATCGTTAAGTCTTGGCGTGCGGCAGCTTCGCATTCGGGTAGGGTGCGCACACTGTGGCCTACTTCTAAACCGATATCCCACAGCATAGTAATAAACTGCCCAATACGTTCACTACAATGCGGGTCGGGGGTAGCTTTGAGCAGAATGAGTAGATCAATATCCGATTGAGGATGGAGTTCGCGTCGCCCATAGCCCCCGACGGCGATCAACGTGGTATTAAGATTGGCTTCTTCCGGTAGAATTTGCTCCCATAAACCTTGGAGCAAATTATCAATAACATGGGTATGGGCATGGAGCAAGGTGCGAATATCTAAGCCAGCATGGAATTGCTGGCTTAATAGTTCTCGCGCTTGTTTAAGATACTGCCGATAGTGGGCAGGGCGCGAAGGCTCGGTTTTTAAAAAGGTTCTATATTGTTTAATAAATGCGTCAGTTTGTTCAAATACACTCATTGTACCATGCGTTCCTGCCAACCTTCTTCTTCTGGTCGGAGCGTGAGAATCTCAAAGCCTGTATCAGTGACTAGTACCGTGTGCTCCCATTGCGCGGAGAGCTTGTGATCTTTAGTCACGACGGTCCATTGATCAGGGAGCAGTTTAATATCTCGCTTGCCCTGATTAATCATCGGTTCGATAGTAAAAATCATCCCCGGTTCCATAATGATTTTATCATTATCAGCATGGTAATAGTGCAAAACTTGAGGATCTTCGTGAAACTTAGCCCCTATACCATGCCCACAAAATTCTTGTACCACACTATAGTTCTGACTATGAGCGTAAGCTTGGATGACTTTACCAATGGCGCTGAGTTTTGCGCCGGGTTTCACTTGTAAAATACCCAAATAGAGGCAGCGTTGGGTGACCTGTGCTAAGCGTTTGCCTGCAATGGTAGGTTCGCCCACGGAAAACATTTTGCTGGTATCACCATGATAGCCATCTTTAAGCACGGTAATATCAATATTGATCTCATCACCTTTCTTTAGGCGCTTATCACTAGGGATACCGTGGCAAATCTGATGATTAATAGACGTACAAATCGATTTAGGAAAGGGGGGGCGACCGTAGTTTAAGGGTGCGGGAATGGCTTGCTGTACATTAACAATATAGTCATGGCACAGGGTATTAAGCTCATCGGTACTCACACCCGGTTTTACATGCGGTTCAATCATTTCCAATACGTCCGCCGCTAAGCGTCCCGCAATGCGCATTTTTGTAATTTCTTCAGGGGTTTTAATCGTAATAGTCATGAAGCCGTAGGTTCCGGTAGCACTGTAAAGGGATTCATGGTATAAAGCGCCCGCGATTTTCGCAAATATATTGTTATTTTAAATCCACACATACATCTGAAACCTGCCATTCAGGGTGCTCTAGATTCCAATACTCGGATAATTACTAGGGTTGAAGGTAGGGGTGTATGGAGGCATAACCCAGGAGTTAATCATGCCTAAAGTTACCATGCGTCAAATGCTGGAAGCCGGTGTTCACTTCGGACACCAAACCCGTTACTGGAATCCTAAGATGGCACCGTACATCTTTGGTGAGCGTAATAAAATTCACATCATCAATCTTGAGCAAACCCTGCCCATGTTTAATGATGCACTGAATTTTATCGGCAAATTAGCCTCTAAAAACGGCAAGATTTTATTCGTTGGTACCAAGCGTTCTGCCCGCGAAGCGATTCAAGATGCAGCTCTTTCTTGCAAAATGCCTTATATCAATCACCGCTGGTTAGGCGGTATGTTGACCAACTTCAAGACCGTTAAACAATCGATTCGTCGTTTGAAAGATCTTGAAAAAGGTATGGAAGAAGGCGCACTGCAACGTCTTAATAAGAAAGAAATTTTGATGCAACAGCGCGAGCTGGAAAAATTAGAGCGTGGCTTAGGCGGCATTAAAGAAATGAAAGGCTTACCTGACGCTATTTTCGTTATTGACGTGGGCTATGAGAAAATTGCTCTACAAGAAGCGAAAAAATTAGGTATTCCGGTCATTGGGGTAGTAGATACTAATAACCCATTGCTTAATGTTGACTATCCTATTCCAGGTAATGATGACGCAATTCGTGCCATTCAACTGTATGTGACTGCTATCGCAGATACCATCAATGAAGCCCATGCTACTATTACTAATAGTGGTGGTTCATTAGAAGAGCCTACAGAAGAAGACGACGTTGAAGTTGAAGACGATGTCGTGGTCGCTGCTGATTCAGACGACGCTGATCAAGACTAATCTGGAAATGATTATTTGTGTATACATCGCATTTTATGTCGATGTGTACCTAACGTGAGGATAAAGAAATGGCCATTACTGCTAAAATGGTACAAGAACTGCGCGAGCGTACTGGCGCAGGCATGATGGATTGTAAAAAAGCATTGACTGAAACCAATGGTGACATGGAAGCCGCTATTGATTTAATGCGTAAGTCAGGTGCTTTGAAAGCAGAGAAAAAATCAGGTCGTGTGGCTGCTGAAGGCCGTGTTGTGATTAAAACAACACCTGATCGTAAAGTAGCTGCTTTAGTTGAAGTGAATAGCGAAACCGATTTCGTGGCTAAAGATGCGAACTTTGTTGAGTTTGCTGAAGCGGTTGCCGATGCGGTATTAGCCAAACGTCCAGCGGATATGGCAGCTCTAGCGGCTTTACCATTGGCTAGTGGTCAAACGGTAGAGGAAGCACGTGCGGCCTTAGTCGCTAAAATTGGTGAAAATATCCAAGTTCGTCGTTTCCAAATCGTCGAAGCATCTGAAGGCGCGATTGCTACTTACTTACACAGCAATAATAAAATTGGTGTGGCAGTGAGTGTGACGGGTGAGGAAGAGCTAGGTAAAGATTTAGCGATGCACATTGCTGCAAGCCGCCCAGTTTGCCTCGATGAGTCTGGTGTACCGGCTGATATCGTAGCGCGTGAGCGTGATGTACAGTTAGACATCGTAATGCAAAGCGGTAAAAGCCGTGAAATCGCAGAAAAAATGCTTGAAGGCAAAATGCGTAAATTCTTGGCTGAATTAACCTTATTAGGCCAACCCTTTGTGAAGGATGCGAATCAAACTGTCGCACAACTCTTAAAGTCTAAAGGCGCTAAGGTAACGACCTTTGTACGTTTTGAGGCGGGCGAAGGGATTGAGAAGAAGCAAGAAAATTTTGCTGATGAAGTGAAAGCACAAGCAGCACAAGCGGCTCAATAATGAATTGAGTTAAGCACAAAAAAGGGGCAGTCATTGCCCCTTTTTTCTATCACCCGTATCCAGATTCTCTTAGATTGTTTTACACTTACTGGCTGTTGTAAGGAATTTAATATGGCTCAACGCATTCAACCTAAACGTATTTTATTAAAACTCAGTGGCGAAGCGCTAATGGGTAATCAAGATACGGGTATCGATCCGGTTATTTTGAATCGGGTCGGACGTGAAGTTTTAGAGGTACAAGCGCAAGGCGTTGAGGTTGCTTTAGTCATTGGTGGTGGTAACTTGTTTCGCGGAGCAGGTTTAGCCGCAGCCGGTATGGATCGTGTGCGTGGTGACCAAATGGGCATGCTCGCAACCGTGATGAATGCAATTGCCATGCAAGATTGTATCGAGCAACTCGGTGGTCGTTGTGACATTATGACTGCCATGACGATTGAAGGCATGAGTGAACGTTTTAATGCTCATGAGGCTAGACGCCGTTTACAAGCTGGTGCTGTGGTGATTTGTGCCGCAGGGACAGGCAATCCTTTTTTTACCACCGATACTGCAGCGAGTTTGCGAGCGGTAGAGTTGGAAGCTGATTTGCTATTAAAAGCGACTAAGGTCGATGGTATTTATACCAAAGACCCCGCTAAGCATGCGGATGCGGTGCGTTATGACCAGCTAAAATTTGATGAAGCCATTGCTAAACAGTTAGGAGTGATGGATTTAACCGCCATGGTAATGTGTCGGGATAATCGACTCCCCCTATGTGTGTTTGATATGTTTGCAGCGAATGCTCTCAGTGCTATTGTGCAGGGAGCAGCGATAGGTACTCTGGTAGAGGTTTAAGTTTATGTTAGATGAGATTAAAAAAGACGCCGATGTGCGTATGCAGAAAAGTATTGAGGCACTGAAAGCCGCTTTTGTTAAAGTTCGTACCGGACGTGCTCATCCGAGTTTATTGGATCATATTACTGTTGATTATTACGGTTCCCCCGTACCTTTGAGCCAAGTGGCGAATGTATCGGCAGAAGATGCCCGTACACTCACGGTGACTCCGTGGGAAAAACCCATGGTAGCCGTGATTGAAAAGGCGATTTTGAATTCTGATTTAGGCCTAAACCCTAATAGTGCAGGAACCACCATTCGTGTACCGTTACCCCCCTTAACCGAAGAGCGCCGTAAGGACTTAGTAAAAGTCGTCCGTGGCGAGGCAGAAGGGGCACGGGTTGCGATTCGCAATATCCGCCGTGATGCGAATGATAAATTGAAAGCACTGCAAAAAGATAAGCAAATTTCCGAAGACGAAGAGCGTCGCGGACAAGATGCGGTGCAAAAGGTCACTGACCAATATATCAAAGAAGTGGATGTTGTTTTAGAGCGTAAAGAACAAGACTTGATGGCGGTGTAATGACTCAATCCCAACGACCCCGCCATGTGGCGGTTGTGATGGATGGTAATGGGCGCTGGGCGAAAGCACGTTTATTACCGCGCCTCTTAGGTCATCAGCGGGGCGTTGAGGCGGCTCGTAAAGTGATTCGCGGTTGTAGCCAAGCAGGGGTCGAGTGTCTCACCCTGTTTGCGTTTAGTAGCGAAAACTGGAAGCGTCCTGAGGACGAGGTTTCTGGTTTAATGTCGCTTTTTATGACTGTGCTTGACCGTGAAGCAGAGGGGCTGATCCGACACAATATTCGGCTCCATTTTATCGGTGATCGCCACGCTTTTTCCCCTAATCTACAAGCCAAAATTAGCCAAACCGAAGCCAAAACCGCGCACTGCACGGGAATGCGCCTCTTAATAGCGGCTAATTATGGGGGGCGTTGGGATATTATTCATGCTGTGCAAGCCTATCTGAAGGCTCATCCTCAGGCCGATCCCCTGACTTTAACAGAGCAGTCTATAGCCCCCTATCTTAGTACCGCAGAGCTAAATGTACCTGAACCCGATTTGTTTATTCGCACGGGGGGAGAGTGTCGCATTAGTAATTTCTTATTGTGGCAATTGGCGTATGCTGAACTGTATTTTACTGATAAGTTGTGGCCTGAGTTTAATGAGCAAGATTTACAAGCTGCTTTTGTTGATTTTGCCAAACGTCAGCGCCGTTTTGGTATGACAGGTGAGCAAATCACGCAAGGAACCGACCATGCTTAAGCAAAGGGTTATTACAGGTATTATTCTAGTCGCCATTGTACTCGCAGCCTTATTGCTGTTACCGCCGACGGTATTTGCGGTGCTGTCTTTAGTGGTCATAGTAGGCTTAGGTAGTTGGGAGTGGGCGGCACTGGTGGGTTACCGTTTTATGCCCCAGCGCTTAGTCGCTATGTTACCCACACTCGTATTAGCCCTGCTGTTATTATTAATGCAGCCCCCGGTCATGCCTGTGGTAGTGGTGGGTGTGATGGTATGGGGAGGCATTTTAGGTTTGTTATGGCATTATCGCCAACACACCCGTTTTTATCGTGATTATCTGTGGTTATTACCTATGTTGGGCATTTTAGTGCTCAGCATTGCTTGGTATGCACTCAGCCACCTAAATGCCTTATCGGTGGGGTATGTCCTCTATGTGATTGGCTTAGTAGCGGTCGCTGATACGGGCGCGTACTTTACGGGCAAACGGTTTGGCAAAGTTAAATTAGCGCCGGAATTAAGTCCGGGTAAAACCCGTGAAGGGGCTTATGGAGCATTGGCTTTAGGTACTATTTGGGCTATTGCTGGGGCGTTAGTATTGGGTTTTTCACTCGGACAAAGTATTGCCTTTGTGGTGTTGTCATTAATAGTCGTTATTTTTTCCATTGCGGGCGATTTATTTGAAAGCATGGTCAAGCGTGAAGCAGGCGTCAAAGATAGCGGTCAGCTTTTACCGGGGCATGGAGGGATTCTAGATCGCATTGATGGCTTATTAGCGGCATTACCAGTATTTTCTCTTGGCTTATGGTGGATTAGGAGCGGTCTATGAAAAGCGTCACGATTCTAGGTGCAACCGGCAGTATTGGAGTGAGCACCCTAGATGTGATAGCCCAACATCCTGAGCGTTTTAAAGTATTTGCTTTATCCGCCAGCCAGAATATCGAGCGCTTGTTTGCTCAATGCCAAGCCTTTAAACCCCGTTATGCGGTACTGACTCAAGTCAATGCAGCCGAGCAGTTACAAGCCCTACTGAAACAAGTTGATATACCGACAGAAGTGCTCGCAGGCGAGGAGGCTTTAAGCTTCATTGCAGCTCATCCTGATACTGACTATGTGATGGCAGCTATTGTTGGCGCAGCCGGTTTAAGGCCAACGCTTGCCGCTGCTCAAGCGGGTAAGCGGGTATTACTGGCAAATAAAGAAGCGCTAGTCATGTCAGGTCAACTGTTTATGGATGCAGTGCAAAGCGCAGGGGCAGAATTATTGCCGATTGATAGTGAGCACAATGCGATATTTCAGTGTTTACCGACGCAAAATAGACAACAGGGTGTTCAGAAGTTATTGTTGACGGCATCTGGTGGGCCTTTTAGAACGTGGGAGCAAGAGCGTTTAGCGAGTATAACGCCGGCTCAAGCGGTGGCTCATCCTAATTGGAGTATGGGAAAAAAGATATCGGTGGATTCTGCCACCCTCATGAATAAAGGGTTAGAAACCATTGAGGCCTGTTGGTTATTTAATATGCCAATGGAGCAGATTGAAGTAGTCGTACATCCCCAGAGTACGATTCATTCAATGGTAACTTATTGTGATGGCTCGGTCTTAGCACAATTAGGTAATCCCGATATGCGTACTCCGATTGCTTATGCGTTAGGGTATCCAGAGCGACTTCCGTCAGGGGTTGAACCCTTAGATTTCTTCCAGTTGGCGCGTCTAGACTTCGAGCGTCCCGATTTAGTACGTTTTCCGTGCTTGCGCCTCGCGGCTGAAGCGCATCAAGCGGGAGGCTATGCAACGATTGCACTGAATGCCGCGAATGAAGAAGCGGTGCAAGCATTTTTAAATCAGCAGATTGGATTTTTGGATATACCGCGATTGATTGAACAAGTACTGGCTCAGGCTTGCTCTGGAACCCCAACGACTTTGGAAACTATTTTTATTCAGGACAAGGACAGCCGTGAAGCGGCACTATCTTGGATAAAAAATAAAAAAATGTAGTGATGCCATGGACTTGCTAATTATTATCCCCGCCTTTTTGGTTACTATTGGTATTTTAGTAACGGTTCACGAATTTGGACATTATTGGGTTGCGCGTAAATTAGGCGTAAAAGTGCTGCGCTTTTCCATTGGTATGGGTAAGCCCTTTTGGTCAAAACGTGGTAAAGATGCCGATCAAGTCGAATATGCTTTAGCACCCTTTCCTATAGGGGGCTATGTGCAGATGTTAGACGAACGGGAGGGCGAGGTCGATCCTAGTGAAGTACATCGTGCCTTTAACCGTCAACCTGTATGGAAGCGTTTTGCTATTGTCGCCGCAGGCCCGATTGCGAATTTTATCTTGGCAGGTCTTTTATATACGCTGATGTTTAGCATCGGTATACCGGCTTATCCTGCTCTGGTGAGTGCTCTACCGAATACGCCTGCTGCTACTGCTGGCTTTCAGGTGGGCGATAAAATCGTTGCTGTGGCGGGACAAGAGGTTGCTAGTTTTCAAGATGCACGCCAAATGCTCTTAGAGCAATATCTAGCTGATCCTATAGTCAGTGTTGAGGTGGAAACCCAACAAGGGCAACGTACAACTCGTTCTCTCGATTTAACCGATATTCCCATGCTAGCGGATGAGCGCGATTATTTTCAAAAAGCAGGTTTACGTAGTTGGGCACCTCAATTAGCGGTTTATGCCAGCGGTATTCTTCCCAATAGTCCCGCAGAACAAGCAGGTGCTCAAGCCAATGATAAAATTCTAGAAATTAATCATACACCGATTGGTATGAGTGAAGATGTGATCCGTTTGGTGCGTGCGAGTGAGGGCAAAACGCTAGAGGTCAAGGTAGAGCGTGTTTCGGGTGTCACTAACCTCAATATTACCCCCCAGTTACAAGAGGTCAATGGTCAAAAAATCTTTACGATGGGCGTGGGTCTCACTGAGCGTAGTCCGCCTGAGGTGGTAGAGAAGCTGCAATTTACCCAACGCTATGGCGTGATCGATGCGCTAGTGCGTGGTCTTGAGGAAACCCAACGCATTACTGTGATGTCCGTTCAATTAATGGGACGTATATTCACGGGCGAGGTTTCACTGACCAATATTAGTGGGCCTTTAACTATTGCGCAGTTTTCAGGGGAAGCAGCAAAGTCGGGATTAACCTACTTTATCGGTTTTTTAGCCATTATTAGTATAAGTTTAGGTATTTTAAATTTGTTACCTATTCCGATGTTGGATGGCGGGCATTTGCTGTTTTACATAGTAGAAATGATAAAAGGCTCGCCTGTGTCTCAACGGGTAGAGGAATTGGGCATGCGTGTCGGCTTGACAGCTATTGGTAGCTTGATGGTTTTGGCCTTGTATAACGATTTAATGCGGTTGATCAGATAATCATGAATAAACAACTAATTCGTCTTTCCGTTGCTAGTGCCTTGGTGGTTAGCCAACCTGCATGGTCTGCTAGTTTTGTAATCAAAGGGATTGAAGTACAGGGGTTACAGCGCTTAACACCACAAGCTGTGATGCAATACATTCCAGTACGAGCAGGGCAACGTTTTGATGAATCTCAGGCAAATGAATTATCACAAGTCATCTATCAAACAGGTTTGTTTGAGGATGTAAAGCTCGCTAGGCGCGGGAGTATTTTGATTGTAAAAGTCATTGAGCGCCAAGCAATCGGAGAAATTAATATTAGTGGTAATAAAAAATTACCCACCGCTAATATTTTAGAGTTTCTAAAAAAGCTTAATATTGCTAAAGGCAATGGTTTAGATAAGCAAGCACTCGCCAAAGCGGAAGAAGAGTTGGTGAAAGCTTATCAAGGGCAGGGGCTTTATAATGCCACTGTCAATATTTCCAGCCGTTCTTTAGGTCAGGGACGCAATGCCGTTGATATTAAAATCAATGAAGGGGGCGGTACTCGTATTGAGAGCCTTGATATTGTAGGTAATCAGGCTTTCTCCGATGCCGTATTACTAGGTCAATTTGAGTCAGGGGTTAAAAAAGGGATTTCATTCTTTAGTACTCGTGATCAATACTCGCGGGAAAAATTAGCGGCTGACTTAGATAAGCTCGCGGCTTTTTACCGTGATCGAGGCTATATCAAATTTGAAGTGGTGTCGGTTGATACCTTGCCCGGCACCACGAAACAGGGCATTAAAATTAAAATCACGATTAAAGAAGGCGCACAATATCGTCTCGGTCGTGTCGGTGTGGGGGGTAATTCTAAATTATCCCAGCCCCAAGTAGATAAACTGGTGGCACTGAAATCAGGGCAAGTCTTTTCGCAAAAGAATTTAGAATTAACGCGGAAAAATATTGAAGATGCACTAGGTAAGCAAGGCTTTGCTTTCACTCGCATAGGGCTAGAGCCACAAATTGATGAAGCCAATCGCATTGTTAATTTGCAGCTAGTCGTTGATCCGGGCAAACGGGTTTATGTCAGACGGATTAATATTCGCGGTAATAATCGCACTAAAGATGAAGTCTATCGCCGTGAGATTCGCCAATTAGAAAGTGCGCCTTTATCTAAAGAATTAATTGAACGCTCTAAAACCCGTCTACAGCGCTTAGCTTATGTAGAGGATGTTAATATTACGCCAGAACCCGTTGCTGGCACTTCCGATCAAGTAGACTTAAAAATCGAAATTACCGAGCGCTCGTCGAATCAGTTTCGTATTGGGGCAGGTTATTCACAATCGGGCGGTATCTTGTTTAATACTGAGTTAAAACAAGATAACTTCATGGGTACCGGAAAAGAGCTAGAAATCGCTTTTGATAATAGCTCAGCTAATCGTAACTTCCGAATTGGTTATAATAATCCGTTTTATACCAATGAAGGGGTCAGTCGCGGCTTTAATATTTATTATAATAAATACAATGCCGAGAAAGATGATATTTCGAGTTATATCTCTAATCGGATAGGTGCTGATCTAAGCTATGCTATTCCAATTGGTGAAAATGATGCTTTTCACTTTAAATTCGGTGCTGAAAAACGGGAAATTGTCCTAGGCTCAGATCCTGCTACGCATATTAAAGAGTTTACCGATAAGCATGGGCTTAAATACCGTCAATTACCAGCGACGTTAAGTTATGTACATGATACGCGTAATCGTGCGCTATTCCCTACTAGTGGGCAACGTCATCGGGTGTCAGTGCAAGCGGCTATTCCCGGTAGTGATCTGCAATATGCTAAATTAGGCTATGATGGGGCGTTGTATAAAGAAATTAATAGCGATTTTACCTTTGCTTTAAAGGGTAAAATCGGCCTAGGTAAGGGACGTAAGGATTTAGATAACTTACCTTTCTTTGAGAAATATACAGCGGGGGGTATTGGTACGGTACGGGGTTATGACTCTAATAGCCTAGGCCCTTTGGATAGTAATGGTGATGCTATGGGGGGGGATGTATTATTTGCCTCGACTGCGGAAGTTTATTTCCCAGTACCCTTCGCAAAGGATATGAAAGGCTTGAAGATGAGTGCTTTCGTGGATGTGGGTAATGTGTTTGAGGATACCAGTGCCTTTAAAGCTAAAGATCTGCGGGCATCTGTTGGCTTAGGTGCGGTGTGGGTTTCACCTTTTGGTCCTTTAGAGATTAGTGTGGCTCGGCCTTTAAATGCCAAAGATGGCGATGACAAACAAGTATTACAGTTTAGTTTAGGGGCTAATTTCTAGTAATATCAGAGCCTTTCTTAAGCGAAAAACTCATAGTCACAAGGACGTGAATTGAGTTAATGCGTACTTGAAGATCCGTAATGAAGACAGGGAGTACTTATGCGTTGGTTTATTCTTAGTCTGCTGTTGGTGGTTGTCGTCTTTATTGGTGTCTTTAGAGCACAAGCCGAGCCTGAGCCATCCCCGCGCCCCCCTGTAGTCGTTGATACGCAGCCTAATGCGCCTAAACCCATTCCGCCTAAACCTAAAATAGCTGTGATTCCTTCGCGTACCGTCGTTGCGACGGTGAATGTGGGGGTATTATTAAATCGAGCACCACAATCTGCAGCAGCAACTGAAAAGCTAAAACAAAAATATGCCCCAGTTGAGGCGGAGATAGAGCGCGAGCAGCGGGCTATACAAGAACTACAAGATCAATTGTCTCAATTAGAAGAAGAGGGGCGCTTACAAAAAGACCGTGATTTACGTAGTCGGCAGCGTAATTATGAGCGAGCCGTAGAGGATTATCGTGCGGAATTACGTCTCGCCCGTGATGAGCAATTAGGTTTAGTACAAAAACAAGTAGTCGATGCCATTAATACAATACGCATACAAAATAAGATCGATATTGTATTAAAAGAGAATGACTATATTGCGGCTAGTCCCCAAGTCGATATTACTGATCAAGTATTAGAGTATCTACAACAACAATTTAATAACCAATCAAATAATACTAATACGCCTATTACTAAGGAACACTAGTTTATGTCTACTGTTGCATTGGCTAAAACGTTAGAATCAATTGCTACCTATTGTGGGGCGGAATTAAAGGCCACTGATCCAAATAAATTAATTTCAGGGGTTGCGGCGGTTGATTTAGCGCAGGCTCATGAGTTGAGCTATATTCGCGGGGGGCAATATCGGCAGTTTTTAACCAGTACCAAAGCGGGTGCTTTAATTCTACCGCCCGATTTAGCAGCCGAGTATTCGGGTGATTGTTTAATTCATAAAGATCCCTACTTAGCCTATGCCCAAGTAGTGACTTTATTTTACCCCCCAAAAGCCTTTCCTAGTGCTATACATCCTACCGCCGTTATGGGCGAGCACGTGAGTATTGCAGATGGGGTGCATATTGGTGCTTATGTAGTCATTGGTGCGGGTACAGAAATTGCGGCAAATGCGATTATTGGAGCGCATACGGTAATAGGTGCAGGGTGTCGCATTGGTGCTGATACTTTATTACATCCTCATGTTACTTTGGCGGATGATACAGAAGTGGGTGAGCGCTGTATTATTCATTCTGGTGCGGTATTAGGGGCGGATGGTTTTGGTTTTGCGCCTCAGCGTGATGGGACTTGGTACAAAATTCCACAAGTGGGCAAAGTTGTCTTAGGTAATGATGTTGAGATTGGGGCGAATACTACCATTGATCGTGCTGCATTAGGTGTGACACGTATTGGGGATGGGGTAAAGCTCGATAACCTGATTCAGGTGGGACACAATACCGAAATTGGTGCACATACTGCGGTGGCAGCCTGTACAGCGATTGCAGGAAGTGCCAAAATTGGGCGCTTTTGCCGAATTGCAGGGATGTGTGCGATTGGTGGTCATTTAGAGATTGCTGATCATGTCATTATTACCGCAACGAGTATGGTGACTCACTCGATTCGCCACGCTGGGGTGTATTCAGCGGGTACTACTATTCAGGAAAATAGCCAATGGCGCAAAAATGCGGTGCGCTTTCATCAGTTAGATAAAATGGCACGGCGTTTAGCAGAATTAGAAAAGCAAATGGCTGCCTTGCAGCCGGATCATAAGGAACTGTAACAGCATGTCGACGATGAATGTCAACGAAATCAAAAACTATTTACCCCATCGTTACCCGTTTTTATTAGTGGATCGGGTGTTGGAGTGTGTAGAAGGTGAACGTCTGACAGCGATTAAAAATGTGACTTGTAATGAGCCATTTTTTAATGGGCATTTTCCTAGTCAGCCCGTGATGCCGGGTGTGTTAATTATTGAAGCCCTTGCCCAAGCCACAGGGCTGTTAGGTTTTAGAACCATGGGCGAAGAGCCGCGTGTAGGTGTGCTCTATATGTTGGTCGGTGTGGATAAGGCACGCTTTAAACAGCAGGTCGTTCCGGGTGATCAACTGGTATTGTCAGTGGAGCTTAAGAATCGCAAAGGTATTATTTGGGTTTTCGATGCCAAAGCGACGGTTGAGGGCAAGGTCGTTGCTTCTGCTGAACTCATGTGTGCTGCCAAAGAAGGTGCTATTTGAGCTTAATCCATGCTACTGCTGTTATTCATCCTAGTGCTGAGCTAGATACCGAGGTTGAAATTGGTCCTTATAGTGTTATTGGGGCTAAAGTAAAGATCGGGCGCGGGACTCAGATTGCCTCTCATGTTGTGATTGAGGGGCCTACAACCATTGGGCAAGAGAATCGTATTTTTCCCTTTGCCTCTCTGGGTGCTGAGCCACAGGATAAAAAATATGCAGGTGAACAGACTGAGCTAATTATTGGTGATCGTAATGTGATCCGAGAGTGCTGTACCTTTAATCGCGGCACGACTCAGGATAAAGGTAAAACCATCCTAGGCAATGATAATTGGATCATGGCCTATGTGCATATTGCACATGATTGTATCGTGGGCAATAACACTATTTTTGCTAATAGTGCGACGTTGGCGGGGCATGTCACCATTCATGACTATGTCATCTTAGGTGGTTTTACCTTAGTCCATCAATTTTGCCATATCGGTGAGCACGCTTTCACGGGTATGGGAAGTGCGGTCGGGAAGGATATTGCGCCTTATACCATGGCCTATGGTAGCCCCGTCGAGCCGCGTAGTATTAATGCCGAAGGCTTGAAACGCCGTGGTTTTGAGCCAGAGGCTATTTCACGCATTAAAAATGCCCACCGTTTACTTTATCGACAACACCTAACCCTAAACGAAGCATTAAGCCAAATTGAAACAGAAATGGGACAATTCCCCGAAATTCAACTATTATTGGCTTTCTGCCGCCAGAGTGAGCGCGGCCTGATTCGGTAAGTGTGTAAATAAGGCATGATCAAGCGTATAGCCATTGTCGCGGGCGAGACTTCGGGCGATCTGCTGGGCGCTAGGTTGATTAAAGCACTCCAGATTCAAAATCCAGACTTAGTTTTTGAAGGTATTGCAGGCACTGAAATGCAGGCAGCGGGCTGTCGTTCGCTTTATCCTATGGAAACTCTGTCAGTTATGGGCTTGGTGGAAGTCCTCAAGCATTTACCTGAGCTACTCAAAATTCGGCGCGAGCTAATTAAGCGTTGGACACAGAATCCCCCTGATTTATTTATTGGTGTAGATGCACCCGATTTTAATCTACCCCTCGCTAAGCGTTTACACGCTCAAGGCATTAAAACCGTACACTATGTTAGCCCCTCGGTTTGGGCGTGGCGACAAGGGCGGGTGAAAAAAATGCAGGGCGCGATTGATCTAATGCTGACCTTATTCCCTTTTGAGGTCGAGTTTTATCGCCGCCATCAGATTAAAGCAGTCTTTGTCGGACACCCCTTAGCTGATGAAATAGTGTGGGACGGTGATCGTAGCATTGCACGCCAAACATTAGGTGTAGCGACTTCAGGCAGTAAGGTTATTGCCCTTTTACCTGGTAGTCGTCTAGGCGAGATAAAGCGCTTGCTGCCCACCTTTTTACAAGCCGCTCAACAACTGAAGCAACGCCACCCCGAATGTTCTTTTATTATTCCAGCCGCTCACCCTAAAGCTCAGCAATTAATTCAGCAATTATGCTTAGCACAGACTCCAGAATTGGATTTAATCGTAATAGAAGGGCAGTCACGTACTGTCATGCAGGCAGCGGATTATATACTGCTAGCCTCGGGTACAGCGGTATTAGAGGGCATGTTAAGCGGGCGTTTAATGGTTGCGGCGTATCAAGTAGCGCCGCTCACGGCGTGGTTATTACGCACGTTTAAATTATTAAAGGTTAAGTATGTCACCTTACCCAATAATCTAGCCAATGAGCGCTTGGTTCCAGAGCTATTACAAGAACAAGTCACCATAGAAAATAGTGTGAGTGAAATAGAAAAACTCATGGCGTTAACACCTGAAGAGCGCGATTATTATCTGAATCAATTTCAAAACCTGCAACAGCAACTCAAGCAACAAGCCAGTGCAACCGCTGCAGCAGCTATTGTGCAACAATTTAATCTATAAGAAAGGATGATGGGTATGGCCTATATAACCAAATTTAAGGATGTTGGCTCGATTATTAGTTCGTCAGATCAATTTGGAGCCAAAATGTTTGAGGTTGCCGGCACTCATTTTGGCGCTTATCCGCGAGGTGTATTTGTTGGCACAGGTAGCGGGGTGGTGGCGCAATATTTTATTGACGCCGATATCCCTTTTAGTTTTGTAGAAAAGCACCCCGATTTTGTGGCGTTATTTAAAGAGCGTTTTGGGCGTAAAACCGATATCTTAGGGGGCGACTTTTTTGATCTCCCGCTGGATGAAAGCCGTTATGGTTTAGCCAATAGCTTGATTGTGTCTTGTATGCCAGTGACAGGGCCGTTTTTTTCTGAGCGCCTGGTGACACAATTTGCGGCTGCTTTAGAGCAAGGCTCGACTATTATTCAAATGAGCTATATCCCCTTAGTGAGTCAAATTGAGCTATTCCAAAAACTCAGAAAGAAAGGCTTTCATATTGAGCGTAGTGCGACGGTATTTTTTAATATTCCGCCTGCCTCTATTTTCACACTGCGTCAGCCGGGCACATGCGTTTAATCGCTGGAGTTGATGAGGTCGGGCGTGGGCCATTAGCGGGGGCGGTGGTGACTGCTGCTGTTATTTTAGACCCTTCACGCCCGATTCAAGGGTTAGCAGATTCTAAAAAGCTCTCCGAGAAAAAACGCCTGCTGTTGGCGGATTTAATTCGTGAGCGAGCCTTAGCATGGTCATTAGGGCGGGCTGAAGTGGAAGAGATTGATCAGCTCAATATTCTACAAGCCACCTTTTTAGCCATGCAGCGGGCGGTGGCAGGTTTAAGCATTCAACCGACCGAAATACTGGTCGATGGTAATCAATATCCGGCCTTTAATTGCCCCACCCAAGCCATTATCGGGGGTGATGCGACGGAACCTGCGATTAGTGCCGCCTCGATTTTGGCTAAGGTTACGCGTGATGCGGAGCTGATTGAGTTGGATAAACTGTATCCTCAATACGGTTTTGCCCAGCACAAAGGCTATCCAACCAAAGCACATCTTGCCGCATTGGCTCACTATGGGATTTTGCCAATTCATCGTAAGAGTTTTGCTCCGGTGCGACGTTATGTGGGGTTTTAGTGAATAGGTCTAAACATCTCATCTAACGAAAACCTACCGCTAGCCTGATAAAGCCTTATCTAAACAGTCAAGAGCACTAAACCAGCCTATTATCCATAGTGGTTAATACACTATGGAGCTTGCTATGTTTATTCCTAATTATTCCCCCTATGCACCTAATAGCAGTGCTATCAGTAGAGAGCATAAAGGGTATGTCCAGACTGCAAATCCTTTTATTAACTCCAGCTCGTCAACGAAGCAATTGCTGAATCAACTCATTGCTCTACTAACTCAACTGATCAAAGGGATGCAAGGGTCTAATCAACCTATATCTTCAAATACTCCATCAGCATCAAGACTGACTTTGGGTCAAGATACACAGGATGCATTAGCAGCAGCATGGCGTACTTATAATCCTAATCGTTCTCAAGAGGTAGGCCATATTCTGCTCAAAGAGGTGGTTGATACTAATGGAGATGGGAGATTATCGGCGGGGGATACACTCAATTTTCAGCAGGGTCAGCTTCCTCTTGGAGTGGATAGAGTGCTACCAACTGATGACCCATCAGTCATTATAAGCACGCCTGTCACCGATGAAATGCTCTTGATAAGCCTACCCTTTTATGACACTAGTCGAGCGCCTAGTGGTCGTTTTTCACAGGATGAGGATGGGGATAGAGGTAGTTTGGTTGCACAAGCTCTTAGAGCGCTAGGTTATAGGGATTTTATGGCAGGACCAGAACCTATTTCCGATATTATTAGAGTAATTTTACGGGTAGGTGAGGGTGAGCCTATTCCTACAGAAGCAGACATTCGCCAGCTGATTAATAATTCTCTTGCTAATAAAGAAATTGGAGGTAAGCCCGTTCTGTTACAAGAGGGTGAGCTGAATTTAGAAGTGGTAGTCAGTAATGAACCGCTTGGGGAACTTAGCTAATTACCTTATTTATCTGGTGTACATGATAGGAAAGAGTCATTCTTTCCTATCATGTATTGTTAGTATTTATGGGCTGGTAGTAGATAGATTGACATTAAGAAGAGAGAGGGACTCGTGAATGGGCATAAAAACCCCATAACCATAATAATTGCCAGTATTGGTTCCCAATGCGTAATTACCGGAGTACCAAGGGCCACCACTATCCCCTTTCTGGGAGGTAGCGTTGCTAGTAAGTACCATATTACCAAAATCTATATTCTCTATAGTTATATCCAGATCAATATGAGTAATATACCCACAGCTTTCTATATTGGTTACCCGACCAAATCGACAGACATAGGCATTTACAACTGGCCACATAGACCCGTATACAGGTCTGCTCTCATTAACATATTGGTTAGTATAGTAGTTATAGTATCTTGTGTGGAAGTATGGAGTGGCAAAATCGTAGTAACCTGTAGAGTTGAGGCCAAGAGATTGAAATCCTGCGTCACCAGAAGTGCCCACATCAGCTTGACCATATCCTAAGTAACCCCAAACCGCCATACTGTAATCATAAAACCAATTCATACCATACGGCTCTAGGCAATGACCTGCTGTTAACATACCATAAATATAAGGAGAAGATTTATAAACTGTAAATCCAGAGGTGCAGTAGGCGTCTAAGCTATTTTGAATTTTACTGCCACCTCTATGTATTGCATGGAGCTCTATAAAAGGTCCATCTTTTTCAATAGTTTCAATCTGAAGCTCGCTTTCATTCACCTTGAAATTTTTGTTTTTATTTAGTGCATTTTCATTGATGATTAAAGCAGTCTCTCTAGCAGTAGGTGGTTTGGATTTATCTTTACTGGGGCGAAAAATCTTAATTATCATTTTTTCCGTTTCAGGATCAATGGAAACTATCATGTTTTTATGTGTTTTTGAGAGGGATTTAGATACTTGCTTCACACGATCTGTTCTCTGTTTTCTAGAGAATTTTTTCCCACTGATAACAGCGACTTTACCGCTTTGCCCAACAATAGCCGCGATTAGTGACTCGATCTCTAAAGGTATGTTCTCACCAACAAAACTGATATAACCCTTTTTAGCCGGAAGCCGATCTAGTCGAACACTAGCAATAGTTTCGGGATAGTTTTTTTCTATGGTAGTGAATAACTTATAAAACTTGTCTTGGAAATCAAGTGCATCCAGTACAATATTTTTTTCAATCCCCAATTCTCTAGCAATAACCATAGCATCGGTTTGCCTAGACATGGCTTCATCATTAACAATATTTACAGAACCATCAGGGCTGAGGGCTGAGGGCTGAGGGCTGAGGGCTGGGAGTGGGAGGTGGTTCTTGTGCTGCAAACACTAGATTAGAAGAGATAATAAAAAACGCGAGAAAAGCAATTTTTTGATAACACATAGCATATCCTCTTGAGTAATTTTCATGAAACTCTTAATAGAAATTGAATGCTAACGTAATTATGCTTAAAAAACACGCATTATTAATACTATTTGTAAAAAAATAGCCCAATGCTGTAAGTCATTATGCTTGAGTAAGAGTTTTGCCCCAGTGCGGACGTTATGTGGGGCGTGAGTAGATCTAAACATCTCATCTAACGAAAACCTACCGTTAGCCTGATAAAGTGGTGTCGAAACGGTAAAGATATTTTTACTTTTCTATGCTTTATAGTGGTTAATACACTATGGAGCTTGCTATGTTTATTCCTAATTATTTCCCCTATGCACCTAATAGCAGTGCTATCAGTAGAGATCATAAAGGATATGCCCAGACCGCAAATCCTTTCATTAACTACAGATCCAGCTCGTCAACGAAGCAATTGCTGAATCAACTCATTGCTCTACTAACTCAACTGATCAAAGGGATGCANGGGTCTAATCAACCTATATCTTCAAATACTCCATCAGCATCAAGACTGACTTTGGGTCAAGATACACAGGATGCATTAGCAGCAGCATGGCGTACTTATAATCCTAATCGTTCTCAAGAGGTAGGCCATATTCTGCTCAAAGAGGTGGTTGATACTAATGGAGATGGGAGATTATCGGCGGGGGATACGCTAAATTTTCAACAAGGGCGATTTGACACGGCTATATCGGATAGGATGTTACCTACTGGTGATTCATCAGTCATCATAAGCGCTCCTGTAACGGATGAAATGCTTATGATAAGCCTACCCTTTTATGATACCAGTCGAGCGCCTAGTGGGCGTTTTTCAATGGACGAAGATGGGGAGCGTGCTAGCTTGGTTGCACAAGCTCTTGGAAATGCAGGTTATAAAAACCTTATAGCGGGGCCTAAATTTGCTTCAGATGTTATTGAGGTAACTTTACAAGTCGGAGAGGGTGCAGCTATTCCTACAGAAGCAGAAGTTCGCCAGCTTATTAATAACTCGCTTGCTAATAAAGAAATTAGTGGTAAACCAGTGAGTTTGCGTGAAGGTGAGCTGGCTTTAGAGGTAGTAGTAGGTAATGAGCCGCTTGTTCAGTTCCATTAACCAAAAGAGAGGATTTAGAAAATACATGCCATGAGGAAGTATTCATAATCTTTCTCATGGTTTATTCTAGATTTTTACCGAACCAGCCGTAAAGCCCCTTGCTTTAGCTAGGGGATATAAGGCGATCGGCGACAGCCGATGAAGGGTAGTACTACAGTAATAGCAGTTAGCAACTTTTGTAGTATAATCAATATCATGAAATCAGCCACTCACCTCAAAACCCTCAAAGTTCGCATCAAGGATAAGCACAAGCCTATTCTTGAACGTATGGCGTTTGAGGTGAATCAGGTGTGGAATGCTGCCAATGAAGAAACCGCCTATTATTCTCACTTTTTCATTCCAGAGTTTGGTTTTCACTCACTTTATCTCAGTGCGTATGATCTACAAAGCCAACTCAAAGGCATGAAAGCCGAACGAGGCTTTATNNTNCACTCCTCGACNATTCAAGAAACGATAGCCGTTCACGAAAAAGCGCGTAAGCAATTCAAGAAAAGCAAACTGCGTTGGAGAGTCTCGAGTGGTTCTAAACGCTCCTTAGGTTGGATACCGTTTAAAAAAGGTGCTGCGGTTTGGAAAAATGGACAAGTACGCTATGCGGGACACTTCTTTAAGGTATGGGATAGTTATAACCTAGCTCAATACGAGTTTCGTTCAGGCTCTTTCTCCCAAGAGGCACGAGGCCGTTGGTACTTCAATATTGTCGTAGAAGTACCCAATATTGAATTGACTGCTACGGGCGAAGTCGGCATCGATCTAGGTCTAAAAGACACTGCGACCTGTAGCAATGGGGATAAATTAGAGCG
>NZ_KB904753.1 GCF_000380185.1 Thiofilum flexile DSM 14609
TAATAGGATCTCGGGCAGCGGATAGATCACTTTGGCGAGTTGGCGCGGATCGCGTAGGCTTGCCAGATGTTCCATCAGACGGCTTACGGCATTGGCAGGAGGTGGGCATTGGGTAGGGGGGATAGGAGGAGTGTTTGGCATCTTGACGGCTCTCGGAGTAAAAGCCTTACTTATCCTCTATTTATATAGCAGGGTTCAAGCGATTGCCCTGTAAACCAGTAAAGGGTAAGAGACGAGCAATGAACCATAGGCCGAACAAACCTGCCAAACTATAGCCATGTAGGGTGGGTAAGCCCGTCCAGTTTTTAACAGCCGTTAATAAAAACCCAGCAATTACCGCCAAGGCATAGGCAAACACCATTTCATGCGCATGCCATAACATCGGGGGATAAGTAGCAGGGAGACCTACCCATTGGAAGTTATACAAAGCGACCCATGCCAAAGTGCCAAAAACAGCAAACAGGCTTGCCGCCAAAAAGAAAGGGCGGAAGCCTAGTTGAAATAACGCAAAGCGCGGGGGCGTGTCAGTGGGATCAGTAATTTGTAACATAATATTTCGTGAACCAAGCCTCAAAATAGATCACAAAGATTTATAAAACCCACCATACTCGTTCAGCCCCTTTAGTGCCAACATAAAAAACCTATTATTTAGGGCGTCTATGAGCTGCAGGCAGGCGTAAATGTGATGCCTTCAATACCAATAGCCAGCCCCAATGTTTGTAAATATTGCGCTAATGCCCGTCGTGTCACTTGCTCATGTAAATATACCCGAATACGCGCGGCAACGAGTTCATAGTCCAAGGACTTACCTTCTTCGCGTTGATCTACCCGCACCACATGAAACCCAAAGCGGGTTTCTATGGGCTGATTATGTAAACCTACAGGCAGTCGCCATACTTGACGCTCAAACTCTGCCACCGTTTGCCCTAGTGACAATTGCCCAAGGCTGCCTCCTTGCCCTGAAGAGGGACAAGCGGAATATTGCCGAGCGAGTGTTGTGAAACTTGCCGGATCAGCTTGCAATTGTCGCAGTAATTGCTCTGCTAGTTGGCGTTGTTGATCGCGTTGCACCATATCATCAGGGGCTGCAGGTAGCAGAATATGACTCACCGCTAACAATACTGGAGTTTGGAAACGTTGCCGATTGTTTTGGAAATAGTGAAAACACTGCGCCTCTGTTGGATCAGGTGCTTGCAGCTCCCTTTCCAACAGTAGGGCAGTGCGTTCTTCCTCACTAGCGGCTTCAATGTGTAAGGCAACAGCCCGTTGTGCTAATAGCTCACGAATGACCAGACTAGTGGTCGCTGCCTGCCAGGCTTCTTCCATTTGTTCGGCTGGATGATATTGCAACTCCTGTGCAATGGTTGCTTCCGTTAAAATACGTGAGCCAACCCGCACCTCTGGCCTTCCCAATGTGGGAGGGGTAGGCTCAGAGTGAGGGCGATATATCCCAATATCCATTACTTAACCCCTTGCCCGTACAATCTGATAACGACGATTCACATATTGCAGCGGAACGCTCCAAATATGTACTAAGCGAGTAAAGGGGAAGAGCAGGAAAATGGTTAAACCTAGGACAATATGCAGCTTAAAAATAATCCCCACATCGGCTAAATGAGCAGCGGCACCCCCTTTAAAAAACACAATGGCTTGCGCCCATTCGGCGAGTTTTAGCATATTGCTACCATCTAAATGGCCTAAGGTCGGAATAATAGTCAGTAAGCCAAGGGTCACTTGTACTAGCAAAATACCAATAATGACCAGATCCATCGTCGAGCCTGTTGCCCGTACTCGTGGGTCGTTCATGCGGCGCAGGAATAACAGTAGTGCGCCATACCAACAGGCTATACCGGCAATACCCCCCACCATAATGGCTAGGACTTGTTTGGTGCCTGCCGACATAAAGGGTTCATAGACCCAATGCGGGGTCAGTAAACCTACTAGATGTCCAAAGAAAATCACCAAAATACCCACATGGAATAAATTGCTGGCTTTACGCATATGGGTTTTATTTAGCATTTGGCTAGAGCCTGCCCGCCATGTGTATTGTGCATGGTCGTAACGTAGCCAACTGCCGAGCAGAAATACCGTACCTGCTACATAGGGGTACAGTCCAAAGAAAATTGCATCAAAATAAGACATATCAGTTCTCCCTAAAATGTAGCGTATAGGCTTGATTAGCGGCTTGAGTGGGGCGGCAGGAGCTGCCTTTGTCTTCTACAAAGCGCACCATTTCCTCTTCCCACACCTTATCCAATGCAGCCGGGGTATCATCGCGGGATTCAATCGCTACTTTATCGCGTAATTCAGCCATATTCGGCTGAATGCCAATCATTGCGAGTAGCGCATCAAACAAGAGATGGTAAGGGCTATCACGCTCTTGTAAGCGTGCCGATAGCAGCGCGAGTATGGGGTGAATATCACCTAGACCTTGAGCAGCCTCTGCTTCAGTGCGGGTAGCGAGGTATTCGAGATAGAGCGGAATATAATCCGGCAACTCCTTAATATTTAACTCTAAGCCCGCATCACGGTATTGCTGCAGCAAATCCACCATTGCCTGTCCACGGTCGCGCGACTCACCATGTACATGTTCAAATAACAGTAATGATAGTGAACGCCCACGATCAAAGGTGGAGACATAATCTTCCTGTGCATCCAATAAACCGCGTGCCCCTAGGCGCTGAATAAATGAAACTAGGGAACTACGTAGCGCTAGGGGCAAACGGGTCTCTTCACGCACGACCTCCATCAAGGTCGTTTGGGCGGTTAGCAGCTCAGCGCTGGGGTAGTCTAGTAAACGTGCAATGACTACAAAAATTTTGATCATGAGTTGACTTCCTGTTTCACGAAGTCAATTTTTTGTACCATCGTTACTGTTTGCTTACGCCCACCGAATAGGTTGACCTCATTGTTACTACTACCGCTACAACCATCTCCAAAGCTGAAACCACAACCGCCACGCTCTGGGAAGGCATCGCGGGCCAGTTCTCGGTGACTGCTGGGAATAACGTAACGGTCTTCATAATTAGCAATAGCGAGGTAACGGTACATTTCCTTGGCTTGAGCCTCGGATAAACCGACTTGCTCTAGTGCACGAGTATCGTGAATACCCTCTACCGTTTCGGCTCGCTTATATTGACGCATAGCCATTAAGCGTTTGAGGGCTAATTTCACCGGCTCCTCATCACCTGCGGTCAATAGATTGGCTAAATAGCGCACGGGAATACGTAAGCTATCCACATCCGGTAAAACACCCTCATAGCCAATTTTGCCCGCATCAGCCGCGGACTGAATCGGAGAAAGGGGAGGCACATACCACACCATGGGTAGGGTACGGTATTCAGGGTGTAAGGGTAGAGCTAGCTTCCAATCCATTGCTAGCTTCCAGACCGGAGATTCTTGTGCGGCTTTTAACACACCGTCGGGAATACCGTCTTTTTTTGCCTGTTCAATCACTTTTGGGTCAAAGGGATCGAGGAATACCTCCAATTGTTTTTCGTATAGATCGCGTTCATTGGGGGTGCTGGCGACCGCTTCAATTTTATCAGCGTCATAGAGCAATACCCCTAGATAACGAATCCGTCCGACACAGGTTTCAGAACAGACGGTGGGCATGCCAGACTCAATACGCGGATAGCAGAAAATACACTTTTCAGATTTTCCAGACTTCCAGTTGTAATAAATCTTTTTGTAGGGGCAGCCGCTGACACACATACGCCAGCCTCGGCATTTGTCTTGGTCAATCAAGACAATCCCGTCTTCATCACGCTTATAAATCGCACCACTCGGACAAGAGGCGACACACGCCGGATTCAAACAATGCTCACATAAACGCGGCAGGGTAAACATGAAAGTATTTTCAAATTCACCATAAATGTCTGCTTGAATCTGCTCGAAGTTTTTATCTTTGCGCCGATGAGAAAACTCAGTACCGAGAATTTCCTCCCAGTTTGGCCCCCATTCGATCTTGTCCATACGCTGACCTGAGATCAATGAGCGGGGGCGGGCTACTGGCTGATGCTGGCTATCCGGTGCATTGTGTAGGTGTTGATAGTCAAAATCGAAAGGCTCGTAGTAGTCATCAATTTCAGGTAAATCGGGATTGGCAAAGATATTGGCTAATATCCGAAACCTTCCACCAATACGTGGCTCAATTTTGCCATCGGCACGGCGTAACCAGCCGCCTTTCCACTTATCCTGATTCTCCCATTCTTTGGGATAGCCGATACCGGGTTTGGTTTCGACATTATTAAACCACGCGTATTCCATGCCTTCGCGTGAAGTCCAGACATTTTTACAAGTAATCGAACAGGTATGGCAGCCGATGCACTTGTCTAAATTCAGCACCATGCCGACTTGGGAACGAATTTTCATTTTACTGCCTCCTGCTCATAGTCATTGCCTTCATTATCGAGCCATTCGACTTTGGTCATTTTGCGCACAATAACGAACTCATCACGATTAGAACCCACCGTGCCATAGTAGTTAAAGCCATAGGCTAATTGGGCATAACCGCCAATCATATGCGTGGGTTTGGGGCAAACACGGGTGACAGAGTTATGAATACCGCCCCGTTCGCCGGTAATGGCAGAGCCGGGGACATTCACAATTTTCTCTTGAGCGTGATACATCATGACCATGCCGGGCATAACGCGCTGACTGACTACTGCACGAGCGGCTATGGCTCCATTGGTGTTGAATAGGTCAATCCAATCATTATCGACAATACCGAGTGTTTTGGCATCGGCTTCACTCATCCATACAATCGGCCCCCCGCGTGATAGGGTGAGCATGAGTAGGTTATCAGTATAGGTTGAGTGGATACCCCATTTTTGATGCGGCGTAATCCAGTTCAAAGCCAGTTCTGGGTTGCCATTCGATTTTTGATTAAGCAGCGGCTTAATGGTTTTGGTATTAATGGGTGGACGATAGACCAGCATACTTTCACCAAAGTCACGCATCCAGTCATGATCCAGATAGAACTGTTGCCTTCCCGTCAGAGTACGCCAAGGGATTAACTCATGCACATTGGTATATCCGGCATTATAGGACACATGCTCATCTTCCAAACCGGACCAGGTAGGGCTAGAAATGATTTTGCGCGGTTGGGTAACAATGTCACGGAAGCGAATTTTCTCATCTTCTTTATAGCGTGCGAGATGAGTATGGTCGATGCCGGTGATTTTTGATAAAGCAGCCCATGCTTTTACCGCGACTTGCCCATTGGTTTCGGGCGCTAGCGAGAGAATCATTTCCGCCGCATCAATCGCACTGTCTAGACGTGGGCGGCCTTCATTGCTGCCGCTAGTGTGCTGGTGATTGAGTTTACCGAGGAAAGCAACTTCGATGTCGGTATTCCAATTAATACCTTTACCACCATTACCCAGTTTCTCCAGTAAAGGACCAATCGAGGTAAAACGCGCATAAGTGTCGGGATAATTACGCTCAACCGCAATAAATGCGGGGGCGGTTTTACCCGGAATCAGCTCACATTCGCCTTTTTTCCAATCCTTCACACCGATCGCTTGACCGAGTTCAGCCGGAGCATCATGCAATAAGGGTAGGGTTACTAAATCGGTTTCTATGCCTAAATGACCCTCACAGACGCGAGAAAAGGCTTTAGCAATCCCTTTGTAGATTTCCCAATCACTACGCGCTTCCCATGCAGGATCAACCGCAGCAGTCAGCGGATGGATGAAGGGGTGCATATCGGAGGTATTCAGATCATCCTTTTCATACCAAGTCGCGGTAGGTAGCACAATGTCGGAATATAAACAGGTAGTAGACATACGGAAGTCGAGGGTGACGAGTAAGTCCAGCTTGCCCTCAGGCGCGTCTTGATGCCATTTAACCTCTTGCGGTTTGCTGCTCCCCATTTCACCGAGATCTTTGCCTTGTATACCGTGTTTAGTACCCAGCAAATATTTGAGCATGTACTCATGCCCCTTACCTGAGGAGCCTAATAAATTTGAGCGCCACACGAATAGGTTACGCGGGAAGTTTTGTGGATTATCGGGATCTTCTGCGGCAAAGGCGATCTTGCCTGATTTAAGTCCTGCTACGGTGTACTCAACTGGACTCATGCCTGCGGCTTTGGCAGCTTTTGCGATATGTAGCGGGTTAGTATTGAGTTGTGGTGCAGAAGGTAGCCAACCCATACGCTCGGAGCGCACATTATAGTCGATCAAGTTACCGGATTGACGCTTAGGGTTAGCTAAGGGCGAGAGGATTTCCTTGATTTCTAGCTTCTCATAGCGCCATTGACTAGCGTGATTATAAAAGAAGGAGGTCGAATTCATTTGCCGAGGAGGACGGCTCCAGTCGAGGGCAAAGGCTAACGGTAACCAGCCAGTTTGTGGGCGTAGCTTTTCTTGTCCCACATAATGCGCCCAGCCACCGCCCGATTGCCCCACACAACCACACATAGCCAGCATATTAATGAGGCCACGGTAATTCATATCCATGTGATACCAGTGGTTCATGCCCGCCCCAACGATAATCATCGACTTACCTTTGGTCTTATCGGCAGTATCAGCAAATTCACGCGCAATGCGAATCACTTTATCGCGAGGTACACCTGTAATCGCTTCTTGCCAAGCCGGAGTATAGGGTGCATTAGCATCATCAAAGTCTTTAGCACTGTCATCATCACCCAGACCACGGTTAATACCGTAATTCGCCATATTCAGATCATAAACCGCGACTAATAAACCTTCCGAGCCATCGGCTAAGGTGACTTTGCGGGCGGGTAATTTATATTTGAGAATATCCTTAATGGTATTACCCGCAAAGTAATCACTAGGCACACCACCAAAATAAGGGACGGCTACGTCCACCACCGTATCGTGATGTTCTACTAATGAGAGGCGTAGGGTAATGTCAGTGTGAGTTTTGCCATCCTTTTGTTGCAAATTCCATTGACCGCTGCCATCCCAACGGTAGCCAATGGAGCCATTCGGGGAAATGATTTCACCGGTGGCATCATCAATCGCTACAGTTTTCCAATCGGGATTTTTCTCCTCGCCTAGACCTGAAACAAAGTCGCTAGCACGCGCAAAGCGTCCGGCTTGATAGCTGCCATCCTCACGTTTTTCTAGTAAAACAAGATTAGGCCAGTCAGTATAGCGGCGCACATAATCTGTGAAATAAGTGCTCGGCTTATCCAGATGGAATTCTTTAAGAATCACATGACCAAACGCTAGCGCTAAGGCAGCATCAGTGCCTTGCTTGGGATTTAGCCATTGATCAGCATGCTTGGCGACCTCGGCATAGTCCGGTGTAATCGCAACCGTTTTCGTACCTTTATAGCGTACCTCAGTAAAGAAATGCGCATCCGGTGTACGAGTCTGTGGAATATTCGACCCCCACGCAATGATATAGCTACTGTTATACCAATCGGCAGATTCTGGTACATCGGTTTGTTCACCCCATACCATCGGCGAGGCGGGTGGTAGGTCGCAATACCAATCGTAGAAGCTCATGCACGTCCCACCAATTAAGGAGAGGTAACGGCTTCCGGCGGCATACGACACCATTGACATAGCGGGGATAGGTGAGAAACCAATCACACGATCGGGGCCGTATTGCTTGGCCGTGTACACATTGGCGGCTGCAATCAGCTCGTTTAGCTCTTCCCAATTTGAGCGAATAAAGCCGCCCAAACCACGACGGGTTTTATAGGATTTTGCCTTGACCGGATCTTCCACAATGGAAGCCCATGCTGTGACCGGATCGGAGTTTTTAGCCTTAGCATCGCGCCATAATTCCACTAGCTGTCTACGTATCAAGGGATATTTGAGGCGGTTAGCGCTATAGGTATACCACGAATAACTAGCCCCCCGTGGGCAGCCACGCGGCTCATGATTAGGTAAGTCAGGGCGAGTACGAGGATAATCCGTTTGCTGTGTTTCCCACGTGATTAAACCGTTTTTGACATATATTTTCCAACTGCATGAGCCGGTACAGTTTACCCCATGCGTGGAGCGTACTACCTTGTCGTGTTGCCAGCGTTGACGATAGCCATTCTCCCAGTCACGATTTTCAGTGGTTGTCGCGCCGTGTTGGTCGGAAAAGGGTTGTGAGGTACGTTTAAAAAAATTCAATCGATCAATAAAGTGGCTCATAGCAAGCAATGCTCCCGTGTAGTGCTACAGATACCCTGAACATCAGTGGCGATCTGCGGGGTGGGGTCATAAAGTAGAGTAGTCATACATTATTTCTCCGGTATTAAGGGTTTTTGATTTCGCTACCGCTACGCAGATAGAACCACCAGTTCAAAATCAGGCATAGTGCGTAGAAAATCGCAAAACCATACATGGCATATTCAGGTGTACCGGCTTGGATTTGATTACCAATCACAACGGGGGCGATAAAAGCGCCATAGGCCGCTACAGCCGAAGTCCAGCCGAGTACAGGGCCTGCTTGAGCGCGATCAAAAATGAAGCCTATAGAGCGGAAAGTGGAACCATTACCAATGCCGCTAGCTGCGAATAACACAATGAATAAACCCAAAAAGGCAGGAAAATAGAGTTCAGGAGTAGGAGACGCATAAGCCTGCATCATCACATAGCCCACCGCCGCAGAGGCAATTACCATCACTACAGAAACCACCTGAGTCACAATGGAGCCACCAACCTTATCTGAAATCCATCCCCCTACCGGACGAATAGCAGCACCTACAAACGGGCCAATCCACGCATAAGTAAGGGCTGAAGGAGCATTGAGGTTTTTGGTAGTATGAGTGATGACACCTGCTGCATCAGGTAAGTGCTGGAACCCGAAAATAACGGTAATAGCTAAAGGTAATGCCATAGAAAAACCAATGAATGAGCCAAAGGTGACTACATAGAGAGCCGTCATCGACCAAGTGTGTTTATTCTTAAAAATAGCAAATTGCTTGGCTACGTTTTCCTTCATGGCTCCAAACGCGGCTAAACGCATAATCAAGAGTGCCGCTAAAATATCCAGTGGAATGGCTATCCACATATTCAGCAGCCCTAGTCCAGTAGGTGCGGGTAGGTATAGATAAAGGATGGCAATCGAAGGAATGAATACCAGCGAGTAGAGATAGGTAATTTTTAGAAAGGCTACGATGGGACTACCAGTGTCGGGTGATACTGTCTTGAGGTTATTCATCCCAAACCAGCATAAGATGGAGAGTGGTACTAGTGAAATTACCCATGCTAGACCCGCATTTTGAATCCAAGTCGGTGTACCAGCGGCTATTTTACCAAAAATCCAACCGCTATCTTTTTGCAGGATCATGGATTCGCCACCGAGAGCGCCAAATATCCCTACAGTCATCACAAGGGGTATGACGATTTGCATCGTGGTGACACCAAAGTTACCTAAACCCGCATTAAGACCGAGTGCTGTACCTTGTAAGCGTTTAGGATAAAACGTGCTGATATTAGACATGGAGCTAGCAAAATTACCCCCGCCCACACCTGACCAAAGAGCCATCAGTTGAAATACCCACAGCGGAGTATCAGGATGCTGGAGTACTAATCCCGTCCCTAAGGCAGGGGCTAATAACATCGCGGTAGTCAGAAAAATAGTATTGCGTCCACCCGCGAGGCGAATTAGGAACGAGGCGGGAATACGCATGGTAGCACCGGAAATTCCGGCAATGGCGGTGAGGGTGAATAGCTCTTCTTTGGTAAAGGGAAAACCTAGATTGAGCATCTGTACCGTAATAACGCTCCACATGCTCCAGATGGCAAACCCACACAGCAAGGCTGGAATCGACAGCCATAAATTACGATTGGCAATCTTTTTGCCAGTCTGTTCCCAGAATGTGTTATTTTCCACATCCCATTGTTGGATATCTTTCATAAGAAAGTCCTTAAAATATAAATAACGCGAATCACTGGGGCTGAGTTTGTTGGCGCAAACGTTCTTGCTGGATATGCAAGTCGGCATATACAGGGCGTACTTCCGTGAAATACATCCACATGAGCGATACCCAAACAATTCCAAACATCAACATAAAGGCAGACGAACGAATGCCGGTTAAATCCACGAGCATTCCAAACATAATAGGCATGAGAAAACCACCCAAACCTCCGGCTAATCCAACGACGCCTGAAACGACACCAATATTTTGTGGATAATCATCTGAGATATATTTAAAAACCGAAGCTTTACCAATCGCAAAGGCAATTCCTAAGGTAAACATGAAAATAGTAAATAGAGTGGAGTTCAAACCGAAATGGAAAGTGGCATCACCGTCAATGGTTTTAATGGTAAAAGTAGTTTGTGGATAAGAGAGGAAAAATAGGCATACTAAAGCAACCCATAGTACCCACCAAGTAATGGTATGCGCCCCAAATTTATCAGAGAAATATCCACCGACTGCGCGTAATAAGCCTCCAGGAATACTAAATGCAGCGGCTAGAACAGCGGCTGTTTTAAGATCAAAGCCATATTCTGAAATATAATACTTTGTCATCCAGAGTGATAACGCTACATAGCCACCAAATACAATGGAGTAATATTGGCTATAGCGCCAAACGCGAGGATCTTTGAGTGCCGCTAATTGCTCACTGACCGTGACTGATTTAGCAACTTTATGGCTAGGATCGGTAAAGGTAAAAAACCAAAAAATAATGGCCGTGATCAGCATTAAAACCGCATAAACCCTAGGAACCATAGTCCAGCCATAACTCACCACAATCATAGGAGCCACTAATTTAGTGACTGCCGAACCCGTATTACCGGCTCCGAAAATTCCCATAGCAGTACCTTGCTGATCTTTAGGAAACCAACGCGCACAATAGGCAATACCAACGGTAAAAGACCCCCCCGCAATCCCAACAAATAATCCCAGAATTAAAAACTGCCAATATTCCGTAGCATAGGTAATCAGCCAAATAGGAATAACGGTTGATAACATTAAAATAAAAAAGACTAGACGCCCGCCCCATTTATCCGTCCACATGCCTAGGGGTAAGCGGGCTAGTGAGCCGGTTAATACGGGGGTTGCTACTAAAATACCAAATTGGGTTTCATTCAAACCCAAAGAATCTTTAATCGGAATGCCAATAACAGCAAACATCATCCAAATCATGAAGCACACGGTAAATGCTAGCGTGCTCATAATAACGACTGACCATGCCTTATATTGTTGTGTTGCCATAACTCACTTATCTCGCTTGTCTGAATAGACGGTGAACCTAGTTGTACGCTGCTACTGAGGCAACGACTAGTGGGCAGATAAGGGGTAATAAACACGGATATACCACTTTAGTGGTATAGGTGATTTTTAACTAACTATTTGTTTTATATAAAAACTATTTGGGTAGTGGCTTTATTATAGGGTGACGGGAGATCATTAGGGGTATACCTAGGATTCTGTCTTGTTTCACTAGTGGTAGTACTATAATAAAGCATAGTGGAGTGCTCAGTATTTTAATCGGCAGGGATCGTAATATTTTGAAATCGTTGGCGTGGACTAAATTGCAAAACTCTTTGCTGTTTCGCTTAGGGGGAATGATTGCAGCTATCACCTTACTGGCTATTTTAGGCATGTCTACTTCGTGGATGGTTGCCGAAACTACCCAAGGCAGTGGTCAGGCTATTAATATCGCGGGTAGTTTACGCATGCAAAGTTGGCGTATGGCCTCGATACATCAGCAGTTAGTACATAAAGACGATCCGCTACAACGTACCCGTCTTGAGCAGGCCATCACACAATTTGAACAAGATCTTACTTCGGATTCAATTCAATCGGTATTACCTACCGATGCAAATGGCTCATTGAGATTCACCTATGAGGCTATTCAAACGCATTGGCAACAGAACATTATGCCAGCACTACAAATCATTAGTGCCTCAAGTAATGAAGAGTTATTAAGTGCTATTCCGTATTTTGTGGATACGATTAATTATTTAGTAAAGCAAATTGAAGAAGCGACAGAAGCAAAAATATTAGTGTTACGCATAGTTTTAGGGGTGGCAGTGATTGGCACTTTATTAATGGTATTACTCTCCATTTATCTTATTCGTAATATTTTAGTTAATCCACTCAAGGATTTATTGAGCCTTACCGATCAAATACGCCGTGGTAATTTAACTGTGCGTTCGGGGCTAAAAGGTGAGGATGAAATCGGGTATCTAGGGCGAGCTTTTGATTTGATGGCAGAGGACTTATTTAAGCTTTATCGCGATCTAGAAACTCGTGTGGAACAAAAAACGGAAGAATTGACTCGTAGTAATCGCTCATTAGATTTGCTGTATCGTTCGATTATACAGTTGCACGGTATTTCTCCGAGTCGAGAAGTGTTTTATAAGGTATTAAAAGACGCTGAAGCGACTTTAGGTTTGGGGGTGGGAACCTTATGTTTAAAAGGGGATCATGATAAACAGGGTACGGTTATCGCTACGACGGCTCCGAATCAACAGTCTCCTTTATGTTTACAAATGGCTAATTGTGAGGAGTGCCAAAATACTAAAACGGTAGGGTTAGAGCCAGCTACTCAGTCGGGTAGACCTATTATACGTTTGCCCCTTACTAATACTGATAGGCATTATGGTTTATTAGCGATTGATATTCCGGCGGATAAACAGGCGGAGCTGTGGCAATTACAATTATTAGAAGCGCTCTCGCATCATATTAGTGTGACGCTCGCCTCCGAACAACGTATTGAGCAAAATCGGCGGGTCGCTTTATTAGAGGAGCGAGCAGTCATTGCGCGTGAATTACATGACTCACTCGCCCAATCACTCGCTTATATGAAAATTCAAGTCAGTCGCCTACGCATGGCGATTCAAAACCCCGCAACGGCACATGAGGTGGCAGAGGCTTTAGAGGAATTACGCGAAGGATTGCATTGTTCTTATCAGCAGTTACGAGAATTATTGTCTACGTTTCGGCTGCGTATGGAGGGGGCTGATTTGGGTATGGCTTTAGCGCAAACCACCGCCGAATTTGCCGAGCGCGGTGATTTCCCGATTCAATTGGATATTGATCTCGGCGTTTTACACCTCACCCCGAATGAAGAGATTCATTTACTGCAAATTGTGCGTGAGGGCTTATCTAATATTCTTAAACATGCCCGTGCACAACAGGCGTGGGTGAGCTTAAAGACCCAAGATACTAATAAGGTAGAGTTATTAATTGAGGATAATGGGATTGGTATTCAAGCCAATGCTTCTTTGCATCACTATGGTATTACGATTATGAATGAACGTGCGCAAGCATTAGGGGGTAAATTGGTCTATTATGCGCGTCCGCAAGGTGGTACGGGAGTGCGGCTGATTTTTACCCCACATCAAAGTTCATCTTCCACTCCTATGACTGTAGAGATTCCTTATGCTGCCTGAAGAACCACAACGCCTATTGATCGTGGATGATCACCCTTTGTTTCGTAAAGGGGTGCGCTATTTAGTGAATATGATTCCTGATTTCACGATTGTAGGGGAAGCTTCTTGTGGGCAGGAGGGTATTGATCTGGCGGCTGAGCTGACCCCCGATATGATTCTGCTAGATCTGAATATGAAGGATATGAGTGGGATTGAGGTTTTAAAAGTGATTAAAGCCTCTGGTTCGGATGCGCGAGTGGTCATGTTGACCGTCTCTGATCAAGCGGATGACCTGATTGCGGCCTTGCGTTCGGGCGCAGATGGTTATTTGCTAAAAGAAATGGAACCAGAAGATCTAGTGGAAAAGCTCGCTGAAGCAGCGGCGGGGCATATTACTCTGACTGAGCGCCTGATTAATATCTTAGCTCATAGTATGCGCCATGACGCAGCTCACCCCAAGACCACTGTAGAGGCAGGATTAACCGAACAAGAGCAGCGCATTCTAGAAAGAGTTGCGACAGGTAAAAGTAATAAATTAGTAGCACGGGAATTAAACATTACCGAGGGGACGGTAAAAGTGCATGTGAAGCATTTGCTACGTAAGCTAAATCTACGCTCGCGGGTCGAGGCGGCGGTGTGGTTTGTAGAGCAGCACAGATAAGACGGATAAGCTGTTGATTGAAACTCTTAGGCAGTAGCTCTACTACCTAAGAGTTAAGATTAGCCGTATCTACCGATTATTCGCTAGGCTCGACCTGCTGCTGAAACACGAAATTAGCCGCTGTACTTTGATTCGCGGGGTGTAAGACCACATTACTGCTTAATAAATTAATATCATTTTCTGGGCCAGCAAATAAGGTAATGCCATTTAAATTAAGGTCAGCCGTAGAGTAGCCAGTCGCTTTAAAATTACTATTGGTCACACTATTGTGGGCATCACTAATGATTTGATTGAGTACCTGAGTGTGATCATTAGTGGGGCCATTCGAGGTAATGGTGCCATTACTATCCGCATCACCTGCCCATAGTAAAGCAATAGTGCCTTGCTCTATGCGTGCGTGAGTGCCATACACTGGCGTTGTAGCTAGGGTAAAGTCAACACTAACCGGCGTTGTTGAAAACGGTAGCGCAGTTTGAGTCATAACCCCTAGGTGATTACGGTGCTTAACAGATACCCAGTAGGTTGCGGTAGGTAAGGTCGGAAAGAGTAGCGTGGTGTCATTAGTAGCGGCATCGACAATATCACCGTCGCGCTGCAAGATAGCCGCCTTTTGTATAGCCGGTGTGGTTTCTCCCTCACGAGTGAGTTCAACAAGTACCCAATCTACCGGAGCATCGGAGGTAGTCAGCGTGAGCAGTTCCGGTGCTAAGGTTTCGGTGCCATTATAATTAAAAGGGGCATAGTTATAGGGCTGGGCGAGAGGTAAAACTTGTAAAGAACGTAAATCATCGCGCATTAAGCCCTCTTGATAAGCGCCTTGTAGCAAAGCTCGTACCCGTAGAGCTGGGGATTGAAAACGCCACAATACTTCCGTGCCTGAAGTCGAAACAGGATAGAGTTGTAATACTTGAGTGGTCGCTTGAGCGGTAAAACCAAAGTTTTGGGTATCAAAATCTGCACCATCATCGATGCCATCAAGGTCTTGATCTTGACCGTTGAGTGTGAGGTTGGCTTCTTGCGTATCGGAGAGATAGTCATTATCACTATTGGTATCCAGATAGTCAGGGGTATCATCCCCATCGGTATCAACCGGAATTACTCCCGCACTAGTGGCAGAGTCGTAGCTATTATCTAAACCATCTTGATCCCCGTCGAAATAGAGCGGATTAATATAGCTTGGTGTACCTTGTCCCTCAATGAGATCGGGGATACCATCGCCATCCGAATCTAAGTCTTGATAATTAGGTATACCATCTTGATCAGGATCGGCATCACCCTCAACGGTATTTAAAATACCATCACCATCGACATCAATATCAATGGTATCTCCCACGCCATCTCCATCTAGATCAGTTTCAATTTCAATATAGCTACTATCATAAATACCCTCTACCGCGTCATAGATACCGTATTTGATCTGATCGACGCCGAGGAAATTAGGATTGGCTTGATAGCTGATTGTGCCATTGGTATTTAGGGTGGCTTGTCCATTTTGGGCAGGGGTACAGATCTGATTCAAATCAAAGTCATAAACCGAGGCGACATCATTGGCTAAAGGATCGATGGTAAAGGCTTGGCGAGGACGTACTAAAACTGTGTCACGCACCGCGAAGGAGTTAGGAAAGCCTACGAAATAACCCGCCGCTCCCCGTGAGCCTGCGACGGTACTTAAGGTCGCTAAATAAGGGAGATCGGCTGTAACATTTACCGTCCCTGTTTTGCCTAGTATGTTGTATTGGAGGTAATTAACATTACCACTGAGAGGTGTGCCTTGGGTGAGTAGTTGATTATCTACCAATACTTGAGCCTCTTTTTCACCAATGATAGTCATGGCCGCATCCCCTATTTGCTCTACTTGAGGCAGAACGAGTTCTTGCATTTCTAAACTAGGGTGCAGTCCAGCGATAAAGTTTAAGCCTGTTCCGCTGCCGGATAAATTAGAAGAGGTTGATTGATAGACATAGGCCGGTTGGGAGGTGCGAATATAAAGCGAGTTATCAGCTCCCCAATGTCCCGGCAGCGCATAATAGTCCCCTGCATTAATGGTCGCTATAGGTTGAGAACCGCCATTGGCATAAATAATGGTGTTATCTTTATCCGCAACGACAATCGGGACTTCGGTATTATCCGTACCGACTCCGCGCACTAATAAAAAATCCTTACTGAGTAAGTTAGCAGGAATAATTTGATCCATACCAATATCTTGCTCTATGTCTTCTCCTCCCCCTAACCACGAGCCTGAATTCACCACAATCGGTTTATCCGCCGTGATGAGTGTGCCATTGAGTTCATTGACTAGGGTAGGCTGGACATTATTACCTGCATTCAGACGCATCCCCACCATAAAAGATTCGTATTTATTTAAAACGAGCGGATTAGGAATGGGTTGGACAAGCGTAACGCCAGCAGGTAAATCGCTAATATTAACCGTGGTATTATCCTTAGTCGCCATAATACTAAAACTATGGGAGCGAACATGCATTTTAGCAGTATCACTACTGGTCCATAAATGCCCAGTACGAAAACGGCGTCCGAGGGCGGTCTGGCCTTTAGCGATTAAAAAATTGCCTTGGCTCTTTGAGGAGTGACGAACCTGGGCATAGAAGCGCTTATCTCCCTGCAAAACTATGCCATCCGTGCGATTAACGCTCGCAATGTCAGCATCATTAACAATACCAAGCCCGGCATAGGTCGCTCCCCCATAAGGAGCTGTATTTAAATTTAAGCGTAATGGTGAGCTCTTGGTAATCGTAACGGTTTGGTTTAAGCCTTGAGTCGGGTCACTCTCATTTAGGGCATTTTTTAGCGTAATGGTGACAGTGCCTTCTTCTGGTGTAGATAACCATAAAAATTGTTGATTAATATTGTCAATAATGAGAGCACTAGGGACATATTGAGGAGGGATAATATGCTGAGTATCGAGCGTACCAATCTCGGCTTGTACAGTGCCACAACTATTTGCATAGGCATTGGATAGATTGAATAAAATGAAAATAAAAGACCAACTCAGTATAGTTTTGATGTATAGAGTAGATGCTTTTTGAGCAAAGAATTTAGACACGAATAGTTCCCCAAACAAAACAGAAGCTAATTTTTATTTAGACTTGAGTATTTGATCGAGAGAAATAGCTTTACTAGTGTATATTTAAGATGTTGATTTTATGTGTGATTTATAGGTAAAGGATCAAATACTACGAAGCACCTCATGGCTAGTAATAAAAGCAGCCTATTGATTTTTATATTAATAACAACAACATAACCCTAACCAACTGCTTATCGTTAAGTGACTGAGTAGTTTAGGTTTTTATTAAAAAATGTGCAAGGGTAATTTGCTATTATGAATAAACTGAGAATGCTTACTTTACGATGGGTATTGTGGGAGCAGCTTAGCTAGCGATTGGGAGCAAAAGCAGCCTTCTAATAAAAAAGACTGCTTTTGTAGCTAAAAGAGGTGCATAAAAAGGGTTAGTAAGTTAGCGTGCCATTGAGGGGTCTTGGAATACTTTCCAAGGATAATCTTCATCGTCTGGAACACGGCTCCAGAATAATTCACCCGAATTACGCCACGGGTCTAATAAAATACCACTGTCAAAAGGCTTGCCTTTAGCGGTCATGACTAGAGTACTATGCTCGCGCCATGCATTACCCTTATAGGCAACACCCCACCACAGATCAAAGGTTTTGAGTTTCTTTTTGTACATATGAGTACGCATAGCTTGCGTCCAGTCGGTACATAAACCTGCAGGGCGTTTTTTCGCATTACGTAACACATTATGGTACAGAGGAGGCCATGTTAGCCCCCACTCATTCGCTAAGTGGCGTGGATAAATATAAGCATCATAAGCGACATCCGCTGCTTCGCGCGGGCTTATGCTAGGACTCATAGCCTGTAAGGCGGTTTGTAGTTCACTAATATTTTTTTTAAGTTCGGGGGAAAGGTTATTCACTTGAGGCTGAGTAGACCCTGGAGTCATACTCACTCCATCATATTGCACTGCACACCCTGTCGAAGTTACTGCGACGAGTAACAAAACGGGGGCGAGACGGCGAACACTTACCATGAAATTAATCTTCCTTTCTAAAATACATTATATAGTTAACATCAATATCACGTCCAAGGCGATAACTTTGAAACAAGGGGTTATAAGTTAAACCACTAGTGTGTTGCAAGTCTAAACCAGCCTCATGCGCCCAAGCCTCTAGCTCAGATGGACGGATAAATTTAGCGTACTCATGTGTACCCCGTGGGAGCATATTCAAGATATATTCCGCACCTACAATTGCCAGAGCAAAGGCTTTAGCATTACGATTAATGGTGGAGAAAAAAACTTGCCCGCCGGGTTTGACTAAAGTGGCACAAGCTTTGATCACCGAAGAGGGATCAGGCACGTGCTCTAACATCTCCATACAAGTGACAACATCAAAGGTTTGAGGCATTTCTTCTGCTAAAGTTTCAGCGCTGACTTTGCGATAATCCACCGTGATCCCAGACTCTAACGCGTGAAGGCGTGCTACGGATAAAGGGGTTTCACCCAGATCAATACCTGTCACTATAGCGCCACGCCGTGCCATACTTTCGGCTAAAATCCCGCCGCCACAGCCCACATCGACGACTTTTTTTCCGGTTAAGCGTACGCGCTCATCAATATAGTTAAGACGCAGCGGGTTAATCGCATGGAGTGGTTTAAATTCACTTTCTTGATCCCACCAACGATGGGCAATATCTTCAAATTTGCGGATTTCATTTAAATCCACATTGGTTGTTGCAGTACTCATGCATAATCCTAGTTGTAAAACAGTCTGCATTACAGACAGAGCTGTTGGTTAAGATCCATTATTGGCAATAAATCTATCGCATTAAGTGACCTTGATCATTGCCATATGCAGCGCCTGTTGGGTTGGTGGCAGGTTTTGCAGTGGTGTTGTGGGGGCATTTTAGCAAGTCAAGCAGCAATATGCATTTCATCCATACTATTCAAGCTATTATTTGGTTTTGCTGTGCCATAAGTAATAAATCATCAAAGGTATGTATGTGAATAATTCGTGACCAATCAGTGTGCTATAGGTTTGGATTTAAGCCCGGAATCGGGTTATGATTGAGCTGTATATGTCATGAGGATATACAAGATGAGTAATGTACAAACAACGCTCTTTAAGAGTAATCGAAGCCAAGCGGTACGTTTGCCTAAAAGCGTAGAGCTACCTAGTGAAGTGCAACAAGTAAGAATTGTAGCGCTAGGTAGGCAGCGAATTATTACCCCACTCCATGAAAGTTGGGATGATTGGTTTGATCACCCTCATTGTACGGCTGATTTTATGGATGAGCGTCTGCAACCTAATGATCAGATTCGGGAGCTACTTTAGATGCTGCGGTATTTGTTGGATACCAATATGGTTATTTATACGATTAAAAATCGTCCGGCATCGGTACGTGAGGCATTTAAACGTTACGAAGGGCAGCTAGCTATTTCGACAGTGACATGGGGTGAGTTAATTTTTGGAGTAGAGCGCTCGTCACGTCCTGAGCAAAATCGTAAGGATATTGAGGGGTTGGCAGCACGTTTGGAGGTATTAATGTTTGATGATAGTGCAGCCGATCATTTTGGGCAGATTCGAGCCGAACTCTATGCGCTGGGTCAACCAATTGGCCCCTACGATATGATGATCGCAGGTCATGCCCGATCTCGTGGTTTAGTGCTAGTGACTAATAATACCCGTGAATTTAGTCGTGTAGCAGGGCTGCGTTTGGAGGGTTGGGTGAATTAATTGGATTCAGATAGTATAGTGATCTATTATTTAGTTCGTATTTTGTTCGGGATTTACTTTAGAGAACTCGGAAAATCTTAGAGTAGCTAAAAATGGTAGGACTACATTATGAGCAATAGTAGTAAGATTGAGTGGACTGAGCGGACGTGGAACCCAGTGACGGGATGTACCAAAATATCTCCTGGGTGTAAACACTGCTATGCTGAAACAATGGCGGTGCGCCTAAAGGCGATGGGAACACCAGGTTATAGTAATGGTTTTGAGCTATCACTGATGCCAGATCGTTTGAGCGAGCCTTTACAGCGTAAAAAGCCCACTTTATATTTTGTAAACAGTATGTCAGACCTATTTCATGAGGATGTACCGTTTGCCTATATTGATCAAGTCATGCGGGTGATTCACCAAACTCCTCAGCATACCTATCAGATATTAACTAAACGCGCTGAGCGTATGGCAGAATATTATACTGATCGAGTAATACCTCAGAATGTATGGCAAGGTGTTACAGTGGAGGATAAAAAATATGGTGTTCCACGTATAAATGCTTTACGTACAGTCAAAGCTAGAATTCGTTTTCTGTCAGTTGAGCCATTATTGGAGGATATAGGGGTAATTAATTTACAAGGTATTCATTGGGTGATTGTAGGGGGAGAAAGTGGTAGTCAGGCTCGCCCTATGCGTCCCGAATGGGCAGATAACGTCAGAATACAATGTGAAGCTCAAGGTGCGGCTTTCTTTTTTAAGCAGTGGGGCACGTGGGGTGCCGATGGTAAAAAGCGTAACAAGAATCTTAATGGACGTTTGCTTCATGGTAAACAATGGGATGGTTATCCACTTTCAGCGCATCCTTAAATGATTGCGTATAATATCATTAGCTACTCGTTTTGCTAGATCAGTAGCTTTTTGTCCTTTATTGGAAACGCAAAGGAATAAAGAAAATTGCTGTACACCTGTCACGGGTAGGGGTACTGGTTGAGCTACATAGTGAAATAAGCTTGATAAACGCTGATGTACATAGTTTTCTAATTCTTTAATACTAGCAGTTCGAGTAGTCTTATTAGAAAAGCCCCCAAATAAGTCCCCTTGCTTATCGGTATACTCATTTGAGTAAAAAATACGCTGCCACTCATCAGTGCCAAAAATAGTGTTAATCCGTTGTTTTTTATAATTTTCTATATTATCAAACTCTATTGATGTATTACGATACAGGCCAGAAAGAGAAAATAAAAACCATAAGTCTGTTTTCTCAGTAGCATTGATTTGTTGTAAGGTAGACCACTCAACACCTAAACCATAAGGATCAAGAAATAAAACTGCTCGCGTAAGGTAGCTAGCTCTACCCATTAGGTAGGTGTGAATAATGCTTGAAAGCTGATTGTTAGCATCAGCATGATAAAGTTTAATTCGATCTTTTAAGTGTTTGTATTCTTCAGATTGTACAATTTCTTGCAAACGCTCATAGTGTTTCTTCTTCTTTTCAATAAAGTGATAACTAGCGAATGCTGGTTGAGTAGCCAAGGCAATACGAGCTGATCCATCTAAAATGTCTACTTCCTTTTCTTCGTTAAATAAAGGGGCTGCTTCTTGTATGATCTGCTCGCGTTCGCCTGTACCTGCAAAAGCATCGATATACATTAGTTGAAAGGGATTTTCCCTTGTGGGTTGATATTGTAGAGCTTTGGTATAAAAGGAGAGGTAATCACGTAAAATAGCCAGTTTAATTTCAGTCCATGCACCACCAAATTTATGAGCCATATTTCGCCTTTCTCATGTTTAGAGCACTATTAGTACTTGGTAAAGAATAGATTCAATACTATTGAAAATTCTACTTTTTTGATTAAAAGTTTGTCAACTTATTGATTGTGTGCAAAATTTGTACAATAGAACTAACATCTAAAGGCATTATGATAAAAACAAGAAAAAATCGACTAGCGAGCTGATTTGTCTGACCTTCTGTTGGCGCACGGTCTCAATATGTGGCAGGATAGCGACAATAAGCCCCTTGTCGTTAACAATGGCATAGTGGGAAAGTATTTTGTTATCTTAAGCAACCATTAAAATCCAGCGCGCCAAAACTAATAAAGCAATAGTATAGTCATGAGTGTTGTCCGCAGTAGTACCACTGTAAAGGTAGTTATATTATGTTGAATAATGTTAAGAACCAACATGATTCCATTCGAGCCGTAGAGTGGAAAAATGACCATCTCATTCTCCTTGATCAGCGCAAACTACCGCATAATGAGCAGTATATTGAATTATATAGTGCAGAAGATGTGGCAGAAGCCATTCGTAATATGGTGGTACGCGGCGCACCTGCTATTGGGATTGCGGCAGCCTATGCACTGGTCTTAGCCGCTCGTAAAAGCTATAAACAATACCCCAATGACTGGCGTAATCGTCTAGAAATCGAAAAGGATATTCTAGCTAATGCTCGCCCTACCGCAGTCAGTTTAAAGTGGGCACTCAAACGTATGTGTGATGCGCTACTGCGGATTGATGGTGATCCTATTGCTACTTTATTAGAACTTGCGAAAACCATTCATAGCCGCGACATTGCCGCGAATTATCAAATGGGGCAGCTTGGTGCTCAATTAATTGACTCGGCTCACGGCTTAATTACCCATGGTAATACCGGATCATTAGCTACAGGCGGCTATGGTACGGCCTTGGGTGTGATTCGTAGCGCCTATGCTGATGGTAAGTTTGAGCGTATTTATGTGGGTGAAACTCGTCCTTGGTGGCAAGGCTCACGTCTGACCGCTTGGGAATTGGGCAAAGATCATATTCCTTATAAATTAGTCCCTGATAGTGCTATGGCGGCACTGATGGGAACTAAGCGTATTGCTGCTGTCATTGTTGGAGCAGATCGTATTGCTGCTAATGGCGATGTGGCGAATAAGATTGGCACCTATAGTTTGGCGGTGAATGCGCGTTATCATGGCATAAAGTTTATAGTAGTCGCGCCGACCAGTACCATTGATTTAGCTACCCTGACGGGGAATGATATTCCCATTGAAGAGCGCTCTATTGATGAGGTCTTACAAGTGGGTAATCAGCGTATTGCAGCACCGGGTGCTGATGCGTGGAATCCCTCTTTTGATGTGACACCCGCTGAGCTTATTGATGTGCTGGTGACAGAAAAAGGTGTCATCTATCATCCTAGTACTGAAAAACTTGCCCAACTCATGCAAGCGTGAGCTACTAGGATTGGTCTTATGTTATATCCAGTGAGTACTTTAGACGAATTGGCTGAGTACTCCAGTTTTGGGTTTGAAGTTCAAACAGAGCAGGGAATAGTGGATGGTTTTCTAGTAAAAACCGCAACCGATCAATACCTAGCTTATAAAAATCATTGCCCGCATCAGCATCTACCCTTGAATTGGAATCCGCACCAATTTTTAGATAAAAATAATGAGCTAATTGTCTGTGCCATGCATTTGGCTTTGTTTGAGCTGGAAACGGGGCAGTGTGTTGCAGGGCCTTGTACGGGAAAATCATTGACCCCGCTATCTATTGAAATTAGAGATCGTGTAGTATGGCTATCTATTGAGTCTTAAGGAAACCCTGTATGGATACAGTGTTAAGGGGGTCTAATAGTAAAGCCCAATGCCAACAACAAACCCGTATTGATCAATTTCTAGATAATATTTGGGCTGAGCGTGGGGTAAGTCGCAATACCTTAGAAGCCTATGAGCGTGACTTACGTAGTCTATGCGCTTGGCTAAATGAGCGAGAAAAGTCACTAGAACAGGCTCAACAAGAAGATTTATTAGAGTTCTTAAGTTTTAAAGTGGGTAAGGGCGCTAAGGCTTCGAGTAATGCCCGCTTATTATCTAGCTTAAGACGTTTTTATCGTTACTTACTGCGTATTTCAGTATTAGAGGCTGACCCTACTGCCCTAATTGAATCCCCACGTCAAGGGCGAGTATTACCCGGAACCTTAACTGAAAACGAAGTAGAACGGTTACTGAGAGCACCGGATACTACACATCCGCTCGGCATCCGTGATCGGGCTATGTTGGAGTTACTTTATGCTACTGGGTTGCGAGTGTCTGAATTGGTGATGATTCGCCAAGATGAAATCTCACTCGAACAAGGTATTGTGCGTATCATCGGTAAAGGGCGTAAAGAGCGTTTAGTCCCTATGGGGGAAGAGGCATTGCATTGGTTAGTGCAATACTTGCGTGAGGCGCGGGAAGAACTGATGCAGGGCAAAGGCTATTGTGAGCAAATGTTTATTACCAGTCGCGGGGCAGGTATGACACGTCAAGCCTTTTGGTATGTGATTAAACGTTATGCCCTGAGTGCGAATATTCATAAAGACATTTCACCCCATACCTTAAGGCATGCGTTTGCGACCCATTTATTGAATCATGGGGCGAACTTAAGGGTGGTACAGCTACTCTTAGGGCATAGCGATTTATCGACTACCCAAATTTATACGCATGTAGCACAAAGTCGCTTACAAGAACTCCATCGTAAACATCATCCCCGTGGGTAGTAAGTATACTCGCCACTGGGCGCGTGTTATGTTAGAAGGCGTTCATGAAAGCTAATTATAATAACGTGCTTATATTATTTCTAATCTTGTCTGGGATTTACACATACTATGGCTAAAAACTTAGTACTAGCAGCCGTGTTGAGTGCTGCTTTGTCAACATTGACATGGGCTGAAGATAAACCTGCTACAGCTCCGGCTGAAGCCGCCGCACCGGCTGCTGCTACTGAAAAAGTGGCAACTACTCCAGCGACGACTGAAGCTGCTGCTGAGAAAGTGGCTGCTACGCCTGCAACAACGGAGGCCGCTGCACCTGTGGCTACCCCTGAAAAAACAGCATCTGCTCCAGCGGCTAGTGTTGACCCTGAAGTCGTCAAACAAATCACAGAACAATTGAAACCCTTATTCGGTTCAGCACCGGATAGTGTTAAACCAACTCCTATAGCAGGTGTCTATGCGGTGAGTTTTGGTATGGAGTTACTTTATAGTAGCCCCGATGGGCGTTATGTTTTCAGTGGCGACTTAATTGATAGCAAAAGTCGTACTAACTTATCTGAAAATGCCCGCGCTTCAGGTCGCAAAGCGGTGATGGACAAAGCAGATCTAAGTAAGACCATTACCTTTAAAGCTAAAGGTGAGGAAAAATACGCGATTTCGGTATTTACCGATGTGTCTTGCCCCTATTGTGTGAAGCTGCACCATGAAGTGCCGAAACTCAATGATCTAGGCGTAACTGTGCATTATTTTGCCTATCCACGTGCAGGTGTTGGCTCAGGGCCTTATAAACAAATGGTGTCCGCGTGGTGCAGTGCTGATCCTATGAAGGCGATTAGTGAGCTGAAAGATGGTAAAACGATTGATCCTAAAGACTGCACCAATCCAGTTGCTGATCATTACAATCTAGGTCAAAAAGTAGGGGTAACAGGTACGCCTGCGATTGTGACGCAAGATGGGGTAATGATTGCAGGATACCGTCCGGCGCGTGAAATGTTTGAGGCTTTAGAAGAGAGTAAGGTTGCGCAATAGCCTTCTGTTATACTAGGTAATCCGTTATACTTTGGCGCTTAACGGTAGGTAAGCAGAAGAGACTGTTGGGGGTAAACTCAGACAGCACCGAAGGCGCAATTCCGCCCGGAAACGCTCAGGTAAAAGGACTGTTTGCTAATCACGCTCGGCGTGTAAGTTAACTCTGGAGAGTAGTGCTAAACGCACTCACCGAAGGGTAGTAACTGTGAATTCACAGGAATCTCTCAGGTTTCAGGACAGAGGGGCGGCAGATACAGCTGTGTCTGCCGCCCCTTTTGTTTGTTGGCTTTGGGAGATTATCGATGCAACGCACCCCTTTTTATATAAAACACCTCGAAGCAGGTGCCAAAATGGTGGATTTCGCGGGTTGGGAAATGCCGATTCATTACGGCTCACAACTCCAAGAACACCATGATGTCCGCACCGATGCAGGCATGTTTGACGTATCACACATGACCATTTTAGACCTTGAGGGGGCGGACGCTAAACCTTTCCTCTTAAAGCTACTCGCTAATAATGTTGATAAACTTAAAGAATCCGGCAAAGCCCTCTATAGCTGCATGCTAAATGAGCAAGGCGGCGTCATTGATGACCTCATTGTTTATTACCTCACCGATACTAAATACCGCATTGTGGTCAATGCCGCGACCCGCGAAAAAGATATTGCGTGGATGAATGAACAACTAAAACCCTTTAATGCCACGCTGACTTTCCGTAGTGATTTAGCCATGATCGCGGTGCAAGGCCCGAATGCACGTGACAAAGTATTAGGTATGATGCCCGCCCACGAAGTGGCGATTGCGGAGCCTTTAAAGCATTTCTATGGCGCATTTATTAATGACTGGTTCATAGCTCGCACGGGTTATACCGGCGAAGATGGGTTTGAAATGATGTTCCCCGCAACTCAAGCACCTAAAGTATGGGATGCGTTATTAGCCGCAGGTATCAAACCGATTGGCTTGGGCGCACGCGATACCTTGCGTTTAGAAGCGGGTATGAATCTATATGGCTTGGATATGGATGAAACGACCTCGCCGCTCACCTCAGGATTGGGTTGGACGATTGGTTGGCAACCTGCCGAGCGTGATTTTATCGGACGTAAAGCCTTAGAAGCTGAAAAAGCAGCGGGTGTGCAGCAGCGTTTTGTCGGTTTAGTACTAACAGGCAAGGGCGTATTGCGTAGCCATATGAAAGTGGTTTGTAGTCAAGGCGAGGGTGAAACCACCAGCGGCACCTTTTCCCCCACCCTTAAAGAATCGATTGCGTTCGCTCGTATTCCAGCGGGTACGGAGACCGAATGCCAAGTGGATATTCGGGGCAAATTACAATCGGCGCGTATTGTAAAGCCTAACTTTGTCCGCTTTGGTAAATCAGTGTTAGATGTGTAACAGAGTGAGTTTGTTCTCTGAAAGATTACCCCTCCCCAACCCTCCCCTTGGTAGGAGAGGGCGTTGGTTTTACCTCTTCCCCTGTCAAGGGGTAGATCGAGAGGGGGTTTTAGTAACCTTCGCAAGAACCGTATTATTTTTCCCCTTAATCTTATTCTCTCTTGGAGATCATCATGAGCAATGTATTAGCTAATTTAAAGTATTCCGAATCACATGAATGGTTACTCGATAATGGTGATGGCACCGTGACGGTGGGTATTACCGATCATGCACAGGCCTTATTAGGTGATTTAGTGTTTGTGGAAGTGCCTGAAGTGGGTAGCACCTTTGCCGTTGGTGATGAGTGTGGCGTGGTGGAGTCAGTGAAAGCCGCCTCTGACCTTTATGCGCCTGTATCCGGTGAAGTGACCGAAGTTAATGAAGCACTAGGGGATAGCCCTGAATCCGTGAATGCAGATCCTTATGGTGCGGGTTGGATTTTTAAAGTGAAATTAGCCGATAAAGCTCAACTCGCTAGCCTCATGGATGCAGCAGCTTATCAAGCACTCTTAGACAGTGAAGCGTAATCGATTGATTTGAAGGTGTAACATTATGACAAATTCACGCGTCGCTTTGGCTGATCTTGAACAGCGCGACGATTTCATTGCCCGCCACATAGGCCCTAGTGACGCTGATACACAGGTCATGTTGCAAACGGTAGGTGCAGAGTCCTTAGATGATCTGATCGATAGTACGGTACCTGCCAATATTCGTAGCGCTAATCCTTTGAATTTAGAGGGTAGCTACACCGAGACTGAGGCATTGGCCTATTTGCAAAGCCTAGCCTCACAAAATAAGGTCGCAAAGTCTTATATCGGTATGGGGTATTACCCTACGATTGTACCGCCGGTGATCCAACGCAATGTGTTAGAAAATCCGGGTTGGTATACCGCCTACACGCCGTATCAGCCGGAAATTTCTCAAGGCCGCTTAGAAGCATTACTCAATTACCAGCAAATGGTGATAGACCTAACGGGTATGGATATTGCGAATGCGTCCTTATTAGATGAAGCCACCGCAGCGGCTGAGGCGATGACACTCTGTAAGCGTTCTAATAAGCTTAAATCAGATAAATATTTTGTCGCAGATACGGTGCATCCACAGACCATTGATGTACTCAAAACACGGGCGGAGTATTTTGGTTTTGAATTAGTGATTGCGCCCCTAAGTGAACTCTCTAAGCACGAAGTTTTTGGGGTAGCCGTACAGTATCCCAGCACGACGGGTGAAATTATTGATCTCGATGCGATTATTAAACAAGCGCATGATCAAAAAGCTTTGGTCTGTGTTGCGACTGATTTAATGGCACTTATCACGCTCAAATCTCCGGGTGAGTGTGGTGCAGATGTCGTAGTGGGTAATTCCCAGCGCTTTGGTGTACCGATGGGGTTCGGTGGCCCACATGCAGCATTCTTTGCTACTAAAGATGCGTTTAAACGGACGATGGCAGGACGCTTGATTGGCGTATCTATCGATAGTCATGGTAAGCAAGCTTTACGGATGGCGATGCAAACCCGTGAACAACACATTCGCCGCGAAAAAGCGACCTCCAATATTTGTACTGCCCAAGCCTTACTCGCCAATATGGCAGGCTTTTATGCGGTCTATCACGGTGCGGAAGGCTTAAAGAAAATTGCCGGACGAATCCATCGTTTAACCAGTATTTTAGCCCAAGGCTTACAACAAAAAGGCCTGAAACTATTAAATGATACCTGGTTTGACACTCTAACCTTAGTCGTTGGGGATAAGCAAAACGCTTTATATCAAGCGGCATTAGCGGCCAATATCAATTTACGCAAAGTCGATAGTGATAAATTAGGTATTAGCCTTGATGAAACTACCACACGGTCGGATGTCGAGCAGTTATTCACGGTATTACTCGGTCAAGGTCATGGCTTAACGATTGAGCAGCTGGATCAAGTCGTGCAGACAGGGGGAAGCGGTATTCCCTCTGGCTATGCTCGCACGAGTCCATTCCTTACGCATCCGGTATTCAATACGCATCACTCTGAATCTGAAATGTTGCGCTATCTCAAGCGCTTAGAGAATAAGGACTTTTCTCTAACACACGGTATGATTCCGCTCGGCTCTTGCACTATGAAGCTCAATGCAACGGCAGAAATGATGCCGATTACATGGCCTGAGTTTGCCCAGATTCACCCCTTTGCCCCGAAGGAGCAAACCACGGGTTATCAAGCCATGATTCGAGAGCTAGAGGCGTGGCTGGTTGAAATTACGGGTTATGATGCGATTTCTATGCAGCCTAATTCAGGGGCGCAAGGTGAGTATGCCGGTTTGGTCGCGATTCGTCGTTATCAGGCCAGTATTGGACAAGGCCATCGTGATGTATGCTTAATCCCCAGCTCTGCACACGGAACGAATCCGGCCTCTGCTGCTATGGTGAATCTCAAAGTGGTAGTGGTGGAGTGTGACAGCAATGGCAATGTGGATATTAATGATCTACGCGCTAAAGCTGAGCAACACAAAGAGGATTTATCCTGTTTGATGGTGACCTATCCTTCGACTCATGGTGTGTTTGAGCAGGATATTGTGGAGATTTGCCAGATTGTGCATGAGTTCGGCGGTCAGGTGTATATGGACGGCGCGAATATGAATGCTCAGGTGGGACTATCTAAGCCGGGGAAATTTGGCTCGGATGTGTCGCATTTGAATCTGCATAAAACCTTTGCGATTCCACATGGTGGTGGTGGCCCCGGAATGGGACCAATCGGGGTAAAAGCACATCTAGCACCTTTCTTATCTAGCCATGTGGTCAATCCACCTGAAGGTATTCCACAAGGTAATAGTGCTGTATCGGCGGCTCCTTATGGTAGTGGTGCCATTCTGCCCATTTCGTGGATGTATATTAAGCTGATGGGTGCAGAAGGCCTCAAGAAAGCCACTCAAATGGCTATTTTGAATGCTAATTACATTATGCAACGCCTGAGTGCTCATTATCCGGTGTTATTCCGTGGGGCTAATGGTCGAGTAGCACATGAGTGCATTATTGATATTCGCCCGATAAAAGCCGCGTCCGGTATGGATGAATCGGATATTGCCAAGCGTTTAATGGATTATGGTTTCCATGCACCGACGATGTCGTTTCCGGTTGCAGGTACATTAATGATTGAGCCGACCGAATCCGAGCCTAAAGAAGAGCTGGATCGTTTTTGTGATGCCATGATTGCCATTCGTGAAGAGATTCAAAAGGTTCAAGACGGTGTATGGCCTAAGGATAATAATCCATTAGTGAATGCGCCGCATACCTTAGATGATTTAGTGAATGCGTGGGAGCGTCCTTATAGTCAAACGGAGGCGGTATTCCCGAAAGGTATTCATCCAACTGCGAAATATTGGCCTACGGTAAATCGTATTGATAATGTCTATGGTGATAGGAATTTAGTGTGTTCTTGTCCGAGTGTGGATAGTTATCGCTAAAGAGTAATAGACATATTGATCAGGAAAGGGGGCATATGCCCCTTTTTCTTTGATAGCTTATTTGTGTTTACGTGATTTATGTACTACATTTGAATACATTCGATGATCAATTGGAGTGACTCTATGAGCCGTACTGCTGTGATTACAACCCGTGTTGACCCTGTTTTAAAAGATAATGCTGAGCAGATTTTCGCTCAATTAGGTATGACAACGGCACAAGCGATCAATATGTTTTTAAAACAAGTAGAACTGATGAGAGGTTTACCTTTTACGCCCCGCTTACCAGAAGAGGCTAAGTTAAGAGCAACACAGCCTTTTATAGTAGAAACCTTTGATTTAGGGCTAAATACTATGCCAGATCGGGATGAGTTATATGCTGAGCGTGGATTATGAGTGCTCTGTATGCGATTGATACCAATTTATTAGTGTATGCCCATAATACAACAGCCCCTTTTCATACCGAGGCTAAATCGTTTATTGAAAAAGCTTTTAGTAATTATGATATTAGTAGGGAAGTATGTATTCCCGCTCAGGTACTAGTTGAATTTCTAAATGTGATAACGTGGTCAAAAATAGGAAATCCCCTCCCATTAGACAAAGCAACCATTATTGTGCAAAGGTATATAGCTTCAGGTGTTCCTATTATTCATCCGCAAGCGACTCAATTAACGACTCTTTTTTCATTATTAGAAGGGATGACGACACGAAAAAAGATATTTGATGTCGCCTTAGCTGCAACGCTTAAAGATAATAATATTAAGGGTTTATACACCATCAATGTTAAAGATTTTAAAGAATTTGGTTTTTTAGATGTGGTAAACCCTTTAGCTATTAATTAGCAAGAAATGAAGAGGTTGGTTTACTCATTTTGTCAAATAGTTTGTTATTAACCTACCAATTAAATAGCAGATGGGGTTAATTTTAACTCATTGATTTATAATAGAAATAAGTGGAATTTAGCTTAACTATGTCGCCTATTTATTTAGGGGATTAATATTAGGTGACTTATTATGACATGCTATAATAAATCATAAGTAGAGAGGTCTAAATCATGGCTCTTGTATACGAAGAAATCATTGATTTTATTGCTGCGGGAACCACACCCGATAAAGTTATTGCTTTCAGACCTTCAGAGGCATCTAATATACGAGTGAGTGATCTGATTCATAAGTCTAAGAGTACTACCCTATCTGTGGAGGAAGTGTCCGAATTAGAACATTATTTGCGGCTTGAGCACTTGATGCGTATGGCAAAAGCTCGCGCTCAAAAGCTTCTTATCCAATAAAAAAATAATATAATTCGTATTCGATGCCAGAGATACGCCGTTCTTTAAAATCATTGTGAAAGCCAAGGCAGGTAATAATATGATTACGGTTTGTTACCCAAGAGATGAAGTCGAGCAAATCCTACTAGTTGCTGAACTAGGCGCTGCTGATATTCCTTATTTTATAAACTCACAATATTTAGGGGGTATATTACCCGGTATGCAAATCCCCGGATATAACGAAAGGTCTATTAGTGTTCCTCCTTCCTATTATGAAGAGGCTATTGAGGTCATTAATAAATTTAGAGAGCATTATGTACCCCAATCAGAAGGGTTAAGAAGCACCTCAAAATTTAGAATATTATTAGAAGCTGTTTTATTCGGTTGGGCGATTCCTTATGGAAAGAAGAAAAATAAAAAGTAGCTTTGTTAAGCTTGATACTCACTAATCAACTGTTGTATGTGAGGATGAGAGTATCTATAGCTCACAATAAAAACGTTAAGATCAAAGCTCTTATACAACTCTAAACTCCGTGCAATCGCATTTATAATCCACTCTTGATTATTACCAAATGCACCGCCACCTAGCAGTGTTAGATAGATTTTATTATTACCTGTGTTTAATTGATTCAATATTCCTGCACAGAACGTTGCCTCATAGGCAGCTTCTAATATTAATTTTGCAAACTCTGCCCATAGTTTTGCCGGCAGATTAGAATAGGAAACAGGTAGTGCAGAACAATACGCTTGAGTAACAGTGTGTTTTGCCTCGTTTAATGTCACTTCAGTATTCCACTGAATACCAATACGCAATAATTTTCTTAATTCATCCCGCTCTAATTCACTAGCTGATATTATTTGATTATTGATGGCATCTAACCCTTCTAGTGAGGGTAAAGCGTAGCCATTTTTCATTTGCCATAATTGATTTTTGGAATTTTCTAAAGCTGCTCCCATCTCAGCAAGGCAATCTATTTGATTATCAGCCGTTTGGCCTATTTTGCCATTAACCGGAGCAAAGTAATTTCGATAAATAGTGCCAGCACCGGCGGCAATAGCACAAGCAGGCCCTTGGGTTAAATCATATTCGTATCGATTTACTCCATCCTCAGGTGTCACACTAGGATGAACCATTTCTAAAAGATTAAATTGTGAGGCAACTTGAAATAAGGCATTAGCATTTGATTGATCAATATGTAATTGTTGGGCATGGGCTATTTATTACTTCATTAACCACTAGTTTTCCAGAAATAGCCTGTTTTCTACTAATACGCTGCCTTAGTTCTGCTAGTGAGGGGATTTCTAATTGACCACACTGATATTGTTTATCATTGACATGAGATTTTAATATTAATCCTTCAACGGATAAATTCTCTCGAACTTGCGCTGGATTTTCTTCATGAAAGCCTGTTAGTTTTTTAAACCACATATGGTTATCCTCACCTTGTTTTTATCAAAAGTTAACTATTTCGAGAAAGTATTCTATTGTATCCGTTCAAAGTCGCTATCTTTGCCAACATTCGGCATCTCTGTTAAGAGCGTGAGAAAGTTTTTTTTCTTAGGACGCATTAGTACCTGCTCTAAAATTTGACGGTGAGCAGCTTCAGCACTAATACCTAACTGGCTGGCATGTAGTTTTAAAGCTTGAGCGATTTCATCGCTGATGTTCCTGACAATCAGAGTAGCCATAGCTGTCAACCTATACTGTGGTTTGATAGTTAAGTGATAACATTGCTATCATTTTTTAGCGATAACTAATAGACCTGCGACAATCAGCCCCGCACCTAATAACATGCGTACTGTAATCACCTCTTTGAGTAGCAACCACGCCATTAACATAGCAATCAATACACTGCCTTTATCAATGAGAGCTACGGTTGCAACATCTCCCTCTTTCAGCGCTTTATAATAAAATATCCATGACAAAGTCGTAGTGACACCCGATAACCCAAGCCATAACCAATTTGTCGAATTAACTTTACTCCAGTCCGCTGTAGGTATAGCAACCCACGCGAAACCTAAGACCAGCACAAATACAAATAGGGTACGTATGGTTAATCCTAATTCACCCGAAATACCGGCTAGTCCTTGTTTGGCAATAACAGAAGTAAATCCGGCAAAAAACATAGAGATAAACGCATAAATAACCCATCGCTCTAGCATGAATAATGTCCTATTTCGAGGCTGATAGCTTGATAAGTACCTAATAAAAGTAATCGTATGTTTCTGGAGTAGTTTTAAAGGTACGATTACTTCTAGGTGAGTAGTTAGGTGATGATACTAGTTACAAATCTAATAGCTCCACTACTATCGGCCAGATATTATCTAATAATTTAGGCTGTGCTTTAGCATTCGGATGTAAACCATCGGGTAATAATAAATCCTCTTGTAAAGCCACTCCATCTAAGAAAAATGGATTAAAAGGTAATTGATATTGCTCGGCTAAATCCACAAAAGTCTTATCATACTGCTCACGGTATAAACGCCCGAAATTAGCCGGCATATGCATACCGAGTAAGGCGACTTTTGCCCCACTTTTCTGTGCCATTTGAATCATCTGGTCTAAATTACTACGCATGGCTTTAACCGATAAGCCACGTAGCCCATCATTCGCACCTAGCTCTAGAATGACAAAATTAGGTTTATAGGTATCTAAATGCGCCGGAAAGCGGGTTAAGCCACCACTAGTGGTTTCGCCACTGACACTGCCATTGACCACCTTAATATCGCTAGCTCCCTCGGTATTCTCCAGTTTAGATTGGAGTAATTGCACCCAGCCTTCATCGGTACTGATACCATAGGCGGCACTTAGGCTGTCACCCCAGACTAATAGCGTGCGTGTTGAGTTCGGCTCATTGGCAAACACTTGACTACTCCAGCTCAAAAACAGGGTGATAATAACCATGAATAATCCACGTAATTGCATGGAAAACCTCTTAAATGATGAAAAATATTATTCTTGAGACTAATACTCTAACTAAATCTATCCCCACCAGCGATAAAATGCTCACCATTTTGACCGGCATTGATTTAGCCGTACACGCAGGGGAGTCTATTGCTATCACGGGAACTTCAGGCTCAGGCAAAAGCACCTTATTAGGCTTACTCGCTGCTTTAGATACCCCAACCTCAGGCTCGATTAAACTATTCGGCACTGAAGTAGGGACATTAAGCGAAGATCAACGCGCTCAACTACGCCTCGGTAAAATCGGCTTTGTATTTCAGTCCTTTCATTTATTAGATAATTTAACCGCCCTTGAAAATGTCATGCTGCCCTTGGAGTTACAAAGTAACGATGCGAGTGTGCGTGAGCGGGCTACTAAGGCATTGCAGCGCGTGGGCTTAGGCGAGCGTCTCAATCACTTTCCTACCCAACTCTCAGGAGGCGAGCAACAGCGGGTGGCTATTGCTAGAGCCTTTGTGATCGAGCCACAACTGTTATTTGCCGATGAACCTACCGGCAATTTAGACCGCGCCACCGGACATGAAGTAGAAGAGCTACTGTTTAGTTTAGTACACGATCAAGGTACGGCCTTAGTCATGGTGACACATGATGAGGGACTCGCTGCCCGCTGTCAGGCGCATTATCACCTCGATGGCGTGCTTGTTCGACAAGGAGGTTCCGTATGAACCTTTCCTATCACTGGACGCTGTGGCTGCGGCGCTGGCGTTTATCAGAAATGCGTTTATTACTCATTGCCATGATCGTGTCCGTCGCGGTGGTCACGGCAGTAGGATTTTTTACCGACCGAGTCGGGGAAGCGATGCGATCGCAAGCGGTGGAACTCATGGGGGGCGATTTAGTGCTGACCTCGACGCGCCCATTGAGTGAGGATTTTATTAAACAGGCCGAGCAGCAAGGTCTAAGCACCGCGCAAATGCTCAAGTTTAATAGCATGGCAAGTACCGCTGATGCCATGCAGTTGGTAGAGGTGAAGGCTGTCAGTGGGGCTTATCCCTTAAAGGGCGAGGTGCGCCTAGCTAAAGCATTAGGGCAACCTTACACCCTAGCGACCACTTTACCCAAGGCGGGTGAGGTATGGGCTGAACCAGCTCTGATGAATATGTTGCAACTAAAAATCGGTGATCAAATTGAGCTGGGTAATAGCCTATTCACCATAAGCGAGTTATTGATTCAAGAGCCGGATCGAGGTACGAGCTTTTTACAAATTTCACCCGTGATCTTAATGAATGCGGCAGATGTACCCGCTACCGGCTTAGTCACCATCGCGAGTCGTGCGCGTTATAACCACTACTATGCTGGTAATAGCCGAAGTATTGAGAGTCTGCAAGCGTGGCTAAAACCGCAATTAAAATCTACCGAGCAAGTACGTACCCTAGAAGATGGTTTACCTAGTGTGCAGGAGTCCTTACAGCGTGCGATGCGTTTTCTAGGATTATCCTCCCTATTAAGTGTGGTACTTGCTGCTACAGCCATTGCCTTAACTAGTGCGAGTTTAGTAAGAAAAGAAACCGTAGCCGTCGCAGTGTCTAAAGCTATGGGGCAATCACGACGCAATTTAATGCGTGAACAATTTATTTCTTTACTGGTTTTGGCCTTGCTAGCGGCATTAGTAGGTTCAGCTATTGGCTATGGCTTGCAATTCTTGCTGGCGGATCGTTTAGCTGAGGTGATCCATGAAACCTTGCCCTTACCGAGCTGGCGTCCGGTGTGGTTAGGCTTTTTAACCGCCGTGATTTTATTATTGGGTTTTGCTTTGCCCTATATTTGGCAATTACTCAATACTGAGCCGATTCAAATTCTGCAACAGCGTTTTAATACCATTCGTGTACCACTTAAAGGCTGGCTAATCGCCTTAGTACCCGCACTGTATGGATTGTTTTGGTTGCAGGCACAAGACCCTTTGCTGGCACTGTGGATTTTGGGTGGTTTAGTGGTAGGGTTGGGTGTTTTCTGGTTAGCCGCTTTGGGCTTAGTGCGCTTAGTCAGTTATTTAAGTTGGCATTTTTCATGGCGCTGGTTAGCAGTGTTTCGGGGAGCTAGGCGTTCGGTATTATTATTAGTGGTCTTTGCTACCGGATTTTTTAGCCTATTATTATTGACCACGATTCGTACTGATCTAGTCAATCGTTGGGAAGAGAGTTTGCCTGCGAATGCACCGAATCAGTTTCTGATTAATATCCAACCTCAAGACCAACCGGGCTTAGTAAAAGCATTACAAGAGCGCCAATTCGAGGGTAAACTCTATCCTATGATCCGAGGGCGTCTCATCGCAGTGAATGGTAAGGAAATCACCCAAGAGCAATTTGAGAATCCAGAAGCCAAACAACTACTCAATCGGGAGTTTAATCTATCCTCTTTTAGCGAATTACCCGCGAGTAATACCGTGCTGCAAGGGACATGGTTTAGCGCAGATACGAAAGACGGGTTTTCGATTGAGCAAGGGGTCGGTAAAACCTTAGGTTTTGGTCTGGGTGATCGTCTTACCTTCGATATTGCCGGACAGCGTTTCGAGCAGGCGGTGACGAGTGTGCGTGAGGTAAAATGGGATAGCTTACAACCTAATTTCTTTGTGGTAGCGGCTCCGCAGTTATTGAAAGACTTGCCTCATACCTATATTACTAGTATTCATGTACCAAAAGATAACCAAAATCTACTGCAACAAGTGATTCAGCAGTATCCGAGTATTACAGCGATTGATGTATCGGCTATTATGGAGCAGATTCGCGCCTTAATTAATCGAGCTACCTTTGCGGTACAAGGGATTTTCTTATTCACTTTAGTCGCGGGTGTGGTGGTCTTGATTGCCGCTTTGCAATCGCAACGCTCTGAACGGCAACGTGAAATCGCCATTTTAAAATCCATGGGGGCTTCACATACCGAGCTAAAACAACGTATTAGCATTGAGTTTATGGTGATTGGAGCATTAGCAGGTTTATTAGCGGGGCTTATAGCGAGTGTGTTAGGCAGTATTATTGCCTTACAATTATTTGATTTAGTAGGGGCTTTTAACCCACTGCCACCCTTATTAGGAGCCATCACGGGGATGGTGTTGGTTGGTTTAGCGGGTTTTTGGAGTTTGCGAGGATTATTAAATGTGCCACCTATGTTACTACTCAAGGGCTAGCCTATGCAGCGTATTCTAGTGTTATTAGCCCATCCGGCTTTTGAGCATTCTCGCTCACAGTCTTATCTTGCGGATGCTGTCCGCTCGTTAGAAGGGGTAAAAGTGCATGATTTATATCATCACTACCCTGATTTTATGGTTGATGTGATGCGGGAACAGGGATTGCTAATGGAGCATGATGTGATTGTGTTTCAGCATCCTTTTTATTGGTATAGCATTCCGGCGCTGTTAAAAGAGTGGATGGATTTAGTACTAGAACATGGTCTTGGTTATGGCTCGACGGCGGTGACTTTAAAAGGTAAATATCTCATGAATGCCCTAAGTGCGGGTGGGAGTCGTAGCTCTTATCAAGCCGGGGGATTGAATCGTTTTACCATTAAACAATTACTTGCCCCTTTTGAGCAAACCGCAAATCTATGCGGTATGCACTATCTAGAGCCTTTTGTCGTATATGAGGCGGATAGTCTGTCCGAAAAACAATTGGCTCAATACGCAGAACAGTATCGTAATTCACTGTTAGCCCTGCAGCGGGGTGATACATGGAGCTAATGCTGCAGGCTTTTGTGTTTCTCGCTGCGGGTGTGATTGCTGTACCTTTAGCGAGCCGCTTAGGACTAGGCGCGGTATTAGGCTATTTAATAGCGGGTGCTGTCATTGGGCCATTTGTCCTTGGTCTAGTTAAAAATCCAGAAAGCATTATGCACATCGCCGAATTTGGTGTGGTAATGATGCTGTTTTTGATTGGTTTAGAGTTAGAACCTTCCGTGTTATGGCGTATGCGTGGCCCTATTTTAGGTTTAGGTGGGCTACAAGTAGTCGTAACAGCGGGGGTATTAGCGGCTATTGGTTTTTATGTCTTAGCTTTAACCTGGCAAGCCTCAATAGCCATTGGTTTAATTTTATCCCTATCCTCCACCGCTATTGCCTTGCAGTTATTAATGGAGCGGCAGCATTTAAAAAGTGAAAGCGGGCAAGCTAGTTTTGCCGTGTTGTTATTCCAAGATATTGCCGTTATTCCGATTATTGCCTTTTTACCTTTACTCGCTACAGCCACGACTAAAAGTAAAAAGGCTGCTGATCATTCGGGTAGTCTTATTGGTGATTTACCTGATTGGCAGCAAGCGGGTATTACTATCGCAGTAATACTCGGTATTATTTTAGGCGGTAGAATTTTACTTCGACCTATATTACGCTTTATTGCCGATAGCCATTTACGAGAAATATTTACTGCCGCTGCGTTAATGTTAGTAGTAGGCATTGCTTTATTAATGGGTATGGTCGGTCTATCCCCTGCACTAGGTGCTTTTATTGCGGGTGTAGTATTAGCCAATAGCGAATATCGCCATGAATTAGAAGCCACAGTTGAGCCATTTAAGGCCTTATTACTGGGGCTGTTTTTTATGTCGGTAGGGGCTAATATTGATTTTAATTTATTATTCAAAGAGCCTAAGTTAATTACGAGTTTGGTGGTGGGTTTAGTAGCGGTTAAATTTATTCTGCTATTCTTATTAGCTAAAATCTATCGTATTAGTCATAGTGAGCGTTATTGGTTTGCTTTTTGTTTGGCTCAAGGGGGCGAGTTTGGCTTTGTATTATTAAATTTGGCCTTACAAAGTCGGGTATTGGGTTCTCATTGGGTAGATCTTTTAACCGTCACGATTGCTTTATCGATGTTAAGTACCCCACTATTAGTCATGTTTAATGAGCGCCTATTACAGCCGCGCCTTAAATTACCAGAGCATCTAGAAATTGGTGAGGATGCTAAACTGGTAGAGCTGCAAGATACGCCGGTGATTATTGCCGGTTTTGGGCGTTTTGGTCAGATTGTAGGACGTTTGCTCGTTGCTAATAATATTCCAGTGACGGTATTAGATAATAATACTGCTCATATTGAACGAGTAAGAGCCTTTGGCTTTAAGGTCTTTTATGGGGATGCTAGTCGAGCAGATTTATTAGAGGTAGCCGGTGCTGCTACGGCTCAAGTATTAGTGATCGCCATCGATGAACGTGAAAAAGTAAAGGATATTATTCGTATTGTTAAAAAGAACTATCCTAATTTGAAATTATATGTTCGGGCTTATGATATGCTTAATTATCAGGAACTTCAGCTCTTAGGCGTCGATCATGTAGAGCGTGAAATGTTTCGTTCTTCCGTGCAATTAGGACAGCAGGTCTTGAGGGCATTAGGTATGCGAGCTTATCAGGCTAAGCGCAAGGCTTTGCAATTTGTGATTCATGATGAAATGTTAGTCGATGCATTAGGCAAAATTAAAGCCGAACGCGGGAGTCCGGCCTTTGTGTCTGAGGCTCGACAGGTGCAAGAAGAAGTGCTTGAGTTATTACAGGCAGATCGTTTTAACCGCCATTACTACACCGATCATACGTGGGAGCGCCCACTTGAGGATGAGAGTAGCCATTAAAATAATGAGCCTTAAGGTGTGCCCTGAAGTCCGCCCTAAGCGCCTCATTAAGAAAGGATTGATATGAAAAAATTAATTAGCACCCGTACTTTGGGTGTTTGGGTGTTAGGGTGGGTTTTAATTTCAATGTCCCCGGTGTGGGCAGCCCCTAAGATAAACACCAGCGAAGAGCTGCGGCAATTAGCTAATTCTGTGGTAAAGATTTATACCACCGCCGAAGTATTTAATTCGTTTACCCCGTGGAATTCTGGCTCAGAGTCACGTATTGGCAGTGGGTTTTTGATTGAGGGTAATCGCATTATTACCAATGCTCATGTGGTGGCGAATGGTACTTTTATTGAAGTACAACGTGATGGTGCACCTGAGCGTTATGAGGCCGAGGTTGAGTTTGTAACCCATGAGGCTGATTTAGCTATTTTAAAAGTACAAGATAAAGCTTTTTTTACGGATAAAAAGCCGCTTCCCATTGGTGGACTACCCGATATTCACCAAGAAGTGACGGTCTATGGTTTTCCAACTGGGGGAGATAGCCTTAGTGTTACTAAGGGTATTGTGTCACGCATTGAATATCAAACCTATGCCCATAGTGATTTAATGTTTAAAGCTATTCAAATTGATGCGGCAATCAATGCCGGCAATAGCGGGGGGCCGGTATTATCGGATGGTAAGGTAGTCGGTGTCGTGATGCAGGTTGCGGGTAATGGTGAGGAGAATATTGGTTATATTATTCCAACGAGTATTTTGAATCATTTTTTAACTGATCTGGCAGATGGTAAGTATGATGGTTTTCCACGTTTGGCTTTGATCACGGAAGAATTACTCAATCCCTCCATGCGGAAAAAATATAATTTAAAAGCCGGTGATCCCGGTATTTTAGTGACCAGTGTGTGCGCGGATACGGATGCCGAAAAGTTTATTAAGGCCGGTGATATTATTACTCGTGTCGATAAATATGCGATTGAGAGTAATGGTAGTATTATGTATTTACCTGATCGCTTTATTAATTTCTTTCATCAGATCGACATGCTACAGGTAGGGGAAACGCTAAAGCTTGAAGTATTACGAGATGATAAAAAACTGGATATTACGATGCCACTAATGAGCGCTGATCACACCGATTATAATTACGATGAGCAACCACGTTATTGGGTCTATGGTGGTTTTGTCTTTACACCGCGCAAAATTGCTGATCGTTGTTTAACACGCTCAGAGTTTGATAAATTAGATCAACCCAAGCAAACAGAGTATGTACGTATTTCTAGAGTACTCGCCTCTAGTAGTAATGTGGGTTTTCATGATGCAAGTATGATAGTCGATAAAGTGAATGGTCAATATTTTAATAACTTTAGTGAGTTTTATAAAATGATGAATGCTATTCAAGACCCTTTTATTACTTTAACCAGCTCTAGTGGTTATGAGGTTGTCATTGAGCGTTCATTAGCTTTAGCAGAGCATAATAAGTTATTAAAGAAATATCATATGAAAGCGGATCGCTCAGAGGATTTAAAGCTTTTAGATAAAGAGCTAAAAAACACCGCTGAGAAACAATAATAAAGGAACGAAAAACTAGGGCGATAGTAATCGACCCTAGTTTTAGAAAGCTCGTGCCGACATAAGACCTAACCCTGTTGCGAGTAGGCATAATAGAACACTACTCAAAACATAAATCCCAGCTTTGAGCCACTCTCCTGCCTCCAATAAAATCAACGTATCCAAGGAAAAGGTAGAGAAAGTGGTGTAAGCCCCTAATACCCCAACAATCACCCCACGTGCATAGGGAAGGCTCAGCCACTCACGCTGCAAAAACCACACCGCACAGATACCGATTAGAAATGAACCGAGAATATTAATAACTAAAGTGCTATAGGGAAATTCTCGTCCTAGTGCGGCTACTAGGAGGTTAGCGGTGCCATAACGTAGCAAAGCGCCACAGGCTCCGCCTAGAGCAATGAATACTAGCGTCAACAATTTTTAGCCTCTATCTCAGGGGAAGATACGCAATTTATGCCGCAAATAGGATACACTTATCAGGGCATTGCCTCAAATGAGGTTTGATTATCCATAATAGGTTAAGCATTAAAGTGGTAACTATTCACAGCGGACGGATGACTATTTAGATATCTTTTATTTCATATGCTGCTAATAGGGCAGAGGAGCCTACGCCATACCCAGCTATTTTGAGTGCCTATCTTAGCGCTCTATAGGGTCATGTGAGTAGCTCATAACTGAAAACATGATCTAGAGTAGGACAAGACCTAACTCTAGGTCGGCAATTTAATGAATGCGGATGCTTTATTGACAGGTATTTCGTGCTTTAAAGCGGGCTTTTGATCCTGAAGGTTTATTAAACCTGGGGAGTGACTCCCCCCTAGGAATCTCCGCGTTTTTAATCTGGGGCAAGACATGGATATCAGTGAATCATTACAACAACAAGTACGTGATGCGCTTGAGGCACGTCGCCCATTGCTGATTATGGGTAGTGGTAGTAAGCATTTTTATGGTAACGAATGTAGCGCTAAACAGGTGCTGTCTACGGCACGACATGTCGGTGTGATGGCGTATGAGCCAACGGAGCTATTTATTAAAGCGCGTAGTGGTACGCCTTTAGAGCAAATAGAGAGCATGTTAGCCGAACAAGGGCAGATGTTAGCCTTTGAGCCGCCGCGCTTTTCTCCGGTATCTACCATTGGCGGGGTGATTGCAGCCGGTCTTGCAGGGCCTGCTCGTCCGTGGTGGGGCGGCGTGCGCGACCATATGTTAGGCACGACTATGATTACCGGGTTTGGGGAGGTTGCGAGTTTTGGGGGGCAAACAGCGAAAAACGCAGCGGGCTACGATGTGCCGCGCCTAATGGTGGGAGCGCTTGGAACCTTAGGGGTGATGCTGGATGTGACCCTTAAGGTAGTCACAAAACCCGAATACTCGCTCACTACTGCCTTAGAAATGCCGCTGAATGAGGCTCTAGATTATGTACTGGCTCTACGCCGCTCGGCTCCACCTTTGAGTGGCTGTTGTTATTTTGATGATTGCCTCTATATCCGCTTTAGTGCTACAGAGCGTCAAGTGAAGGAGACTCATTCTGGCATCGGGGGTGAGGAGGTGCCGGATGCTGATGAGTTTTGGCAATCATTACGCAATCAAACCCACGAGTTTTTCCAACAATATGATCGCCCCCTTTGGCGCTTGTCGGTGGAACCTACTACGCAGGTAGCGAGTCGTTTAGAGGGTAACGCTTTGCTGGATTGGGCAGGAGCGCAGCGTTGGGTATATAGTAATATGCCCGTAAATCTAATGCGGAATATTGCGAGTAAACAAGGCGGACAGGCAACCCTATATCGAGGGCGTTTGCCGGGTGTGGGTGCCTTTCAACCACAGGCCGATGCAGCAGTACAAGCACAACGGCGCGTCAAAGCAGCACTAGATCCGCAGTATATTTTTAATCCCGGACGCTTATATGCAGATTGGTAGTCAGCCTAGCAATGCTTAGTCATCCGTTTCGTGAATCCGTACTTCATGCATTAGCGGAATCAAGAAAGGCTTATGCTGTTCAATTTCTTCTAAACTCAGGCCGCTCATTTCATACGGAAAGACCAGCCAGTCTTCAGTGGTGTGCAGATAATAATCGGGTTGGAGTTCTGTTTTATTAAAAGTAGGGCGATACCAAGGTGTCGCAATGCGTACATCATGAGGCATATTGCGTTTTAAATGGGTGCGCAGTCGAGTTAACACCGCTTGTACACTTAATCCGGTACTAAACACATCATCGACAATCAAGAGTTTGTCAGTCACATTGAGATTTTCCATCAAGTACTGCGTGCCATGTACGCGAATTTCAGTGGTCGGTGAGCTGACCATATTTTGATAATGCGGCAAACCACGATACGAAGTGCGCAGGGCAATATGATCCGTTTTAACCCCTAAAGTCTGTAAACATTCCTGTACATAAATCCCCACCGTACTGCCGCCGCGCCACAGTGCGACGATAAAGGTGGGACGAAATCCACTTTCGTAAATCTTAACGCCTAAACGAAACGCATCAAGGAGTAGAGTTTCTTCATCTAGAAAATGTTTTTTCATAGTAGGGCTTGCGTTGCACGGACAGGCTAGAGAATATAACGCACTTTATGGCTCGGAGTGTAGTGATGATTAGCAAGCAATATTTAAGCGCACAACAATTACTCGAAGACTCCTTTGAGCTAGCCGTACAGGTACTCAATAGTGGTTTTCGCCCCACCTTTATGTTGGCGGTTTGGCGCGGCGGAGTGCCGATGGGAATTGCGGTGCAGGAATTTTTAGATTTTTACGGGGTACATACCGATCATATTGCCATTCGTACCTCCTCTTATAGTGGGATTGATAAGCAAACTAAGCAGGTACAAGTATTCGGTCTCAATTATTTAGTTAAAAACATTCAATCCCATGATAACTTATTGATTGTAGATGATGTATTTGATACTGGGCGCTCAATCGAAGCGATTATTAATGAGTTACAGCGTCGTACTCGTTTAAATGCACCAGAAGATATTCGGGTTGCAGTGCCTTATTACAAACCGAGTCGCAATCAAACCGAGCGCGAACCAGATTACTATTTGTATGAAACCGAGGCTTGGTTAAAGTACCCGCATTCCCTAGAGGGTTTAACGGTGGAGGAGATTCGCACCCAACGTCCTGCGATCTATGAGATTTTGCAGCCCCATTTATCAGTTGAGCAATAAGCAAGTCTTATCTACTGTAGGAGCAAAGGGGGCTAGTCTATGGATTAGGGTTAAAATCACTCTATAGATCACCAGTAATCATCTAGAATTGAGTTATTGGCTTAACCTTGCTAGACTGTTAATAAATTAAATTTATAAAAAATAGAGCAAGTCTATGTCTAAGACTAATTTTATTGTAGTAGCACCCCTAGTTTTTGTATTAGCTGCTTGTGGTGGAGGTGGTACGGTCAACTCTTCTGCTCCTAGCCCGCTGACGCCTACACCTACGCCCACTCCAACCCCCACACCTACGCCCACCCCAACACCGACTCCTACGCCGACACCCACCCCAACACCAACTCCTACGCCCACTCCGACACCTACCCCTAGTAGTTTGTCGCGTGCTCAAGTTGATGCAGTGGTGGGGGTGTATATGACTAATATACATATGCAGAATGACCTGCTGAGCTTTATTACTAAAGCGACCCCTAGCTTTAATGGTAGTAAGTTCACAGTCCCATTATGCTCGGAGGGAACTTATACCTTGGATTATCAGGACAATGACCTGAATAAAAAGGTATCAGAGGGAGATCTGTACACTATTACTTTTAATAATTGTACGAATGGCGATACGGTCTATATGTCGGGTGGTATTAGTGTGGAGGTGAGTTTTGCGAGCAGCTCCTTGCCTGCATTTAATAGCTCAGCCCAAGCCGCTTATGTGCAGGCGTGGACGTTGGGGCAGAGCACTACGTTTAAAGATTTCAAATCCCGCTCTACTAATAGCAGTGATTATGATGTGATCAATGGTTTACTGGATACCAGCTTGGTGAATAGCTTGGAGGAGCGCAAAAGTTATGAGGCGCTCAATAGTAATAATCTGAGCTATACCGCCACAGTAGGAGGCAGCACTATTCAGCATACCTATGAATCAATCAAGTTTCGCTACACCACTGATGTGAGTAATTTAACCTTTAAAATGCAGCATGAGTTCAAAAGTACCTATACCATGAACAGTGCTAGCCTGACACTGGATGTATTTAGCCCCATTGAGTTTGCAGGCACATTGGGTACTCTTAACGATAAGACCTCAGCGCCTAGCTCTGGGACGGTCAATGTCGGGGTTAAAAATTATAAAACCATTATTCTACAAGCGACGGCGACAGGACTCAGTGTATTGCTGCTCGGTAATGTCGATGCTGAAGTCAAACCATGGTCAACGTATGGCTTTCATTAGTACTGAGCTATGAGCTAAACGCATTGGCTATAGGCTGGGGATAGCTAAGACTATCCCTATGCTGATCTGTTTAGACGCATGATAGTTGGGTTTAGGCCTCTGATACAGTGACCCAAGCAAAATCAACAGGCGAACAACAGCTACGATGATCTAATACTTCTAATAGACGGCAATGCTCTGCATTATGGCTGTCACATTCGGCTAATTGTTCAAGTACTTGCTGAATAGCTTGCAGATCGCGGATTTTCGCTTTGACTTCGGTGAGATGGTTTTGTACCAAGGCATCCGCTTGGGCGCAGGGCTGAGTAGGGTGATCGGCAAGCTGTAATAGGGTTTTCAATTCTTCAATACTAAAGCCTAAATCTCGCCCCCGACGGATAAAGCGCAGGCGTTGAATATCGAGGGCACCATAGCGCCTATAACCATTCAGACTACGCTTGGCTTTAGCCAGTAGGCCGCTTTTTTCATAATAGCGAATAGTTTCAATCGCCACCCCTGAGGCGGTACTCAGTGCGCCTATAGTTAATTCACTTGTCATAGCTTGACTCTGTAGTGACTACAGACTTTAGCATAAACCTAATAGTAATTTAGGAGCAAGAACATGGCTTGTGATCATCATGATTGTAGTACCGAGGCAGTACCCGATGAGCGCTATCGTAAGGTGCTGTGGGTCGCGTTGATTATTAATGCCCTCATGTTTGGGGTAGAAATTATTTACGGTCTTAAGGCCAATTCGTCCGCTTTACTAGCTGACTCACTCGACTTCTTGGGCGATGCGGCGAATTACGGCATTAGCCTATGGGTATTAGGTATGGCGACTCTAGTACGCGCCCGCGCATCGTTGATTAAAGCCTCGACCATGGCGCTGTTTGGCGTGTGGGTATTAGGCGATGCACTATGGGGATTGATGAATAATAGTGTGCCAGAGGCTACCACCATGGGAGTAGTCGGTGTGCTAGCACTCATTGCCAATGTGACCGTGGCAGTTATGCTGTATGCATGGCGCGAAGGTGATAGCAATATGCGTAGCGTGTGGCTATGCAGCCGCAATGATGCCATTGGTAATATTGCGGTTATGTTGGCAGCCTTAGGGGTATTAGGTACACAATCTGGTTTGCCTGATTTTATGGTCGCGGTCGTCATGGCTAGTCTAGCTTTGAGCGCCTCCTATCAAATTATTAAACAAGCGCGTAGTGAGCTAGCTCAAGGATGATGGGGGTAGTAGCTTGTTATTATCTGAACCGTAGCAATAGTGGGGCAAAAATAGCGAGTTGTTTTTATGTAAAAAACGCCGATAACCTAATCATTAATTAATTAAATTTATAGAACACCTTGTGTTTTTATGGTTTTTATTTGACTATATAAGGCATAAAATAATATATGTATCAAACGATAGTTGAATATAAAAAATAAATAACAGGTTGATTTATGTCTAAAATATTTGAGCTACTCAAGCTAAAAAATATATCATCTACCTACCCTCCCACATTACTAAAACTGATCATAGCTATATTATTGTTCAGTTTCGGAAATATCGCTCAGGCGACTATGGTGGTAGAGACCTGCGGTAGTATGGATTTATCGACGACCGCCAATCCTGCTCCTTGGACAGGTACTCCCATAACTTCAACCGTGACTAAAGTGAATGCCGGACAAAATGTGAAAGCCTGTTCGGCATATAACTTCGGGAAAGTGAATGCCACCATACTCGGTTTTGGTACTGCTGATCAGGTTTCCCCCGGCGGAACTGGATATCAATACTTAATGGACTTTAATCAACCGGTACATGGTTTGAACTTTAAACTATCCGCTTTGGTTAAAACAGGATTAATTAATGGCATATATGGCTATGGTGAGTCTGTTAAATTAGTCATTAATTTATCAAGTGGAGGCACCTATACATTACAAGCCGCTAATGTGAGTAATATGACGGGGTTGTCGCGTTCGGGCAATAATTTTGCTGCGACGACAATGACGAATGGAAGTGTAGACATTTCTTTGCCTACTACCGTGTCGGTGAGTTCTATCCGGTTTGAAATGTATGATACTGAGCTGAGTTCTGCTAACTGGTTCTGTGGTAGTGCGGCATCTAATGGTATGTGGTTTACGGGTACTAATGCTTGTACTAATACGACGGTTCAAATTGATAAATCAGATGCGCCCATTACAGGTGTAAGTGCTAATGGGACAGGTACGAATAGCTATGGTGAAACACTTCATCAAATCGTGCCCGGTATCTTATTAGGTGCTGCTATCGATGATGATACGGCAAGCCTTGCTAGTATCGGAGCTACTGGTGATGGTAGCGATGACGATGGTATTGTTTTCCCCGTATTGAAGCAGGGACAAACCGCTACGATTACGGCAACCGTCGCAGGCGCTGGTGGCTTTTTGCAAGGTTGGATCGATTGGAATGGCAATGGAGTGTGGGAGGCTAGTGAGCAAGTCGCTGTCAATATACAAGATAATGCTACGGGCGATACTAACGCTGCAACGGGTGTGATCAGTTTTAATGTCAATGTACCTACTAATGCCGTTACTACTCAGACCTATGCTCGCTTTAGATGGTCAACCACTACAGATCTTAATAGTGTCAGTAATGCGAGTAATGGTGAGGTGGAGGATTATGCTGTCACCGTATTAATAGGCAATAGAGCGCCTGTGATTACGAGTAATGGGGGGGGTGATACCGCCGCTATTAGTGTGCCAGAAAACCAAACCGCAGTAACAACGGTAACAGCCACCGATGCGGATGGGGACACCTTAACCTATAGCATTACAGGTGGAGCTGATGCGGCTAAGTTCACCATTAATAGTAGTACGGGTGTCTTACAATTTGTCTCAGCTCCCGATTATGAGGCTCCCACCGATGCTGGGGCTAATAATGTTTATGATGTTCAAGTGACTGTATCCGATGGCAAAGGTGGCACAGATATGCAGGCCATTGCTGTAACAGTGACTAATCTGCCTGAGCTGCCTGTTATTGGGGGAACTCCGAGCTGTACGGCTACCGGGGGTACTGATGTCATTTTTCTCTTGGATAACTCAGGCTCTGTCCTTGCTGCAGAATATACTGAATATGCCGCAACGGTGGTGAGTATTGGTAATGCGCTGCGTACTGCTAATCCAGCCACCCGTATTGCTGTCGCTCATTTTGCAGGCCCCGTTGCTGGTGGTAGTGTACTCTTAGCCAATTATGGACAGTATCTCTCTCTAGAGCGAGACTTCTCAACGGCGGCACTCTCCTCACCTGTACGCCAATTTCCCAGCATTTATAATTATACTGAGGACAACCTAGCGGGCGCTGTGAATCAGTTGAGCTATGCGCTTGACGGCAATGCCAGCACCACCTCAAGTTTTATTCTAAGCCCCCTCAAGGAGCTGAGCCGTGATTTAAGTCGCCCCTTACAAATCGTCATTTTCACCGATGCCTATCGAGACGGGTCTGTTGCTGGTTCTTCTATGATTGATGGCGTGGGGTATGGCTACGAGCCGAATGATGGGTCAAATTTTACTATCTACAATCTATTAAAAGCCCAAGGTGTTAAGTTTTCAATGGTATCGCTTACGCTACCTAATGGAAGCACAGCAGATGAGCGTGATGGCGCGGCTGCAGCCATTGCCTCTGTCGGTGGTTCTTGGAGTGGTATTATAGAAAGTAATCCTTCTGATCCTGATGGATCTAAGACTAGCCCTAGACGCTATGAAACCTCCTCTACCTTCACTCTTTCTGCGGCACAAATTAGTAATTTCGTAACGCCGATCGCTAATGTCTGCCCTATTGCACCGGCTAATAGAGCGCCTGTGATTACCAGTAATGGCGGAGGAAATACAGCAAGTATTACCTTAGCAGAGGGAACACAAACGGTTACAACAGTAACAGCAACCGATGCCGATAATGATGTGCTCACTTATAGCATTAGTGGGGGAGTGGATGCAGCACGCTTTAGTATTCAAGCGAGTACGGGTGTTTTAACCTTTATCACTCCGCCTGATTTTGAAGCGCCAACCGATAGTGATGGTAATAATAGCTATCTAGTGACGGTATCGGTGAGCGATGGTAAGGGCGGGGTGGATACCCAAGTGCTTACGATTACGGTCACCAATACACCAGAAGGTGTGAGCCTCTCCGTCATGGGGTTATTACAAGGCCCTTATGATTCTGTGAGCACACTAATGAATGATAGTCTGCGTGTACTGAATCTTATCCCTACTACACAGCCTTATAGTCGTTATACTGCTTTCAATTACACAGGAAATGAAGTGGTTAGTAGTACTCGTCTAGCCGTCACAGGTGCTTCTGCTATTGTAGACTGGGTGATAATCGAGTTACGTGATGCGACTAATCCTAGTACTATTGTGGCACAAAAGGCGGGACTATTGACGCGTGAAGGACTCGTGCTGAATCCAAGCAATGATAGTGCACAATGGCTCATATCAGCAGTCAATGATGGGTCTTACTATGTGGTATTGCGCCATCGTAATCATTTAGCGGTGATGACTAAAGCGCCTATTGCGATGAGTTTGACTCTAAATAGCGTGGTAGATTTCCGTTTAAGCTCGACACCGACCTATGGCGCACAAGCGCAATTAATGGCTGGTAGCAAAGCAGTAATGTGGGCGGGTAATGCTAATTTAGATAAAAATATTATCGTTAATGGCCCCAATAATGATGTGAGTCCGGTGTTATCCAATGTTTTACTAGCCGAGGGTAATACCTTATTTAATGCAAATTATGTGTACCAAGCCTATTCCAATTCCGATATTAATATGGATGGAGTGACTATTTTTGCAGGCCCTGGTAATGAGTTAAATATTGCTACGGGCAATATTATTCTACACCCCACTAATACGACATTATCTGGCAACTATGTGATATTGGGTACGGTGCCTTAACAGTAAAACATCGTTTAAACTAGTCAGAAATACTTCAGTCCCCCATAGTAGCTATGGGGGACTTTGCTAGAGCGTCGTAATGCCGAATAATACACCCCTGTCGCCAAGACTACTCCAGAAATACCACCTTACTTTTACTCCAGTCTCTAGAGGTCAGTAGTAACCATGTCTGAATTTGATATTATAAAGCGTTATTTTCACTGGGAAAGTAATGACTCTGCGCTTGTAGTCGGTAATGGGGATGATAGTGCTTTAGTACAAGTACCAGCAGGGTTTGAGCTAGCCGTAGCGGTGGATACTTCCAATAGCGGTGTCCATTTTCCGGTGGCAACGCCTGCTGATGCAGTAGGCTATAAATCATTAGCGGTCAATATTAGTGATATGGCTGCTATGGGAGCTACCGCGCGTTGGTTTACCTTATCACTTTCTTTGCCAGAGGTGGATGAGGCTTGGTTACAAGGATTTAGTACAGGTTTAAAAACCATAGCTGATGCACATCAGCTCAGTTTGATTGGAGGGGATACCACACGGGGTGCGCTTAGTATTAGCATACAAATCTTGGGTCTAGCCCCTCAAGGTACACGGTTGCTACGTTCTAAGGCTCAGGTGGGGGATGTGGTATGTGTCACGGGGTTTTTAGGGGATGCAGCGGCGGGTTTGGCGCTCTTGCAGGAGCGTTTGAGTTTGCCGGAGGCAGCAGCTCATTATTGTATGGAGCGTCTCAATTATCCTACGGCTCGCACAGCAGCGGTTGATTTTCTGATTCAACATGCTCATGCCTGTATTGATATATCCGATGGCTTAGTGAGCGAGGCTTGGCATTTAGCGCGGCAATCTCAAGTGACGATTGAATTAGACGCAACATGCTTGCCCTATTCAGAGGCATTAAAGCCATTGCCTTTAGCGCAACGTCAAGCCTTTGCTTTAGCGGGAGGGGATGATTATGAGTTGTTGTTTACCCTACCATCTGAAAAAATATACCTTTTAGATCAGTATTTTAGTGCTATTCATCTACCAGTCACCCTGATTGGTTTAATAAGTGAAGCCAAGCCCGCTGTGCGGGTACATGGTGCTGAGAACTTTCAGACAAGTGGATACGATCATTTCAAATACTGAGCTTGTGCAAAGAACTCTGCCCTAATAATATAGTCTTATAAAGTGATAACTAAATAAAATAAGGGCTTAAAATATATGACTAGTCAATTAAAGGTAGGCGTATTAGTAACGCTGATGGCGCTAACCCTAAGTGCTTGTTCTACCGCACCTATAGAGGAAATGGATACTAATGCCGTTGCCTCTATTCCAGAATCTGGGCCATTGGTTCAAGGCAGTAATACCTCTACAGTAGCCACGACAACGATCACAACAGTACAGCCGCAGCAACCTAACTATAATACTCAGACTCAGTATCAACCTAATTATACGGCTAATACTTATGTGCCCGCACCGGCCTATACGCCGCCGGCACAGTCTCAATCCCAATATCAAGCGGCAACACAAGGCTATGATGATGGGGGCAGCACTAGCTATGAGGATACTACTCCGGTAGCGAATTATGGCACTAATAGCACGACTAACTATGGTAGCATTACTAATTATGATACCAGCAGTACGAATACCGCTAGCAATACCAGCAGCAATAGTGGTTCCTATGATATGTATGACAATTATGGTCGCCCTAAAGCACAAGCTAAACCACAATATGATTACTCAGGTTCCGAAGGTTATCCTGACAGCTATTCAGATAGTGGTTCAGGAGGTGGTGGCTCTAGTTCTTCTGGTAGTGCCAGTGGTTCGCATGCAGTACAGGTACTAGCAACGGGTAATAGCAGCAAAGCGCAGAGTATGCGTAGTCAAATGCAAGCAGTAGGCCTCAGTGCGGTAGTGGATAATGTGGGCGGCCTCTATAAAGTACGCGTCCCTTTTGCTAGCCGCGATCAAGCCAGTGCTAATTTAGCTCGAATTCGTAGTCTATCTGGCGAGTCTGGCGCATTCATTACCACTCGCTAATTCAACGTTGATGATGTAGCTTTGTGAGCAAAGCCCAATCTGGTGAAGGTTGGGCTTTTTTGTATATAACTCCATCAAGCCCCCACAAAGTATTTTAGAGTTGTCTCAGGTGTAATGGGCTTCTAAACTAAGCTAAAATCACCGAGCTAGCCCCATGAATCTTAAAGTCCCCTACGGCGAAAGCAATTTTCAAAAAGTCATTACGGGTGGCTTTGTCTATATTGATAAAACCCACTACATCCCACAGCTTGAAGCAACAGGTAGCCACTTATTTTTACTGCGCCCGCGTCGCTTTGGTAAGAGCCTATTTCTATCGATGTTGGAGTATTACTACGATATCGCCTATAAAAATGAATTCTCAACCTTATTCGGGCAGTTAGCCATTGGGCAAAGTCCTACCCCTGCGTGTAATAGCTATCAAGTATTGTTCATGGATTTTAGCGGTATTGATACTGATGGTGGGCATGAGGCTATTTTTCAGCGTTTTAGCAGTAAGCTTGAAATGCACTTGCAAACTTTTTTGCGTCGCTATGCCTACCCGGATAGTTATCAAATAGCTTTAAAGGACAAAGGTTCTCCAGCCGATAAAATGCAACAATTTGTTGAATTACTAGGAGAGCAAAAGTTTCTACTTCTGAGAAATGATGCGAGTCTTACAATTACTCTCCAACCTTGATGCAATGGCTATGGATGAAAAGCATGTTAAGGCGCTATTACTGACGCTGTTGTATCAAACTCAAATCTATTTTGCGCAAAGTGAGCGCGAACTCAATCGTAAATACCCCGATATTCTACTACTTGAGCGTAATCCGATAGCCTTACCCTATGAACATCTTAGCCCATCAATAGTTGAGTAAAAGTAAGCAGGTATTGCTTTCGTAGCTGTTGTAAATACATCCTTGCTGTCAAAACGGCGGAATTATCTGTTTAATTTTGTCTATTTTCTGAATAGTCTGCTAAGAATTGTTGAGTCTAGGCAAGGTAGAGGTGCCGTGAGTGAGAAGCTTTGTTATAGTGCAGCGTCGGATTTGCTGGGACGTTTATAGGCGTGATACATCAACCTCCTCGTTTTATTGGTATTTGTGGTGGTAGCGGCAGTGGCAAGAGTACATTAGCGCAAGCAGTGGTGAGCCATTCATTAAAACCTACTACCTTGATTAGTTTAGACTCTTATTATCATTGTAAAAGTAATATCCCTAGTACTTTACGCGGTAATTATGATCACCCTGATACGATTGATACTCCGCTCTTAAGTGAGCATTTACAGTCCCTACGTCAGGGAAGAGCGGTGGATTTACCCCATTATGATTTCACTATTCATGATCGTAGTGAGCATACTCAGGTACTATTACCCACGCCCATTATTATTTTGGATGGTATTTTATTATTTGCGTTGCCCACGGTGATGAAGCATTTAGATTTATCGATTTATGTGGATACTCCTTCGGATATTCGTTTAGCACGCCGCATTCAGCGCGATACCCGCGAACGTGGACGGACAGTGGATGACATTTTAGAGCAATACTTTGCAACCGTGCGCCCGATGCACGAGTGTTATGTCGAGCCGTATCGATTACAGGCTGATGTGATTGTAGCCGGTGATGGAGAGCTAGAGGTCGATACCGTTTTGGCTGCCATACACAGTTGCTTACATGCAACAACGTCCGTTTATTTCTAAGTCCCACCCTTAAAAGAGCATGGATAAGAATGAATCTTAAAAATATTAAATTCAATTGGCATTGGCTAGTCGCCTTACTCACTCTCGGAGTGTTTGTTTTAGCGATTAGCAGTTTGTATCACATGCTGCATGATTTAGATGTTCGCGCGGTTAAAGAAGCGGTGAAGGCGATTCCTGTAAGCCATTTATTAGGCGGCTTAGCGATCGTAGGGGTGGGCTATTGGATTTTGGCTCTTTATGACTCCTTAGCCTTGCGTTATTTAAAGCTGAGTGTACCTAATTCAAAAGTAGTCTTTACCTCATTAACCGCTTATGCTGTAGGGCATAGTGTGGGGCTTGCCATTGTATCAGCAGGATCGGTGCGTTATCGGCTGTATTCGGCGGTTGGTTTAACACCGCTGCAAATTGCCGCTGTGATGGTGCTGGTCTCGGTAACTTTCACCTTCGGGATTAGTTTTATGGCTGGGGTGGTCTTGCTGTTGCGCCCGGAAATGATGAGCCATATGTTTGATCAAATGTTGGGTTGGCACTTAGCCGTCGGTTTAGTGCAAACTTTGGGTGGTTTATTAGTTGCGGGGATTATTGGGTTAGCACTTTGGGCGGGGCCAGTAGGTCGACGCTTACAATGGCGACAATGGTATGTGGATATGCCGTCCTCGCGTATGCTCTTGATGCAAACCGGCGCATCTGTGCTGGATATTATCACCGTAGCCTTAGCCCTATATATTTTATTACCGTCTGGTGTGAGCTATATCGAAACCCTAACTGCTTTTGTGATGTCGATGGTGATTGGTATTTTAAGCCATGTGCCGGGGGGGCTAGGGGTCTTTGAAGTAGTGATGCTCAATACCCTAACTCAACTCCCTAAGGCTGAGCTAGCGGCTACTTTATTAATATTTCGTATTTTTTATTATTTACTACCTTTCGGGATTGCGCTGTTATTGCTATTGGTTAATGAGGGGATTCAACAGCGGGACTGGATTAAAAACAGTTATCAATCCTTGCATCAACGTCTCAAGCCTTATTTGCCAGATATGCTCTTAGCTATCATAGTTGTAGTGGTAGGTTTGGTGATTTTAATATCCTTTGCTGTAGCCCATCAGCATTAAGGTGATAAAAAGCGCTTTGAAAGGAATACCTTTATTGTTTAAAAACGATTATAGTTGAACCCCAAGCACGTTCTTGCTAACCATCCCCAATAAGGAGCAACTATGAAACGCCGCTTGTTAGGTCTAGCTATCTCATTATTATTACCCACCTGGGCTTATAGCGCGGAGATTAGTCCCGCTATTGTATATGATTTAGGCACTAAGTTTGACAAATCCTTTAATGAAGGCGTGTCAAATGGCGCTAAACGTTTTACTGAAGACACTAAAGTCGAAGTGCGTGAGTTTGAGCCTTCCAATGACTCTCAAATCGAACAAGCTATTCGTAAAATGGCTAAACGGGGATCTGATCCCATTGTCTCCGTCGGTTTTAGCCAAGCCAATGCCTTAGGTGTTGTCGCTAAGGAATTCCCAGATACCAGCTTTACCATTATTGATAGCGTGGTGGATCAGCCCAATGTGCGTTCCGTCACCTTCCGTGAAGAACAAGGTTCCTTTTTAGTCGGTGCCTTAGCTGCTTTAGCCTCTAAAACGGGGAAAATTGGTTTCGTAGGCGGACAAGATATTGCTTTAATTCGTAAATTTGCCTGTGGTTATGAGCAAGGGGCAAAATATGTGAATAAAGATATTGAAGTCTTCCAAAATATGACGGGTTCCACGGGTGCCGCTTGGAATAACCCTACCAAAGGTGGCGAGTTAGCCAAGTCACAATTTGATCGCGGTGCGGATGTGGTGTTTGCCGCAGCAGGTGGCACAGGTATTGGTGTTTATCAAGCCGCTAAAGATAATGGCAAATATGCCATTGGTGTGGATTCTAACCAAAACCATTTACACCCAGGCACGATGCTAAGTTCCATGATTAAGCGGGTTGATAATGCAGCTTATGACACCTTTAAGGCCAAAATGGATGGTACTTGGACCTCAGGTATTGTCAGCTTAGGTCTGGCAGAGAAGGGTGTGGGCTGGGCAGTCGATGAGCACAATGAAAAGATTGTAGAGCCTTTCAAGGAAAAAATGGCAGCGATTGAAGCCGATATTATCGCTGATAAAATTAAAATTCATGACTATATGAAAACGAATAGCTGTGAGTATTGATCCTAACGCTTCTTTAGCATTGGAACTGCTGGAAGTCTCCAAGCAGTTCGGTGCCGTCAAGGCTAATCAAGATATTAATTTATCGGTTGTGAGTGGTTCTGTACACGGCATTATTGGTGAAAATGGAGCCGGTAAGTCGACGCTCATGAGCATCATTTACGGGCTATACCAACCCGATAAGGGTCAAATTCGTGTCAATGGGCAAGCAATACAGCTCCGTAATCCACAACAAGCCATTAGCCTTGGTATTGGTATGGTTCACCAGCATTTTATGCTGGTGGAAACCTTCACTGCTTTAGAAAATATTATTCTAGGCGCAGAGGGGGGAGCCTTATTAAAAACCACTACGGCTACGGCTCGCCAACAATTAGAGCAGATTATTGCGCGTCATGGTTTGGCAGTGCCACTCGATATACCCGTTGCGGAGTTATCTGTAGGGGTACAACAGCGCATTGAAATTCTGAAAGCGCTTTATCGCAATGCACGTATTCTCATACTTGATGAGCCTACTGGAGTCTTGACCCCGCAAGAGGCGGATGAGCTATTTGTTATTTTACGCCAGCTCACGGCTCAAGGGGTCACGGTATTGCTGATCACGCATAAATTACGTGAGATTATGGCGATTACCGATCAGGTATCTGTCATGCGCCAAGGGCGTATGGTGGCGCATCGCAAAACGGCTGAAACCACTATTGCTGAGCTAGCCGAGCTAATGGTAGGACGTAAAGTACGCCATACGGTAGAGTATAGTGAGGTAGCTTTAGGGACAGAACGTTTACGGGTAAAAGATCTGGTAGTCCGTGATGCTAGTGGAGTTGAGCGGGTTAAAAAGGTCAATTTTCACCTCAATGCAGGCGAAATTGTCGGTGTAGCCGGAGTCTCAGGTAATGGGCAAAGCGAGCTACTTCAAGTATTAGCCGGCATTATTAGCCCCACGGCGGGGGAAATTCACTATAGTCAGCATATGATTACCCCTAAAACCCCTATTGATGCCGCTGAGGTACGCCGCTGGGGCGTCGCCCATGTCCCTGAGGATAGGCACCGCATGGGGTTAGTATTACCCTTTCAGGCATATGAATCCCAGATTTTAGGCTATCAGAGTGAGCCTAAATACAATAAAGGGCTGAGCCAGAATTATACCGCGATGCTCAATACTTACGCTGAGCAAGCAGAGAAGTTCGATATTCGCCCGCGTAGCCCTTATCTTAAATCGGCTTCTTTTTCGGGCGGCAATCAACAAAAAATCGTTATTTCCCGTGAAATCAATGCCGAGCCTGAGGTGCTGTTAGTCGGACAGCCTACGCGTGGCGTCGATATTGGTGCGATTGAGTTTATCCATCAGCAGCTAATGGAACTACGTGCTAGAGGCAAAGCGATTTTATTAGTATCAGTTGAGCTAGACGAGATTATCAGTTTGTCGGATCGTATTATTGTCATGTGCGACGGTATGATCACCGGCGAGGTGGCGCGTGAAGAGGTTAATGAGACCTTATTGGGGATGCTCATGGCGAATGCAACGGGGGAGCAACACGGATGAAAGCGAGTACCGCTGAACGTTGGTTATCCTTATTTATTTTACCGAGCCTTAATTTACTAACCGCTTTTTTCTTTACCGCGTTAATTTTACTGATTACCAATGTGAATCCTATTGAAGCGGCTCACTATATGATTCAAGGTGCTTTTGGTTCACAAGAAGGCTGGGGCTATACCCTTTACTACACCACTAATTTTATATTTACCGGACTCGCCGTGGCTATTGCCTTTCATGCGGGGCTATTCAATATCGGGGGTGAGGGACAAGCGTATATTGGTGGTTTAGGGGTGACGTTAGTCGCCTTGGGGCTGAGTCCTTATTTACCCGCTCTTATAGTGATTCCGCTGAGTATTATAGCCGGTGCCTTATTTGGGGCAGCGTGGGCAGCGATTCCGGGCTATTTACAGGCGTATCGGGATAGCCATATTGTCATTACCACCATTATGTTTAATTTCATTGCAGCCTCCTTAATGGTTTATCTGCTGGTGAATGTATTTGCTGTCCCCGGTGAGATGACCCCCGCGAGCCGTTCTTTTCCTGATGATATTAAGCTGTGGCAATGGCATGAGTTTATGGGATTTTTTGGGGTGGATTTTGATTCTTCCCCCTTGAATATTTCACTGCTATTAGCGCTTTTGTGTTGTTATGGGGTGTGGTTTTTATTATGGAAAACCCGTTGGGGCTATGAGATTCGTACCGTCGGTGCGAACCCAGATGCTGCCATTTATGCTGGTATTAATCCCCGTAAGATTTGGGTGCTAGCGATGTTATTAGGTGGCGCATTAGCCGGTCTAGTGAGTGTTAATGAGCTATTAGGGGTGCAGCATCGTTTAGTCTTGGGATTTAATGCCGGTTATGGTTTTGCCGGTATTGCGGTGGCCTTGATGGGGCGCAATCACCCCATTGGTATTATCTTAGCAGCACTTTTATTTGGTGCCTTATATCAAGGTGGGGCGGAATTAGCTTTTGAAATGCCTAATGTCACGCGTGATATGGTCATTGTGATTCAAGGTTTGATTATTTTATTCAGCGGGGCAATGGAGTTTATGTATCAACCACTAGTACGGCGGCTCTTGTGGCGTTGGGTGAGGGCTGGGGCATGAATGACATTTTGACCTTTATTACCTTGGCACTGGATGCGACCTTACGCGTTGCTACCCCCTTGATTTTAGCGGCCTTAGCCGGCTTATTCTCGGAACGTTCGGGGATAGTCGATATTGGCTTAGAGGGTAAAATGCTAGTGGGTGCCTTTGCAGCCGGAGCAGTGGCCTATTGGACAGGGTCGGCGTGGCTGGGGCTAGGAGCGGCGATGCTGGCTTCTATGGGATTTGCTTTATTACATGGCTTGGCTTGTATTACTTATCAAGGTAATCAAGTGGTTAGTGGGGTTGCGATTAATATTCTAGCCTCTGGGCTAACTACCATCTTAGGCTTAGCATGGTTTCATCAAGGCGGATCTACCCCACCCTTAGTAGGCGCACAACGCTTTAATGACATAACCCTACCCGGAGCGGATGCGCTTAAAAGTGTTCCGGTACTAGGCGATTTCTACGCGAATGTCCTTTCTGGACATAATATTCTGGTTTATATCGCTTTGTTATTAGTGCCGTTTTGTGCATGGGTACTCTATAAAACCCGCTTTGGTTTACGTATTCGCGCGGTGGGGGAAAACCCAAAAGCGGTGGATACGGCGGGTGTATCTGTAGCTTTATTACGCTATCGGGCGGTTCTAATTGCAGGAGCCTTATGTGGTATTGCAGGAGCCTATTTATCTACCGCGCAAAATGCGCAATTCATCCGCGATATGACCGCCGGACAAGGTTTTATGGCCTTGGCTGCCTTGATTTTTGCCAAGTGGCGTCCGTGGCCTATTTTAGCGGCGGCTTTATTATTTGGCTTTTTAGATGCGTTGGCTATTCGTATGCAGGGCGTGAGCTTACCGTTAATAGGTCAAGTACCCGTACAGCTCATTGAATCATTACCCTATATTTTGACCGTTGTCTTACTGGCTGGATTTATTGGTAAAGCGATGCCGCCTAAAGCATTAGGTCTACCTTATCTTAAAGAGCAGCGCTAGTAGGAGTCAGTGATGGAATTAGTAGCGGTTGATTATGCGGCTCCCGATGCTCCGCAGCAATTTGTAGAGTCATTACGAGAGTTTGGTTTTGCGGTTTTAAAAAACCATCCCCTGCAGGCGGACGAGATTACCCATATTTATACAGCATGGCAGGCGTTTTTTAATAGCCCTAGTAAATATGACTATCGTTTTAGCAAGCGCTTTGACGGTTATTTTCCGCCGGAGGTATCTGAAACTGCTAAAGGGCATCAGGTTAAAGATCTTAAAGAGTATTTCCATTTTTATTATCCGTGGGGGCAATGTCCGCCGGAATTAGTGGATATCACGGTGCAATATCGTCAGAAGACGAATCATATCGCCGAGCAATTATTAAATTGGATAGAGCGCTATTCGCCATCTGAGGTTGCCGCACATTATACAGAACCCTTATCAGCGATGATTGAAGGCAGTGATCAGACTTTATTGCGGGTATTACATTATCCGCCTTTAACAGGTAATGAAGTCCCTAATGCTATTCGTGCCGCTGCGCATGAGGATATTAATTTTCTGACCATTTTGCCTGCGGCAAATCAGCCCGGATTACAAGTATTAACCAAAGCAAATCAGTGGCTGGATGTGCCTTGTGATTTCGGGTTATTGATCATTAATATTGGCGATATGCTACAAGAAGCCTCTGGTGGCTATTTCCCCTCGACGACACATCGGGTGATTAATCCTCCTCAGACCACACAAAATAAATCACGTATTTCTTTACCCTTATTTCTGCATCCACGTCCTGAGGTGGTATTATCAGAACGTCATACCGCACAAAGCTATTTACAAGAACGCTTAAAAGAGTTGGGGTTCTAAAGCAATGTGCTGTAGGCCGTCCCTTTTTTGGAATGGGGATGAGCAATAAAACCACCAGTAGGAGGTAAGGAAATGTCTGAACAATGGTTAACTAGCTTAATTACCGAAGATGCTTAACAAGGTTTTGAGTTGGCAATAACGCTATCTAGAATGGGGGTGAAGTATACCCAGCCCTCTAGTGCAGTTAGGGATAAATTAAGACCTGTGTATGGGGAAAATGCGGATAGTCTCATCGCATCCTCGCAAGTCATCGCCCTCAACTTTCAGACGGTAGCTGCCGCTAATAATTATTGGCGTCATTGACTCCTGATATAAAACCCCTCACTAAGGCTATAGACTGATCGGAGGTAATCCCCGTTTTCATTAGGTAGGCTAAGGTAGCTGTGTATTAATTTGATTTTGGCGTATGATGTGCGCCTTCCTAATTTTGATCTCGAATACTAAACCCAATACGTATTCGTTTGCTGCAGGTGCTATATGCCGTTCAATACCATAGATGAAATTCTGACCGATTTGGCGCAAGGCAAAATGGTTGTGATCGTGGATGATGAGGATCGTGAGAATGAGGGGGATTTAATCATGATTGCCTCTTTGACCCGTCCCGAAGATGTCAATTTCATGGTCAAAGAGGCGCGTGGCCTAGTGTGCTTGACCCTCACTCGTGAGCGTTGTAAGCAACTCCGCTTGCCTCTCATGGTGTCACAGACTAATGAACAACATACCACGAATTTCACCCTTTCTATTGAAGCGGCTGAAGGGGTGACGACGGGTATTTCCGCCTATGATCGGGCACATACAATTCGTACCGCAGTAGCGCCTAATGCTCAACCTCGCGACATTACTCAACCCGGACATATTTTTCCTCTGATGGCGCAACCCGGTGGAGTCCTCACGCGAGCGGGACATACTGAGGCGGGCTGCGATTTAGCGCGTCTTGCAGGATTTGAGCCTGCCGCCGTGATTGTTGAAATCATGAATGAAGATGGCACGATGGCGCGGCGCTCGGATTTAGAGATTTTCGCCGAGAAACATCAGTTAAAAATGGGGTCGATTGAAGATCTGATTCGCTATCGGGTACAGAATGAAAAAACGGTGGAACGGGTCTATGAGCGCGAAGTCCAGACCGAGTTTGGGCCATTTCAATTGATTGCTTATCAAGAGCAAGCCCGCCATGAAATTCATTTAGCTTTAGTGAAAGGTAACATTCAGCCTCAAGAGCCAACATTAGTACGGGTACATTTAGAGAATGAGTTATGTGACCTCTTGGCACTACAAGAGCCGGGGTGTGGTTGGCCTTTGCGGGGTGTGATGCAGCATATCGCCGAGCAGGGTAAAGGGGTTATTGTGATTTTACGTAATCCGACCTCTGGTCAAGATGTGTTAAAAGCATTAAAAGCGTTTGAATCTCAAGCGCCACTAGTTGACAATACGCCCTCTTCACCGGCTGACCTCAAAACCTATGGTATAGGAGCGCAAATCATTAGTGATGTGGGTGTAACGCATATGCGCGTGATGAGTGCCCCTAAACGCTTTTTGGGTATTGCCGGATTTGGCTTAGAGGTCGTCGAGTACGTTCAGGATTAAGGTGGGTGTTTATATGCAAAAGATTTCAGTGATTGAAGGCGATTTTCTGCCTCAAGCCGCTCGCTACGGTATTTTAGTGGCACGTTTTAATGGCTTTATTGTCGAGAGCTTACAAGCCGGAGCGATTGATACGCTGAGGCGTCATGGTATTAGCGATGAGCACATTGAGATTGTTAAAGTGCCCGGCGCGTATGAGTTACCACTAGCTGCACAAGTGATGGCGGTGAGTGGTGAATATGATGCCATTATCGCATTAGGTGCGGTGATTCGGGGTAGCACGCCGCATTTTGATTATGTTGCCGGTGAGGCTGCCAAAGGCTTAGGTGCGGTGGGCATGGATAATGAGCTGCCGGTAGTATTTGGCGTGTTGACGACCGATACGATTGAACAAGCTATCGAGCGAGCAGGTACTAAAGCGGGTAATAAAGGCGCTGAAGCTGCATCAACGGCCATTGAAATGGTGTCTTTATTACGCAAACTACGCTCTTGAGATTATGGCACATAAACCTATCACCGAAGCGCAGCAGCGCATTGCTCAACGTCGTGTGGCTAGACGCCTTGCGATGATTGGTACTTATCAATGGATTATGACGCATAATAACTTCCATGAAATCTATGTTTATTTTCAGGAAGATTCTGAGCTTGCGGCAGATTTTCGTAAGTCTGATCCAGCCTTTTTCCATCAATTGCTGCGCAGTGCCATTGAGGAAGGGGAGCGTATTGAACCGCTATTAACCCCTCATTTGGATCGTACCTTGGCACAAATTGACCCTATTGAATATGCTGTGTTACGTATTGCCTGTGCTGAGCTTCTTAATCACCCCGAAACCCCCTATAAAGTAGTGGTCAATGAGGCGGTGAATTTGACTAAAAAATTTGGTGCAGAACAAGCGCATAAGTTTGTAAACGGCATTTTAGATAAAGTAGCGGTTCAAACTCGCGCCTTAGAGGTGTCTGCCTCTACTTCTGCCTAAGCTATGGTTTTTTAAAAACATAAATAGCCTATATCCTGTTAATGTGACGATTTAATGCGTCACATGATGGCATTTCAGTCATCAAGATTGTTTTTGCTTAATACTCAAGTGCATATCAGCATCAGCTACACGGATTCTATTTCCTTAGATCTAGGTGTTAGTAGATGCTGCTCTATGCATAATGCTATATAACTACTCCGCCTAATAAGCTAAGGGACAAGGCCTCACCCGTTTTATTATCGGTGGGCTATTTTTATCAGTTTTGCCGTAAAACCCCGTCGTTCACGGCGGGGATATCAGGCGAATCGGTTACAAACCGATGATTCGGTCGTTCACTTGAGTTAGAATAGTAGCATGACATCCCCCCTAGTGACGGTTCTCAAAACGCTAAAAGTACGAGTCAAGGATAAGCACACGCCTATTCTGGAGCGCATGGCGTTTGAAGTGAATCAGGTCTGGAATGCGGCCAATGAAGAAACGGCCTATTATGCACATTTACCGATTCCTGAGATTGGTTGGCTGCATATCTATGTAAGTGCTTACGATCTTGCCAAATCTCAAGCCACTTTGCGTAAAGAACATGGATTTCTGATTCACTCCCAAACAGTTCAAGAGGTGACAGAAGTACATGAGAAGGCACGTAAACAATTTAGGAAAAGTAAATTGCGCTGGAGAATATCCAGTGGCTCTAAACGATCCTTAGGTTGGATACCCTTTAAAAAAGGTGCAGCCGTATGGAAAAACGGGCAAGTTCGCTATGCGGGTCACTANTTCAAGGTATGGGATAGCTATGGACTAGCTCAATACGAGTTCCGTTCAGGCTCATTTTCCCAAGATGCTAGAGGTCGCTGGTACTTCAATGTGGTCGTAGCAGTCCCTGTTATAGAGTCGATAGCTCAAGGACAAGTGGGCATTGATCTAGGTCTGAAAGACACGGCTACCTGTAGCAATGGATTGAAGCTTGAATCCAAACAATTCTATCGAGAACTGGAATCTAAACTGGGTATAGCTCAAAGAGCTAAACAGAAAAAACGGGTGAAAGCAATTCATGCCAAAATCAAGAATCGTCGCTTAAACGCGATTCACCAGTTCACGACCGAAGTCGTTAAAAACAACGGCTTAATCATCATTGGCAATGTCAGTAGTTCAGCCCTAGCCAAAACCAAGATGGCTAAATCTGTCTTGGATGCAGGGTGGCACATACTCAAGACACAACTGAAATATAAAGCGAGTGCGCGGTCAGGTGTGTATCTAGAAGTCAATGAATCGTACACGACCCAAGCTTGTTCGAGTTGTGGCTGTATTAGTCCCAACAGTCCGAAAGGTAGAACAGGCTTGCGAATAAGAGAATGGTCTTGCCCTGAGTGTGGGGTGCTACATGATAGAGATATCAATGCAGCTAAGAATATTTTCGCGCTCGGACATGAGCGTCTGGCAGCAGGAATCCCCGTCCTTTAGGTCGGGGAGGATGTCAACTACTAGGAGAGTTAAATAATGAGCAATAAACCCAGCATCGTATTAGTACATGGCTTTTGGGGTGGCGCAGCCCATTGGAGCAATGTCATTCTTGAGCTATCACGTAAAGGCTTTACTGACCTACATGCGGTGGAGTTATCACTGAACTCTCTTGCTGATGATGCGGAAAGAACCCGTAAAATGATAGCACAGCAGCCTGGCTCCGTGATTCTGGTGGGGCATTCTTATGGTGGTGCGGTGATTACTGAAGCGGGCGATATGCCTAATGTGGTGGGCTTGGTCTATATTGCAGCCTTTGCACCTGATGCGGGCGAGAGTGCGGGGGCGATTACCCAAAGCAATCCACCAGCGGCCATTGCGAATGTAGTGCCTGATAGTGATGGTTATCTTTGGATTAAGGCGGACAAATTCCGTGATAGTTTCTGTCAAGACCTGAGTGCGGAGGAAGCACTGGTGATGGCAGTGACCCAAAAAGCCCCTGTGGGTTCTACTTTTGGCGATAATGTGACCGCTCCGGCTTGGAAGAAAAAACCTAGCTGGTATCAAATTTCAACCGAAGATCGAATGATTCATCCTGAGAATCAAAAGAAAATGTCGGCACGTATGAATCCGCGTAAGGTGATTTCATTGGCAGCAAGCCATGCTTCGCTAGCCTCGAAAGCGGCAGAGGTAGCCGCGCTGATTGAAGAAGCGGCAGCTCAATAGTACGTCCTACTTAGGCAAACTGGGGGATATATCCCTCAGAATGTCTAACCTAATCCCCTAACAATGCGGTCAAACTCGCCACATAAGCACTGGTTGTTGCTTGTCTTTGTTCGGGGGTAATGACCTTTTTATCTTGCCATTCAATATGTTCAGGCGGTAATTCATCTAAAAAGCGGCTGGGATCACAGGTTTCAGTTTCACCATATTTAGTACGAGTTTTGGCATAACTAATGGTTAAATGCTGTTGTGCACGGGTGATACCCACATAGGCTAAGCGCCGTTCCTCTTGAATCCCTTGAGCATCTTGGCTATTTAAATGGGGCAAGGTGTCATCTTCCATCCCTACCAGAAATACCTGAGGAAATTCAAGCCCCTTAGCTGCATGTAAGGTCATTAACGTCACTGCATCTTGCTCAGCTTCTTCACTATTGCGCTCTAATAAATCAACTAAACTCATATGGGCGACCATTTCACTAATCGACTCTTTGCCTGCACCATCGGCGTACAATTTGTCCATCCATTGCACTACTTCTTCAACATTACCCATGCGTTTTTCGGCGATTTTAGGTGAATTACTGCTCTCATGTAGCCAATCCTCGTAACGTAATTCACCCATTAAACGCTTGACCATCTCAGGCGGCGGCGTGTGATCCGCATCACGGCGTAATTGATTCACCCAGCCAGTAAAATTATCTAAACGCTCCGATGTTTTAGCACCCACCCGCTCCGCAAAGCCCATTTCCTGTGCGGCGGTGAATAAACTCACCTGACGTTGATGGGCATATTCGCCTAATTTTTCTAAAGTACTAGTGCCAATTTCCCGTCGCGGCGTATTAATCACGCGCAAGAAAGCGGTATCATCATCGGGGTTACTCAATAGGCGCAAATAGGCAAGTGTATCTTTTACTTCAGTACGTTCAAAAAAGGATGTACCACCCGTTAATTTATAAGGGATTTGGCCTTCACGTAAATATTTTTCAAATAACCGACTTTGATGATTACTACGATATAAAATCGCAAAGTTTTTAAAGGGTATTCGATCTTTAAAGCGACGTTTTAAAATTTCTCCGACAATCATTTGTGCTTCATGATCGGCAGTACGACAAGGCATAATTAAAATCGGCTCACCCTCTCCTAATGTACTCCATAATTGTTTTTCAAATAGATGCGGGTTATTACTAATTAATTGATTCGCACTTTCAAGGATACGTTTAGTAGAGCGATAATTTTGCTCTAATTTAACAACGTGTAGAGTAGGGTAGTCGCGTTGTAATTGAGCAATATTTTCGGGACGTGCACCCCGCCAGGCATAAATCGATTGATCATCATCCCCTACGGCTGTAAATGCACCCCGAATACCCGCTAATTGTTTGACTAATTGATATTGGCAGGCATTAGTATCTTGATATTCATCCACTAATAAATAGCGTAAGCGATTTTGCCATTTTTGTAATACTTCAGGATATTGTTGAAATAGCTGCACAGGCAATACAATTAAATCATCAAAATCAACCGCATTATAGGCTTTAATTTGGCGTTGATATTGCTCATAAAGTTTAGCAGCGAGTAATTCATCTTCATTAATCGCTTGATTTAGGGCTTGCTCGGGACTAATAAAATCATTTTTCCAGCGCGATATTGCTCCGCGTATACGGTCGACATCACCGGCGGCAAATTGTTCAGCGAGTTCAACTAATACCGATTGGCTATCTTGTGCGTCTAAGATACTAAAGCCATTTTTATAACCTAAGCGTTTTACTTCAGACTTAAAAATCGAAAGCCCTAGGGTATGAAAAGTAGAAATGGTGAGTCCTTTACCTTCACCGGCCTGTAATAGTTTTCCGGCTCGCTCTTGCATTTCACGCGCAGCTTTATTAGTAAAGGTAATGGCCGCAATACTTTTAGGATCATAATGCGCGTGGCGAATCAGCCACACGATTTTTTCCGTGATTACACGGGTTTTGCCACTGCCAGCGCCTGCTAATACCAGGAGCGGGGAGCCTAAATGAGTAACTGCAGCCTGTTGTTCAGGGTTTAAATTCATGTCTATTGGCCTAGGTTACTGTTTTGCCCATTGGGTTAAGAGCCAGTTTTTACCACTGACTAATAAAATACCGATTATTACTAAGAGTGCGCCAAAAATAAAATTAGCTTCCAAGGGTTCATTTAGAATGAGTACACCCGCTATTACTCCAAATAAAGGGGTCATAAACGAAAATACGCCTAATTGAGAGACAATATATTTTTTAAGTAGCGCAAACCAAGCTAAATAGCTAAAGAACGATACAATAATAACTTGAAATAATAAGCTGCTAATAGCAATGGGAGAGGGGTTAAAATGCCATTGCCCTAAAAGTCCGGCCATACTTAAGATCATAATCGCACTAATAATGAGTTGATATTGTAAAGTTTGTGTAGTGGGTGCTTGGGCTAATACCGAGCAGCGAATGGTTACTGTGGTAGCAGCCCAACTAAGCCCTGAGCCAAGCGCTAGCAGATCACCCCAGAGCTGGTAGGGGAGTTGAGCGGAGGTATTAGGAGATGATTTCCCTAAAAAGGCTAGTGCTAGGCCCACAAAAGCACAGCTAATACCTAGCCATTGTAAGGGGTGTAGGCGTTCGGTAGGAATATACCAGTGCAGAGCTAAGGCAACAAAAATAGGAGCCGTATATAAAAACACCACAGTATGAGAGGCCGTGGTGTAATGGAGTGCTTCACCGACTAATAAAAATTCTAAACCAAAGAAAAAGCCTGCCCATAAACCGGCTCGCCAGGTACTCACCGTAATAAAAACTTCCCGGCGAAAATACATGACTAAACCCACTAAGACCGCAGCAAATAGCGAGCGCAGGCCAATTTGAAAGGTCGGCGTAATATCAGGGGCCGAGAGTTTAAGCGTGATTTGTTGTCCGCCCCAAATCATACAAAGTAGCAACATAGTAGCCATAGCTTGAGCATCGAGGGAGCGGCGTATAGTCATGGTGGTGAATAAGAAAGTCAATCGTGGGCGGGATTGTAAACTAAGCTAAGCGTTTTTGCTGCTATTGGTCATAGGGTAATGTTTTGGTGGTAAATTAAGCAAACTCAGCCACAATTCAGCATTGGTTAGGCAGAGAGTCAGTATATGTTATAAAAATTAAGCTTGTTATAAACAGCTCGTTCTGAGCTGTGTGAATAAAAAAATTAGAGGCTTGTTATGAAAACTATTCAGTCATTGCGACTCGCAACCACAATAGCAATGTGTTTAGGGTTGAGTTGGGGATTAACACAAACGGTGCAGGCTAATCCGCGTATACAAGAGCAAGCACCACCCTGGTTACAGCCAGCTCCGGCTCCTACCGCTAGTGCTGCGATTAATGCAGTTATAAAAGCCGCCCAAGGCGGGCATCCGCGTGCTCAGTATGATTTAGCTGTGATGTATCAAAAAGGGCAGGGTATAGGAAAAGATTTAAATCAAGCTGCTTATTGGTTGAATAAAGCAGCACAGGGTGGTGAACCAGAGGCGCAATATTTATTAAGCCAAGTTTATCATCAAGGCACCTTAGGGCGGGCAGATGTAAAGCGTGCTTTATATTGGGGAACAGAAGCGGCTAAGCGGGGGCATGTTGAGGCGCAATATTGGCTAGGCGTGACTTATGTGAATGGTGATGGTGTGGTAGCCGATGAGAGTCAGGGGCGCTATTGGTTAAAACAAGCTGTTCAGCGTGGTTCGCAAGCGGCAAAAGTGGCATTACAATCAGTATCCCCTGCTGCTAGTCAAGTGGCTTATCAACGTCCACCTACTTCAGCGCCTAGTCAAGTATATAAGCGTCCGCCTTCAACCTCCTCGCCGGTTGAGTTAGCCTTAAATACGGTAGCACCTGTTCCTACCGAACCACCGGATTATCCCTCAGCCGCTGCGCCTATGCCGGCACGCTTACCAGAGCCTAATATTACTGAGGCTTTTAATGAGCCGAGATATCCGCGCGTTAATGCTGATATGCAGCGCCGCATACAAAATCAGGCCGAGGCCAGTGGTGGAGCGCGTATCAGCCTAAATGGTATGAATCCTAATGATATTTTAGAGCTAGCCAATTCAGGGGATCAGTATGCACAATTTTTAATTGGTGCTCTGTATGAAGAAGGTTCTGGTGGCTTTACCCAAAGTTATCGAGAGGCGGCGCGTTGGTATCGCCGTGCAGCGCGGCAAAATTACCCCAGAGCACAATATAATTTAGCGCTAATGTATGAAGACGGGCGTGGGGTAGAACAAGATTATAAGCAAGCAGGACAATGGTATGCTCAAGCCGCAAAAGGTGGCTTTACTAAGGCTAAGAATAATCTAGGTATTCTATATGTTATGGGTAAGGGCGTGCGTAAGAATACTAAAACAGCCGAGTATCTATTTAAACAAGCAGCACAAGAAGGCGATAAGGATGCCGAGTATAATTTAGCACGGCTAGTTAAAGGCTAAGCAGAGATACAAAAGTAAGCGGGTATTGCTTTATATCTTTACAAGTAGCAATACCCACTTACTAATTACTCACGGAAACTTAATAACAGTCCAACCTTTAGGTTGAATAGAACCATCAGAAAGCAGGATTTTTTTGCTGGCGGCTGAATTAGAGTAACGTCCTAAATCGGTTTCACTCATGCGCCCAAAAGCGGTTCTGAAAATAGAGGATTTCGCTTTAATCGTAGATAAATCACCTAATAATGCCTTATCTGTGCCAATCGTTATCTGCTTATAACGGGTCGTAGTGGCTAGGTTTTCAATCCAATCCTCCATAGCGCTAAATTGTGGTTTAAGGGCAAACGAAGTATCAACCACTACTAAAATTTCCGCTTGATGGCGGCTTAGGTAATAATGGGTTCCTAGCCAAGCGGCAAGATTCAATAAGATAAAAATGCCGAAGATTTTGATAAATTTCATCATTTTACCTACATCTCAGAATTGAGTAAGTTACCAATACGATACGAGGCTGATCCCGCACTCGATTCAATATAAGCACCCTCAGCGAGGCCAGCATAATCTTTTAGGTCTTGTGAACTGAGTTCATAGGCAATGCTGTGAATAGGAACACCCGCTAAATTCATCAGATTTTTGGCAGTCTCAAAATCCACCCCCACATTGGTTTCACCATCAGAGAGTAAAAAGATTACGGTTTTATAGTCCGGGTTTTGTTTTTTAAATTCGAGCAGCATATTCGCGGCGACTAGCACGGCACTATTAGTTGCTGTTTTGCCACCAGTAGACATTTTTTCTACTGCACCAATAAATAAGGATTTTTGAGACACATTAAAGGGGCGAATCGGCAGGTCAACATTCACGGCATCATTATAGGTCACTAAACCAATAGCATTATTTGTGCTAATTAAATCGGAGGACTCAATTAAAGCTTTGCGTAGGTTTTTAATACGCGAGCCTTCCATAGAGCCAGAGGTATCGGCAATAAATACCGCAGCAATCGGTTTGCCCCCGGATTTTTTCTGTTTCCATAAGCGTTGGGCTTGAGCAATGATAGAACCATCTTTAATGTTATAGGCATCTTGATAATCTTTGACTTGATCAAAACCAAAACGGCGTAACTCACCTTTTTGACTATCAAGAAATTTGGCAAACAGGGCTAATACTTCACGTTCAGCCTGATCGGCATTATTCGTAGCATATAAAGGGCCGTCGTGTCGCACGCCAAAGGGTACAAATTGATAGTCCTCTAATCCCGTGGCATTCGCCCATAGTTGATATTCCATCACAAAGGCATCGAGTACACCGCTGACTTGCGCAGCATCACGCATTTGTAGGGTATTTTGTGCAACAAAGGGAACGCCTTGTTGAAAGGCTTCAAACGCACTGGCTACATCGGGTGAGAGCATTTGTGTCTCATCGCCATTAGCAAACGAATTGAGTACCGTGAGCAAGAAATTAAGCCCTGTGCTGGATTGATAAGGGTTGGTATAACCCATGGCAAAAGAGCCACTACTCACATTGGTCAATAGTTTGGCAATATCCAGCTTGCCATCGGTGAGGATTTGGTCTGCTTTGGCTTTTTTCACAATAATACCCGCCACATTCGGTGCCGTAGTAGGTGCAATGGTGGTGAGATTATTACCATTGGCATTGACCATTTCTCCCCACAGCGTATTGCTGGGGGAAAACGCATCGGGTACATATTGCCCAGTGAGAATAAATTGTGCGCCTAAGCCTGAATCCATTTTACGAATCGCAATTGCCGCTTGTTTGCCATTGCTAATAGTTAAACCTTGGCGATTAAAACGCTCTGCCATGTCTAGATATAAAGCATCGCGGTTAGTGCCGGCTTTTTCGGGGGAGGTGAGAATCTCTACGGATTCTACGCGGGGCGAGTCAGGTATATCGAGCGTGATGGGGTATTCATTTAGATCCGGCAAGAGTGCTGATAAATTAGTACGGGTGAGTTGAATATTAGCGCGGCTTTGATTTTCATTATAGCTCGGCTGAATTGTACCATCGACTAATTCTTTGATTTTGGTTTCAGCCTTAGCTTTAGTATCAATGACATCTCCGCCACCGCAGCTCGTGAGTAGCATAGCGCTTAATACTAAAGCACTGAGGGTAGTAAGGTAGTTTAGTGTTAGGCGCATGATTATTTTCCAGTTTGTTGAGCGATACGTGCCAGGCTGACTAAGCGAGCCATGGTATCTAAACGATCAAAATCACTAATCGATTTAATATTAGCGACTTCTACCGCCGTTTCAGTCAGAGCATTAAAGAGTTTAGTATTTTCATTCAATAGGGTGCGCATCCGAGTTTGCTGCTCTTGATATAGCTCAGCCTGTTTACTAATCGCATCACTGACCGCTAAATTACGACTTAAACCCGACAAGCTATGCCCAATCGCGACAATATCGGTGAGATTTTGAATCGCATGTTCTTGTACAGTACGAGCCGCATTGAGGTAATTAATTGGGGTGAAGTGTTTGCCCACAAAGCGGGTTTCCACTACGGATTGATAGTCCTCTAGAATACCTGTTAGTACATCTGCTTGGCGCACACCTTCTTGAATACCGAGTTCGGCTAAATTAGAACGAGCGGTTTGGAGTTTATTGAGTAAGGCTTGATGGGTGGCATGGTTGCGAGCTTCTAGCCATTCATTCTCATCCTCGCCACTAAAACCTGCGAGCCGATAAATAATAATTACACTCAGTGTGGCGATTAAGCCAACACCCGCATAAGCGCCTAATAACCACCAAGGCGGTTGAAACCACCAAAAATAAAGGCCCAGCAGAATGATAGAAATGCCAGCAGCGATTAAGCCATAGCGGAGTGCGGTATTGTCGGGGGCTGAGGTTGGAATAGTTTTTCTCCTTCACTATTAAAGTCATCATGACCATAAGTATAGGGCTTGCTCAAGCTGTAGTTGAGCAAAAGTACTCGTAAAATCATATACCCAAATACTCGAATCACCAAAGACTGCTCCAGAAACACCCGCTTACTTTTATTGAATCAAAGGTGCTAAATTCCACTGTTTAATCCCCCAATCCCAGATAGTTTGTAAGGGTGCGGTGGCTAAATCAGTGGGTGGGTTTTGTTTTAAGAATTGCAGGGCTTGATATAAGTTTTGGCGGCGAGAGTGTTCATCTAGTAATAAGGCGGGTGCGTAAGTTTGTTTGCTAAGTTTTTCACCCTGAACATTCAGCACTAAGGGGATATGGGTATACTGAGGGGTGGGATAGCCAAGTAGTTGTTGTAGATAGATTTGGCGTGGCGTGTTATCGAGTAAATCAGCACCCCGTACTACTTCGGTAATTCCCTGATAAGCATCGTCTACCACCACGGCTAATTGATAAGCCCAGAGTCCATCCGCACGTTTGAGTACAAAGTCACCAATTTCGGCATGTAAGGACTGTGAGTAGTCGCCATGAATAGCATCATGAAACCCAATGATATGATCCGGCGTTTTAATCCGTATGGCAGCCGATTGATGGGAGGCGAGTGCTGGAATAGCAGAGCGGCAGGTATCTGGGTAGATAGCGCCAAAGCGTCCTTGTTTAGCTGAATGTTGGAGCTGCTTACGACTGCAATAGCACGGGTAAGTATAAGGTGCTAGTTGTGCTAATGCTTCACCGTAAGCGGCTTGACGCACTAGGTTGCTTTGCAGGATGATTTCACCATCCCATTCAAAGCCATAATAGCTTAATGTCTGTAAAATGGACTCTATTGCCCCAGCTTGCATACGTGGAGGATCTAAGTCCTCAATCCGTACTAGCCAGCGCCCGTTACGAGAGCGAGCGCTTAAATAGCTAGCGACGGCTGTAACTAATGACCCAAAGTGCAATAGCCCGGTGGGTGAGGGGGCAAAGCGTCCAACAGGTGCCATTAATTAAGCGAGTTGCTTTTCTTTAATCTCTTGCGTGGTTTTGCAGTCGATACATAGATCAGCAGTCGGGCGTACTTCTAGACGTTGTAGCCCAATTTCAATCCCACAAGCATCACAATAACCATAGTCATCTTCATCAAGGCGAGCAATAGTTTTATCAATTTTGCGGATGAGTTTGCGCTCACGATCACGGGCGCGTAATTCGAGGGCAAATTCTTCTTCTTGAGTGGCACGATCCGCAGGATCGGAGAAGTTGCTAGCCTCTTCTTTCATATGATCGACAGTACGATCCACTTCTTGCATCAGAGCTTTTTTCCACGCTACAAGGATGCCCCGAAAATGCTTAAGCTGAGCCTCATTCATATACTCTTCGCCAGGGCTAGGAATATAGGGTTCAATCCCTTCCACTGGTAAAGCCGATTTTCTCAGCATATAAGTAACATTATCAGACGCCATATTGTTCTCCATGTAAAAGTAGTCGACACCTATAGAAATATTGAGTTTTAATACTCTTTATTGAGTTGTTCGGGTTGTGTGTCACCACAAAAATTATTAATCAACAGCTAACTTCTTATTTGGCGCGCGATTATAGACTAAATTTTGTGAATGTGATGTTATTTATGCCTTTCTTTAAGAGTATTTTTAACTTAAAAAACCACTCCAGCTTGGAGCATAGTACAGTTAAGACAAAAGTCAAAAACACTACTGAGTATAAGCATAGAACCTTGTCGCCACCTGACCAGGCACTTGAATAAAAAGCTAGCAGTGACTAGAGGAAGCGGAATTGGAAGCGAACAGCATCAGGGCCGGGGTCTTTAATATTGAGCGATAATTCACGGGGCTGATAGGGTTGCATCACTGGATCAGCCGAAGATTCTAAGTATTCATCAGGCTTAAAGCGCCTGAGTGCTACCACTTCAGAGGCGCTATTTAAAAAGCTGACTTCCACATAGGGGTATTGTTGTGGAAAAGAAGCCTCATTTTGTAATGAGGCTTTTATAATCAAAAACTCAGGCGAATTGGGGTGTGAGAATACATTACGACTGAGCATTTTAATATTTTTTAGGTCTCGTTGCTCTAAATTACAATCTACCCATTGGCAGAGGGTAGCGACCATGGGTTGGGTTAGCGTTTGCTGTGCTAACCAATAGCGAGTACTGTAAACTAACTGCAAAAACAATAGTAAAGTCAGGCAGATAAGACTAATCGCTAGCCACCAACCAGCGCGTTTTTTCTCTCGTCTACCTAAGGGAAGCACGGCGGCAGCGCTACTATTGAGCTGATTGAGATGGTCGAGTTCTGAATGATCTGAATTAGAGTGAGTGTTACGTTTAAAAAGCCCAGTGATTTTACCCCAAAGTGAAGTAGGGGAGCCAGAACGCGCGGGTAATGGATGATTTTGACTAATCAAACGCTCTTCGGGCAGGGTAGTGCTCAGGGTTTTCATAGCATCAAAAATGACATCACATTCGCCACAACGTAATAAACCTTGAGCGGTGGTGAGTTCTTTCATAGTCACCCTAAAGGTGGCTCGACAATTACTGCATTGTGTGTACATAAGTAAAGGCTGTCTGTTGATTCATTGAATGGGTTCGCCTATCTATCATTAGTTAGAGTCTGCTATTTAATAAACGCTCTAGCCTTAAGAGCGTTTACCTGCTGCACGAATCCATTCTTCTTGCGTTACTACCTCTAACGGAGCGGAAAGATTAGGCTCGTAAGCATGGCGAATCATAGTTGTTTGAGTCGCTAAAATACCAGAAAGAACTAAATCTCCTCCGGAGTGTACAAACTTGATAATCTCTGGGGCTAATTGCACAAGAGGTCCCGCCAAAATATTGGCGAGTACTATGTCAAAAGTTTGTTCGGGTAAGTCTTGAGGATAACAAGTTTTAATCACTCCAGCGGGAATATCATTACGAGCGGCATTATCTAAGGTAGCTTGCAAGGCTTGGGGATCAATGTCGGTAGCCCATACCGTTGTAGCCCCTAGTTTTGCGGCTGCAATGGCTAAAATACCAGACCCGCAACCATAGTCTAACACTGTTTTTCCCGCTAAAGAAGAAAATTGCCCTAGCCACTCTAAACACAGTGCAGTCGTAGGGTGATTACCCGTGCCAAAGGCTAGCCCCGGATCAAGCAATACTTTAATCCCTTCACCTTCGGGTACTTCATGCCAGCTTGGATAAATCCAGAGGTGCTGACCAAATTGCATGGGATGAAAATTATCCATCCATGCCCGTACCCATTCTTGCTCGGCTAGGGTTTCAACGCGCATGCTTTGTAATTGCCATGCTTCTTTATTGACAGTTAACTCAAGTAATACCCAGTCAATATCCTCATCTAGGGGAAAGAGCGCGGTAATAATTAAATCATCCCAAAAAGGCGTCTCACCCGGTAAAGGTTCAAGTACCGGCTGATCAGCGGCATCTTGATAGGTAATCGAGGCAGACCCTGCCGCCTCGAATAAATCCGTGATCACATCCTTATGGGCGAGATTGGTATGACAGACTAGTTGCTTCCAGCTCATTTAAGTCCTAATTTCTTTTCAAGGTAATGAATATCCGCGCCACCGGCTTGGAAATGGGGGTCTTCCATAATACGGCGCTGTAGTGGGATATTGGTTTTAATACCATCAATAGCTAATTCACTTAAGGCACCATGCATACGTGCAATCGCTACTTCACGATTTTCAGCATGTACAATGAGTTTGCCTATCATGGAGTCGTAATAAGGCGGTACGGTGTAGTCAGTATAAATATGCGAATCAACCCGCACACCTAATCCCCCCGGCGCGTGATAACGCGTAATTTTTCCAGGTGAAGGCGCAAAGGTATCAGGGTCTTCAGCATTAATCCGGCACTCAATCGCATGACCATGGGGGCGAATATCGGATTGCTTCAGGGTGAGTGCTTCACCTGCGGCGACTAAAATCTGCAGTTTGACTAAGTCTACACCCGTAATTAATTCCGTAACCGGATGCTCTACTTGCAGACGGGTATTCATTTCAATGAAATAAAACTCGCCATTCTCATATAAAAATTCAAAAGTACCAGCACCACGATAACCAATTTCACGACAAGCAGCAGTCAGAATCGCGCCCATACGTGCCCGCTCTTCAGCGGTAATACCCGGAGCAGGGGCTTCTTCTACTACTTTTTGATGGCGACGCTGCATAGAGCAATCACGCTCACACAGGTGTAAAGCATTGCCATGCTGATCGGCGAGCACTTGGAATTCAATATGGCGCGGTGTTACAAGGTATTTTTCCATGTAAACCACATCATTATTAAACGCAGCTTTAGCCTCTGAGCGGGTCATTTCTATGGAGCGTAGTAATTCTTCGGCCTTATAGACCACACGCATACCACGCCCGCCGCCGCCGCCGGTGGCTTTAATAATAATGGGATAGCCAATTTTTTTCGCCATAGCAAGACAGGCATCAGGATCATCAGGCACAGCTCCCTCTGAACCCGGTACGCAAGGTACATTGGCTTTCAGCATGGCTTCTTTAGCCGAAATTTTGTCGCCCATTAAGCGAATGGTTTCAGCTCGTGGCCCTATAAATACAAACCCGCTCGATTCAACCCGCTCGGCAAAATCGGCATTTTCAGATAAAAACCCATAGCCCGGATGTATAGCATCAGCCCCCGTCACCTCAGCCGCACTAATAATGGCGGGGATATTAAGATAACTATCTACCGAGCGCGGTGGGCCAATACAAACCGACTCATCCGCCAGACGTACATGTTTAAGGTCACGATCAGCCGTAGAGTGTACGGCGACGGTTTTAATGCCCATCTCACGACAAGCACGTAAAATTCTAAGGGCAATTTCGCCCCGATTTGCAATCAAAATCTTTTTCAGCATGGTGAGTACCTTGCCTTAGCCAATCACAATTAAAGGCTGACCGTATTCAACCGGCTGCTCATTCTCTACTAAAATGGCTTTCACCACCCCAGCCTTATCGGAGCTGATGGGGTTAAGCATTTTCATAGCTTCAATAATACATAGTGTGTCGCCAACGGCTACCGTTTGCCCAATTTCAATAAAGAATTTAGCACCAGGGGAAGGCGCACGATAAAAGGTGCCTACCATGGGGGATTCAATCACATGACCACTAGGAATACCGTTTTCAACCGGCGCGGGTGTAACAGGCGTGGTAGGTGTGAGAGTCGGAGCACGCTGAGCTTCCACATTCATATAGAGTGGAGTTTGCATAGGCATACCCATTGGCACAGGATGGGGTAGAGCAGAAGCGCGACTAATACGTACGGAGTCCTCACCTTCTTTGATTTCAATTTCAGCAATATCGCTGTCATGGAGCAGATCAATCAATTTTTTTATTTTGCGAACATCCATCATGATGCAGTGTTCCTGGCCTTAAGTTGTCAAAAATAGAGTTAGAGCCAAGCTTATGATGATAGAGCCTCCAAGCTTGGCGATCAGTTTGGTCAAAATTAGATGTCTTAACGGCGGCTTACAATTTTAAACGCCGACAGTGCTAGTTGCTTCACTAGATCCCAACAGATAGGCAGGAAGTTTACACCGATTGGCTCCAATTCGCAGCCATTTACCACTATTTCCCCTGAATTAGTGTGGAGAGCTTCCGCACCCGTATCAAAAAACGCCTAGCCCATAAGACGATCTGCTTTTCTAAATCCATTGAGTCTCATAACAAGGGGATCGGTGAGTTTATTATGAGTTTGTTAATAAAATGTTTCTCAACTCTGGGTGAATGTGTCAATTTACCAATTATCGGTTAAAATAGACCTAACATCGACTTTAGGAGTTAACCCCATGACTCATTCTAACCATGTTGCTTATGGCAGTTGGATTTTTGGTTTTATCTTATTGGCTTTTGTGATAGCGGTGTTTTGGTTTGCACCCGATGCATTGCCTCCTTTTAAACAACAAATATTAGCGTTTTCATCGGCGTTGGTGGCAGGCTTATTTGGTTTCTTTCTGACGGGTGATATTGCGCTGTTGATGAGGCATAAGGGGTCGAGTACTACGCTCAAGGCCGCCGGTGGAATAGCTTTGTTTGTGGTGGTATTAGGCTGGTGGCAAACCTCATCTGCTCCGGTGCAAGCGGCTGATAGACCTCCTTCCCTTAGTATGTCACCTACTTCTAATCCCTCTATGACTCCCGCTGTGCCTAGTACTCCTGCACAACCTGTGGTAACTCAACAAGACAGTAGTATTCATGCCCGCAAAGATATAACTATTCGAGCAAGTAAAGAAGGTGCTGAGGCTAATGTCATTACCGGGAATGGACAAATTTTAAAGGGTAATAGTACTTCAGGTAGTTTGAATCAACCTACTACAGTACCTACTAAATCCGGTATTAGTACTGATGGCCATTTGATTATTGAGTCGACAGGTAAAAATAGCAGCGTGAGTGTCATTACTGGGAGTGGACAAGTACAAGAGGCTCAGTGATGAAGCGTTTATTATTAGTTGGTTTCGTGGCTGCTTTATTGAGTGTTTCATCCAGTTGGGCAGAGGGAGCGGATAGTAGTATTAAGGTGGGTGGTAATTTAGTAGCGACCGTGCAAGATAATGGTTCGATTGTAATTATGACAGGTGGGCAGATTGTTCAGGTAATCGATAAAGAGTCTGTTGAGCAATTGGGTGTGGCAAAATCAGCCGTGGGTAATTTTCTGAAAATTCTTCAGGAGGAGAATATTCCCTTAGCCGATTGGGATAAGAAACTACGTGAAATTGCTAAGGATTATCAGTTATTGAGAGAGCAAGTCAAAAACTTACCTACCAATTCGATTAAGGGGGAGGAGTTAAAAGCACAGGCAGAAGCTGCGATTGATAAGGGAGAGTTTGATAAGGCTAAGCAACTATTTGAGGATATCCATGCTTTGAATATGCAAGCCGCTAAGCAAAATATTCTGTTTGCCGCCGAAGCCGATGCTGCCAATGGAGCCTTGGCTCGTACTCGGATACGCTATATTGAGTCGGGTAAGTATTATGAGCGGGCAGCACAGGCTTTATTGGCACTAGGGCATGAGCATGAAGTACAAGCAGCTAGATTTTTGAATTGGGCAGGGCGAGGATTTGATGATGGAGGTCAATATCAGCAAGCACAGCCGTTATTGGAGCGTTCGTTAGCGATTCTTGAACAGGCGTTGGGTAAGGATCATCCTGATGTGGCGGCGAGTCTGAATAATCTGGCGAGTCTTTATCATTCCATGGGTGAGTATGCTAAAGCCTTGCCCCTGTATGAGCGCTCATTAGCGATTAGTGAACAGGCGTTGGGTAAGGATCATCCTGAGGTAGCGACGAGCCTGAACAATCTGGCGGCTCTTTATTACTCAATGGGTGAGTATGACAAGGCG
>NZ_KB904754.1 GCF_000380185.1 Thiofilum flexile DSM 14609
GGCGCGTAACCGTACCGGCGATGGGCCTCACAATTTCTCCCTCCTACGCCAGATGGCGACTAACTTACTTCGGTACAGCCAGACAAATAAGCATAGTCTCAAAGTACGGCGCAAGCAGGCCGCTTGGTCAACCGATTATCTCGCCGAACTCTTGGAGCCACTCATCCCTCTACAACAATAAAGATTCAAGCGATTGCCCTGGATGACCAGCCCCCTGCTTTTTAAGATGATAGGCTTACGACACACTACAGCTATTAGGAGGCTAGTAAACCCGCTAAGCGCTATGATTGATACACTAAAGGCACTCGGCGCGTGACTCCAGTAAATAGCGTGTAAGCAATCGTTTGACTATGAGCAGCCACCTCATTAGCCCGCACGGTATTCCCCCATAACTCCACTCGATCCCCGACTTTAGCGGTCGGTAAAGGCGTTAAATCGACGGTCAACATATCCATCGACACCCGCCCAATAATACGGGTACGCACGCCATTAACAGCAACCGGAGTACCATTTACCGCATGGCGAGGATAGCCATCAGCATAGCCCATCGCGACTACACCCACTCGTGTGGGCTGTTCACAGGTAAAACGTGCTCCATAACCAATACTTTCTCCCACCCCCAATTCACGCACTGAAATTAAAGCAGACTCTAGTGTCATCACAGGTTGTAGTGCTTTCGATTCGGGTAAATCCTCTGCCACAGGAGTAGCGCCATACAACATAATCCCCGGACGTATCCAATCCAAACGGGTACTAGGCCACATGAGGGTAGCAGGTGAATTAGCAATACTCACAGGGGCTTGAATCCCTTGGGTTGCTGTTTTGAAGCGGGCAATCTGTTGCTCCGTCGCCGAGCAATCTACCTCATCTGCACGGGCAAAATGGGTCATCAAGGTTATAGCAGCAACATTAGCACAAGCTTTTAAACGAGCATAAAAGGCCGGAACTTGTTCAGGGGCAAAACCTAAACGATGCATACCCGTATCAATCTTGAACCAGATAGCCAAGGGTTGAGTTAATTGCGCCTGCTCCAACCACTCCACTTGCTCCACATTATGCACCGCAATCATGAATTGATAACGGGCGGCTAACGGTAATTCATCAGGAGTAAATACGCCCTCTAGCAATACAATAGGCTGGGTAATACCCGACTCTCGCAGCTCCAAAGCCTCTTCAATACAGGCTACCCCAAACGCATCCGCATCATACAATGCCCGTGCTACCACCACCGCACCATGCCCATAGGCATTCGCTTTAATAATGGCGGCGGCTTTAGAGTGAGGTGCTAACGATTTAGCATAGTGATAATTATGCCGTAGTGCTTTGAGATTAATACACGCACGCGCTGGACGCATGACAAGCTCCTTAATAATAAGAAACAATAAGATCAAAAAATTATTATGATTACAGCGGCTCACAATAGACCAATAGCCACTCTATTGCCCCATTATAGGCAATAGAGCGGCTTAATAGGAGGGCAAAAAGCTAGTCCGTATTTAGCTTCTCGTCAATAGACCTAATGGCATCAATTCAACTGCGCAAAGAACACTTGATAGGCACCTAATTGTGCGGTATTACCCTGTTGAGCACTATTAAAACCATGTCCTGTTAATGCTTGCGCATTCGCAGGCAAGGTGTACTCTTGAGCCTCAGCGGTTAAATTAAATACACACAACACTTTATTGCCTTCAGTTTCACGTACCCACGCCACTAAAGTATCAGGGGCATCCACAAAACGGAGACTACCGGTTAAGAGAGCAGGCTGACTCTTACGCCAATGCAAAAAGGCACGAATGGTCTTAAGATCGGAATGCTCTTTATGCTCTTGTTCGCTAATCGCACGGGCAAAATGATCACTCGCAATCGGTAGCCACGGTTTTACGCTAGAGAAATCGGCATAAGGCTGCTTTGCACTCCAAGGGATAGGCGTACGGCAACCATCACGCCCTTTATAATCCGGCCAGAAGCGAATGCCAAACGGGTCTTGTAAATCTTCAAAGGCGACATCGGCTTCGGGTAAGGCTAGCTCCTCACCTTGATACAAACACGCACTACCGCGAATACTGGTGAGTAAAGCGACTAGCATAGCCCCAGATTGCGGCCCCTGCCCCCAGCGTGTCACTACCCGTGCCACATCATGATTAGAAAACGCCCAACACGGCCAACCCGTTCCACCCCGCTCTTGCATCCGGCTAATCACCCCACGAATATGCTCAGCACTATATTCGGGCGTCATAAAATCAAAGCTATAGGCCATATGGATACGCTTGCCCGCTTCGGTGTATTGGGCAATGAAACCATACATATCCGTCACCGCCCCTAACTCACCTACTGTGGTCACGGCGGGATACTCATTCATTAACTGACGTAAGCGCTCTAGGAAAGCTAAGTTTTCGGGCTGAGTAATATTATATTTAGGCTCTTGTCTAGAATAGGGATTGGTGGGGTCAACACCATTCACCCGCTTATTACCAATGGGTGGGTTATTACGCAATTGCTTATCGTGAAAATACATATTCACGGTATCTAGACGAAAACCATCTACACCCTTATCCAACCAAAAGCGCACCATATCCAAGAGTGCATCTTGCACTTCAATATTGTGGAAATTCAGGTCTGGCTGACTGGTTAAAAAGTTGTGTAAGTAATATTTACGTCGCCGTGTCTCCCATTCCCACGCTGAACCGCCAAAGATAGAGAACCAATTAGTAGGTGGCGTACCATCTTCATTAGCATCCGCCCAGACAAACCAATCAGCTTTAGGATTATCAGCGGATTGCCGACTTTCTTTAAACCAAGGATGTTGATCGGAGGTGTGGGATAACACTAAATCAATTAGAATTCGTAGGCCTTTAGCATGCGCTTTTACTAATAATTCATCAAAATCGGCTAAAGAACCAAATAAAGGATCGACATCCCGATAATCCGAGACATCATAGCCAAAATCTTTCATGGGGGATTTATAGAAGGGCGATACCCAAATAGCATCTACACCAAGACTCGCAATATAATCAAGCCTTTCAATAATACCGCGTATATCACCAATCCCATCCCCATTCGTGTCTTGATACGAACGCGGGTAAATTTGATAAATTACCGCTCCCTTCCACCAATCAGACGCGCCCCCTAGTTGCTGAAACTGCTTGCTCTCAGTCATTATCACTCACCTCTTCGCTCATTTTGCTCATCATAATGCGTGTTCATCATGCCCGATTGAGCGTTGTTTTGAAAGCATCACTCATGCAGCAGCTTGACTACTTTTTCGACCTTTTAGAGTAGAATGCGCCTTTTAGTGTCTTGATCTTGTATGCAGTCTTAAACAGAGCCTGCGCTATCTCTTTCACCCGCATGGATTTAGGGCTAAAATCAAAAAGTGTGTAACCAACATGACAACCTAACCTTATGAGTCTTAAAGCCCTTTCTCTACGGCTGGGATTATCACAGACAACGATTAGCCGGGCTTTAAATGGCTATCCTGAAGTCAGTGAGAAAACCCGCCAACGTGTACAAGAAGCCGCGCGAGAATTAAATTATCGACCGAATCCCCATGCTAAATCACTAGCAACGGGACGCACGGGTCATGTAGGTCTAATTTTGCCTATGGAGCAAAATCTACTAGCAGAACCCTTATTCAGCGAATTCCTCGCCGGCCTTGCCTACTATCTCAATGAAAACCAGATGGATATTACAATCTTGCCTGTTAATCATGATGCTGAATTAGAGGTCTATGCTCAATTAGCACGTTCGGGGCGGGTGGATGGTATTATTATTAGTAGCCCGTTGATTCAAGATAAACGCGTGGAACGTTTAGCACAGTCGGGTTTTCCCTTTGTGGTGCATGGGCGTACCTTATGTGAGCTTCCCTATAGTTATCTGGATATTGATAACAAAGGTGCTTTCTTCAAAGCCACCCATTTACTCTTAGATTTAGGGCATGAGCGTATTGGTCTAGTGAACGGTGATGAGCGCTTAACCTTCGCCCGTAATCGGCATCAAGGTTATCGAGAGGCGTTGCAACAGTGGAATATTACCTATGACCCTGCCTTAACTTATTCCAATGGTGGTATGCGTGAGGAGGACGGGTTTATGGCAGTGTCTAAAATGCTCATGTTTAAACCTCGCCCTACCGCATTTATTATCACCAGTATGATTCATGCTTTGGGTGCTTTGCGGGCTATTCGTCAACATGGTTTAGAACCTGGACGCGATATTTCCTTAATTGCTCACGACGATGAACTCCCCTATCTCGCAGCAGACAAATTTGATCCACCGCTTACTACTACCTATTCTCCTATTAGACCCGCAGGCTATGAAATCGCTCGTATGCTCCAGTATGATATTCAACACCCGAATGTCCAAACCGTGAAACCTCAGCGGGTTTTAGATGTTGAATTAGTGATGCGTAGCTCAGCTCGCCCACGCCGTACTTGAAGCAAACCAAAACGCTTGCAGTCCATCCAGTCGTGCCTTTATGATGCGTATTCACTCAACATCGCTAGGCACGTATTTACCATGTACTCCTCTCAAGCTCATGCCGTTTTACAACGTATTCTAAGCACACTCAGTGACACTTTTGGTCGCAAGCAACTACAGCCATTTTATACCCGCTTAGGTATTCATTTCCCTGAAATTTATAGCCGTTACCTGTCGCTTTATGGGCAACGAGCCGATCTAGAAGATCAACTACAACAGCTCATTCACACCCTAGCGCAAAGCTATATAGAACGCTCCCCTACACTCAAGCAAACTGACCTTGAACGCGAGCAAAACCCCACCTGGTTTCTCAGTCAACAATGGGTTGGGATGGCACTCTACGCGGATCGTTTTGCTGGTGGCTTAGCCGGGGTGAATAGTAAGGTGGGGTATTTGCAAAACCTAGGCGTGAATATGATTCACATTATGCCTTTAATGCAATGCCCTGAAGGTAGCAATGATGGCGGCTATGCGATTAGTGATTTTCGCAAAGTAGACTCCCGTATTGGTACGCAAGACCAGCTTCATCAACTCACTACTAACCTACGCCGTGAGAAAATGCTCCTTACCTTAGATGTGGTCATCAATCACACCTCGGATGAGCATGAATGGGTACAACGCGCGCGTGCTGGTGAAAAGACCTATCAAGACTATTACTACTGTTATTCTGATCGCACGGTGCCGGATCAATTTGAACGCACTATGCCAGAAGTCTTCCCTGAAACCGCACCGGGCAGTTTTACGTGGGATGAGTCACTACAACAATGGGTGATGACCGTCTTTAATCATTATCAGTGGGATCTAAACTACACCAACCCCGCCGTATTCCGTGAAATGACCTCCATCATTTTACACTGGGCTAATCAAGGGGCTGATATTTTACGCTTGGATGCTCCGGCTTTTATTTGGAAGCAGATCGGTACGACTAGCCAAAATCTCGCTCAAGCCCACACACTGCTGCAATTATTTAAAGCCTGTAGCCAGATTGTTACCCCCGGTGTGTTATTTATTGCCGAGGCTATTGTCGCTCCGCATGATATTATGAAGTACTTTGGCACACCGAGCACGCAAGAGTGTGATATTGCCTATAACGCTACTTTCATGGCCTTACTATGGGAGGCCGTCGCCACACGTAATACAAAGGTGCTCACCAATACCTTAAAACACTTACCTGTTAAACCACTCGGAACCACATGGCTGAACTATATACGCTGCCATGATGATATTGGCTTAGGGTTTAGTGATGAGGATATTGTGCGAGCCGGATTTACCCCCTATTTACACCGCCGTTATTTGCTCGACTATTTAACCGGACAATACCCTGCGACTATTTCTAGAGGTGCGCCCTTTGGTAGTAATCCTAAGACGGGAGATGCACGAATTTCCGGCTCACTAGCCTCCCTCGCCGGTTTAGAAGCGGCAATGGAGGCGAATGATCCTGTTGCTATTGAGCAGGCGCAACAATTAATTATCACGCTCCACGCCTTGATTATGTCTTATGGTGGCATTGCCTTACTGTACTATGGTGATGAACTAGCCACACTCAATGATCATGACTATCTCAATGATCCGACTAAAGCGAGTGATAATCGTTGGATGCATCGCCCACAATTACAATGGGATCGTATTCAACAGCTCTTAAGCACCGCTAATCCGCAGCAAGCCGTGTTTAGTGCGCTACAACGGCTGATTGCCTTACGTAAACAGCTACCCATTTTAGCCGACCTGAATAATCGTGTATTAATAGACCAAGATAACGCTCACCTACTCGTGATGGCCTGTAAAGATCCGAGCGGCGTGCAAGCACCTTTGTTTGTGATCGCGAATTTTGATGATCGAGAACATCATTTCAATCTTAGCTATCTAAACCAACAAGGTTGGCAAGGAGAGGCTTTATATGATCTTTATAATCAAGAAGTTATAGAAATCATTGATAACCATCTGCTGGCTATTCCTGCTAAAGGATTCTATTGGCTAAGCGCCACCGCAAACTAAAAAATCTACTACATGAGGGTATTATTAAAATTAATTTTGCCCTCATATCGCCTTATTTAACCCGTCAAAAAACAATTTCGACCGCCTATCCGTATTAAGCCTACGTTTATCTTAGCTCTGAATCCGATGCGATTTGTTTGCACAATATCAAACTAGATTTCACTCCAGATACTGAAACGACTCAATAAATAAGAGCGAGCTTGCTGTATCAAACATGAAGATAATATTTAAGTGATGGAGAATAATGATGACCAATTCAGTAATCGGCAATAGTGTTATCGGTTCCGGTGTTAATCCTAATACAAAACCAACTCCCAATGCCCCTAGCAAAAATGACTCTCAACATTTTGCTAATGCATTAGGTGGCGGTGACAAAGGCAATGCTGGTGGTGTCGGCGGCGGTAATGGCGCTGGTCATGCTGGTGGAATCGGCGGTGGTAACGGCGGTGGCAATGGCGGCGGTGCTGGTGGTGTCGGCGGCGGCAATGGCGGTGGTCATGCTGGTGGAGTCGGTGGCGGTAACGGCGGTGGCAACGGCGGCGGTGCTGGTGGTGTCGGCGGTGGCAACGGCAATGGCGGTGGTCATGCTGGCGGAATCGGTGGCGGTAACGGCGGTGGCAACGGCAATGGCGGTGGTCATGCTGGCGGAGTCGGTGGCGGTAACGGCGGTGGCAACGGCGGTGGTCATGCTGGCGGAATCGGTGGTGGCGGTAACGGCGGTGGCAACGGCGGCGGTGCTGGTGGTGTCGGCGGCGGCAATGGCGGTGGTCATGCTGGCGGAATCGGCGGCGGCAATGGCGGTGGTCATGCTGGTGGAGTCGGCGGTGGCGGTAACGGCGGTGGCAACGGCGGCGGTGCTGGTGGTGTCGGCGGCGGCAATGGCGGTGGTCATGCTGGCGGCGGTGCTGGTGGTGTCGGCGGTGGCAACGGCAATGGCGGTGGTCATGCTGGCGGAATCGGTGGCGGCAACGGCGGTGGTAAAGGTGGCAATGGTCTAGGTCACAGCATTAGTAACGGTCTAGGTCACAGCATTGGTAACGGCGTTGGTCACAATGGTGACAGCGGTAAAGATGCTGGTAAAGCTCAAGACAGTGGAAAAGGTGGTAGCTTTGTTGCTAACGACCCTGCAGGCAAAGGTACTGGTGGGGTTAAAGATGCAAAATGGAGCTAATTAGCCATTAGCTAACTACCTCAGCATAAGGAGGGCTAATCAAGGGGTGATGTCCTCCTTATGCTCTTTAAAGTTTATTCACACAGCTTATGCCCAATCTTGACAATCATCAGCTATCTATTCCTGCTAAAAAATTCTATTGGCTAAGTACGGCAAAAAATTAAACTACCTCATCGATGCAGGTATTATTAAAATTAATTTATCACCCATCTCGCATTATTTAAATTTCCAAAAAATAACTTTTACCGCTTATCCAAATTAAGCCTGTGTTTATCTTAGCTTTGCAACTAATGCAATTTGTTTGCACAATCTCCAGCTAGATTCCACTTCAGATACTGAAACGACTCATAAATAAGAGCGAGCTTGCTGTATCTAAATTAAACATGAAGTTAATATTTAAAGTGATGGAGAATAATCATGACCAACTCAGTAATCGGCAATAGCGTTATCGGTTCCGGTGTTAATCCTAATACAAAACCAATTCCTAATGCTCCTAGCAAAGGTGATACTAATCAATTTGCTAGCGCATTAGATTGCCCTCCTGTTAAGGTTGGTGGTGGTAAAGGTGGTCATAGTGGTGGTTTTCCTAACATCAATATCAATATTGGTGGCGGTCACGGCGGTGGTCATGGTGTCGGCGGTGGTAAAGGCCACGGTATCGGTCACAGCATTGGTCACGGTCTTGGTCACGGTGGTAGCCACGGTGTAGGTCATGGTGGCGACAAAGGTGGTAAGGGTGGCGATGACTGTGTAGTTACCGGTAAAGACGGCGGCAAATTTATTTCTAACGACCATGCTGCCAAAGGCTCTGGATTTAAAGGTGGAAAATGGTGCTAATTAGTTATTAGCTACCTCAGCATAAGGGGGTCTGATCAAGGGGTGATGGCCTCCCTTATGCTCTTCAATCTTTATTAAATAGCACTTATATCTTACTGAAATAAAACAATATCAATTAGAACAATTCGCTAAACTTTCTTATTGGCTAATAATCCATTTATTCCATACTATACACCTTAGACAAACCGCCACATTCTATTTGTAGAATAGAAATAATATTTTTTTCTAACCCTCGCCATACGCAATTATCATTTCCATTATTCTTCCATTAAATCTCCATGTTGCCTGACAATTTGCTTGTAAACTATCTGTCATACTATCAAGTATTATTTAATACCAAACATGGATCTCAGGAGAAGAAAGCATTATGAGTGAAAACCTAAACCGCCGCAGTGTATTGAAGCTGTTGGCTACCGCCCCCACTGCTGCTGGACTGGTTTGGCTCTCACCCGCTATGGCAGAGAACAAAGCGGCGAGTGTTGGGCTGATCAGCAGTAATGTCTGCCAACTGACCCCCGAAGTCACCGAAGGCCCTTATTACCTTGATAAGGATTTAGTACGTGCGGATATTCGTGAAGACCGTACTGGCATCCCGCTGAAAATGCGTATTCAAGTGGTAGGGGCTGACTGTAAGCCTCTAGAAAAAGCGCGGGTTGATATTTGGCACTGTGATGCTCAAGGGAATTACTCTGGTTATAGCGGTCAGGGGTCTGATACTCAGGTTGATACCAGTAAACAGACTTTTCTACGCGGTACTCAAATGACGGATAGCGCGGGTATCGCTACCTTCCAGACGATTTACCCGGGCTGGTATATGGGACGCACTGTACATATCCACTTCAAAGTATTTCTAGATCAGACTCAGGTACTCACCGGACAAGCTTTCTTCCCTGATGCTCTGAGCCAGTATATTTTTGACAATGCACCCGACTACGGCGGACGGAAAACCACCCGCGATATGATCAATATTAATGATGGTATTGCTAAAGAAGCGGGCGAAGGCTCCTATGCAGCAGTGCGTGAACAGACTGATGGTTATGATGCAGCATTAGTAGTTGGTATTGATCCTGAAGCCCGCTCCGTGCAGCGTGGTGGCAACCCTCCTCCACCTCCTATGGGTGCTGATGGCAAACCTTTACCCCCACCCAATGGACGCCCCCCCTTAGATGCAAATGGCAAACCCATGATGCCTCCGGGTGGAGGTATGCCACCACGTATGAAAGAGTGGAAGCCCGTTGACCTCATTCCAACAGCTAGCAGCGAAGACACTACAAAGAGCAAGTCATAATAAATAATAGCCCCAGTACCCGACTATTCCCGTATAAGTGATAAGTCGGGTGCTGCTGATTTATCGGCTATAAGTCACATTCGCCAATGCGACCCCTGCCAAGACAAAGGCGGCTCCGAAAACCTTATTGAGATAGCTATGCGGTGAGTGCAGCACCTTAGCTTTGCTGGTATGAACAATGCTGGCATAAAACAGCAGTGAGAAAAAAGATAAGGCCATAAAGGTCAATACTAGAATCGAAAATTGCACTAATAATGGCTCATTTTGCTTGATGAACTGGGGAAACAGAGCGGTTGTGAAAGCAATCGCCTTGGGGTTGCTCAAGGCCACCGCTAAACCATTCAGGTATAACTTGAGAGGCTTAATACGCCGCTGCGTCGACTGGGTATCGGTGGTGACAGGCTTCAGCCCATTACGCCAGAATTTAATACCCAAATAGATCAGATAGGCTGCCCCGATATATTTGATAATGGAAAATACCCATTCCGAACCCAAAATAATAACGCTCAGCCCCAGCACGGATAGCGCCGACATGATAAAAAGCCCAGAAATATTACCCAGAATAGTAAACACAGCCGAGCGCCAGCCATAGCTTAGGCTATGTGTGGTGGCTAGCAACACCGCAGGCCCTGGTGTAATGGTAGCCATAAACGCAATAGATGAAAAAAGCAGCCAACTATGAATGTCCACTTTACCCTCGTAGATACCTGTATACACATCAAATGATGCCAGTCCAGTATAGCGAATGCTTTTAACAAAAGAACGGGAGTACGTGAATCTATTATTAACTCTGATAGGGATATGCCTGTGCATATCTACTCAGCCACTCTTTCTGTTGTTCGGTATCCGGTACTTGAACCCGCCGCGCAGTACTGATGATTTGCAGCGCCTCTGCTGGCTTATACCCTAGTTGTGTGAGTACACACCCTGCTATCAAACCAGTACGCCCGATACCCGCGCGACAATGAATCGCCACACTCTCACCCTTGTGCAGTCTATCAACCAGCGATGAAATCATAATATGAGTCCTAAGCATTGACTCTGGAACATTACGATCCGCAATCGGATACGAAAGTAGCTCGATACCGTGGGAGGTGCATAGAGCCTGCTCATCCTGTAAACCAAGTGCTACAACCTCATGCGGTTCCAGCAGACTGACTATCACTGATACCCCTAAATGAGCAAAACCCGCGATTTCATCCACGAGCCACTCACCAGCACGCGGGCGCGGCATAACCGCAAGCCGTAGGGGAGTAATATCTTTAATCCAGAAAATGTCAGGGGTCATAACTGCCAGCTACTTTGCAACCTATAAATCAAAGAAAAAATACTCAACATAATTCAGTTTCTCACTCACCTTCATAGCATTACATCTACTTTTTTGATCGATATATAATCAAAATCCCTACTACAAATAAATTTTCTGCCACTTCATCTTATTATAACAATCAGGACACACTCGAATTTCTAAAAATGAACCCAGTGAGTCCTGTACAAGCAATTATTATCGCTACCTGAGGAACATCATGACCTATCGCCCCCATATCAAACGTCTACTGATTCTTTTTGTAATCATTCCGCTATTGAGTCTCGCCGCTATGGCAGCATGGTATGGTTACACTATTCATCAGGCTCGGCAGCAAACGCCTGCATTGATTCAGCAGGCACTCGCTCAGCAAACGCATCCGCTACAGGCTCAAGACCTGAACCCTCAGCAGCTTGCTATGCTATTAGCTGTGGAAGACCCGCTATTTATGCAGCATAAAGGGGTGGACTTCCAAACACCGGGGGCGGGCATGACTACTATCACGCAGGGGCTAGTAAAACAGATCTATTTTCCTGCTGGCTTCCAACCCGGTATTGCCAAAATTCGCCAGACTCTCATTGCCCGTTATGTACTAAATGAACAGGTGTCCAAAGCGCAGCAATTGCAGCTCTTACTAAATCTAACCTATTTCGGGCATGAAAACGGCAAATCTGTACAAGGCTTTGCCCAAGCCGCGCAAGTTTACTTTCACAAAGATTTTGCCGCCCTCAGTGATGACGAGTTTCTAGCGCTGACGGCTATGCTAATCGGCCCGAATGCCTACAAGCCGGGAACAGCCGCCCACACCGAACGCATGCGCCGCCTCCATGCTTATCTTAAGGGTGAGCTAAAACCCGCCAGCCTATTAGATGTGGAATATAGTGGTAAGCAGCAGGGATCTAGAGCTGAGGAAATGCTAATAAAATTATTACGGCTACTCACTGACTAATAGGCTTGCTCGGATATTGCTTTCTACATCACTGCTGCTGCTAAAATTCATTACAGCCACTTATTTTGAATGGTCAGCACCCGACCATAGGACTATGCCATGCTATAGCGTGGGATGAGGCGGCGCTCAGGTCTGATATTAACTCACAGGCTTAGCGTCTACTCCCCCGCTAGTCGTGCCGAGGTATTACCTCTACAATACCCACAACCGTTTATACCTTGCTAAGACTAGCAAAATACCCCTATTTTTCTGAAAGGAACGTGCATGATTACGGGCGAGTTAAGATCTAAAGTCGATAAAATTTGGGATACCATGTGGTCGGGGGGTGTTTCTAATCCTTTGTCCGTGATTGAGCAAATGACCTATTTGTTATTCATCAAACGCTTGGATGAACTACAAACCCTGAAAGAGCGCAAAGCTTCCCGCACTGGCAAACCCATTGAAGACCCGATTTTTACACCCGAACAGGATGCTCTGCGCTGGTCACGTTTTCGGGATAATGCGCCTGAGCAGATGTTTGTCACCGTGCGCGATGGGGTGTTTCCGTTTATTAAGCAACTCGGTGATAAACCGCAGGGTGATACGGAAGCCGCGAATAGTACCTATGCCCATCATATGAAAGATGCACTCTTTAGTATGCCCTCGCCGCGTGTCTTGTCTAACGTGGTGGATCAGCTCGACAAAATCGACATGAGCGATGCCGACACCAAGGGCGATCTGTATGAATACATGCTGGGCAAGATTGCGAGCGCGGGACAAAACGGTCAATTCCGCACCCCACGCCATATTATCAAGCTGATGGTGGACATGATGGCTCCGACTCCTAAGGATGCCATTGTCGATCCGGCCTGTGGTACAGCGGGCTTTCTGGTAGCAGCGGCGGAATATATGAATGAGCATCATGCGACTGCTATTTATCAAAACGCTGAGAGCCGCAAAAAATACGCCGAGGATACGTTTTTCGGCTTTGATTTTGATACCACGATGTTACGCATTGGCAGTATGAATATGCTGCTGCATGGAGTGGAAAACCCTGATATCCGTTATCGGGATTCGCTGGCAGAACGTGGGGAAAATGAGGGCGATGATAGCGGCACCTATTCGCTTATTTTGGCTAATCCACCTTTTGCGGGGAGTCTGGACTATGAGTCGACTGCTAAAGATTTGCAGCAGGTGGTAAAGACCAAGAAAACGGAGCTGTTGTTTATTGCTCTGTTCCTGCGCTTGCTGGAAGCGGGGGGTCGGGCGGCGGTGATTGTGCCGGATGGGGTGTTGTTTGGTTCGAGTAATGCCCATAAGGAGCTGCGGCGGATACTGGTGGAGGAGCATAAGCTGGATGGGATTGTGTCTATGCCATCGGGGGTATTTAAGCCTTATGCGGGGGTGTCGACGGCGATTGTGTTTTTTACCAAGACTAACTCCGGCGGGACGGATCATGTCTGGTTTTATGATATGCAATCAGATGGGTTTTCGCTGGATGATAAGCGCACGCCGCAGCCGGATAAGTCGGATTTAGCGGATATTTTGGCACGTTGGCAACAGCGCAGTGAGGAGACGGGGCGCAAGCGCACGGAGCAGAGCTTTTTGGTGCCAAAGCAGGAGATTGTGAATAATGATTATGATTTGTCGATTAATCGCTATAAGGAAGTGGTGCATGAGGCGGTGGATTATGATGCACCTAAGGTGATTTTGGCGCGGTTGGCGGCGTTGGAGGAGGAGATTGCTAAAGGGCGGCAGGAGCTGGAGGCATTGCTGGGATGAGTAAAGATTTACTAAAGCAATCAGACTGCTACCAGACCATTCGGATCATATTGCAAGAGTCAAGGGAGAAAGCCTATTCCCAGATCAATAGTATTATGGTGGATGCTTATTGGCAGATAGGAAAGCGCATTGTTGAAGAAGAGCAAAAAGGTGAAGCCCGTGCAGACTATGGAAAATCACTCATTGCCGAACTTTCCAGACAGTTAGGTGATGAGTTTGGCAAAGGTTTTTCTGTGGCTAATCTGCAAAATTTCAGGAAGTTTTACCTGATTTATCCAGAACAGGGAAAAGCCTACACACTGTGTACTAAATTGAGCTGGAGCCATAACCGGCTGATAATGCGTGAAAAAGATGATCGCGCACGGCTTTGGTATCTCACTGAAGCACAAGAGCAGAATTGGAGTGTGCGGCAATTAGAGCGCCAGATAAAAACCCAAACCTTTGAGCGCTTGCTTAATACCTCCTCAGGGAAGAGCCAAGAAGAGGGGACTCCCACATTAAGCCCCGAACATATCCTGAAAGACCCTTATATTCTGGAGTTTTTAAATATCCCAGAAAATAAAAAATTACACGAAAGCACGCTTGAAACGGCACTTATTAATAATCTGCAAACTTTTTTGCTGGAGCTGGGCAAGGGTTTTTCCTTTGTCGGGCGGCAGTTTAGAATTAGTAGTGAAACCTCACATTTTTATATTGATCTGGTTTTTTACAATTACCTATTGAAGTGTTTTGTTCTCATTGATTTGAAAACGGATAAGTTGGTACATCAGGATATTGGGCAGATGGATATGTATGTGCGTATGTTTGATGATCTCAAACGGGGTCACGATGATAATCCGACGCTAGGTATTATTCTGTGTGCTGATAAAGATGAGACGGTTGTGCGTTATTCTGTGCTGAATGACAGTGAGCAATTATTTGCTTCTAAATATCTGCGAGTGCTGCCGAATGAGAAGGAGTTAGTTCGGGAGCTGGAGAGCAGGCATATTTTGGAGTTTAAAGATGATCAATGGGGCGAGGATTAGGCAATGATGCGGATTAAGTTTTTTGTGGTGTTTGAAAGTGGGATTGCTAAAGGGCGGCAGGAGCTGGAGGCATTGCTATGATTAGGGTAGGGAAATTACTACAAAATAATTGGCCGTGGGTTCAGGCTAACGATGTTATTGATGTTCGTGATGGAACTCATGAAAGCCCAAAATATCAAGAAAATGGCATTCCATTAGTTACATCTAAAAACCTAGTAGGTGGTATACTAGACTTTTCTTCTTGCAGCTATATATCAGAAGATGATCATCTAGCAATTTCTAAAAGGTCTTTTGTAGATGATGGTGATATTTTATTTGCAATGATTGGTACAATAGGTAATCCAGTAATTGTCAAAAAAGATTTTGAGTTTTCTATAAAAAATGTAGCCTTATTCAAATTTTCAAAATCAAAAGTACTTAATAGATTTTTTTTATATTTTCTTGAGTCTGGCTTAGCTAAGCAGCAGCTCTTAAAAAACTCTCGTGGTGGAACACAAAAGTTTGTATCCTTAAAGAACATTCGACAATTACAAATCCCCCTTCCCCCCCTCCCCGAACAAAAACGCATTGCCGCCATTCTGGATGCTGCTGATACACTCCGCAGCAAACGCCGCCAGTCGATAGCAGAACTCGATGCCTTGCTGCAAGCAACGTTTTTGGAAATGTTTGGTGATCCGGTGGAGAATCCGAAGGGGTGGGAAATTATTTCAGCTAATGATGTCTTTACCGAGCTAACGTATGGTACATCAGTCAAGTCATTTAATGATAAAAGAAATAACTCCACTCCAGTTCTTAGAATACCCAATGTCGCAGAAGGTAAAATAGACTGGAGTGATATCAAGTTTGTCTCTCTAAATGAAAAAGAGATAAAAAAACTTAGATTAAAGAAGAATGATTTATTATTTGTCAGAACAAATGGCAATCCAGACTACATTGGTAGATGTGCTCTTTTTGACTCAGATTGTGAGGCGATTTTTGCATCATATTTAATCAGGGGCAGGATAAATAAAACATCCAAACTAGATGCAAATTTTATAAAACATCTTATCGAGTATCCTACCTACCGTCATGAAGTACGCCGTGAAGCACGTACTACTGCTGGAAATTATAATCTAAGTACCAAAGGTATTAAGAATTTTAGGTTCATTACTCCCTCATGGGATCTACAAAAGCAATTTGCTAGGATTGTCGAGTCCATCGAAGCCCAAAAAGCCCTCCAACAAAAACACCTCGACGAACTCGACCACCTATTCTCCTCCTTGCAACAACGTGCCTTCAACGGTGAGTTATAATGTATGCTATCCACATAAACGTACAATCAAACAAGGAGCTACCATGCAAATAGCCATAGAACTCCCTAATGACTTCACACAACTACGCGGCATAGAAAAAATCATCAAGGAAATACACCTCTCCTATGCCCTGCGCCTCTACAAAAGCGATGAAGTCACCCTGTCAAAAGCCGCAGAACTCGCAGGGCTTGACCTCTATGACTTCATGAGCGCCTGCAAACAAGAAGGCATTCCCACCATCAGCATCAGCCAAGAGGAACTACTAGAAGACCTTAATGGGTTTAATAGCTACCGTTTTGGAGCTGGCACATGAGTAACTTCCAATTCCTCCCCAACACCTTCAACGACTTCAAACAAGCCGCCCAACGCGCCGAAAGCCACATCTATGGCGACCCCCGCGCCGCCTGCTTTCACGCCCGTTTCGCCCTAGAATCCGCCGTCCACTGGCTCTACCGCCACGACAGCAGCCTACACATGCCCTACGACCATAAGCTCGGCAGCCTATTACACGAACCCAGCTTTCAAAACCAAATCCCCCAACAGATTTACTACAAAGCCAAAGCCATTCAACAAGTCGGTAATATGGCTGTCCACGACCCCCGCCCCCTACACACCGACGACGCCAAACGCCTAGTCAAAGAACTCCATCACATCGCCTACTGGCTCGCCCGCAGCTACACCACTAGCATCCCCTTGAGTGAGTCCATCACATGGCAAGAGGACAAGATACCCCGTCCGCTCTCCCTTGATGCGGTAGTGCCACGTAAAAATCTCGAAGAACTAGAAAAAAAGCTAGCCGCAGAAAGTGAAAAGAATCTCCAACAACAGCAAGAACGCGACCAACTAAACCAAGAGCTGCAAAAACTACGCGCCGAACTGATGGAAGTGCGCAAAGCCAATGAAGCCAAAACAGACACCCACGACTACTCTGAAACCGAAACCCGCGACTATCTGATTGATATTGAGCTACATCGCGCTGGTTGGCCTCTGAATCAGTCACGCGATAAAGAATATAAAGTAAGCGGCATGCCAAACAATAAAGGCGTGGGGTATGCCGATTATGTCCTGTGGGGGGATGATGACAAACCCCTAGCCGTAGTCGAGGCTAAACGTACTAATGTGGATGCTGCAGTCGGTCAGCAACAGGCCAAACTCTATGCTGATTGTTTAGAGCAGATGCACGGTCAGCGCCCCTTGATTTTCTACACCAATGGCTATGACTATTGGCTTTGGGATGATACCCGTTACTCAGCCCGTAAGGTGCAAGGCTTCTATAATAAGGATGCCCTAGAACGTCTCATCCGGCGACGGGATAGTCGTCAGGAACTCGAAACCCGCAAGATTAATACCGAAATTGCCGGACGCTATTATCAAAAGCGTGTCATAGGCAGCATTTTTGAACAGTTCAACCGCTCACAACGTAAAGCGCTGTTAGTCATGGCAACCGGCACCGGCAAAACCCGTACCGCCATTGCCCTAGTCGATGTGCTGCAACGTGCCAATTGGGTGAAACGTGCTCTATTTCTGGCGGATCGGGTTTCACTGGTGAATCAGGCCGCCAATGCCTTTAAAAAACACCTGCCCGACTCCAGTCCGGTCAATCTAGTCACCGAAAAGGATAATGACGGGCGTGTCTATGTCTGCACCTATCCCACTATGATGGGACTGATTGATGAAAGTAATCCCAAAAATGGCGAGGCTCGCTTTGGTGTGGGTTATTTTGACCTGATTATCATTGATGAAGCCCATCGTTCGGTTTATCAGAAATATCAGGCTATTTTTAACTACTTCGATGCGCTCTTGGTGGGTTTGACCGCCACGCCTAGCGAACATGTGGATAAAAACACCTATACCCTGTTTGATCTGGAAACCAGCGTCCCCACTGATGCCTATGAACTGGAAACCGCCGTCAAAGATGGCTTTTTAGTACCACCACGGGTTAAACAGGTCGACCTTAAATTCCCCCATAATGGTATTGATTACGATTCACTCAGCGAAGAAGAAAAAGAGGAGTGGGATAGTAAAGACTGGGGACAACATGAGGACGGTCAGCAAAAAAATCCCGCCAAAGTGGATGCGGCAGCAGTTAATAAATGGCTGTTTAATAAAGACACCGTAGATAAAATGCTGCAATACCTCATGGAGCACGGTCATAAAGTCGATGGCGGGGATAGACTCGGCAAAACCGTCATTTTTGCCCGTAATCATAAACATGCCGAATTTATTGAAGAGCGCTTCAACCATCATTATCCGCACTATGCGGGACATTTTGCCCGTATTATCGACAACCAATCGAAGTACCCACAAAGCCTGATTGATGATTTTTCTATCGCGAATAAAGCGCCTCACATTGCCATTTCTGTGGATATGCTCGATACCGGCATTGATGTACCGGAAATTCTCAATCTGGTATTTTTCAAGCCCGTCTATTCACGCATTAAGTTCTGGCAAATGGTCGGACGGGGGACGAGACTGTGCTCCAATCTATTTGCACTAGGGGAGGATAAAAAAGACTTCCGAATTTTTGACTTCTGCGCTAATTACAAACGTTTCAAAGAAAACCCGCTGGGCATAGAAACTAGCAATACGGTTCCGCTCGGAACACGCTTATTCCGTAGTCGTGCCCAATTACTCGGTGCCTTACATACTCAAAAAGCCGACCCCGCCAAGCAAGCAGAACTTGCCGCTGTGCAAGAAGCCGTGACCAATGAATTATACGCGACGGTCAAAGCGATGAATCCTGATAACTTTATTGTCCGCACTCAGATGGAGGTGGTGGAACGCTTTCAGGAGCGCAAGGCTTGGAATAGCCTCACTGAGGAGGACAGCAACACGCTGCAACAAAAGCTAGCCACTTTACCCAGTGAAATCAGTACCGACCCGATTGAATCCCGTGCTTTTGACTTAAATATCGTACAAATGCAATTGGCTTTGCTCTATGGTGATCAAAAAACCTATGAGCGTAACCGCCAGAAAATCCTCATTATTGCCGATAAGCTGGAAGATAAAGCCACTATCCCCTCCGTAGCCGCCCAAATAGACTACCTAACCACTATACAAGAGCAAACCTTCTGGGAGGGTATGAACATTGAACTGCTGGAAACACTGCGGCGGCGTATTCGTTCACTCGTTACCTTTATTCAGAAAGAAGAGCAGCCGATTGTTTACACCGATTTTAAGGATGAGATTATAGGGGAGTCGGAAGAAACCGCCATAGAAATGCCCCGCATGACCGGCACCCAATATGCTAAAAAGGTCAAGGAGTATCTAAATAGCCACCTAAACAATATCGTGATTCATCGCCTACGGACTAATCAGCCTTTAACCGAGACAGACCTACAAAATCTAGAAAGCACGCTGCAAAAAATCGGGGACGAGGAGGGTGAAACCTTATTGAGTAATCTACTACAGCAAAGCGAAGCCCCAACACTCGCCTACTTTGTTCGTAGTATGGTCGGTATGGATAGACAAGCCGCCCAAGCCGCCTTTACGGTGTTTCTTGAGGACAGAAGCCTAACACCGCCGCAAATACGTTTTATTGAAATGCTGATTGACCAGCTAACCGCGCGTGGAGTGATGAAATCGGATGCTCTTTATGAAGCACCCTTCAATAGTCTGCATGGTGATGGCCCTGAAGCACTGTTTGCAGGGAAAGATAATGTGATTGAGGGTATTTTTTCAGCCCTAGAGGCAACCCTGCCACCGATACAAAAAATAGCGAGCGCCTAATATTTTTCTAGCTTGAAAAGTGAATGGTCAGCACCAGACCATAGGGCTATGCCATCATCAATGGGAAGCGGATTACAATATCCAACCTTAAACTAGAATGGTAATAGTGATTGCCGTGATGGTTGAAATCACTGCGAATATTTGAATCACCTGATGACCTATGCAAGGAGACGATACTCATGAAACCCAATCCTGTTGTTTGGTTTGAAATCTATGTACAAGATATGGAACGCGCTCAGGCTTTTTATGAGGCCATGCTCCAGATTAAGCTAGAACCATTATCTCTTCCCGACTCAGACGACTCCACTATGGAAATGCGTGCTTTCCCCATGGGGGAGAAAACTGTAGGTGCTGGTGGTGCCTTAGTGAAAATGGAAGGCGTACCATCTGGTGGCATGGGAACACTGGTCTATTTCAGTTGCGAGGATTGCTCAGTAGAAGCTCAACGTGCAGCAGCCAACGGTGGCAGTATTTCTAAGCATAAAATGGCTATTGGACCGTTCGGCTTCATTACACTGGTGCAGGATACTGAAGGAAACATGATCGGGCTGCATTCGATGCAGTAACCCCACCCTCCTTTTTTGTCATGGTGGTCAGCACCAGACCATAGGGCTATGCCATGATGGGGTGACATTGACATCCTCCCCGACCTAAAGGACGGGGATTCCTGCTGCCAGACGCTCATATCCGAGCGCGAGAATGTTCTTAGCCGCATTAATATCTCTATCATGCAGCACCCCACACTCAGAGCAAGACCATTCTCTTATTCCAAGACCCGCTCTACCTTTCGGACTATTAGGGCTTATACAGCCGCAACACGAACACGTCTGGGTAGTGTACTGTTCATTGACCTCTAGAAACACCCCTGACCGCGCACTCGCTTTGTATTTCAGTTGTGTCTTGAGCATAAACCAGCCCGCATCTAAAACGCTCTTTGCCATCTTCGTTTTAGCGAGACCGGAACTGCTCACGTTGCCAATGACGATTAAGCCGTTTGCTTTAACGACTTTATTGGAAAATTGATGGATAGCCTCTAAGCGCCTGTTTTTAATCTGGGCGTGGATAGCCTTTACCCGTTTCTTTTGCTTAGCGCGTTGAGCTTTGCCTAGTTTAGGTTCTAGCTCTCGATAGAAATCACCACGCTCTAATTTATCCCCATTGCTACAGGTTGCGGTGTCTTTTAGACCTAGGTCAATACCCACTTCACCCGTAGCAGGTGTTAGGTTATTAACGACTTCTACTACTACATTGAAGTACCAACGGCCTCGCGCCTCTTGGGAAAAAGAGCCAGAGCGAAACTCATATTGAGAAAGCCCATAGCTATCCCATACACCAAAAAAATGACCCGCATAGCGTACTTGCCCATGCTTCCAAACCGCAGCACCTTTTTTAAAGGGTATCCAACCTAAGGAGCGTTTAGAACCACTCGATACTCTCCAACGCAGTTTGCTTTTCTTGAATTGCTTACGCGCTTTTTCGTGAACCGCAATGGTTTCTTGAATCGTCGAGGAGTGAATCATAAAGCCACGTTCGGCTTTAATGCCTTTGAGTTGGCTTTGTAGGTCATAAGCACTGAGATAAAGTGAGTGAAAACCAAACTCTGGAATGAAAAAGTGAGAATAATAGGCGGTTTCTTCATTCGCGGCATTCCACACCTGATTCACCTCAAACGCCATACGTTCAAGAATAGGCTTGTATTTATCCTTGATGCGAACTTTGAGAGTTTTCAGGTGAGTGGATGATTTCATGATGTTGATTATACTACAAAAGGTGCTAACTGCTATAACCGTGGTACTACCTTTCATCGGCTGTCGCCGATCGCCTTATATCCCCTAGCTGAAGCAAGGGGCTTTACGACTGGTTCGGTAAAGTTCCGGCACTCAAGCATGGTGCTGCCATAGTGACGGAAACAGCCGCTATCTGTGCTTATCTTGCGGATTATTTTCCAGACAAAAATATGATTCCACCGGCTGGCTCACCCGCACGAGCGGCCTTTTACCGCTGGCTATTCTTTGCTGCAGGGCCATTAGAACAAGCTATAACGGTCAAATCACAACGCTGGGCTGTTGCAGCAGATCAGGAAAATGTAGTCGGTTTTGGTAATTACGACAAAACCATGGCTACCCTACGCACTGCCCTGCAATCGGGTCCCTATATCTGTGGAGAACAATTCACCGCTGCGGATGTCTATATCGGCTCTCATATTGGCTTTGGCCTACTATTCAATACCATCGAAACCAATCCTGACTTTGAAGCCTATGTAAAACGCCTATATGCACGCCCAGCCTTTCAGCGGGCAGAACAAATCAATGATGAACAATTCAAGTCAGCCTAACTTGATCTCATGCGGACTCCTGACACCACATTGTCAGGAGACTCTGCCACATTGATTATGCCGAGTGTTGGCGCAACTGATAGATAAAAGCGTCTACTGCAGCACCATCCTTAGCTTGGGCTTTTATAATAACCCGCTCATACCCCGCCCCTTCAAACTGATCTATCTCGTCCCAATAGGCAGATAAATTATCCGAGCTAAATAGATAACCACAGACTACCTCACCGTCTGGTGTGGGAATAATACCCGGAAAACCCATGTCAGCGCCCCAGCCCTCACTCACTAAGCGCCCCCGAACAGTAGCCTCTACCCATTCACCCCCCACCTTTTTAAGTAAATGCTCATTAGGACGACCGGGTGCTAGCGAGCCATACACGAATAACTTATTAACCGTTAGATTTAAGGTCTGAGTGGGATCAATACCCTCCTTGATCAATAGGTCATCTAGGCTATCGAGTAACTCATCTAGTCGATGTAACAACATTTCATCCGCCGTAGCTGCACCTCGCAATACTTTCTCAACCTGAGTCTGAAAATCCACAGGTAACTTCGGGCACTTCTGCAATGCAAAGGCTACTAGTTTCTTTTCACCCGGATTCAGAATTTCATTAATGGCAAACAACATATCAAAATAACTGGCGAATAAAGCCGCTACTCGATGATTAATACTGACTAGATCCTGACGCTCAATCGCTTTTTTAATCTGGGCATAGTAGGAGGGAATCACAGCCCTCAACACGGGATGATTTTTGGCAATAATGGCGCGTTTCAGCGTGGCAGGATAAGGCAGACTATAGCGCTGCTGTAACTGCGCAAACCAACCTTGGCGATCAAACAGTATGTTTGAGTTTGAAATCGTATACCAGAAACAGGTGGTATAGCCCATACTAGCTTGATGAGACACTGCCACGCGCTCTAGTTGTTCGGTGATCCAAGACAGACTCCAATAGATCATATCGACCTCAATACCAGACTCTAGGTCAAACCATTCATCACCTAAATCCCAGAAGGTCAGATTCAGATCTGCCTTGCTCGCCCCTAGTGTTTTGACTATCGACTCCCGTGTGCTTAAGGGAATGATTTCATTGGAATAGATATACAGATCAATATCAGAATGCTTATCTAAGTTGCCACTAGACTGTGACCCACCAAGGGCAATAGCCTCTACACACGGTATAGCCCTGAAATGCTCAACCAGTTTATTCGTGAGTAGGGAGTATTCTGAAGCTTTCTTTTGCATACAATTTTCTCGTTGAGGTCAATAAATAGGGCAGATAACAACCCAACTTCCTAATTTGAGTCTACCAATAGGCTCAAATGTACTCATCATATCAATATCTGCCTACTCATCTACCCCACCCTTGGCTTAAAAGCTGTCTAAGGTATCAATTCTATGAGGAGTTTATCACTCATATGTTTTCAACCCCTCTAAATCATGGCCAATTTCTACTTTAGAAATTAACTATGGCCGATAGACCTGCAGGACAATCCAAAATGGGGGGACGTAAGTACACCGAACAAAAGTACCGCCTTAAGGATATATTGCGCTTTCGAGGAGCAAAAAAGCTGATATAGATACAGAGTTTATAGTAAATGAAAAATTAGATACTTTTTTGCGTAACCATGTTCAGGATGGAAGATTACTCAATGGAGCAAAGGTACGATTTAGCGATAATCCCAAGGTATCGGGTTTTACACTCGATTTTGATTTGTAGTGAGGTTTAAATAATGAATGCAGATAGAGATGCTTGGTATCGTAGTCGGATTTTATGGAAAGCTAGTCAGCATAAGCTTTTGGATAAAAAGTGTTATAAATTTTCTGATTTACCAGAGAATGAGGCCTCATTGATTCAAAATATGCTTCCTTCGAGTGTTAATCCTGTGATTGTATTTTGGGAAAATCAAGACAAATGGACTGTTCTTGGAACAAGAATAGTTGCTTCTTTTTATCAAGGCAACTTGGTTCTTGCTGAGCTTGACAAAATAAATAAGCAGATAAGTGTCGTGCTACCAAAAAACTCTGATCCAAAAAATATCAAACGAGAAGCTAGTTTTCTTAGGTTGGATGCTCTTGATACTCTCATTTGGGCACCGGCTGGCTCAGAGTTATTTGCATTGATGAATATTTTGCAGATGTTCCCATTAGTTAAAAAAATTGATTTACTTTAAATAGCCATCGTTTGATTCCTAAAGTTCCTTTTTTTTAGGAGGAGAATACAAATAAGAAAATGGCTATCACAGGCGATGGTTTTCTTGTCGTAGCTACCATAAAAAATATGAATGTGCCAGTCGAAGTAGAAGTTTGTAGTAGCCAACCTATCAACAACTTTGGTCTATGGGATCACATTGTTCAATGTGGAATAGACGTTACTTCCCCCAATTATCTGTGTAATAGCGAAGAATATTGAAGGAGTTAAGCGTACCTGAAGCTGCTTAAACACCTAATCCTTGCGCCGCCCAACGCAAAGGCAATGACTCGATCACTCACCACATCAACGGTCGATCCCAGCCAACACTCCTACGTTTTGTTACGAGGAAACCTATAATTGCTTCGCATCTAGCCAGCGACTTATAGGAGTATCTTTTATGTCAGATATTTTACAGATAAGTCCATGGTCATTATCTATAACTGCATGACTATCCGTAGGGAAATTATCAATAAACTCCTGTAATAAACTATTATCTCGCCACTCAATTAAATAGGGAATTGGTTCTAATATTAACGACTTGACTACTAACAGCTCATCTTCGTCATAATCACGCCATATATCATTAGGCTGATAGATGCTGAGCCAACCATTTGAAGTCTCTATAACGAATCTACCATCCTCAGTTATATATTGATTTACTAGGCTACTCCACGATTTTAGATGAGATTCTTTTTCAAAGAAAATTACTATTGAATTCATGGCTTCACTACACCTATCAATGTAGAGCTTTTGGTATCTTTATGCAGACAGACCCAAGTGTCAGCTAATCGTGAACCAGATCAGTTAAATACTAGCTTTCTATAATAAGGCAGTCACATCAGTTTGCATCTCTATATAGAGATAGTCTTTATTTTTCCAATTAGAAAATAACTTCTTCGCTACACTTAAAGCTTTTGATGAATCTTTATAACTAACAACAAGAAATTCAACCGTGCCCTCTGGATAGAGTGGATCATCACCAAATTTTTTTACCCATACTGCATAAGGGTGGGTGTCATTTTCATCGTAAATAATTTTAATAGCTCGCTTCAATTCTTTGTTTATAAAAGAAACGGTATCTGAATCATCACATTTAGTGTTTAACCATGGCTTCCAATCATTCATTTCTTCAGAATCAGTCAGTAAGTTCCAAAACTTTTGTGATGTACTCATAAAATAATTCCAAGGTTATGAATGAAATTTGTGTTAGGGTATAAAGGCCATTCCAGTAAGAACCTCTATATCAATTCTAGCTGATGGATCTTTTCGATTAACATCTTTACATGACTTACTGATTGGAGCTGATATAGGTCATGATTTAGAGGGCATATGAACAAGCAAGAGATAACGTTCTATCTATGCTGATTAGCATAGTGAATAGCTAGAAACTCGATGTTAGCATCGATATTTTGCAAGGTACAATTTACTTAACGTCAAAATAAAAAAGCCCTGTAAGCTATTAACTTACAAGGCTTTGAAGACTGGTGGGTCGTGCGCGATTCGAACGCGCGACCACCTGATTAAAAGTCAGATGCTCTACCGACTGAGCTAACGACCCGTCTTGAGGTTGCGTATTCTACACAATTCAGCTTCAGTTGCAAGCCATTTTTATAGTTTTTTATGAATTGAGCATAAATTCTACAAAACTACGCTGTTCCCAACCGAATAGGCCTAATATCTAAGACATTATCATCTGGCCTGCAATCTAATAATACTAAATCTTTACCATTTTCAGGTATCTGCGGCAAGCTCACCCACAGTTGGGTAGTAGATTGATGGGCTAAGGTATTCAAATGCGCCAGTGCCTGACTTAATAATGGCTCAGTAAAACTAAGCAATGCCTCGTCCCAAAATAAACTATGCTGATTTGTCCCATGCCTCAATGCTAACGCTTTTGCCAAGCTGAGTCGCAATGCCATAGCAATCTCACGCTGCACTTCTGCTTTAAGTGTTTTAAAGGGAGTGCGTGACTGATTAGACTCTTGTATTACATAAAGCTGTAAGTCATCTGCTAACTCAACTCCCTGATACTCTCCCCCAGTCATAGCCTCAATATAAGCCCGTGTACTGTGATTAATCGCACCATTAAAACGAACCGCTGCCTGATGATGAGCACGATTAAGCAGCCCCTGCGCCATAATTTGAACCTGTAACTGCGTTTGTGCCGCCCCTAGCACTGTTTGACGCTCTAATTGTTGTTGCTGTATTGCCTGAGCCTCTTGTGCTTTCGTTTGCTCACGATAAATATCCTCATTGGCTCGTGATAATAACCCAGCCGTCATTTGCTGACGTTGCTGTAAATTCACCACTAAACCATCCGCGAGATGGCGCAAATCCGTTGGTTCGATAGCATAATTTTCTACCCTATTCGACCACTTAGCCAAGGACTGCATATCCATCAGCATATCCGCACTTTCAGGGGCTATCTGTTTTTCACGCAGCCAATCTGCTGTAGCCGGATGAAGCAACTCATGTAAGGACACACTCATCATACGATAGCCGGTATATAAGCGTTGCGCCAACAGACCTACCTTACTACGCAGTGGTGTCATTTCCTCATTTGCCAAACGATAGGCAAAAAAGACAGCTACCGCAGCACTAATGCCCAATAGTAAGGCTATCCAAATCATGAGTTTAGAGGCACCTGTCCATAAACTCTCAACCCACAGAGTAAACCCACTACTTAAACTCCCCCCCAGCAAAATCAACATCAGTAGCAATAATAGTCCCGCCCCCCAATGCAAAGAACTCACTTGGCGTTTGATTTGGTGATAGAGGGGATAACGCCGCTCATAATGTTGAGTTTCCTCACCAATTTGCTCGGCTAGCGCATAATGCTGCTCTTGAGAATTTGATAATTCGGCTTGCGTTTCTTGTAACCATTTTAAACGTAAGGGATCGACTTTCCGCTGTTTTAACTGAGCGGCTTGCTCTTGTAAGGTCTTTTCTAATTGCTCCGACTTAGAAAGGGCAGTACGGGTATCATTTTCAATTAAGTCGTGTACTTGCTGATAGACCTGCACCCCCGCCATGGCCTGTATGGCCTCTAAATCAGCCGTACTAGACTTTGTGAGCCGCTGACTCCAATAAAAGGTTTGATTAAAGACTTTATGCCCATAACCCAACAAATTTTGTAATACCGTTTGTACCTGCTGGATGGCATCGGCAATCACTTGTCCGGTAGAGCGATCCCATAACACAACACTCATCTGCCCAGCCGTACTAATCGTGCGCTCAATTAATAGCGCCTTATCATTAATCTGAAACGCGAGTTGGACTATCGCCTCTTCCTGCCCCCAACGTATTAATTGATGCAGTGTTTTCGCCCCCACCCGATCCGAGAGGCCAAAGAGGGCAAAAACAATAGCCTCCCCAATAGCGCTCTTACCCGTTTCATTACCGCCAACGAGTAAAATCACTCCATTGGCGGGAATCAATTGAATATTGAGGTGCAGAAATTGGCGAAAATTTTGTGCCTGCAATGCTTGAACGATCATATCCCCGCATCCTGCTCAGACTGACTGACAGTATCAATTTGTGCAAGTGCATAACTCACTGCCTGCAAATAGAGTTTGCTATCAAACATTAGATTTTGCTGTTGAATCAAACGGTCAGTTTTACAAAACTCCAAAAACCGTCGACCCGCTGCCGTCCGTGGCTGTAAAGTCGTATACCAATCTTGTATGGGTGGCTGGGACATAAACGTACCTCATTGCAGGTATTGCACGAAATAATACTTAGCTAGAACCCCTCACTGGTCATTTGCTCAATTCGAGCTTGTGCTAAGCGAGCTGCATTACTACTAGGGAAGTACTCAATAGTGTCCTCTAATGATTGGCGTGCCATTTCCCAACGTTTGAGTTCATAAAAGGCATAGCCCATTTTTAAAGCCGCGTCGGGTGCTTTGGCGCTATTTTTATAACGTTGTAACACTTTCGCAAACTCATCCACCGCACGAGCATAATTATCTTGTGCATATAAAGCCTCACCTAACCAATATTGAGCATTAGCTGCCAAAGGATGGCTAGGATACTGCCGCAAAAACTCTTCAAAGGCGGGGACTGCTTGAGCAGGACGCGCTAGTAGTAACTTATAAGCTGTATTATAGGCCTCCCCTGCTACTATATCGGCCTGTGTTTCATTAGCAGGAATCAAAGGAGCGCTGGGCGTCACATCTGAACTACGTAATGAAGTAGCCGCTGGTCGTGCTACAGGTTTAACGGGCTTCTCGGCTCTATCCTCTGCAGTTTTTTCAGTACCATAGTAATAATAACTATCCGAACTCTCAGGACTCACCTTCTCAGCCGTTCCTACCATTCCCTCTGGGCTATTCGCAGGATCAGGAATCTGAATACCCTCCGAGGTCACCACAGGCTCTGCCCTAGGTGCAGGTGCGGGTACTGGCGCTGGAACCGGGGCAGGAGCAGCCGGCACTTGAGAAGATTGTACCCGCTCTGAGCGCACGGGGGTTTCTCCTGGTACTTCTAGCTTTTGCACCCGCTCATCTACTTGTAAAAAGCCATCTTTTTGATTTTGTTGCAGTGTTTCAACTTGATTATATAGCTCTTGATTTTTCCCGCGTAAATTACGCACCTCTTGCTCTAATTGATTCAGTCGATTGACTAATTGTGCGGCGGCCTCATCTTCGACCGGAGCAGCAGCAACTTGCGTTGCTACTCCACCGATTACCCCCCCTAAAGCCCAGCCTATTATTATTTTCTTCATAGTGGATTATTCTCCAATATATTTAATCTCCACACGCCGATTTTGTGACCAAGATTCCTCATCTTGACCCAATTTAACTGGCATTTCCTCACCATAACCAATGGTATTCATACGTGCAGCACTTGCTCCACGCACAGACATATAATCCCGTACCGCCATACTACGGCGTTCCGATAAGGCTAGATTATATTCGCGTGAACCTCGATCATCCGCATGCCCCTCTAAGCGGATTTGTGCGTTTGGATTAGCACGTAAGTATTTAGCATGAGCATCCAGAATTGCCATGTACTCAGGCTTAATAGAAGATTGATCATAATCAAAATAGACAATACGACGCGCTAATAACCCTGCATCAGCCCCCCCTGTGCCACCTTGATTATTATAATTCCCCCCAGCACCATATTGTCCACCAGAACCACCGGAACCATACTGTCCACCAGAGCCGCCGTATTGTCCGCCTGAACCAGACTGACCTTGCCCGCCTGAACCGTATTGTCCACCACCATACTGACCATTGCCTTGATTATTAGCATATTGGCCTTGCCCTGCACCACCATAACCATATTGTCCGGTAATACCCCCACGGTTACGGTTGGCTTGCTGCTGCCGCGCACGAGCCGCTGCGGCTGCCGCTGCACGTTGACGGGCTAATTCTGCTTGACGCGCACGCTCTGCAGCTGCCCGCCGACGCTCAGCTTCATAAGCATCATAACCAATGCCACTGCCATTATCATAGCCATTTGTATTGGTACCTGTACCACCACGTCCATAGCTACCCCCTTGGCCTCCAGCACCATTGCTACCCCTGCCTGAGCCACTTCCTCCCATGCCGCTGCCTAGCCCACTACCACCACTAGCATCCTCCAAATAAGTAGTCGTGGTATCGATGGTGGTCATTTCTGAAGCATTAGCCACCAATGGTGCGGTACTTTGCTGAGCACATCCTGTCAAAGCTCCAGCTACCAATATAGTTAACATAGAAAATGGTTTTATACGCATAACATAAGTCCTTGACTCTGTTCACTGATCATTAGAACGTTTAAGGTAAATAAGGTGACCAAGCAGGATTACGAGCGGCTCCTCCTTGGATAGGCAAAAACTGGCGCGACTTACCATTATCACTTGACACTGCTAATTGCTCCCTACCCCCAGCACGCGTGGCATACACTACCATGGCACCATTAGGCGCTAGTGATGGCGACTCATCGGCTCCACCTCTAGAAACTGTAGCACTATTCTTAGTCGAAGCATTCATAATCGCAATCTTAAAACCCGCACCTAATTGACGAACCATACCAATTTTATTCTTTACAATACTGGGGGCTGCATTGTAATCACCCTGGAAAGTAATCCGCTGCCCATCACCACCATTCACAGTGGTTCGATAAAGCTGTGGCTTGCCCCCTTGGTCTGAGGTATACACAATCGTATTATTACTTGCCCATGCCGGTTCAGTATCAATCGCTCGATCTTGAGTAACTCGTTTAATCGCGCCATTACGTACATTGACCACGTAAATGTCCGTATTATCCTCATCGGTTAAACTAATTGCGATTTGAGAGCCATCGGGTGACCACGCGGGTGCTCCATTTGTACCCTCATATAGCAGCAAGACGCGCTTATCACCACTTTTCAGGTCTTGAATAAATACCGCCGAATGATCCTTTTCAAAAGAAGAGTAGGCTAAAAAGCGTGCATCAGGCGACCATGCTGGGGATAAAATAGGTTTATTCGATTGCATGACTGATTGGGGATTATAGCCATCCGCATCCGCCACCATGAGCTGAAACGTCTGACTCCCTGCCGCTCCATTGGCTAATATATAGGCCACCTTGGTATCAAACGCCCCCTTAATCCCAATCATTTTTTCAAATAATAAATCCGCCGCCTTATGCGCCATCCGCCGTCTATTCGGATGAGGTGGAATACGATAACCGGCTACCCGTTCACCTGTTGCCGTATTCAATAACTCCACGGTCAGGGTATCGGTTTGTGATCCTACCACCACATAATCCGCCCCAGAGCGCCGCAATACCTCTATATTAAACGGCTTACCTAACTCTAGACGTTGCCCAGCTTTGGCTGGACTAATTAAGGTAAAGCGCCCACTACGATCAAAATCAGCTTCAATAATCTTGGCAGCCTGATCATCCCCTGCAAAAGGAGCGATCATAATTGGCAAGGCTTGGTCAATCCCATCCGTAATACGCACCTCAATAGCCGCAGATACCGAGGTACTTGCCATGACATAGAATGCCAAGGCACTCATCCACTTGAATATTGTTTGATAGTTCATAAGGTTATGGCTCAAAAATAATTCTTAAATCCTCGTTATATAATTCATCGTAACGCGGCCTAGGAAAGGGTTCCGACTTTCGAATAGCGGCCACTAATGAATCACAAAACGCTCGACTGCCACTACAGTTAGCGACTTTTAGGCTTTTTACATAGCCTGGCGGACGCACAACCAAAGCAATGGTTGCTCGCATGCCAAAGGTATCTTCTGGCTCAATCCAATTAGAACTGACTCGTTGACGGATCTGCCGCGCCCATTCTTGTTGCCCACGATCTAAAGCTTGGCGATCAACACTACTAGGGGCACGAGCATTAGCAGACTCTCTGGTACGCGCTGCTGCTCTAGCACGAGCCGCATCAGCCTCTGCTTTGGCTTTTTCTTCTGCAGCAGCACGAGCACGTACCGCTCTGGCGCGTTCGGCCTCTGCCTCCGCTTTTGCCTTCTCTTCTGCAGCAGCACGAGCACGTGCCGCTCTGGCGCGTTCGGCCTCTGCCTCCGCTTTTGCCTTCTCTTCTGCCGCAGCACGAGCGCGTACTGCTCTAGCACGCGCTGCTTCCGCTTCAGCTTTTTCTTTCTCCTCTGCAGCGGCACGAGCACGAGCCGCTCTAGCACGCGCTGCTTCTGCCTCAGCTTTTTCTTTCTCCTCCGCTTCGGCACGAGCACGAGCTGCTGCTCTAGCGCGAGCAACGGCTCTAGCTCTTGCTTCCTCCGCTTCTGCCTCAGCTTTAGCTTTTTCCTCTGCTTCGGCACGGGCGCGAGCAGCAGCTCTAGCACGTGCGACGGCTCTTGCTTCCTCTGCTTCAGCCTCGGCTTTGGCTTTTTCTTCCGCCTCTGCACGAGCGCGGGCGGCGGCTCTGGATCTCGCTTCAGCACGAGCACGCGCCTCGGCTTCTTCCTTGGCCTTTTCTTCAGCTTCGGCACGCGCACGCGCTGCTGCTCTAGCACGCGCTATTTCTGTTTCTACCCTTGCTTTCTCTTCCGCCTCTGCACGTGCTCTAGCTTCGGCACGAGCTTTTGCTTTCGCCTCCGCTGCTTCTTGCTCCTTACGCTCTGCCTCTTTGGCTAACCATTTTTCACGCGCAATCGCCTTAGCTTGCTCCTCTTCACGACGCTTAGCCTCAGCTTCAGCCGCTGCAATACGTGCTGCTACCCGTTTATTTTCTTGTTCTTCTGCCTCAGCTTTTGCTTTGGCTTCTTCACGGGCTTTTTCCTTCTCGCGCTCGCGTCTTGCTTCAGCTCGTGCCTCTTCGCGGGCTTTTTCCTTTGCCTCAGCTTTAGCCTTTTCCTCCGCTTCGGCTTTTGCCTTGGCTTCTTCGCGCGCTTTCTCTTTTTCGCGCTCGCGTCTTGCTTCAGCTCGTGCTTCTTCGCGGGCTTTTTCCTTTGCCTCAGCTTTAGCCTTTTCCTCCGCTTCAGCTTTTGCTTTGGCTTCTTCGCGAGCTTTTTCCTTCTCACGCTCGCGTCTTGCTTCGGCACGTGCTTCTTCGCGGGCTTTCTCTTTTGCCTCAGCTTTAGCTTTTTCCTCCGCTTCAGCTTTTGCTTTAGCTTCTTCACGTGCTTTCTCTTTCTCACGTTCACGTCTTGCTTCGGCGCGTGCTTCTTCACGCGCTTTGTCTCTTGCTTCGGCCTTCGCTTTCTCCTCTGCTTCAGCTTTAGCCTTGGCTTCTTCACGCGCTTTCTCTTTCTCACGCTCGCGTCTTGCTTCGGCTCGTGCTTCTTCGCGGGCTTTGTCTTTTGCTTCAGCTTTAGCTTTTTCCTCTGCTTCGGCCTTTGCTTTGGCTTCTTCGCGGGCTTTTTCCTTTTCACGTTCACGTCTTGCTTCGGCCCGTGCTTCTTCGCGGGCTTTGTCTTTCTCTTCTGCTATAGCTTTTACTTTGGCTTCTTCGCGGGCTTTTTCTTCTGCTTGGGCTTTTAAACGGGCTGTTTCCCGTGCCTTTATTTCGGCTTGTTGTGCGGCTATTTCTGCAGCTTGACGCTCTGCTTCTAAACGCGCCGTTTCTTGCCTGGCTCGCTCTGCTTCTGCCCAACGTTCTAACTGCTGTTTAGCGGCGGGGTTAGTATCCTCCGGTAAGACCTGCTCCTCTAAGGGGGGTAGCTCAGATAGACTTTGCAGACGATCGGGTAACGTAGTCTGATTGCTTGAATCCGATAACGGTGGCTCTGATAGCGGCGGCTCTTGCTTAGCCTCATCTAGTGGTGGGGTTTTAATACCTTCGGTCATTAGCACCGTGTCAGGTTGCTCGGAAACCTTTGGTATAGATTCCCACTTAAAACTAATAATCAGTAACAACACCACTACGATATGCAAAATAATTGCAATAGCTAACGCTTTGGGATGTTTGAGTAACTCTTTTAGCATTGTATTGTTCTCAAGGGTTACGTTCCGGCTCAGCCATTAAACCAATCTTTTTCGCACCCGCTTTTTGCACGGCGACCATGGCTTGCATCAAATAATGATACTCAACACGCCCATCACCTTTGACATAGACGGGGCGTTCAGCAGATGCACGTATTTTATCCTGAATAACATCGGTAATTTCTTCTAGGCTCATTGGGTTATCACCCTCAAGAAAATACTTCCCCTCATGATCCACCACTACAATCAAAGGCTCTTGTTGATTATTCGTGGTGAGTGGGTCGGCATTGGCTTCGGGTGCATCGACTTCAACGCCCGTTTTCATCATAGGAGCGGTAATCATAAAGATCACCAGTAACACCAACATGACATCGATGTAAGGCACGACATTCATCTGTGCCATCGCTTTACGTGGGCGTCTCATGACTTACTCCGTTGCGTGACCATATGGCGCTCTAATAAAGCGGTAAATTCTTCGCGGAAATTCTCATAACTCACCGCCAAACGCTCTACTTGATCACTAAAACGGTTATAGGCAATTAGGGCTGGAATCGCCGCAAATAGGCCAATCGCAGTGGCAATCAAGGCCTCTGCAATACCGGGGGCTACCACATCAAGGGTAGCTTGTTGCATTTTACCCAGTGATAAAAACGCATTCATAATCCCCCACACCGTACCAAATAGCCCCACATATGGGCTGGTCGAGGCGACGGTGGCTAAAAAGGTTAAGTTCTGTTCTAAATTATCAATCTCTTTAGAAGCGGCTACTCGCATGGAGCGTTGTACCGCATCGGATACAGAAAAATCAGAACTCACCGCATCCAATTTACTAGTACGCCGGTATTCATGAAAACCATCATAAAAAATCCTTTCCATGCCGGTACGGGTGGCTGTCTTTTGCGATAGCTCATCGTATAGGGAGTTCAGCGCCATCCCACTCCAGAAACGCTCCTCAAATTTAAATGCTTGCTGCTTAGCCCTACCTAGGGCATAGGATTTGCTAAAAATTAAAGTCCACGACAATAAAGAGGCGAGGACGAGTAATAGCATCACCACCTGTACTACCGGACTAGCATCGGTAATAAGCTTCATGACCGATAGATCAGCATTCATACGAGTAAACTCCTGATTTCGTGAGGAATAGCGGTTGACTTAAACTTATCTAACTGCACACAGACCACTTTGACGCTGGCGGTAATTAAGAGTTCAGCCTCTGTGGTTAAATTACGACGAGTAACCGTTTGCTCAAACTCGATACTAGCTCGTCCTAAATGCTTCACCCGTGCAGTAACTTCGATTTGATCATCAAACTTGGCTGGCTTTAAATATTCAATACTAAGACTACGGACTGCAAAGGCTATATTTAAAGCATTCATTAAATAGTGTTGCTCAAAACCCAATTGGCGTAGCCATTCGGTACGCGCCCGCTCCATAAAACGGATATAACCCGCATGATAAACGACACCACCCGCATCGGTATCTTCATAATAGATACGAATAGGCAAACTAAAATGATTAGAAACTACTAATTGAGTCATATACCCGTAAACCCTATTAAATTAACCCTATCAACAACTGATTATAGTGAATTAATTTATAAAACTATTATTGTTTAACCAGCCAATCACATAAAGTTGCTAATTGATGGTCATTAGTTAAATTAGCACAATTTGCTAATCTATCTGTGGTATATAGAGAAAAAATCTCATTTGCCATAGCTGGCTCTATTGCTGCACCAATAAATATCAGCGGTACTTTATTGAAAGCAGTATTAATACGATTTAAGGCGCTGAGTGCTGTTTTCCAATGCTCATCAGCACCAGCAGAATCAATTCCCCCCTTTAGTTCACCTAATACTTTATAGTTACTTGTATCACTTAATAGCTCTTTAACTACAGAGACACTCATTTTATTTGGTTTAGGCAAGCCCTCCATTAGGACAATATCAATATTTTTCCTAACTTGGGGTACATTAATATCATAGATTAAAATTCGAGATGAGTTATTTAGCACCCTCCATTTTATAGCCTTAATCGTGCCTAGAGATTGATAGTCTATAGCTTTACCATCAATCTCTATCCAGTTTTTATTATAAAAAACAATATCAGCGTTTAAAATATTAAGCTGTGCAATAACAAAGCGAGTTAGCTTTTCCTTAGCAATTAAACCCACAATATTACGCATTTTTCCACCTAAAGCATCACCTGCTGTTAATAGATAGCGATAAACAACTTCATCTTTATAGGCTGATCCCATAGGAACCAACACCTTTTCAATAAAATTGGCTAGTAGTTTATCTTTATCCTCAATATTTAAATGTGTCTTAGCTTTAACCGATAAACCAGCAGCTTCTAATAAGCTTTCTCTGATCTCACTCAAACTCACTAAGTCAGAAGCTTGCTTTGAGTGGTTATCTAAATAAACCTTTAATGCCTTAGCACGATCAATAAAAGGTTCTGATTCTAAATTGCGTCGTAGGGCATACTCTAGAAAGCCATTACGTCTAGCTTCACTAGTAGTTATTAAATCATCTGGGCACTGTACATAAACATTAGCCATTACTGCTCTCAAACAGTTGCTTTTGCAAAGCATCCCCAATAGCTTTTGCTAATATAGGGGGAACAGCATTCCCTACTTGCCCAAATTGAGTCATAGTTACAACCCGCTTACTACTGTAAGAATCCAAACGTGTTCCTATAAATTCCCAATGCAAAGGGAACGTTTGTAAACAGGCTAACTCACGTACTGTAAGCATTCTATTTTCAAAAGGATGAATAAAATCTCGATAACCACTACGCGTTACCGTAGGAGAGGGTTTATTAGGATCTAAACGTCTATAGGTAGAGCCAAATGTTTTTTTGATATGACTTAACTTTCCTCCAATAGGAACAATCTTAATTTTCTCTAAAGTTGATGGGGCATGAGCGGTTTTTTGATGATTCTTAATATCCATGTTTAATAACTCTATCCTTAATAGTACCTGCTACTTTTAGTGCTGTTTCTGAAGGCTCTTGAGCAGCGGGTAAATCGCCAATACTATCCCAGACAGTTAACCATGCTTGTTTGGATGGGGTATTGAATAAATCTACTTGTTGAGTTGTTTCATTTGCTGCATGGGTTGGCTTAGGAAAATTAAATTTCTCCCCAATACGATTGCCTACAATAAAAATTCTCTCTCTAAATTGAGGAGCACCATAATTAACTGCATCTAAAACTTGATAACTAAGCTGGTATTGATAAGTTTGACCTTGATACTCAATAGGCTCTGCTACCTCTTGCAGAATAGCGTTTAATGCTTTCCCTCCTTCCCAATTCACCATGCCTTTTACGTTTTCCATCACAAAAGCTGCAGGCAATGCTTCTCGAACCACACGAATAAATTCTAATACTAAACGCCCCCGTGGATCGTTTAATCCCATTCGTTTTCCTGCCAAACTAAAACTTTGACACGGAGGCCCCCCTACAACCAAAGCAGCTTCTAATGGTTTTAGCTTTGCAACCGCTAAAATGTCGGCTGTAGTAGTGTGAGTAATATCCGCCTCTAGAACCGGTATGTTGGGCATATTTTTTCTTAAGGTGGCACAACAAGCGCTATCTTGCTCAACCGCTACCGCCGTCTCAAAACCAGCCTGATGGAAACCAATATCCATCCCACCCGCTCCGGAAAATAAACTAATAATTTTACGTGTCATATCAAGCCTATAAAAAGCATACTACCGCTTATTTAGTTATCAGAACTATCCAACACCGTTAATACTCCCTGTTCAGGTAACTGTAGCTCAAAACGTGAAGGTGTGTGGAGTCCAAAGTATTGCCAAGTGTGCCGTGTTGCCATACGTCCTCGTGGGGTACGCATCATAAAACCCTGTTGAATCAAATACGGCTCAATCACATCCTCAATCGTTCCACGCTCCTCACCAATCGCTGCGGCTAGGCTATCCACACCGACAGGCCCTCCATCAAATTTTTCCAACATAGCCATGAGCAAACGTCTATCCATATGATCGAGACCTTGGCTATCCACATTGAGCATGGTTAAAGCACCATCTGCCATCGCCTTGGTAATCAGCCCATCGCCTTTGATCTGAGCATAATCACGTACCCGACGCAGTAAACGATTGGCAATCCGAGGCGTTCCACGTGCACGGCGGGCTATTTCATAAGCTCCCTCTGCCTCAACCTGTACCCCTAAAATACTCGCCGCACGGGTCACGATAAAGGCTAAATCCTCCACATTATAAAACTCCAAGCGCTGCACAATACCAAACCGATCCCGTAATGGTGAGGTCAAAAGCCCCGCACGTGTCGTCGCCCCTACCAAAGTAAAGGGCGGCAAATCTAATTTAATTGAGCGAGCAGCAGGCCCTTCACCAATCATAATATCGAGCTGAAAATCCTCCATGGCAGGATAGAGTATTTCCTCTATCATCGGACTCAGACGGTGAATCTCATCAATAAATAAGACATCATGTGGTTCGAGATTTGTCAAAAGCGCTGCTAAATCCCCTGCCTTCTCTAGCACAGGCCCGGAGGTCTGGCGTAAATTCGCCCCCATTTCCTGTGCAATAATATTAGACAGCGTGGTCTTACCCAATCCGGGGGGGCCAAAAATTAGGGTGTGATCTAATGCCTCGCCACGGCGCAAAGCAGCACCAATAAAAATCTCCATTTGCTCACGCACCAGTGGTTGACCAATATAGTCTTTTAACCGACGTGGGCGAATTTGATCATCTGCACGCTCCTCTTGTGGAGTCGCACGGGGTGAAATCATACGTTCTGAGTGACTTTCCATCGTTTTAAGCCAATAATGTGTTTCGTTTATTTTACGGGCTTTAGCACCACCATGCCTACCACACAATTCAGCCAGCTATGGTTACAGGCCATGCCGCTTTTGTTTGTGATCCTGTGGAGTACCGGGTTTATTGGTGCCAAATTTGGCTTACCACATGCGGATGCTTTGGCTTTTTTGAGTATACGTTATGCCTGGGTGATTGTGCTCATGACCGGCATAGCTTTAGTCACTAAAGCACCTTGGCCTAAGGGTTTACGGCTGTGGATTCATTTAGGTATAGCGGGATTGCTGCTGCAAGCAGGGTATTTAGGTGGGGTTTTTCTTGCCATTGGTCATGGCCTACCGGCAGGTATTACCAGTTTAGTCGTGGGTATGCAGCCCCTCTTAACAGCCGCATTAGCAGGTTGGTTGCTGCATGAAACCGTAAGCCGTAAGCAATGGCTCGGTATTGTATTAGGTTTAATTGGAGTCTTTATGGTTATTAGTGGGCGTGCTAATATGACCTCGCTAGATAAGATTGACCCTATGCAATTAATTCCGGTGGTGTTTGCCTTATTCAGTATTACGCTAGGCACGCTGTATCAAAAAAAATTCTGCCCCCACTTTGATTTAAGAACGGGAGCGGTGGTGCAATTTATCCCAAGCTTAATCATCACTGCCTTATTGGTTCCAGTATTAGGCAGTTGGCGGATTGAGTGGACGGGTGAGTTTATTTTTGCCTTAGCGTGGCTAGTGTTAGTGCTCTCCATCGGTGCCATTAGCCTATTAAGCTTGCTGATTCGGCAACAGGGTGCTGTTAGTGTAAGCAGTTTATTTTATTTAACGCCGGCGGTTACCGCTTTAATGGCTTGGATATTATTTAATGAACACCTGAGCATTCTACAAATCACTGGCATGGTGGTGGCTATCTTAGGTGTATGGCTAGCTCGTAAAACTACTTAACTCAGGGCATAGCAACACTATGCTAAGAAAAAATGGCTCAAACCTCTGCACTGATAACGACTTTAAAGAAACTCTTGCGCCGCCATAATAAGACTTATGTGGATGTCGCTGCTTGCCTTGAGCTTTCAGAGGCTAGTGTCAAGCGGCTATTTGCTGAGCAAAATATTTCCTTACAACGCTTAGATGCGATCTGCACGCTATTGGATTTAGAAATTAGCGATCTAGTTGCTGAAATGAAGGCAGAGCAAAAACGCCCCATTACTGAACTCACCTTAGCGCAAGAAAGGCAAATTGCGGATGATCTGAATCTAATGATGGTGACGGTTTGTGTGCTCAATCGTTGGAGTTTGCAAGATATTATTAGTCACTATCGCTTTAAAGAGACTGATCTGATTCGTTATCTAGCCTTATTGGATAGGCTAAAAATCATCGAGCTACAGCCTCATAATCGGATTAAGCTCTTGATTGCCCCTAATTTCAAATGGCGTGATGATGGCCCCATTATGCAATTATTCCGCGCTAAAATTGAGTCAGAGTATTTTAGAACCACTTTTACTAAAAATAGTGAAAAGTTATTAGTACTCAATGGCATGTTAAGCCCGGTGTCGAATGAAATATTCCAACGTAAAATGGCTCAACTGGCTCACGAATTTGATCAGCTCAGTAAGGATGATGCTCATTTACCCATTGGTGAGCGCACTGGCTCTACGGTAATCATTGCCATTAGGGATTGGGATTATGCCCGCTTATTTGCGGATATGCGCCAGACTCAAGCGCCTGCCAGCTTCCTAGCGCTAAACCATCCAGCGTCCAAGAGCCAATACGATAACGAATCAGGCGTAAGGTCGGAAAACCAATAGCGGCAGTCATACGGCGCACTTGACGATTGCGCCCTTCGCGAATTGTTAGCTCCAACCAAGTATCAGGAATAGCCTGACGTACTCGAATCGGGGGATTACGCTCCCACAAGATCGCAGGGGGTGGAATAATGCGGACTTTAGCCGGTAAGGTCATACCGTCTTTTAGTTCTATCCCGCTACGCAAAGGCTCTAAATCCACCTCTGTGGGTATTCCTTCAACTTGCACCCAATAGGTTTTAGAGGTTTTTTGTTTAGGATCGCTGATTTTATGCTGTAACTTACCATCATCCGTTAATAGCACTAACCCCTCACTATCTCGATCAAGACGCCCTGCGGGATAAACTCCTTTAATAGGGACAAAATCTGCTAAAGTACTCCGCCCTTCCCCATCCGTGAATTGACAGAGTACATCATAAGGTTTATTGAATAAGATAATGCGTGCCATAGCGTATGCAGATTACAGTTGTATCAAAGCCGGCTGAAAGGTTGGAGTCGCATAGCTATCAAATCCTGTCTCGGTGCGCCAAATAAAATAGGCCGCTAGTTTATGCTCTTCTGCAAATTTTCTGCCCTGCTCATCCCCTAATACCATTAGTAATGTCGCATAGGCATCCGCGAGCAATCCCGTCTCCGCCAATACCGACACCGATGCCAAACGATGCTGGACTGGGGTTCCTAAGAGAGGATTCATGGTATGTGAATAACGCTTACCCTCGGCAACAAAGAAATTACGATAATCCCCAGAGGTCGCTAGCCCCACATTATGCAAACCAATACCTTGTTGCACTACGCGCCCTATTTCCACCGGCTTTTCAATCGCAATACGCCAAGCATCCCCGCGTGGACTACTACCCCGTGTGCGCACCTCACCCGCTACCTCGACCATATAGTCACGAATACCTAGAGACTCTAAATACTCACCCGCTTGATCCGTCGCATAACCATCCGCAATAGAGGCTAGTTCGACATGCAGATCCGCTTGGGTTTTACGTAACGCAGGAGGGTCTAAGCGTACTTGTAGCTTTTGATAACCCATTTTGGCTTTGGCTGCCTCAATCTCTGCTGCGGTAGGAATAGCCCCTTGCGCGGGATCACCGTGTTTAAATCCCCATAGCTTTAATAGTGGTGCCACCGTTACATCATATAGCCCTTGACTCTCTTGGCTGAGGCGCAACGTGGTGGTGACAACCTCAGCCAACTCCTTAGAAACGGGTATCCAATCAGTGCTCGTGTTTTGATTAAATTGGGAAATCTCTGAGTTAGGATTCCATGTCCCTAGAATTTGATTCGTATGAGCCAGCACCTTATCCAGCTCCTGCTGAAGCTGCTCGGCACTTTTATCAGGCGGTGGGTTAGTAATCGTGATATGCCATGCTGCAGTGCCAAGCTGTCCCTCTAACCTCAGAAAAGATGGCGACGTATCACAAGCACTGAGCAGGATAAGGGCTGCTAGCATCAAAGCTAGCAACCGAGCAATAGATAAAAGAGGCATTATGAGCATTATGGTTTAGGATTCGTATTCGTTGTTTGATCGGCTAATTTAGCCTTAGTGAATACATCATTCAAGCTTTGCACAAAATGATCGGTCGCTTCACGTACTGACTCAATACTGCGCCGTGCTCTATAGCCCCAACCGCGTGGATTATATAAGAAAATACTACGCCAGGGTTTAGTACTGAGTTGGAAGGCGCGTTGTAAATTACCGTAAATTTCACGCGTTGGTAATTTAGCCGCAATAGATTTAGCCACTTTAGAGCGAATGGTGAAATGTATGACAATCGCACCCACGACTAAAATAGTAATAAATAGCATCCATGCAATCGGACTAGACCCAATATCCCCCCAAGGTGGATTAAAGATGATCCCATTCCAATAACCTAACCAAGCTGTCAACGCGACTCCACCCACTAATAGGCCACCTAGTATAATACCATCCCACAGTAAGACTTTTTTACGCCAGCTCTGTAACGACATTTGTAAGCTAGGAACCGCTTGTTGTTCTAAGTGGTTAGCGATGGATTCCATATTGCCGGTAATGCGATAAACCCGTTCGGTGTTAACACCCCCAATACGATCCATAATGCGCTTATAATCAGTATTACGTTTTTCTACAAAACGTTGCCATACCTGTTCATTTTCCGCAGGTATTGCTAAACGTTCATTATAAATCACATAGAAATTACCGGAGGCCAGACCCGCTTGAGCTAAAGCTTTTTGCCATGAGGAGACAATATCCTCTAGATTATCTTCTCTAGCCGCAGTATCTATCTGGTTTAAGATAAACAAGAACTTATTATTATCATTACGTCTTTGCGCTCCTTTCACCAAATGCTCTAGAGTATCTTGCATAGCCCCTGGTTCGGGATGGCGGGCATCAAAAAATACTAATACTAAATCTGATAGCTCAATAATATGGTCGGTAATACGCAAGACTGCCTTACGCTGTGCGTCGGCATCAAAGCCCGGCGAGTCAATTAAAATACGCCCCCGCAGTTTTTCACTCGGCGCTACCTTCATTTGTAGGTAATTATTAACCTTAGAACCTTCCCCCGGTGCGACGCGCTCGATTTCCTCACTGATTTGATAAAAAGGAAAGCGCGGATCACCATCTAAAGCTAAGCCGGGCAGAGTTTCGGTTTTACCATCGGGGCTATAGGTAATGACCGTAAAACGATCATCCACTGCCTGATTACCCGAACGCTGCAACTCCATGCCTAAATAGCTATTAATAAAGCTCGATTTACCGGCTGAAAAGGTGCCTAACACCGAGACCATAGGCCACCATGAAATCTGAGTGGCATAAGACTCCGCAGGGCTTAATAACCCTAGCCGTTTAGCAACTTTATCGAGTTGCTGATAAAAACTCACAACCTCAACTAAAATAGGGTTCTCACGGCTCAATTGCTCCTGCAAACGACTAATGCGCTGCTCAATACGCTTTCCGGGGTTTATCATTGCTATCCTCTTTTTACGATTAGTCTGCCACCCAACCCCCCCTACGGTGTTGGATGACTCAGCCCCGTGACAGATGGGGGAGTTGGTGTTAATTGTAGTGCATTTAATAAAGTACTGGTGCTCATAACATCGACAGTGGGTTGAGTATTCTGCATTACTGTTATCATATTAGGCAAAGCACTAAACGTTGATGCGTTACTATTATCAGGTGATGGCCAATAATAACTCTGTTGCGGGTAGTAAGTCACGGGTGGCGGTGGTACATATTGACGCTGATTAGTACCCGAAAAAGACATAAAATGACTCATCATCTTAAAAGGACTAGAGAAACGCTGATTAAGACTGCCCATGTCTCCTTGCAGATTATACATAGAGGCTGCCATGTTTTGAGCCGAGCTATTCATTTGTTGCACATCATTAGCCATACGCCCCGTATTATTGGTCATGCCAATCAAATAATAAGCCATATTTTGCGTAGATTCCGTCACATAGCCCATATTTACCGACACACTATTCAAGCTCAATACCATCGTATTAAGATCCTTTTTAACCACCGTCTGCATCTCTACCACGCTATCGGTCATACGCCGCATATCCGTCTGCATAGCCACAATGGTATTAGTTAGGCGATGTACATCCATAGCCAGACTTTGAACAAGGTAAAAACCATACAAAGCTAAAATAATAAAAGCTAATAAAGAAGGGTAAACAATAAACTTAAGTAAATTAGTATCTTGGACTTGCTTGACTTCAAATTGGTGTAACTCCTGTTCAACCTCCTTAATTTCTTGCTCAAGCGCGGGGGGACTAGCACTAGATGCCGCCATAACTCATATCTCTCTTCAGGTGACTCACATCAGTCATAAGTAGGTATACCACAGTAATCGGGTATTTCTGGAGCAGTCTTGGTGGCAGGGATACCGCCTTGTAGCGTACAAGGATGTATTCACAGCGACTGCAAAAGAAATACCTGATTGCTTTGGTTCAAGTACTTAAGCATTCAACTACTCAAGGCTTAGTAAGCAATAGCTTAGGCAAAAAAAACAAAGCGGGATATAGCTCTCTAGGCTATACCCCGCTTCTCATATTGGATAAGCTTAATGCTTACTGCCCGATTAAAGCGCCGAGTTTTTTACCTTTCTCTGGATTGGTAATATCGACATAAACTTTCATATTGATTAACTCAATAGTACGTCCCTGCTCTTTTAACCATGGGCCAATTTCGATATATAAATCCGTTGCTTTTTCAGGATTTTCCATTTTCCAAAAGACATTAGCTAACTCACCCTTATAGGCTGGATTAGCATCTAGTGCCGTTAATTTTTCATACCAGCTCACAGCCTCTTCTAGCTTAGCCATATTATTACTCTTAACCCCATCCCAATAGGCTTGGCGGGCTGTTTTTAATAATGACTGCACATCTGAGGTCTCAGCCATTACGATGGTAGTAGTGGCTACAGTGGTAGTGACGGTATCAACTGGCTCAATATTGGTATCAGCCGCTGCAGACTGGTTTTCCGTTTCCGTAACGACTTCTTTAACTTCTGCTACCGCTTGGGTAGGTGCAGCAGGGGTAGCTTGATTGCTTTGAGCAGCAGCCGTTTCAGTAGCTGCCGTATCGGTGGGTGCTGCTTGAGCTGCTTGTGTTGCTTGCTCCGCCATGGCTTGACCACCATGAGCAGCCTGTGCGGAGGGCTGTGGATTAGTCGCTGCTGCTTCAACAGGTGCCACATTCTTTGCCTCTGGGGTTTTAGCACCTACAAACAAATTTAAGGCAATAGCAATGAAAGCTAAAATCCATGCAAACGCAATCGGATGCTTGAGCAACCACTGCCAAGAATCGCGTACTTTATCCATTCCAGACTCCTCTTAAAACTTAAAACGTTTAGGTCAGCTATTAAACAGAATAGTTGGGTATTATTCTGTTTAGAATAATTACATTGCGTAGGGTGTGGGGGCACAGCATGACTATTTCATTTAATGACACATCACGCTTAGGCTCAGACCCTAAGCTGCTAAAGTCTAAGCCTATATAGTCATGTTTTTACTTGTCAATCGCTAATAATCAAGCTATGCCTAATAAATTTTCAAATCTAGGGGTAAGACTAACATCAATCCCTTAGAATTGAACATTTTATCGCAGGATAAAATGTTCAAAGATGCTTGTTATTGTGGTTTAGCAGGCGGTTGGTCTTGTGGAGCCATGGGGGCTGGAGGTGCTGACATGGGGGGAGCCATCCTATTATTAGGAGCAACCATCATGGGCATAGGCATCATACGATAGCCTTGTGGCACGACATAACCTTGAGGCCAACCATAACCCTGCGGAACAGGCATACCGTTTTGCATTGGTACAGGCATTACCGGTATGAAGTACATCACTTGGGGCTGCTGAGTGTAATACATGTGTGGTTTTGCTGAAGACATCGGCGGCATGGGATGACGGCCTGTTGGTGGCATAGGATGGTTAGGTCCAGCTCCCCGCTGAGGCATGAAATGGTTAGGCTTAGCACCACCCACTCCTTGTTGCGGCATGGGATGATTCGGTTTAGCACCTTGACCATGTTGTGGCATGGGGTGATCCGGTTTCATATGATGCATAGGCATATCATGTTGCATCTGATCCATAGGCATATCATGTTGCATCTCTGCTGCCTGTTCAGCCTCAGGAGCTTCAGGAGCTGGAGCAACGACTACAGGCATAGGTGGCGCTTCAGGAGCATTAGCTTGTTGAGTATCGATGGGCACGGTTAGTAGGGGTTGCGCCGCCATTTGAGGGCTAGGTGGAACCTCTTTAGGTGCCTCTGCTGCTTCAGGATTTGCTGCCTCTACGGGTGCAGGTTTATCTAGTACCAAACGTGTGGTAGTAGATTCAGATAGTGCTGGAGCCTCAGCGGATTTAGGTGCTTCGGGGGCTGGAGCCGCCGCTTGAGCTTCTGCTGGTTTGGGCGCATCGGCTGCGGGGGTGGGAGCCGCTTGAGTTTCTGTTGGTTTGGGTGCTTCAGGCGCTAAGGGAATTTCGGTATCTAGTATTAACAGTCCAGCCGCTGGGGTTGCTGCATCTAGTATAATTTCAGCCTCTTCTACCATTGCCTCATCATCTGCATCATCACTGGCTGCTTCAGCTTCAGGAGGCGCTTCGGCTGCGTCATCACTCGCAGCTTCAGCTTCAGGAGATGCCTCGGCTGCGGGTGCTGTTGATGATTGTGTTGTTACTTCAGCAGGTGTCGTCGGTGCTGGAGCAGATGCATCTGTCGCCTGTGACTCAGCAGCGGGAGCATTAGCCGCTTCAGGGGCATTGGATGGTTCTGGGGTAGTAGGTGCCGGAGGAGCATTTACGGTCATTTTAGGCTCTTCTGGCTTGACCGGCTCGGAGGGAGAAGGAGGCTCTTGAGGATTACTGGCTATGATCACATCACCTGCATCCGCCATCATTAGACCTTGCGGAGGGGGTGGCATATCCTTTACCGACGTCAGTAGCACTGAATCAGTAAATTCTATATTACCCTCTGACTCACTAAAGGGCCCAGGTGGTGCATCAGGTAAATTATCCTCAACCGTGCTAGTACTAGTGACTAAAGTAACACTCTCAACCCTATCAGAATCAGAGGCTAAATAAGGGCCTTCTGGTGGAGCAGGTACACTCTCTACACTAGCAAGTGCGCCTGTAGAACAACAAGCTGCAATGAGCAAGGTTAGCAAACGTTTTTCAAATGTCTTCATCGTCTTCTTATCCTCGACAGATTAAAGGGAGTCTCTAGGCTGTGCAGTACTACACTGATGGGGATTCTTGTCAGCAATGACCGCCGTGTGGCCTCACTGTAACAGTATCCTTTAGTATTTGGATAGTAACCCTTCAGCGCACAACTACTCTTAGCTTTATTACTTTGCTATTTTTCTCAGTGACTTATCACGAAGCTTAGCTTTAATTAAACGCTGCAATGCCCTTAGTAAATCCAGAATACCCACCCCAATACTGATTATCAGTAACCATAAATATAGTCCAGTGTAAGAAAAAATACTCTTTAGCATCGAGCCTAATTTACCCTTTGATTGCATAGATTGATTAACACTCTCAGGATTAGGTTTAGCCTCACCACTGCCTAATGAGCGACCCGCACTAATACAGCCTAAAGGAATAATAATCAAAGTTAATAAGGTAGAAACCGCACCACCAAAAATCAGCGATACTGCCATACCCTGAAAAATAGGATCAGAAATAATAACACTAGATCCCCCTAATAAAGCTAAAGCAGTAATTAAAATAGGCCGCGTACGTACTTCACAAGAATGAATTACCGCATCCATCACCGTACTACCATTATTCACCGCATCACGCGCAAAATCGACTAATAGAATAGAGTTACGCACAATAATACCCGCTAGGGCAATAAAACCAATCATAGAGGTTGCCGTAAATTCAGCTCCCATCATCCAATGCCCCGGAATAATACCTACTAAAGTTAAAGGAATGGGTGCCATAATAATGGCAGGTAAAATAAAATTACCAAACTGTGCAACAATTAACATATAAATCAAAATCAAAGCCGCACCAAAAGCCATACCCATATCACGGAAAGTTTCAAATGTTACTGTCCACTCCCCGCCCCAGACAACAGCGGTTTTACTATCAACATTGCTAGGTTCACGTAACCAATAAAACTCATCGGCTAATACGGTGCCGTCGGGTGCAGTATAATTAGCATCCTTTACTAATTGCTCGACTTGCTTTTGACCATAGACCGGAGCCGCTAAGCGTCCTGTTCCCTCGGCAGTTACAAACTCTACGGGGCGTAAATCTTTATGAAAAATAGGTTTATCTTGCTGAACTTGTTTAAATGCACCTAATTCATGTAAGGGCACTAATTTACCTTGTGCATTACGTAGCGGTAGCTGTGCTAAACGCATCATTTGCGAGCGCACATTTAAAGGAATCTGTAAAATAATGGCAGTGGGTTCGACAATGGAGCGCACATTTTTAATATCGCCTACAATAAAATTACCCAGCACCATTTCTAAGGTCTGATTAATTTCCTGTACGGTAATACTAGCACGTTGTACTTTACTCTCATCTACTTCAAAACGTACCACATTATAATCAGTCTCCATGAGATTACGAATATCAGTCAGATTTTCTGCTTGCTCAAAAAACCCAGTGAGATCTTTAGCTACTTGGCGGCGTACCTCATCATCCGGCCCATAAACCTCGGCAACTACCGTTTGCAATACCGGAGGCCCTGGTGGCATTTCAACCACCTCAATACTACCCTGTGCAGCCTTTACTAAGGGCGTGAGTAAATCACGTACCTCTAAAGCAATCTGATGGCTAGTTCTTTTACGCTGAGATTTATCGACTAATTGGACTTGAATATCTGCCTGCCAAGGCTGTTGACGTAAATAATAATGCCGCACTAGTCCATTAAAATTAAAAGGTGATGCCGTGCCTATATAACTCTGTAATGCGGTAATTTCTGCAATGGGCTGTATTTTAACGGCTAACTCATGAACTAAATTAGCGGTAACGGGTAAAGCAGTCCCCTCCGGTAGATTTACTACTACATTAAACTCTGGCTTATTATCTAAGGGCAGCATTTTTACTGAAACAGCTTTCAATGGATACATTAACAGTATGGCAGCAAAGAATACCCCAATAATACTAAATAACACTAAGTATCCTAATGATTTACGCTCAACTAAAGGCGTTAATAATGCTCTGAAAAAATGCTCCATATACTGTGCCAGTTTATGTTCTTTTTCAGCATCGTGATGTAATTTTGCTAAACTCGGTTTGAGTAAGTTGGTTAACCAAGGGGTAAAGGCAAAGGCGGCAAATAAAGAAATAATCATCGCAATCGATCCCAATATGGGAATCGGCTGCATATAAGGCCCCATCATGCCACTCACAAACCCCATCGGTAATAAAGCCGCTATAACCGTCGCCGTGGCTAAAATAGTAGGATTACCCACTTCGCGCACTGCATCAACGGCAATATCTAAGTCTTGATTACCGGCTAATAGCCAACGCCGATAAATGTTCTCTACCACTACAATGGCATCATCAACCAAAATACCAATCGAGAAAATCAGCGCAAATAGACTGACTCGATCAATGGTCATGCCTAAAGCCCAGGTTGCAAAAACGGTGGTAGTAATCACCGATGGAATCACTAATAACACCACCGTGCCCGCCCTAACACCTAAGGCTAGGCAAACTAAAAGGGTGACAATACCTGTGGCAATAAATAGCTTTTTAATTAAATCATTCACTTTAACGCGAGCCGTATCACCATAATCGCGGGTAATGGCTACATTGACATTATCGGGAATAATTTGCCCTTTTAAAGTTTCTAAACGCTTTAATACCGCTTGTGAAACATCCACCCCATTGGTACGATTTTTTTTAGCAATGGCAATCGTCACCGCTGCCGCATCATCCGCTTTCACCGTGCTATCAGGGTAAGCCGCGCCGGTGTAATATCCCACCATGCTGCTCGCATCCCCCGGCCCTTGTTTGACCTCGGCAATGTCTTGCACATACACCGGACGCCCATTAATCACCGCTACCATTAAGCGCTTAATCTCATCGGCTGAGTTTAAGAAGGCACCGCTATACACTTGATAAACACGATTAGTCGATTCAACCCGACCGACTTGATATTCCGAATTTGCCGCTTGAATAATACGCGCTACCTGATCTAAGGTGACGCCAAAAGTAGCTAAACGCTCGGGCAATATTTCAACCTGTACCGACTCACGCCGCCCAGACACCATAAAGCTTTGGCTGGTATTATTCACCTCACGCAGTTTTTGGGTGACATCTAGGCCAATTAAACGCAATTGCGCATCATCCACCTCATTAGACCATAAGGTAATAGTCACCACAGGGACATCATCCACCCCTTTAGGTTTAACCAAGGGATCATGTGCCCCTAAAGGTATACGGTCACGATTAGAAGAAAGCTTGTCATAAAGCTTGACCAATGAAGCTTCTAGATCCTGCCCCACTTCAAACTGTACGGTGACCATGGCTTGACCATAACTAGAGATAGAGTACACATGCTCTACCCCGGTCATTTCCGACAAAATCCCCTCTAAAGGTCGCGCGACTAACCCCTCGACCTCTTTGACAGAAGCGCCGGGGTATTGCACAAATACGTCCACCATAGGCACCGAGATTTGCGGATCTTCTTGGCGTGGCGTAATCAGTAACCCTAAAATACCAATGACAAAAAAGGACAATAATAATAAAAGTGATAGCGGCGAAGTAATAAATGCCCGTGCCATCCAACCCGCCACGCCTAATGAATGAGACTTTTCGGTCTCTGCTGTCGATAATGCGTTCATAATCCCCTCTAACTAGCCATTAATAACGTGGATTAATTAGGCTGAGTAGCTGTTTCAGCACTCGGCATCCACCCCGAACCTACTTTAGGAGGAGGATTATCAATAACTTGCTCATTAGGTTTTAAGCCAGAAACAATTTCAATCTTAGAACCATAGACACTACCCGTACGCACTAAGCGCAATTCAGATTTATTATTCGCCACCACTAAAACACTGGGCAAACTCCTGCCCCGCAAAATCGCTGTTTCAGGAATTAATAAGGTTTTAGCCACACTATTAGGATTTGCGGGTAGCAATAGTTCTGCATAGACGCCGGGTTTGGTTTGAATCTGAGTGGGTAGATCTAATTTAACAGTGATGGTATGACGCTCTGGATCGGCTAAAGGGTAAATTTGTGTCACTTTAGCTTTAGTCATGTCACTAACCCCATCAATACGCACATCGATTTCCATGCCTTCTTGAAGCTGATTAATCATACCCGCAGGGACATCTGCTAGAAGACGCATATATTTCATAAACCCAATGCGTAATAAAGGCTGTCCGGGTTGTACCGCATCACCGACCTCTACTAATTTTTGCAGAATAATCCCCTCAAAAGGAGCAATGGCTTGGGTATTACGTAAAGCTGCATCAACCTCTTGGAGCTGCGAGAGGGCTTGTTGCACCATACCATTCGCCTGTGAGACATGATTAGCGCTGGTCATTAAATCGGAATAACGCACGGCCTCCGAGTTATATCCTCCTAGCACAGTATCTGCCATGGGTTTAGTAAACATTTGATCCATGATCGCAGGCAAACCAAAGCCGGGCATAGCTCCTACATCCTTACTACGGGGTGAAATCAGCTCACGATTATATTGAACTTCTGAGGAGCGTAGGGCTGCTTGAGCATTTTGAATTTGAGCTAATACCGCATTACGTTTTGCCAATAATTGCGACTCATCAATTTGCACCAAGGCGACCTCTTTAGGAAAAGCCGTGCCTACCTCACCAGCAATAAACTTGACGACTCCCGCCGTTTGCGCGGATAAGGTGACTTCTTTATAAGGGATAACGGTACTGCCTAATATGGAGGTGGATAGATTATTGACTACTTCAACCGGCACGATAGTGGCTGCCTTTACTAGGGAGGCACTTAACAGGCTACCTACTAGCAAACCCCACCCCACCATGATCTTCATTCGTTTCATTTAATTACGTCCTCAAAGCTAACAACAGACCTCAGCAGCAAAATAACTCGGCCTGTAACCCCAATCTACGCTTAATGTTGAACTGAATAGTAACCCTTTGACTAGCCATCAAAGGGGATAGGGCAATACGGTTCGGGTAAGGGTTCCGAACTGTTTATGTTCAATAATTAACGAGAAAGCATTAGAGTTTGCTAATATATCTGCATTTTCGGTGCTTGTCTCGCTTTGATTTGCATCAGATTTTATCACCTCTACAGAGGCATTAATGAGCTGGTCTAGTAATACTAAGGTTTGCGGCTCGGTATGCTGGGCATAATCGGGGTATATCCAGACATCGCGTAATAGTTTTCCCTCACTAAAACGATAACGAATACGTTGTAGGGTATGCCCGCGCTGTCTACTCCAGTCATAATAATTATTGGCGCTAAACTCCAATAACATCCCCTCCCCCTGACTAATACTAGGCTGAGTCGAATTAAAGTCATTGGTAATCGCACGAGGAGCCGCTTGGCGTACATCCCGCTCCCACATCATAAAAGCCTGTTGTACTTCTGTTAAGGCCGTGAGTGCATGGCGTGACTGCTGCTCGGTAAAGATTAACGTGTTTAGCGCTTGATAGGACATCACTGAAATGAGCGCGAAAATGCTCAAGGCAATCAGCACCTCAATTAAAGTAAAACCCTTTTGAGCAGATCGAACAGCAGGTACGGTAGTCATAACTTAGTTAGCCTAAAACCATGTTCTAGTGCGACACGCTTATCAAAATTATCCGCTTGGGTGCTTACTTCCACCACAATTTCAAGCAGTTCTGCCTCCGGTGTCGGCTTAATAGTTTGCCGCCAATACCAAGTACGCCCTGCCATAAGGGTTTCGCCTTGGGTCTCACCTTCAGAGGCTTGATCAAGTTGAGCGCGGCTGATTTGATTTAAAGCCACCCAACTGCCCAGCGTATTGCTCTCTAATACACTCACGGTATTTAAAGCACTACCGACTAATTGACTCGTGGCTCCCAATACTAATCCCAAAATAAGCAAAGCCACTAAGACCTCAATGAGACTAAAGCCAGCTTGTGCCGCCACACCTGATTTAGGCCAATTACTCATGCCTCACCCGCCCTAGGCTATCCCACTCTTGCTTTAACTCATCTTTAGCATTTAACCAAGCAAACCCAAAAGGTGTCATTTCCCCCGTGGGCAAAAACACAATCTGCGGTTGACGCGGTGATTCGTCGGTATTGTTAAATAATTTCTCTAACTCAGTAGGTTCAACATAGTCGGGTAAAATGACAGGGACTTGTTCTAAATAAAGCTGCTCTTTTAGACTTGGGTCAAATTCATAACGTTGTTGTTTGGCTAAAGTGACCAGTTGCCATTGCTTAGGCGCGGTTTGTTCAAAAAATTGATAGCCCTTTTGATCAATCAGCAGTCCTAATACTCTTGAACTCACCACCGCCTCATTCTGCGCTAAGCGTAATACAGCACTAAACTCATTAGAGGCTTGGTCTATCGGGTTCGTTTTAACGGAGCTTAGGGATACACTGGCAATGCCGTAAAGTACACCTAAGATAATGAGTACTAACAACATTTCTAAGAGTGAAAAACCAGTGTATCGAGCCGGCATAGTATTAAATACGCTCCTTAGCGCTGCCAATTGCCAATATCATCATCACTTTCTTTGCCATCTTTACCGAGGCTAAACACATCATAGTCACCGCCACTTTTAGCGCCCGGACTCGCATAACGATATTCACGCCCCCAAGGATCAACCGGAATATCTTTGGCCCCTTTAATATAAGGCCCCTGCCAATTACGTGGAATCGGCTCACCAGAAGGTTTAGTCACCAGTGCTTTTAAGCCTTGCTCAGTTGAGGGTAGCGCTGAATTTTGGGCTTGATAGAGCGTTAGGGTGGTTTCTAAATTTTTGATCGCACTCGCCGCTGCGACACGTTTCCCCTCATCGGAAGCCCCTGTCATATTAGGAATAGCTACTGCTAGCAGCACGCCTATGATAGTAATGACAATTAATAGCTCCATTAATGAAAAGCCTTGGGTTTTACGGCTATAACGACGTTGTTGCCTCATAATCCTTATCCTATTTGATCCTGCTATTATCAGTAATTTTAATTTAAAGTGTGGGTGGTTAAAATCGTGTCAGTAAAGCCTAGATTAGGCCATGCTCTGTCACCCTCTATAGACTAATTATCCTTTCTTAAGGTTTTAGCATTGTGCCCTTTATTTTTAAGACCTACGGGTCAATATTAGTCTTAAGTTTAGTGTTAGTAGTGGCTCAATGGTCACCTGAGTGGCTGTACTATGAGCGCACTAAACTAGCGCAAGGCGAGTTATGGCGTCTAGTGAGTGGGCATTTTACTCACAGCAATGCCGCACATTTGTCACTCAATTTAGTGGGGTTCTGGCTCTGGCGACTCCTGCAACCTGCTACTCTCCCCCAGCACCGTATTCTTAGTCTGAGTTTGCTCTTAGCCCTCATCATTAGCTTGTTATTTTGGTTCACCTTGCCTCAGTTACACTGGTATGTGGGGTTTTCAGGTATTCTTTATAGCCTATTTGGGGCTTGGGTAGGCTATTTACTCTATACCCGCGAGTATTTAATAGGCAGCATCCTCGGTCTTACCCTCATCGGCAAAACGCTTTGGGACGCTACTCATCCTGATAACCTTAGCCAACAACTCATTGCTGTCCCTGTGGTGTATCAAGCCCATCTATATGGACTGGCACTTAGCCCACTGAGCACATGGTATTTGTATAGACGTATCCCCGCTATCCACACTCAGGCTTAGTAGTAAAAATGTACTCATGGGCTATGACACTAAAACAGCAGTGCAGCACTTTATGGCACAGCCCCTGTCCGCTATGTCAAGCACAACGCCCGTTAAATCAACTAATTTGCTCAGCTTGTTGGGCAGCTCTCCCCACTCCTCCGGCCTTTACGCTTGATCCTGACTTTACCGTGCTTTATGCGTTTTATTATACGGCTCCCATTCGAGAGCTGATCCTAAAAATTAAATTTGCCCACTCACTAGCGGATACTCAGTTATTAGCGCAACTCATAGCACTGCGCTTAACCCCACAGATTCAAGATAAACCCGATATTATTATCCCCGTCCCGTTGCATCAGCAGCGACTACGAAAACGCGGTTTTAATCAGGCACTAGAGTTAGCCAAACCCCTAGCAAATGCGCTAGACTGTCCAGTCAGTACAGCATTTATTCAACGCATTAAAGCCACCAAAGCACAATCAAGCTTGCCAGCCGCCGAGCGTATGCACAATGTTCAACAGGCCTTTGCTTTGTTACAACCTATACCTTATCGACATGTGGCTTTATTTGATGATGTCCTCACTACCGGAGCGACCTTAGGTACACTTAAGCAACTGCTACAGACTCATGGGGTGGAGCGGGTAGATTTTTATGCTTGTGCCCGTCCTTTACTGTAGGGCTACTAGCCTCACTGATTTGAGAGATCGACATTATGATTCGTAGTATGACAGCGTTTGCCTATCGAGAAAGCACCACCGATCAAGGGATGCTCAGCCTAGAAATACGCTCGGTTAATCACCGTTACCTCGATATTTCCCTACGTCTGCCTGAGGAGTTTCGCAACCAAGAAAATACCTTGCGTGACTTTATTCTGAGCCGAGTTAAGCGTGGTAAAATTGAGCTAACTTTACGCTTTACCCCTTTGTTTAATACAGAAAACGCTATTCAGGTGAATGAAGAGCTGGCAAAGTCACTGATTGTTGCTTGTCGTCAGATTGAGGCCATTGCGGGTAATACCGAAGCGCTAAAAGCGGTTGATATTTTACGTTGGCCCGGCGTCACGCAAGAAGCACGCCCTAATTTAGAACACCTACATCAGCAGGTACGCGCTTTAGTATTAGAAGCCTTAAATGATTTAGTCAGCACTCGTAGTCGTGAGGGACAGCGTTTGGCAGAGTTTATCTATGCCCGTTGTGATCAAATTGCGGAGATTTCAGTACGGATTCGCAAACGTCGCCCGATTATTATCCAACAGCTTCGTGATAAGATTTTACAACGCCTAGAAGAACTCAATATTCATCCTGATAATAATCGCTTAGAACAAGAGCTAGTTCTATTAGCACAGCGCCTTGATGTGGAGGAAGAGCTTGATCGCATTATGGCGCATCTAGATGAAATTAATGAGGTACTTGAGCGTAAAGAACCTATAGGTCGTCGCTTAGATTTTCTCATGCAAGAATTAAATCGTGAAGCCAATACGCTGAGTGCTAAATCGAATGATACCGAAACGACGCAAGCGACAGTTGATTTAAAAGTATTAATCGAACAGTTGCGCGAGCAGGTACAAAATATAGAATAATAGCTTGGCTGAATTCAGTACATTATAAAACGGTAAGTGATAGATAAGTGGCAATGGACAATAAAGATTATTATGCCCTACTAGGGATCACGGCAAATGCTGATAATGAGACAATTAAGATTGCTTACCGTAGGGCTGCGCGTAAATATCATCCCGATGTGAGTCGCGAGGCCAATGCTGAGGAATTATTTAAAGCGGTTAATGAGGCTTATGAGGTACTCAGTAATCCACTTAAACGTGAAAAATTCAACCGCCTTTATCAAACTTGGCAGGCAGAGTCGGAAAAGTTCTCTTACACGGCTGCCTCAGCACAAGCTCAGGCCAAGTCAACTGCCTCCCCTCCTAACAACACACCTGTACCTAAAGGCCGCTTAGGTAATTTGCTGGATAAATTATTTGGCACGACTGATAGACCGCCTCTAAAGCATACCTTGCGTAAAGCAGCTAAAAATATGGCTCAAGTGGCCTCCGTACGCCTTACACTAGAAGATGTCTATTTAGGGGCAACAAAGACCATTAAACTGCCTACAGGTGAAAATGTTCAGGTCAAAATTCCACAGGGCATCGAGGACGGCAAAAAAATCCGCTTGCCCGGTAAAGGCTTACAAAATAGTGACTTACATTTAAAGATTCAGTTAGTTGAACATCCCTTATTCACATTACAAGCACAAGATCTACATCTTACCTTACCTATTGCCCCTTGGGAGGCGGCTTTAGGCTCTAAAATCACGATTCCCGGTTTAGGTGGGCCATTACAGCTCTCCGTTCCTAGCAATACTAATAGTGGGCAAAAATTACGCTTAAAAGGTCAGGGCATGCCTTCCGTTGAAGCTATTGGTGATTTAATTGTTACGATTCAAATTGAAACGCCCCCCGTACACAATAAGCAAGAGCGTGATTTCTATCTGCAAATGGCGCAACACTTTGAGTGGACGCCTAGGACTAACTTCTAAATGACCTCCTAACATTTGCATTTGTTGTTTAGTTAAAACAGTGCTAGTTTTAGCATTCATGGGAATCTGTTTTACCGCTTACATCAACACTACTAAAGCGGCTCAGCTAGGCATAATTCAAATTTATTCTTCGCTTTACTTAGGTAACAATCCATGTGGTCGCATAGACTTAAAACAACAATTTTAACAGGTATTTTTTTGGCTTCGATCAACACTGTTAGCGCAGGTGTTATACCTAGTTATGTGGGCAATCAAAAAGTCCCCTCTTTAGCACCTATGCTAGAGCGGGTGACACCAGCGGTTGTGAATATCGCTACTAAGGGTCGCTCTAAAGCGGATGCTTCCGTATTAAAGGATCCTTTTTTTCAGCGCTTTCTCAATAATCCTGCCGACAAAAGCTCGACTAAACCCATTGACGGCACCGGCTCTGGTGTCATTGTGCATAGTCGCTTAGGCCATATCCTAACCAATTATCATGTCATTCAAGATGCTGAAAGTATTCAAGTCACTCTCAATGATGGGCGACGTTTTGAGGCTTCGATTGTTGGGACAGACGAACGCGCGGATTTGGCAATTTTAAAAATCAAATCCTCTGATTTAGTATCGATTCCTTTTGGTGACTCCACGCGGATGCGGGTGGGTGACTTTGTGGTCGCTATTGGCAACCCCTATGGTATTGGTCAATCGGTCTCGTCTGGCATTGTGAGCGCTCTGCATCGTAATCCGGGCATTGGTGAGTATGAAAATTTTATTCAAACCGATGCCTCGATTAATTTAGGTAACTCCGGGGGTGCCTTGGTCAATCTAAATGGCGAATTAGTGGGTATCAATACGGCCATTTTAGGGGGGCAAAGTGGGGGCAATATTGGGATTGGATTTGCGATTCCTATTAATACTGCGATGGGAGTGATTGATCAAATTATTCGCTACGGTACAGTAGAGCGGGGTGAAATTGGGATTGAGGTGAGTAATCCTAGTGCTGCCCTGACGGAGCAAGCCGGTATTGATAACGGGGTGGGTGCATTAATTACGCAAGTTTTTCCTAACTCCCCTGCTGAGCAAGCGGGCTTAGAGGCAGGCGATATTATTGTCAGAATTGATAATCAGGATATGCTGAGTGCTAGTGAAGTTAAAAACTTTATTGGTGCTATGCGTGTTGGAACCGAAATTTCACTGACTTTTGTACGCAAAGGCGAATATTTTATGACCAATGCTGTACTCACTAAACCAGCTAGCAACTAGCTGCACCTACTACCTCATAAGCTAAAGGGGCTAGAAACTGCCCCTAGTCTATACCCCTAGTCAAAAGATGGGTCAGTTTACCGCTAACTATTGAAAATTATTATATTTGGGTAATAGGCCAGAATGAGCGGGTAAAATTCAGTCACAACAAAGTGTTATTGACAATAGCGTAAAAAATGATATAAGTATGAAGGTATAGGGATTACTGAATCCCCTATGAACCTGTAGCATCAGGAATGACGATGGATGAAAGCGCTTAAGCCCAGCGCTGTCGTGATTTCGCTATAGGGACAGATTTGGTTTCCCCAATCCAAATCTGTTAATTCGACCCCGGCTTTTAGACCCCCTGTTTGGCCGGGGTTCCTTTTAAGGGATACTAACTTGCTAATTGTGAATAGTTGCTGAATCGTTTGTGTTCTGGCTACGCTCTAACCATTCCTCTAATTTAGCCCACACTACATCCAAACCTAAGCCATCCTGAGCTGAAAAAGTCTGCACGGTAATGTTTCCATTGAATTCTTGCAGTTTTTTACGTACTGCTAATAGCTCATTCATTATCGCTCCCCTTTTTAATTTATCGGCTTTATTTAGTAATATATGTACCGGTAAATTCCGCGCAGCCGCCCATTGTAATAACATACTATCGTGCTCGGTTAAAGGATGACGAATATCCATAACAATGATTAACCCTTTTAATGTTTTGCGTTTGGTTAAATAATCATTGATAAAGCGTTGCCATTCTAATTTAATTGCCTCTGGTACTTTTGCATAACCATAACCCGGCAAATCGACCAAATATTCTCCTTGAGGTAGAGCAAAAAAATTAATTAATTGAGTGCGCCCAGGGGTTTTACTAGTACGCGCTAAAGAGCGTTGTGAACAAATTCGATTAATAGAACTCGATTTCCCTGAATTAGAGCGCCCGGCAAAGGCTACTTCAAACCCCGCCTCTGGAGGTAAAGTTTTAGGGGTTGTCGCACTTTGAGTAAAACGTGCCTGTTGAAAGTAGTGATTCATGTTAGCATTCTCTAATATTTTTTGAGGCATTAAGTTTGAATATGTTATACAATTTTGACGTTTTAACACGAGCGCATAGTAGCGCTATAGTACAGATTTTTTACTGGCTTGACTAATCGCAAGTCTCGCCATAACACCCGTATTTTAGACTGTGTTTGTTTGTCCACTCTACTAGGTAATCAACAGGGTCAAGGTTTTATTTGTTCATAGACTTCAGAGCTTATCGATTTTAGGAGCACTTTATAAATGAAAAAAGCACTTTTGATTGCGCTTGCCAGTCTCACCATTGGCGCCTCTACTGTTGCTTGGTCTGCAGGTGACGCTGCAGCCGGTAAAACCAAAGCCGCTGTTTGTGCTGCCTGCCATGCGGCGGATGGTAATAGTGTGAATCCCGAATGGCCAAAACTAGCGGGTCAGCATGAGACTTATATTACGAAGGCCTTGCATGACTTCAAAGACAAAGCACGTGAAAACGCCCTTATGTCTCCGCAAGCGGCCATTTTAAGTGACCAAGATATGCAGGATTTAGCTGCCTACTTCTCTAGCCAAGAAGCCAAGCCCGGTGCAGCCGATATGACTAAGGTAGAGTTAGGCGAAAAAATCTATCGGGGTGGTAATATCGCAACAGGCGTTGCAGCCTGTGCAGCTTGCCATGGCCCTACTGGTGCTGGTAATCCAGCCGCTAAGTTCCCCTCACTACAAGGGCAACATGCCACCTATACTAAGTTGCAACTGAATATGTTCCGCAATGGTGGTCGTGCTACTGACGCTGGCAAAATGATGCGTAATATCGCCTCGAAAATGAGTGATGCGGAAATCGATGCGGTATCCGAATATATTGCTGGATTACAGAAGTAAATTTAAGCTCGACTTAATAATCTGATATAAGACTAGGGTGAGCTTAGGCTCGCCCTTTTTATTGTCCCTTATCTGTAAGCCAATCTGAAACTGTATGACTCAACGCAAACCCTATAGTACCCAAGTAATGCAATTTCTAGGTTCCATGAACCTAGCCATTACCCTACTCGTGGTCATTGCCCTTGCCTCCATCATTGGCACGGTACTACAACAAAACCAACCCTACCCATCCTATGTCATTAAGTTTGGCGCTTTCTGGTTCGATATTTTTCGTATCTTAGGCTTGTACGATATCTACTCCTCGGTTTGGTTTTTAACTATTTTAGCCTTTTTAGTCATCTCCACTGCGACCTGTATTGTGCGTAATACGCCCGGTATTGTGCGGGAACTGAAGCATTTTCGTGAGCATATCCAAGAAAAATCCTTACGCCTCATGAAGCACAGTACCGCTTTGCACCTCACTCAATCGAGTGGCGAAGTACAAAAAACGGCTGAAACTATCCTTAAGAATCAAGGCTACCGCTTTAAGTTGCAACAAAATGAGGACAATATTGTCATTGCCGCTAAAAAAGGCAGTAGTCATTACTGGGGCTACTGGCTGACCCATATCGGGATGATTGTGATTTGTTTAGGTGGCCTATTAGACAGCCGCCTACCCATTATGCTTGCCGAGTGGCAAGGCACTATTAAGCCTGAAACACGCCCCGTACCGGTCAGTGAAATTGCTAAAGAAAGTTTTTTGAGTCCCAATAATTTATCCTTTAGAGGTAATGTGAATATTGCCGAGGGGCAAAAAACTGATGTTATTTTCTTACCTATTCGGGATAGTTATTTAGTTCAGCCACTCCCTTTTAAAGTTGAATTAAAAGATTTTCGTGTCGAACATTATTCTACTGGCATGCCTAAATCTTTTGAATCTGATTTAGTAATTTATGACTCTGATTTAGCACAACCCATTAGTAAAACCATTTCAGTTAATCATCCTCTTATTCATAAAGGTATTGCCATTTATCAAGCAGATTTTGGTGATGGTGGTTCAGAGGTTGATTTGAAATTTAATCCCTTTAATCCTAACTATAAAGTACCGGATTTAAAAGGCAATGTTTTCAAAGATTATAAAATTACCGGCACTAGCGCTCAATATAAACTAGAATTAACTGATTTTAGGCTATTTAATATTTTACCTATTACCGATGACAAAGGCATTGTTCATCAACGTAATGTAGGGCCAAGCGTAACCTTTAAAGTGCGTAATGCAGCGGGTGAAGCTATAGAGTATTTAAACTATATGTCACCTATTATGATTGATAATAGAAACTATATTGTTAGTGGTATTCGTACTAAACCGGGTGAAGCTCTAAAATATTTACATATCCCTATTGATGAAAAAGGTACTGTACAAGGCTTTATGCAATTTTTGCATAACCTGCAAAACCCAGAACTAGTGCGCCGCGCCGCTAGCTCGACCACACAACAGTCGATGCAGGAAGTTAACTTAAAAAATGCCGATATAGAGCAGCAAGTTATCGAATCAATGATACGCCTAACCCAAGTCTTTGCTACACGAGGATTTGAAGGTATTAGTGCGGATATCAATCAGCGCTTTCCTGAGCCACAACGTGCCGCCGTCAATGAAGCTTTTGCCAAAGTACTCAATGTTGCTTTAAGAGCCGTCTATCTAGAAACCTTAAAAAACAAAGGTATTACTAATCCCACCGAAAAAGATTGGCTATTTTATGATGACAGCTTAAGTGCTATGGCTAATTTACCCTTATACGGCTCACCTTGGTATGTACAACTCACTGGTTTTAAACAAATCCAAGCCTCCGGTTTACAAATGACCCGCTCTCCGGGGCAAAATGTGGTGTATTTAGGCTGCCTGATGTTAGTGCTCGGCGTATTTCTTATGTTTTATGTGGCACAGCGCCGTATCTGGATTTGGCTAAAGCCGCAAGAGACACCTAATACAGTTGAAATGATTTTAGCAGGCACGACCAATCGTCAGGTGTCCGAATTTGAAAAGTTTATGAAAACCCTAAGACAAGCATTTGAATCAATGTCCGTCAGGAGTTAAAGCATTATGTCTGTTCCAAGTGAAGCTCTTAATGAGCTATTAAACAAACCTTCTTTTTTCCAACGCATTAAACCTACTGATTGGGTGTGGGCAGCGTTGGTCGTTGCAGGTGGGTTATTTGCATTCGTTAAATACGCTCATGCTATGGATATTTATGAGCAAGCCTTTCTTATTTTAGCCATACCTTCCATGATTGCACTAGGCTGGTCTTGGCGAGCCTTTCAGCCCTATAGTGTTGCGGTCACTATTCTCAGTTTACTCGGTATTAGTTTATATAGTGGCGTTTATGCGAATGGTGAAACCGTATTCGGCTTAAAATACTTATTTTCTAGTCAATCTGCCGTTATGTGGATGAGCGCTTTATTTGTGCTTGCCACTTTATTTTATTTTGGCGGCTTGTTTACGCATCATGAGTTTACCCTCAAAACAGCCAGTGCGATCACATGGACTGCGCTAGTAATGGGATTCGTAGGCTTAATGGTGCGCTGGTATGAATCTTATCTAGTTGATCCCGAATTTGGACACATTCCGGTTAGTAATCTCTATGAAGTATTTATTTTATTCTGTGTGATCACCGGATTGCTCTATATGTATTACGAGGGACGCTATCGCACTCGAACTATGGGTGGCTTTGTGTTGTTAGTGATTAGTGCTGCGGTCGCCTTTTTACTGTGGTATGCCTTCACACGTGAGGCTGATCAAATTCGCCCCTTAGTCCCAGCCCTAAAAAGCTATTGGATGAAAATTCATGTCCCCGCTAATTTCATTGGTTATGGTGCATTTGCTTTGGCTGCTATGACTAGTACCGCCTACCTAGTTAAATATTATTATAATAACCCTTCACGCTTAGTGGCTATTTTAGTGCCTAGCTTTATCTTTGCCGGTTTATTTCTTTGGATTTTACTGAGAGATTTATTTGGTAAAGAAGCGGTTGCAAACCCATCTTTCACCTTCATACTATCGGCGGCAACACATGCTGGTATGATTGCCTTAGTCACCACAGCACTGCTGGCTGCTTTAGGCTATTTACTTCTATTGCCTAGTACCCAAAAGAATTTTCCCTCACTAGATTTACTAGAAGATATTACCTATAAAGCGATTGCTTTGGGGTTTGCTTTCTTTACAGTTGCCACTATTTTAGGGGCAATGTGGGCGGCTGAAGCGTGGGGCGGCTATTGGTCTTGGGATCCTAAAGAAACGTGGGCGCTGATTGTATGGTTAAATTATGCGGCTTGGTTACACTTCCGTTTTAGTAAGGGAGCACATGGTACACCGATGGCTTGGTGGGCTGTTGTTGGTTTATTTGTCACGTTGTTTGCCTTTTTAGGCGTTAATATGTTCCTCTCTGGGTTACACTCCTATGGTGAACTTTGAGACGACTTAACCAGTCTCAGTAGAATCTTTTATTAAAACAAGTAACGGAGCAGACGCATGAAACGTTTTTTAAGCCGCATTCTGACAGCCACCGCCATTGCACTGGTCACACTGACCGGGTGCTTTTCAGAATCGACTCAAGCCGACAACAATCTCACTTATGTAAACGGCACTCATTACACGACTTTAAGCACCCCACTACCTACACGAGTGGCTCAAGATAAAGTCGAGGTTGTTGAATTATTTTGGTATGGCTGCCCTCATTGCTACCACTTAGAGCCTATCATTAATAAATACTTAGCACAGAAACCGGCTAATGTAGAATTTGTCCGCGTGCCCGCAACACTCAGCCCACGCTGGACTTTTCATGCAAAATTATACTATGTAGGCCAACTACTAGACCCACAAGGCACTAAAGGCGTTCACGGTAAAATCTTCGACGCGCTGCAAAAACAAAACCGTCGCATTGATAATGATGAAGCATTGAAACGTTTCTTCGTATCATTAGGCTATACCAATGAGCAAATTGATGGTGTATTAAAATCCATGGAACTCGATAGTTTAATGCGTTTTGCCACTGACTATAGTGCCAAATCCGGTGCGGATTCTGTACCTAACTTAATTGTCAACGGCAAATATATGACTGGCCCTGGTATGGTAGGCGGGGAGAATGTGATTGCAACCCTCAATTATTTAACCAAGAAAGAAAGTAAATAAATGGCTAAAACACGTCAGCTCAATCTATTAGATACTGTATTAAGTGAAGTTGATCATGCACTACGCACGGTTCATGGTCATTTGGCTACCACGAATCGTCCTTATCCTGCGCAAGGTCTAGCTGAAAAACCTAATATGACAGAGACTGAACGTGATTTAGCAGGGCGCTTGATGCGTATTAATCATGCGGGTGAGGTTTCTGCTCAAGGTTTATACCGTGGGCAAGCCTTTGTTGCTAACCCTACCCTGAAACAGCATTTACATCATGCCGCTCTAGAGGAAAGTGACCATCTGCAATGGTGTAATCAGCGCTTACAAGTATTAAAAACGCGCCCTAGTTTAATAGGGCCGTTTTGGTACTGGGGTTCTTTTTCTATTGGAGCTATCACCGGAAAAATGGGTGATCGTTTAAGCCTAGGTTTTGTCAAAGAAACCGAAGATCAAGTGATTAATCACATCAACGAGCACCTCACCCGCCTTCCGGCTAATGATTTACCCGATTTAGCGGTATTACAGCAAATGAAAGCGGATGAAGATAAACACGGTCAAGCAGCTATGCAAGCAGGTGGCGCTAAACTACCTTGGCCTATGCGTAAGCTATTAATGCCATTTTTATCCAAGGTCATGACCAAAACGACCTATCATCTTTAAATACGCCCTGATATTTCGGTGTATTTAAGCACCTGACTTAAATACTTTATTAACCCTTGAGCGGCTTGCTCAAGGGTTAAATCCAGCCCTAAATCACTACATTGTGTGACTTCAAGCCCTGCATATCCGCAGGGATTAATGCGCTTAAAAGGGCTTAGATCCATATTCACATTTAAGCTTAAGCCGTGATAAGTACAACCCCGTGATACTCGTAACCCTAATGCGGCGATTTTACGTCCTTGCACATAAACCCCCGGAGCCTCCCTATCACCCTGAGCGACTATCCCAGCCGTAGCTAACAGATGAATAATGGAGTTCTCAATCAGAATGACCAGATCACGGATACCTAGCTCTAAACGCTTGAGATCCAGCATAAGATACATCACCAATTGACCAGGGCCGTGATAGGTGACTTGCCCACCCCGATCAATGGGAACTACCGGAATCGTTCCTGCATCGAGTATATGCTCTGCTTTGCCATTACGCCCTAAGGTAAATACCGCTTGGTGATTGACCAGCCAAATCTCATCCGGCGTATCGGCATTGCGCTCACGGGTAAAGGTCTGCATAGCCTCCCACAGGGGTTGATAAGCACTGAGCTGATCAAGATAGGAACGTATGACTAGCGATTTCATGACTATTTACAGCAACCACAAGACCTGATCACAGCTCTCTAAATCTCGATAGAGCGCATCAAGATGTTCACGGCTTTGAGCATGAAATACAAACGACAAGCTACGATATTTTCCGGTGCGACTTTGATGCTGACGTAAATCGCTATCGGGTTTAATTGTACTCCCATGCCGAGCCGCGACTTCCTCGACTTGCGACTCGAATGTGGGCGATCCATACCCTACTACTTTAATTTGCATATCGTAGGGGTATTCTATTTCAGGCCGGTTTGACATTATCCCTTCCTAGTTAGACTTAATTAAACCAAGATTTTACCGAATCAACCATTTGTCTCCATAATCCCCCTTCTGGGACATCAGCGAGAGCAACTAATGGTAATTGCTGAATAATTTTTCCTTGATCAGAAAAAATAATCTGCCCTACCACATCACCCCGTTTGACAGGGGCATAGACATCCTGATTAACCTGTACAGTACCTTTCACATTATTATAGTTACCCTTTTGGACACTGACATATACATCTTCCATGGAGCCAGCGGGTACTGTTTCAGTCTCACCTTTCCAAATACGTGCCTCATGCAATACTGCATTGGCGTTATAGCGTTTGTGGGTTTCAAAGGTACGAAAACCATATTCAAGCAATTTTTGGCTATTTTCAGCCCGCGCTTCTTCACTCGCCGTACCTAACATGATGGAAATTAAACGCATATCCCCACGTTTAGCCGAGGCTACTAGGCAATAACCTGCTTTATCGGTAAAGCCAGTTTTCATTCCATCGACGGTGGGGTCACGGAATAAGAGTTTATTGCGATTGTATTGGCGGATTTTATTATAGGTAAACTCTTTTTCTGAATAAAGCTTATAGCGTTCAGGAAACTCGGTAATAATGGCCTTAGCTAAGATAGTGATGTCACGAGCAGTGGTATAATGATTCTCCGCAGGCCAACCAGTGACATTAGAATAATGCGTATCTTTCATACCCAACTCAGCGGCAACTTGATTCATGCGCTCAACATAAGCTCCTTCACTGCCGGCTATGTGATCCGCAATGGCCTTAGCAGCATCATTGCCAGACTGAATAATGAGGCCACGCATGAGTTTTTCTAACTCAACCTTTTTGCCCACCTCAATAAACATGCGCGAGCCATCCATTTCCCACGCCGATTGGTTCACCAAAACTTGATCATCTAATTTAACCGTGCCCTTAGCTAGCTCACGGTAGAGTACATAGGCGGTCATCAGCTTAGTAATACTTGCAGGGTCTACCCGCAAACTAGCATTATAGGCCGCTAATTCTGATCCACTTTCATAATCCACTAATAAAAAGCTATTGGCTGCAATCTCTGGTACACCTGTAGCCAAGGCTTGTACTTGATCCGGTGGTACAACTGGCACCACTTTCTCAACAGCTACTGCATAATTACCTAGCCCTAATGAAACGACTAATAAACCGATTTGTATTATCGTTTTAATCATACTGATATTGACTCCCTGCTCAATCTGACATCATTAACCATCAATGCCAACCACTCGGAATTTTGCTAATCCATTACCTTCTAACGTATTTTTAACGTTATCAATTTCGCCCTGAGTATAAAGTGGCCCAATGCGGACTTGATGCACTTCACGCCCTTGTACTTGTGCGGTTGCCATTTCTGATTTACGTAAACCAGCAGCAGCTAAACGCACATAGGTATCCACTGCCTCTGCTTGAGTAGGATAGCTGCCCACAATAACATAAAAAACTTTACCATGTGCCTGAGCTTTGACCTCAGGAGACACGGATTTATTGGTATTGGTCAAACCGGCTGTTGGAGGTACATATAAGGTTTGCGGATCTTGCGTGGTAGGCTTTTCTAAACCTTCCACCAATACGGCCGCTGCTCCTCCCTCCCCTAAGCCTAAAGTATTAGCCGCTGCTTTAGAGATTTGAATCAAAGCCCTAGCATCACTCGGTACTCGATCATTGACCCTAACCACCACTGAACGCCCGGTATCAAGGCGAGTAATCCTCACATCACTAGGAATAGGTAAGGTGCGATGTGCTGCCGAATAGGCTTGCGGCTCATAAGTCTCACAGCCTGCCGTCATCTTACCTGCTTGCTGTGCGTTATATACCGTAGCCCATCCCCGCGCACGATAATCTGAGCTAGAGGCTAACACCTTAAAAACTCGCCCATTTTTCTCATAAGCGGCTGGATTACCGCATTGAGCACTCGCTTTATGGGTAGGATTCAAAATAGGAATAGACTCTACTACTTTACCCTCTAAGCTTTCTCCCTCAAATACCGAACAAGCACTAAGATACAATACCCCGCACCCGATTAAACAGCGTGAAGCATATTTTGTTATAGTAGTAATCATATTTGCCCCATACAGAATAATACTACGATGTCAGTAGCATTAAGATGCAATTCCCTATTCTAGCTAGCATAACACCCTAACTATCTGCTAAACCATTTTTTAAGTAAGTACCTAATCATCAGTTTGATAAATACGCTTACGCTTTTTCATGCCCATAATGATCCCAAACGCAATCATTAGCGTAACAATGGATGTGCCACCATAACTCACTAGCGGTAGCGGTACACCTACTACAGGTAAAACACCACTCACCATCCCAGTATTAACCAATAAATAAATAAAGAAGGTTAAACTCAGACTACCCGCTAATAAACGCCCAAAGGTATCTTCCCCTTTAGAGGCAATATACAAAGCCCGCCAAATAATAAATAAGTATAACGACAGCAAAGCCAAATTACCCACCAAACCAAACTCTTCACCAAAGACCGCATAAATAAAATCGGTATGGCGTTCGGGTAAGAAGTCTAAATGGGACTGATCACCATTTTGCCAGCCCTTACCATACAATCCCCCCGCCCCAATGGCTATTTTTGATTGATAAATGTGATAGCCCTCTTTCAGCACATTCACATCATCACTAATCAAAGTAAGTACCCGCTGACGCTGATACTCATGCATACCATAATGGAACATCAAGGGAGCTGCGACGGCTATAAATGCTATAGCTCCGCCAATCAACCACCACGACATACCCGCTAGATAAATCACAAATAAACCCGATACGGCAATTAATAGTGAAGTACCTAAATCTGGCTGCTTCATAATTAATAACATCGGCACAAAAATCAGTATGAGTGCAATAATAATATCAATCAAACGGGGGGGTAGACTTTTCTCTGAGAAGTAATAGGCGATCATCATAGGCACAGCTATTTTCATCATTTCAGCCGGTTGAATATCTATCCCTATATATAACCAACGGGTTGCCCCTTTTTTAGTTTCCCCAACCACTAATACCAATACTAATAAAACCAAGCCAATGCCATAGAGCCACACCACCCATTGCCGTAATGTTTTGCTTTGAACCTGTGACATAACCACCATGAGGCTACAGCCTAATAAGAAATGTAGCCCTTGCCGATAGACCATTTCTAAAGACATATCACTAGCACTATAGAGCGTTACACCCCCTGCGAAAATCAGCAACCCTAATGCAGAGAGTAATACTAAATCCAAACGTTGTAAGATCTGTACCACAATGGGTGGAAGTAAATTATTAAACATACTTAGCGCTCACGAGGTTGCTTAGAATTTTTAGTATTATTCACTAGAGTAGCCACAGGTTTAGGTGGCCCTGCTGGAGCATTAGGATCTAGAGCCGGTTTAGGCAATAAGTATTCATCCATCATGGCTCGTGCTACTGGTGCTGCCACCGAGCTTCCGCCCCCGCCGTTTTCGATAATCACGGATAAGGCAATTTTAGGATTACTCGCCGGAGCAAACCCGACAAATAACGCATGATCATGCAAGCGTTTAGCCAATTTTTTAGCATCATATTTTGCATTTTGGGCAATACCAAAGACTTGTGCTGTACCAGTCTTACCTGCCATGGTATAGCTAATACCTTGGCTCACTTTTTTAGCTGTACCGTAACTAGCATTGACCACATTAATCATGCCATTAATCGATAGATCCCAGAAATGTGGATTTTTCAACACGACTTTAGGTAAATACTCTGGCGGTAATACCTCTGGTGGCTCATTCTTCACGCGGCGCACAGCATGTAACAGGCGAGGTTTAACTCTAATTCCGCGCATCGATGTTGTTGCCACCGCATGAGCTAATTGTAGCGGTGTCGCGAGCCAATAGCCCTGCCCAATACCAATATTTACCGTATCCCCTGGATACCAAATTTGTTTGTAGCGTTTTTGTTTCCACTCTGGGGTTGGCATTAGACCAGGTGACTCTGAGGGTAAATCAATACCAGTTACTTGCCCAAAACCATAGTTACGCATAAAGTTTGAATATTTTTCCACTCCCATGCGATAAGCCATATCATAAAAGAAGGTATCACACGACTGAGCAATCGCCCGATCAATCCCAACCGCGCCATGCCCCGATTTTTTCCAACAACGATAACGGTGTTTATTACCCGGAATTTGGAAAAACCCCGGATCATAAGTCGTCTTACTAGGCCAAATCACACCCTCTTGTAACCCCCCTAAGGCCACCATGGGTTTAATAGTAGACCCCGGTGGGTAGGCCGATTGTAAGGCACGGTTATAGAGTGGACGATCAGGATTATCTCTTAAATCCGTATAGTCTTTATGGGAAATCCCATTCACAAACAGATTAGGATCAAAGGTGGGCATACTAGCCATCGCTAATACTTCACCATTAGTGGGATCGATAGCAATGACTGCGCCACGCTCATTCTTTAATAAATCCTCTGCTTTTAGCTGCAGATCCATATCAATACTGAGGAATAAATCCTGCCCACCCACGGGTGGCTTTTCATCTAATAGGTCTTTGTATTGTCCATGAGCATCAACCTCGTGCAAGCTATAGCCGGTTTGACCGTGCAAACGATCCTCATGGGAAGCCTCAACCCCTGTTTTACCAATATGAGTACTCGCCGCATACTCATCGCGATTGAGATTTTTCATATCGCGCTCATCAATACGCCCTACATAACCAATCACGTGACTAGCTACCTTACCATAGGGGTAATTGCGCTCCATACGTACTTCAATATCGACTCCCGGAAAGCGTGGCTTATTTACCGCAAATTTTGCCACCTCTACATCGGTGAGATTTTCTTTGAGTACCGTAGGCTGATAGCGGCTGGTTTTACGCAGTTGCTGCATAAATAAGCGTTGTTCTTTTTCTGAAATACTCACTAAACCACTTAGCTGACCCAATAAAATATCAATATCACTGTAGTTTCTTTTACCATCATCATTAAGGTCAGACACACTATCACGTACGACTTGAATGACATACTTGGTCTTACTATCGGCTAGTAATACCCCATTACGATCATAAATCTGCCCGCGTGTAGGTGCTATGGGAATACGGTGCTGGTAATTTTGTAAGGATAAATTAGTATAATAAGCATTTTGTTTTACTTGTAAAAAATACATCCGTGCAATAATGCCGGTGAGTGCCAATAGCACAATGAGTGCAGCAATAATGGCCCGGCTATTAAATAATTGTTGTTCATCGCGCTCGGTCTTAATTGATAACCGTTCACCCATAATTGGCAAGTCCCCAAGTGGTGAAAAGGGTGCAATGGCTACTGCTTACAATAGCCATTTTTTGAGCATTATAACAGGCGAAGATTAGGCCTTGCTGTCTTGGAAACGTTTAATACTAGCTAAAATTTCTGCTTTTGCGTCCTCAGCGCTGCCCCAGCCCTCTACTTTAACCCATTTACCCGGCTCTAACTCTTTGTAATGTTCAAAGAAATGTTTAATTTGCTGGATTAGTAAGGGAGGTAGCTGCTCGTAGGAGGTTACATCTTTATATTGAGGCGCTAACTTACCGGCGGGTACTGCCAGAATTTTGGAGTCGCCCCCGGCCTCATCGCTCATTTTTAGAACACCAACAGGGCGGGCTGGAATGACACAACCATGCACTAAGGGATAAGGTGTCACTACTAATACATCAGCAGGATCACCATCTTCTGCTAAAGTATGAGGTACGAAACCATAATTGGCGGGATAAAACATGGGGGCTGACATAAAGCGGTCGACCATTAGTGCCCCACTATCTTTGTCCACCTCATACTTAACAGGTGACGAGTTAGCGGGAATTTCAATAATGACATTAACCGAATTAGGAACATCCTTTCCCACGGGTAGATTATCAATAATCATGAGCGATTTACCTTTCGTTGAAACCGCCGACATTATAGCCCTTAATTGATGCGCTGCACACCATACTTGCACTGCATCGTTCAACTAAGGTATAAGTTCGTGACGTGACTTAAGAGTGAGAAAAGGTGAGAAGGCTATGCGAATTGTACTATTAGGTGCACCCGGTTCGGGTAAAGGTACTCAGGCACAACGCTTGACGAGTATTTATAATATTCCCCAAATCTCTACCGGAGATTTATTACGTGCTGCCGTCAGTGCAGGTACAGAACTAGGCTTAAAGGCTAAAGCGGCGATGGATGCGGGCGCTCTAGTATCCGATGCTATCGTACTGGGTATGATTCGTGATCGCCTACAACAAGACGACACCAAAAATGGCTTTATTTTAGATGGTTTTCCGCGCAATACTGCTCAAGCAGAGAGCCTTGATGCGCTATTAGCAGAAGTTAACCAGCCTATTCAATGTGGCTTATTAATTGATGTTGATTTTGAGGTATTATTAAAACGTTTAACCGGACGGCTTTCCTGTAAACAGTGTGGTGCTGTATTTAACCGTTACTTCTCTCCACCACAATTAGAAGACGTCTGCGATGTGTGTGGAGGTGAACTCTATCACCGTGCTGATGATAATGAAGAAACCATTGGTAATCGCTTGAAAGTATATGAGCAAAATACTGCTCCCTTGATTCAGTATTATGCAGCACAAAATAAGCTGCGTAAGGTCAATGGGGTGGGCGCAATGGAAGCCATTACTCAAGCCATTCAAACTGAATTAGCGACAGTGTAACTTGAATTATGTCCAACTCTTTACGTGATCAACTACTCAAAGCAGGTCTAGCCACTCAAGCACAGGTTGACCAAGCGGAGCAAGATAAACAACGCCCGCCCAGCAAAAAATCTACCGAGCGCTCAGCACAACGCACACCCCCTGCCCGTTCTGCTAAGCCTCAACAGATGCCCAAAGCTAAGAAACCTGCCCCTCCTGCCGAAGAAGATCTCGCTCAATTCTATAGTGCTCGTGACAAAGCTGAACGAGCCGAAAAGTTAGAGCAAGAGCGGCGGCAGCGCGAGGCTAGCGAACGTAAAAAGCAAGTACGCCAGCAAGTAAAAACCCTACTTGAAGGGCAAGTGCTTAATCAGCCTGAGGCTGAGATTCGCTATAACTTTGTGGTAGGCGAAACGATTAAGTATTTATACGTAACGGCTGAGCAACAAACCCAATTAGCCCAAGGTTTACTGGCTATTACCTTCTTAGAGGGTAAGCGCTGTTTGATCAGTTTAGAGTTGGCACAGCAAGTTAAAGCGATTGATCCTGATAAATTAATTATTATTGCGGATCCTAATGATGAGAGTGAAGAGCTTCCTGATGTACCTGAGGAGCAGCTAATCACTCCGACTGAGACTCAGAGCCAAGCGATATAGCTCATTTTTGGCTTGCCCGGTTAAACGAGCGGCAATACTAGTAGCTTGTTTAACTGGCAAACCCTCATCTAGTAATACTTTCAATACCGTGTCTGCTGCTAAAGCTGCATGCTCAGTATCCTCGTCACTATTGCCCGCGACAATAACCACTAACTCGCCTCGTTTTAAGTTATCATCCAACCCAACCCCTTGAGCTAAAGCACCTAAGGTTCCACGATAGAAAGTTTCATAGGCTTTGGTCATTTCACGCCCAATGACCACTTCACGCTCAACCCCAAACACCGTAGCTAAAGCGGTTAAGGTTTCCTCAATACGATGGCAGGACTCATAGAAAACTAACGTGCGAGCATCTGATTTTAAGGCTTCTAAGGCTTTAATCCGTGCAGACGCTTTAGCCGGCAAAAATCCCTCAAAACTAAAACGATCCGTCGGCAAACCCGCCACCGAAAGCGCTGTAATCACTGCACTAGCCCCCGGAATCGGAACTAGATTAAAACCAGCCTGAGCTACTGCACGTACTAATTTATACCCCGGATCACTAATCAAAGGCGTACCCGCATCACTTACTAGGGCAAGGCTATGTCCACTCGCTAAAGCATCTAGTACCGACTGAATACGCTGAGTTTCATTAAAGTCATGCAAGCTCACTAATGGTTTCTGTAAACCTAAATGAGTGAGTAAGTGTTGAGTGACACGAGTATCTTCGGCATAAACCGTGTGTACTTGTTCTAGTACCTGAGTAGCACGCACGGTTAAATCCCCTAAATTACCAATAGGGGTTGCAACACAATATAAAGTCGCGGCAACTACATCCATGTCCATCTCTTTTCAGGCAAACATTAAGCACAATAGCATAAATAATGCTATGATGGGGTTAAAATTATAAATGGGCTTCTTGGGGTCAATGTTATGCATCAATTATTAAAACAACGCATACATAAGTATGCTTATCCATTGGTTATTCATACGGTTTTGGCAATTTTGGTGGGGTGCTCTAGTACACCTACAGAGAACACTAGCGACACTAGCCCTCCTGCTCCTGTAGTAGTGACTCAACCACCACCTGCTTATACCCTATCTACTCCCGTACCGAGTATACCCAACCAGATCGCTCCTAGTCCTCGTCTACAGGTACAGGTGGAACCTGAGCCCAGTTTTCGTCCCTCACCGCGCCGTCCACGTATGCGCCATATGCCTCAGGGTAGTTTACGTTTAGCTAATGAACTCTTACAACAGGGGCAAAAAGCTGAAGCGGCGCAAATGTACCATGAACTTGCACTCACCTATCCCTCACCACAGCGGGAACGTGTTTTATTACAAGCTGCAGAAATTACCGCATCGATGGGGGATGCTCGTGTAACTCGCTCCTATTTAGCCCAAGCTAATAATCAATATATTGGTGGCGAGAGTTTAGAGCGGCTACGTTATATTAAAGCCTTACTTGCCGTACAAACAGGCAGGCCTGACATTGCTTTGAGTTTATTACCGGATGAAAGTACGGTTGGTAAATCCCCTGCTTTACAAGCAAAAATCCAGCATGTGCGTAATAAAGCAATGGCTCTTATGGGTAACGCCAATGTTCCGCCTCAGCCTCGTCCGCCACAAGCACAACCTCAAGCCCCAAGACAAGAACCCGTTATTCCCAACAGTACCGCACGAATTGCCGTATTACTACCTCGCTCCGGCAGTTTAGGGGCGGTGTCGAATGAGATTTTCCAAGGTATCCAGCTCGCTCAAGCCCAAACAGGTAATGATACTCGTATTAAGTTATATGATATTAGTACCGGCGTGCTGAATCAGTACCGCGCTGCGGTAGCTGAGGGTGCAGATTTAATTATTGGCCCACTAGATAAAGATAATGTAGTAGAATTATTACGTTATCCTCAAGAGCTGAGCAAACCGATTTTAGCGCTCAATTATTTAGAAGGTAATGCATCCGTTCCTAGTACACTCTATCAATTCGGCTTATCCCCTGAAGATGAGGCGATACAAGTGGCTCGTACTGCTCTACACCGTGGACATCAACGGGCGGTAGTGATGGTGCCAGACTCCGCTTGGGGCGCACGACTAGAACAAGCCTTTAAAGCAGCTTATCAAGCCGGCGGCGGACAAATAGTGAGCACCGCACGTTACCCTAATACGCCCAAAGATTACCTAGCACAAGTACAACGCCATGTGACGAATCGTGGTGCACAAATGGTATTTTTAGCCGCTTCCCCTACTCAAGCACGGCTCATGCGTCCGCTTCTTCAAGCACAAGCAGGGTTATTACCAGTCTATGCAACCTCACATATTTTCTCCGGGCGCTTAGAACCACGTAAAGATGCTGATCTAGACGGTATTATTTACACCGAAATCCCTTGGATCTTGGAAAATTCCCGTAGTGGAGCGCTCAAAAGCAGCCAGTATCCACGTATGTATGCCTTAGGGATTGATGCCTTTTTGGTGGCTAAAAACTTGCAAGGTCTAGTTTATAACCAACAAGCCTTACGGGGTAGAACCGGACAAATCCAGATGCGTAATCAAAAAGTTCAACGCACCCTAGGTTTAGCTACCTTCGTCAATGGCGAGCCTAGCCCTCTTGAGTAACACTAAACCATCAGCTGCTGATGCTAAAAAATTAGCAGCCGTACTCGCCGGTCAACAGGCCGAAGAGCAAGCGTTAGTTTACTTGCAACAACAGGGTCTAACGCTGCGGGAGCGTAATTTTCGCTGTAAAACAGGTGAAATTGATTTAATCATGCAACACGGTGAAACCGTAGTATTTGTTGAAGTCAAATATCGCCGTAGCACACAATATGGTGGGGCACTGCTGAGTATTAGCGCCCGCCAGCAACAACGCATTATTAAAACGGCTAGCTATTATCTAATGCGTCAAGCCCCCTATGCTCAAGCACGTTTTGATGTGATCGCATTAGAGGGGGAAAATAATTTGCATTGGCTACCCAATGCCTTCACAACGGACTTTTAATTGATGACTACCCTACAAAATCGTATCCAACAACACTTTCAAACCAGCATTGAAACCAAACAGCGCTCTGTCGAGGTACTCGCAGCACCGCTAGAACAAGCAGCACAATTGATGCTGGACTGTTTAAAACAAGGCGGAAAAATTATGAGCTGTGGTAATGGCGGCTCAGCGGGTGATGCCCAGCACTTTTCTTCTGAACTCTTAAACCGTTTTGAGCAAGAGCGCCAAGGCTTAGCAGCTATTGCCCTCACTACCGATACCTCAACCCTTACCTCTATTGCTAATGATTACTCCTATGAGCGTATTTTTGCGCGTCAAGTCGAAGCCTTAGGGCGATCTGGCGATATATTGCTGGCTATTTCTACTAGTGGTAACTCGGCTAATGTTAATTTAGCGATTCAAGCCGCTCATGAGCGCGGTATTAAAGTAGTCGCACTGAGTGGTAAAAATGGTGGTAAATTACGTGCCCTATTACAGGATGGTGATATTGAACTGTGTGTACCTAGCACCATAACTGCACGTATTCAAGAGGTACACTTAGTCCTTATTCACTGCTTATGTGATTTAATCGATTATCAATTACTGAATAAACCCCATGCATAATATTGAAACCCCTGACCCTCTATTTAGTCGTGTTAGTTTATTAAGAGAAATAGGCCCTTATATTCAACGCCATCGCAATAAGATTTTTGTGATTGCTTTTGCGGGCGAAGTCGTAGAACAGCCTACCTTTCGACGTATTATTCAAGATATCGCTATTATTGCCTCATTAGATGTGAGAGTGGTCTTGATTCATGGCACACGACCACAAATTGATAGCCGTATTATTGAGGATGGTGGTCAGCCCTTATTTCATAATGGTTTACGTATTACGGATAAAGACGCCTTGCTTGCAGTAAAAGAAGCGTGTGGCTATTTACGGGTTAAAATTGAAAATTTACTAACCACCGCTTTACATCAGCCACAAATTAATAATGCTGCTTTAGACGTCATCTCCGGTAACTTTTTAAGTGCCAAACCTATCGGAGTACATGATGGAATCGATTATAAATATACTGGGCAAGTACGCAAAGTTAATATTGAAAGCATTAAAGAGCAATTAAGTCATGAAAATGTCGTGCTCATTTCACCTATTGGTTATTCACCTACTGGGGAAAGCTATAATCTAGGCTATGAGCAAACCGCTATAGCAACAGCAACAGCATTAAAGGCCAATAAGCTCATCTTTATCACACATGAACCCATTCCTATGCCTATTCCCAATGCGATGACGCGTCAAGAAGCTGAAGAACTGGGTGAACAAATGCCCCTTTTGAAACTCATTGCTAAAGCTGTTAATCAAGATATTGAGCGCGTACACCTGATTGAAAGTATGACGGATGGTGGTTTACTACTAGAGCTTTATACCCGTGAAGGGATTGGAAGTATGATTTCTAATGAATCGGTTGAGAAAATACGACCGGCTCTATTAGAGGATATTAGTGGGATACTTGAATTAATTCGTCCACTTGAACAAGAAGGTATCTTAGTAAGACGCTCACGGGAACAACTAGAATTAGAGATTGGTAATTTTCATATAGTAGAGGTTGATCGACAAATCGTAGGCTGTGCAGCTTTATATCAAACCGATGATTTAACAATCAGCGAATTATCCTGTGTAGCAGTTCACCCTCAGTATCGAGCCAATTATAGAGGTGATAGATTAGTTAATTACATGGAGCAATTAGCGATTAAACAAGGAAAGCAAAAATTATTAGTTTTAACTACACAAACCAGTGACTGGTTTAAAGAGCGCGGCTTTGATGAGAAGTCAATAGATGATTTACCCGAAAACAAAAAGCGCTTGTATAATTATAAAAGAAACTCAAGAGTTTTAATTAAACCCTTAAAGCAAAAAAGCGTTAGCTCGGCTCTTTAATATTAAAGAGTTCGAGTATCTAAGAAAGAGTATTTTAAATAACGCCAGAAACAAAAAAGCCTCGTCAGATATTCATCCAACGAGGCTCAGAAATTAAGCTTGGCACTGACCTACTCTCACATGGGGAAACCCCACACTACCATCGGCGATACTGCGTTTCACTTCTGAGTTCGGGATGGGATCAGGTGGTTCCACAGCTCTATGGGTGCCAAGCAAACTACTAGGGTATACGATGCAGGTTCTTGGTCTTCTCGTAGTGGTTTTGAGTTATGCATGAATCATCTATCAATGATCCACCACTCTCGTCACTACAGGGCCTACATCACCCAATTCAGGAAAGTCATCAAACTCGTGTACTGTATACTGTATCAATCTCTTGCGTAAACCGCTACGGGTT
>NZ_KB904755.1 GCF_000380185.1 Thiofilum flexile DSM 14609
ATAAAGCCTCGTTCGGCTTTCATGCCTTTGAGTTGGCTTTGTAGATCATACGCACTGAGATAAAGTGAGTGAAAACCAAACTCTGGAATGAAAAAGTGAGAATAATAGGCGGTTTCTTCATTGGCAGCATTCCACACCTGATTCACCTCAAACGCCATACGTTCAAGAATAGGCTTGTGCTTATCCTTGATGCGAACTTTGAGGGTTTTGAGGTGAGTGGCTGATTTCATGATGTTGATTATACTACAAAAGGTGCTAACTGCTATTACTGTAGTACTACCTTTCATCGGCTGTCGCCGATCGCCTGATATCCCCTAGCTGAAGCAAGGGGCTTTACGGCTGGTTCGGTAAACTGCAATCCACGGTGTGCATATCTAATACCCGATAGCGATAGTGAAAATCGGGTAATAATAACTCATTCGGCATACTCAGACGCGCTTTGCCAATGTAGACCAAATATTGATAAATTGGCTCATTTGGATGCAAGAGCAGTATATCGCTGACATAACGCAGCATGCGTACCGGCATAGTGGCATCATTAGCGTTTTGAATTTCAACGTGAAGAATGAATTGCTCGCCTGTTTGGCGTTTACGCATGCGTGCGACCATATCGGCACGGCGTACTTCAATACGCTGTTGTTCTGTTTGCAATAGTTCTACTGAGTCATACTCAACATCGAGATGCAGCAGGATATTAGCAATATCTGCGGCTAAATGTTGTAGTACGTCTTTGCTTATAATGTCTTTTTCAGCCATAGGTTAAGTTGAGTAGTGACGTTGAAATCATTATAGCACTGACTTCAATGGGTTGTTGAGCGTACTCTCTAGTCTATACAGAGCAATAGCGAATCAATTATTAATTTAAAAAAATTATTAGACTGATTATTTATCATTAATTACACTCAAAGTACCCTAATATATCGGTAAATTACATGATCAGGTTTAATACAACATCAGCTTTGGTAGGTGGTGGAATAGGTGCTAATGACAGTCATATTGTAAATAACTGGCACTCTTGGAGTGGAGGCACAGGCTTCCCATATCGTAGATAAGCACTAGTATGGCATGGTGGTAGATACATCAAGATAGTGCCATATCTGATTTATCTGCCATCAACCTTCAAATGAATCAACTGTCTATCTTACGTCCTATTTTTAGTCAGCCATAGGTTTACAGATATGTCTTTTTTTTATAACACTTTATATTGGATATGCAGCTTTGGCGCTTTATGGGTGGCACATAACTATTATATTCAACCTCCTTTTAATATAAAAGGCAGCATTATTATATGTAGCATATTATTTCTAGCTCTTTTTTTATTATATAAGAATATATTTGAAAATAGCTTTCTTAATTTTATTATTGCTTTCCTTGTAACATGGGGTAGCTTCTTTTTTTACTTTGCTAGGAGGCATAAGCTCTAAAAACCATAATATATTCTTGATATATTGTCTTAAGTAGTTAAACGAAGTTATCCGGAATTTTGAATTTATAAGCCATTGTATTTTAAAGAACAAACCTCAATAACTTTTACTTGAGTACTTACTAGTAATAGCACTAATAATAGGCTTGCAGTATTTATTGCTGCAGGCTCTATCACTTAGTCAAAAAACTGGACTCCATCCCATGCCTATTAAAATGATATTTTGCATAGTAATGCCTTTTTCATTATTCGGTATCTTACATGGTGCAGGACTATTAGTATTTCAGAACCCTTGGGAGATTTTTAACTTATTATCCATTTTTTTGATTTTAATACTACCTAATTTATTGCTAAAAACTAGCTTTTGCCAAATAAATTTAAAATATGGAGGTATCTCAGCTAAAAGCATGTCACTTTCAAAAGTAATTTTACTATCCATAACCATATGGATATTGGTTTCAATAACTATAACAATTTATAGATATATTCTTTATTAGAAATAACGTAACACTCAGTCTATAGATATAGCTCTTTTCAGCAATAGATAACACAATATGTTGTTTTATGCTTGCTTTCTAAATGGTGATTTTTAGTAAAATACAATCATCAAGTTTTATAACTCATTGATTGAATGGAGTGTACGCTACCAGAGCATAGACTGAGTGGTTACAATTAATTAATGACATTATAATCACCTAGGAATTTTAAAATGCTCCATTACCCCACTCTTATCCTAATTAGCCTAGCTCTCCTAGTAAACAACGCCAGCGCAGACACCAATACCCCCCCTAATACTGTTTGGATGCAAACCCCCTCATTAAATGGCTCACTTCCTATTCAACACTGGAAAGCCCGACGAGATGCACGAGTCGTTAAACAGGATTTAGATTACTCCTGCGGCTCGGCCTCCATTGCGACTATTCTCACCGAGTATTACCGCCGCCCCACCACCGAACAACAGATTCTTGACCTCATTGTCAGACACACCGGCAATAAAGGCCGTGCCTCCTTTGCCGATATGCAGGCCGTTTTACCGCAACTGGGTTTCAAAGGTATTGGCGTTGCTACCGATTGGGAACAATTATTAGAGCTAAAACTCCCTGTCATTGTCTATGTACAGCAGCGCAAAGAAGATCATTTCACTGTGATTACTGGGATTAATGATCGACTGGTTAAACTAGCGGATCCCTCATTAGGTAATCGCACATTAACTCGTGGGCAATTTAAGCGCCTGTGGGAAACTCGTAATGAGCAAGGACTAGAAGGAAAAATGCTGGCTATTCTCCCGCTTGATACTCAACTCGAACAACAAGCAGACTCTGCTTTTTTTACAAAACCCACGTTCTCACCTATCACTCAAGAGCTACTTAAACGGCCTCAATATTAGATTAAGTATTAACCAAAATTTCAGCCTCTTTTGTCTCTTTAATCAAAGGAAAACTCGCCTGAAACGTAGTCTCCCCCGGACGGCTTTTAATACTTAAATAACCCTGATGATTTTGAATCACATGCTTCACAATCGACAAACCTAACCCCGTCCCCCCACGCTCACGTGAGCGTCCGGTATCCACCCGATAAAAGCGCTCGGTGAGATGCACAATATGCTCATTCGGAATCCCCGGCCCATTATCCGTCACGGTGAGGGCAGCATAATCTTGATTGAGACGCTCCCAACGCACAATCACATGCGTACCCGCTGGCGTATGTTTAATCGCATTATCTATCAGATTAGTAATCGCACTCGTAAGCTCCCCCTCTACCCCCATAATCATTAGCTCAGCATCAATATGGGTTTCTAAGGTATGAGATTGCGCGGCTAGGGTATCAGTTAAAGCTTGGCTAGTATTTTTAAGCATCTCTGGCACATCCACCACCCGTAGCGGGATTTGAGCGCGTTCCATAGTCTCTAATTTAGACAGGGTGAGCATATCACTGATAATTTGCTGCATGCGGAGGGTTTGCTCACGCGACTGTTGAATCGCCATCACTAAATGCGCTGGCACCTCAGGATCTTCCTGCATTAACTCCAAATAGCCACTCACCACTGTTAAAGGAGTACGCAATTCATGAGAGGCATTGGCAATAAAAGCTTTGCGCGTATGCTGCAATTGAATCCGCTGGCTAATATCACGCACATTCAATAACCATAACCCCCGCTCTACGGGTAAAATACGCGCCTGTAAGGTGGCTTGAGCATTACGTGGGGAGATAAACTGAATTTCCTCCTCGGTATCCATGCCCGTGAGTGCCTGAGCAATTTCGGGCGCACGCAGTAAATTATCAATGCGCTGCCCCACATCGGTTTTGCCATTAATACCCATTAAGGCTAACGCGGTGCTATTACTCCACTGAATCACATGATCATCATCAAATAAAATCACCGCATCGGGCAGTGCTGAAATAATATTATTAAGGCGCTGTAAGATCTCTTCTTGTTTTTGTTTGCGTTTAATACTTTTTTGGCGCGAGCGATTGATTAAGGTAACTACCTGCTCCCACACCCCATCACTATCGGGTAACTCATCGGGCTTAAAATCATGTACTAACCATAGCTGTAATTGACGCAACTTATATAACAGCCATGCCACATAACCCAGCGCGGTGACTAGAAAAGCAGCCCACCAATAACCCGTGATAAACCCAAAAATCACCGCCACCATTACGCCCCCGACCAGACGGCGTAGCTCAATCGACCAATATACTTGCATGTGTTTAGGTATTGTCCTGTTCAAACCGATAGCCTGCCCCGCGCACCGTTTGAATATAGTGATCTACTTCATACGGTTTCAGGGCTTTACGCAGACGTAAAATATGCACATCTACCGTGCGCTCTTCTAAATACTTACTTTGTCCCCAGACAAAATCCAGCAATTGAGCACGCGAGTAAACACGCCCCGCATGCTGCATAAAAAACTCCAATAAACGAAACTCAGTGAGACCAATGGTTACAGGCACTTGATCAATACGCAATTGATAAGAAGCTTGATCAAGTGCTAAACGTCCACTTTGCAAAACGGTTTCTTCATTAAAGCCTATGCTACGACGTAATAATGCCTTAATCCGAGCGCTAAGCAATTTCATCGAAACCGGCTTAGTCAGGTAATCATCTGCACCATGATCTAAACCTTGAATCATATTCTCCTCATCTACTTTAGCGGTGAGCATAATCGTCGGCACATCATGCGTCAGCTCCTCGGAACGCAAGCGTTTAATCAGCTCAGGCCCCGATAAATCGGGTAGCATCCAATCCACTAACATCAAATCCGGCACACGCTCGGCAATCAGCGCTCGTGCTGCTTTAGCATGTGCAGCTTCTGACACTTCATACCCTTCGCGCTCTAAAGCAAACCTCACCATTTGCCGGATCGGTGCTTCATCTTCAATCAGCAAAATATGTTTCTTCATAGCACCAAACGTATCCATTCATAAACTTACAGCGTAACCGTAAGCGGGTATTCTCGGAGCAGTCTTGGCGGCAAGGATGCCGCCTTGTAGCGTACAAGGATGTATTCACAGCGACTGCGGAGGGAATACCCGCTTACGGTTACCCATCTACTAACTAGGCTCCTGTGACGCTGTGCGTTGGGCATAAAAATCCACCACAAAAGCCTCAAAAACTCCCTGTTCCAAGGCTGCACGGATACCGCGCATGAGTTCTTGATAATAATAAAGATTGTGAATGGTATTTAAGCGAGCACCTAGAATTTCATTACATTTATCCAAGTGATGCAAATAGGCGCGTGAATAGTGTTGACAGGTATAGCAACCACACTGCTCATCAATCGGGCGCGTATCGGTTTTATTGATACTATTGCGAATTTTAAGCTGTCCATAACGGGTAAAGAGAAAACCATTACGCGCATTACGTGTCGGGATCACACAGTCAAACATATCAATCCCGCGTCTCACCCCCTCGACGATATCCTCAGGCTTACCCACGCCCATTAAGTAGCGCGGTTTATCTTGCGGCAATAGCGGAACGGTAGCCTCTAAAATACGATCACGATCAGCCTTAGGCTCGCCTACCGCTAACCCCCCTACGGCATAACCATCGAAGTCTATAGCCTGTAAACCTTCTGCCGATATTTTGCGCAAATCCTCATAGACCCCGCCTTGTACAATACCAAACAGTGCAGACGGATTACCCTCATGTGCTACTTTACTACGTTTTGCCCAGCGTAAAGATAGCTCCATAGACGTCTTTGCGACCTCAAAGGTGGCAGGATACGGGGTACACTCATCAAAAATCATTACAATATCCGAGCCTAATTCGCGCTGTACCTGCATAGAAGACTCAGGCGTCATTAGGATTTTGCTGCCATTGACGGGCGATTGGAAATGCACACCCTCCTCGGTAATCTTACGCATTTGTGCCAAGGAGAAGACCTGAAAACCGCCCGAATCGGTCAGAATGGGCTTATCCCAATGCATAAACTCATGCAAATCTCCCTGCAAGCGCACGATTTCCGTCCCCGGACGCAGCATGAGGTGAAAGGTATTCCCTAAAATAATTTCCGCCCCTAGTCCCTTTAGTTCTTCGGGGGTCATGGCCTTAACCGTGCCATAGGTTCCTACCGGCATAAACGTTGGGGTTTGTACCGTGCCGCGTGGGAAGGTCAGTTGACCGCGCCGAGCAGCACCTTGTGTATTCAATAGGTTAAATTGCAAGTGCGACATAATAAATAACTTCCCAGCACCTAAAAAATAAGTACGCATCATACCCAATTTAGGCAGAAAGGGAGCAAAATTTTATTGAATAGCCCTCTTATCAGCTTGCAGCTAATGTTTTAAGCTGGTGGACATTACTTACTTGAGCTAAGAGAAAGATCACAGATGGCTATTTTTAATTATGGTTCTATTAATATCGATCATGTGTATCGTGTGCCACATTTAGTACAGCCGGGCGAGACCCTAGCTAGCCGCTCTTATCAAACCCTACTGGGGGGCAAAGGAGCGAATCAATCCATCGCTTTAGCGCGAGCAGGTGCTAAAGTGCAGCATATTGGTCGTTATGGAGAGGGTGATGAATGGGTATTAGCGCAACTTGAAAGCGCGGGTGTGGATTGTCATTTAGTCACCGCTAGCCCCTTACCTACGGGTCACGCCATTATTCAAGTAGATGACCAAGCCGAGAATGCTATTGTGTTGTATAGGGGTGCTAATCACTCTTTTACCCCTACCGAGTTACCGGATTTATTAAAAACCGCTCAAGCTAATGATTGGTTACTCTTACAAAATGAGTGCAGTTGCACCGCAGAGATGATCACACTAGCGGCACAACACCATTTAAAAGTGGCTTTTAATCCCGCCCCCATGACGGCACAAGTGGCTCAATTACCCCTAGAATCGCTTAATCTCTTAATTATCAATAAAGTCGAAGCACAGCAATTACTACAGCTTGATACCTTTGAGTTGAGCCAAATCACACAGGTGCTGAGTACGCGTTATCCCAGCTTAGCCGTTATTATTACCCTAGGCGACAAGGGAGTCGTTTGGGTTGATCAGCATCAAGCGATTGAAGTCCCTGCATTACCCGTGCAAGCGGTGGATACCACCGCCGCAGGTGATACCTTTATTGGTTTTGCGTTAGCGGCATTGAGTCGAGGACAAGGGATTCAATATGCCTTAGAATTAGGCTGCCGTGCGGCTGCACTGTGTGTACAACGCGCAGGAGCAGCACAAAGCATCCCTACCTTAGAAGAAGTATTAGCATGAGTCATAAAATCATTTTAGATACCGATCCGGGCATTGATGATGCCATGGCATTATTTACCGCCTTAGCACATCCTGCTATTGATCTCATCGGTGTCACCACTACCTTTGGCAATGTAGCCGTCTCCCAAGCTACCCGTAATGCGTTGACTTTATTAGAAATGGCTCAGGCTAGTCACATTCCGGTGGCACAAGGTGGAGCTAGTCCTTGGATAGTACCCACCCCACCCTTCCCTGATTTTGTCCATGGCGCAGATGGCTTTGGTAATTTGCATTTACCACTACCGACTACCTCTGCAATTACACAGCCCGCCCCCGCTTTTATGGTCGAGCAGATTCTGAAACATCCGCATGAGATTACTATCGTAGCCATTGGCCCACTGGATAATCTAGCGACTGCCCTACAACTGAATCCTGAAATTGCTCAACTAGTGAAGCAAGTGGTGATTATGGGCGGTGCTATTGAGCATGACGGTAATGTTTCACCCGTGGCGGAGGCGAATATTTATTGTGACCCTCATGCAGCAGAGCATGTGATGGCGGCCTCTTGGCCTGTAGTCATGGTGGGCTTAGATGTCACGCATCAAGTGATATTAGATCGAGCGTTATTCGAGCGGATTCGTGATCAGAATCCCCGTGTTGGGCAGTTCATGTATAATGCAGTGCAATTCTATATGCGTTTTTATGGCAGCATTCGGGGGATTCAAGGCTGCTATGGGCATGATATTTCCGCCGTGGCCTATGTGATTGACCCTACCTTATTTCAGACTATTGAAGGTAGTATTTGTGTAGCCACAGAGGGGGTAGCTATCGGTCAAACCATTATTGATCGTCATGGTTTATCCTCTTATGCCCTGAAAAACTGGAACCATCGCCCGAAACAAAAGGCTTGTGTAGGAGTAGATGCAGAGCGATTACGAGCGCTATTTGAAAGCAGTATGACGAATGAGTTTTGGGGTCAATAATCATGTTAGGAGAGCCTAACAGCTCTCCTAAAGATTTTGTAAGCTTATAAGCGATTGAGTTTCACTTTAACCGGATTAGGCTTTAGTTCGCGAGTAGCGCCATTACTTGAATCTACTGCTGCGCCAATAACGCCTCCAAAGATTAGATTGCCTGCCATAGCAGCCCCACCAGAACCAGCAATTTGTGAGTTCACATTAACCGTGGTTGTTTGATACCCTGCTTTACTCACCGTCACGACTAAATTAGTCTTACGCTTTACCATAAAACTAGTAGGCGTCTTCCCCGTCATACCATTTGATAATTTCACATCCGCCCCTGTCGGATCAGACTCCACCACTAGAGCCTCTTCTGTACCACGGGTAATGGTGGCACAACCTGTAAAAGTAATACTTAAGGATATTAATACGATTATTGATAATAGTTGTTTCAGCATCTTTTATTTTTGCCTTAGTTATAAAGAGCAAAAATTTATCACTTAGTTGTGGTAATAAGAAGAGTTAATTAAAAATTAATTTTAATAAGCAAGACCTAGTACATTAATGTCAACATCGATGTACTGGATAGGGTAACAGAGGTAGGTAGTCCTACCTCTGTCAGTACAAGGCTACTTAGTGGCTGGTGCAGGTTGCATCTCACGCACTAAGCGTATGGCAAGGGTGGAGTTTGCCGGATCAATAATTTGCTTAACCAGCATTAAGTTAGTGCTTGATAACAGTACAGGCAGTTTATCTGCTCCACGATTAGCACTAGAAACTGGAAATACGGTTAAGTTAAGCAGGTGTCCTTCTACAGTAGGACATTCCTCTTCAATGCTATACAGCTCTTTAAGATTAGGTAAGCGCCAATCTGTATAACCTGCTACAGCTTTTTGACTCCATGTGTAAGTATTAGTTACTGTGGCAGCCACTGGACTTTCGACACAGATATCGTCACTACCGTCTGGTGTATTTTTGTCATCTAGTACTTCACCCGCCATACAACGTTGCCACATTAAACCTGTTTTCTTATGGATCGCTACAGAGCCTTGTAGGATAAAATCACTGGTTGGTGTGGTAATACTGACACCTAAACCGGGTGCTGTTAGACAACCTGTCGCCGCTTCTGTAGCCGCTAGTAGTGAGCTACTCATACTTAGCGCAGCACTGAGGATTAAATATTTAAGAGCTTTCATGGTTATAACTTCCTTATTTTGTTGTAGCTGAACGTACTAAACGCACTTTATAAGCGGTGCTAGTGAGCGGCTCGCTAGCAACAAAACTGTCCTCTTTTAGATAATCAAACGCTAACACCACCGGACGAGTGAAGTTATAGTAATAAGACGGGGTACTAGTTACATAGAAATCCGTGCTTTTAATATCAGGGAAGTATTGGCTATCGACTAAAGTTTCCCCTTCTTTGGTGTAGCTATAGTCCATAATCGAACGCAGCTCAAAAGCAGTCGGTACACGCCAATCATTAAAACCGCAATAGCCTGCTTTATTCACACTCGCTACATATTGAGCAATGGAGCAAGTCGGGCAATTGACAGGCAGCGCAATTTCCTTTTCGCTAAAGGTATAATCTTGGTCATGTAGGCCGTTATCACCTTGGGTAATTTTCTTTTCCCACACAAGGCCTGTCACATTATCCCGCACACAATTCCAGCTCGATGCTTTAGCACTGAGTGCTGCACCTTGAAAATCTAGTTTGCTAAAGCTAAAGCCCGCATGTCCGTCACTATCATCATTATGAGTCGCATCACGTCCGGCGAAAGCATCTTGTAATAAAACACTCTTATCTAATGTCGAGCAAACTTTATTGACTTGATCTAAGCAATAAGTCACGCCGGTATCATTCAGCGGATGAGTGGGTTTGGATAAAATCGGGGTGATTTTTACCTCAGCACTCGCGGGGCTACGATTACCGTTATCATCCTCAGCAACTACCCGGAAATAGGTGGTCTCATTCATACGCAAATGGGTGGCTTGATAGCTAGTCGCATTGCTGACTGGAATCCATTTGCCTAATTTGTAAGTCGTACATTTGGCAATATCAACAATCGGCTCTTGCGCTTGGCAAATAAAGTATTTGCTAATACCTGCAATCGCTTCCCACTTGAGTGTGGCACCATCAGGTTCAACTGGGGTAATTTGCACTTGAGGAGTTGTAATCACTGCTACTGGTTTAACTTGAATAGTGACCGTGTCAGTATGAGTGGCACCTTTGTCATCGGTTACTTTCAATGAGAAAACTAAATTGGTAGCTATCGCAACGGTTGGCGTTTTAAAAGCGATATTGGCTTGATTTGCATCACTCAGGGTTACGGCAGGGCCACTCACTTGTGTCCATTGATAGCTTACTACTGTTCCATCAGTATCCGTACCTTTACCAAATAATACGAATGGCGTATTACTTGCCACACTTTGATCTGCACCCGCATTAGCAACAGGAGCTTTATTGCTATTAGCCTTAACTAATACGGTGACCGTATCCGTAGCTTTGGCACCTGCATCATCCTGTACAGTTAACTCAAAGGTGAACACGGTATCCACACTCACCTCAGGTGCTGTGAATTGTAATTGGCTGTTAGTGCTATTAGTAAGCTCAACAGCCGGGCCAAAGGTTTGTTTCCAGCTATAGCTCACGATGCGTCCATCGGTATCAGTACTTTGACTACCATCGAGAGTGACGACTTGTTTAGAGGTTACCGTTACATCTGCACCCGCTTTGGCAACAGGTAACTCATTAGTATTATTGGGTGTAGGTGTTTGATTAGGGGATTGACCAGAACTCGATGAACTAGAACCACCACTGTTACAGCCACTTAAACCTAATACGAGGCTTAAGCCTAGTGCTAGACCTACTTTGTAGGTACTGACTTTAGAAAAGTTATTGATTATCATGCAGTTGCTACTCGTGTAACGGTTAATAAGTTGTTAATGAATGGGTCATTAACTTACTTAATAAGCTAACACTGTTTATTTATATTAAAAATCTATAGGCTTATAAACGATATATATAGACCTACCAAAGGCATAAACGAATCGGAATAAGTGACTAATGGAAGGTATGGCAGGGTGATATTTAGGTATAAGTTCAAGTACTTATAGATGAATAGGAGGAGAAACCTCCTCCTATTCGAGCATAGATAACTGTATTGAGACATCCCCTTAGGGATGCAGTGGTAGAGCTTAGTTAATGTATGATGATCAGCGGTACAGCTTGTCGATAATCATTTTTGTATTCCAGCCTATGCTTGCCAGAATTGACATAAATACGCTTAAACTCTGCCTCTGAGTAGCGCTGATACGGGATATGGGCACAATTCTTTTCGGTGTAATCATTTGCATCCGCTTCATCAGCAAACACCATGGCGCGTACCCACTTTTCGCCGAGGACAAGATAGTTTTTCATATTCATTGCTGCCTCTGGTTTATAACTTATCGATGTAATATTGTGCATTGCAACAATATAGTTTTGTCCCCATTGGCAGGCAAGAAGTTCAACCTAAGCGGTATTTTTTGTGCGACGCAGCATGCATTATAATTTTGCGACTCGTACTCTTAATTAGAAAATTACTTGATGGTGATAATTAACCCCATCACGAGACAAAAATATCGGCCTATTACAAGCCGAGATATTATTAATATCAATTTGAAATTTGATCATGCGTGCTTAAACACCGAAGTAGTTTGTTCAGCTTCTGGTCTGTTTTTCAAACTACGTTCGCGTTGGGTACGCACATGAGTCAGGTAGAGTGGTAGGCCAACAAACAAGAAACCACCGACCAGATTGCCCAAGGCTGTTGGTAGCTCATTCCAGATCATATATTCCATAAAGGTGAAATTGCCGCCCATAATCATGGAAAAGGGGAATAGGAACATATTAACAATGGAATGCTCGAACCCCATGAAAAAGAACAGCATAATCGGCATCCACATAGCCAATATCTTGCCAGTAGCAGAGGTAGAAATCATAGCTCCAACCACACCCATGGAGACCATCCAGTTGCATAACACACCGCGAATGAAAATAGTCAGCCATCCGCTTACACCATGAGCCGCATAGCCTAACACTCTCGACTCACCAATTTCGGACACCTTAGTAGCCACTTCACCACCATCAGTATGATAGCCATAGGTCAGAATGAAGGACATCATGAATGCAACGGTCAATGCACCCGCAAAATTACCAATAAAAACCAATCCCCAATTGCGCAGCACTCCTGCTACGGTTACACCTGGTCGCTTGTCAATCAGTGCTAGCGGTACTAGAGTGAACACTCCCGTTAGGAGATCAAACTTCATCAAATAAAGCATGATGAAGCCAACTGGAAACAACAACGCTCCCACTAATGGGGAACCCGTCTTAACAGTGACAGTCACGGCAAATACGGCAGCTAGCGCCAAAATAGCGCCCGCCATGAAGGCTCTAATCAGAGTATCACGGGTCGACATATAGACTTTTGCTTCGCCCTGATCAACCATTTTGGATACAAATTCGGTAGGTTCCAAATAGGACATAATATTTTCTCCATACGCTTTAAATCAGCACGGGATCGTTACTTCTGGTATTAGCTGTAACAGGACTTTACCGTCCTCTACTCGTGCTGGAAACACGCGGCTACAGCCTTCATCCGGCCCTAATGCCTCTCCACTGGCGAGATCAATTTTCCAGTTGTGTAAGGGGCAGGTCACGGTAGAGCCGTGCATAATGCCCTGTGATAAGGGGCCTTGCTTGTGTGGACAGGCATCACGGATGGCATAGACCTGATCATTGCGCCCCCGGAATACGGCAATATCCATATCGGGGGTCTTAATGACTCGTGCACCTAGCACCGGGATTTGGTTTAATTCAACGACTTCAATCCATAGACTCATGGTCTTTCCTCACTCTACCGTTGCGAGTTCTGCTAGGGTAATCGGTTTAAATTCATGCGCAAATGCACCATCAGCACACTGCTTCCAAGGGTCAATCTGAGCCACTCGCTGGGAAATGCGGAAGCGCTCACAAAGAGCTGCACGGTTTTCAGGGTCACTGATGACCTGCTTAATCCGCTCCAAACCTACCCGCTCTACCCATGGCGCGGTGCGCTCTAGATAATGAGCATCCTCACGGTAAAACTGGCAAAATGCCGCGCTGTATTCCAATACCTCCTCCTCGGTTGCCACCTTGCACAGTAAATCGGTGACGCGCACTTTAATACCGCCATTACCGCCAATATGCAGCTCATAACCGGAATCGACACAGACCACACCGAAATCCTTAATAGTCGCTTCGGCACAATTGCGCGGACACCCCGAAACCGCCATTTTGAACTTATGCGGCATCCATGAACCCCAAGTGAGTTCCTCTAATTTGACGCCAAGGCCGGTGGAATCCTGAGTCCCAAAACGGCACCACGTGCTACCCACACAGGTTTTCACTGTACGCAGCCCTTTAGCATAAGCATGACCGGAAATAAAACCGGCATCCGTGAGATCCTTCCACATGGCTGGCAGTTGTTCCTTTTTCACTCCAAATAGATCAATGCGCTGACCACCCGTAATTTTCATTTCTGGCACCTGATATTTATCGGCGACATCAGCAATGGTACGCAATTGAACTGGGGTACATAGACCACCAAACATACGCGGCACGACGGAATAAGTACCATCCTTTTGAATATTGCCGTGAGCGCGTTCATTGATGAAACGTGACTGAGCATCATCCTGATACTCATTAGGCCAAGCACACAGCAGATAGTAATTGAGGGCATTACGGCAAGAAGGACAACCATCCTCGGTGCGCCACTCAAAAAATTCGCGTACCGCAGGCATGGTTTTGAGCTGATGCTCTAAAATCCCGGAGCGAACTTGATCATGGGTAAAGTCGGTACATTTACATAAAGGCTTGCTGGTAGGAGTCTGGGAATAATCACCCCCTACGGTATGTGCTAGTAATGACTCCACAAGTCCCGTGCAAGAGCCGCAGGAGGCAGAGGCCTTGGTGTGGGCGCGTACCTCATCTAGGGTAAAGAGCTTTTTTTCGGTAATAGCCCTCACAATGTCGCCCTTACAGACCCCATTACAGCCGCAGATCTCGGCCTCATCGGGCAGCACCGCTACTCGTGTTTCTGGGTTATGACCGGAATCACCTAGATGTGCTTGTCCAAATAGCAAGGTATCGCGGAAGGCGGAGATATCCGTACCATCCTTCATGAGTTGGAAATACCAACTCCCATCCACGGTATCACCGTATAGCACCGCACCTTTGATGCGGTTATCTTCCAATACAATTTTCTTGTAAGTACCTGAAGCGGCATCCTTAAAGATAATATCTTCGGTCTGCTCATTACCGATAAAGTCACCAGCAGAGAATAATTCAATTCCCGTAACTTTTAATTTAGTAGAGGTAACCGTGCCTTGATAGCGGGCAATACCATAACGAGCTAGGTGATTAGCCGCTACTTTTGCTTGATCAAATAGTGGTGCCACCAGACCATAAGCGGTACCACGATGCTGTACACACTCACCAATAGCATAGATCTTGGGGTCAGTAATGGTTTGCATCGTATCATTCACCACAATACCGCGTTCACAATACAAGCCCACTGATTTTGCTAATTCAATATTGGGTCTGATCCCCACTGCCATGACTACCAAGTCGGCATCAATAGTGAGGCCATTTTTAAAACGCAGCCCTGTGACACGCTCATCGCCTAGAATCTCGTCTGTGCTGTGCTTCATAAGAAATTTTATGCCACGCGCTTCTAGCGATTTTTGCAACATAAGGGCTGCTGGCTTATCGAGCTGGCGCTCCATGAGAAACTCATTCAGGTGTACCACGGTTACATCCATACCCTGCTTGAGTAAGCCATTAGCTGCCTCTAAACCTAATAGGCCGCCCCCAATCACCACTGCTTTCGGATACTGACGTGCTGAATCCAGCATTACATTCACATCTTTAATATCACGAAAGCCGATCACGCCTTGTTTATCCGCTCCGGGTACTGGCAGCATAAAGGGTACAGACCCTGTCGCAATCACCAGCCGGTCATAACGTGCTACGGTGCCATCGGTCGCAATGACTTCACGCCGTGAGCGATTGATTCGGCTTACCTTTTTACCCTTATGTAGCGTAATGCCATTATTCACATACCATTGATCATCATTAAGCATGATTTGCTCAATGGTTTTTTCGCTAGCGAGTACCGGCGAGAGCATAATACGGTTGTAGTTACCATAAGGCTCCTCACCAAATACCGTAATATTGTAATGATCAGGCGCTAGTTTGAGTAATTCCTCTAAAGTTCGCACCCCAGCCATACCATTGCCGATTAGTATCAGGTTTTCTTTGAGCATGTTTGCATCTCCTGCAAATAAAAAGGCCCTGAATCCTAGAGCCTAAAATAAATGGCATAGGATTCAGGGCTTCGTTACCCATGATGTATCTGTACGCTACAGTGCGTGGAATAGCCGCAGGTGGTCGCCGTTAACTACCCAGGCAGCAATTATTTTTTAACATGCAGGTATTATGCCAATAGCTAATAAGCCTAGCGAATCAATCCTAATCAAGCAGAAAGCTATTTGTGCATGGGGTAATACTCACCATTTTAGGGAGTAAGGACAAAATGTTGCACCGCACAGAAGCAAGCTATCAGCCTCTAATCTAATGCTCATAAGTAGGTATATCAAAGTAATCGGGTATTTCTGGAGCAGTCTTGGCGGCAGGGAAGCCGCCTTGTAGCGTACAAGGATGTATTCACAGCGGCTGCGGAAGAAATACTCGATTACTTTGGCTCAAGTACTTAACCCTACATCGCAATATAGCGGCACAATAAACTCAAAAACTAAGCAATACAGGCATGAACTGTACAAAATTTCGCATTAACCCAAGATACTTTGCACCTTTGGCCTATCATGGTCTATATAAGTAAGGACTTGCATTATTTTAACTAGCTCTAGAATTATCCTTAGCGTTGAGTGTTTTCAAAGGGACTAGTATTAATGGATCAATGTTAGCGGCATACAGGATGTAAAATAAACGCCTCCGGCGAAAACACTCAACCCTAAGGATAGCCCCTTATACTACTTTGCTCTACACTGCTGATATTTTAATTAACAGAGTATAACCATCATGGAAGCAGCATTTTGGCATGCCCGTTGGGAAAACAATGAAATTGGATTCCACCAAGATAAAATCAATCCCTATTTGCAATCATTTTGGCCTCAGCTAGATGCTCCGCATGATCAAACCGTATTTGTACCTTTATGCGGCAAAAGTATTGATATGGTCTGGTTGCGTACTCAAGGTTATACCGTATTAGGGGTGGAACTTAGCGCAGTGGCGGTGAGTGATTTCTTTAAAGAGCGCAATATTACGCCTAATATCACCCCTCAAGGGGCTTTTGAGCGCTGGGAGACTGAGGGGATTGCCATATTAGTGGGTGATTTTTTTGCCTTAAGTGCGGAAGATCTCCGCCATTGCGGCAGTGTCTATGATCGTGCCTCCTTAGTCGCTCTCCCACCTGAGCTACGCCAACAATATGCTGAACATTTTATGCGTATTTTGCCCGCCCAAGCCTCCACGCTACTCATCACCTTTGAATACGATCAAGCCGAACGTGCCGGCCCCCCATTTGCGGTATTAGAATCAGAAGTCAGAGCACTTTATCAAGACGCTTTTCAGGTCGATCTATGGCTAGATGTTGATATTTTGCCGCAGAGTCCGGGCTTTAAAAATGCGGGTATTACTCGTTTGCACGAAAAGGTCTATTGCCTAAAAGCCTGACCCTAGGTGATCGTGTATTTCTAGCTACTCACCGTTGCCACCCTACACGATCACTCCTACTACTACGCAGTAACTACCGCCCCCAAGGCTTTATACTGTGCAATCCCCACGATTCGATCATGGGGGTGATGATTGACATACAGCACGGTTGTTTCTGTCCCCGCCACAATTTTCTCAATCAGCGCTAAGACCAAACGTCGATTCATATCATCCAGCCCTAAACAAGGCTCGTCCAGAATTAATAAAGTGGGATGTTTGACCATCGCACGGGCAATGAGTAATAGTCTCTGATCCCCAAAAGATAGTTGATTAAACGGCTGCTCGGCACGATCACGCATACCTAATACCTCCAGCCATTGATTTGCAATCGCCTTTTCGGTTTCGGTATATTTTTGATATAACCCAATGGAATCGTAAAACCCGGAAATAATCACATTTCGCACATTAATACTAACTCGATACTCCCACTGCAAAGCACTCGATACATAGCCAATATATTGCTTAACCTGCCAAATACTCTCCCCCGTTCCACGTTGCATGCCAAATACGAAAATATCATTCACATAACATTGCGGATGATCGCCCGTGATGAGGTTAAGTAAACAGGTTTTACCACTACCATTAGGGCCGGTTAATTGCCAATGCTGCCCTTTTTCAATCGTCCACTCTTCCTTATCCAGAATCACTTTTTCCTCATAGGCAATGCGAATATTACGCATTTTGACGAGGGGTTGCTGGGGATCTAGTGGTGGCACATGGCTTTTAGTGGCTGCTGGAATAGTGAGGTGAGAAGTTTTTAAGTGCAGTAATTGATAGAGATTATCTAACGCTTCCTGATCAGAGCGTGCAACTTGATGGGCTAAGCTGCCATGATCCATATAGGCAAAATGGGTAATAAAATCCGGTACTTCATCTATACGATTTAATACTAAAATCAATTGCGTGCTTTGAGCATAGTCTTGTAATAGCTCCTGCAAAAACCCCATAGAATTAATATCCAAGCCATCAAATGGCTCGTCTAAAATGAGTAATTGCGGCTTTTTAGCCAGTGCTTTAATCAATAAGGTTTTGCGCGTCTCTCCGGTCGAAAGTTTGCGGAAACTGCGCTGTAGTAATGGCTCAAATTGAAAGGCTTGAATCAGTTGTTGCAGTAGCTCGCTATCGTGGGGTTCGGCTGTGAGGATTTCGAGTACGGGTGTGCCCTCGCTAATAATATCCAAAATATCCGCATCATCTTTACGCCGCTCTTGCTCGATCAGCTCGGCCTGTGTTTCATAAGAGACTATGACACTATCGTGAGGTACACCCATTATTGTGCCGGCTAAGTGCTCCCCAGCTCCTAACAATGTGGCAGCTAAGGCGGACTTACCTGAGCCATTAGCGCCTAAAATCACCCAATGCTGCTTAGGCTCGATTTGCCAGTCGGTAGGCTGCAAAATAAAATGCTCACCCAATTGAGCGCTATAGGCATTTAGGCTAATCGTCATGGCTAAAATCTCACTCCAAGTCTAAAGACTTACTATCATAGCAAGAGATAGTAGCGGGCTTGAATGAGCTTTATGTTGTTGGGGTTGCTACAATAGCTCGAAATTCATCCAGCACCGACTCCATAGTACTCACCTCCAAGCCAGCAGTAATAAACACCACCCTACTCACTCGATCCTCACTAGGCCACTGTTCTAATACTTGCTCTGGAAACAATAAGTGCTGTACCGCCTGTAATACGACCGGAGTGGAATATTGCGTCGTCTGTAACACCGCTTTCATGCGTAATAGATGCGTATCACAAAACCCCATCACAACCGACAGACCCAATTTAACCCGCTCTAAATCCACCGGCTGTTCAAACTGTAGCGCAAAGCTGTGTATTTGTTTATCTACTTTGCTACCTACCTGATTAGAGGCTAAAGGTAGCGTGCTAGCTCCCGTCTGCAAGGGTTGGAAGGATTGAGGATTAAAGGCGCTAATTAGGCTAGCTTGTGTTTGACGTAAGTTAAATAACTGTGTGGCAGCGATTTGCCCATGTTCTACTATCTCGATCAACGCTAAGGGATTTAAGGCATGTAAGCGCTGTGTTAAGAGGGCTAATGGCTGGGAATCTACTAAATCCGCTTTGGTAATGAGTAATTTATCCGCGCGTGTGACTTGTTGCACAGCCTCAAAATGCTCATCTAATTGCTGCATGCCCAGTACTGCATCAACAGTGGTAATCACTCCATCCACATAATGACGATCAGCAGCCCATTTGGCTTGCACAAATGTGGCTAAAATAGAGGTGGGATCGGCTAAGCCAGTGGTTTCAATAATAATCCGTTGATAGGGTTTGAATTTGCCGCTATTGCGCTCCATCCATAAGTTTTTGAGCGTAGGCAAGAGGGTATTTTGCATAGCACAACACACACAGCCACCAGCTAATAACGCCATAGGCAGATCGGCTGCACCCACGAGCTGCTGATCTAGTCCAACACTGCCAAATTCATTAATTAATAAGGCTACTGGTTCTTGTTGTACCGTGTCAGATTGTAATAGGTGATTGAGTAAGGTGGTTTTGCCACTACCTAAAAAACCTGTTAATAACAGTACAGGAATACGGGGTTTGGTCGGTGTTGTCATGCGATGGGCTTATGGTTTAGTAGAGCTGAAACTCAGCGTAGGCGTTTGGCGATCCTGATAGACCTCCACATAGGCATCTTTGATTTGATAGCCCGCTGGTGCTAAGTCGGTGGTAGTGGCCTCCGCCAGCAAAGTACCATACACCCACACCGGCTCCGCCACCCGCTCTAGACCAATACCTTGCCCCTCGTGCGGCTGCACTAAAATCGTTTGGCTAGGTGGAGGGGAAGGTAAATCAATATAAGCGCTAATATAGGGAACGAGTAAAAAATCTTTAACCAATGCTTTGCTTTCATCAATGGCTAGGGGGGCGATAAATCCCGGCAGCTTAATTTTTTTGCCATTCATAGCGGGATTAATGGGGGCTTGAGCTAAAGCTTTTTGTAACTCTTCTTGTAATAGCTCTTCTTGAGTAGGTTCCTCATGAGTATGCTCAGCATGGCTATGCTCTGCTTCAGCCTGCTCGATACGGGACTCATAGCGCTCCACTATATCTGCAATCCTATGTCCGGGTAGTTCTAAATCGGCCCAAGTCATAAGCTGATACTCTCCTTGATGCTCAGGTGCTTTGCCCTCTCCGCCACTAGACAGTACTGGTGTATTTTTACTAGCTAATACTGTCCCTGCTACCACTGAAGGATGCAGTAACTCACTATATTGAGATTTTTCAATAGGTAACGGTGTATTCGAGAGACGATCACAGCTTACTATCCCCACTAAACTCAGTATTAACAGGTAGTAACTACCTTTCATAATGCCCCCTCACTTTAGCCCCATTTAGCATAAAAAATTACCAGCTTTTTATCTGAATTACCGATTAGACGCCTATAAGTGCAACTTATCCAATTTGGGATGATAAATATTACTATTATGTGAATAAATACGACTTATAAATACAGTATTAGCTTACTACGCTCAATTAACATAATTAACAATTCTTAGTGAAAAAATCACAATAAGGAGCTACCTTACCATGTCTAACCTCATCAATATGTTGAGTTCTACCAGTCGTACTACTCATACCACAACTACAGCTCCTACAGCTACCCGTTGCGGCACTAGCTCGGCATTAGTATTGCTGAATAGTCTGGGTCAAAACAGTGGTAACTTACAAAGTCTAGCCTTGTCTTTATTGGGTCAGATTAGCGGAGGCGGTCACACTAGCGGTCAAACGGGTACTACTGCCAATGCAACCATTCAGGGTACTCCTACCCCAACACCTAATACCAACACAGGTACTGGCACTAATACCGGCACAGGTACTGGCACTAATACAGGCGGCTCTACTGTTGCAGGCAAACCTACTGTTAATATCAAAGTGGCTACAGGTACTCTTGATAAAAATATCATCCAATACAAAAACAATGCCGGTCAATGGGTTACATTAAACCCACAAAATCCACCTAGCCAAGAACTCAATGCTAATAATGTGCGTTTGTATAACAAATCACAAAATACCTATGCTCATATTGGCAATAATGGTGTCAAGGTTACCACGAACCAAGCAGGAACTATTCGCTTAGCTTTTGAAGATCGTACTGGTGCTAGATGTAATGACAGAGATTTTAACGATGTTATTGTAACGATCAAAAATACCGTGTCACAGTCTGTACCTACTCCTACACCTGTACCCGCGCCTACACCAGTGCCGACCACAACACCTAATAGCCCGCTACCCGCGCCTACACCTAAACCAAATGATACCATTACGCCCACCTCTGGTACGATCACCGTACAGGTGAAAGGCTTATTACAAGGCGCTTATAATGCTGCCAATGGCTTAATGCGGGATGATTTACGCACTCAAGGCTTTTTACCTGCTAATCAACCCTATGCAGGCTATACTGGTAGTGAAAAACTATCCGCTAGCACCCTAGCGACCACTGGCAATGACGCGCCCGTGGATTGGGTTATGGTCGAGTTACGGGATAAAAACGATCCTTCCAAAATCATTACCCGCCAAGCGGCTATTATCCAACGCGATGGCGATGTTGCTACTGCAGATACGAATAACTCTACCCTCAGCTTTAAAGATATTCCTGAAGGTGATTATTTCATCTCCTTAACGCATCGTAACCACTTAGGGGTCATGACCAAAACACCAGTGACTATCACGGATGATAAAACGGCATCAGTAGACTTTACTAAAGCCACTACTCAAACCTATGGCACTAATGCACAAGCGCTTACTCAGGATGGTAAAGCCTTCTTATGGGCGGGAGATGCCAATAGCAGTAATAGTATTATTGCCGCAGGCCCTGATAATGATACCAACCTCATTTTATCTGCCGTCTTGACTGCTTTAGGTAATAGTGGCGGTAATGTGAACTATATTTTAGATGGTTATAAAAATACCGACGTTAACTTAGATGGTAAAACCATTTACGCAGGCCCTAATAATGACACCAATGTTATTTTAGGGAATGTATTACAACACCCAGGCAATAGCACGTCTTCAGCTAACTATATTATTAATGGTTCACGCCCTACTGGCACTACGGTTCCAGGTAGCACTGCAACGACGGGTACAACGACTGGCACGACTACCGGCACCACAGCAGACTTAAATACTATTATGAGTAGCTTAGCTGCCAGTATTGGTGTCTCAGCAACTGATTTAATGAATATTTTCACCAGTGTTGGTATCTCAGCAACGCAACTAGATACTATGCTCAAAACACCAGAGGGTATTAATACTCTCATGGGCACTTTAACTGGGATTTTATCAGGTAGCACAACCGGAACAGGAACCACTACTGGAACAGGAACCACTACTGGGACAGGAACTACCACTGGGACAGGTACAACCACTGGGACAGGTACAACCACTGGAACAGGTACAACCACTGGAACAGGAACTACGACAGGCTCCACCACATTAACCGAGCAAGCCAGAGCAACGTTATCAACCTTAACTGCTAGTTTAGGTATGCAGCCTGATGCTTTAGTTAGCTTATTTAATAGTGCAGGCGTTACTACCGCACAATTAAATACCTTGCTCGCTACGCCTGAAGGTTTAAATACTTTAATGGGTTTATTGACTCAAGGGACAACTACTGGAACTAGCACTGGCACAACTACTGGAACAGGTACAACCACCGGAACAGGTACAACCACTGGCACTGGTACAACTACCGGAACTGGTACTACTACCGGAACTGGCACAACTACTGGAACTGGCACAACTACCGGAACTGGCACAACTACCGGAACTGGCACAACTACCGGAACTGGCACAACTACCGGAACTGGCACAACTACCGGAACTGGCACAACTACCGGAACTGGCACAACTACCGGAACTGGCACAACTACCACCACCAATCCATTAGCAGGTATCGATACTGCCACACTCAATACCTTATCCACACTAGCCGGTGGGATGGGGATGCAAACCGCAGACCTAGTCTCTATGTTTAATGAGTTTGGTATTAGCTCCAGTCAATTAAATACCTTACTCAGTTCACCTACAGGTTTAAATACCTTAATGGGAATCATGACACAGGCAATGACCGGTGGAGCTAGCAATGGTGGTGATGTCATCACCTCTACCACAACCAGCAGCACTGCCCCAGTTACTAGTGCAGGCGATTATATTGTCTCTAGCACCACAGCCACTAGCAGCGCGGCTCCCGTTGTGAGTAGTGGAGGCGATTATATTATCTCTACTACTACCGTCAGTAGCAGCCCAGCTCCTGCGGTTGCTAGCACCACCACTAGCAGTACCGCCAGTGGCTTAACAGCGGCAGCTACTAATACACTAACCACATTAGCTACTAATGTAGGTATGTCGACTAATGAGCTAACTGCGCTATTTAATGGCCTAGGTATGAATAATGACCGCTTAAATGGACTCTTAGGTTCCTCTCAAGGTCTGAATAGTTTAATTAATATTCTGTCTCAGACTTTAGGCCGCCCCATTAGCATGGAAGGCAATTTAAGTGGCTCTAACAATTCAGTAGTCTATGGCAATAGCACAGTCACAGGCCAATTTATCTAAGTTCAATGATGAGTGACTGAATCTGAGGGAGCTATATAGCTCCCTTAGGTTTTTGGGGTCTACCTTAAATACGATATTCAGCCGAACACGCATGTGCGATTAAACCCTCACCACGCGCCAATACCGAAGCAATTTTGCCTAAGCTCGCCGCTCCTGCTGCCGAGCAGTCAATTAAAGATGAGCGCTTTTGGAAATCATACACACCTAGCGGACTTGAAAAACGCGCAGTACGGGAGGTGGGTAATACGTGATTGGGCCCTGCGCAATAATCCCCTAAGGCTTCTGCGGTATAGCGTCCCATAAAAATCGCCCCCGCATGACGAATGTGCTTAGCCACTTCACGCGCATTATCCACCGATAGCTCTAAGTGCTCTGGTGCAATATAGTTAGCCACCTCTACCGCTTCTTGCATATCTTGCACAAGAATCAACGCACCGCGCCCTTCTAGTGAGGTATTAATAATCTCTTTGCGCGGCATAGTCGCTACGAGCTTATTAATACTAACCTTCACTTGTTCAAGAAAGGCAGCATCGGGGCAGACTAGAATGGCTTGAGCATCTTCATCATGTTCGGCTTGCGAGAATAGATCCATGGCAATCCAATCAGGATTCGTCTTACCATCACATACCACCAGAATTTCTGAAGGCCCTGCAATCATATCAATGCCAACCGTGCCATAGACCATACGCTTGGCGGTGGCGACATAAATATTGCCAGGACCTACGATTTTATCTACTGCGGGAACGGTTTCAGTCCCATAAGCCAGCGCTGCTACCGCTTGTGCTCCACCGATTGCAAAGACTCGATCTACCTTTGCAATGGCAGCGGCGGCTAAAACTAGCTCATTCACCTCACCTGCAGGGGTAGGTACTACCATGATTAATTCAGGTACACCTGCAACCTTAGCTGGAATAGCATTCATGAGGACGGAGGACGGATAAGCCGCCTTACCACCGGGCACATATAAACCGACGCGATCTAAACAGGTGACTTGCTGGCCTAGAAACGTACCATCGGCCTCGGTATAGCCCCATGACTCTAGCTTTTGATGCTCGGCATAAGCACTAATACGTTGAGCGGCCTGCTCTAATGCAGCACGCTGCTCAGTGGGCAAATTTTGCAGGGCTTGTTGTAGGCGAGCTAAGGGGATTTCTAGCTCACTGATACTACTGACCTGCATACGATCAAAGCGATTGGTGTACTCTACTACTGCCGCATCACCGCGCGTGCGCACCTCTTTTAAGATACCATTTACTGTATTAAAGACGGCATCATCTGACACACTATCCCACGCTAATAAGGCTTGTAAGTCTTGCCAGAAACTCGGCGAGGTTGAAGTTAACTCTCGTACCGTAGTCATGTATTGATACTCCTACGTTGACGTACTGCCTCCGCTAATTGCTCAAGCACTTCTACTGTGGTATCCCAATTAATGCAGGCATCGGTAATACTTTGCCCATACACCAACTCTTCGCGTTTCTTGCCGTCTGCTTTTTGATTGCCTTCGACTAAATGGCTCTCAATCATTACACCTGTAATCGCTTTAGAGCCAGAGGCTATTTGCTCAGCCACGTTCTTGCCCACTTCGGGTTGGCGACGATAGTCTTTATTACTATTGGCATGGCTAAAATCCACCATGAGATAAGGTGGTAATTTAGCCTTGACTAGGGCATCCACTGCAGCTTGTACACTCGCTGCATCATAATTTGGCTCCCGCCCACCGCGCAGAATCACATGACAATCATCATTACCCTCAGTGGCAAAAATAGCAGTACGCCCTTCTTTGGTCACGGATAAGAAATGGTGGGGACGTGAAGCCGCCGCAATGGCATCCACGGCAATATTCAGATTGCCATAGGTGCCATTTTTAAACCCAATCGGGCAAGAAATCCCTGAGGATAATTCCCGATGCCCTTGGCTTTCAGTCGTCCGCGCCCCTATGGCTGCCCAACTAATGAGATCGGCGACATATTGCGGGCTAATTAAATCGAGGTATTCAGTAGCAGCCGGTATACCTTGTTTAGTCAGATCGAGCAGTAATTGACGTGCTAGACGTAAGCCTTTATTAATATGGAAACTATTGTCTAGATCAGGGTCATTGATTAAGCCTTTCCAGCCCACAGTGGTGCGTGGCTTTTCAAAATAGACGCGCATGATAATGTGCAAATCAGCTTTGAGTTTGTCCCGCACGACCTTTAAACGTGACGCATACTCTAAAGCGGCATCAATATCATGAATGGAACAAGGGCCTACTACCACTAATAAGCGGTCATCTTGCCCGTGGATAATATCATGCGCCTCTTGGCGGGCATTAAAGACCACCATTGAGGTTTCGTCGGTTAAGGGCAAGTCACTGAGTAACTCGACTGGGGCTATTAATTCGTGCATACCTACAATACGCAAGTCATCGGTTAAATACTTCATGCTTATCTCTTTGCTTGCACAGCGGTTTCAATGTGATTAATCAAGGTTTGAATCCGCTCATGTTTTAATCTCATCGAGGCTTTATTGACAATTAAACGCGAGCTAATATCCGCCATATGCTCTAATGGCTCTAAGCCATTGGCGCGTAAGGTATTACCCGTATCGACTAGGTCAACAATACAATCCGCCAAGCCTACTAAGGGTGCTAATTCCATCGAGCCGTAGAGCTTAATAATATCGACTTGTCGTCCTTGTCCGGCGAAATAATGCCGCGCACAATTGACAAATTTAGTCGCCACTTTTAAATGCTCTTTGGGTAAGGGGCGATCCGCGAATCCGGCGACCATTAATTTGCAATTCGCAATTTTCAGGTCTAATACCTCGTAAATATCCTGCCCACCATGCTCCATCAGCACATCTTTACCCGCGACACCGAGATCTGCCGCACCATACTGGACATAGGTGGGCACGTCGGTGGCGCGGATAATGACGATTTTCACATCCGAGTGATTGGTGTCTAAGATTAATTTACGACTGGTTTCGGGGTCATCCAATGGCTCGATACCTGCCGCTTTTAATAGCGGCACGGTCTCTTTAAAAATTCTCCCTTTGGATAAAGCAATCGTCAGCTTATCTTTCATGCCTCATTTACCCGTGAAATCTTCGCACCGATACGTGACAGCTTTTCTTCAATGCGCTCATAGCCTCGGTCAGTGTGATAAATACGATCCACTAGCGTTTTACCCTGAGCAGCTAGACCCGCCAGAATCAAGCACGCCGAGGCACGTAGATCGGTCGCCATCACAGGCGCACCTTTTAGATTGGGCATACCTGCGACAATGGCGGTATTACCCTCTAAACGAATATTGGCCCCTAAACGTTTGAGTTCAGCCACATGCATCATACGATTTTCAAAAATTGTCTCGACAATCACACCAATACCTTGTGAAAACGCATTCATAGCCATAAATTGCGCCTGCATATCGGTAGGGAAAGCGGGATAAGGATCAGTACGAATATCAACGGCTTTTAAGGTGCGTCCGCGCATATCCAGCTCAATCCAATCAGCGCCGGTATTAACCACCGCCCCTGCTTCACGGAATTTTTGTAATACCGCATCAAGGGTATCGGGTGCGGCATTTAATACCTTGATATGTCCGCCAGTAATCGCAGCGGCAGCTAAATAAGTACCCGTTTCAATACGGTCGGGTAGTACGGTATAGTCGCAACCGCTTAAACTGTCCACACCTTCAACGGTGATTTTCGAGGTGCCAATCCCGTCGATTTTTGCGCCCATTTTGACTAAGCAATTAGCTAAATCGACGACTTCGGGTTCACGCGCCGCGTTTTCGAGTACGGTGGTCCCTTCAGCAAGGACGGCTGCCATGAGTAGATTTTCCGTGCCCGTGACACTGACGATATCCATGACAATATGCGCACCCTTGAGGCGTTTGGCTTTGGCGCGAATATAGCCTTCCTCAACGACAATCTCAGCACCCATCGCCTCTAAGCCCATGAGGTGTAAATTAACGGGGCGATCCCCAATGGCACAACCACCGGGCAGAGATACTTCAGCCTCACCAAAGCGTGCCACCATAGGGCCTAATACTAAAATAGACGCCCGCATGGTACGCACCAATTCATAGGGTGCTTTAAAGGTGTGAATAGTGGAGGTATCGGTGTGAATATTATTATGTTCATCGGTGCTGAGGGTCACGCCCATCCCCGCAATCACCGCCGCTAGGGTGCTCACGTCTTTTAAACGGGGTACATTGCGAATGGTCATGGGTGTACTGGCTAATAAAGTCGCTGCCAATAAGGGTAATACCGCATTTTTAGCCCCAGAAATCTCTACTTCACCCTCTAAGGCGACCCCACCTTCAATTAAGAATTTTTGCATTATTTAGTTCATCCAGCGTAAATGGCTACGAAAAGGGCTCATCATAGCGAAAAACGCGGGCAGTTTCACGAAACTCTCAAGCTTTCCTAAGGTAGGTTTTAATAATTTAACCGATAAGCTGGGTTATGGCTTAATCAGATGTCATCCGCTTTAGACGCCCGCAATACAGCATCCAGCAGACCGGGAAAGCGTTGCTCAAGATCTTCTTTACGTAATGAATTGAGAAACTGTGTCCCATCTGGGCGCATTTGAATAACGCCCGCCTCGCGCAGCACTCTGAAATGGTGGGATGCGGTGGATTTTGCAACATTCAGGTTCAACGCTCCGCACGCCTGTTCGCCCTTGGTCGCAAGACTTTGCACCAGATTAAGGCGCACGGGATCACTCAGTGCGTGCAGCACTCGTACCAATGACAGCGTTTCAGTAAGGGGGTGATTAGGTAATCTCATACTTTACAGTGTCACAGATTGAGTGCTAGAGTTCAATAGTTCGATATTTATCGAACTATTGAACTTATGAAAAAAGGAAGTAAACCAATATGTCTGGTCGATTTACAAATCAAGTGGCTGTGGTAACGGGCGGATCAACCGGTATCGGTCTAGCGATTGCCGAGGCTTTGCTGGCAGAAGGTGCTAAACGTGTCTATCTGACAGGCAGAACAGCAAAAACGCTAGAGGCAGCGGCCAACCTGCTAGGCGAGCATGTAGTGACGGTGGTATCTGATGTAGCGAGCCTATCAGACTTGCAAAAACTTAAGGATGAGATTGAAACACGGGGCGATCAGCTCAATACCATATTCGCCAATGCGGGTATTGCAGAAAAAAACAGCTTTGGGGAAACAACCGAGGATGAGTTCGCAAAAACCTTTGATATCAATGTCAAAGGCGTATTTTTCACTGTACAGACCCTATTACCTTTATTAAGAGATGAAGGCTCTATTGTACTAACCTCCTCCATTGTCGCCAACAAGGGTATGGAAAACCTCAGTCTGTATAGTGCCTCCAAAGCAGCAGTACGCTCCTTTGCACGTTCATGGGCAAATGATCTAAAGGCACGTAAAATTCGTGTCAATACCCTCAGTCCTGGTCTTACCAGAACGCCTATCATGGAAAACGGTTTGAAAATGGATGCGGCACAAATTGCTGCTTTAAACCAACATGCAGCTACTATTATACCTTTAGGTTATGTGGCACAGCCTGATGAAATAGCATCTGCTGCGCTGTTTTTGGCCTCATCGGATGCACGCTATGTCAATGGTGTGGAGCTGAGCGTGGATGGTGGAATGGCTCAGATCTAGTTTTCTGCCATCAGTTTTTAAGAGTTTTATACGCATCATACTACATATTGATTGATCTATTTTGGCACGGTAGAAATACGGTGCCAGCCTATCAAACTCGCACTGAACTATAAAAGTTTAGATTCAAGCTGAACTTTTACAGATTAATGTCAAAGAACTAAAGTGGCTTTATTGATTTATATAACCTTACTCAACAAAAACCACTTAACCCATAATAACTTGCTAGTTGCACCGCTTTTTAATTACTAACCATGCTACTAATCCTTCTACTAATCCTCCTGTTAGCCCCCCTACTAATCCTCCTGTTAGCCCCCCTACCAGCCCTCCTGCTAATCCTCCTACGAGTCCCCCTAACGCCCCTAGTAACTCTAGACCTGCGAATGCAGCTACGATTATGGAGGGTCCTCCAGCTAACCATGCTCCCCCTGTTAACCCTGCTATAATGCTACCATCTAGACTCTTGCCAAAACTGATGGTCTTATCATGCTCGCCAATAGATATCAGATCGTATTGCATTTGCCCCATATCACGTAAAACCATTCGCCATGACTGATCGATACGGCATTCGTAGATATCATCCCTTTTAGCACCCTTGATTTTCTTAACTTGCAAAGAAGGATGCCTAGGATCACTGGTTAATAAAAAGAATACTTTTGTTAACTTCTCCCGCGTCTCCTTAGGAAGCTGATGCGCCTCTTTAGCAAAGTCATTGGATATTCTTAATGCAACCATTTGGATACCTATATTCAGTTTGAGGTGCATCAATTATCTCGCAGTAATATTCAATAATCCCTGATACATGATAAACGGAGGAATACCAACTTAAGTTACCGTATTTACTACACAAGAAAGCAGTACAACTATGTTAAAGCTCTGCCGCTGAGCATCGGTGGAATATATAAACTTCACCCTATCACCTCACCAAACCCTTCAGCGTTTTGGGGGTAGCTCTCCTAAATCCCCTGAACTTCGGTTACACTCACGGTGGTATAAAAACTCCGCACTTTGACGGACTCTCCATCAATCGCTACGCCACAAGGATCAGTATGAAATCATTATCATTATGCGCCCTTATTTGTACCTTATTAGTGCCACTGGCCTATGCCAAACAAGCCAGTGATGCGGTTAATCCACAAATTGCTCACACCAATATCAGCAAACAACTCGTTAAAGCTAAAAACTTTATGGTCGCTAGTGCTAATCCGTATGCGACCCAAGCGGGTTTAGAGGTATTAAAAGCCGGTGGCTCTGCTGCCGATGCCGCTATTGCCGTGCAACTCACCCTAGGCTTAGTCGAACCCCAATCCTCTGGCTTAGGCGGCGGTGCGATCATGCTCTATTGGGATAATCAGAAAAAAAGCTTAACTGCCTTAGATGGACGCGAAACCGCTCCCCAAGCCGCCACTCCTGATATGTTTTTAGATAAAGACGGTAAACCATTAGCCTTTATGGATGCGGTGGTCGGCGGTAAATCGGTCGGTACGCCCGGCACGGTAAAACTCCTAGAACACTTACATAAGAATTACGGCAAACTCGCCTGGGCTGATTTATTTAAAACCCCCATCAAATTAGCGCAACAAGGCTTTGTAGTAAGTCCACATATGGCAGAGCAAATCGCAAGCTCTGCGGAGTCCTTACAACGCTTTCCAGCCACTAAAGCGTATTTTTTTGATGATAAAGGCGAACCCTTAAAAGCAGGTTCCTTGCGCCCTAATCCTGAGTATGCGGCTACCTTAAAATTCATTGCTCAACAAGGTGCTGCGGCTTTTTATGAAGGTCAAATTGCCCAAGATATTGTCAAAACCGTTACAGAAGCGCCCTCCAACCCCGGCCTTTTGAGCATGGCGGATTTAGCGAAATATGCGGTCAAAGAACGCGAGACTGTCTGCATGGAGTATCGTGCTTATGATGTGTGTGGCATGGGGCCTCCGACATCGGGGGGTGTCACCATTGGGCAGATTTTAGGTATTTTAAACCATTTTGATTTAGCTAAAACCGGCTATGACAGTGTGGAGAGCTGGCGTTTAATTGGGGATGCTACCCGCTTAGCTTTTGCAGACCGCAATCGTTATTTAGCGGATAGTGATTTTGTGGATGTGCCTGTGGAGGCATTACTCAATCCTGATTATTTAGAAGAACGTTCACAAGCTTTATTAACTGGTGAACCGCTAAAATCCGTATTCCCCGGCGATCCCACCACGAATCCCGGCCTAAGCCAACGCGCCGATGATCGTGCCTTAGAGCTGCCCTCTACTAGCCATATCGTCATTGTTGATAAAGACGGTAATGTCCTATCCATGACTACCACGATTGAAAATGGTTTTGGCTCACGCCTGATGACGCATGGCTTTTTATTGAATAATGAGCTAACCGATTTCTCATTTGTCGCTGAGGAAAATGGCGTTCCGGTCGCTAATAAGATTGAGCCGAATAAGCGCCCACGCTCCTCTATGTCACCTACCATTGTCTTCCAAAATGAGAAGCCGGTCTTAACGATTGGCTCCCCCGGTGGCAGTAATATTATCGTCTATACCGCTAAGGCACTGATTGGCATTATCGACTGGGGCATGAATGTGCAACAGGCTGTGTCTATGCCGCATATGATCAATCGCACGGGGGATTATTATTTAGAGAAAGATACCCCTGCCGAGGATTATAAAGCTAAATTTGAAGCTATGGGTTATACCGTTAAGGTGGATAATCTCAACTCTGGCTTACAAGCAATAGCTATTACTCCTGATGGTTTAGAAGGAGGAGCCGACCCACGACGCGATGGCGTGGCGATGGGAGAATAAGCCATTTAAGGCAAAATCAACTCAAGAGAGCGAGCGCTGAGGTATCATAGCGCTCGCATTTTGTTTGGCTACTATATACGTCACAAAACGCCCCACAAAAAACGCTATCAATATTGGAATCATTAATTGATGCAGCACCCATTCATCGGCTTGGGTGAGTAGCATAGTGGGGACTTCAGCGCGAATAATTAAGGCATATAAGATCAATAGCCAAATCCCCAATATGTCTAATAACACGGCGGTAATAATCGCCCAAACGGCAAATTTTGCATTCAGCAATAGCCCCAATGTTAAAACCAAAGATGTCACTAGCATACTGATCACCGCTATCATCTTATGCCCGGTATACCAGTAATACCAATAGCTTCTGAATCGATACATATGCCTACCTACTATAGATTATTATCTAATCAGTATACGAGGTTTCGCTAGCGCATGATGGATTAGCCTTGGCTTTGTGTAGAAAAGAGCATTGCCATTTGCAGGCTGAATATCTACAATAATGACCTCTCAAGCGGGTGTAGTTCAATGGTAGAACGGCAGCTTCCCAAGCTTCATACGAGGGTTCGATTCCCTTCACCCGCTCCAGTCTCACGTCCATAGTAGTCTCTATTCGTCCATAATTCCCTTAAAAAACCTTGCTGCAAAGTGCTTTTTGCGTCCGCTAGCGTCTGCCTATGTCCGCAAGAATCTAGCCTTTTGGTGTGTAAAATCGTGTGTAATTTTCCACGTAAATGTGTAAAGCTGCTTTTATTGTGTGTAAGCTTGTGTGTAATATACTCTAGTCTCCCTAGTAATGAATGGAGTATGATTCTTGACGCTTACACACACCCAACTTGAAGCCGCCAAGCCTCAAGATAAACCTTACCGCTTAAGTGATGGTGCAGGCTTGCAGCTAGAAATTAGAACCAGTGGGGCTAAGGTCTGGCTCTATCGCTACCGACAACCCCACACGCAAAAGCAAACCATCCTCACCCTAGGCGAATATCCTTCTATTACGATTCGGCAAGCACGATTATTGATTGAGGAAGCGCGAGCATTGCTTAAGCAAGGGATTGATCCTAATACCCATAAGCAAGCCCAAAAACAGCTAAGCCGTGGTCTAACCTTTAAAGACTTGGCCTTAGAGTTTTATGCTCAGCGGCAAGGTGCTTGGTCGGCTGCCAATGCTGAGCAGGTCATGAAGTGCTTTGAGGTGGATATTTTCCCCCACATTGGGCACAGAGTGGCTAGTGAACTCACAACCTTAGAACTATTGCAGGTGGTGCGTACCGTCGAGGCGCGGGGGAGTCTGGATAAGGCCGCCAAGGTCAGACAGCGTATTAATGCAGTGTATGTGTATGGTTTTGATTCGGGACAACTCACCCATAATCCCACACCGAGCAGTGGAGCCTTACAGCTTAAACCCAAAGGACAACATTTTAATGCGCTTACTGTGCAAGAACTGCCGCAATTTCTCACTGAGTTAAGCGCGTATCGTTCGGAGGTGTTAAGACGGGCGATACAGTTCACCATGCTAACCCTTGCACGGTCTGGTTCGATTCGCTTAGCGCAATGGGTAGAGATTGATTGGGTCAATGCCTGCTGGCATATTCCCGCTGATCATATGAAGCTAGGGCGAGCGCATAGCATCCCGTTATCAACCCAAGCCTTGCAATTACTTCACGACCTGAAACCCTTCACGGGTAACTCAAACCTTATTTTCTACACCCACCGTATCCATAAGCCCATGAGTGAGAATGCGATGTTAGCCGCTCTCAGGCATATGGGATGGGGTGGTAAAATCACTATGCACGGGATGCGAGCCTTAGGCTCTAGTGTGTTACATGAGGCCGGTTTTAATCCTAAAGCCATTGAGATGCAGCTTGCCCATGTGGAGCGTAATAAGATTGCTGGCTCTTATAATTATATGGCGACCTATTGGGAGGAGCGGATTACCCTGATGCAGTGGTGGGCTGATTTTCTAGACAGTGCTAATGCTAAGCCGACTAAAACCCCGTAGACTAGCCGCTGATACAACACGCTAACTAGCGAAAACCTTGCAACCGATGCGAGTACCTACATGACAGACCAACCCAAGAAAACGCTAAAGATTATTAGGAAAGTGGTTCCTACCCCTACCACACCAATAGAACCTGCCGAACCCGACCAGTTAGCACCGGAGCAGCCGATTCAGCGCACGGGTAAGCGGGTATTGACTAAGGACAAGCTGCAAGAGGTCAAACCCGAAAAGGGAACCGACTTTTATCGAGCGAGGAAGCTACCCAAACCCAAGCCAACGGATAAAGACGCTAAGTCAGTGGCTAAGCCTGCTAGACCTAAGCCACCGAAAAAGAAGGTTAAGCCACCGAGTGACATACGCGCCAAAGAGTTAGACGCTAGTCTCAATGGATTTGCAATGTGGCGTGAACGTAAACCGCTGGCCTTGAACTTTGAGCGGCAAGTGTTTCAGCATGTGGGTAAGCATCATTTGAGTGCTTCAAAGCGGGTGGTGATGAAGCTCTTAGAGTGGCACACCGCTAACCGTTTTTATCTGCAAGCGGTCAGTGAAGGTGGTAAGCGCTTTAATTTGGATGGTAGCGAGGCCGACACGATCCAAGACTATGAGATCAGCCACGCACTGAATAAGTTGGCTAAACGTAAAAAATAAGCGTGATTTAATAGAGATCAACTAGGCCATTAGCCCTAACATCGCTGAGCAGTGATTTAATAGGAGGTGGCTGTACACTTTTGCACTATTTTGCACAAAATAGTGCATTAGAAAGGGCGCTAAGGCTTGATGCAGTGGGGTTTGGTGCAGTGAATTTAGTGCAGTGTATTTAGACTCTTCCCCCCCGCCCCGCATAGGTGAGGGAAAAAACCAAAGAGGTTAAAAAATAGGATTGAACAGATAATGAGGCAATGGCATGCAATTATGCACACTTTACTATAAAAGTCAATAGGATAGGTGCTAATTTACCTAGCCGAAAACACACTTTTGCTTTTGATTATTTGCTTGCTATTTGGTTTAATAGAGGTAATAAAGTTAACTCATAAAGTTTTTTAACTAGTGTCGTGATGACACGCTGATCCCTGAGAAGGAAATTGCTATGCAAGAACTTGCACGTACCAAGTTTCACAATCTTATTAATCGCATTTATCAACCTTTAGGCTTGCCTGTTGGTAGTCAATACACCCTCGCAGTCCCCCGTCAACAAGCCTTCATTAATAGCCAGATTCAAGAAGACGCTTTTCTCAAGTTGGTCAATCATCCTCTAGTCACCGCACAAACTGGCGACCGCTTAAGTATGGGCGATGGTAAACCCGTAGGCAGCACTACAGACACTGAACAAGACGACAGAAAGCCGCGTGGTGTGGTAGTTGAAGGGGTTGAGTACTTCTGTAATCAAGTCAATTTTGACACCTTTATTAAATACAGCCAGCTTGACGCATGGGCGCATGTACCAAACTTTGATGATACCTACGCTAACTACGTGCTACAAAACATCGCCAAAAGCATGACCATGATTGCTTTTAACGGTACACACTACGCCAAGACCTCCAACCTAGCACAATATCCTCTCTTACAAGATTGTGGCTTGGGCTGGTATGCCTTTACTAAGAAATGGAAACCAAGCCAGATTCTAGGCTTAGACCCTGAAACAGGTGATAGCACCGCCAACCAGTACCAACTAGGTGCAGGGGGTGATTATGAAACCCTTGACGCGCTAGTCTTTGACTTGGTGAGTAGTCGCTTTGATGCGTGGCACGCTCAAGCCTCTGATCTGGTGGTTTTGGTCGGGCGTGAATTATGGGTTCAGCACGGCTTTGGGTTAATGAATGCCCTGAATAATGCCCCGACTGAAATCAATGCCCTGAAAACATGGCTCTCAGATAAGACGATAGCAGGCTACCCCGCCCTGATGCCGCCTTATATGCCCGCGCGTGGGTTAATGGTGACAAGCCTTGATAACTTATCTATTTATCATCAAGCCGGAAGCCTCCGACACACGATGGTAGATCATGCTAAACGTGACCGAGTGGAAGATTACTTCAGCGAGAACCTCGCCTTTATTATCGAAGACTTTGGCAAGTTTGCCGCTGTCCGCCCTGATGCGTTACTACTCAAAACCAAAACCGGAGACTGGATGTAATGTTGTCGCCAGCGTCCTTAGTGGCTGAAAAGCCCACTTTGCCTAAAAAAAACCTAGTGAAACCACAACTGCACCGCGCTTTTGTCCTCAAGCTCAATAGTGACTTAGCCCGTTTGCGCTCAGTACGTTCAATGGAAACTAAGAATGTACTCAAGCAAGACCTGCTTAGTGAATACCAAGACTACTTGGCTCCTTTGCTCAGTCGGCAAGTAGAGCCTCATGGTCATGATGAGGTCGTGGTGTGGTGTGCGTTATGGTCGATTGATGTAGGCAATTTTAAGCAAGGTATGGCGCTGGCTCTCTTAGCAATGGAAACGGGAATGCGTGCTCCCGACGGGTTTAAGCGTAGCTTGTCCGAGGTATTGACGGAAAATCTAGTGCATTACTGTTTAGATAATAAACCTATTCACTACCTAGACGACCTTGAGACGTTACGCCTTAAGGTAGAGCAAGAGGATATGCAAGACTCTGTTAAAAGTAAGCTCTTCAAAGCCTTGGGTATTGCTTACTTTGAGCTAGATTCAGTCAAAGCCACGCAATACCTAGAGCGCTCTTTACACTTAAACCCTACAGGTGGAGCAAAAGTCCACCTCAATGCACTGACCAAGTACCACGCTAGCAAACAAGCGCAAGCCGTACCCAAGGCCAAGGCTAAAGCACAACGTACCAAACAGGCACTGATAGAGCGTAACTACACGCTCCCGACTAATAAGGCCGCCAAGCTAGTGGGGGTATCGGTACCGACTTTCTTACGTTGGGCAAAAGTTTATGACCTACCTGCCATGCGGGTGACGTGTGGCACGGGCTTAGGTTTTCGCTTTGACCCGCAAGACGTGGAAAACCTCAAACAAACTCTGATTGTGAGATAATCTGATGAAACTAAGAACACCTTTTATAACCGCCTGTGTAGCAGGCAAAACCGCTGACGGGCGTGAAATTACCGAGCAGCAAATTGATGAAATGGGCAGTTATAACCCTACCGTATACAGTGCCAAAATATGGCTAGAACACCTAAGAGGTACTATGCCGGATGGTGTATTTAAAAGCTTAGGTGAAGTGGTTGCCGTTAAAGTCGTCACCTTGGGCAGCGAGGCCGGTATTCTAGCGGGCAAGAAGGCGCTCAAGGTACAACTAGAGCCGCATCCTGATCTAGTCAATATGGTACGCAATGGGCAAAAGCTACACCTCTCGATTGAAATGGTGGAGCGTTTAGCATCCACGGGCAAAGCTTATCTAGTGGGAATAGGTGTGACCGATAGCCCCGCCTCATTAGGTACAGAAATAATGCAATTCAATACCTCGGCACGTAAAGAATCACTCTTTAGTACACCGATCACCAGCGAAACCGTGGAGTTTGAAGTAGAACATGCCACCAGTGGCACCTATGGGCAATCTATTGTCATGCTCATGAGCGCGGTTGATCAATTAGAGCGTGAAAACGCGACACTCAAGCAGCAAGTGCAGGAGAAGGATAAAAGAATCGCTGATCTAGAGGATCAGGTTCCAGCGCCTCCTGGGTATTTCACTCGTAAACCGTCACCTACTACACCGAAACAAGAGACAAATACGGTAAAAAACTGGTTTTAACACTCGACTAAGATCGTTTATAAATTTAATAACATTGTCGTGATGACAATAAGGAACTCCCCAAGATGGATACTCAAAACCGACCCAAAAGCCAATTCAAGGCCTTTCGTAACAAGGTACACTCTATTCAATCTATAACCGGATTAGACAATAATCACGCGGTTTATTTGGTGTCATTACTCTCAGAATTAAATCAAGCATTGCCCTTGGCAGAATTAAATGACTATCCCTTAGCGGAAAAATTAAAAGAACTTTATAAAGTCTTGGAGTTGGGCTTAGCGCCTCAATAGCGCGAGCAAAAAAAAGCCACTAATGCGGGATAGTGGCTTTTTATACCTACTTCAGGGGTTAGTGTGCTTATCCGGCCTTTTTTATGCGCTGAAAAACGATGACGTGGCATATAGCACAATGTCACTATAGATCGGTGCAGGTTACTGGATAAACTGCTAAACGTTAAGAATAAAAAGGGAAGCTGTGCAGGCTTCCCTTTTTTGTTGATACCTGAAATTTGCTACTAACAGGAGCTTTTAGTATGGATATTGCCACGCAAATAAGCAAGGCACATAACTACTTATTATCTCACCTATCCTCCAAGTCGTTAAGCCTGTTTAACCAACTCACTAGAACACATCAGCTCTATATCACCAGTCTTTTAGTAGGTAGAGATATTGATGCATTTCCTAGTGATGTATCTATGGAATATACCCTTCAGGATGATATTAAGGCTTGTTTAGAGCATATAGAAACAGAGTTCAGTAAGATTATTACTGAGCCAGCTACTAAAGAAGCTTGGGAAAACTGGTTGCTTTTAAAAAACAATGTTAGCGAGGTCTTGAAAGTTAAAGAGCTTGCTAGATTAGTATTTTTCCCTTATGAACCTTACGCTATTGATAGCCCAAGACTAGGTATGGAGCAGACCTTTGCTAATGTTTTAAGTGGCTTCTGGATTAATGATGGATTATTAAAGCCTTATCTCTATCCGTGGCAAACGTCAATAAAAAATGTTTTATTTGGTAGAGAAAATATTAAAAATTATCAACTCAAAACACCTGAAGAAAGCCGAGTACTTTATGCAGAGCTGCCTATAAATAAAAAAATACATACTCTTGTTAGATTTGACGATTTAATATCTACTGGTAAGCAAATAAAAATATCAGGAAAGACACATCTCCATCCGTTAGATGTTGCTAATGTATGGGGCAGTTACCTGCCTAATCCTATAATCACTCTAGAAAGACCAGTTCAAGAATCTAGCATCCAAGGCAATCTAGACCGGCAATTGGAGCTTATAAAGTCTGAATTGTTGGAACGTGTCCATCAGGAAGATTTAAACATCATGAGATTGCCTTGGGGGTTTAAGGCTAGTTTTAGACAGTGGTTTTGTAGTCACTATCCCATATCTCAAGACGTATTTAATAAAAGGTGGCAAACCTTGCTAGATGAAGGGTTTTTGGATAGTAGTTTTAAGCCTAATCAATCAAAAAAGTAAAATATCCTATATTCTCCCATATTCTCCTATATTGCATCTCCCATATTTGCCTCGGTACAAATAAAAAAGCCACCTGCTGGGGTGGCTCAAAAAATCAAAATCTAGGCCAATCATATGCTGATCATTCAAAAAATACAACCAATCAAGGCTCAATACCTCAATTTTATTGAATTGAGTGAAAGCACCTCACCACGGTATCATGTACTTGTGCCTATTGAGTTAGGCATGAATGCAGAATTTGCAAACTCCTATCATCTAAAGGGCGACCATAACCGCCAACACGCAGGCGGTGGTTATAAGCCTGTAAGCTACCTACAACACGGCGTTATGTCGGGTGAGCGTAGACTACAACACGGCTTAGACCGAAATACACGCAGCGTTTCCTTTGGAGCGTTAGGAGCACCTGACAATTTCTGGTTTATCCTAGAACTTACCAAAGTGAATACGACCATGAACGCCTTAAGCGCTTGTGCTAGCACGGCTATAGCCTCCCCTCATCCTCTCCATTATATTGAAAATCCCCACGGCATTATTGCCTACCAAGACGGTTTACCCATTGCGTGGATTATCGCAGGCTACCATCAGGGGCAAATTAATAACAAACCGCATACTTGCCGTTTTGTCGATGCTGCTTACCGTCGCGCCACTTATCACGGTGTCAACCTAGAAACCTTTGAATCTGACAGCGTAGCAGCCGCTAAGCAAACCCTAGAACATCTCTTTGGGGGTGCAGCATGAACCCAAATACCTACCTCAATGCTTTGGGTGAATTGATTACCCCTGAACATTTTGAATCCATTGACTCAGGATATTTCTACCTAAACGGGCAAAAACAGCCTTGTGAGCGTTACCTAATCAATAACGAAGGCGACGGAGAAACGATATGGCTTGCTGATATTGCAGGCCATGACTGCCTAGTAGAAGTCTGTGAAGGCGAAGAATTTGAGGAGGTGGCAGCATGATCATGATTGACCGTCACCTTGTCAATGAAATCACTGGCATTAAGCAGGAAATCGACCTTCTACAAGCACAAGTTCAGTTGATTCATGACCATCTACGCTTAAGTTGCGTGTGTGAAATCAATGCGGGTGTCAAGGTTACGCAAGAAGTAGCTAACCGCCTTTGGAATGCCTTTGAAAAACTAGAAAACATCGAGAGCCATTTAGTTGATGAAGACCTAACGCAATGGGAAAAACAACATAGCGGGGTGGCAGCATGAGCCTATTACCTCCTCGCAAAAAGCAAACCATCAAAGCCCCCACCCTAGCCGCACTCAATCCGGCTCCCTTGCCTCCTGCTCCTATGGTACCAAGTCCAATAGTGACCGACCCGATAGAAAAAATGCTAAGGCTAGATGATGTCATCGCCATGACCGGAATTAGTAAAAGCCTCATCTATCAGCTCATGGCTGAGGGACAATTCCCGAAAGCGATCAAATTAACGCCTAAGCTGAGTGTCTGGCGACAAGCCGACGTGCAAGCCTTCCTGAAACTCAAAATTCAACAGGCCATAAAAGCTGGAGCCTATCAGCCGTTTCAAGGAGCCACCGCATGAACACACCGACTCCTACCCCTGCCAACTTTGACCAACGTCTACAACGAGTCAAAGATGAAATAGAAAAACGCATTGCTCAAAAGCACCCTGAAAACCCCTACGCCATGCGTGCAAGGTTATGGGTGAACTGGCTGACCAAAAACGTACAAGATGAGATACAAGGCGAGGTGCATCATGCTTAATCACCTCCCCTTTAACCATCACCCTGAGGATGCCGCATGGATTGCCACACAACTAGCGGCCTTGCCTCCCCTTACCCATGAGGTGCTCACTCAACGCTATGAGCAGACCTTTAGCAATACCACGGTTAGAGCTTCTGAAGGCAGACGCGAGGCAAACCTTAGCCTCTTAGCCGCAGCCGACACCCTTAAGCGGGTGAAGCCGCACAGTTGCCGCAATGTCTCACTCTCTGATGAGGCCATAAAACTCAAGGCCGAGCGTCTTAGCCTCTTGGCTAGGCGTTCCATTCGTGCCGTAGGTAAAGGTGAAGATAGTCAAAGCCAAGCCTACCAAGTCGCTTGTGAACTCTTAGAGAATCAAGGCTTGCCCATCGGTACACAAAACCCCAGCGGCCTGATTGCCAGAGTACAAGATGAACAGTTTTGGCGTAGACGCTTGACCGTGACCCAAGATCGTGAAGAAGAGCACTTCATGATTGCCAGTCACGCGGTCGGACGTGGTATAGCGGCCTATCTCTCTAATCCATTGCATACCCGCATCACGAACCGGATTCGTAATAGCTATCAAGCGATGGAGCGCCTAGAGGCCGTGTGCGAAGAAACCGGCGAACGCCTCGATATGCTGAACATACTCAAGGGTTCGTTAGCGAACCCCGAAGTCCGTCGGGCTGAACTCATGGTGAGAATGCGCGGCTATGAAAACTACGCCAAGTCACAAGGTCATGTGGCGGTATTCTATACCCTCACCTGCCCCTCTAAATACCACGCGCAAACACTCAGCACCGGCGGCAAAGCGATTCCAAACCCTAGCTATAACGGCACGACTCCCCGCCAAGCTCAAGCCTATCTCACAAAACTATGGGCAAAGATTCGCGCTAGCTTTAAATACTACGAGCTAAGTGTGTACGGTTTTCGCATTGCAGAACCACATCACGACGGCACACCGCACTGGCATTTAGTGCTCTTTATGCCCAAAAATGACCGCTATGAAGTCACCCGCCTGATGCGTGAATACGCACTGATGGAAGACGGCAACGAGAAAGGCGCGTTTAAATACCGCTTTCAAGCCGTCAAGATCGACACCAACAAAGGCAGTGCGACCGGCTATATTGCCAAGTATGTTTCAAAAAATATTGACGGTTTTGGACTGGATGAAGATTTTGAAAGTGGCAAGGCCGCCAATGAATCAGCCTCCCGTGTACGGGCTTGGGCGAGCCTATGGGGTATCCGTCAATTTCAGCAAATTGGCGGTGCGCCTGTCGGTGTATGGCGTGAACTACGTCGCATCAAAGACGAGGCCGACCTTGAACATGACCTACTCAAAGCAGCCTATCAAGCCGCTGACCGTGGTGATTGGGAACGCTACCTAGTCACTCAAGGCGGAGCCTGTGTGTTACGCAAAGACCAACCGCTCAAACTCTATACCCTATCCCGCATTGATAAAAGCACGGGTGAAATCCTCACCAATAAATATGGTGAAGTGGTGGCAAGGGTAAAAGGCATTAGCCTCTTCCAAAACCCCACCATTAAAACCCGTGTGTATACATGGCGCATTGAATTAAAAGCCGATGCGCTGACCTTTCATGATGTGCTCAAAGGCGCTGAGATTACCTATAAGTCAGACCTTAGCCAGACCGTGCAAGCTAGCTCTCAAGCTAGCACGGATTCCGCTCTTTCTTCTTTTTCTTCATTGGGTAGCTCTGCTACCCCTTGGAGTACTGGAAATAACTGTAGAAACACTGATTGGGAACAAGAAAACCTCTACGAAGCAAGGCAAGAACGAGCGGCAATCTGGCTCTATAACCTCGATTGTGAAGAATCAGCACGAAACACTAGCCAAAGCAAGGAGGATTAAACATGGATAACTTACTGGTTTTAGCCTTCCTAGCGATGGTAGGTGGTCTAGTCTGGCTACATCTCAACAAACACAATCCCCAAAAACTCAACTCAGTACGCCACAAAACCAAAGGGCTAGGCGGCCTCTATGTGGTTGAAAAGGTGCTGTTACTAGCCGCCGGTTTAATGGGTAGCCTATTTGCCTATGGTATTTTCTCACCCATTTGGGAACCTTTGGGCTATCTAGTGGGTGCCATGGTCATTGCCTTCAACTTCTCCGAAGGATTCTTGATTCGCCTCACCATTGCCGCGTGGCGCTATGGTTTTCGTTTAGTCGGTAGCATTGCCGCTATTGGTGTGCTTATGATCATGTGGTATTCGCTAACAGCGGGTGCCAGTGTCATAGAAACCTTTTTAGGCAAGAACCAAGACTTACAGCTAGCCGCACAATATAAAATTGCAGCGAGTCGAGATACGATTGAAGCCGCCAAAGCGGGAATATTAACGGCTCAATTAAAAGCACGAGAAGCCGATCATTATGGTTATTTAAATAATCCCGACATAGCCAAAGCACAAGCCAATGCCGCCACCATTTCAGCCCAAGAAAACCAACGCATTGCACAGGTACTCGAAAACAAAGCACCGGAATTTAAAGCGGCTTTTGGAATGTCACGCGATGCTGTCGCCTTTCTGGTTGCCTTGGCTTTAGAGTTTAGTATTTTAGGCGTGGTGATATTTACCGAGCTATTTGGTAAACCTACCCCTCTTCCGGCATTAGTCCGCTTTGCCAATAAATCATTCGATTGGAATATAAACCCACATCATTTAAATAACCTCAGTATTGAAAAAAGCCCAGCACCTGAAACCGTGGCCTTACCGTATTCAATGCCTCAAGTCGGCTTTGCGGGTTATTCTGCCTATGCCTCCCAACCTTCACGGGAAGGTATATCCACCGTCCCTAGCGAGGTGCCCCTAGCGTCCCGTGACGCTTCCCCAGCATCTCACCATACCGTCTCAGACCGTCTCACCGCACCGTCTCCAGTGTACGCGGTCGGTGAGACGCTAGCCGCTACGGGCGACACCAAACTAGCCCCGAAACCCGCACAAGAGCGTGTATTTAATCAATGGCTAGAATTAATTAAACAAGGTGATATATCCCCAACGGTCAGACCTGCTAAAACCCTGATTATAGAAAATCAATTAACGGTAGGCGTGAAATTAGCCGAAAGTTTAGCGAGTGATTGGCTAGATAGAGCTTATAACTTAGGCGTATTAGCATTGAATCCTGATTATACCAATGGCAGACCTAAATATATCTTAGCCCGTCAATATAAAGCGAGTAGGGTTGAATTAACTAAAAGAGAGGTGGCTTAAATGCACTTTGATAATAACGTTCAAACCATTCGACTTAATATCAGCGATGACCAAGCGTTACAAATTCGAGAAAGGGAGTTACAGCGTAGTGGGGTATTTAAGGTGAATGTTAGCCGTATTCATTCGGCCTTGATTGAGATTGAAATTATCAGCCGTCCGATAATTGACGTTACCCCAAAACATTTAAATTAATCCCTGTGCTCAGGTTAACCCAACAGGGCAATATTGCCCTGTTAGGGAAAACTAACACCTTTAAAATATAAAAAACTAAGTATTTGATATTAAAGAATAAATTAATATTTTTGTGTGTAAGACAGTGTGTATAAAAAAATATATACTATTTATTTAAAATAAAATCATATTGTTATATATATAATTTAATTCTCTTCACCGCTCCATCAATTAATTCTTTATCGTCCTATATCGTTCTAAATCATTAAAAAATAAGCCTTTTATCCTAATCCTATCGTCCGTTTACGTTCCAACAAGCACTACTAGAGTCTGAATTTTCGTGTAGTAATTTGTGTAGTAACTTTGCTAGATTAAGTCTAATTTTAAAGTCGCGTGTAGTACGACGTGTAGTAACTCCCTACAACCCTCATTAGATAAGGCTGTAAGATTCCCATGAACCCCGTTGAGCCTAAGCACAATGCCTCCACAGAACTAGAGGCACGTCATGCTAAACCCCAAGATAAAATCTACCGTTTAACCTATGGTGATGGTTTGCAATTAGAGATTAGACCTAAAGGTACTAAATATTGGATACATCGCTATCGCAACCCACTGACTAAAAAGCTAACGGTCTACACGATTGGTGAATTTAAGGATAATAAAGCTCCCCCTCACACCACCTTATTGCAAGCTAGAACGGTGCTTTATGAGGTTAAAGGCTTGATCCAGCGAGGTATTGATCCAAATACACAAAAGCAACGCGCCAAAATACAAGCGGAGCATGAAACCTTTAGAGATATAGCCTTTGAGTGGTACAACGCTCAACTAAACCGCTGGTCTAGCACTAATACTAATCAAGTATTACGATGTTTAGAGAGTGACATACTCCCTTATATTGGTGTTCGCCCTATTGCGGAACTAGAAGCAATGGACTTCTTACAGGTAATCCGACGCACTGAAGGTAGAGGGGCATTAGATAAAGCTCGTAAAGTTAAGCAGCGTCTAGGTGCCGTAATGCGCTATGCCGTAGCTACCGGACGCGCTAAATTTAATCCTGTACCTGATTTAAGTATTGCTATGATTGCCAAACCTAAGGAGACACATTTTAACGCACTTACGCTTAAAGACTTACCTAGCTTTCTGCACGATCTAGGCAAATACCGCTCTGAAGTCATGCGTCGTGCGGTACAGTTTGCTCTATTAACCTTTGCTCGTACGGGTTCAATACGTAGTGCGGAATGGGTAGAGATTGATTGGGACAATCGCGTATGGAATATTCCGGCGCATCATATGAAAATGGGAGAAGCTCATATCATCCCACTCTCTGATCAAGCCCTACAGCTCTTAAGAGAGTTGCAGCCATTTACAAGTGATTCACATTTAATTTTTTACACCACAAGCCGAGACAAAGAGCTTAGCCCGAATGCTTTGCTGAGTGTACTACGGCACATGGGCTGGCAAGATCGGACTACTATTCACGGTTTCCGTGCTTTGGCTTCTAGTGCGTTGCATGATGCGGGTTTTGAGCCTCATATTATTGAAAAACAATTAGCCCATGCAGAACGTAACAAGGTAGCAGGTGCTTATCGCTATATGGCTGAGTACCTGCCAGAACGTATTAAAATGATGCAGTGGTGGGGTGATTTTCTAGATAGTGCTAATGCTAAGCCGACTAAAACCCCGTAGACTAGCCAAAGATACAACACGCTACCTAGCGAAAATCTTGCACTGATGCGAGTACCTACATGACAGACCAACCCAAGAAAACACTTAAGATTATTAGGAAAGTGGTTCCTACCCCTACCACACCAATAGAACCTACCGAACCCGACCAGTTAACACCCGAACAGCCGATTCAGCGCACGGGTAAGCGGGTATTGACTAAGGACAAGTTACAGGAGGTCAAACCGGAAAAGGGCACCGATTTTTATCGAGCGAGGAAGCTACCCAAACCCAAGCCAACGGATAAAGACGCTAAGTCCGTGGCTAAGCCTGCTAGACCCAAGCCACCGAAAAAGAAAGTTAAGCCCCCCTCTGATATACGCGCCAAAGAGCTAGACGCTAGCCTCAATGGGTTTGCGATGTGGCGTGAACGTAAACCCTTGGCCTTGAACTTTGAGCGGCAAGTGTTTCAGCATGTGGGTAAGCATCATTTGAGTGCTTCAAAGCGGGTGGTGATGAAGCTCTTAGAGTGGCACACGGCTAACCGCTTCTATCTGCAAGCGGTCAGTGAAGGCGGTAAGCGTTTTAATCTGGATGGTAGCGAGGCTGATACGATCCAAGACTATGAGATCAGCCACGCACTTAATAAGCTGGCTAAGCGTAAGAAGTGAACTGGTTAATGAGCTAAACAAATGGATTTAAACGAGGGGATAGTAGTGCTTTACTCACTCAGGGTGAGCCTTTGAGAGAGGAGTTTGAGACTAAATCAATAGTAGCTCACTGATTTACTTGCTCACGCTCCTTACTTTAAAATCTGTCTATCCGCGCCCTTAACCCTAGGTCTATTATGCCCACTCCCCTAGAGATTGCTTTAGAACGTATTGAAGCTTGCCGTCAAACCAAAGCCCCTCGTTTGGACTTGAGAAATCTACTACTGGATGAAATACCACCTAGTGTGTTTGAGCTGGTTTGGCTGGAGGAATTAGACCTTTCCACTCAACCGGGGAAATTTGATGGGCTACATGGGCTTATCAAGACTATTCCTCCAGAAATTGCTCAATTAACTAAGCTCTTACGTTTAAATGTAGAAAGACAAAGTTTGAGTGATTTAAGTCCTCTGCAATCACTCCATCAGTTACAATCACTCGATTGCAGTTGGAATCAGATCACCGACTTAAGCCCTCTGCATTCACTCCTCCAGTTACAATCACTCGGTTGCTGGAACAATCAGATCACCGACTTAAGCCCTCTGCATTCACTCCTCCAGTTACAAAAACTCGGTTGCTGGAACAATCAGATCACCGACTTAAGTCCTCTGCATTCACTCCACCAGTTACAATCACTCAATTGCGGTGACAATAAGATCACCGACTTAAGCCCTCTGCAATCACTTCAGCAGTTACAATCACTCGCTTGTGGTGGCAATAAGATCACCGACTTAAGCCCTCTGCAATCACTTCAGCAGTTACAATCACTCTCTTGCCGCCGTAATCCTGAAAACATTTGGAAGCAGATCACTGACTTAAGCCCTCTGCAATCACTCCTCCAGTTAAAATGGCTTGATTGCAGTGGCAATCAGATCACCGACTTAAGCCCTCTGCATTCACTTCAGCAGTTACAATCACTCCATTGCCGTTCCAATAAGATCACCGACTTAAGCCCTCTGCATTCACTCCTCCAGTTAAAATGGCTTGATTGCCGTGACAATCAGATCACCGACTTCAGTCCTTTTGTTGAAACCCTGTTGTCTCGTCAATTCGAGCACCTAGGCTTAGCCAATAACCCCATTGCTTCTATTCCCTCTGTGCTATTAGGAGACATCTACGACGACTGTTATGAAAGCTTGCGTCATTACTACCTAGCCCTTAAACAAGGCTTTGAATGGCGGCGTCAACTCAAGATTCAATTCATCGGCAATGGTCGCGTTGGCAAAACTAGCTTAGCCTATGCCCTCAAACATCAAAAAGCTGCACCTCCCCATATGGAATCCACGCATGGGATTACCATTGAAACCTGCTGCCTCTCCTCTGAGAGTAACGAGCCTATCACTTGGCAGCTTTGGGACTTTGGTGGGCAAGAAATTTATCATGCTACTCACCGCCTCTTTTTAAGTGATGATTGTTTATATCTCTTAGTGTGGGCAGAGGAAACCGAAGCGCAACCCACAGAAATAAATCATCCTGTGAGTTATTGGCTAGAGGCTATTCATGATCTAGCACCCAATAGTCCGGTCATTCTAGTCAAAAATCAGATAGATCGCTCAGACAAGCACCCTAGCGCTGACCCTGCTGATTTCAGTGCTACCATGCTAGGGGCTAAGCAAATTCGCCAAGCCGCTAAAACCTCTGCAATACAGTATAAAAATATTAAGAGCTTAAGAGTGATGATTGAGGAAGTGGTTGAAGAACTCAAAGGGCGAGTCTGTCTCCAATTACCCCGCTCATGGCTAGCCGTTGAAGAGGCGATTAATCAATACAAACTTACCCACAAAACTCTGAGCTTTGACCACTTTACCACGCTGTGCCAACAGCATCAGATTGATTATGCCGAGTGGTTTGCAGACTACCTGCATAAGACGGGGGTTATGTTTTATCGAAAAGGTGCGTTTCAAGATCAAATTATTTTAGATCAAAACTGGATTATCGAGGCAGTGTATAAAGTCTTTGATAGTAAGGCTCCCTATCGGAAACGGTTAATCAAGAAAGGGGGAAGATTCTCAGGTTTTGAAAGTCAATTGATTTGGCAAAACACCGATGAAACTGAGCGCGAAATTTATATTAACTTCATGCGCGATTGTCATATTTGCTATGAAGCAAACCGTTATTGGAATATTCCCTTTGCCGAGCGTGAATACATTATTCCTGCCTTTTTGCCTGAAAAAAATCCGACTGAAAAATTATGGGGCAATATCTCTACGGACTGGCACTATAAGGTTCACTACCCTTTCTTGCACCGTAGCATTATTGAACGCTTGATTATTCGTTTGGGCGAAACTTATAAAGACAATGCTCGGCCGTGGCGAGACGGCATTTATTGTGAGACAGAATGGGGACAAGTGTCCTTAGTGTGTCATATTCCTGATAAAACCCAATCGAATCAAGGCTATTTACAGTTTAGTCTACGCGGCACACATCAGGAGGGCTTGCTATATGCTTTGCGTCAATTGGTAAACGAAATTAGCCCACATCATCGTTATGCGGAATCATTACAACGAGGACAAGAGGAGGCTCAAGATTTGCCTGAATTTAAGAAAGAGGAAAGCTTTACCTCACGCCTTGACAAACCTGTCGAAAAGCCAGCCGTTCAAGTATTTATTTCATACTCAAAAGAGGATAAAGAGCATCGTTTAGAACTAGAAAAACGCCTTAAAAATATTAGTCGCCAATTTAAGGTTAAAGCATGGGGTGATGAGCAACTGCTAGCAGGTGGACTAACTGATAAGGATATTAAAGCAGAACTGAGCAAAGCCGATCTGATCTTGTTGTTAATCAGTTCTGATTTTTTTGATAATGATGATTGCTATGACATTGAGCTACCGCTGGCACTAAAGCGTTATCAGGCTAAAAAAGCCATCGTGATTCCTATCATTGTGCGGAATACTCCTAATTGGCAGGAGCAAGCGGCTGGTGATTTTAAGTTAGGCCAGATTACCCCTTTACCTAAGGATGGTTTACCCTTAAAACAGTGGCCTGATAAGGACGACTTTTGGGCTGATGTACACACAGGCATTACAGCACGCATAAAACATTTACTAGCTGAGGGTTAATGTCATACGTGCCTTAGTCCCTCTTGCTACGTTCGCCTAAGTATATTATCGTTCGCCTATGACCTATTGAGTTAGGTCTATCCGGCAAGACCGGAACTCTTAGCACACAAGGCGGCAAGCACCGCTCCCACCTCACAGGCGGTTTTTTTATGTCTGTATTACGGCGGAATTATCGCCGGATGCGTAGGGCATACAACACCGCACAGGCGGGAATAACTACAGCGTTTCCTTGTGAACGTTAAGAGCATCCGGCAACTTTGCCCACTCTTAAAATTTAGTCACAAGGTATAGCAATATGACCGCACGTAGTACTATGGGCAATAGTGCCCTCATTCTTTTGGCGTTAACTAGCCTCCCCTTTTCTGATACCTCACACAGCCTCATCAATCCGTATCCTGACACTCTCTATAGACTTCACCCCATAACCTTTGATGCTAGCCGTAGCAAACCAGCCCCCCTCACACTAGTACAAGGGGGTCTGTGATGACTCTAAGTGTAAAAGGCATTGATCCGCTGCTACGCCTAAAAGAGGTGATGTACTGTACAGGACTCAGCAAGACCACGATCTACCGTCTGATTAGTGATGGCCGCTTTCCCAGACAACTAAAGCTCTCTCAGAAAGTGAGCGCCTGGAAGCAATCTGACATACAGGCCTTCATTGACGGCAAATATTCTAATCAGGAGGGAGTGTGATGATAAACGACCACTACCCTGCACAGCCCCTAAAGCGCTTATTCATGCCGGAGGCCGCCCTATGAGCCTAGCCCATGAACTAATTGATGCTGCCCTAGCCGCTGATTTAAGCAAGAATGAGCTTAAAACCTTCTTGGTGCTCTTTCGTCAAACCATCTGCTTTGGTAAAACCTCCGATGCTTTGACCCTAAAGCGTATTGTTAAACTATCAGGTACTCGTAAAGACCGAGTCAAACCCACGCTAAAACGTCTAGTCGAGGTGGGTCTATTTGAGGCGACCCCGCACAAAATCTATGAGTACACCTATACCATAGCGGCGCATTTTCTAGCACACGCCGATCTGGACTTAATAACACCTCCCTCTCCGAAAAACGGAAAAGACCTCCGAAATTCGGACGGAAAAACGTCTGAAACTCGGATACATACAGTTATACCTACTACAGATAAAACCTCAACAGCTACAACCGAGCGCGAGCAACCCACTAAAACCGCAACACTCACTCCCCCTACCATAACCGAGGATTGTTGTTGTAATTGTAATAGTGATTTTGTGGATGAATTACCCTATCCAAGCACTTGGGATAGCACCCAACGCCACCAAGCGGCTCAGATACTCGATGGCCTCAGCCCGCAACAAGCCCATGATTGCCTATTACTGCTAGCCCATAGCCTCAATAAGGGCAAGATAAACAATATCATGGGGTATCTACGCACCCTAACCCAAGCAGCAAGACGTAATACCCTAGACCGTCGTGCGCTGTGTGCCCTAAAAGCAAATAACACACCAAGAGCGAGTTTGAGCGTTCCTAGTGTGACTCCTCCTACCCCACAACGTTTAAACGCCATAAAAGCAGAAATCAGCAGCTTAGATACACTATTCACTCGTGCAGGTATCCCTATGGATAGCGCTACTGCTGCTAAACGAGCGAGCTATGTAGCTGAATACAATACACTTAAACAAGAGTTAGGAGGTTAATCATGGATAACTTACTGGTTTTCGCCTTCCTAGCGATGGTAGGTGGTCTAGTCTGGCTACATCTCAACAAACACAACCCCCAAAAACTCAACTCAGTACGCCACAAAACCAAAGGACTAGGCGGCCTCTATGTGGTTGAAAAGGTGCTGTTACTAGCCGCCGGTTTAATGGGTAGCCTGTTTGCCTATGGTATTTTCTCACCCATTTGGGAACCTTTGGGCTACCTAGTGGGTGCAATGGTCATTGCCTTTAACTTCTCCGAAGGGTTCTTGATTCGCCTCACCATTGCCGCGTGGCGCTATGGCTTTCGTTTAGTCGGTAGCATTGCCGCTATTGGGGTGCTCATGATCATGTGGTATTCGCTGACAGCGGGTGCCAGTGTCATAGAAACCTTTTTAGGTAAGAACCAAGACTTACAGCTAGCCGCACAATATAAAATTGCAGCGAGTCGAGATACGATTGAAGCCGCCAAAGCCGGAATATTAACGGCTCAATTAAAAGCACGAGAAGCCGATCACTATGGTTATTTGAATAATCCCGACATAGCCAAAGCACAAGCCAATGCTGCCACTATTTCAGCCCAAGAAAACCAACGCATTGCACAGGTACTCGAAAACAAAGCACCAGAGTTTAAAGCCGCGTTTGGAATGTCACGCGATGCCGTCGCTTTTTTAGTTGCCTTAGCTTTAGAGTTTAGTATTTTAGGCGTGGTGATATTTACCGAGCTATTTGGTAAACCTACCCCACTTCCGGCATTAGTCCGCTTTGCGAATAAATCATTCGATTGGAATATAAACCCACACCATTTAAATAATCTCAGTATTGAAAAAAGCCCAGCACCTGAAACCGTAGCCTTACCCTATTCAATGCCTCAAGTCGGTTTTGCGGGTATCACTGCCTATGCTTCCCAACCTTCACGGGAAGGTTTTTCCACCATCCCTAGCGAGGTGTCCCTAGCGTCCCGTGACGCTTCCCCAGCGTCTCACCATACCGTCTCAGACCGTCTCACCGCACCGTCTCCAGTGTACGCGGTCGGTGAGACGCTAGCCGATACAGGCGACACCAAACTAGCCCCGAAACCCGCACAAGAGCGCGTATTTAACCAATGGCTAGAATTAATTAAACAAGGTGATATATCTCCAACGGTTAGACCTGCTAAAACCCTGATTATAGAAAATCAATTAACGGTAGGGGTGAAATTAGCCGAAGGTTTAGCGAGTGATTGGCTAGATAGAGCTTATAACTTAGGCGTATTAGCATTGAATCCTGATTATACCAATGGCAGACCTAAATATATCTTAGCCAGTCAATATAAAGCGGATAGGGTTGAATTAACTAAAAGAGAGGCGGTTTAAATGCACTTTGATAATAGCGTTCAAACCATTCGACTTAATATCAGCGATGACCAAGCGCTACAAATTCGAGAAAGGGAGTTACAGCGTAGTGGGGTATTTAAGGTGAATGTTAACCGTATTCATTCGGCCTTGATTGAGATTGAAATTATCAGCCGTCCGATAATTGACATTACCCCAAAACGTTTAAATTAAAACACTTCACTCAGACCAACCCAACAGGGCAAGGGCAAGGGCAACCTTGCCTTTTTGACTCACTTCACTACCGACTAAACAACAAGTACTTTCAATGACTTCGCTTTTAATCATAATCGCTTTGTGTTAATTAATAGGCAAGACTACTTTATATAAGAACCCCACTATGCAACATACTATTTTAGTTTTGGCTGCTAACCCTGTTGACACTAGACGACTACGCCTTGATCAAGAAGTACGTGATATTCGTGAAGGCTTACAACGCTCACAACAACGCGATGGATTTAAACTGGAAGTACGTCATGCTTTACGTGCTGAAGATTTGTATCGTGCCCTATTAGAGGTTAAACCTACCATTGTGCATTTTTGTGGGCATGGGGAGGGGCTATTAGGTTTAATGTTAGAAGATCAAACAGGTAACGCTCAAGCTATTTCTAATGATGCGCTGGGGAAATTATTTGATTTGTTTAAGAGTCAGATTCAATGTGTGGTGCTCAATGCGTGTTACAGCACTGAACAAGCTAAGGTACTGACCCAATACATTCCGCATGTCATAGGGATGTCAATTGCTATCCCTGATAAGACAGCACTGCAATATGCCGTTGCTTTTTATGATGCGTTAGGTGCAGGTCAATCATTTGAGTTTGCGCATCAATTGGGGGTGACTGCTATTGGGCTGCAAGGGCTTAAAGGGGCAGACATTCCGGTATTGATGACTAATACCTCGCTCCTTGATAAGCCTGTCGAAAAATCAGCGATTCATGTCTTTATTTCGTACTCAAAAGAGGATAAAGAGCACCGCAAAGAACTGGAAAAACGCCTTAAAAATATTAGCCGCCAATTTAAGGTTACAGCATGGAGCGATGAGCAACTGCTAGCAGGTGGTCTAACCAAAGAGGATATTAAAGCAGAACTCACCAATGCCGATTTGATCTTGTTATTAATCAGCTCTAATTTCTTTAATGATGACGATTGCTATGAGACTGAGCTACCGCTGGCATTAAAGCGTTATCAGGCTCAACAAGCCATCGTGATTCCTATCATTGTACGGAATACTCCTGATTGGGAAGAGTACGGGATTGAAGGGTTTAAACTAGGCAAACTTACCCCTTTACCTAAGGATGGTTTACCTTTAAAGCAGTGGCCTGATAAGGATGAGTTTTGGGCTGATGTACAAACAGGTCTTAAAAAGCGGGTACAAAACCTATTAGCACCGGACTGATGCTATCCATGATTGCACCTAGGGGAGAGTGATTCGCTGATTTACTTGCTCACGCTCCTTACTTTAAAATCTGTCTATCCGCGCCCTTAACCCTAGGTCTATTATGCCCACTCCCCTAGAGATTGCTTTAGAACGTATTGAAGCTTGCCGTCAAACCAAAGCCCCTCGCTTGGACTTGAGTAATCTACTGTTATTAGATGAAATCCCGCCTAGTGTGTTTGAGCTGGTTTGGTTAGAGAAATTAGACCTTTCCATGTGGATATTAGGGGAAAAAGGACTTATCAAGACTATTCCTCCAGAAATTGCTCAATTAACTAAACTCTTACGTTTAAACGTAGAAAAACAAAGTTTGAGTGATTTAAGCCCTCTGCATTCACTCCATCAGTTACAATCACTCAATTGCAGTGGCAATCAGATCACCGACTTAAGCCCTCTGCATTCACTCCACCAGTTACAATCACTCCATTGCCATCACAATCAGATCACCGACTTAAGCCCTCTGCATTCACTCCTTCAGTTACAAGAACTCGACTGTGGTAGCAATCAGATCACCGACTTAAGCCCTCTGCATTCACTCCACCAGTTACAAATACTCATTTGCGACGGCAATAAGATCACCGACTTAAGCCCTCTGCATTCACTCCACCAGTTACAAGCACTCAACTGTGGTGACAATCAGATCACCGACTTAAGCCCTCTGCAATCACTCCTTCAGTTACAAGAACTCGACTGTGATAGCAATCAGATCACCGACTTAAGCCCTCTGCAATCACTCCAACAGTTACAAGTACTCGATTGCCGCTTCAATAAGATCACCGACTTAAGCCCTCTGCAATCACTCCAACAGTTACAAGTACTCGATTGCCGCTTCAATAAGATCACCGACTTAAGTCCTTTCGTTGAAACCCTGTTGTCTCATCGATTTAATCAACTACGCTTAGCCAATAACCCCATTGCCTCTATTCCCTCTGTGCTATTAGGACACTACTTCTACGGCTGTTATGAAAGCTTGCGTCATTACTACCTAGCCCTTAAACAAGGCTCGGAATGGCGGCGTCAACTCAAGATTCAATTCGTTGGCAATGGTCGCGTTGGCAAAACTAGCCTAGCCTATGCCCTAAAACATCAAAAAGCTGCACCTCCCCATATGGAATCCACGCATGGGATTACCATTGAAACCTGCTGCCTCTCCTCTGAAAATAACGAGCCTATCACTTGGCAACTTTGGGACTTTGGTGGGCAAGAAATCTACCATGCTACTCACCGCCTCTTTTTAAGTGACGATTGTCTATATCTCTTAGTGTGGGCAGAGGAAACCGAAGAGCAACCCACAGAAATAAATCACCCTGTGAGCTATTGGCTAGAGGCTATTCATGATCTAGCGCCCAATAGCCCCGTGATTCTAGTCAAAAATCAGATAGATCGCTCAGACAAGCACCTTAGTGCTTACCCTGCTGACTTCAACGCTGATATGCTAGGGGCTAAGCAAATTCGCCAAGCCGCTAAAATCTCCGCCTTACAGTATAAAAATATTAAGGGCTTAAAGGGGATGATTGACGATGTGATTGAAGAACTCAAAGGGCGAGTCTGTCTCCAATTACCCCGCTCATGGCTAGCCGTTGAAGAGGCGATTAATCGCTATAAACTCGCTCACCACAAAACTCTGAGCTTTGAAACATTTACCACGCTGTGTCAAGAGCATCAGATTGATTATGCCGAGTGGTTTGCAGACTACCTGCATAAGACAGGGGTTATATTTTATCGAGAAGGTGCGTTTCAAGATCAAATCATTTTAGATCAAAACTGGATTATCGAGGCTGTCTATAAAGTCTTTGATCGTAAGGCTCCCTATCGGGAACGGTTACTCAAGAAAGGGGGAAAATTCTCAGGTTTTGAAAGCCAGTTAATTTGGCAAAACACCTCCGAAGCTGAGCGCGAAATTTATATTAATTTCATGCGCAATTGTCATATTTGTTATGAAGCAAACCGCAAGTGGGATACTCCCTTTGCCAAGCGTGAATACATTATTCCAGCCTTTTTGCCTGAAAAAAATCCGACTGAGAAATTATGGGGCAATGACCCTAAGGATTGGCACTATAAGGTTCACTACCCCTTCTTGCACCGTAGCATTATCGAGCGCTTGATTATTCGTTTGGGCGAAACCTATAAAGAGAATGCTCAACCGTGGCGGGAGGGTATTTACTGTGAGACTGAATGGGGACAAGTGTCCTTAGTGTGTCATATTCCTGATAAAACCCAATCGAATCAAGGCTATTTACAGTTTAGTCTACGCGGGACACATCAGGAACAATTGCTATATGCTTTGCGTCAATTGGTAAACGAAATTAGCCCCCACCCTCGTTATGAAGAATCATTACAACGCGGGCAAGAGGCGGCTCAAGCTTTACCTGAATTTAAGAAAGAGGAAAACTTTACCTCACGCCTTGACCAACCTGTCGAAAAGCCAGCCATTCAAGTATTTATTTCGTACTCAAAAGAGGATAAAGAGCATCGTTTAGCACTAGAGAAACGCCTAAAAATTATTAGCCGCCAATTTAAGGTGAAGGCATGGACAGATGAGCAACTGCTAGCCGGTGGGCTAGTACATGAGGATATTAAAGCAGAACTCATCAAGGCTGATCTGATTTTGTTATTAATTAGCCCTGATTTTCTTGCTACGGATTATTGTTATGAGATTGAGCTACCGCTGGCACTAAAGCGTTATCAGGCTAAAGAAGCCATCGTGATTCCTATTATTGCGCGGGATACTCCTGATTGGGTAGAACACGGCATTAAGGGATTTCAGCTAGGGGATATTACCGCCTTACCTACTAAGGGCGAGCCTTTAAGAAAGGATTCTGATAAGGATGAGTTTTGGGCTGATGTACAAATAGGGATTAAAAAGCGAGTACAAAACCTATTAGCACCGGACTGATGCTATCCATAACTTGAGCTAGTACAAGCAAAACCATAATCTTACCCAACGCTTTGATAGACCTGTCGAAAACCAGCAATCAAACTTAGGTACTGAAACCTTTATCTCCCTCTTGCTCAATGGGTAAAGTGCAAACCTCATCTACTTTCAAAAAATAACTATCTTATGCTTGCGTGTAGTAGCAGTGTAGCAAATTATAATTACAAAGTTTTTATTATAAAATAATCAACAAGTTAATTTAAAAATATATTCCCTTCACCGTCTTATGTCTATAATAGTCCATATGCGTTCAGCATCTCAGTAAAGACCCGACAATAATGGAGTGATCTAATATGAAAACAAAAATCTTAGATAGAATTACTCTTGAGGCAGGTAAGCGTAGTGGTAAACCTTGTATTAGAGGTTTACGGATTGCAGTTTATGATGTGTTGGGTTGGCTTGCGGCAGGAATGAGTATCTCAGAAATATTAGAAGACTTTCCAGAGTTAGAAGCTGCGGATATTATGGCTTGTTTACAATTTGCGGCCAATCGTGAGCACACCTTGCAGGTTTTAGTGGTAGCATGAAACTGCTTTTAGATGAAAATCTATCTCAACGGATTATTCCCTTCATTCAAGAGGCTTATCCTGATTCATCACAGATTGCCTTAGCTGGTATGGAGTCGGCCAGTGATCGTGAGGTCTAGGATTATGCTAAGCAAAATGATTTTGTCTTGGTGACACAAGATAGTGACTTTCATGACTTTTCAGCACTATATGGGCACCCCCAAAGTTATTTGGCTCAAATGTGGTAATCAACCTCGGCAACGTATTGTTGAATTACTGCTAACGATTAGGGGTGAAGTTGAGGCGTTTGTGAATAATCCCAATAGTGCCTGTTTAGAGGCTTATGATACGTCTAGGCAAGAATAAAAAAGCAATTTTAATTGAAAAATCATATAATTATACTACTTTTTAATTCTCCTCACCAACTAGCCATGCATTCAATAAGCTGCTGATTAAGCGTAAGAAGTGAGCCAGAAGCTCACTCTTAGCCTTTTAGATGAGGTCGCCGATTATTTTATATTGAGCAACTTCAAGGCTTGTTGAGCATTCGCATCGCCCTGTTCCGCCGCCTTGGTAAGCCACTGTATAGCCTTTCCTTTATCTTGCTTGACTCCCTCACCATCAACATACATTAACCCTAGCAGATATTGAGCCGTCGTATCGTTTTGCTCTGCCGCCTTGGTAAGCCACTGCACAGCCTTTCCTTTATCTTGCTTGACTCCCTCACCATCAGCATACATTAACCCTAGCAGGTATTGAGCCGTCGTATCGTTTTGCTCTGCCGCCTTGGTAAGCCACCGCATAGCCTTATTATCATCTTGTTTGATTCCCACGCCATGGGCATAACTAACTCCAAGGTAGTACTGAGCATCAGCATGGCCTTGTTCTGCTGCTTTGGTATACCACTTTACGGCCTTGATATCATTTGGCTGAACTCCATCGCCCTTGGCATACATAAGCCCTAAGTTATATTGAGCGTCAGCATCGCCTTGCTCTGCCGCCTTAGTAAACCACTGCAATGCTTTGCTATAATCTTGTTTAACCCCCTCACCCTTAGCATACCTACTCCCTAGGTAATATTGAGCCTTAACATGGTTTTGTCCCGCCGCTTTGGTAATCCACTGCAATGCTTTGCTATCATCTTGCTTGACTCCCTCGCCAATATCATACATAAGCCCTAGGTGATATTGAGCCGTAACATGGCCTTGTTCTGCTGCTTTGGTAATCCACTCCAGAACCTTACCATCATCTTGCTTGACTCCCTTACCGTTAGCATACATAAGCCCTAGGTGGTATTGAGCATAAACATGACCTTGCTTTGCCGCTTTGGTCATCCAATGTATGGCTTTGCTATCATCTTGCTTGAACCCATAACCGAGTGAATACTTACGCCCTAGGTTATATTGAGCCTTAGCCAGCCCTTGCTCTGCCGCTTTGGTAATCCAATGTATGGCTTTGTTATCATCTTGCTTGAATCTATCACCGAGGGAATACTGAAGCCCTAGGTAATATTGAACATCAGCATCACCTTGTTCTGCCGCTTTGGTGAGCCACTGCAAAGCAGTGTTTTTATTTTGCTTTACTCCCCATCCATTGATATACATAACTCCTATAAAAAATTGAGCCTTAGTGTTGCCTTGCTCTGCCAAAGGCTTCAAGAGTTTGAGCGCTGTCGCATAGTCTTTCTTTTCATAAGCCGTAAAAGCTTTGTTATAATCTTGGGTGGCATCTGCCAAGACGACCGAACCAGTCGTCATTGCCCAACTAAAGCATAAAACCACTATAAAACGTATCATGATAGATCCCTCATCGAATGAAACGGGGTAAATCCAAACCGCTATAACACACTATAAAAATAGTTAAGAAAACAGGGCATTTCAAACTATGACGTAACAGTTCTAAGGATTTAAGGGTGCCTGTTGCACCCGTTACCTCATATCATTTCAAGTGGTACCAAACAAAATACAAAGCAGTATTTAAATCCCTTAAAAATATGCACAGAATCACCCTAATTACTCTCCTGATTGCTACAAGCCCATCGGCTCTTTTATAGAGGACAACCTTGCCTTGTTTATTGCTAGCACTGATGCTAGTCTTATCGTGTATACAAAAAAGGTATTTAACCACTATGGCAACTTGGAACGAGGCCAAGCGTTTAAGCAATCTAGAGGAGCACGGAATTGACTTTAACGACCTAGATGAGGTCTTTGAGTTTCCGATGTTGACTATAGAGGATGATCGAAGAGCCTATGGTGAGCAACGCCTACAAAGCCTTGCATGGTTGCGAGGTCGTGTCGTGTTCATGGTGTGGGTAGATCGTGAACTTGATGTACATATCATTTCTTGCCGAGAGGCCACTAAACATGAAACCAAGCAATACTTCAAAGATATTCAGTAAAGAGCAAATGCAAGCCGCCTTAAATAAGGCACCGGATACCGTAGAGCCTGATGATGAAGACTACAATCCCAACGATTCCGCAGAAGTCGCAACCTATTGGAAAAATGCTACGGTACAATATCCCAAACGCGGCAAACAAAAGGCACCGTTAAAAGTACCTGTGTCTATTCGCCTAAGTGCTGAGGTAGTGGAGTATTTTAAGCAATCTGGTGAAGGCTGGCAGAGCCGACTAGATGACGCACTAAAGCAGTATATTACTGAGCATGGACATGCTTAGAAACAAGCATAAAAAAGTAATTTGTACTAGCTCAAACCTAATCCGCCAGCCTAGTTTGCCTCACTGGGTGAACTAGTATTATCACCGGATGAACTAGTATTAGTCGTAGTATCCGTACTAGCCGCCCGATCCCGCCGATTCACTTCGCGGATAATATTTTCAATTTCGCGTCCGGTCATATTGGCACGTATTTCAATCGAGCTACCATCCTCGGTCTTAATAATCAGCTCCGCTTTTTTATTCTCCACCTGCTTTTCAAAAATCTGGGCTATTTTACCTAAGATACTGTCTTGGCTTAAAAATAATGACAATGCGCCCCCCGCACTCACCGCTGCCACCGCAATGGGAATATAAGGCACTAAGTCTATGCCGCGAGTAATGTCCTTACTCTCAATATGCTCAGTTGAATAGTGAATTTGCCAATCCACATCCGCATCCAGCCCTTTTAATTCACTGACTAACTGCTCAGATAACTGCTGAATATCCACGGGATCAGCGCCACGTAACTCAATCGTCGCCATAATAAAACACTCCTATTGCTGGGGTTAGGGGGAGCTAGATGCTATCCTTTTATTAAATCAAAGCCTTAGCTTTAAATCAAATTCAACAATCGGCGTGGATAATTTACACAATTGTGCCACCAAGCTTCCTTATTTTTAGGCTAAACTTCTTAAACAAAAATTAATTGATAGTATTGAATGAGATCTTAAGTTGAGTCTAAAACAATGAAACCTATTAAAATCACGCTATGGATAGCCTTGGTCGGCTTGACCCTGCTATGGCTTATAGCAAGCCTGCCTTTTCCGAGTCCTCTGAGTTATTTTGCTTTTCGTGATCAGTTCGTACAGTACAGCGGTATTATCAGCATCGGGATGATGAGTATTGCCATGTTGCTAGCAGTACGTCCGGTCTGGATTGAGAGTTATCTCAATGGCTTAGATAAAATGTATCGTTTGCATAAATGGCTCGGCATTTCGGCGCTGATTTTCAGTGTGATGCACTGGTGGATGGCAAAAGGCACGAAATGGATGGTGGGCTGGGGTTGGCTAGAGCGCCCTACCCGTCGGCGTCCACCGGGTGATGGTACACAAACCCAAAATACGCTGGAATCTTTTATCAATAGCCAACGCGGGATTGCGGAGTTTATTGGCGAATGGGCGTTTTATATCGCCGCCCTACTGCTAGTGCTAGCGCTGATTCAACGTTTTCCTTATCGTTTATTTAAGCAAACGCATAAATGGCTAGCCGTTATTTATTTATTCTTGGTTTATCACGCGCTGATTTTAGTTAAAGCTCCGTATTGGGGTCAACCGATTGGCTGGGTATTAATTCCTTTACTCGCGGCGGGTACAGTGGCAGCGGTTTTAGTGCTGTTTAAACGCGTTGGTGTTAAACGCCAAGTGAGTGGGACTTTATCTTCTATCCATTATTATGAAGACCTTAAAGTTTTAGAAACCACCATTCAATTAGAAAAAGGCTGGCCTGGGCATCAGGCGGGACAATTTGCCTTTATTAATTCACACCTTGATGTAGGTGCTCACCCTTATACTATTGCCTCGGCTTGGGATGAAACCCAACGCTCTTTAACTATTATTATTAAAGAATTAGGCGATCATACTAAAAGCTTATTAAGTCGCTTAAAGATAGGACAAACCGTTATCGTAGAAGGCCCTTATGGACGCTTTACTTTCCAAGATAACAAACCTCGGCAAATATGGATCGGTGGCGGTATTGGTATTACTCCTTTTATAGCGCAAATGAAACACCTCACGAATAATCCTGATGGTAAAGTGATTGATCTATTCCATGCGACTAAAGAAGTTGATGAAAATGCTTTAGCTAAATTAGCAGCCGACGCTAAAGCCGCTAATATTAATTTACATATTTTTATTGAGGCGCGTGATGGCTATCTGACGGGTGAAAAACTACGCTCTATGGTGCCCGATTGGCAGACAGCGAGTGTTTGGTTCTGTGGCCCTACCGCATTTGCTGAAAAAATTAATGCGGATTTAAGCAAAGAAGGCTTAAAAGCAACCGATTTCCATCAAGAAGTCTTTTCTTTCCGCTGATTGACATCCTCCCCGACCTAAAGGACGGGGATTCCTAGTGAATACATCCCTGTATGCTACAAGGCGGCATCCCTGCCGCCAAGACTGCTCCGGAAAGACCCGATTACGTTAGCTCAAGTACTTACGACTCTAGCTAGCCTAGATAAGCTATCTTTAAGAAAACACCTCTAAGCTAACTAGCTATCTTAAAACTAGTTAGCTCAGAGGACACTCTCATGCACAAGTCATTGCTGCGACCCACACTAGCGCTGGGTACTATGCTACTTTTCAGCTCTATCGTTTTAGCCGAAACACCCCAAGATTTTCTAAAAACCTATGCTACTGCTGCACAAGCCTCAGGAAATTTCACTGGCTTTAGTGCGAGTCGAGGCGAAGTATTTTTTAACCAAACGCATGGCAATGATTGGAGTTGTGCGAGTTGCCACACCGCTAATCCTACTCAAGCAGGTAAACATGCTAAAACCGGCAAAGTCATTGATCCTTTAGCCCCTAGTGCAAATGCTGAGCGCTTTACCTCCACTAAAAAAGTCGAGAAATGGTTTAAACGCAACTGTAATGATGTGCTCGACCGTGAATGCACCGCGCTCGAAAAAGGTGATGTGATCACCTATTTACTCACGTTTAATCGATAAGGAGTAAACCTAATCATGCGATATAAAAGACCTTTTTTAGTTGCTTTGGCATTCGCAGGTTTCATTAGCTTAAGTGCTACTTTATCCGTTGTGATGGGTGATAATGATGAGGGTGAGGAGCATGAAGAGCGTGAAAGCAATAGCAAATACCATGAGGGGAGTGGCTCCCTCATCAACGTCATGAATGAAGCGTGGAAAAGTGAATGTAGTGCTTGCCATATCGCCTATCCGCCTAATCTATTGCCGCGTGAATCTTGGAAAACCCTGATGAATGACCTCGGCAATCATTTTGGAGTCGATGCGAGTTTAGATAAGGAGACCCTACAAGAAATCCTACCTTTTTTAGAACAAAACGCCAGTCAACGCCGCGTCGAAACCATCAAAGGCGAGCCTGTAATTCGCATCACAGAAACCGCTTGGTTTAAACATGAGCACGATGAAATTTCATCCGCAAAGTGGAAAAACCCGACTATTAAAAGTGCCGCTAATTGTATGGCTTGTCATACGCAGGCCGATAAAGGCAATTTTGACGAAGATACCGTACGTATCCCACGTTAGGAGTTAGCCATGCAACACACTCAATTAGTCTGGGATTTTCCTACTCGTGCCTTTCACTGGTTACTGGTTTTATCGTTTACGGGCGCTTATATCAGTGGAGATAGTGAACGTTATCGCGATATTCACCTTGCTTTAGGCTATTTGTTTGCCGGATTACTCTTATTTCGCCTGATCTGGGGTTTTATGGGAACACACTATGCTCGTTTTAGTGAGTTTATCTATACACCTAAGCAAGTTGTTCTGTATTTACGCTCATTGCTCAATCCGCAACCGATTCATTATGTCGGCCACAATCCGGCGGGGGCTTGGATGATTTTCATATTACTAGCACTAGGAATCACTATTGCCCTGAGTGGTATCAGTTTATATTGGGAACTAGGCGGCGAGAGTGTTGCTGAAGATTTTCTTGAAGAACTACACGAATTTGCAGCCAATGCTATGTTAGCCGCCGTGTTTATACATATAGCGGGGGTTGTGGTGAGTAGTGTTTTACATAAAGAAAATTTACCGCGCTCTATGGTCACTGGCTTAAAAACCCTGTCTGAAGGTAAGCCTATTGAGCACAGTTACCCAATAGTAGGTGCTCTCTTAGTGCTAGTGAGTGTTGGCTTTGTCATTGGCTATTTAATGATTAGTTAGGATGCAAGAATGCGGGTATTAGTGGTAGAAGACGATGTACTGTTAGGCGATGCCTTGCAGGTGGGGTTAACACAAGCCGGTTATAGCGTGGACTGGGTGAAAGATGGCCGGCAAGCCGATACTGCCCTTAACCTAGAGTCCTATAGTGCAGTAGTACTCGATTTGGGTCTGCCACAGTTATCCGGCTTAGAGGTACTCAAACGCTTGCGCAGTCGTAACACTAATACCGCCGTATTGATTCTCACTGCCTATGATACGATACAAGATCGTATTATGGGTTTAGATAGTGGTGCAGATGATTATTTAGTTAAGCCTTTTGATATGGGTGAACTGGCGGCACGTTTACGTGCCTTAGTGCGGCGCTTAAATGGTCACGTCAATCCTAGCTTAGTGGTTGGTGGGGTGACATTAGATCCTGCGGCACACACAGTCTATTATCAAGATCAGGCTATTGATATTTCTGGGCGGGAATTTGCTACCTTACACACCTTAATGCTCAATGCGGGGCGGGTACTGTCCCGTCAACAGATTGAAAGTAAACTGTATGCGTGGGGACAAGAAATTGAAAGTAATGCGGTAGAGGTACATATTCATCACTTACGCCGCAAACTCTATCCTCAGTTAATTGAAACCATCCGTGGAGTGGGCTATCTCTTACCGCGTGATAAAACACCGACACGCCCATGATTTACCCTAGTTAAGCGCTACTCATGTCCCTTAAGCAACGTCTCCTACTTATTTTACTAAGCGCCATCACTGGGCTGTGGTTAGTCGCCTCTTTAAGTATTTATTACCATAGCAAACACGAGGTCAATGAGATTCTAGATGCCCATTTAGCGCAAACCGCCGCCCTACTCATGGCACAAGGTTTAGATCAATATGATGACGACGACTATGAAGACGATGATATTGATACGGAACATGCGCCTTTATTACATAAATACTCGCGACGGGTCGCCTTTCAGCTATGGTATAAAGGTGAACGCCTCACCTTACACTCACAAAATGCGCCCAATACCCTACTCAGTCATCAACTAGAGGGTTTAAGTGAGTCGGTTGTTGATCAGCAACGTTGGCGCGTCTTTAGTGCTTGGGATGAAGATCGCACCCACCTCGTCCAAGTGGCAGAGCTGATTATTCTGCGTGAGGAAGTCATTCATGATATGACGAATAACTTAGTGCTGGCACTAGTAATCGCTTTACCCATTATCGCGGGATTAATTTGGTGGGGTGCGAGCTGGGGCTTAAAACCACTCGTTGTGTTAGCACAGTTGATTGCTCATCGTGAACCACATAGTTTAACCCCCATTGAGTTATCAGCACCCGCTGAAGTACGCCCCCTGATTGAGCGCCTCAATAGTTTATTTCAACGTATTCAAATTATGCTGGATAATGAGCGCCGTTTTACAGCGGATGCGGCGCACGAATTACGTACTCCTATTGCCGGCATTAGCGCCCAAGTCCAAGTGGCTCAATATGCGACTCAAGAGCTAGAGCGCCAACATGCATTAGTGTATGCCTTACAAGGCTGCCAACGTGCTACCCATTTAATTACTCAGCTACTCACCTTAGCACGTCTAGAAAGTACGGCTAATGCACAACTACAACCTTGTAAGCTTCATACCTTAGCAGCCGAGGTATTGAGCGAATTAGCCCCTCAAGCACATGAGGCCGGTATTAGTTTAGAGCTAATAGAGAGCGATAATGTCGAGGTGATGGGATTACCTTTACTGCTACAAGTACTCATACGTAATCTAGTAGACAATGCCATTCGCTATACCCCGCCACATACCTTAATCACTATTAGTATTTACAATACACCCATGCCTACTCTAATGGTTAGCGATAATGGGCAAGGTCTTAGTGAGGCAGAAATGGCAAAAATCAGTCAGCGCTTCTACCGTGTCTTAGGTAGTAAGGCCAGTGGCAGTGGTTTAGGATTATCGATTGTAGAACGTATTGCAGAGATACATCAGGCAAGGGTTACTTTTAGCAAACCTGCCACCTCTCAAGGTTTGCAGGTCACTATACATTTCCCCAACAGCCATAGCATTATTAGATCCTAAAGCACCATTATCGTTATAGAGTTGCCTATCCTGCTCGGCTATCACAAAAAGCGCTCACTAATCGCGCTTTTTGTTACTACTAGGGCGTGTAAAGGGGCTTACATTACTAGTGGCTGTGCCATTAATAGGGTGAATTTTACTAATACCGGGCTTTTCTACTTCGTCAATACGAATAATAGCGTGCATAGGAATGAAAGTCCGTGCCACCGCATCAAACTCTGTTTTGAGTCGCTCTTCAGCCGGATCAATCAATAGCTCACTCTGTGTTCCAAACACCAACTCTTCAACCACAATAAAACCATATAAATCCGCCTCATAGACTTGTTTGGCGAACACTTCATACACTTTGTCTTGGTTGACGAATGAAATCCGATAAATACTGGTGTTACTCAATGCACTACCCTCAAAAAAGACCGCCTGCATCATACACAGCAGGCAGCATTCCACAATAGTAATTTTTATCAGATATGGGGATAAAGATCAGCTTTTTAAAGTATCAACGGCAATTTTCTGTTCGATAATATGTTTCCAGTGAGCAGGGCCTGTATTGTGAACCGATACCCCTTGGCTATCCACAGCAACCGTCACCGGCATATCTTTAACTTCAAACTCGTAAACAGCCTCCATACCCAACTCAGGGAAAGCCAGCACTTTAGCACCCACAATCGCTTTTGAGACTAAATAAGCCGCGCCACCGACCGCCATCAGATACACCGCACCATAATCCCGAATCGCATCGATGGCAATGGGTCCACGCTCTGACTTACCAATCATGCCAATCAAGCCGGTTTCAGCCAAAATCTGGCGGGTGAATTTATCCATACGAGTGGCGGTGGTCGGCCCTGCAGGCCCTACCACCTCATCACGCACCGGATCAACGGGGCCCACGTAATAAATAAAGCGGTTTTTAAGATCGACCGGGAGTTGCTGCCCCTTATTGAGCATATCCACCATGCGCTTATGGGCGGCATCACGTCCGGTCAACATTTTACCAGACAGTAAAATAACCTCACCGGGTTTCCATGTTTTAACTTCCTCTGGTGTGACCGTATCAAGATTAACCCGCCGCGCACTAGCACCAGGTTGATAAGTCATATCAGGCCAATCCGCTAAACTCGGTGGAGTTTGGAAGGCAGGGCCGGAACCATCTAAGACAAAATGCGCATGCCGGGTCGCGGCACAGTTAGGAATAATACACACCGGCAAAGAGGCAGCATGGGTAGGGTAATCCATGATTTTGACATCTAGTACGGTAGTCAATCCCCCTAAACCTTGCGCCCCAATCCCTAGCTCATTGACCTTTTCAAATAGCTCTAGGCGTAATTCTTCGGCTCTATTTTTAGCCCCACGCGCTTTAAGCTCATGAATATCAATCGGATCCATGAGTACTTCTTTAGCCATGAGGGCGGCTTTTTCGGCAGTTCCGCCAATACCAATCCCTAACATGCCGGGTGGGCACCACCCTGCTCCCATGGTCGGCACGGTTTTGAGTACCCAATCCACAATACTATCGGAAGGATTTAGCATCGCCATTTTAGATTTATTTTCTGACCCTCCCCCTTTAGCTGCGACTTGAATGTCGACAGTATTACCAGAGACAATTTCATAGTGAATGACCGCTGGGGTATTATCTTTGGTATTTTTTCTCGCTCCCGCTGGATCAGATAGGATAGAGGCACGTAATACATTATCAGGGTTTAAATAGGCTTGGCGCACCCCTTCATTAATCATGTCAGTTAGGCTCATGGTTGCGTCCCATTGCACCTCCATACCGACCTTTACAAATACCGTTACAATGCCCGTATCCTGACAAATTGGGCGTTTACCCTCGGCACACATGCGCGAATTTACCAAAATTTGTGCAATGGCATCCTTAGCCGCAGGCGACTCTTCGCGCTGCCAAGCAGCATACATAGCATCTACGAAATCTTTAGGGTGGTAATAAGAAATAAATTGCAGTGCATCTGCAACACTAGCAATCACGTCAGCTTGCTTTATGACAGTCATGTTTTGGCTCCATTAACCCGTGTGGGATAGGGTGCAAGGTTAACATGCCCGACGGATTGTCGACAAAACTTAAATCTAAGAAAGAGGCACAAACTGCGCTAGCAATACCGAAATCGGTTAGGATAGTCACTGAGCCAAAGTCATCGAGTATTTCTTCCGCAGCCGCTGTGAATACCTCCCTGTACGCTACAAGGCGGCTTCCCTGCCGCCAAGACTGCTCCAGAAATACCCGATTACTTTGGTATACCTACTTAACTTAGACAATATACCCTCTACATCGTTTTAATAGAGGGCAAACTTATCACTTAGTTATCGGCTAATTAATTATTAGCTTTAGGAGTTTCCGCTGGAGCTGTCTCTGCGGGCATTGACTGGTTATCCTCTGGCTCTGTAGCGGTTTCAGATGAAGGTGTTTCAGATGTTGTTGTCTCATCCGTGTCCTCATCGGAATCTTCCTCATCTCCACCACTTAAATTATTAGAAGCAGTGGTCAGCAGAGCCATAAACTCTTCAACACTCATAGCTTTATTATTTAATACCAACTTATCACCGGCTAGTTCTAAGTTCATGGTATATTTATTATTCTCTTTGTTAATAAAAGGCTGCTCCAGAAATAAAGTCGCCATGGGAAAGAGATCCCGATCAAAATTAAAATTAACTTTGCCGCTGACTAATTGCAATAACTGCTTTGGCTCTAGGGTTTGTAATAGCTCCACTGTAATGGGCTGTTTATCTTGATTGCCCTTATAGTTTAAATCGAGATCTAAATGCGCCACTCCCAATTTATTTTCTACATTAATATCTTGCTGGATTCGGCTTTTATCAGCCTGCAAGACTTTGCTTAATACCACATCAAAGGCTTGAGTCATGAGTTCGGATTGCTGTTTTTTCAGCTCTGCCCGTTTAGCCTGAACCTCTGGCGCTTCCTCTACTAAAACCTCCTCCTCGGTTGGTGTATCAGGCGGTGCTTGCTCCTCTGGAACGGCTGACACGGCTTGCCCCTCTGTTACGCCCTCAGTAGTATCCCCCTCGGCGGGAGCCGTTGTGGTCTCAGTACTCGCTACCTCATCATCTGGAGCGGCTGTAGTACTAGCCGGCTCATCCATTTCCGCATCAGGAGATTCCGTTACCGAAGTCACGGTTTCACTATTCGAGCCAGTTTGATTAGCCTCACTCATTTCATCTAATAAGCGTAACTCATTTTGCACCGGCTCTAAGGCACTAAATGCTTCACCCGCTGCTTTTAAACCTGCGGTATTAAAACCACTAAAATTAAACTGATATTTAGCGTTACTAATAGGCAAAAGGGGCGTCATTAAGTCGGTAATAGTCAGACCAAACTTACCCTCTGAATCAGTATCTTTAACCGCTTGAGTACTATTTAAAGCTAATCCAAAACTAATCGGCTCTGGCAAGTCTTTAGATTTAATCGAAATACCGGGCATGGTTAAATCAACGGTATTGTTTAGTAACTCTCCGCCCACTATTCCCTTAGCCTCAATCGCTAACTCAGACTCTGGTAATAGCATTAAAAAATCATCAGCACCTTTGAGTTCAATTTTGCCAATTTTGCCGCTTAAAGGCCCTTCTAATACAGTTTTCTCCCCTTGCATGCTACGCATAGCACTACCTGTTAATTTCAAACCCGCAAAATTAAATGCCGCACCTTTTTCGGCATCATCATAGCTCAACGGATTGACCGCTACAGTATAATCGGCACTATTATTAAATTTCAAATCCGCATCAACAATAACAGGCGCTTTATTATCAAATAGGCTTTTTATTTTTTTCTGGCTTTCTTCACTAAAACTCGACTCATCTAAACGGCTTTGAATATGAGACAGGGCTAAATTCGGTGCTCCATTGCTCCATAATAGGGGGCCATGATGAATATCCAGCAGAATATTCACCGCTTGCGGCATATCCTCGCCTACATTCGTGGGTAAATTGACTTTGACTTTACCCTGAGCCGCTCTAAAAGACTTTTGGTAATCCGCCAGTTCTAGCTTCATTCCTGCTAACTGTGGCGTTTGGCTAATCATTTGATTCATTTGGGCAATTTGAGCTTGGAGCAAAGCTTCAGTTTGCTGACCAACATACCAAGTACTGCCTGCCCATCCAGCACCTAACGCACCTAGAACAGCAGCAACAAGAGCAAGTTTATTCATAAAGGGGATTCCGTTTAGTCTGATTTTTTAATTACAATTTCTAATACAGATTTGTTGGGGTTTGACACCACCACCACAACTACTATAGCAGCTTCGATATTGAGTATCACACTGGCAATCGAGTTGACAGGTGGCTTTGCGAATCCGTTTGGTTTCAGACGCTAGTGTGGGTGCTATAGGCTTATCATCAGGTTCTGATGGACGCCCCCAATGTGGATAATCAAAGCGCGGACAAGCTCTAGGATTTTGTGGTGTACTCATGCACATATTACGCATGGAGCGAGCTTGATCACGGCGCATATCATAAAACATTTTATCCTGAAGATAGCGTTGATACCGCGCTCGCCATACATCCATGGCAAGCTCATATTCTTGCATACGCTGAGGCATCTCAAGCTTGGCCTGCTGCTCAGCCTTAGCACTGCAACTATCATAACGCGCACTACAGCTACTACGGCACTGCTGCGCCTTAGCCTCACACGGCTGTAGGCATTGCAAACCAACGGCTGTCTTCGGGGGTGTTAGCTCATAGCGCGTCTCATATTGAGGCGCACAGCTCATTAATAAGCTACCTATGACCAGCATGAGTAAATACTTTATGCCCTGCATCCATCGCACTAACATTTGACTACCTCACTATTTTTTAGCACGCGCAAAAGCAGCCGCCATCGCTGAGTTACCTACAGGTTTAGCAGCCTCCTTAGGTTTAGACGCGCGGTTAGAGGATGAGGTTTCTTGAGATTTGCTTTTTAATTCAGTACTTTTGGCGGATTGATTAGCCGCTTGTAGGCGCATAGTTAGAGCAATACGCTTACGTCCTACATCGACCTCTTCCACTCGCACTTTGACTACATCGCCAGTGCGTACTACTTCGCGCGGGTCTTTCACAAACTTATCGGTTAATTGCGAGATATGGACTAGGCCATCTTGATGCACCCCAATATCCACAAAGGCACCAAAATTCGCTACATTAGTCACCACGCCCTCTAGCAACATCCCCACCTGTAAATCTTCAATCCGCTCTATTCCCTCACGGAAAGTCGCACTCACAAAGGCAGGACGTGGATCACGACCGGGCTTTTCTAGTTCGGCTAAAATATCTTTTAGGGTAGGCAGACCAAATTGTTCGGTGACATAATCAGCAGGTTTGAGTTTTGCTACTAATTCGGCATTACCCACTAATTGCTGAGTTACCAAGCCACTCCCCTGCGCCATTTTTTCTACTAAGGCATAGGCTTCAGGATGTACGGCGGAGGCATCTAGTGGATTATTACTCTCCCGAATACGCAAAAAGCCCGCCGCTTGTTCAAAGGTTTTAGCCCCTAAACGTGGTACTTTTTTCAGTTGCTCGCGGTTTTGGAAACGACCATGTTCTTGGCGAAATGCCACAATATTCTCAGCCAGCGTATTATTTAAACCAGAAATACGCGCGAGTAAGGGAGCCGAGGCCATATTCACATCCACCCCCACCGCATTTACACAATCCTCGACCACGGCATTCAGGGCTTGCATGAGTTCTGTTTGGTTCACATCATGCTGGTATTGCCCCACACCAATCGACTTAGGATCAATTTTGACTAACTCCGCTAGTGGGTCTTGTAAACGTCGCGCAATTGATACTGCACCCCGCAGACTAACATCTAGCTCAGGGAACTCTTTGGCGGCTAATTCAGAGGCGGAATAGACCGAAGCGCCCGCCTCGGATACCACGATTTTGGTCAGTTTAAGGTCAGGCTGTTTTTTAATAAGCTCTGCGGCTAATTGATCCGTTTCACGCGAGGCAGTGCCATTGCCAATGCTAATCAAATTCACTTTATGGCGCTGACACAAAGCGGCTAATTGAGCTAAGGACTCTTGCCATTTATTATGCGGTACGTGGGGGTAAATTGTGGAGGTTTCCAGTAATTTACCCGTATTATCGACCACTGCGACCTTGACTCCAGTACGTAAACCGGGATCTAAGCCCATCGTGACGCGTGCTCCGGCGGGAGCGGCGAGCAATAAATCTTTTAAATTGGCACCAAAGACTCGAATGGCTTCCTTATCGGCTTCTTCTTGTTGCTGATTTTTCAGATCTAGCTCTAAACGGCTGTGGAGCTTTACTTTCCAAGTCATGCGCACGGTATCGAGTAGCCATTTATCTGCCTGACGGCTTTTATCTTGAATGCCAAATGCCTTAGCCAATTTCACTTCACACGGATGGGTTTGCCCCTCTGGCATAGGAATATCCAGCGTTAAATCCAGTATGCCCTCATTACGTCCGCGCAATAGGGCTAAATAACGGTGGGAGGGGATTTTGTATAATAACTCTTGATAGGCAAAATAATCGCTAAACTTCGCCCCCTCCGTTTGCTTACCCTCTATCACTTTAGAGCTGAGTACCCCCTGTTCCCATAGGTATTGGCGTAAATCACCGACCGTAGTGGCATCCTCTGCCATCTTTTCCATAATGATCTGCCGCGCACCTTCTAATACGGTTTTAGCCTCATTAAACTCTAATTCAGGATTGAGGTATTTAGCGGCTTCACTCATGGGATCTAGATTAGGATTTGCTAGCAGTGCCTCTGCTAGGGGCGTAATGCCGGCCTCATGCGCAATTTGTGCTTTAGTGCGGCGTTTAGGCTTATAGGGTAGGTATAAATCTTCGAGTACAGTACGAGTATCGGCCTGATTAATGTGTGCTTCTAACTCAGGCGTGAGTTTGCCTTGCTCACGAATCGAATTCAGTACGGTTTCACGGCGTTTTTCTAATTCACGCAGGCTAAGTAAGCGTGTTTCTAGGTAACGTAACTGTGTATCATCTAAGCCCCCGGTACGCTCCTTGCGATAGCGGGCAATAAAAGGAACGGTCGAGCCTTCATCTAATAATTCTATAGTGGCTTGAACTTGTTGAACTTTGACGACTAATTCACTAGCAATGCGCGTCTGAATCGAATCCATATCTAAACATACCCCTGATTAAACTGCTTGCATCATAGCAAAGGGGCTATGGAGGATTCAAAGTGATTAGTAAGAGCAGATATTAAGCATCTACCCCCTCAGCTACGCAGATTATCGGCTTGTATTGGCGCAGTATTCACCTCGTCGTCCATACTTAAACTAATCCATACTAATCACTAATGATGATAATACCATGCAATCTGATACCCCTATTGAACTACAACAAAGTCACTGGCTCTTCGGCAAACGCCATTTAATCCTCGCAGGCCAGCAACTCACCATTCACGAATCTTCACTCTTACACAAGGCGCAAACGCGTATTCCGTTGGCGACACTGCAACCTAATCCTACCTATGCCCAATCCTTTTCAATGCGTTGGCTGCTCAATACCATTATTGTGTTGGCGCTGGCTTTGGGCTGTTTGATTGCTGCTTATGTCACCAAGATTGGGCTGCTCTATATTTTAGCGTTTATATTCTTTGTCGGAACCTTTGTCCCCTTACAAAAATTTCTACTTTACACCACCAACCTAGTCATCTTTCGTCAAGCACAAACCAATGAATACTTACTGTATTTATGGAAAGACAACCCTAATGCAGCGCGTTTTCGTTTCTTTGTAGAGGAACTGAATCAACGGCTACTCGCAATCCGATGATTAGTACCTCCTTTTTGGAATCATTCATGGCATACTTTGTCCAAAGATAAACAGTATTTATTAACTAATAAAAGATTAACTATGAAACCTGTTATCATTTCCCTAGTTGCGTTGCTATTGAGTCATTTAGCTGTAAACGCACACGCTGAAGCTTATAAATGGACGGATGAGCAAGGTAAAACTCACTATTCCCAAACCCCACCGCCTAATGCCAAAGCTAAAAATATGGGCGAAGAGCTGCAACTCTATAGCTCCAAAAATAAAACCCCGCCCCCCGCAGCCGACAAAAAAGAGCCGGTAGTACCCGAAAAAGACTTACCTGAAATTCCCAAAGACTTAGCCGAGGCTAAAGCGCAAGGTGAAGATAGTAAGAAAAAGGTTGAGACTTTTTGTGCAGAACAAGAGCAGGCTTTAAAGCAAATGTTGGCTAATGCCTTGATTCGTTGGAAAGATGAGCAAGGTGAACGTCTACTCTCCGCTGAAGAGCGTGATGCCAAGATTAAAGAGGCCGAAAAAACCCTCAGTACCGTCTGTGCGCCAGAAATATTAGGCAAAGACAAAGACAGTGCAACTGATGAGAAAAAAGACTAAACGCAGTATAATCACGTCCATTCAATATTTCGGATGGACTAGATTCAAATGCGCGTTTCTCAATTGCCTATTAATACCTTGCGTGAAGTACCCAATGATGCGGATGTCATTAGCCAGCAGCTAATGGTCAGAGCGGGTCTGATCCGCCGCCTCGCTTCAGGTCTTTATACGTGGGGGCCATATGGCTTACGTGTATTACGCAAAGTCGAGGCCATTGTCCGTGAAGAAATGAATCGTGCCGGGGCGATTGAAATCCTCATGCCCTCGGTACAACCCGCTGAGCTATGGCAAGAATCGGGGCGCTGGCAACAATATGGCGCTGAATTATTGCGCATTAAAGACCGTCATCAACGTGATTTTTGCTATGGCCCGACGCATGAAGAGGTCATTACTGACTATGTGCGTAAAGAAGTCACTAGCTATAAACAGCTACCGCTGAACTACTATCAGATTCAAACCAAATTCCGTGATGAAGTCCGTCCCCGTTTTGGCGTAATGCGGGCGCGTGAGTTTTTAATGAAAGATGCCTATTCTTTCCACCTCACGCCTGAGTCCTTACAAGCGACCTATCAGGATATGTATGATGCCTATACCCGGATTTTCACCCGCTTAGGGTTAAAATTCCGTGCGGTGCAAGCCGATACTGGCTCCATCGGGGGCAATGCCTCGCATGAATTCCAAGTGTTAGCTAGCTCCGGTGAGGATGATATTGTCTTTTCTAACCATAGCGATTACGCCGCCAATATTGAATTAGCCGAGGCGGTCGCAGTGGTGACTGAACGTGCTAGCCCCACGGAAGAATTGCGCAAAGTCCACACTCCGAATACTAAAACCATTGATGCCTTAGTCACGAATTTCTCGCTCCCCATTGAAAAAACGATTAAAACCTTAATCGTGAAGGCTTCTGATCAAATCGAGGCTAAGTTTGTTGCCTTACTCATTCGCGGTGATCATACCCTGAATGAAGTCAAAGCCGAAAAGCAACCCGAAGTGGCCTCCCCCTTAGAACTTGCCACCGATGAAGAGATTCGTGCCATTATGGGAGCGGGTGCAGGTTCTTTAGGCCCTGTAAATTGCCCTATCCCTTATATCGTCGATCGCACTGTGGCTAATATGTCTGACTTTGGCGCAGGTGCTAATCAAGATGATTATCACTACTTTGGGATTAATTGGGAGCGTGATTTACCGCTAGGACGAGTCGCTGATCTGCGTAATGTCGTGGTGGGTGATCCTAGTCCAGACGGGCAAGGCACTTTAGATATTGCTCGCGGGATTGAAGTGGGGCATGTGTTTCAATTAGGCAAGAAATATTCTCAAGCCATGAATGCCACGGTACTCAATGAGCAAGGCAAAGCCGAAGTCATGTTTATGGGCTGCTATGGTATTGGGGTATCGCGTATTGTAGCCTCAGCCATTGAACAAAATCACGATGAGGCGGGTATTATTTGGCCTGCTACCATGGCTCCTTTCACGGTAGTCATTGCCCCATTAAATATGCATAAAACCCCTGAAGTCGCCGCTAAAGCAGAAGAGCTATACAAACAGTTACAAGCGCAAGGGATTGAAGTCCTGCTGGATGATCGTAATATGCGCCCCGGTGCTATGTTTGCCGATCAAGAACTCTTAGGTATTCCGCATCGGATCGTGGTTTCAGAGCGTGGCTTACAAGCCGGTGAGCTAGAATATAAAGCACGTCAAGGCGGTGAAGCAGAAAAAGTTGCAGCAGCCGATATTCTATCTTTCTTAACAGCAAAATTAGCTTCAAATTGATCCTATTAAGCTAGGCACTGATTTGGCTATCCGCAAGAATAACGGATAGCCACTGGAATATCTTGATTACTCTAATTTTTGCAACGCCCTTTCATAATTCTCCCTAGTTATTTTGGTATTAGGATGATTCTTACCCAACACCTTTTCATTAATCGCTAATGAGCGCTCATACAGGGTCAAAGCTTTAGCATACTCACCCATTGATTCATAGAGCACCGCCAGATTGTTCAGGCTCGTCGCTACCTCAGGATGATCCTTACCCAACGCCTGTTCACGAATCGCTAATGAGCGCTCATACAAGGGCAACGCC